>NZ_CP061281.1:1311284-2622569 GCF_014621695.1 Streptomyces xanthii
CCGGTGCCGCTGATCGTGTATCCGCCGCCGGGGATCTCGCGGGCCCTGGCCATGGAGGCGCTGGAGCGGCACGGCCGGGCCTGGCGGATCGCGTGCACGAGCGGTTCGCTGAACGGGCTCGTGGCGGCGGCCCGGGCCGGCCTCGGCGTGATGGCCCACTCGCGCGGACTGGTGCCGCCGGGCCTGGTGCGGGCCCCGGAGCGGGCCGGGCTGCCGGAGCTCGGCGAGGTCGACTTCGTCCTGCGCGGCACCAAGGAGGAGGGGCCCGCGCGGGCCCTGGGCGCGGCGATCCTCGCGGGCGGCGACCGGCTGCGCTGAAACCCGGTCCGCCCGACCGGCTGCTTCATGATCTTCGACCTGGTACTGTCCTGCCGACCCGTAGCGGAACTGACCACTCCGTCCAAAAACGGGGGTGAACGGGCCGGGGTGCCGTCTCCGTACAGATTCGGTGGAGACCCGTGAAGGCGCCCGGGAGATTGCGGCACCGAACTTACTGAAGCGTAAGTAATCTGTCCCGCGCCTTCCCTTGTAGCCCCATTTAAATGGCTGACCTGTGCATATTCCGCGTGTCCGGGAACGCGGGCACCCCCTCCCGCCCGACCGCGCGGTCCGGTACCGTCACCGACGCTGTGCGGAGCGCCACAAGGAGCAACATGCGCGAGATCACCACCCCTGCCCTGGCGTCGGCGCCGCCGGTGGGCGGCCTGGCCGACGCCGTGTTCGACCGCGCCCTGGACGATCCGGGGCACATCGCCCTGGGCCGCAAGGACGCCGCGGGCCAGTGGCACGACGTCACCCAGGCCCGGTTCCGCGACGAGGTCCTCGCGCTGGCCAAGGGCCTGCTCGCCCAGGGCATCCGGTTCGGCGACCGCGTCGCCATCATGTCCCGCACGCGCTACGAGTGGACCCTGTTCGACTTCGCGCTGTGGAGCATCGGCGCCCAGGTCGTCCCGGTGTACCCGACCTCGTCCGCCGAGCAGGTCTTCTGGATGATGTACGACGCCCAGGTGACGGCGGCGATCGTGGAGCACGAGGACCACGCGATGACGATCGCGACGGTCATCGACCGGCTCCCGCACCTGCGCCGGCTGTGGCAGCTGGACGGCGGCGCGGTCGACGAGGTCGCCGCGTCGGGCACCCACATCGACGACGAGACGGTGCACCGGCACCGCCGCGCGGTCACCCCCGAGTCCGTCGCCACCGTCATCTACACCTCGGGCACGACGGGCCGCCCCAAGGGCTGTGTGATCTCGCACGGCAACTTCATGTTCGAGGCGGACACGGTCATCGAGCGCTGGGAGCCGGTCTTCGCCTCGAAGCGCGAACGCATCCCCTCCACCCTGCTCTTCCTGCCGCTCGCGCACGTCTTCGGCCGGATGGTGCAGGTCGCGGCGGTGCGCGGCGGGGTCAAGCTCGGCCACCAGCCACAGCTCAACGCGGCGGCCCTCCTCCCCGACCTCCAGGCCTTCAAGCCCACCTTCATCCTCGCGGTGCCGTACATCTTCGAGAAGGTGTTCAACGCGGCCCGCCGCAAGGCGGAGAAGGAGGGCCGCGCGGGCGCGTTCGACAAGGCCGTGGAGTGCGCGGTCAAGTACGCGGACGCCCAGGAGGCCAAGGCCTTCGGGACCGGCCCCGGCCCCTCCGCGTCGCTGCGCATGCAGCACTCCCTGTTCGACAAGCTCGTCTACTCCAAGGTCCGCGAGGCGATGGGCGGGCGCGTGCGGCACGCGATGTCCGGCGGCTCGGGCATGGACCGCCGGCTCGGCCTGTTCTTCGCGGGCGCCGGGGTCGCGATCTACGAGGGCTACGGGCTGACCGAGTCGACGGCCGCGGCCACCGCGAACCCGCCCGAGCAGACCCGCTACGGCACCGTCGGCAAGGCCATCCCCGGCACCACCGTGCACATCGCGGACGACGGCGAGGTCTGGCTCTACGGGGGCAACGTCTTCCAGGGCTACCTCAACGACCCCAAGGCCACCGACGCCACGCTGCACGACGGCTGGCTCGCCACCGGCGACCTGGGCGCGCTCGACGAGGACGGCTATCTGACCATCACCGGCCGCAAGAAGGAGATCCTCGTGACCTCCGGCGGCAAGAGCGTCTCGCCGCAGCAGCTCGAGGAGCGGGTGCGCGACCATCCGCTGGTCGCGCAGTGCATCGTCGTCGGCAACGACCGCCCCTACATCGCGGCGCTCGTCACCCTGGACTCCGAGGCCGTCGAGCACTGGCTCGGCATGCGCCACAAGCAGCCGATGAGCCCGGCGGAGCTGGTGCGCGACCCGGATCTGGAGATGGAGGTGCGGCGCGCCGTCGTCGCCGCCAACACCCTGGTCTCGCAGGCCGAGTCGATCCGCACCTTCCGGATCCTGGCCCACCAGTTCACCGAGGAGCACGGGCTGCTCACGCCCTCGCTGAAGCTGAAGCGGAAGGCGATCGAGACGGTGTACTCGGCCGAGGTGGAGGCCCTCTACCACGCATGATGACGGGAAACCACGGTTACTGACGGTTCATCATTTTTCGATGCGTCAGTTATTGACGGTTCATCAGGTCGCCCACAGAATCACCCTCACTCCGACGGAGGGGGCTCGACCGTGTCGCGACCGATCCGCGCCATCACCGCCACCGTGGCCGCACTTCTGCTCGCCACCGCCTGCAACTCCACCGCCACGAACGACTCCCCCGACGGCAAGGGGGGTTCCGCGCGCGGGGTGAGCGACGACAGCATCAAGGTCGGCGGCATCGTCTCCATGACGACCGCGAGCGGCTACAGCAAGAAGGACACCGACCTGGGCGCGAAGGCCCGCTTCGCGCGCGCCAACGCCGAGGGCGGGGTCAACGGCCGCAAGATCGACTATCTGGGCGCCGAGGACGACGGCCAGGACCCGGCGAAGAACCTCGCCGCGGCCCGCAAACTCGTCCAGCAGGACAAGGTCTTCGCCATCGCGCCGATGAGCTCGGTGACCTTCTCCGGCGCCGACTTCCTGCAGAAGCAGCGTGTCCCCACCTTCGGCTGGGGCACCCTGCCGTCCTTCTGCGGGCCCACCTACATCTACGGATTCAGCGGCTGCCTCGTCCCGATGCCCGGCGGCACCATCTCGCAGACCTGGCCCGAGGGCCTCAAGGACGTCACGGGCGGGTCCGAGGGCAGGACCGTGGCGATCCTCGCCAACGACAACGACGCCGGCACCTTCGCCATCCGCACCTACAAGCAGTCCTTCGCGTCCGCCGGCTACAAGGTCACCTACGCCAAGGCCGCCGTGCCCGCGACCTCCGTGCCGAGCGACTGGTCCGCGTACACCAAGGAGATGCTGCGCAGCGACGGCGGCAAGGCGCCCGACGCGGTCGTCTCCGTGATGCAGACGCCGTACAACATCGGCCTGTTCACGGCGGTCAAGCGCACCGGGTTCAAGGGCGTGCTCACCGACCCGACCGACTACGACCCGGGGCTGCTGTCCAAGAGCGCGACCCGGCAGGCGCTCGACGGGGTGCACGTCCTGCTGTCCTTCGAGCCCTTCGAGTCGGCGACGGCGGACATGAAGCAGTTCAAGGCCGACATCAAGAAGGCGGCGGGCGGCAAGGACGTGCCGCTCAACATGCACATGCTGACGGGTTACATGTCGGCGGACCTCTTCCTCGCCATCGCCGAGAAGGCCGGCAAGGACCTCACCGTCGCCTCCTTCCAGCAGGCCGCGAAGGGCTTCTCCGACACGAAGACGCTCGTCGGCGACCGGCAACTGCCGCGCGGCCAGAAGGAGTCCTTCGGCTGCGGCGCGCTCGTACAGCTCAAGGACGGCAAGTACCGGGTGTCGTCCCCCTTCGAGTGCTATCCGCCGATCCCGTTCAAGTAGGAGGGCCCCGGCATGGCTGACCTGCTCGCCTTCGTCCTCAGCGGGCTGGTGTCGGGCGCCCTGTACGCGCTGCTCGCCACCGGGCTCGTCCTGTCCTACACCGCGTCCGGGCTGTTCAACTTCGCGCACGGCGCCACCGCCTACGTGTGCGCGCTCGGCTTCTACGAACTGCACTCGGGATTCGGCTGGCCCGCGGTGCCCACAGCGCTGCTCCTCGTCCTCGTGGTGGCACCGCTGATCGGCTGGGGCCTGGACCGCCTGATGTTCCGCAAACTGGCGCGGGTCGGCGAGACCGCGCAGATCGTCGCCACGATCGGGCTCCTCGTGGCGCTGCCCGCGCTCGGCCTGTGGCTGGTCGAACTGCTCGACGGCCTGGGCGCGCCCGTGAAGCCCGCGGAGAACCAGTTCGGGCTGCCCGGCGTCGGACCGAGCCCGGCGAAGAACTGGCAGATCCTGGACGGGGTCGGCATCGACTCCGACCAGCTCATCACCTGGGTCACGACCGCCGTCGTCGCGCTCGGCCTGTGGATCCTGCTGCGCCGCACGGCGCTCGGTCTGCGGCTGCGCGCCGTGGTCGACGACCGCTCCCTGGTCGAACTGCGCGGGCTGAGCGCCGACCGGCTGTCGTCGGTCGCGTGGATGCTGTCGTCCGGGCTCGCCGGGCTCGCGGGCGTGCTCGCGACTCCCCTGCTCGGTCTGTCCGCGCACGACTTCACCCTGTTCCTGTTCGTGTCGGCGACCGCCGCCGTGCTCGGCCGCTTCATGTCGATCCCGCTCGCCTTCACGGGCGGGCTCGGCCTCGGCGTGCTGCAGAACCTGGTGGCGGGATACGCGTCGTTCGCCGAGAAGATCACCGGGTTCCGCACCGCCGTGCCGTTCCTCATCCTGTTCGCCGGACTGCTGCTGCTCACGCGGCGGCAGCGGACGGCCGGGACGGCGGCCACGGACGTGCCGCCGGTGGACTATCTGGCGGGGCGTCCCTGGCCGCGCCGCTGGGGTCCGTGGACGGTCGCCGGGCTGCTGCTCGGGATCGCCTTCTACACGGTGACCACCCCGTTCTGGAGCGGCATCCTCGCGCAGGGGCTCGCGATCTCCCTCGTCTTCATGTCGTTCACCGTCGTGACCGGGCTCGGCGCGATGGTCTCGCTGGCGCAGGCCACGTTCGTGACGGGCGCCGCGCTGGTGGCCGGACTGCTGATGAGTCACGGCTGGCCCTTCCTCGGGGCCGCGCTCGTCGGCACCTGCGCGGCGGCCGTCCTCGGCGCGCTGGTGGCGCTGCCCGCGCTGCGGCTCGGCGGCCGCTCCCTCGCGCTCGCCACCCTCGCCCTGGCGTTCCTCGCCGACCAAGTCCTGTTCCAGACGGGCTGGTTGAGGAACGGTGACACCGGCTGGGAGATCCCGCGCGCCGCGTTCGGGCCCGTCGACCTCGGCGACGACCGGGCGATGGGCGTGGCCATGCTCGTCCTGTGCGCGGCGGCCGTGGCCGGGCTCAGCGCGCTGCGCGGCTCGCGGACCGGGCGGGCGATGCTCGCGGTGCGCTCGGCGCCTGCCGCCGCGATGGCCTCCGGCGTCTCCGTCGTCCGTACGAAACTGCTCCTGTTCACGCTGTCCGCCGGGCTCGCGGGCTTCGGCGGCGTGATGTACGCGTCGTACAACACGCGTATCACCGCGACCGACTTCACCGCGATGACCGGCCTGATCTGGCTCGCCGTGGTCGTCGCCGCCGGGGTGCGGCGGCCCCAGTTCGCGGTGGTCGCGGGGCTGACCTTCGCGGTGGTGCCGCATCTGCTGGCGGACTACGTCACCGAGTCGGCGCAACTGCCGGTGATCCTGTTCGGCCTGGCGGGGCTCGCGCTCGCCAACGACCCGGACGGATACTGCGCGGCGTTCTCCGTGCGCCGCCACCGGCGTGCGGCCGCGTCCGCCCACCCCGAGCCGGCCCACGAGCCGGGCCCCGCGGACCCGGACGCCGCGCTCCAGCTCACCGGGGTGCACGCCGGATACGACGGCGCGCCGGTCCTCCAGGGTGTCGACCTGACCGTGCGGCCCGGCGAGATCGTCGCGCTGCTCGGGCCGAACGGCGCGGGCAAGTCGACGGCGTGCAAGGTCGCGGCCGGACTCATGACACCGGTGCACGGCGAGGTCCACGCGGCCGGACGCGCCGCCGGCGGGGAGGGTGCCGTGCGCCGGGCCCGCTCCGGAATCGTGCTCGCACCCGAGGGCCGGGGCGTCTTCCCGTCGCTCACCGTCGACGAGAACCTCGCCCTGCGCCTGCCGGCGAGGACGGACCGCGCGGCCGTGTACGAGCGGTTCACGGCGCTCGCGGCCCGGCGTGCCGTCCCGGCCGGATCGCTGTCCGGCGGCGAGCAGCAACTCCTGGCCCTGGCACCGCTGTTGCACCGTCCGCCGCGCGTGCTCATCGCGGACGAGCCCTCGCTCGGGCTCGCGCCGCGGGTCGTCGACGAGGTGTACCGGCTGCTCGCGGAGCTGCGTGACGCGGGCACGGGCCTGCTGCTCGTCGAGGAGAAGGCGTCGGAGATCCTCGGCGTCGCGGACACCGTCGCGTACCTCGCGCAGGGGCGGGTCACGTGGTGCGGGCCGCGCGACCAGGTCGAGGAGCAGCGGCTGACGGACGCGTACCTGGGGATCGCGGAGGAGGCGGAGAAGGCATGAGCGGCACGAGTGGCCCGAGCGGCATGAGTGGCACGAGTGTGCTCCGGGCCGAGGGCGTCGGCGTGCGGTTCGGCGGGGTGCGGGCCCTGGACGGGGTCGGGCTGCGGCTCGCGGCGGGCGAGGTGTGCGGCCTGATCGGGCCCAACGGGGCGGGCAAGACGACCCTGTTCGACGTCCTGTCGGGGATCCGGCGGCCGGACGCGGGCCGGGTCCTGCTCGACGGGGCCGAGGTCACGCGGCGCTCGCCGGTGTGGCGGGCGCGGCACGGGATGCGGCGCACGTTCCAGCGCCGGCAGCTGTTCGGTCAGCTGACCGTCGCCGACAACCTGCTCGTCGCGCAGGAGTCGCGGCGCGGCGGCGCGGACGCCGGGCGGGCCGCTGAACTGCTGCGCGCCTGCGGCCTGGAGGCGCTGTCCGGCACGTACGCGGGCACGCTGCCGGTCGGGCAGGCGCGGATGGTGGAGCTGGCGCGGGCCGCCGCCGACCGGCCCCGGGTTCTGCTCCTCGACGAACCGGCGTCCGGGATGACGGCCGACGAGCGGGAGCGGCTCGCCGCCGTGGTGCGCGTCCTCGCCGCGGACGGCTGCGCGGTGCTGCTGGTGGAGCACAACGTGGCGTTCGTGATGGAGCTGTGCTCGCGGGTCGTGGTGCTCGACCTGGGGCGGGTGCTCGCCGAGGGCACCCCGGCCGAGGTGCGCGCGGACGCACGCGTCCGGGAGGCGTATCTGGGCACCCGGGACCCCGCGCGGACGGCGCCGGATGCCCAAGGAATGCGCGGACGCGCGTGATCGTTGACGATGGGAGTACGCGGCGCGGACCTCCGCGCGCCTCTGAAGACCAGACGACCTAAGGACCGACACCTCGTGAGCAAGGTTCCCCCGATCATCCTGAACAACGGCGTCGAGATGCCCCAGCTCGGCTTCGGCGTGTGGCAGGTGCCGGACGACGAGGCCGAGAAGGCGGTCGCGACGGCCCTGGAGGCCGGGTACCGCAGCATCGACACCGCCGCGATCTACGGCAACGAGGAGGGCACGGGCCGCGCCATCGCGGCGTCGGGCGTGCCCCGCGAGGACCTCTTCGTCACGACGAAGCTGTGGAACGCCGACCAGGGCCACGACGCGACGCTCCGCGCGTTCGACGCGTCGCTGGCCAAGCTGGGCCTCGACCACGTGGACCTGTACCTGATCCACTGGCCGCTGCCGTCCAAGGGCCTGTACGTGGAGACGTACAAGGCGCTGGAGAAGATCTACGCGGACGGGCGGGCGCGCGCCATCGGTGTGTCGAACTTCCTGCCCGAGCACCTCGACCGGCTGACCGACGAGACGAACGTGATCCCGGCCGTCAACCAGATCGAGCTGCACCCGCAGCTGCAGCAGCGGGTCGCCCGCGAGCGGCACGGGGAGCTGGGCATCGCGACCGAGGCCTGGTCGCCGCTCGGTTCCGGCAAGGGCCTCCTGGAGGTCCCGGCGATCATCGCGATCGCGCAGAAGCACGGCCGTACGCCCGCGCAGGTCGTGCTCCGCTGGCACGTCCAGACGGGCAACGTGGTGATCCCCAAGTCCGTGACCCCGTCGCGGATCAAGGAGAACATCGACGTGTTCAGCTTCGAGCTGGACGCCGAGGACCTCGGCGCGATCAGCGCGCTCAACGAGGACCGGCGCCTGGGCCCGGACCCCGCCACGTTCGACGTCGCCTGAGCGGCACACACGAAGAGGCCCGGACCGGTACACGGTCCGGGCCTCCGGCACGTCCGGGCGCCGCCGGCCCTCCCCCAGCCCACCCGGGAAGCCGGACCTCCGCTCAGCCCGGCCGGGAAACCGGACCTCCGCTCAGCCCGGCCGGGAAACCGGACTTCCGCTCAGCCCGCCCGGGCAAGCCAGACCTCCACTCAGCCCGCCCGGGCAAGCCGGACCTCCCCAGCCCACCCGGGGCCGCCGGACCTCCGCTCAGCCCGTCCGGGCAAGCCGGACCTCCGCTCAGCCCGTCCGGGCAAGCCAGGACTCCGGTCAGGCCTCCTTCACGGCCGTGTGGACCGTGTGCGCCGTCAGCAGGAACAGGTCCTCGCGGCGGTGCAGGCTCTGCGGGTCCTCCGGGTCGAGCAGCCGGTCGACCACGGCGGCGTCCTCGGCCGGGGCACTCTGCGGGAGCGAGTCGCGGCGGCGGCGCCACAGCTCGACGACCAGCTCGCGCGCCCGGGGGTCGAGCGGCGCCGGCAGGTCGAGCAGGAAGGTGCGGGAGGCCGGGCGCACGAGGCCCGCGTCCGTGAGCAGCCCCGCCCAGTCCTCGGTGTCGGCCTTGGAGTCCGGCACGGCCGCGCGCATGTCCGCGAACCACTCCTCCTCCAGGGCGTCCATCCGGGTCTGCAGCCCGGCCCGGCCCATCCCGAAGTCGCGCGGCAGGCTGCGCCAGGGCAGTCCGCCCTCGATCAGCGCGAGGGTGCCGCCGGGGGCGAGCCGGCCGGCCAGCGCGGCGATCGCGGCCCGCTGGTCACCCACGTGGTGCAGGGAGCGGGCCGCCCACATCAGGTCGGCGGCCGGCAGCTCGTCCAGCGCGTGCGGCAGCTCGACGCGCAGGGTGCTCACGCGGTCGGCGAGACCCTCGCGCGCCGCCCGCTCGGCGGCGCGGGCGAGCAGTCCCTCCTCGGGGTCCGCGGCGACGACCTTCGCCTGCGGGAACTCCTCGGCGAGCCGGCAGGAGACGACGCCGGGGCCGCTGCCCACGTCGACGATCACCCCGGTGCCGCCCGGTCGCGTCCCGCGCAGCCACGCCATGGCCTGGGTGTACAGAGGGGCGTAGACCTCCGCGTTGCGCTCCAGGTGCGGGATCATGGCGACCCAGTCCGGATGCGTACTGTCGTGCCCGCCATGTCCGTGGTCCTGGTGCACGTGCTGATGCCCGTGCTGGTGCCGGCCCTCTGCCATGCGCGCGTCGCCGCCTTCCTCGCTCACCGGTCTCGTCCCGCCCAGCGTGCGCCGCACGCCCGGTCAGGGCAAGCGCGTTTGCCGAGTGAGCAAATCCGAGGCCCGGGAGGCCGGGGACCGGTGCCGGGTGCCTGGCCGCGAGGCGCGCCTGATCGGGGAAATGCCGCCCGCAGGGCGTGCATTTCAGGGGCGCGAGGAACGGCGCGCTCAGCCACGACGCTGGTGTCACCCGGCGACGAATCCCGCGCCCCACAACGGCGGCACCCCCGGGACTCCGCCCCGGCCCCCGCTCCTCAATCGCCGGAGAGGCTTGACAGGCGCTTGACTTCGAGTGTGCTCCAACGCGTTGACTCCTGTCCGTCGCCCGGCGCGCAGCAGGCCGCCGGGCCCGGCGAGGGGGCACCGCATGAAGTACCGCACGATCGGCACCGACCCGGCGAACCGGCTCGAGGTGAGCGTGCTCAGTCTGGGCGCCATGCTGTTCGGCACGGCGACCGACGAGCGGACCGCGTTCGCGCTCCTCGACCGGTACGTGGAGGCGGGCGGCACGTTCGTCGACACGTCGAACACGTACGCCTACTGGTTCCACGACACGGTGGGCGGCGAGAGCGAGACCGTGCTGGGCAACTGGCGGCGCAGCCGGGGCGTCGGGGACGAGGTCGTCGTCGCGACGAAGGTGGGGGCGGCGCCGCGCAAGGCCGGGACCGGGTTCGTCGACAACCGCGAGGGCCTGTCGGGACCCACGATCCGGGCGGCCGTCGAGGGCAGCAGGAAGCGGCTGGGGCTGGACCGACTCCCCGTGCTCTACGCCCATGTGCCGGACCCCGAGACCGAACTCGCCGAGACCGTGCGGGAGTTCGGGGCGCTCGTCGGGGAGGGCACGGTCGGACTGCTCGGGGTGTCCAACCACTGGGCGTGGCAGGTGGAGCGCTGCCGGGCGATCGCGCGGGCCGAGGGGCTGCCCGGGTACGAGCTGCTCCAGTACCAGCACAGCTATCTGCGGCACCGCACCGATCTGCCCAGCCCGCTCTCCCCGGACGGCGAACTCGGCACGGCCGATGGCAATCTGCTGAGCATGGTGCGCGCGGAGCGCGATCTGACGCTGGTCGCGTACTCGCCGCTGCTCTCGGGCGGCTACGTGCGCGAGGACAAGCCGCTCGGTCCCGGGCACGACCACGGCAGCCGCGACGCCCGGCTCGCCGCGCTGCGCGAGGTCGCGAAGGAGACGGGGGCGACGGTGAACCAGGTGGTGCTCGCCTGGCTGATCGGCGCCGAGGTCCCGGCGATCCCGCTGGTCGGGGCGTCGTCGGTGGCCCAGCTGGAGGAGAGCCTCGCGGCGGTCGACCTGGAGCTGACCGAGGATCAGCGGGCGCGGCTCGCGGCGGCCGGCTGAGCGGGGCCGGGGCGGGCCGGGCCCGGGGCGGGCCCGGGGCGGGCCCGGCCGCGCGCGCGGTCAGCTCGCCTGGTGGCCGGGGGCCAGCGCCTCCACCCTGCGGGCCAGCTCGAAGTCCTTCTCGGTGACGGCGCCGCCCGCGTCGTGCGAGTTCACGGCGAGGGCGACCGTGTTGTAGCCGAGGGTGAGGTCGGAGTGGTGGTTCAGCTCCTCCTGGGTCTGGGCGATGTGCACGACGAGGGCGGTCGCCGCGAAGTGCGAGCCCAGGCGGTAGGTACGGGTGATCTTGGCACCGTCGAGCGACCAGCCGGGCAGCTCGGTGAGACGGTCCTCGATCTCCTTCTGGGAGAGCGGTTCTGTAGCCATGGCTCCAGCCTGCCACCGCGACCGGGTTACGGTCGTGTCATGACGACTGCGGCGCGCAAGAACACGTCAGAAGTGGGCCGTCTGCTGCGGGGGTGGCGGGAGCAGCGGCGGGTCAGTCAACTGGAGCTCGCGCTGCGGGCGGACTCCTCGGCGCGGCACATCAGTTTCGTGGAGACGGGGCGGTCCCGGCCGAGCGAGGAGCTGATCCTGCGGCTCGCGGATCACCTCGACGTGCCGGTGCGGGAGCGCAACGCGCTGCTTCTGGCGGCCGGTTACGCCCCGCGCTTCACCGAGACCTCCCTGGACGACCCGTCGCTCGGCGCGCTGCGCGAGGGTCTGGAGCGGCTGCTGCGCGGGTACGAGCCGTACCCCGCGTTCGTCGTCGACGCGACCTACAACGTCGTCGCGGCGAACAACGGGATCGCCCTGCTGATGGAGTCCCTGCCCGAGCACCTGCTGGCCCCGCCGCTCAACGCGATGCGGCTGACCCTGCACCCGGAGGGGCTCGCCCCGCGCATCCGCAACCTCCGCGAGTGGCGCGGGCACCTGCTCGCCCAGATGGAGCGCCAGATCGCGCTGTCCCGCTCCGAGCCGCTGCGGGAGCTGTACGAGGAGGTGGCGGCGTATCCGGTGCCCGAGGACGCGGGGCAGGAGCCCGATGAACCGGTGCCGTACTTCGCGCTGCCGATGGTGATCGAGCACGACGGCCACGTCCTGTCGTTCGTGGCCTCGATCTCCACGTTCAACACCCCGATGGACGTGACCGTCGCCGAGCTCGCCATCGAGACCCTTCTCCCGGCGGACCCGGCGACGGTGAAGTACCTTCAGGCGGCCGCGGGCTGAGAGCGCGCCGTCGCGGCGCGCAGCGCGAGGTGCTGCAGCACGGCGAGCGTCCCGACGGCGAGGGCCTGCGCCACGACCCACACGGCACCGGCCGTGCTCGGCTCCAGCCAGAAGGCCAGGGCGACCAGGCTGGCCGCCGTCCAGGCCAGGTTGATCTCGACGACGGCGCGGGTGCCCGCGACGGGCGGACGTCTGCGCGCGGCGAGGGCGGCGACGCCCAGGGCGTAGACGACGAGGACGGCACCGAGCGTGAGCAGGAGCCCCGGGTCGAGCCCGAGGAAGTCTCCCAGCGGGGTGGCGGCGGCGACGTAGGCGAGGCCGTTGGCTCCCGTGACGGCGGCGTCGGCGATGAGCAGGGGGCGGATCTTCTGCGGTGTCATGCCCCCAGCCTCTGCCTCCGGCGGGTGCGGGTCGATTACCTCCGGGGTCATGCGCCTCAGGACGAGGTCGGGCTGGTTCGTTGGCGGGTGCGGGTCCGGTGGGGGCTGACGTCACAGCCCCCACCGGACCCGCACCCGGCGACCGGACGCACACCCGTACGGACCAGCCCGGTCGTGCGCCCGGCGGACGCCGCTTAGCGTCCGAGGGACGGATGACGAGGGAGCACAGACGGTGACTGCTGACACGACGGGGACCCCCACCGAACCGGCCGCCGCGCTGCTCCGCGCCGGCCGGTTCTTCCGGCGGGGCACGGCCGCCCCCGACCTGCACAGCGTGCGGATCAAGGGCGGCCGGGACGGGGACGTCTTCTACCGGGACCGTTGGAGCCACGACAAGGTCGTGAACTCGACCCACGGGGTGAACTGCACCGGCTCGTGCCGGTGGAAGGTGTACGTCAAGGACGGCATCATCACGTGGGAGACCCAGCAGACGGACTATCCGAGCGTGGGCCCGGACCGGCCGGAGTACGAGCCGCGCGGCTGCCCCCGGGGCGCCGCGTTCTCCTGGTACACGTACTCGCCGACCCGCGTGCGCTACCCGTACATCAGGGGCGTGCTCCTGGAGATGTACCGGGAGGCGAAGGCGCGGCTGAAGGACCCGGTCGAGGCGTGGGCCGACATCCAGGGGGATCCGGAGCGCCGCTGCAGGTACCAACTGGCGCGCGGCAAGGGCGGGTTGGTGCGGGCCACCTGGGACGAGGCCGTGGAGATCGTCGCTGCGGCGCACGTGCACACCATCAAGGCGTACGGGCCCGACCGCGTCGCCGGCTTCTCCCCCATCCCCGCGATGTCGATGGTGTCGCACGCGGCCGGGGCCCGGTTCATGTCGCTGATCGGCGCGCCGATGCTGTCGTTCTACGACTGGTACGCCGACCTGCCCGTCGCCTCGCCGCAGGTGTTCGGCGACCAGACCGACGTCCCCGAGTCGGGCGACTGGTGGGACGCCGCGTATCTGATGATGTGGGGCTCGAACGTCCCGGTGACGCGCACGCCGGACGCCCACTGGATGGCGGAGGCCCGCTATCGCGGCCAGAAGGTCGTCGTCGTGGCGCCGGACTACGCCGACAACGCGAAGTTCGCCGACGAGTGGCTGCACCCGCACCCGGGCACGGACGGCGCGCTCGCCCTGGCCATGGGGCACGTGATCCTCAAGGAGTTCTTCGTCGACCGGCGGACGCCGTTCTTCACGGACTACGTGAAGAAGTTCACCGACCTGCCGTTCCTGGTGACGCTGGAGCAGCGGGACGGCGCGTTCGTCCCGTCGAAGTTCCTGCGCGCCGCCGACCTCGGGCAGGGGGGCGAGGGCGCCGACTGGAAGACGGCGGTGCTCGACGAGACGACCGGGCAGCCGGTGGTGCCGAACGGCTCGCTGGGCTTTCGCTGGACGGAGTCCGGCAAGGGCAAGTGGAACCTCGAACTGGGCAGCATCAGTCCCCAGTTGAGCCTGCACGGCTCCGACGTCGCGGCCGGCGTCGAGGTGCTCCTGCCCCGCTTCGACACGGACGGCGGCGAGCACGGCCAGGGCTCCGCGGACACCGTGCGGCGCGGCGTCCCGGCGACCCGGCTCGGCGGCCAGGGCGGCCCGCTGGTCACGACGGTGTTCGACCTGCTGCTCGCCCAGTACGGCGTGGGCCGCGAGGGTCTTCCGGGGCAGTGGCCGTCCTCGTACGAGGACGGGGACACGCCGGGCACCCCGGGCTGGCAGGAGGCGCTCACCTCGGTGCCGGCGGCGAAGTGCGTGAAGATCGCCCGGGAGTTCGCGGCGACGGCCGAGAAGTCGCGCGGGCGCTGCATGATCCTCATGGGCGCCGGCACCAACCACTGGTTCCACTCGGAGACCATCTACCGGGGCTTTCTGGCTCTGCTCCAGCTCACCGGCTGCCAGGGCAGGAACGGCGGCGGCTGGGCGCACTACGTCGGCCAGGAGAAGTGCCGTCCGTCGACCGGCTGGGCCTCGCTGGCCTCGGCGAACGACTGGTCGCGGCCGCCCCGGCAGATGATCGGCGCCGCGTACTGGTTCCTCAACGCCGACCAGTGGCGCTACGACCGCTTCGGCGCGGACGTGCTCGCCTCACCGCTCGGCAACGGCGCGTTCAAGGGCATGACCGGCGCCGACTGCCTTGCGCTGTCGGCCCGTTCGGGATGGATGCCCTCGTACCCGACCTTCGACCGCAACCCGCTGGAGCTGGGCGAGCAGAGCGTCGAGGAGACGGTCGGCCAGCTCAAAGCGGGCACGCTGAAGTTCGCCTGCGAGGACCCGGACGCGCCGGAGAACTGGCCGCGCGTGCTGACGCTGTGGCGGGCGAACCTGCTGGGCTCGTCCGCGAAGGGCGCCGAGTACTTCACCAAGCACCTCCTCGGCACCCAGTCCTCGCTGCGCGCCGAGGAGGCCTCGCCCGCACAGCGGCCCTCCACGGTGACCTGGCGGGACGAGGCCCCGGAGGGCAAGCTCGACCTGCTGCTCTCGCTCGACTTCCGGCAGACGTCCTCGACGCTGCTCTCCGACGTCGTGCTGCCCGCCGCGACCTGGTACGAGAAGCACGACCTGTCGTCGACGGACATGCACCCCTACGTCCACTCGTTCACCCCGGCCGTGGACCCGCCCTGGCAGGCCCGCACCGACTTCGACACGTTCAAGGCGCTCGCGGAGAAGCTGAGCGAGCTGGCCGCCGGCCATCTCGGCGTGCGCAAGGACCTGGTGGCGGCGCCGCTCCAGCACGACACCCCGGGCGAGATCGCGCAGCCGGGCGGGGTCGTCCTGGACTGGCGCAAGGGTGAGTGCGAGCCGGTGCCCGGCAAGACGCTGCCGAACCTGGTCGTGGTCGAGCGGGACTACACGGCGATCGGCGCGAAGTTCGCCGCGCTCGGCCCGCTGGTCGAGAAGCTCGGCCTGCCCGCGAAGGGCATCGCGCTCCACCCCGACCAGGAGGTCGAGGAGCTGCGCGAGCGCAACGGCACGGTGCGCGGCGGCCCGGCCGACGGCCGCCCGGCGCTCGACACGGCGGTCAAGGCGGCGAACACGATCCTCGCCCTGTCAGGCACCACCAACGGCCGGCTCGCCACGCAGGGCTTCCACACCCTGGAGGCGCGCACCGGCCAGGAGATGGCGCATCTGGCCGCCGAACACGAGGGCAAGCGGATCACGTACGCGGACACGCAGGCCGCGCCGGTGCCGGTGATCACCTCGCCGGAGTGGTCGGGGAGCGAGTCGGGCGGCCGCCGCTACACCGCGTTCACCCTCAACACCGAGCACCTCAAGCCCTGGCACACCCTCACGGGCCGCCAGCAGTTCTTCCTCGACCACGACTGGATGCACGAGCTGGGCGAGGCCCTGCCCGTGTACCGGCCGCCGCTCGACATGAACCGGCTGTTCGGCGAGCCGCGCCTGGGTCCGGACGGCGAGAAGGAGGTGACGGTCCGCTACCTCACCCCGCACAACAAGTGGTCGATCCACTCCGAGTACCAGGACAACCTGTTCATGCTCGCCCTGTCGCGCGGCGGCCAGTCGATCTGGATGGCGCCGCAGGACGCGGACGCGATCGGCGTGAAGGACAACGACTGGATCGAGGCGGTGAACCGCAACGGCGTCGTCGTCGCCCGCGCGATCGTCTCGCACCGCATGCCGGCCGGCACCGTCTACATGCACCACGCGCAGGAACGCACCGTCAACGTCCCCAAGGCGGAGGCGAGCGGCAAGCGCGGCGGCATCCACAACTCGCTGACCCGGCTGATCCTCAAGCCGTCCCATCTCATCGGCGGATACGCCCAGTTGTCGTGGGCGTTCAACTACCTCGGCCCGACGGGCAACCAGCGCGACGAGGTCACGGTCATCCGTCGCCGCTCCCAGGAGGTTCAGTACTGATGCCCCGTGACGGAGTCACCATCGGACGCTGCATGGCTCAGATCGCGATGGTCATGAACCTCGACAAGTGCATCGGCTGCCACACCTGCTCGGTCACCTGCAAGCAGGCGTGGACCAACCGCAACGGCATGGAGTACGTCTGGTTCAACAACGTGGAGACCCGGCCCGGCCAGGGCTATCCGCGCCGCTACGAGGACCAGGACAAGTGGCGCGGCGGCTGGGAGCTGAACAAGAAGGGCGCCCTGAAGCTGAAGGGCGGCGGCCGGCTGCGCAAGCTCGCGGGCATCTTCTCCAACCCGAAGCTGCCCGAGATCAAGGACTACTACGAGCCCTGGACGTACGACTACAAGAACCTCACCGACGCCCCGCTCGGCGACGACTACCCGGTGGCGCAGCCGCGTTCGCAGATCACCGGCAAGCCGATGAAGATCGAGTGGTCCTCGAACTGGGACGACAACCTGGGCGGCGCCCCGCAGTACGGCGACCTCGACCCGATGGTCCAGAAGACCCGGGAGAAGGCCGCGGAGAAGGTGAAGTTCGCGTTCGAGCAGACCTTCATGTTCTACCTGCCGCGCATCTGCGAGCACTGCCTCAACCCGTCGTGCGTGGCGTCCTGCCCGTCCGGCGCCATGTACAAGCGCGCGGAGGACGGCATCGTCCTGGTCGACCAGGACCACTGCCGGGGCTGGCGCATGTGCGTGACCGGCTGCCCGTACAAGAAGGTGTACTTCAACCACCGCACCGGCAAGGCCGAGAAGTGCACGATGTGCTACCCGCGCGTCGAGGTGGGCCTGCCCACGGTCTGCTCGGAGACGTGCGTGGGCCGCCTGCGCTATCTCGGGGTGATCCTCTACGACGCCGACAAGGTGACGGCGGCCGCCGAGACGAAGGACGACAAGGCGCTGTACGAGGCCCAGCTGGACGTGTTCCTGGACCCGGACGACCCGGCGGTGCGGCGGGCCGCCGAGGAGGCGGGCATCCCCTTCGACTGGATGGAGGCGGCGCGCCGCTCCCCCGTGCACGCGCTGATCAGCAAGTACAAGGTGGCGCTCCCGCTGCATCCGGAGTACCGGACGATGCCCATGGTCTGGTACATCCCGCCGCTGTCCCCGGTCGTCGACGCGCTCACCGAGACCGGCCACGACGGCGAGGACCACGCGAACCTGTTCGGCGCCATCGACACGCTGCGCATCCCGCTCGAGTACCTGGCGGAGATCTTCACGGCCGGTGACGTCGGCCCGGTGCGGGCGTCCCTGGAGAAGCTCGCCGCGATGCGCTCGCACATGCGGGCGGTCAACCTCGGGGACCGGCCGGAGCAGGCGATCGCGGAGTCGGTCGGCATGTCGGGCGCCGAGATCGAGGAGATGTACCGGCTGCTCGCGATCGCCAAGTACGAGGACCGGTACGTGATCCCGACGGCGGCGGTCGGCGACGCGCAGCGCCTGGAGGAGTCGGCGCTGCCGGACTCCTGCTCGCTCGACTACGAGGACGGGCCGGGGATGGGCGGCGAGGGCCCGTTCGGCGGCGACTCCGGGAACACCACGACGGGCGGCCGCAAGCTGCTGCCCGTCGTCTCCGTGGAGAACTTCCATCTGACGAAACGCCGTCAGACCGCCGACCAGCAGGAAGAGGCCTGATGACCGACCGCACCGCGCTGCTGTACCAGGCGGCGGCGCTCTGTCTCACGTATCCGGACGAGGAGCTGTACGGCCGGCTGCCGCTCGTGCGCGCGGCGGCCCCGGCGCTCGCCCCGTTCGTGGACCACGCCGAGGCGACGCCCCCTCAGGAGCTGGCCGAGCACTACGTACGGGTCTTCGACTTCAAGAACCGGCACAGCCTGTATCTGACGTGGTGGCGGGACGGGGACACGCGCCGGCGCGGGATGTCCCTTGTCCGCATGAAGGAGATCTACCGGGAGCACGGCATGGAGTTCACGGGCGAGGAGCTGCCCGACTTCCTGCCGGCGGTCCTGGAGTTCTCGGCGCAGGCCGGGCCGTTCCTCCTGGAGGAGCACCGCAGCGGCCTCGAACTGCTGCGGATCGCGCTGAGCGACCACGGCACCCCGTACGCGGCGGTCCTCGACGCGGTCTGCGCCACGCTGCCGGGGCCCTCCCCCAAGGACCGGGCCGCGGCGCTCGCGCTGGCCCGCTCGGGTCCGCCGCGCGAGGACGTCGGCCTCGAACCCTTCGGCTTCCGCCCGGAGCTCGGCGAACTGCCGCTGCTGGTGAAGGAGCACGCCCCGTGACCACCCTGATCTGGGGCGTCCTGCCCTACGTCGCCTTCGTCCTGCTGGTCGCGGGCACGATCTGGCGCTACCGCTACGACAAGTTCGGCTGGACCACCCGCTCCTCGCAGGTCTACGAGTCGAAGCTGCTGAACATCGCCTCGCCGGTCTTCCACTACGGCATCCTGTTCGTCCTCGTCGGCCATCTCGTCGGCCTGTTCGTCCCGATGTCGTGGACGCAGAACGTGGGCGTCAGCGAGCACACGTACCACCTGTTCTCCCTGATCGGCGGCACGTTCGCGGGCGCCTTGACGGTGTGCGGGATCTTCCTGCTGGTGTACCGGCGGCGCACGAAGGCCCCCGTCTTCAAGGCGACCACCCGCAACGACAAGCTCATGTACGTGTTCCTGCTCGGCGCGATCGTGCTCGGGATGGTCGCCAAGCTCACGCACGCCTCCGGCGACGGCTACAACTACCGCGAGACGATCGGCCCGTGGGCCCGCAGCCTGTTCACCCTGAGCCCGGACACGGGCCTGATGGACGGCGTGCCGGTGCTCTACCGGATCCACGCTGTAGTAGGCATGTCACTCATCGCGCTGGTACCGTTCACCCGGCTCGTGCATATGTTCAGCGCGCCGGTGCAGTACCTGTTCCGACCGTACGTGGTCTACCGCAGCCGCGACCCGCGGCGCCTGGCCGCGCGGCCGGAGCGACGGGGGTGGGAGCGCACCGGATCGTAGCCGCCGCTCGTCCTCGGCCGGCACGTGGGGAGACGTGACGTGAGTGAACGACGGCCCGCCCCCACCGTGGGTCAGGTCGTCCTCGGCAGACGCCTGCAGGACCTGCGCGAGGCCAGGGGCCTCAAGCGGGACGAGGCGGCCCGCGCGCTGCGCGTGACCGGGGCGACGATCCGCCGCATGGAGACCGCCGAGGTCGCCCTCAAGATCCCCTACGTGCAGATGCTGCTCGAGCTGTACGAGGTTCCCGAGCCGGAGATCGAGGCGTTCGTCGCGCTGGCCGAGGAGGCGAACCTGCCCGGCTGGTGGCAGCGCTTCCACGACGTGCTGCCCGACTGGTTCAGCCTGTACGTGAGCCTGGAGGGCGCGGCCGAGCTGATCCGCTCCTACGAACCGCACTTCGTGCCGGGCCTGTTGCAGACCGAGGAGTACGCGCGGGCGGTGTTCGACGCCGGGACGGTGGGGCGCTCGCGGCCCGCGGAGATCGAGCGGCACGTGTCGCTGCGCATGGCGCGCCAGTCGCTGCTCACCCGCGAGGACGCCCCGCACCTGTGGGCGGTCATGGACGAGACGGTGCTGCTGCGGCCGCCGGGCGGCCCCGGGGTGCTGCGCGGGCAGCTGGACCGGCTGATCGAGGCGGCGGCTCTGCCGCACGTGACGCTGCAGCTCGCGGAGTTCTCGGCGGGCCCGCACCCGGGCACGTACGGGCCGTTCAGCCTGTTCCGCTTCCCGGTGCGGGAGCTGCCGGACATGGTGTTCAGCGAGTACGTGACCGGCGCCCTGTACCTGGACTCGCGCGACGAGGTCAGCGCGCACCTGGAGGTCCTGGACCATCTGGCGGCCCAGGCGGCGAGCGCGGAGCGGACGCTGGAGCTCCTGCGCAAGTTCCGCGCCTCGCTCGGCTGAGGCGCCTCGCTCGGCTGACGCTCTTCGTGCGGCACGGGGCCGACCTGCGCCGCGGCGGGCCGCGGCGCAGGTGCCGGGGGTCAGGCCAGCTTGGCCGTCAGGGTGATCGTCGTGCCGGTGAGCGCCTGGCTGACCGGGCAGTTCTTCTTGGCGTCCTCGGCAGCGGCCTGGAACGCCTGCTCGTCGAGGCCCGGCACCTCGCCCTCGACGGTGAGGTGGATGCCGGTGATGCCCTCGCCGGGCTGGAACGTCACGTCGGCCGAGGTGACCAGCTTGGTGGGCGGGTTGCCGGCGCCGGCCAGGCCGTGCGAGAGGGCCATGGAGAAGCAGGACGAGTGCGCGGCGGCGATCAGCTCCTCGGGGCTGGTCTTCCCGTTCGCCTGCTCGGCGCGGGAGGGCCAGGACACCGGCTGCTGGCCGATGCCGGAGGAGTCGAAGGTGACGGTGCCGCTGCCCTCGAGCAGGTTGCCTTCCCACACGGTGTGGGCGGAGCGCGTGGTAGCCACGATGGGTCCTTCCCTTTCCTGGAGTTGTCGCCGGAGGTTGTTCCGGGAGGCGTGCGCTCCCCATCCGACCACATCCCGCGGCCTCGTACCCGTCATCGCCTCGGACGTCACCTGCCGCGTCACGTAAGGTGCGGTGGTCGCCGATCATCCGACTGTCGTGAAGAGGCACCGATGGAAGCTGTGGGACGTGTGTCGATCGTCGACGCCGTGATCCGGGAGCTGAAGGCGGAGATCGCCCGGGGCACGTGGCAGGTCGGCGAGAAGATCCCGTCCGAGGGACGGCTCGCGGACACCCTCGGGGTCAGCCGGCTGTCGATCCGGGAGGCCGTCCGGGTCCTGGTGCACATGGGGCTGCTGGCCACCCGGCAGGGCGCCGGCACCTTCGTCACCGCGTCCGACGCGGACCACACGCTGCTGCGCCGCCATCTCGCGGGTTCGGCCGAGACCGACATCCTGGACGTGCGCCGGGGCCTGGACATCGTGGCCGCCCGGCTCGCGGCCGTCGCCCGGACCGCGGCGGACGTGGACGCGCTGCGCGAGGCCCTGGGGCGCCGGGCCGCGGCGCGGGAGGCCGCCGACGTCGACGCGTTCACCGACGCCGACGTCGACTTCCACGTACGGATCGCCGAGGCCTCGCACAATCCGCTGCTGCGCGACCTGTACCGGAACATGAGCGAGGCGCTGCGCGCGACGGTCCGGTCGAGCCAGTGCATCGACGCCGGTGAAGAGCCCTTCCACGACGAGCTGTTCGCCGCCGTGGACACGGGGGACGCGGGCGCGGCCACCGCCGCCGCCCTGGCGATCCTGGAAGGCTGGCCGCCGCCCCCGTCCGCGGCGGCCTGACCCCCCTCGGCGGCTCAGGCGCCGGGTACGGACCCGAGGATCGTCAGCACGGCGTCCGTGGCGGCGAGCGGGTCACCGGCCGCGATCGCGGCGGCCAGTGCCTCGTGCCGGTCCTCCGCGCCCTCGGCGGCGTCCTTCAGGCAGCGGTTCTCGCGGACGCTGTCGGCGAGCGCCTCGGTGAAGGTCGCGTACAGCTCGTACAGGAGCTCGTTGTGGGCGGCGCGGGCCACCCCGAGATGGAAGTCCACGTCGGCGGCGACGAACGCCTCCTCGTCGGGCGTCTCCCCCGCCGCGGCCCGGCACCGGGCCAGCGCGTCGCGCAGCGCGGCGAGGTCCGCGTCGGTGCGGCGCGTCGCCGCGAGTCCCGCGGCGACGAGGTCGAGGCCGCCGCGCACCTCCCGGGCGTCGCCCCGGGGCGCCTCGGCCAACCGGCGCCGGATCGCCACCTCGGTCGCGTCGCGGGCCGCGACGTAGGTGCCGTCGCCCTGCCGCGCGGCGAGCAGCCCCACCTCGACCAGGCCGTGCACGGCGGACCGCACCGAGACCCGGCTGACCTCGAGCGTCGCGGCGAGTTCGTGCTCCGAGGGGATGCGGGTGCCGACCGGCCACGCACCGCTGGTGATGCGGTCCCTGATCCGGCTCGTGACCGCCTCGACCAGAGTGGCCCGCTCGATCTTCTTCACTCCCACCCCTTCAAAAAGTCATCAGATGACTGCTAACCATGTCACTGTCGTCGAACCGTACGTTGCAAGGAGCGCAAGTGAACCGCAAGCCGCTGCTCGTCCTCGACCGCGCCCAGGTCGCCGGCCTGCTCGACATGGCGCAGGTGATCGCCGCCGTGGAGCAGGCCCACACGGCGCTGTCCACCGGCGCGGCCCGGCAGCCCGAGCGGGAGGCGCTCTCGCTGCCCGGCGACGCGAGCCTGCTGATACCGATGGCGGCCGCGGTCGATCCGCTGGGCGGCGCCGGCGTGAAGCTCCTGACGGACACCCCGGGCAACGCGGAGCGGGGCCTTCCGGTGCAGCAGTCGATCATCACGCTGATCGACCCCGAGACGGGCCGGTACGAGGCGCTGCTGTTCGGCGCGCCGGTCACCCAGGTCCGCACGGCCGCGGCGTCCGCGGTCGCCACGAAGCACCTGGCGCGGCCCGGGGCGCGCACGCTCGGTCTGATCGGCGCGGGCGCGCAGGCGCGGACGCATCTGGCCGCGCACGCGCTGGTCTGCGACCTCGACGAGGTGGTGGTGTGGAGCCGCTCGCGGGCCACGGTCGACGCGTTCGCGGCGCACGCCCGCGAGGCCGGGTTCGCGGTCAAGGTCGCCGACGGGCCGGAGCAGGTGGCCCGCGAGGCGGACGTGCTGTGCACCCTGACGCCCTCGCGCGAGCCGCTCGTGCGCGGCGCATGGTTCCGGCCCGGGCTGCACGTCAACGCGGTGGGCGCGCCGCCGCGCCCCGACCACCGGGAGATCGACACCACCGGCATCGTGCGCAGCCGCGTGATCGTGGACAGTTTCCCGGTCGCGTGCGGCGAGTCGGGCGAGGTGCTGATCCCGCTGGCCGAGGGCGCGATCACCGAGGACCACTTCCGCACCGAACTGGGCGACGTGATCACGGGCCGCGCCGTGGGGCGCTCCGCGGAGGACGAGGTGACCCTCTACAACTCCGTGGGGCTCGGCATCCAGGACGTCGCCGCCGCCCGCCTGGTCGTCGACGCGGCCCGCCGCCAGGGCATCGGCACGCTGGTCGACCTGTCCTGACGGGGGCCGGCGCCCCGAGGTCAGGCCCGGGGCGCCGGAGTCCCGGCGGCGCGCTTCTTGCGGGCGGCCATGCACGCGTACACGAGGACGCCCGCGAAGAGGAACAGCACGCCCTGGTAGACGGCCGCGTATCCGGCTCCGCCGACCAGCCACATCGAGAAGCCGAACGCGGCGAAGGCGAGCACCATGTCGCGGACCAGGCGGGCCGGCCGGACGCGGTCGCGGCGGCCGGAGAGCAGGAAGTAGATCTGCGCGGCGGTCGCGAGGAGGTAGGGCACCGTGGCCGTGAAGGTCGTGACCAGCACGAGCGTCTCGAAGACCCCGGCGGAACCGAACGTGTAGTTGTAGACGGTCAGCAGGGAGGCCAGGGCCACCGCGACGACGACGCCGAAGGTCGGGATGCCGCGGCTGCGCCGGGTGAACGCGGCGGGGAACAGCCCGTCCTTCGCGGCCGCGTACGGGGTCTGGGCGCTGAGCAGCGTCCAGCCGTTCAGCGCGCCGACGATGGAGACGATCGCGGCGATCGCGACGGCGGTGCCGCCCCAGGTGCCGCCGAACATCGCGTTGACGGCGTCGGAGAGCGGCGCGTCGGAGTCGACGAGCTTGCCGTGCGCGACGGTGCCGAACACGGCGACGGTGCACAGCAGGTAGAGCAGCGCGGCGAGCGTGGTGCCGAGGACGGTGGCGCGGCCGACGTTGCGCTGCGGGTCGCGGACCTCGCCGGCGCTGACGGACGCGGACTCGACACCGATGTAGCTGAACAGCAGGATCGCGGCGGACGCGGAGACGGCGCCGAGCGCGGAGTCGCCACTGGCCTGGAACGGGCCGAGGTTGTCGGCGTCGAAGAAGAACAGGCCGCCGATCGCGACGAGCAGCAGCGGCGCGAACTTCAGGATCGTGGAGACGAGCTGGACCGCGCCGAACCAGCGGGTGCCGGCGAGGTTCGACAGGGCGGGCAGCCACTGGCAGGCGAGAGCCGCGACGATCGTCCACAGGGTGGAGCCGTTCAGCGGGAACAGCACGTCGAGGTAGCCGACGGCGGCGACGGCGAGCGCCGCGTTCGACACCCAGGCGGTGATCCAGTAGCTCCACGCCGCGAGGAACCCGGCGAAGTCGCCGAAGGCCTCACGGGCGTAGACATAGGGACCGCCGGTCTTCGGGTGCCGGTGCGCGAGCCGCCCGAAGACGAGGGCGAGCGCGATGGCGCCGACGGTGAGGACACCGAAGGCGAGCAGGCTGATCGTGCCGTACGGGGCCACGGAGGCGGGGAGCAGGAAGATGCCGCCGCCGATGATGTTGCCCATGACCAGGGCCGTGGCGATCGGCAGTCCGAACCTGCGGGTGTGCCGGCTCTCGCCTCGCGCGTTCTGCGTGTCACCGGACGGGGGCTGAGGGGCCTCCCCCTGGTCGAGCTTCGCCGAGACCTGGAGTGAGGTTCCGGTGTCGTGCATGTGGGGGGTGCCTCTCGGTCGTGCTGGGGCGCCGCGGGATCGCCGGGCGAGGACCCATGGTCCGGCGGGCGGGCACCGGCCGCCAAATCAGGCGGATTCCTCCCGTTGCCCGGGGGGAGCGACCGTAAAAGATGCGATTCCGGCACCGCCCGCCGGGGATTTCTCCACCGGCACCTGCGGGCCGCTGCCCTCGCGCAGCCAGCGGCGCAGCACGTGGTGGACCTGCTCGGCGCCGACGAGTTCGGTGCCGTCGGCGACCGGCGGGGACAGGTCCGGCGGCGAGAGCAGGAAGGGCCGGCCCTGGGCGCCGCCGAGCCCGCCGTGCGAGCCGATCTGCTCCTCGAAGGCGAGCACCTCGCCGTCCACCGGGTCGTGGAAGGAGTTGACCATGATGTCGGCGGTGTGCGGGAACGCGTGGGTGCGGCGGACGGTGTCGGCGGCGCCGGGGCCGAAGTCGGCGAGCGGCCCCTTCCCGTCGACGAGATCGTCGACCGGCACCTCGGCGCCGCGCGCGCCGAGGACGACGCCGCCGTGCTCGGCGCTGCGCACGAGCAGGAAGCCGATGCCCGGGTGGTGGGCGAGGGTGGTGAGGAGCGCCGGGTGGCGGCGGTCGATCTCCTCCTTCGTCATGCGGTGCGGCACGTCGGGGAACGAGACCAGGCCGAGATTGCCGGAGGCGAGGACAACGGGCTCGCTGCGCCGTCCCCGGACGACGGGCGGTTCGGTGCGCTCGACGGGCCGGTGCAGGGCGGCGCGCACGGCGGACCTGGCCTCGGCCCCGCTGCGGGTGCGCCGCACCTTGCGCGGCACGGGCAGCCCGCAGCCGGCCCGCACCAGGTCCTGGAGGGTGAGTCCGTAGCGGGAGCGGAAGGTCTCGCCGGGGCTCTGGCCGTGGTCGGACAGGACGACGATGCGGTACGGGCGCGGCGCGTGCTCGGCGACCTTCGCGATCAGGGCGAGCGAGCGGTCGAGCCGTTCGAGGACCTTCTCGGCGTCGCGGCCGAACGGGCCGGAGTGGTGGGCGACCTCGTCGTAGGCGACGAGGTCGGCGTAGACGGCGCTGCGGCCGGCGAGGAGGTCGCCGATGACGGCCGCGACGACGACGTCGCGTTCGACGACGGTGGCGAAGGCGCGGATGAAGGGGTAGAGCCCGCCGCGGCCGACGCGCGGGCGCTCTCCGCGGACGCGGGCCCGGGTGGACTGGCCGATCTCCCGGCCGACCTCGGCGCAGAAGGACAGGGCGGTGCGCACCGCGTTGGCCGGGTCGGAGAAGTAGGCGAAGTAGCCGGCGCGGGAACGGTTCTCCTTGCCGCGGCGCGCGGCGACGGACAGGACGAGGGCGACCTGCTCGGCGCCGCCGCTGAAGAGGTTGCCGCGGCTGGCGCCGTCGAGGGTGAGCAGTCCGCCGTCGCCGGTGTGCTCGACGGCGCGGCGCTGCAGCTCGGTGGCGCTGGTCGGGCGGTTGGACACCTGGATCTCGCCGGTGTCCTTCTCGTACCAGCGGAAGGCGGGCACGTCCCAGGTGGAGCCGTGCAGGATGCCGAGCTGGCTGGCGCCGGTCTGGCTGGACCAGTCGGTGCGCCAGGGGGTGAGCCGGTGGCCGCCCTCGCGCAGCCAGGCGCCGACGGTGGGCATCAGGTCCTGGTCCGCGGCCCGCCTCAGGAGGTCGTGGCCGACGCCGTCGAGCTGGAGGAAGACGGTGCCGGGGGTGGGCGGGCAGCCGGCGTCGGGTCCGGCCCTGCGGCGCCGGCGGGCGGCGAGCCGGTACAGGCGGCGCCGGTAGGCGTCGTCGTCGCGGACGGCGAGGGCACCGCCGGTCGCCGACGCGACGGCGGACATCACGGCGGCCACGACGACGGCGGTCTCCGCGTTGATCTCGCCCCGGCCGTCGGGCACCAGATGGAGGGCGACGAGCAGCACGCCGCCGTTGAGGAAGAAGACGACGAGGCCGAGGACGAGCGCCGGGACGAGGAGCAGGGCGCGGACCAGGATCGGCCAGACCAGGGCGGACAGGACGGCGAAGGCTCCGGCGCCGGACGCGGCGGTCATCGCGACCCGCGTCATGCTGTCGCCGCTCGCGGACTGCAGCTGGAAGTCGGGCAGCAGCCCGGCGAGGACCATCATCGTCAGGGTGCTCGCGGCCCACACCGTCAGGGAGCGCCACACCGTGCTCGCCGCCCGCCGCCACCACCGGCCCGATGCCACTTCTCCGGCTCCCCTCGCCCGATCCGCCCCGTTCGTCCTGTCGTCGGCCAGGTTTTCACACGGCCGGGCCCGATCGGTCCGGCCGCACCGGCGTGGCCGGATTCAGCAGCCGTCGTACCCGGCGGTGGGCATCGACAGGCGGCGGTGGACGCGGGCCTTCATCTCCGTGTCGTACGCGGGCTCGGCCAGGCCCGCCGTCTCCATCCGCACCCCGCGCCGCGCACATTCCTTGGTGAACGCCTCGGGCGAGCGGAGGGCCGCGTTCAGCACGCGGTCGCAGGGGACGACGAACAGGTCGACCAGTCCCGCGTCCACGTCGTCCCAGAGCACCTCGTGGTCGGGGCGCAGTCCGTGCACGAGCAGTTCACGCGTGACGACGTAGCCGCGCTCGGCGGCCCAGCGGGCGCACATGGCGTGCTGGCTGCGGGAGTCGACGAGGAACGGGTCCGCGTCCAGCTCCTCCAGCGGTGTCAGGCTGGCGATCGACGCGACCCGCAGCGGGCCTGGTCCCGAACCGTCCGGTGCGCCCATGGTGTCCCCCTCACCTCGTCTTTCGGGCTCGACCCTACTCCTGCACGTAGGCTCGGGGCAGTCGCACGGAGGAGGCAACGGGTGCCGGTGGAGATCACCTGGTGGGGTCATGCCACGTGCACGGTCGAGGACACGGGGACCCGGGTGCTCACCGATCCGCTGTTCACGCGGCGCCTCGCGCATCTGCGGCGGCGGCGCGGCGCGCCCCCGCCGCCGAGCGCCGCCCGTGCCGACGTCGTGCTCGTCTCGCATCTGCACGCCGATCATCTGCACGTGCCGTCGCTCGCGCGGCTCGCGCCCGGCACACAGGTGCTCGTGCCGCGCGGCGCGCGCCGTTCCGTGCCGGGGCTGCGCCGGCTGGACGCGCTGCGGATCACGGAGGTCGAGCCCGGTGACGTGGTGAAGGCGGGCGGTGTGTCGGTGCGGGCCGTGCCCGCCGAGCACGACGGGCGGCGGCTCCCGGTGGGCCCGCACCGCTCCCCCGCGCTCGGCTACGTGGTGACGGGCGAGGCCCGGACCTACTTCGCGGGCGACACGGGCCTGTTCGACGGCATGGCGGAGGCGGTGGGCGCCGTGGACGTGGCGCTGCTTCCGGTCGGCGGCTGGGGTCCCTACCTCGGCCCGCACCATCTGGATCCGGCGCGGGCCGCCGAGGCTTTGGTCCGGATCGGGCCGCGCAGCGCGGTGCCGGTGCACTACGGGACGTACTGGCCGATCGGGATGGACGCGGTACGGCCGCACGAGTTCCACGCGCCGGGCGACGAGTTCGTGCGGCAGGCGGCGCTGGCGGCGCCGGAGGTGGCGGTGCACCGGCTGGGGCACGGCGAGAGCGTGCGTCCGGAGGTGGCCCGTTGATCCTCGCCACCGCCACGCAGGTGGCGCCGGAGTCCACTCAACAGGCCGTCGGCTACCCGTCCTTGTTCCTGCTCGTGTTCATCGGGGCGCTCGTCCCGGTGGTGCCGACGGGCGCGCTGGTGAGTTCGGCCGCGGTCGTGGCGTTCCATCAGACGGCGCCGCTGTCGCTGCTGTTCGTGTTCCTCGTCGCCTCCTTCGCGGCGTTCCTCGGCGACGTCGTCCTGTACTGGCTGGGGCGGCGCGGCATGAGGTCGCGGGGCGGGTCGCGGTGGCTGGAGGCGATCCGGTCGCGGGCGCCGGAGGAGCGGCTGACGCAGGCCCAGGACAAGCTGGCCGACCACGGGGTGCTCGTCCTGGTGCTGTCGCGGCTCGTGCCGGCCGGACGGATCCCGGTGATGCTGGCGTGCCTGCTGGCCGGCATGCCGCTGCGGCGGTTCGCCCGCGGCGACGTCCCGGCCTGTCTGGCCTGGGCGGCGACGTACCAGGTGATCGGGATCCTCGGCGGCTCCCTGTTCCCGGAGCCGTGGCAGGGCGTGGTCGCGGCGGTGGCGCTCACCCTGGTGATCAGCGTGGCTCCCGGTCTGTGGCGGCGGCTGCGGGGCCGGGAGTCAGGTGGTCAGCACGCGTGAGCCGCCCACCGGCAGGTCCCACAGCGCGGTGCGGGACAGGCCGGCGCGCTCCCAGGCGGCCCGCAGCCGGGTGAGCGGCTCCAGCACCGGCTCGGCCGACAGCAGGAACGTGGCCCAGTGCATGGGCGCCATCCGGCGGGCGCCGACGTCCTGCGCGGCGCGCACCGCGTCCTCGGGGTCGCAGTGCACGTCCCGCAGCCACCAGCGCGGGTCGTAGGCGCCGATGGGGAGCAGGGCGAGGTCGATGTCCGGGTGGCGGCGGCCGATCTCCCGGAACCAGTGGCCGTAGCCGGTGTCGCCCGCGAAGTAGATCCGCCGCCCGTCGCGGTCGGTGAGGACCCAGCCGCCCCACAGGGTGCGGCAGGTGTCGGTGAGGCTGCGCTTGGACCAGTGGTGGGCCGGGACGAAGTCGAAGCGGACGCCCTTCAGCTCGGCGGCCTCCCACCAGTCGAGCTCCGTGACGTGGGTGAAGCCCCGCCGGGTGAACCAGCGGGCCAGACCGGCCGGGACCAGGACCGGGGTGTCGCGCGGCAGGCGCTTGAGGGTGGGCCAGTCGAGGTGGTCGTAGTGGTTGTGGCTGATGACGACGGCGTCGACCGGCGGCAGCGCGCTCCAGGCGATGCCGGGCGGGGTGACCCGGGCCGGGGTGCCGAGGATCTTGCGGGACCAGACGGGGTCGGTGAGCACGGTCAGGCCGCCGACCCGGATGATCCAGCTGGCGTGGCCGACCCAGGTGACGGCCGCGGTGCGGGCGTCGACGTCGGGCAGCGGACCCGGCGCGAACGGCAGGTTCGGGATGTCGGCCAGGCCCTCGGCGGAGGGCCGCACCCGGCCCTCGCGGGCGAACCGGGCGAAGCCGCGCAGGCCCGGCAGTGGCGCGGTGAGCCGGTGCGCGAAGGACTTGGGCCAGCGGCGCGGGATCCGCAGGGCGTCCGCTCCCCCGCCGAGCGGCCGCGGCTCGGCGAGGGGCGGCCGGACCGCCGTGGCATCGGCCCGCGGAGCGGGCTCCTCCGTCATCGGCGCTTCGGAGGCTTGCGTCATCGCCGGTACTCCCATCCCTCGCCTGCCGGTCCGCCGCCCGCGGGGCCCGCCGGGCCCGGCTCGCCGCGGATGTCGCCGAGCGTCGACCCGACCATGCTCAACGCCCTTTCCACATGCGGCAATTCCAGGGGCTCCGGTGAGGTGAGAGACGCGGCCCGCTCCTCGGGGGTTGATCCGACCAGCGGCCCCGTGGAGAGGCGCACCCGCAGCGCGGCCGGGGTGTCGCCGAAGCGGTGGCCGCCGGGGGCGGGCATGCCGAGCCGGCCGGTGAGGTGGTCCTCCAGTTCCTGGGCGTCCGTGACGCCGCGGGCGGCCAGGTGGGGGCGCAGCGGTTCCAGGTCGGCGTAGAGGTGCCGGCCCGCGCGCGGCGGCCGGGCCAGCGCTCCGGCGGCGAGGACGGCCTCGTGCAGGGCGCCGGCGAGCCGGGCGTGCAGGGCGACGGCGGCGACGCGGCGGGCGGTGACCGCGTCGGGTTCGCCCAGGACGTGTCCCGCGGCGGCCGCGGCGGGGGCGGCGAGGAGGGCGCCCGTCGCGGTGAGGATGTCGCGGACCCGGTCGGCGAGCCGGGCGCCCGCGGCGGTGGCGGGGAAGCGGGCGCAGGCCGCGGGGAGCGAGGGCGGCAGGAAGGCGCCGGTCAGATCGGTGAGCACGGTGACGGCGTCCGGGTACATCTCGGCGGGCCCGAACAGGACGGTGTCGGCGCCCGGGTGCACGGTGTCCCGCCACGTCTCGTCGCTCACCACGTGCAGGCCCTCGCCCACGGCGGCCTCCACCGCCTCGTGCAGCACCTCGGGGGGCGCCACGGTCGCGGTCGGGTCGTCGGGGACGGCCAGGACGAGCAGGCGCGGGTCCCCGCCCTCGGCCCGCACCCGGCGCACCGTCTCCAGCAGGGCGTACGGGTCCGGGACGCCGCCGCACTCGGCGGGCGTCGGCACGTGGAAGGCGTCCCGGCCCAGCAGCCGGGCCTGCGGCACCCACCAGGCCGGGCAGGGGCGGGGCACCAGGACGTCGCCGCCGAGCGCGGCGGTGACGGCGAGCAGGAGCGGGGCCCCTCCGGGGGCGGCGGCCACCTGGGTGCGTTCGGTGGGCAGGCCCCGGCGCAGCCAGTAGCCTCCGGCGGCTTCCAGGAGGGGTGGGGGGCCGCCGGGGGGTTCGGGGGTCGCGCGTCCGGCCGCCGCGGCGACGATCGCGCTCAGTTCCGGCAGTACGGGGAGTCCTGGCTCGGGCAGCACGGGCCCGTACCGCACCGGTCCCCGGTCCTCCGCACGCGCCATCGGGCCTCCTGGGTCTCGCCTGCCCCCAGGGTGGCATCCGGGCGGGATCCCGGCGCGCCGTGACTCCGCCGGACGGCTGGCAATCACCGGCCGGTGGGGGCTGGTCACGCAGTTCCCCGCGGAAATGCGGCGCGAAGCGCCACGCATTTCAGGGGCGCGGGGAACTGCGCGACCAGCCCCCACCGGGCCGCACCCGGCGACGAAACCGGCGGAGCCAGGGCGCTAGCGGGCCCGCTCGACCCTCCGCTCGTCCCACACGGGCTCCGCCGTCTCGCGGACCTTGCCGTCGGAGCCGAAGACGAGGAAACGGTCGAAGGACTTGGCGAACCACCGGTCGTGGGTCACGGCCAGCACCGTCCCCTCGAACGCCTCCAGCCCCTCCTGGAGCGCCTCGGCCGACTCCAGGTCGAGGTTGTCCGTCGGCTCGTCCAGGAGGAGAGCCGTCGCCCCGGCCAGTTCGAGGAGCAGGATCTGGAAGCGGGCCTGCTGCCCGCCCGAGAGCCGCTCGAACTTCTGCTCGGCCTGCGCGGTGAGCTCGTAGCGCCGCAGCAGGCTCATGGCCGCGCCGCGGTCCTTGGCGTGGTCCCGCCACAGGATGTCGAGCAGGGGCCGGCCCTGCAGCTCGGGGTGCGCGTGGGTCTGGGCGAAGTGCCCGGGCTCGACGCGGGCGCCGAGCTTCCAGGCCCCGGTGTGCGCCACGGACGCGTCACCGGCGAGCAGCCGCAGGAAGTGCGACTTGCCCGAGCCGTTGGACCCGAGGACGGCGACGCGCTCGCCGTAGAAGACCTCCAGGTCGAAGGGCTTCATGAGGCCGGTCAGCTCCAGGCCCTGGCAGGTGACGGCGCGCACGCCGGTGCGGCCGCCCTTGAGCCGCATGGTGATGTCCTGGTCGCGCGGCGGCTCGGGCGGCGGCCCGGCCTCCTCGAACTTGCGCAGCCGCGTCTGGGCGGCCGCGTACCGGGACGCCATCTCGTGGGAGACGGCGGCGGCCTGCCGCAGGTTGATCACGAGCTTCTTGAGCTGGGCGTGCTTCTCGTCCCAGCGGCGGCGCAGTTCCTCGAAGCGGGCGAAGCGCTCGCGCCGGGCCTCGTGGTACGTGGCGAAGCCGCCGCCGTGCACCCAGGCGTCGGCCCCGCCGGGCCCGGGCTCGACGCTGACGATCTTCTCGGCGGAGCGGGCGAGCAGCTCGCGGTCGTGGGAGACGAACAGGACCGTCTTGCGGGTCTCGCGCAGCTTCTCCTCGAGCCAGCGCTTGCCGGGCACGTCCAGGTAGTTGTCCGGCTCGTCGAGGAGCAGGACCTCGTCGGTGCCGCGCAGCAGCGCTTCGAGGACGAGCCGCTTCTGCTCGCCGCCGGACAGGGTGCGGACCTCGCGGAACTGGGCCTTGTCGTAGGGCATGCCGAGCGCGGCGGTGGTGCACATGTCCCAGAGCGTCTCGGCCTCGTAGCCGTGGGCCTCGGCCCAGTCGGAGAGGGCCTGCGCGTACGCCATCTGCGCGGCCTCGTCGTCGACGGTCATGATCGCGTGCTCGGCCTTGTCGACGGCGCGGGCGGCCTCGCGGATGCGCGGTCCGGAGACGGAGACGAGCAGGTCGCGCACGGTCGTCTCGTCGCGCACCGAGCCGACGAACTGGGGCATCACGCCGAGCCCGCCGCTGATGGTGACGCCGCCGCCGTGCGGCTGCAGCTCGCCGGAGATCAGCTTGAGCAGTGTCGTCTTGCCCGCCCCGTTCGGCCCGACGAGGGCGACGACGGCGCCCTCTCCGACGCGGAACGACACATCACCGAGCAGCGCCCTCCCGTCCGGCAGGTAGTACTCGAGATGCGCGGCTTCCAGATGTCCCATGGTTCCGCATTCTGTGCGGCCGGGCGTGTCGCGGGCAAATGGCTTTCGGTCCTGGCCCGCGCCGTCCCGGTGGTCCCGGGATTCCGGGTGACGTGCTCGCGGGCTGCGCGGGTAGAGGTCCCGCATGCGATCCCTGCGTGCATTCATGTCCACGGGCACGGGCGGACCCGGCACCGGCCGGTCTCCGCGCGGCCGACTCGCCGCCCTCGACCTGCGTCTCTTCGAGTTCGCCGCCGGAGCCCACTGGCCCGGCGCGGAGCGGATCCTGCCGCGGCTGAGCCGGGCCGCGAACCACGGCGCGCTGTGGTTCGCGGCGGGCGGCGCCCTCGCGGCGACCGGTTCGCCCCGGGCCCGGCGCGCGGCGGTGCGCGGCGTGGCCTCGCTCGCGCTGGCCTCCGCGACGATCAACACGCTCGGCAAGCGGTCGGTGCGCCGGCCGCGTCCCGCGCTGGACGCGGTGCCGCTCGTACGGCAGCTGCACCGCCAGCCGTTCACTACCTCGTTCCCCTCGGGGCACTCGGCGTCGGCCGCGGCGTTCGCGACGGGTGTGGCGCTGGAGTCGCGCGGCTGGGGCGCGGTGCTCGCGCCGGTGGCGTTCTCGGTGGCGGCGTCCCGGGTCTACACGGGCGCGCACTTTCCCGGGGACGTCGTCGCGGGCGCGGCGCTCGGCGTGGGCGCCGCGTACGCGCTGCGCGGTCTGGTGCCGACCCGCGACCAGCTGCCGTCGCCCGGCAAGCCGGTCGTCGACGGGGTGCCGGCACTGCCGGGCGGCGAGGGTCTCGTGATGGTGGTGAACAGCCAGGCGGGGAGCCCCGAGCGGGTCCGGGCGCTGGAGGACGCGCTGCCCCGCGCCGAGTTCGTGCACTGCACGGGCGCGGAGCTCGCCGCGGAGCTGGAGAAGGCGGCGCCGCGGGCCCGCGCGCTCGGTGTCTCGGGCGGCGACGGCTCGGTGAACACGGCGGCCGGGGTCGCGGTCCGGCACGGGCTGCCGCTGGTGGTCCTGCCCGGCGGCACCCTCAACCACTTCGCGTACGACCTGGGCATCGAGGACGCCGGGGACCTGGTGCGGGCGGTCGAGCGGGGCCAGGCGGTGGCCGTGGACGTGGGCCGGTTCCGCTCGGGCGACACGTCCGGAATCTTCCTCAACACGCTGAGCCTGGGCGCGTATCCGGAGCTGGTGCGTGAGCGCGAGCGCTGGTCCGGGCGGGTCGGCGGTCCGCTCGCCGACGTCGTGGCGGCGGTGCACGTGCTGCGCCGGGACCATCCGCTGGAGGTGCTCGCCAAGGGCCGGAGGCGTCCGCTGTGGCTGCTGTTCGCGGGCAACTGCACGTACCGGCGCATGGGGTTGACGACGGGCCGGCGCACGGATCTCGCCGACGGGCTGCTCGACGTCCGCACGGTGGACGGCGGCCGGCTGCCGGGTCTGCGCCTGCTCGCAGCGGCCCTCGCGGGCCCGCTGTCCCGCTCTCCGTTCCACGCCGCGACCCGGCTCACCGAGCTCCGCGTCGACGGCGTGACTCCCGGCACCCCTCTGGCCTACGACGGCGAAGTGACGGTGTGCCACGGCGAGTTGACGGTGCACAAGGAACACGAGGGGCTGCGCGTGTACTGCCCGCCGACCGGTCTCTGACGTCCACACGCCTCGCACCGGTGTCCATATATCAAGACGGGTATCTCATCATGCGGCCGTTCAGGCGTACGGTGATCACACACCCCGGGGCGTCCGCTCCGGGCGAGCCGTCGTTCCGTGAAAGGACCGGGCCATGCCGCAGGAGACCGCCGTGTACACCCACGGCCACCACGAGTCCGTGCTGCGTTCGCACACCTGGCGCACCGCCGCCAACTCCGCGGCGTACCTGCTCGGTTCGCTGAAGCCGCACATGAAGGTCCTGGACATCGGCTGCGGGCCCGGCACCATCACCGCGGACCTGGCCGCGCTGGTCCCGGACGGACATGTCACGGGCGCCGACCACGCCGAGGGCATCCTGGACACGGCCCGCGCCACTGCGGCCGAACGGGGCCTGACGAACGTCGACTTCACCACCGCCGACGTGCACGCGCTGGACTGGCCGGACGACACGTTCTGCGTCGTGCACGCGCACCAGGTGCTGCAGCACGTCGGCGACCCGGTGCAGGCCCTGCGCGAGATGCGGCGCGTCACGAAGCCCGGCGGCATCGTCGCCGTACGGGAGTCGGACTACGCGGCGATGACCTGGTACCCGCAGTCGCCGGGCATGACGGCCTGGCAGGACCTGTACCAGCGGGTCGCGCGGGCCAACGGCGGCGAGCCGGACGCGGGGCGGCGCCTGAGGTCATGGGCCCTGGAGGCCGGCTACGCCGCGGCGGACGTCACGTCGTCGGCGAGCGTGTGGTGCTACGCGGCGCCGGACGAGATCGACTGGTGGAGCGGCCTGTGGGCGGACCGCACGCTGGCCTCCGCGTACGCGGACCGCGCGATCGAGGGCGGCCACGCGACGCGCGAGGAGCTGGCCGCGGTGTCCGAGGCGTGGCGGGTCTGGGGCACGCGGGAGGACGCGTGGTTCATGGTGCCGCACGGGGAGATCCTGTGCCGCAAGTAGGCAGGCGCTCCGTCACATGAGCGTATGTGCCGAGGAGTTCACTGCCTCGGCAGCAGGGGGCCGAGCGGTCCGAGGTCGATGTTCAGGTCCTCGGGCCGCAGGCCGTAGCGCTCGCGCAGCTGGGTCATCCGGTCGTCGAGCAGCATCAGCGTCAGACCGATCCGCTCCTCCTGCTCCGAGGTCAGTCCACCGCTCTCGAAGCGGCGGACGGCCTGCCGCTCCATGAGCTGGCGCAGCAGTTCCACCAGGGTCAGGACGAGCTTCATCAGGTCGCGTTCGACGGTGTCCCGGTCGAGTTCGACGCGCGGGGACGGGCGGTTCATGACGCCTCCGGCCAGGGTGCGGGCACGCCCTCGCCGACCGAGCTGACGAGGGCGTTCAGGTCGATGCGGACGAGGTCGACGTCGGCGATGCGCAGGGTGATGTCTCCGGTCAGGACGACCCCGCCGGCCAGCAGCCGGTCGAGGAGGTCGACCAGGGCGATCTCGCGCCGCTCCACCGCCGTCACGCGGCGTCCCCTTCGTCCTCCGTCTCTCCGGTGAAGGAGTAGCCGGCCCAGGGGCCGGTCAGCTCGACCCGCAGGCCGGGCAGCCGGTCCGCCACCGTGCCGATGTGCTTCACGAACGCCGCGGAGCGTGAACGGTCCACCAGGTACGCCGCGTTGAGGGTGTTGCGGTCGCGGGTGCCCGCGAGTTCTGGGGGCTGGGAGCGGTGCAGCCGGGTGGCCGCGCTGCGCCCGGCCAGGTCGGCGTGCAGGTCCTGGGTGACCCGTTCGGCGCGGCGCAGGGTCTCCTCGTGGGCGGTGCGGGCGGCGCTGCGGCGGCGGAGGTAGTCCCGGCCGGTCGGGGCGGCCGTCCGCTCGGCGCGGTCCGGGTCCCGGGCCGGCTCCGGTTCTTCCGGCGCCGGCTCCAGGTACACCTTGACGCCCCACTCGACCCGTCCGCAGAGCCGGTCGAGCCGGGCCCGGAAGAGGTCGGCCTGCTCCTCCAGGAGGGCGCGTACGGCGTCGTCGTCGCGGAAGACCGTGACCAGGCGCAGCGGCAGCGGTGTCGTCACCCGCGCGAGCGCCGTGACCACGTGCTCGTGGGCGCGGGCCGTGGCCGCCAGGAAGTCGAGGTCCTCCAGCCGTGCGCGCAGCGGCTCCTGCGCGAAGTCGCGTTCCGGGACGTCGCCGACGACCGCGACGAGGCCGCGGTGGGCCAGTTCCCTCGGCGGGGCGCCGGCCACGCCGGTCAGTCCGGCCCGCAGCGGGACGCCCAGCGGTCGACAGACGGCGTACACGTAGCGCAGGTGGGCGTCGGGGGTCGTCATGCGGTGTCCCCCTCCCCTTCGAGTGCGGTCAGGCGCTCTCTCAAGTCGGCGTTCTCCCGGGCGAGTTCCTTGTGGCGCGCGCCGGAGGAGAGCGCTGGGTCGTCCTGCCACCAGTCGATGCCCATCTCCTTCGCCTTGTCGACCGAGGCGACGACGAGCCGGAGCTTGATCGTGAGCAGTTCGATGTCGAGCAGGTTGATCCGGATGTCTCCGGCGATGACGATGCCCTTGTCGAGGACGCGTTCGAGGATGTCCGCGAGGTTGGCGCTCTCGCCGCCGTACGGGTTCGGGGTGCGGGCCATCGTGGTCATCGCGGCGCCTCCTCGTACTCCGCCGCGTCGTCCTCGGGCTCCTCCTCGGGGTCGTACTCCTCGTCGTCTCCCTCGTCCCCGTCGTCCTGCTCGTAGTCCCGGTCGTCCTCCTCGCCTTCGCGCTCGGGCTCGTACCGCTCCTCGTACTCTTCCCCCTCCTCCCCGTACTCCTGCTCCGCGTCCTCGGGCTCCTCCTGGTCCGCGACGGCGTCCTCGTGGCTGAGGACGACCTCGCCGTCCCGGATCTCGCCGCGCCAGCCCTCCTCCTGCGTCTCGCCGCGCAGCGTCACGTACCGCGCGAAGTGCTTCAGGTCGAGGCGGGTGCGGCGGCCCTGGGCGCGCCAGAGGTTGCCGGTCTTTTCGAACAGGCCTCGCGGGTGGTACTCGACGAGCAGCACCACGCGCGTGAGCCGGTCGCCCAGCGCGTGGAAGGAGACGACGCCCTTCGTCGTGCCCTTGGCGCCCTCGGAGGTCCAGGCGATCCGCTCGTCGGGTATCTGCTCGGTGACGTGCGCCTTCCAGCTCCGGCTGGACCAGAAGATCTTGAGCTGCCAGTCGGAGGTGACGTCGTCGGCGCGTTCCGCGCTCCTGACGCCCTTGGCGAAGCGGCTGAAGTCCTGGAAGCGGGTCCACTGGTCGTACGCGGTCCGCAGGTCCACGCCGACGTCGGCGTACTCCAGGATGACGGTGGGCCGGTGACCGGCGCCGCTCTTGCGGCCGCCGCCGCGCTTTCCGGTGAGGTTCCTGGCGGTCTCGACCACGGTCTCCTTGAGGCGGCTCGCGCCGAGTTCGAGGGCACCGCGCAACGGCCCCTTGCCCTCGGCGAGTTTGCGACCGCCGTCCAGGACCAGGCGGGCCGGCCCGGGGCTCTTCCCGTCGGCGATGTCGTCGAGCCGGGCCGTCGTCTCGCCGAGCTTGCGGCCCGCTCCGACGAGGAGGTGCTCGGCCCGTACCGCGAGGTAGTCCCGCAGCTCCGCCTTGAGGTGGTCGGCGGCGGCGCTCTTGGCGAGGCCGCCCAGGGCGCTGTCCGTGCGGGTGTCAGTCACGCCGGCCGCCTCCCTTCGAGGCGCGGGCGGCCGTCCGGGCGGGGCGCTCGGCCGCCGGCTTCGCCGAGGACTTCTCGGCGGCGGGCTTCCGGGCGGAGGGCTTGCGTGCGGCGGGCTTGCGCGCGGACGAGGACGAGGACTTCTTCGGCGCCTTGGCGGACGCCTTCTCGGCCGTCTTCTGCGCCGGCACCCGCCTCTTCCGGGGCCCGGCGTTCTCCTCTTCCTCCTCCTCTTCCACCCCGTCCTCCGAGCCCGCGTCCGTCACCGTGCGGCCCACACCGGTGAGTTGCTCGTGCACGTCACGCGTGCGCTCGTGCAGGCTGTCCGCGAGGGACTCAAGGCGGCGCTCGACCAGGGCGCCGGACGCCGCGCGCCCGACCCCGCCCAGGTCCGTGCGCAGCTGCTCGCCGAGCTTCTTGACCTGCGGGTTGTCCGCGAGCTGCTTCTGCACGAACTCGGTGAGCGCGCGCGGGCCGAGCTGGGCGTGCCGGCCCGCGGCCATCGTGCCGAGAGCCAGCGCGAGTTTCATCTTCTTCGTCCGTCCCAGGACGTATCCGGCCCCGATCGCGAGGCCGAGCGCTGTTCGGTTCACAGTCCCTCCAGACGGTCGAGGAGCTGGTCCTCGACACGGTCGAACGTCTCCTGGTCGATCTCCCCGGACACCAGCCGCGCTTCGAGCGCGGCGAGTTCCGCGCGCACCGTCGCCGGGTCCCGGTACTGCCGCTCCGCCTCCGCCAACGCCTGGCGCACCACCCACAGGGATCCGCGTACGGGCGCGAGCGGGAGCAGGAGCGCTTCCGTGAGGAGCCCCACGGGTCACTCCGGCTCGGCGGGCGGCGCGGGGCCCGGCTCGACGAAGCTGTACGGGGGCAGCGGCCCGGTGACCTTGAGTTCGAGGTGGGGGCGGGTGCGCCGCACCTCCGCGACGGCGGTGAGCAGCGGCGTGGAGGCGCGCTCGTCGACCAGGAACGACAGGTTCGCCAGGCCGCCGGTGCCGCCCGGGCCCGCGGCGACCGCCTCGGCTCCGGGCTCCAGCAGGCGCTGCAGTTCGGCCGCGTCCCGCGCCTCGCGTTCCTGGACGGCGGCGACGACGGTCTCGCCGAGCCGCAGCCGGTCCTCCTGGCTGCCGCCGCCCGCCTTGCGGTTCTCCTCGGTGAGGGCGCGGATCTCGGCGTTCTCGGCCATCAGCAGGTGCAGCAGGGCCTCTTCGTCGTGCTGCGCCTTCACGTTGTACTCGACCTTGCCGTCCAGGGCGCTCAGCCGCTCCAGCCAGTGCTCGGAGCGCTCCGAGAGGACCTCCGCGACGGCCTTGTCGTCGGGGGCGACGCTGCCGAACCGCATGGGCAGCACCGGCCCGCCGCGCACGGCGTCGGCGAGGACCTTCTGGTGGGCCAGCAGATCGCGCCGCTTGGGGCGCAGTCCGTCGGGCGCCTCGCTGACGACGGCGGTCAGCGGGCCCTCGGTGACGGTGCGCACGGTGCGGGCCGGCTCGCCGATGCCCGCCAGGTCGTCGGGGAGCGCGGGATGTTCGGCGCTGACGATGCCGTAGACGTAGGTGCCGGTCATCAGTCCCGCTCCTCCTTCCGGCGGCTGGCGGCGGCGCGCTTGGTCCGCTGGGGCGCGGCGCGGCGCTCCTCCTCCTGCGGCTCCGGCGTCGTGTCGCGGCTCTTCCCGCGGGTCTTCTCGCGGGCCTCCTCGAAGGCGTCCGAGACGGACTCCGCGACGCCGGTGAGCGCGCCCTTGGACTTGCCGCGGGCGCCGGACTCGGTGATCTCGCCGACGAGGTCGGGGAGTCCGGGATCCCGCTTCGGCCCGGCCTCCAGGTCGAGCCGGTTGCAGGCCTCGGCGAACCGGAGGTAGGTGTCGACGCTGGCGACCACGACCCTGACGTCGATCTTCAGGATCTCGATGCCGACCAGCGAGACGCGGACGAAGGCGTCGATCACCAGCCCTCGGTCCAGGACGAGTTCGAGTACGTCGTACAGTCCGCTCGTGCCGCGCGCGCCTGAGGCGCCGGCCGGCGGTTGTGCGGGGACGACGGTCATGGGACCGCTCCTCCTTCGAGCGTCGTGGGCTGGGGGGCGGAAAACCGGGGACGGTCAGGGGCGCTCGGCCGAGGGGTGCGGCTCGGCCCGGCCGCGCTCGTAGCGGCGCAGTCGCCGGTAGCCGGTCAGCATCCCGTCCGGGCCAAGGCTGACGCGGTAACTGGCCAGCAGGCTCGTCGAGTCGGGGACCCGGGGCAGTTCGAGGACTTCGACGTCCAGTTCCCAGCCGTCCTCCGAGCGGGCGAACGAGGAGACCGACTCGGCCTCCTGGCCCAGGAGTCCGGCGAGCTGGCCCTGCGCCGCGCGCAGGACCTCCCCGGGGTCGGGCTCGGCGCCCGCCCCTGTGTCCGGTGTCTTCTCCGATTTGGTCATGGCCCCCTCCGGGTCACCCGGAACACTCCGGGCAAACCTCAACCACAGTCAGATACAAGGCAATTGACGAGAATCGGGTCAGACGCGTCCGGCGCCGGCCGGTGTGATCTCGTGCTCGACGAGCAGTTCGACGGCGGCCACGATCGACGCGGCGTCGATCCCGGCCTCGTGCAGCTGCTCCTCGGGGGTGGCCGAGCCGGGCATGGTGCGGACGCCGAGGCGGACCAGGCGCGGGGTCGGGGAGCCGTCGGAGAAGGCCTCGGCCACGGCGTCGCCGATGCCGCCCTCGGGATGGTGGTCCTCGACCGTGAGCAGACAGCCGGTGGCGTCCGCCGCCTCGCGCAGGGTCTCCCGGTCCACGGGTTTCACCGAGTACAGGTCGATGACGCGTACGGGGATGCCGATCTCGGTCAGCTGGTCGGCGGCCCGCAGCGCCTCATGGACGGTGACGCCCGCGCCGACGATCGTGACGCGGTCGTCGTCCCCGGAGCGCAGCACCTTGCTGCCGCCCACGGGGAAGTCCTCGTGCGGCGGGTAGATCACGGGGGTGGCGCCGCGCAGGGTGCGCAGGTAGCGGATGCCGTCCAGGTCGGGCATGCGCGCGGTGAGCCAGGCCGTCTGGTTGGCGTCGCAGGGGTGCAGGACGGTCGAGCCGGGGATCGCACGGAACATGGCGAGGTCCTCCAGGCCCATCTGGGAGGGGCCGTCCTGTCCGATGGCGACACCGGCGTGCGAGCCGACGAGGTTGACGGAGGCGTTGCTGACGGCGGCCATCCGCAGGAAGTCGTGGGCGCGGGTCAGGAACGCCGCGAACGTGGCCGCGAACGGGGTCCAGCCCCGGGAGGCGATGCCGACGCTCGCCGCGACGAGCTGCTGCTCGGCGATGTAGCACTCGACGTACCGCTCGGGGTGGTCCTCGGCGAAGAGGTCCGCGCGGGTGGAGTCGCCGACCTCGCCGTCGAGCACGACGACGTCGCCGCGCGCGGTGCCGAGCGCGGCGAGGGCCCGGCCGAAGGCGTCGCGGGTGGCCACCTCGTCGCCGACCTCGTAGCGGGGCAGGTCGACACGGTCGCGCCGCTCGGGGTGGCGGACCTGCACGGCGGGCGGCCGGGCCACGGCGACGTGGACGGCGCGGTCCCCGCCGAGCTCCTCGATCGCCGCGGCGGCGTCGGGCAGCGGTTTGCCGTGCCGGCCCTCCTTGTCCTCGACCTCGGCGACGCCCTTGCCCTTGAGGGTGCGCGCGAGGATCGCCGTGGGCTGCCCGACGGTGGCGCGGGCCTCGCCGAGTGCGCGGTCGATCGCGGCGACGTCGTGCCCGTCGATCTCCACCGTGTGCCAGCCGAACGCGCGGAAGCGGCGTCCGTAGGCGTCGAGGTCGTGGCCGTGCCGGGTGGGGCCGCGCTGGCCCAGCCGGTTCACGTCGACGATCGCGACGAGGTGGTCGAGGTGTTCGTGTCCGGCCATCTCCGCGGCCTCCCACACGGAGCCCTCGGCCAGCTCGCTGTCCCCGCACAGCACGTACACGCGGTATCCGGCGTGATCGAGGTGCTGTCCGGCGAGAGCGGTGCCGACGGCGACGGGCAGGCCCTGGCCCAGCGAGCCGGTCGCCGTCTCGACCCAGGGCAGCCGGCGCGGGGTCGGATGCCCTTCGAGCCGGCTGCCGAGCCGGCGGAAGGTGAGCAGTTCGGTCTCGCCGATGGCCCCGGCCGCCTTGTACGCGGCGTAGAGCAGCGGTGACGCGTGGCCCTTGGACAGGATGAAGCGGTCGTTGCCGGGGTGGTCGGGGCGGGCGAAGTCGTAGTGCAGGTGGCGGGCGAGCAGCACGGCCATGAGGTCGGCGGCGGACATCGACGAGGTCGGGTGGCCGGAGCCGGCGGCGTCCGCGGCACGGACGGCGTCGACGCGCAGCTGTCGGGCGAGTGCGTGCAGTTCCGTATCGGTCTGGGTGGTCACGACGGCCTCCGGTAGGGGTCCGGTGGACGGGGCCGGGCGCGCGGCCGGCCAGGGACTCCGCGTCCCCCCGCCTCGAAGTGTCAAACGTGCGCCGGTGCTTCCCCCGGCGGCTTGCGGGAAATGATCACGCGGCCGGGGCGGGCCAACTAGGCTTCCGGGCATGGAGATCCTGGGAACCACGCTGCGTGTCTGCGTCGAGGACCTGGAGTCCTCGGTCACCTTCTACGAACAGCTCGCCGGAAGCCCGGCCCTGCGCTTCGAGCGCGGCGGGGTCTCGGTGGCCGCCGTCGGCTGCTTCCTGCTGATGAGCGGCCCGGAGCGGGAGCTGGAGGTGCTGCGCAAGGTGTCCGCGACGATCGCGGTGCGGGACGTGGACGAGGCGAAGAGCGTGCTGGCGGCCTCGGGCGCGCAGGTCATCGCCGGTCCCGTGCCGACCCCGGTGGGGCGGAACCTGATCGCGCGGCACCCGGACGGCTCGGTGTTCGAGTACGTGGACCGGCAGGCGGCCGGGACGGCCTGATCCGGCGGCCGCGCGACGTATCCTCGCCCGGAGCACGAGGGTGAAGGACGGGGTGCAGCCATGGCCGGGAGCGCGAAGGACCGAGGGCGTGCGGACGGGACCGGGAAAGAGACCGGGAGCGGGTCCGCGAAGGAGAACGGAGGCGGGGCGGGGAACGGTCAGGGGCATGTGTCCCTGAGCGACCGGGCGCGCGAGGCGGTGCGGGAGCGGATCGTGGACCGCCGCTACCCGATGGGCTCACGCCTGGTGGAGCGCGAGGTCGCGGCCGAGCTGGAGATGTCCCGCGTGCCGGTGCGCGAGGCGCTGCGCGCGCTGGTCGCGGAGGGCCTGCTCGAACTGCTGCCGCGCAGCGGTGTGCGGGTACGCAGCCTGGAGCGGGCCGACGTCCGGCACCTGTACGAGGTGTGGGAGCCGCTCGCGGTCCAGGCCTCCCGGCTCGCGGCCCGCAAGGTGGCGGCGGCCGGCGCGGACGAGGACCGGGTCCTGGGCACGCTGCGCTCGACGCTGGAGACGGCGGAGCGGGCCGCGGCGGCGGACAAGGGCGCCGAGGAGGTGGCCGCGCACACCGCCTTCCACGAGGAGATCGTCGCGCTGTGCGACAACCCGCTGCTCGCCCGCACGATGGAGCAGCTGAGCTGGCAGTTGCAGCTGGTGTTCGGGCTGCGCGAGGAGCCGGCGCACATGCGGGCGCAGCACGCGGACATGTTCCGGCACATCGCGGCCGGCGACGCGGAGTCGGCGGCGGCCAGCACACTGCTGCACGTGCGGGACAGCCGGGCGGTGGCCGAGCGTTCCCTCTTCGGCGCGGCCGGTGACAGCGGCGGTGACGGTGACGGCCATGTCGACGCCGAGCTGTATACCAAAACGGAGGAGTCCGCGCCCCGGAAGAAGCGGAAGTCCCGCCAATCGTCGTGAAATCCCCCTGACCACTGCCACTCCTCGGACAGATCCTTGCCGCGCCTTCCCGAATTGGTATACCAATAGGCCAGCAAGACGATCCGCCCCCGAGGAGTCCGCAATGTGCGTCGAATCGACCCCGCCGCCGTCCGCCCGTCTGACCCGCCGCGGTGTGCTCGCCGCCTCCGCCGCGCTGGCCGGCACCGCGACCGCGTTCGCCGCCGGTGCCTCGCCCGCCTCGGCGTCCTCCGGCGCCGGCGCGCGCCGCTCCGAGCGCCCCGGCCCCGGCGGTGACCTGGTCGTCGAGGGCGGCACGCTGCTCGACCCGGCGACCGGCGACGTCATCGAGGACGCGGTCGTCGTGATCCAGGCCGGCGTGGTCCGCGCGGCCGGCCGCCGCGGCCGCGTCGACGTGCCCAAGGACGCGCCCCGGCTGGACGCGCACGGCAGCTGGGTGCTCCCCGGACTCGTGGACTCGCACATCCACATCAACACCGTGGCCGAGGCCAAGGCCGCCCTGCGTCAGGGCGCCACCACCGCGCGCAGCGGCTCCACGAACTTCTACCAGGACATCGCCGTGCGCGAGCTGGCCCGGCAGGCCCCCGAGCTCGCCCCGCGCCTGCGCGCCGCCGGTGTCTTCGTCTCGCCCGACCTCGGCGACACGATCCTCGGCGACCCCGACCTCACCGCGCTGGCCCGCCTGAAGGACGGCGTCGTCTCCGCCGCGGCGCTGCGCCGCGTCGTCGAGGTGAACGTGGCGCGCGGCGCCGACGTCATCAAGACCCGGTCCAACCCGCGCGCGGGCCTCGCCGAGCAGGACCCGCTGGAGCAGGTCTACACGTACGAGCAGCTCTCCGAGATCGTGTCGGCCGCCAAGAAGCACGGCAAGGGCGTCCTGTGCCACAGCTACAGCGAGCAGGGCTGCCACGACGCGGTGACCGCGGGCATCCGCTCGCTGGAGCACGGCGCGTTCGTCGGTGAGCGCACGCTCCACGAGATGCGCCGCCGCGGCACCTACTTCACGCCGACCATCGGCGCCATCGCCGGGATGATCGGCGACAAGGACCCGGTCCTCGACGAGCGCGGCCGCACCTACACGCCGCTGCTCAAGAAGGCGGCCCTCGCCGCGCACCGGATGGGCGTGCCCGTCGTCTCCGGCACCGACTCCTCCGGCGGCACCGTCGAGCCCGTCGGCGGCGAGATCGAGCTCATGCACTCGGCCGGATTCAGCCCGCTCGACGCGATCCGCACCGCCACGGTCAACGCGGCGAAGCTGCTCGGCCTCTCCGACACCGTGGGCCGCCTGGCCCGGGGCTTCGCCGGTGACCTGATCGTCGTGTCCGGCGACCCGCTGGCCGACCTCTCGGTCCTCAAGACCCCCACCCGCGTGGTGCACTCGGGCATCGCCCTCGCGGTCTGAAGCCCGCCGCCACGCACGACCCGTACGTCTCTCACACCCCCATGAGGAGCAACGTATGACTCCCCCTTCCCTGTCCCGTCGCGGTGTCCTGGCGGGCGCCGCGTCCCTCGGCGCGGCGACCCTCGCCCCGGCGGGGGCGGCACAGGCCGCGTCCGGCAGCGGGCGCGCGGAGCCGCGCAAGGCCGTGGTGTTCCGCAACATCCGGCCGTTCGGGGCCGCCGAGGCCGTGGACCTCACGGTGATCGACGGCGTCTTCTCGGACGAGCCGGCGCCCAAGGGCGCCAAGGTCGTCTACGGTGACGGCCGCATCGCGCTGCCGTCGCTGGTCGACGCGCACATCCACCCGGACAAGACGAGCTGGGGCGGCTCCTGGGTGACCCGCAAGCCGGCGAACACCATCGCCGAGTTCTGCGAGCAGGACGTCGAACTGTTCAAGGCGCAGAAGCGTCCGGTCGGCGAGCGCGCCTACGGGCTGATGGCGCACGCGGTCACCCGCGGCACCCGCGCCATGCGGGCGCACGCCGACGTGGCGCCGGCCTTCGGGCTCGCCGGGCTCGAAGGCATCGCCGAGGCGCGCGAGCGGCTCGCCGACGCGCTCGACGTGCAGCTCGTGGCGTTCCCGCAGCACGGTGTCGTGCGGACACCGGGCACGGACAAGCTCCTCGCGGAGGCGGCCCGCACGGGGCTGATCGACATGGTCGGCGGCATCGACCCGATCAGCTTCGACAACGCCCTCGACGAGCAGCTCGACTTCGTCTTCGACCTCGCCGACCGGCACGGCATCGGGGTGGACATCCACCTCCACGACCGTGACGAGAAGGGGACGAAGGTGCTGCGCGGCATCATCGACCGTACGAAGGCGCTGTCGCTGCGCGGCAAGGTGACGGTCAGTCACGTGTTCTGCCTGCCGTACCTGTCGGAGGGCGAGCTCGACACTATGGCCGGAGACCTGGCGGCGCAGGACATCGCGCTCACCACGGTGGCGCCGGGCCCGAACACGGTGCTGCCGATCGCCGCGCTGCAGAAGCACGGGGTGCGGGTCGGGCTGGGCTCGGACGGGGTCCGGGACTCCTGGAGTCCGTTCGGCAACGCGGACATGCTCCACCGGGCGCACATCCTCGGCCAGATCACGGACGTCCGCCTCGACGAGGAACTGACCGCGTGCTACACGGTCGGTGCGAACGGCTCCGCCGATGTGATGGGCCTCCCCCACGTCGACTTCGAGCCCGGCTCTCCGGCCGACTTCGTCCTGGTGCGCGGCGAGTGCGTGCCGCAGATCGTGGTCGACATGCCGCAGCGTGACCTGGTCGTCCACGGGGGCCAGGTCGTGGCCCGCGCGGGCGAACTCGTCTGACCCGACGGCAGGATCGATCGCCGGTTCCCCGCCGCTCCCCGAGGGCGCACGAAGTGCGCCTTTCAGGGGCGCGGGGAACTGCGCGACCAGCCACGACGCACTGTCACCCGGCGACGCATCAGCAGCCCGCAACGGCGCTGCCCCCAGGGGCTCCGCCCCGGCCCCCGCTCCTCAATCGCCGGAGGGGCCTGCTTTCGTCTCTCCCACCGCGGGGGCTGGTCGCGCCCCGCGGCGCAGCCGCTGATGTCACAGCCCCGCGCCCCTGGAGGTGCGCACTTCGTGTGGCACCTCCAGGGGCGCGGGGAACTGCGCGACCAGCCACGACGCGCCCGCACCCGGCGACGAACCCGCAACCCGCGGCGGCGCCGCCCCCTCACGCTCCGGGCCGCATCCGGAAGTCGTACGCCGGAGGCAAGGGTTCGCCCGGGGCCACCCGGGACCAGAGCTCCGCCAGGACCTCCGCGCCCTCCCTGAGGTCGGCCACCTCGAACCCGGCCTCGAAAACCGCCCGCGCCCCCGGGACGTCCCCCTCGGCCAGCGACAACTCCGCCTCCAGCAACCGGAACCGCCCCCGCTCCCGGGTCTCCGGATGCACCCGCTCCCAGACCTCCCGGGCCCCGCGCACCCGCCCCACGGACAAGAGCGCCGAGATCGCCTCCCGTCCCAGCGCCGCGGACGCCGCGACCCACGCCTCGCCCCCGTCGCGCCGCTCCGCGCACAGGTCGTCGAACGCCTCCGCGTAACGGTCCGCGGCCCGCTCCGCGAACCCCTCCGCCGCGTCCGCGACCGCGAGGCACCGCAGCAACGGCCAGAGCGACGGCGCCAGTTCGAGCCCGCGCTCCCAGCTCCGCACGGCCTGCGCGCGATCCCCCGCGTGCCACTGCGCGACCCCGAGGTGGTACTCCGACAGCGGCCGGGCCGGCGCCGTCTCCAGCATGTCCCGCCACTCGGGCGCGACGAGCGTGGGCCCAGGCGGCCCGACGCGTCGCGGCTCCGGGAACGCCCCGGTCTCCAGCAGCTCCCGCCACGGCTCCTGCGCCGCCCCGAGCGTGGACTCGTCGAGCGGCGTCCCCGCCAACTTGCCGCCGGTACGCAGCAGTTCGAGCGCGCCCCAGCCCGACCCGACCGCCAGCCGCTCCCCGGGCTCGGCGTCGGCGAAGGGCAGCCAGGCCGCGTACGCCGCGTCCACGTCCGCGCGCGGCAGCGCCTCCCCGAGCCGCCGCTCGACCTCGCCGACGGCCGCGCCCCAGTCCCCGGCGTCGTGCACGGGTGCCGGGTCGGCGGCCAGCGGCCCGTACGCCTCCAGCCAGCTGAACTCCCCCTCGGCCTCCAGGCGTACGTGTTCCAGCTGGGTCCGGGCGAGACCCGCCTGGATCTCGCAGTAGCCCCCGGTGCCGGGCTCGGTGAGCCACTCCTGCCAGCGCCGCCCGCCGGACCCGCTGCCCCACACGAAGAGCTTGCGGCCGCGCAGCAGGTCGGTCGAGGTCTGCACGAGCCCGTGCCCGGAGTCGTCGAGCGCCGCGATCCAGCGCCGCCGCCCGTCCTCGACCTCGTAGAACCAGTCGGCGGGATACTCGCTGTTCAGCGGGTACGTGCGGTCGGCGCCCGCGGAGACGGGCACCGGGACCCGGCTCAGGCTGCGCGTGTACCCGAAGTGCCAGGCCTCTTCGGCGGGGGCGAGGACGCGGCGCTCCTCGGGCACGGCGATGTTCGACCACCAGTACACGGGCGCGGGCTTCTCGTGCGGGTTGCGGATGCGCACGCCCACGTAGAGGAAGTCGGAGCCGTCAGGGAGCCAGAGGTCGACCTGGAAGGGGAGGTCGCGCAGCCGCTCCCACTCCCACAGGCGCAGCATCGCGGTGCCGTCGGGCGCCTCGACGCGGGCGGCGTGCAGCGGCGCGCAGGACAGCGTGGTGTGTCCGGTGGCGCCGATGTTCCACTCGATGCCGCCGGAGAACCAGGCCCCGTTGAGCGCGAAGTCGGCGGGCTGGAACACCGGGTTGCGGTACAGGAGTTCACGTCCGGTGGGCTTGTGCCACAGGGAGGCGACACGGCCGCCGAGGCCGGGCAGGACGGTGGCGCGCAGCCGGTCGTTCTCGATGACGATCGCGTCGAGGGAGACGGGGGACCGGTCGCGTCCGTAGCCGTCGCGGATCCGCTCGGGCAGCACGCTGGTCAGCGGCCGGTAGCCGAGCTGGCGGGCCATGTCGAGCGGCAGGCCCTCCCGGGAGCGCTCGTCGATCCGGTGCGCCTCGTCGAGGGGGTGCAGGGGTGGCAGCGGGTTCGTGGGTCCCAACGCGACGCCCGGCAGGGTCAGTGCCTCGCGGCGTATGTCGGTCACGGCTGCCTCCCGTCGCCTCGGGGCGCGGACCGCCCCGATGACCATGGAACATGCTCATCGGGGCGGTGACCAGGGGCCGCTCCGGTCAGGATTGCGCAAAGGCCGCGACGACGAGGTCGGTGAGCAGCGCCCCGGCCGTGCCGTCGGGGTCGAGATCCGGGTCGTAGATCGTGATGTTCATGCCGACGCAGCGGGGCGAGGCGAGCAACGGGCGCAGCAGCGCGAGGAGTTCGGCGGGGAGCAGGCCGTCGGGGTCGGGGCTGTCGACGGCGGGCATGACGGACGGGTCGAGCACGTCGGCGTCCAGGTGCAGCCAGAACCCGTCGAGGGCGGGGGTCTCCAGACTCAGGACGTGGCCGCGCACCACCTCGTCGACGCCCCACTCGCGCAGTTCGCCGACCGTCGTGTTGGGGATCTTCAGCGCGGCGAGTTCGGCCCGGTCCTCCTCGAAGGCGTCCCGGCCGCCGAACAGCCGCACGTCCTCGTCCCTCAGGTAGGGGCGCAGGCCCTCGATGTCGGTGAGGTCGCTCTGGCCTCGGCCGGTGCCGAGCGCGAGCTCCTCGCCGCCGGCGGCGCCGACCCGGTCGGAGTTGCCCGGGTGCCGGAAGTCGGCGGAGGCGTCGACCGCGGCGAGCCCGTAGCGGCCGACGCGGCGCAGGGCGAGGGCCGCGCCGAGCTGGATCGAGCAGTCGCCGCCGAGCACGAGCGGGAAGTCTCCGGCCCGTACGTGTCCCTCGATCCGGTCGGCGAGCTTGATCGTGTACGCGCGCAGGGCTGCCGCGTTGAAGACGCCGTCGCCCTCCTGCCAGTCGCCCCGGTCGTAGCGCGGCGGGACGACGACGCCGCCTTCGAGGGCGCCGAGCCGGCGCACGATGCCCTGCTCGCGCAGCGCGCCGGCCAGTTTGTAGACCCCGGGGACGGTGCCGGGGGCGGGCGGGCGCAGCCCCAGGTTGGACGGGGCGTCGAGCGCGACGATATTCCGCATGCGCCTCACCCTGATCGACGTACCCTGGCCGCGTCAACGGACTTGTCGGCCCGCCGACACCGCCCGGACACCCCCGTACCACCCCGTACGTCTCAGAGGAGCACGACCCGTCATGGCCGAGCAGCACACCTACCGCGTGATCGTCCGCGGCACCTTCGACGGCCTGACCGAGGCGTCGCGCGAGCGGCTGCTCGCCGAGGTCGCGGAGCACGAGGGCATCGCGGGGATGCGTTTCCGGCCCGAGGGCTCGCTCGCGTACGACCGGACGCTCAAGCACTTCTCGATGCGCTACGTCGTCGCATCGGACCCGGCGGACGGGGACGAGATGGCGGGCGCGCTCGCCGAGGAGCGTGCCGAGACGTATCTGCGCGAGCGCGGGTACGGGCACGGGGAGCTGCGCTCGACGGTGACGGACATGGACACCATGAAGATCAACCGGAAGGCCGGTCGCTCCGCTCGCTGAGCCGCCGCCGGTCGCGCATCTGGGTGGTGAGCGCCCACCGCTCGTGGTCGCGCCAGGCTCCGTCGATGAACAGGAACTCGGGTGAGAAGCCCTCGAGGCGGAATCCGGCGCGCCGGGCGAGGGCGATGGACGCCGTGTTGCCGGGCTGGGCGTTGATCTCCAGGCGGTGCAGTCCGAGCGGCCCGAAGGCCAGGTCGACGACGAGCGCGAGGCCCTCGCTCATGAGGCCGCGACCGGCCGCGTGCCGGAAGGCCCCGTAGCCGAGGGCGCCGCAGCGGAAGGCGCCGTGCACCACGTTGTTGATGCTGATGTATCCGGCGAGGGCTCCGGTGTCCCGGTCGCACACCACGAATCCGTGCCGGTCCGGGGCGTCGATCAGCCGGTCGGCGTACGTGGCGAAGGCGGCGGTGTCGGTGGGCGGGTAGAGCCAGGGGTGGTGCAGGTCCCGGCTCTCGCGCGCCCGCGCGATGAACTCGTCGCAGTCGTCGAGCGTGAGGGGGCGTATCGCGACGCGCGTGCCTTCGGCGGCAAGATCGTTCATCGGGCCAGCCTACGGACCTACTTGCGCTTCCGGCGCGCGAAATACGCGCCGCAGCCCGCTCCGATGACGGCGACCGCGGCCAGCGCCAGGTAGAGCGGCATGGACACTTCGGGGATCAGCAGCCGGATCTTCACCTCCTGGGTGTTCTCGAAGATGAAGACCAGGACGAGGACGGCGAGGACGAGCATCGCGATCCGGCCCGGCGTGAACATGCTGGTGCCGCGGCTCTTCGTGCTGCTCGCGGTGTCCTTGGGGCTCATCGGCCGTCCCTTCCCGTACCCGCCGGTCCCCCGGCGGCCGTCACCGTCTCCCCGCCCAGCATGGGCGGGGAGCGGGTGATCGCGCAGCGGCCGGGGGCCGTACGGGTGACGGGGCCGCCCGGGGCTCAGGGCGTGACGACGGGCAGCTCCAGGGTGCCGGTGTCCTCGGGGGCGCTGACGACGGTGACGGGCTTGACGCCCTTGTTGCCGCCGTACGCGTCGTCGCTCGCCGCGATCACGAACCGGATCCGGTGGCCCTTCTCGTAGCGGTGCACGATGCCGGGGAGCGTGACGGTGAACGGGCGGGTGACGTCGGGCACCCGGACCGGGGCGACGAGCCGGTGCACGAGCGTCTTCTTCCCGTCGGGCGCGACGTCGTACAGCTTCGCGAAGAGGACCAGCTTGTCGGCGGCGTCGCCGGAGTTCTGCACCCGTTCCGTGCGCGGCGACACGACCTTCAGGGTGGCCTTCGGGGCGCCGACGACGTCGGTGGGGCCGGTCAGCGGGTCGGTGGTCCAGTCGAGGTAGGTGCCGCGGGTGTCGTACGGGGCCGGGTCGGGGAGCCCGATGATGCCGGCGAGGGAGGACTCGGAGTGGCTGGTCGGGACGAGCCAGTTGCGGTACTCGCGGCTGCCCCGGGCGACCTTGCGCCGGTTGTCGACGAGCTTGCCGTCGCCCGACAGGTACAGCTTCCGCGACAGGGCGGGCACGGCGGAGGCCGTGGCGTACGTCCCGTCCGGGTCGCCGATCCAGTCGCGGTAGTAGGCGAAGGCGGGGCCGGTGTCGACGCCCTTCTCGTGGCGCAGGTACCGGTCGAACCAGGCGAGGATCCGCCGGCCGACGTAGCTCGTCTCCAAGTTGCCCTGGCCCAGGTTCAGTTCACCGCTCGCGGGGTCGGTGAGGCCGCCGCTGTGCCCCCAGGACTGCCAGATCATCTTGGCCGTGGTCCCCTGCGCCCGCAGGGTGTCGTACGTCGCCCTGGCCTCGTTCAGGTTGAACAGGCTGTCGGCCTGGCCCTGCACGAGCAGCGTCGGCGCCTTGACGTCCTTCAGGTACGAGACCGGGGACACGCTGCGCGCGTAGGCGAGCAGGCTCCTCGTCCGCTCGGCGGGATAGCGGCCGGAGTTGAGGGTGCGGATCGTCTCGCAGGCGTCGTCGACGAAGTGCAGGCAGCCGAGCTTGTTGATCCGGGACGGGTCGAGGTTCGGCACGATCAGCGGCTGGCCCTCGCCCATGAGGAAGAAGCCGTTGCTCCACTGCCACTTGAAGGCGCCGGGGACGTCGCGGTCGGCCGCGTTCTGCGGGTCCAGCGAGTAGGCGAGGTCGTTCCAGGTGATGAGCGGGACGAGGGCGTCGACACGGTGGTCGACGGAGGCCGTGGCCAGCTGGACGGCGCCTCCGTAGGAGCCGCCGATCATGCCGACGCGCGGGTCGTTCCCGGCGTCCTTCGCCACGTAGTCGGCCTTGGTGCCGTCGTCGGCGGCGCGGGTCCCGGCCAGGAAGTCGACCAGGGCGGAGGCGGCCTTCCCGTCGATGCGCGGGTCGTCGAGGGAGACGAGGCAGCCGGACCTGCCGAAGCCGAGCCCCGAGTAGACGAGCCCGACATAGCCGCGCTGGGCGAACGCCTTGCCGGTCGCGTCGGTGGACCCGTCGGACTTGCTGCCGCCGAAGCCGTTCGTGGTGAGGACGGCGGGGGCGGGGTGCGCGGCGTCGACTCCGGCGGGGCGGTACAGGTCGGCGTCGACGGTGCAGGTGCGGGTGCCCGCCTGGACCGTGAATTTCAGGGCGGTGACCGTGTACGGGGTGGTCGCGGCGGCGGGCGGGGCGCAGACGAGCGGGGTCGCCAGGGCGGCCGTGGCGGCGCCGAGGGCGATGGCCGGCTTGAGACGGGCTCTGGACACGGGGCCTCCACGCGGGCTTGTACCGACCGGTAAGTATGCGGGCGGAGTCATGGTGTGACACGTGTCATGGAGCGGTCAATGGGTGTGCGGGAGGATTTTCGAGGTGGGCCGGAGACTTCAAGCGCCGTTGCAGGGACGGGAGTTGGGTCACTTGCGGGCCGGTGGGGGTTGGTCGCGCAGTTCCCCGCGCCCCTGGAGGCGAACGGCTTCGCCGTTCAGCCTCTATCGGGGAGATGCCGCCCGAAGGGTGTGCATCTCGGGGGCGCGGGGAACTGCGCGAGAAGCCCCACCGGGCCCGCAGACGCACACCAATCGCACCGGGCAGACGAAGACGCGCTCAGCGCAGCGCAGGCTCGGCCAGAGTCAGCGTGCCGGACTCGGCGTCGAGAACGGCCCGCACCCCCAGGGGGACGGTCAGCGATCCGGCCCCGTGCCCGAACCCGAAGTCGTCCACCACGGGCACCCCGCCCCCGCCCAACCGGTCCACCAGAAGCCCCCGCACGGGCTCGCACTCCGCCCAGGACCCGAGCACGAACCCCGCGGCCCCGTCGAACCACCCCGCCCGCGCCAACTGCGTCAGATACCGGTCGATCCGGTACGTCTCCTCCCCCACGTCCTCCAGACACACCAGCCCGCCCCGCGCGGAGGCCCGCACCGCCGGCGCCCCCAGCTCCGCGGCGAGCAGGCTCAGGCACCCTCCGAGGAGCAGCCCCTCCGCGACCCCGGGCACGAGGACCCGGTGATCCCCCGCGGCGGCGATCGTCCGCACCGACTCCGGTTCGAACAGCGTGGCCCACAGATGCTTCTGCGCCCGGTCGTCCGTGGGGAAGTCAGCCGCCGCGACCATCGGCCCGTGCAGCGTCGACACCCCGAGCCGGACCGCGAACGCCTCGTGCAGCGCCGTGATGTCGCTGAACCCGAGGAACACCTTCGGCCGGGCCGCCCGCATCGCCTCCCAGTCGAGCAGCTCGACCATGCGCTGCGCCCCGTAGCCGCCGCGCGCGCAGAACACGGCGTCGACACCCGGGTCGCACCAGGCCGCCTGGAGGTCGGCGGCGCGGCCCGCGTCGGAGCCGGCCAGGTAGTCGAACTCCGGGTGGGAGTCGAGGACATGGGCGCCGACGACGGGCTCCAGGCCCCAGCCCCGCAGGACGTCGAGGCCCGCCGCGAGCCGCTCCTCGGGCACGGGCCCGCTCGGCGCGACGACGGCGACCCGGGCCCCTGGGGCGAGCCGCGCGGGCCGGACCAGGGACTCCGGCGACGTCACTTGTTCAGCTCCAGGGTCGGGATCCCGGTCGGGTGCAGGCCGAACACCTGGGCGTACAGGGAGAGTTCGGCCTCCAGCGCACGTCGCATCGTGTCCGCCCTGCGGAACCCGTGGCCCTCGCCCTCGAAGGCGATGTAGGCGTGCGGGACCCGCCGCCCCTCGCTCTCGACCCGCGCGAGGAAGCGCTCGCACTGGGCGGGCGGGCAGATCACGTCGTCGAGCCCCTGGAGCAGCAGGAACGGGACGGTGATCCGCTCGGGGTGCTCGGCCGGGGAGCGCTCGGCGTAGCGGGCGCGGACCTCGGCGAGCGGTCCGACGAGCGACTCCAGGTACCGGGACTCGAAGTCGTGGGTCTCGCCCTCGGCCCAGCTCGTGAGGTCCAGGATCGGGTAGATGACGGTGCCGCACGCGTACACGTCCGTGCTCGTCAGGGACGCCGCGCTGGTCCAGCCTCCGGCGCTGCCGCCGCGGATGGCGAGCCGGTCCCGGTCGGCGGTGCCCTCGTGGGCGAGCGCGAGGGCGACGGCGGCGCAGTCCTCCACGTCGACGACGCCCCACTGTTCGCGCAGCCGCTCGCGGTACTCCCGGCCGTAGCCGGTCGAGCCGCCGTAGTTGACCTCGGCGACGCCGATGCCGCGCGAGGTGAAGTAGGCGATCTCCAGGTCGAGGACGAGCGGGGCGTGCCCGGTGGGGCCGCCGTGCGCCCACACGACGTACGGCGGGAGCTCGTCGTCGGGGGCCGCGTGGGCGGGGCTGTGCGGCGGGTAGATGTGCGCGTGGACGTCCCGGCCGTCGGGTCCGGCGAAGGTGCGGATCTGCGGCTCGGGGTAGTACGCGGGGTCGACCGGGTCGTCGTGCGCGGCGCCGATGACGCGGGCCCGCCCGGTGCAGGTGTCGAGCTCGACGACCTCGGCGGCGGTGCGCGGGCTGGCGGCGACGCCGACGACGCGGGTGCCGTGCGCGGCGAGGGTCGAGCCCCACGCGGTCCAGGGGCCCGCCGTGTCGACGACCTCGCCGGTCTCCGGGTCGAGGATGCCGAGCGCGGTGGAGCCGACGCCGTGCACGACGGCGATCAGTCCGCCGGGCAGCGGTGTGAACCAGTTGAGGCCGATCTTCCACAGCGGCCCGCCGAACTCCTCCTCGCGCGGACACAGCGGCCGGGCGGCGGCGAGCGTCGGGGTGGCGAGGGCCCCTTCGGGGGTGGTCGGTACGGACAGGGCGGGCGCCGGGCGCAGATCGGCGCCGCGCGGGGCGGCGCCGGACGGGGCCGGGGCCTGCCATCCGGAGCGCACGTCGAGCCGGTACAGGTTCCACCAGCCGTCGGCGTCGCCGGAGTACAGGAGTGCGCCGTCGGCGGTCCAGTCGGCCTGGCAGACGGATTCCTCCGGGCCGCCGGCGACGACCTGGGCGGGGCCGAAGGTGCCGTCCTCGCGGACCTCGGCGAGCAGCAGCTCGGTGCCGTCCCAGGGCATGCGCGGGTGGTCCCAGGCGATCCACGCGGCGCGGCGGCCGTCCGGGGAGAGCCGGGCGCCGGTGACGAACCGGTGGGCGCCGTCCGTCAGTTCACGCACCGCGCCGCGGTCCTCGGCGGCCGAACCGTCGAGCGGGACGGCGGCGACGACGCGGCGCACGTCGCCGGGACCCTCGCCGGTGTACTCCTCCAGGACGCACCACACCTCCCCGCGCTCGGGGTGGAGCACGGGGTCGGCCCAGCGCAGGCCGCCGCCGACCGCGGACACCGGGGTGAGCGGCCGCGGCTCGGCGCCCGGCGCGTCGGGCTCGTAGGCGTAGAGGCGCTGGTCGGGGAAGTGCACGAAGACGACGAGGGGGCCTTCGGGGCGGAAGGTACCGGCCCAGGGGACGCCGCCGTACTCGATGACGCGGCTGCGCACGTTCCACGGCGCGGGCAGCACCGAGTGCTCCGTACCGTCGGGCCGGCGGCGCACCAGGGCGCGGCGCCCGCCCTCGGCCGGCCGCGGCTCGGTCCACCACGCCTCGTCGCCGACGTAGCCCACGTACTCCGGCCGGCCGTCGTGCGCGGCCGCCAGCGCGGCGTCGATCGGCGACGGCCACGATCCGTACGACTGGATCTCCACCATCTCGTCCCCGCCCCCCATGTGTCCTGAGGCCTCCATGTCCTTCGCGTCCGCCATCTTCGCCCAGTCCGTTCGCTTCTGTCTGCCTCGCGTGCTCAGGCCGTGCGCAGGAACCGGTCGAGGACGCGCACCCCGAAGTGCAGCGCCTCGACCGGAACCCGCTCGTCCACTCCGTGGAACAGGGCCTGGTAGTCGAATCCCTCGGGCAGCTTGAGCGGCGCGAAGCCGTAGCCCGTGATGCCGAGGCGGGAGAACTGCTTGGCGTCGGTGCCGCCCGACATGCAGTACGGGACCACGTGTCCCTCGGGGGCGAACTCCTCGACGGCGGCCCGCATCTTCGCGAAGGCGGGCGCGTCGACCGGCGCCTGGAGCGCGACCTCGCGGTGGTGGTACTCCCAGTCGACGTCGGGACCGGTCAGCGCGTCGAGCGTGGCCTCGAACTCGTCCTCGGTGCCCGGCAGATACCGCCCGTCCACGTGCGCGGTGGCCTCGCCCGGGATCACGTTGATCTTGTAACCGGCGGACAGCATCGTCGGGTTGCTGCTGTTGCGGACGGTCGGCGCGACGAGGTCGGCGGCCGGGCCGAGCCGGGCGAGCAGCGCGTCGACGTCGAAGTCCGGCGCGTCGACGTCGGTGTCGATCCCGTGGACCCGGGCCATCTCGGCGAGGGCGGCGCGGACGGTGGGGGTGAGCCGGACCGGCCACCGGTGGTCGCCGATCCGGGCGACGGCGGCGGCGAGCCTGCTCACCGCGTTGGCCGGATTCACCTTGGAGCCGTGGCCCGCCTTGCCGCGCGCGGTGAGCTTCAGCCAGCCGGTGCCGCGCTCGCCCGCCGCGATCGGGTAGAGCTGCCGGCCCGCGCCGTCGTGGAAGGTGAAGGCGCCGGACTCGCTGATGCCCTCGGTGCAGCCCTCGAACAGCCCGGCGTGCTCGTCGGCGAGGAATCCGGAGCCGTCCTCCGCGCTGGCCTCCTCGTCGGCGGTGAAGGCGATGACGATGTCGCGCCGGGGCCGGAAGCCGACCCGCGCCCAGTTCCGCACGGTCGCGAGGATCATCGCGTCCATGTTCTTCATGTCGACGGCGCCGCGGCCCCAGACGACGCCGTCGCGCACCTCGCCGGAGAAGGGGTGCACGCTCCAGTCGGCGGCCTCGGCCGGGACGACGTCGAGGTGACCGTGGACCAGGAGCGCGTCGGCGCCCGGGTCGGTGCCCTCGATGCGGGCGACGACGTTGCCGCGCCCCGGGGTGCGCTCCAGGATCGTGGGTTCGAGGCCCGCCTCGGACAGGAGCGCGGCCGCGTACTCGGCGGCGGGGCGCTCCTTGCAGTCGCCGCCTCCGCGGTTCGTGGTGTCGATGCGGATGAGGTCGGAGGTGAACGTGACGACCTCGTCCAGCGCCTGCTCGTCGACGGCGCCCGCGGGGGCGTCGGTGGGCTGCTCAGCCATACTGCTCCTCCACCGCGGCCGAGGCGATCGTGGTGACCGCCTTGAAGGTGCGGATGCCCTCGTACATGGTCTCGTGCGTGTAGGCGATGCGGCGCTCGCCGGTGCGCTCCACGCCGGGCACGACGGTCGACGCCATGGCGAGGTGCTCGGCGTCGAACTCGACCTCGACGGTGAACGGCCCCGCCTGCACCGGCTCGTGCCGCACGGCGATCGACGCGGCGTCCTTGGCGGCGGCCCGGATGTCGGCGGCGGTGCGCGCCGGGGTGCGGCACACCGCCGCGTACCGGGAGACGTGGTCCTTGACCGCGACCTTGCGGGCCTCCGGCGCGTACCCGAGCGCGTCGTCGCACGCGTGGTCGTCGCCGGTGACCAGGACGACGGGGACCCCGTACTCGGCGACCACGTGCGCGTTGAGCAGGCCCTCGCTCGCGCGCACGTCGTTGACCCAGACGCCCGTGATCTGGTTCGCCAGGTACGTGTGGGCGAGGACGCCCTCCATGCCGGCGCCCGCGTGGTAGCCGATGAACGCGATGCCGTCGACGTCCCCGTGCTGGACGCCCTCCACCATGGACAGCGACTTGTGCCGTCCGGTGAGCATCTCGACGCGCTCGTCGAGGCGCTCGAGGAGCAGATTGCGCATGCTCCAGTGCGCTTCGTTGATCAGCACCTCGTCGGCGCCGCCGTCGAAGAAGCCGAGCGCCGCCGCGTTCACGTCCGAGGTGAACATCGCGCGGCAGCGCTCCCACTGCGGGGTGCCCGGGAGCACGTCGGCGGGCCAGGTGACACCCGTGGCGCCCTCCATGTCGGCGCTGATGAGGATCTTCATGGCCAGCACCGTACGCGGATCGGGCCGCCGCTCACCAGGCCTGTGGACAACCCCCAGTGGTGTAGTCCAATGTCCCACCCGGAAGGCCCAGTTCGCGCACGTCACAGCCCTGCGAACGAAAGGCTCAGGCGCGCCGCCCCACCACCAGCCAGGTCGACGGCAGCTCCAGCCACGCGCCGTCCGCGGCCCGCTCGGTCGTGGTCAGCGGCAGTTCACCGGAGGCGAGGACGTCCAGGCCCGCGGCGGCCACGTACTCGGGCACCGCCGCGTCGGACACCTCGCCGGGCGCGATGCCGTGCGCGAAGACGGGGGCCAGCTTCGGCGGCGGGCCCGCCGGGGACTGCGCGAGCCCCTGCAGGATCGGCCGGGCCCGCTCGGACAGCTCGACGACGAAGCCGCGGCCCCGCTCGCCGACGAGCGCCCCGACCGCGTCGACGAGCCGCTGCCGGTCGGCGGGGTCGCTCTGGTGCAGGACGCCCCGCATGTAGACGTTCACGTCGCCGAGTTCGGCGTGCAACATGCCCACCTGGTTGTTGTCGGTGCCGTCGATGCGCCGGTACTCGGCCTGCTCGGCGCGGTCGGCGGCGCGGGCCCGGTCGACGGCGGCGGCGGACAGGTCGACGCCGACGACCTTGCGGTAGCGGTCGGCGAGGAAGCGGGTCTGGGTGCCGTTGCCGCAGCCGAGGTCGACGACGGGCAGCCCGGGAGCCGCCAACCGCGGTTCGAACAGGGCGACATGGAGGGCCGCGGTGAGCGCCGGCTCGGCGTCCCAGAAGACACCGCCCGGCTCGTCGGGCGCGTTCTCCCAGAAGCTCTCCCACGCATCCTTGTAGCGCTCGGTCACGCTCATGGGCCCTCCCGGTGGTACGCACAGCGCCGTCGCTCGACGTGTCCGATCGGTCTACCGTGCCCCGCGCCGTCCCACAAGCGGGCGTCCGCCGGGCGCCCGGGTCAGCGTGCCGTCAGCTCGAACCAGACGGTCTTGCCGGTCGCGGTACGGCTCGTGCCCCACTCACGGGCGAGACGGGCCACGACCCGCAGGCCGCGCCCGAACTCGGCGCCCGGCCCGGCGTTGAGCAGTGTCGGCAGGGTGTGCTCGGTGTCCTCCACCTCGCACAGCAGCGTGCCGGACCGGATCAGGCGCAGCTGCACCGGGCCGCCCCGCGCGTGCCGCACCGCGTTGGTCACGAGCTCGCTCACCATCAGCTCGGCGGCGTACTCGGCGCCGGACAGCCCCCACGCGGCGAGCCGCTCCCGGACCAGGGCGCGTGCCCGCGCCACCTGGGCGGGCTCGGCGGGCAGCTCCCAGTGCGCCACGTCCGCGCCCTCGATGCCGGCCATGCGGACCATGAGGAGGGCGACGTCGTCCTTGCGTCCGCCGCACCGGGCGAGGGAGCGGATGATGGTGTCGCAGGCGTCGTCCATGGAGGCCGCCGGGTGCGCGGCGGACTCGCACAGCGTCGCGAGCCCCACGCCGATGTCCTCCCCGCGCACCTCGACCAGTCCGTCGGTGCACATCACGAGGCGGTCGCCGGGCGCGACGGGCACGGTCACCGACTCGAACGGGACGCCGCCCACACCGATCGGCGCGCCCGTCGGCAGTTCGAGCAGTTCACTGCGGCCGTCCTGCGCGCGCACGACGACGGGCGGGATGTGGCCGGCGTTGGCGAGGTGCAACTCGCCCGCGATCGGGTCGTAGACGGCGTAGAGGCAGGTCGCGAGGTAGCTGTCGCCGAGGCGGTGCGCCAGGTCGTCGAGGTTGCGCAGGAGCTGGGCGGGCGGCAGGTCGAGGGCGGCCATCGTCTGGACGGCGGTGCGCAACTGGCCCATCATCGCCGCCGAGTTGAGCCCGTGCCCCATCACGTCGCCGACCACGAGCGCGGTCCGGGCCCCCGGCAGTTTCACGGCGTCGAACCAGTCGCCGCCGACCCGCCCGAGCAGCGTGCCCGGCAGGTACCGGGTGGCGATGTCGCAGCCCGGCAGGCGCGGTGCGATGCGCGGCAGCATGCTGTCCTGCAGCGTCTCGGCCACCGACTCCTGATACGTGTACATGCGGGCGTTGTCGAGCACGAGCCCGGCGCGCGCGGCGAGTTCGGCGCCGGTGACGCGGTCCATGTCGTTGAAGACCGGCCGCTCCCGGTGGCGCAGCAGGATCATGAACCCGAGGACCACGTTGCGCGCCTTGAGGGGGACGACGAGCATCGAGCGGTGCGTGATCAGCGGCCGGATGTCCCGCTTCTCGAACTGGCTCGCGATCGCGTTGCCCATCTCCTCGGAGATGTACGGGACGAGGACCGGGTCCCCGCTGGTCATGCACTGGAAGAACGGGGTGTGCACGGGGAACGGCATGGACTCGCCGACCGGCACCACGTCGTCCCAGCGCCCCGGCTCGTCGGTGTGCTCGAGCGCGACGCGGTGCCACAGCGTCGTCGCGTCGGGAGGCCCCTCGGGGAAGCCCTCGCCGGCGACGACCTGCTCGCGCAGATAAGTGCCGGCCACGTCCGTGAAGCGGGGTACGACGGCGCGGCTGACCTCGACGACCGTGCGCGAGAGGTCGAGGGACGAACCGATGGCCCCGCTCACCTCGTTGAGGAACTCGAGCCGCTCGCGCACGGCCACGTACTCGAGGTCCTCGGCGTCGTCGAGGGGGCTGCGCGGGGAGGGCAGTCCGGCCGCGGCGGCGCGGGCCGCCTCGGCGCGCCGCTCCCTGCGCTCGGTGCGGCGCGAGACTCCCCAGTCGGCGGTCACGGGTACGCGGTCGTGGTGGCTGTACTCCAGGACGGGATAGCCCAGTTCGAGCACCTGGGCGACGATCCGGGCGCTCTCCCCGACGCTCATGCTCGGCAGGATCTCGGGCAGCGCGCGGGCCAGTCGCTCGGCGCCGGGGAAATCGGTGTGCCGGGCGAATCCCGGGGCGACCTGCTCGCTCACCGGGCCGGCGCCGCCTTCCGCTCCGGCCGCGTCCGCGGCGAGCACGAGTGTGCGCTCCGGACCCGGTCCCGCCAGGGGGTACGCCCACCAGAGCACGTCGATCCGGTCCGGGTGCCCCGCGCCCGTGTCCAGCCGGGCCCGCCCGCAGGTCGGGTACGCGGCGCGTCCGTCCTGCGGCAGGGCGCCGCTCACGGGCAGCAGATCGGTGGCGGAACGGCCGACGGCGTCCTCGCGGGCGGGGCCGAACAGGCGGCGGGCGCCGGTGCTCCAGTGGGTGACGTCGCCGGTGCGGTCGATGACGACGACGGCGAGCGGAACGTGGCCCTGCGGGGCTCGACCCGTCCCATGCATCGCCGCGCTCCTTCCGTCCGGCAGCCCTCTTTACGGTACGGGGACGATGTGGCCCCCGGGGCCCGGTCACGGATATTCGTCGGCTGACGGCCGGTGGGGGCTGGTCGCGCAGTTCCCCGCGCCCCTGAAATGCAGACCCTTCGGGTCGCATTTCCCCGAAGAGGCGAAGCCTCCTCAGGGGCGCGGGGAACTGCGCAGAAGCCCCACCGGCCGTCAGCCGACGACGAACGGGCCGGAGTCACGGCGCGTCAGTCCTCGTGGCCGAGCTGGAGGTCCCGTTCGGTGCGGCCGCCCCCGGCGACCTGAAGCACGGTCGCCACCGGGGGGTAGCCCGCCGCGATCACCGTGTACTCCCCGGACGAGAGGTCGACGAAGCGGAACGCCCCGTCCCCACCGGTGGTGAGTGTGTCGACGACGTTCCCGGCCGCGTCCAGCAGCGTCACCCGCGCGTCCTCCACGGGCCGCCCCCCGAGCGCCCGCACCGTTCCCCGGAGCACCGCCCCGCCCGCGAGCTCGACGTCCTGGCGGGTCTCGCGCGCGGCCATGACCGTGACGGGCAGCGCGGCGGGCCGGAACGCGGGCGCGCTGGCGGCCAGCGTGTACTCCCCGGCGACGAGTTCGGAGATGACGTAGCCGCCCTCGCGCCCGCTGCGGGTGGTCGCGACGACCTCTCCGTGGACGTTCGTCAGGGTGACGGTCGCCTCGCGGACGGGGGATCCGTCGGCCGTGACGACGGACCCGGCGAGGCGTCCCGCGCCGCCGAGGACCACGTCGAGCTCGACGGGCCGCTCCCCCACCGTGACGGTGACGGCCTGCGGCTGGTGGCCCCCGGCGGCGGCGATCAGCACGTAGGAGCCGGAACCGGGCGTCGAGAGGGCGTAGCGCCCGTCGTCGCCGCTCGCGCCGCGCCCGATCTGGGTGCCGCCGACGTCGATGAGGGTGAGGGCGGCGCGCGGCACGACGGTGCCGTCGGGGTGCTGGACCGTGCCGCAGACCGGGATTCCGGCGGCGTGCGCGGCCCGCTCCTGGGCCGGGATCACGGGGTGCGCGGAGGAGGAGGTGGAGGCGGCGCTGGACAACAGGGGTGTCTCCTTGAGGAAGAAGGCGAGCAGCAGGCCGAGGACGAGGACCGGCACCAGGTACAGGAAGATCCGGGGCATCGCGTCGGCGTACGCCTCGATGTACGGGGTGCGCAGCGCCTCGGGCATCGCGTGCACGAGCTGCGGGGTGATCGATTCGGCGTCGGGGCCGTGGCCGCCGGCGGGCAGCCGGTCGGCGAGGGAGTCGGCGAGCCGGTTCGCGAAGAGCGTGCCGAAGATGGCGGCACCGACGCTGCCGCCGATCTGCCGGAAGTAGTTGTTGGCACTCGTGGCGGTGCCGAGGTCGGCGGGCCGTACCGAGTTCTGCACGGCCAGCACGAGGACGGGCATGATCAGGCCGATGCCGGCGCCGAGGACGGCCATGTAGACGCTGTACTCCAGGCGCGGGGTGTCGACCTCGAGGCGGGAGAGCAGATACATGCCGAGCGTGGACAGGGCGCTGCCGAGGATCGGGTAGATCCGGTAGCGGCCGGTGTGGCTGATGAGCTGGCCGGACAGGACGGAGGCGCCGACGACGCCGCCCATCATCGGGAGCATGAGGAGCCCGGACTCGGTGGCGCTGGCGCCGTCGACCATCTGCAGGAAGGTCGGCAGATAGCTGGCGGCGCCGAAGAGGGCGACGCCGACGACCATGCCGACGAGCCCGCTGAGGTTGAACACGGAGTCGCGGAACAGCCGCAGCGGGATGAGTGGTTCGGCCGCGTACTTCTCGGCGACGACGAAGAGCACGGCACAGAGCGCGGCGCCCGCGCCGAGTCCGACGATGACCCGGTCGCCCCACGCGTACTCGGTGCCGCCCCAACTGGTCAGCAGGACCAGGCAGGTGGAGGCGGCGGCCAGCAGCAGGGCGCCCAGGACGTCGAGCCGTGCCTTCTTGGCCGGTTTGGGGAGCTTGAGGACGGCGGCCGTGACGGCGAGGGTGACCAGGCCGAAGGGCACGTTGATGTAGAAGCACCAGCGCCACGACAGGTGGTCGGTGAAATACCCGCCGAGCAGGGGTCCCGCGACGGACGCGAGGCCGAACGCGGCGCCGATCAGGCCCATGTAGCGGCCGCGTTCGCGCGGCGGCACGATGTCGCCGATGATCGCCTGCACACCGATCATGAGGCCGCCCGCGCCGACGCCCTGGACGGCGCGGAAGGCGATGAGCTGGTCCATGCTCTCGGCCCGGCCGGCGAGTCCGGAGCCGATGATGAAGACGACGATCGCGAAGAGGAAGACGCCCTTGCGGCCGAAGAGGTCGCCGAGCTTTCCGTAGATCGGCAGGCCGATCGTGGAGGTCAGCAGGTAGGCGGTGATCGCCCAGGACATCTTGTCGAGGCCGTGCAGCTCGCCGACGATCTTCGGGAGCGCGGTGGCGACGATCATCTGCTCCAGCGCGGCGAGCAGCAGCGCGAGCATCAGGCCGACGAAGACCATGCGCACCCGGCGCGGGCTCAGTCCGTGCCCGGGGAGCGGGGGCGGGGCGGCCTCCCGCGGCGGGTCGGCCGCGGTGACCGGTTCCGGGGCGGGGGCCGGCACCGGACTCCCCACCGGCTCGGTCTCCAGCGTCGTCGTGCCCACCTGCCACTCCCCTCGTCGCCCTTGCGCCGCCCATTTCTCGCATTACGCGACAACGGGGGGCAAGTGCGACGAGATGTCGCTCAGGAGGACATCGGAGATGAATGCGCCGGTCGGAGCCCTACGGCGTACAACCGGCGCGAAACGAAAACCACTCGAAACGGTGAGCGGTGAATCGGTGCGCGAAGCGCGCCTCCGGGGGTGCGGGGCCCCGGCCTACTTCTCGACCTCGGCGGCGAGCTTGGCGAGGACGGCGTCGTAGATCCGGCCGAGACCCTTGGGCGCGAAGGTCTTCTCGAAGAAGCCGCCGATGCCGCCGGCGCCGTTCCACACGGTCGTGACCACGACGCGGGACTGCCCCTCGCCGGCAGGGGTGACGCGCCAGGTCGTGACCATGGACGAGTTGCGGTCCTTCTCGACGAGCTCGCCGTCGGTGGGCTCGGAGACCTCGAGCAGGCAGTCGCGGACGCGCTTGCTGGTGGCCTGGAGCTTCCAGTGGACGAGGGTGCCCTCACCGTCGCCGCCCTCGCGCACCTCGTACTCGCTGAAGTGCTCGGGCAGCAGCTTCGCGCGGGTGCCGCTGTAGTCGGCGAGGGCGTCGAACACGTCGTCCGGCTTCGCGGCGACGACACGCTCCGTGATGGCCTCGACCTGCGCCATGACTCTTCCTCCAGCACTTGGTTCTTCGGGTGGTTCTTCAGGGGTGGTTCTGCAAGGTGTCGCGAGTTGACTGCGCCCAGCCAACCACCCGGCACAGCGGCCACCAAATCCGGTCCCGGAAAGGGTTCGCACGATCAAGGGAACATGTGTTCTATTCTGTGGCCAGTGCTAGCGAGGAGGCGTCATGCGCTGGGAGAACCTCACGGACCCCACGAGCTCCACAGACCTCACGGACCTCACGGGATCCACCGACGACGGGCGGACCGAACACGGCCGCGCGCCCGAAGCCGCGCTGTTCGGCGCGGACGCGGTCACGACCCGCACGATCGACACCCCCGAGTTCGCCGGCGTCACGTTCCACGAGATCCGGGCCCGCTCGATCGTCAACCGGGTGCCGGGCGCGTCCCGGATGCCGTTCGAGTGGACGGTCAACCCGTACCGGGGCTGCACGCACGCGTGCGTGTACTGCTTCGCCCGCAACACCCACCACTATCTCGACCTGGACACCGGTCTCGGCTTCGACAGCCAAATCGTGGTCAAGGTGAACGCGCCGACGCTGCTGCGCCACCACCTCGCCTCACGCCGCTGGCACGGCGACCACATCGCGATGGGCACCAACGTCGACTGCTACCAGCGCGCGGAGGGCCGCTACCGCCTGATGCCGGGGATCCTGGAGGCGCTGCGCGACTACGCCAATCCGTTCAGCATCCTGACGAAGGGCACGCTGATCCTGCGCGACCTGCCCCTGCTGCGGCAGGCCGCCGACGTGACCGACGTGGGGATCTCGGTGTCGGTCGGCTTCGTCGACCAGGAGCTGTGGCGCACGGTGGAGCCGGGCACGCCCGCGCCCGAGCGCCGGCTCGACGTCGTCCGGGCCCTCACCGACGCGGGGATCGGCTGCGGGGTCCTGATGGCCCCGGTGATCCCCTTCCTCGGGGACCGGCCCGAGCAGCTGCGGGCCACGGTGCGGGCGGTCGCGCGGGCCGGCGCCACCTCCGTCACCCCGCTCGTGCTGCATCTGCGGCCCGGGGCCCGCGAGTGGTTCATGGCCTGGCTGGGCCGGCACCACCCGTATCTGGTGCGCCGCTACGAGCGGCTGTACGCGGAGGGCGCGTACGCCCCGAAGTGGTACCAGCGGCGGGTGACCCGTCAGGTGCACGAACTGGCGGAGGAGTTCGGGATCGGGCCGTCCCGGGCGGCGCTGCGGCGCCGGGTGCCCGAGCCGCAGCCGGAGGCGGAGCCCGGGCCCGCGACACCCACTCAGCTGACGCTCCTGTGACCGCAATCGGGTCAAATTCGCACTGAACAGGTTCTTCCGGGCGCCCACTCCGGGACGATGCGGCTGGGCCGTGGACTCGCGGTCCTCCCCTCCGCCCTGGGAGGCTCCATGAAGAAGCGCGCAGTCGCACTCTGCGGCGTCGCCGCCCTGGCCGCCGGTGCCGTCACCCCCGCCACCGCCGCCGCGGGCCCCGCGCCCACCCCGTCCTCCGCCGCCGCTTCCCTTGCCTGGAAGAAGTGCGGCACGAAGTCCTATCCGACCCTCCAGTGCGCCTCCCTGAAGGTGCCGCTGGACCACGACGACCCGCACGGCCGGCAGATCACCCTCGCGCTGTCGCGTGTCCCGCACACCGCGAAGAAGTCGCAGGGCCCGCTCCTGGTGAACCCCGGCGGCCCGGGCGGCAGCGGCCTGACCCTCGCCGGGTTCGTCGCGTCGAACCTGCCGAAGAAGATCGCCGCCCAGTACGACGTGATCGGCTTCGACCCGCGCGGCGTCGGCAAGAGCAAGCCGGCCCTGGACTGCAAGCCCGGCCACTTCGACCCCGTACGCCCCTCCAGCGTGCCGACGACGCAGGCGATCGAGACGGCGAACCTGAACCGGGCGCAGGCCTTCGCGCGCGCGTGCGGCGAGAAGTACGGGGACGTCCTGCCGTTCATGGACACCGTGTCCAGCGTCAAGGACATGGACGCGATCCGCCGCGCGCTCGGCGCCCCGAAGCTCAACTACTTCGGCTACTCCTACGGCACGTACCTGGGCGCCGTGTACGCCAAGTACTTCCCCGAGCGGGTGCGGCGCTTCGTGCTCGACTCGATCGTGGACCCGACGGGCGTCTGGTACCGGGACAACATGTCCCAGGACCTCGCCTTCAACGCCCGCCACCAGGCCTTCCTCGCCTGGGTCGCGCGGCACGACGCCACGTACAAGCTGGGCAAGGACCCGGCCGCGGTCGAGGCGAAGTGGTACGCGATGCGGGACGCGCTGGCGAAGAAGCCGGCCGACGGCAAGGTCGGCGCCGGCGAACTGGAGGACACCTTCCTGCCGGGCGGCTACTTCGACGGCTACTGGCCCTTCCTCGCCGAGGCGTTCGCCGCGTACGCGAAGAAGAAGGACACGGACCCGCTGGTCGAGGCGTACGAGAACTTCGCGGCGGTCGACGCCGAGGGCGACAACGGGTACAGCGTCTACACGGCGGTGCAGTGCCAGGACGCGCGCTGGCCGCGCAACTGGAACCGCTGGCGCGTCGACAACCGCCACATGAACGAGAAGGCGCCGTTCTCCACGTGGAACAACGCCTGGTACAACGCGCCGTGCGCGTTCTGGCCGACCCGCCCCGGGCGCCCGACGGACGTCGAGAACCACGCGGTGCCGCCGGTGCTGCTGTTCCAGGCGACGGACGACGGGGCGACCCCGTACGAGGGCGGCGTCGAGATGCACCGGCAGCTCTCCGGGTCGAGCCTGGTCGTCGAGGAAGGCGGCGGCAACCACGGCATCACGCTCAGCGGCAACGACTGCCTCGACGAGCACCTGGCCGCCTATCTGGCGAACGGGAAGGTGCCCCGGGGCGACGGCGGCGAGGCGGACGCGGTCTGCGCGAAGCTGCCCGACCCGAAGCCGCGCACGACGAAGGTGCTCCCCCGCTCCTCGGGCGGCACCGCGCTGCACGGACTGCTCGGCTTCCGCGGCTGAAGCGCCCTCTCGCCTCTCTCGCGCTTCCGGTCTCCGTCAGGAGGCCGGGAGCCGGGCCAGGGCCGCGGCCGCCGCCATCGCGAGCCGCGGATGCGCGCTCGCCTCGGTGAGCACCTCGCGGGCCCGGGGGTCGGCGAGGCTGCCGAGACCCTCGACGCAGGCGAGCGCCACCTTCCGGTACGGGTCGTGCGGGGCCAGGCGCCGGCGCAGCGTGGTGATCAGGGCCGGGGCGGATTCGGGGGCGCGCAGCCGGGTCAGCAGCCGGATCGGGTGCAGGGCGTAGGCGACGCGCAGCTCGTTCGTGGCGAGCGCGGCCGCGGCGCGGGCGGTGCGCGGGTCCTGTAACGCGGCGAGCGCGTCGGCGGCGGCCGCGCAGCGGTCCGGGTCCCGGTGGTTGAGCAGCAGGACGAGGGCCTCGAACGCGCGCCGGTCGCCCGCGAGGCCGAGCCGGTGAGCGGCCAGTTCCCTCGCCCACAACGGCTGTTCGGGCGCGGTGAGCACCGCGGCCAGGGTGTCGCGGTCCCCCGTCGCGGCGAGCCGCTCGAAGGCGGGCGCCCCACCGGCTTCCTTCCGGATGCGTTCCGTCACCGTTCGCGACTCTTCGTCCATGGCGGCCAGGGTAGACGCGCCCGGCCTGCGGCGACATAGATCACAGCGAAAGACCAACCGCGAGGACTGGCGCGCTCGTTACTGGGTGGTTAAGCTCAGTTGAGCGGGACACACTCTCCCGCAGCACCACTCCAGGCGGCCTGGTGACGCAGCCGCCCCGAGTGTCAGTCGGTTCGGTACCGCGGTTTCGCAGTACCAGCATTTCTCTTCTCAGTACGGCACGGCTCCGGGACAGGGCCGTCCGGTTCCGCCCCCGCGATCCGCCCTGCACGGCCGGTCGCGCGGGTCAACTCCCGTACGCCTTCCGCCTTTCCGGCGTTCGCGTACGACCCCTCAGTCGTCACCCTCACTCCTGGAGTTCCCGGATGGACGCTCCCCTGTCCCCTCTCTCGACGATCGCCGTCGTCGGTCTCGGCACCATGGGCACCGGCATCGCCGAGGTGCTCGCCCGCGCCGGCCGCGAGGTCATCGGCATCGACATCAGCGAGGCCGCCACCGGGCAGGCCGTCGCCGCCCTGGAGGCCTCGACGGCGCGTGCGGTGCGCCGTGAGCACCTCACCGAGCAGCAGCGTGCGGACCTGCTCGCCCGCTTCCGTACGTTCACCGACCTGCAGGCCGCGGCCGGCGCCGACCTGGTCATCGAGGTCGTGCCCGAGTCGTACGAGATCAAGCAGCAGGTCTTCCGGGACCTGGACGCGATCGTGCGGCCCGAGACGATCATCGCGACGGGCACCAACGCGCTGTCCGTGACCCGGCTCGCCGCCGACTCGGCCCGCCCCGAGCGCGTGCTCGGCCTCCACTTCTTCAACCCTGCGCCCGCGATGAAGCTCGTCGAGGTCGTCTCCAGTGTGCTGACCGCGCCGACCGCGGTCACCGCCGTCACCGAGCTCGCCGTCGAGCTGGGCAAGGAGCCCGTCGCGGTCGGCGACCGGCCCGGTTTCGTCGCGGACGGTCTGCTCTTCGGCTACCTCAACCAGGCCGCCGCGATGTACGAGGCCAAGTACGCCTCCCGCGAGGACATCGACTCCGCGATGCAGCTCGGCTGCGGTCTGCCGATGGGCCCGCTGGCGCTGCTCGACCTGATCGGCATCGACACCGCGCGCACCGTCCTCGACGCGATGTACGCCGAGTCCCGCGACCGGCTGCACGCCCCCGCGCCGATCCTCAAGCAGCTCGCCGAGGCGGGCCTGACCGGCCGCAAGGCGGGCCGCGGCTTCTACTCGTACGAGGCGCCCGGCAGCGAGGTCGTCGTGCGGGACGCGCTGACGCCGCTGACCGACGCGGACGCGGCGCCCACCCGCACGGTGCGCTCCGTCGGTGTCGCCGGCTCCGGGACGATGGCCTCCGGCATCGTCGAGGTGTTCGCGAAGGCCGGCTACGACGTCGTGCTCGCCGCCCGCAGCGAGGAGAAGGCGGAGAAGGCCAAGGCCCGCATCGCCAAGTCGCTCCAGCGCTCCGTCGACAAGGGCCGGATGACCGCCGAGACCGCGGAGCAGACGCTCTCGCGGATCACGCCGGCCGGCACCTACGACGCCTTCGCGGATGTCGACCTCGCGCTCGAGGCCGTCGCCGAGGACCTGGAGATCAAGCAGCAGCTGTTCGCCACGTTCGACAAGGTCTGCAAGCCGGGGGCGATCCTGGCGACGACCACCTCGTCGCTGCCCGTCGTCGCCTGCGCCCGCGCCACCTCGCGGCCGCAGGACGTGATCGGCATGCACTTCTTCAACCCGGCGCCCGCGATGAAGCTCGTCGAGGTCGTGCGCACGGTCCTGACCGGCGACGACGTGCACGCCACCGTCCGCGACCTCACGCTCAAGGTCCGCAAGCACCCGGTGGACTGCGGCGACCGGGCCGGCTTCATCGTGAACGCTTTGCTGTTCCCGTACCTGAACAACGCGATCAAGATGGTGCAGGAGCACTACGCGACGCTGGACGACATCGACGCCGCGATGAAGCTCGGCGGCGGCTACCCGATGGGTCCGTTCGAACTGCTCGACGTGGTCGGCCTGGACGTGTCCCTGGCCATCGAGAAGGTGCTGCACCGCGAGTTCCGCGACCCGGGGCTCGCGCCGGCACCGCTCCTGGAGCACCTGGTGGCCGCGGGCTGCCTCGGCCGCAAGACGGGCCGTGGCTTCCGCGAATATGCCCGGCGCTGAGCAGGGGACGGGAGCCGCACCGGACACGGGTTCGGACGTGGGTTCGGACTGGGGCGGGCTGCTCGGGGAACCGAGCGGCCCGCTGACCGGGGAGCGTCTGGGAACGTACATGCAGTACGTTCGGGTCATGCCCAAGGCCGATCAGACCTCCCGTACCCCAGCTCAGCCCGACGCTCCGGCGGAGATGAGCGCCGCGGGCAGCCGCGCCGCCGCCCAGCGGCTCAAGATGCGCCGGGAGCTCGCGGCCGCGGCGATGGAGCTGTTCTCCACCAAGGGGTACGAGGCGACGACGGTCGACGAGATCGCCGCCGCGGCGGGCGTCGCGCGCCGCACCTTCTTCCGGCACTTCCGCTCCAAGGAAGAGGCGATCTTCCCGGACCACGACGACACGCTCGTGCGCGCGGAGGCGGTGCTCAACGCGGCGCCGCCGCACGAACACCCGCTCGACACGGTCTGCCGGGGCATCAAGGAAGTCATGAAGATGTACGCGTCGTCGCCGACGGTCGCCGTCGAGCGGTACCGGCTGACGCGTGAGGTGCCGACGCTGCGCGAGGCGGAGATCGCCTCGGTGGCCCGCTACGAGCGCCTCTTCACCCGGTACCTGCTCGGCCACTTCGACGAGCAGGCCCACCACGACGGCAACGACGACCCGCTGCTCGCGGAGGTCGCCGCGTCGGCCGTCGTCACGGCGCACAACCACGTGCTGCGGCGCTGGCTGCGGGCGGGCGGCCAGGGTGACGTCGAGTCCCAGCTCGACCACGCCTTCGCGATCGTGCGCCGGACGTTCGGCACCGGCATCGGCGCGGGCCGCACCCCCGCGTCCCCGCCGCCGGCCCAGGTCTCGACCTCCGGGGAGGTCCTGGTCACGGTGGCCCGCACGGACGCGCCCCTCTCCGAGATCATGCACACGATCGAAGAGGCCCTCCACAACCGCTGAACCGGCCCCGGAGGCCGCCCGGCCTCCGGGGGCGCGGACCGGTCGAGGACGAGGGATCCATGGGGACCAACCCGAAGCCCGTCCCGCGACGCCGTCAGGCCGCCGCTCTCGCTCTGTGGCGGTGGCGTGCGCCGCTGTTCGCGTTCGAACCGGACGCGGAGTGGGGCCTGGACCGCTCCGCGCTGGAGTCGCTGTTCCGGCTGGCCGCAGCGGCTCCCGGCGAACGGACGGACCAGGCCTACCGGCACGCCGTCACCGCGCTGCGCACGGCCCCGCTCTTCACGTCCGAGGTCGACCCGGACACGGTCCAGCTCGTCCAGCTGGAGACCGTCGGCAACCTACTGACCTTCGCCGAACTGCTGGACAACCCGGGCGGGGACGAGGCCGACCGCGTACACGAGACCTCGGCCGGCCTGGCGGGTCACCTCGACGCCCTCGTCGAGGACTCCCTCCACGCCCACCCCTCCGAAGAAGCCCACCGCGCGTACGTCACCGCCCTCACGGACCCGGCACACGGTGGCTACTTCGCCTCCCGCCACGCCGCCGTGGAGACCGCCTGTCACCGCGCCCTGGACTCCCTCCCCGACTCCACCGGCCTGACCGGCTCGCCCGCGGGCCGCGGACTGCTCGCGCTCTGCGAGGACTTCGGCGCGGAGCTCGTCACCACGCTCCACTGGCTCCGCACGACGGGCTACTAGCGACGGGCGATCCGCCGCGAACCCGGGACGCCCGCCTCCCCCGTCACCCCATCGGCAGAACCCCCCGTGTCGCCCCCCACCCCTGCTGGCACGCAGTGCCATACATCCCGCACCTTCGACACCCCTCCCCACCCCACCCCCACCTCCCGCGATCGATCATCGATCCCTTTCGGGGCCCGGAAACCCCTTCTGACCACGGATGATCGATCATCGCTCAGCTGGAGCCAAAAGATTTCAGCTGAGCGAAATTGGTGGCACCCAGTGCCTTGTGCACCGTCACGGCGTGCCATACGTTGAAGGTGTCCGGGCGGCCGGCGTGCAGAGAACTTCCGTACGCCGGCTGTCCCCGCAAGCCTCGACCGACCGTGGCTCGCGCGCCCGGACGCCTGCGTCACAGGCAACCTTCCGCGCCACACCAAGCGCTGCCAGAGCACCACCCGCCGAACCGACGGCACCGCACCACCACCAGCAGCAGCCCCATACCGACCCCGACTCAGCGTTCCCCTCAGACGCTCATCGCCGGAGGCACCACCGTGAAGGAAATCCTGGACGCGATTCAGTCGCAGACCGCCACGTCTGCCGACTTCGCCGCCCTGCCGCTGCCCGACTCGTACCGCGCGGTCACCGTGCACAAGGACGAGCAGGAGATGTTCGCCGGGCTCGCCAGCCGCGACAAGGACCCGCGCAAGTCGCTGCACCTCGACGACGTCGCGCTGCCGGAGCTCGGCCCGGGCGAGGCCCTGGTCGCCGTCATGGCCAGCTCCGTGAACTACAACTCGGTCTGGACCTCGATCTTCGAGCCGGTCTCCACCTTCGGCTTCCTGGAGCGTTACGGCCGGCTCAGCGAGCTCAGCAAGCGCCACGACCTCCCCTACCACGTCATCGGCTCCGACCTCGCGGGCGTCGTCCTGCGCACCGGCCCGGGCGTCAACGCCTGGAACCCGGGCGACGAGGTCGTCGCGCACTGCCTCAGCGTCGAGCTGGAGTCCTCGGACGGCCACAACGACACGATGCTCGACCCCGAGCAGCGCATCTGGGGCTTCGAGACCAACTTCGGCGGCCTCGCCGAGATCGCCCTGGTCAAGTCGAACCAGCTGATGCCGAAGCCCGACCACCTGAGCTGGGAGGAGGCCGCGGCCCCGGGCCTGGTGAACTCCACCGCCTACCGCCAGCTGGTCTCCCGCAACGGCGCCGGCATGAAGCAGGGCGACAACGTCCTGATCTGGGGCGCGAGCGGCGGCCTCGGCTCGTACGCCACCCAGTTCGCCCTGGCCGGCGGCGCCAACCCGATCTGTGTCGTCTCCTCCCCGGAGAAGGCCGACATCTGCCGGGCCATGGGCGCCGAGGCGGTCATCGACCGCAACGCCGAGGGCTACAAGTTCTGGAAGAACGAGCACGAGCAGGACCCGCGCGAGTGGAAGCGCTTCGGCAAGCGCATCCGCGAGCTCACCGGCGGCGAGGACGTGGACATCGTCTTCGAGCACCCGGGCCGCGAGACCTTCGGCGCCTCCGTCTACGTCACCCGCAAGGGCGGCACGATCGTCACCTGCGCGTCGACGTCCGGCTACAACCACGAGTACGACAACCGCTACCTGTGGATGTCGCTGAAGCGGATCGTCGGCTCGCACTTCGCGAACTACCGCGAGGCCTGGGAGGCCAACCGCCTCATCGCCAAGGGCAAGATCCACCCCACCCTGTCGAAGGTCTACTCCCTCGAGGAGACCGGCCAGGCCGCCTACGACGTGCACCGCAACCTCCACCAGGGCAAGGTCGGCGTCCTCGCGCTGGCCCCCGAGGAGGGCCTGGGCGTCCGCGACCACGACAAGCGCGCCCAGCACATCGACGCCATCAACCGCTTCCGCAACATCTGATTCCCGGGGGAGCACGAGCAGATGACTGAGCGTCAGAAGGACCGGCCGTGGCTCATGCGCACGTACGCCGGTCACTCCACGGCGGAGGCGTCCAACGAGCTGTACCGGCGCAACCTCGCCAAGGGCCAGACGGGTCTGTCGGTCGCCTTCGACCTGCCGACCCAGACCGGCTACGACCCGGACCACGTCCTCGCCCGCGGCGAGGTCGGCCGGGTCGGCGTCCCGGTCTCGCATCTCGGTGACATGCGACGGCTGTTCCAGGACATCCCCCTGGAGCAGATGAACACCTCGATGACCATCAACGCCACCGCCATGTGGCTTCTGGCGCTCTACCAGGTCGTCGCGGAGGAGCAGGGCGCGGACATCGCGACGCTCCAGGGCACGACGCAGAACGACATCGTCAAGGAGTACCTGTCGCGGGGCACCCACGTGTTCCCGCCCGGGCCCTCCCTGCGTCTGACGACCGACATGATCGCCTACACGGTGTCCCACATCCCCAAGTGGAACCCGATCAACATCTGCTCGTACCACCTCCAGGAGGCGGGGGCCACACCGGTCCAGGAGATCGCGTACGCGATGTCCACCGCCATCGCTGTTCTCGATGCCGTACGCGACTCAGGGCAGGTCCCCGAGGAGAAGTTCGGGGACGTCGTGGCCCGCATCTCCTTCTTCGTGAACGCGGGAGTCCGCTTCATCGAGGAGATGTGCAAGATGCGGGCGTTCGGGCGGATCTGGGACCAGATCACGCGCGAGCGGTACGGCATCGAGAACGCGAAGCAGCGCCGGTTCCGCTACGGCGTGCAGGTCAACTCCCTGGGCCTGACCGAGGCCCAGCCGGAGAACAACGTCCAGCGGATCGTCCTCGAGATGCTGGCCGTCACCCTCTCCAAGGACGCGCGCGCCCGCGCCGTCCAGCTGCCGGCCTGGAACGAGGCCCTGGGCCTCCCGCGGCCGTGGGACCAGCAGTGGTCCCTGCGCATCCAGCAGGTCCTCGCCCACGAGAGCGACCTGCTGGAGTACGAGGACATCTTCGCGGGCTCGCACGTCATCGAGAAGAAGGTCGACGAGCTCGTCGCGGAGTGCCTCGCCGAGATCGACCGGATCCAGGAGATGGGCGGCGCGATGGCCGCCGTCGAGTCCGGCTACCTCAAGTCGCAGCTCGTCTCCTCGCACGCCGAGCGGCGCGCTCGTATCGAGGCCGGCGACGAGAAGATCGTCGGTGTGAACATCTACGAGTCGACCGAGCCGAACCCGCTCACGGCCGACCTGGACGCCGCGATCATGACCGTCGACCACGCCGTCGAGGCGCAGGTCGTCCGGGCCATCGGCGAGTGGAAGACCACCCGTCAGGAGTCCTCCGACCGCCAGGGCATGGGCGACCCGTTCCACTACCCGACCACCGGGCAGGCCCTGGAGCGCCTCAAGGAGGCCGCGGCCGGCACCGAGAACCTGATGGAGGCCACCCTGGAGTGCGCCCGCGCGGGTGTCACGACCGGCGAGTGGGCCGGGGCGCTGCGCGAGGTCTTCGGCGAGTTCCGCGCCCCCACCGGCGTCTCCTCCGCCCCGGTCGCCGTGACCGCCGAGGCGGGCACCCCGCTCGCCGAGGTCCGCGAGAAGGTCCGCCGCACCGGCGAGGAGCTCGGCGGCAAGCTGCGCCTCCTGGTCGGCAAGCCGGGCCTGGACGGGCACTCCAACGGCGCCGAGCAGATCGCCGTGCGGGCCCGCGACGCCGGGTTCGAGGTGGTCTACCAGGGCATCCGGCTCACCCCGGAACAGATCGTGTCCGCCGCGCTCGCCGAGGACGTGCACTGCGTCGGCCTGTCGATCCTCTCCGGATCGCACGCCGAGCTGGTGCCCGACGTCCTGGACCGGATGCGCGAGGCGGGCGCCACCGACGTCCCCGTGATCGTCGGAGGCATCATCCCCAACGCCGACGCCGAGGACCTGAAGCGGGCGGGAGTGGCCGCCGTCTTCACCCCCAAGGACTTCGGCATCACGGAGATCATCGGCCGTATCGTCGACGAGATCCGGAAAGCGAACCAGCTCGACCCTCTGGAGGTCCCCGCATGACTGTGAACCGTCTCCGTCCGCGCCGCTCCTGCCTCGCGGTGCCCGGAAGCAACCCCCGCTTCCTGGAGAAGGCCCAGGGTCTGGCGGCCGACCAGGTCTTCCTCGACCTGGAGGACGCCTGCGCCCCGCTCGCCAAGCCGGAGGCCCGGCACACCATCGTCAAGTTCCTGAACGAGGGTGACTGGACGGGCAAGACGCGCGTCGTGCGGGTCAACGACTGGACCACCGAGTGGACCTACCGCGACGTCGTCACCGTCGTCGAGGGCGCCGGCCAGAACCTCGACTGCATCATGCTCCCGAAGGTCCAGACGGCCGACCAGGTCGTCGCCCTGGACCTGCTGCTGACCCAGATCGAGAAGACGATGGGCTTCGAGGTCGGCAAGATCGGCATCGAGGCGCAGATCGAGAACGCGCAGGGCCTCAACAACGTCAACGCGATCGCGCAGGCCTCCCCGCGCATCGAGACGATCATCTTCGGCCCGGCCGACTTCATGGCCTCCATCAACATGAAGTCCCTGGTCGTCGGCGAGCAGCCGCCCGGCTACGGCGCCGACGCCTACCACTACATCCTGATGAAGATCCTGATGGCCGCCCGCGCCAACGACCTCCAGGCGATCGACGGCCCCTACCTGCAGATCCGCAACGTGGACGGCTTCCGCGAGGTCGCGGGCCGCGCCGCCGCCCTCGGCTTCGACGGCAAGTGGGTGCTGCACCCCGGCCAGGTCGAGGCCGCCAACGAGATCTTCTCGCCGTCGCAGGAGGACTTCGACCACGCCGAGCTGATCCTGGACGCGTACGACTACTACACGTCCGAGGCCGGCGGCAAGAAGGGCTCGGCCATGCTCGGCGACGAGATGATCGACGAGGCCTCCCGCAAGATGGCCCTGGTCATCTCGGGCAAGGGCCGCGCGGCCGGCATGCAGCGCACCAGCAAGTTCGAGGCCCCGGAGGCGTAAGACACATGCAGTTCGGCCGCACCTACGAAGAGTTCACCGTCGGGGACGTCTACAAGCACTGGCCCGGGAAGACGGTCACCGAGTACGACGACCACCTCTTCTGTCTCCTGACGATGAACCACCACCCCCTCCACATGGACACGAACTATGCGGAGAAGACGACGGACTTCGGCAAGAACGTCGTCGTCGGCAACTACATCTACTCCCTGCTGCTCGGCATGTCCGTCCCGGACGTCTCCGGCAAGGCCATCGCCAACCTGGAGATCGAGTCGCTCAAGCACGTGGCGCCGACCTTCCACGGCGACACCATCTACGGCGAGACCACGGTCCTCGACAAGACCCCGTCGAAGTCGAAGAACGACCGCGGCATCGTCTACGTGGAGACCAAGGGCTACAAGCAGGACGGCACGCTCGTGTGCGTCTTCCGCCGCAAGGTGATGGTGCCCACCGAGACGTACATCAAGGAGCGCGGCGGCGAGCAGCCCGGCCGCCCGGACCTTCAGGAGAAGCAGAAGTGAGCCGACTCGCCCAGACCCACGGCCTGACGGATGTGCAGCGAGAGATCCTGTCCACCGTCCGGGACTTCGTGGACAAGGAGATCATCCCCGTCGCGACGGAGCTGGAGCACCGCGACGAGTACCCGCAGCAGATCGTCGACGGGCTCAAGGAGTTGGGTCTGTTCGGTCTCATGATCCCCGAGGAGTACGGGGGTCTGGGCGAGTCGCTGCTGACGTACGCCCTGTGCGTGGAGGAGATCGCGCGCGGCTGGATGTCGGTCTCCGGCATCATCAACACGCACTTCATCGTGGCGTACATGCTCAAGCAGCACGGCACGCAGGAGCAGAAGGAGTACTTCCTTCCGCGGATGGCGCTCGGCGAGGTGCGCGGCGCGTTCTCGATGTCCGAGCCGGCGCTCGGCTCCGACGTCTCGGCGATCTCGTCGAAGGCGGTCAAGGACGGCGACGAGTACGTCCTGAACGGTCAGAAGATGTGGCTGACCAACGGCGGAACGTCAACGCTCGTGGCGGTTCTCACACGAAGTGACGAAGGACACCCCGAGGGCACGGCCCCGCACAAGTCGATGACGACCTTCCTCGTGGAGAAGGAGCCCGGGTTCGGTGAGGTCCGTCCCGGACTCACCATCCCCGGGAAGATCGACAAGATGGGTTACAAGGGCGTCGACACCACCGAGCTGGTGATGGACGACCTGCGCATTCCGGCCAATCGTGTGCTCGGCGGCGAGACCGGCCGAGGGTTTTACCAAATGATGGACGGCGTCGAGGTCGGCCGCGTGAATGTCGCGGCGCGTGGCTGCGGTGTCGCACAGCGTGCCTTCGAACTGGGTGTCTCGTATGCCCAGCAGCGCCACACTTTCGGCAAGGCGATCGCCCAGCACCAGGCCATCCAGTTCAAGCTGGCCGAGATGGCTACCAAGGTCGAGGCCGCGCATGCGATGATGGTCAACGCAGCACGCAAAAAGGACTCCGGGGAACGAAACGACCTCGAAGCGGGAATGGCCAAGTACCTGGCCTCCGAATACTGCAAGGAAGTCGTGGAGGACGCGTTCCGGATCCATGGCGGATACGGGTTCTCGAAGGAGTACGAGATCGAGCGCCTCTACCGCGAGGCTCCGATGCTGCTGATCGGCGAAGGTACCGCCGAAATCCAGAAAATGATCATTGGTCGTCGACTGCTCGAAGAGTATCGGTTCCAGGGCTGAGCCTGGGCGTGATGTCCGGTTACGGGGTGTTTTCTTCGCAAGGAAGATCACACCCCGTCAACACTCTTCGGCCGCCGACTCGGCTTCCTGGCTTGCCCAGTTGTGGCTCGCAACCGATAGCATCCCCGGAAAAGCCGCCGTCCCCCCGTAACCAGCGCGGCCTCATCCGCTACGAAGGTCATCCATGCCCCACAGCCAAACCTCTGCACCACGCGACGGCTTCCTCGGTGGTCGCCTTGCGCGCGGAGCATCGCCGTGGCTCCTTCCGACCGTCGCCACGGCCGCTCTGAGCCTGGCCCGATCGCGTCGGTCCAAGAAGGCCGCAGCACTCGCCGTCCCGACCACCGCTCTGGCGGCTGGCATGCTGTGGTTCTTCCGCGACCCCGAGCGCGAGATCGCCTCCGGCCGGGTCATCTCCCCGGCCGACGGTGTGGTGCAGAGCATCATGCCGTGGAAGGACGGCCGCACCCGCGTCGCGATCTTCATGAGCCCGCTGAACGTCCACGTGAACCGCGCGCCGCTCTCCGGCACCGTGACCTCCGTCGAGCACATCCCCGGCGGATTCGTCCCGGCGTTCAACAAGGAGAGCGAGAACAACGAGCGCGTCGTCTGGCACTTCGACACCGAGCTCGGTGACATCGAGATGATCCAGATCGCCGGCGCCGTCGCCCGCCGCATCGTGCCCTACATCCCCCAGGGCACGAAGGTCGAGCAGGGCGAGCGCATCGGTCTGATCCGGTTCGGCTCGCGCGTGGACATCTACCTGCCCGAGGGCGTCGAGGTCGACGTCGAGGTCGGGCAGAAGACGGTGGCTGGGGTGACTCGCATTGACCGTGACTGATCCCGAGACCCAGACCTGGGCCTCCGACGCCGACGGCGCCGACGAGGCGGAGGAGATGCCGCTCTCACTGCGTCTGTCGATAGCGGACACGCTCACGCTCGGCAACGCCACGTGCGGCTTCATGGCGGTCTACTTCACGACGACCGGCATTCTGATCCCGCACATCCAGGGCAGCAACGACTCCGGCATGGCGCGGCACTCCGCCGCGACGGCCGTGATCCTGATGCTGGCCGCCGCGATCTTCGACCTGTTCGACGGTCTGGTGGCCCGCAAGCTGCGTTCGTCGCCGATGGGCGCGGAGCTGGACAACCTCTCCGACCTCATCAGCTTCGGGCTCGCGCCCGCCTACTTCGTGCTCGTCTACGGCATGGTCGCCGACGACGCGCACCAGAGAGTGGCCGCGGTCGGAGCGATCGTGGTGCTCCTGGCGGTGGTGCTGAGACTCGCGCGGTTCTCCTGCGTGACCGTGAAGGACGGCACGTTCCAGGGCATGCCGTCGCCGTTCGGCGCGCTGACGGTCGTCTCGATCGTTCTCCTGGAGCTGCCCTTCGTGGCGACGCTCCTGGCGATCATCGGTACGGCGTGGCTGATGGTGAGCCGGGTCGAGTACCCGAAGCCGCGGGGCCGCACGGCGGTCGCGATGCTGTCGTGGATCGTCCTGAGCATGGCTCTGCTGGCCGCGTGGGCCTTCGACGCCCCCGGGGGCCAGCTGCTCCTCCAGACGGGCTGTGCGCTCCAGCTGGTGCTCGGAGCGGTCATCCCGCTCTTCGCCACGGCTCGCCGCGTGAACAATTTCCGCGACAACCGCCGCGAGGCGCGTGCCGCGCAGCTTCCGTAGTTCGCCGAGTACGCAAGGAAGGGCCCCGAACCTTTGAGGTTCGGGGCCCTTCCGTATGCCCTCACGCGCGGCCCCGGTGGGGGCTGGCCGCGCAGTTCCCCGCGCCCCTGAGGGGGCTGCGCCTCCTCGGGGAGATGCCACCCGAAGGGTGTGCATCTCAGGGGCGCGGGGAACTTCGCGAGACGCCCCACCGGGCCGCGGACGGTGACGGGACCGGCGGAGCTACGGCGAGGAGCCGAGTCGGCCTCAGCTCAGGAAATCTCGCGCGATGCGCTCCGCCACGTCCTCCAGGATGGGCCCCGCCTCGGCGATGCAGCGCGCCACATCCGGCTCCAGGTCGGTGAGCGCGTAGGCCCGGCGGATACCGGCCCGGCCGAGCGCCTCCGGCGGCAGGGCCAGCCGCCCGCACACCGCGACGACCTCGATCCCGGCCGCCCGGGCCGCCGCCGCGACCCCCGCCGGCGCCTTCCCGTGCAGGGTCTGCTCGTCCAGCGACCCCTCACCGGTGATCACCAGCGTCGCCTTCGCGAGCGCCGGCGCGAACCCGAGGACGTCGAGCATGACCTCGATCCCGGGCCGGAAGCTCGCGCCGAGGCCGACGAGCGCCCCGTACCCGATGCCGCCGGCGGCACCCGCCCCCGGCGACGCCGCGTACTCGAGCGCGGCGGGCCCGACGGACTCGCCGAGCACCTTCGCGAAGTGGTCCAGGGCGGCGTCCAGCTCGGCCACGTCCTCGGGCGTCGCGCCCTTCTGCGGGCCGTACACCGCGGGCGCGCCCTTCGGGCCCGTCAGCGGGTTGTCCACGTCGCTGGCGAGCACGATCTCGACGTCGGCGAGGCGCGGGTCGAGGCCCGACAGGTCGGCCGAGGCCAGCGTGGCCAGCGGGCCGCCGCCGGGCGCGACCGGGTCCCCGGACGCGTCCAGGAAGCGGGCGCCGAGCGCGGCGAGCATGCCGGCGCCGCCGTCGGTCGTGGCGCTGCCGCCGACGCCGAAGACGATGCTGCGCGCGCCCGCGTCGAGCGCGGCGAGGAGCACCTCGCCGGATCCGTACGTGGTCGACGTCAGCGGGGCGAAGACGCCCTCCGGCAGGAGCTGGAGGCCCGAGGCCTCCGCCATCTCGACGACCGCGGTGCCCTCGCGCAGCGCGTACGCCGCGGTGACCTTCTCGCCGAGCGGTCCGGTCACCTCGACCTCGCGGCGCTCGAAGCCCGCCGCGACGGCCGCCGCGACGGTCCCGTCACCGCCGTCGGCGACCGGCACCGCCTCGACCTCGACGTCGGGCGCGACCCGGCGCAGTCCCGCCGTCACACGCTGTGCGACCTGCACCGCGGTCAGCGAGCCCTTGAACTTGTCCGCCGCGATCAACACGTGCCGCGCGGCCTGTGCAGCGTCCGCCACCTTGCTCTCCCCTTGCTGTTCGGGCCTTGCTCGAAACAAGGCAGTCGCGCCGCTGCGACCTTAACCGCAGGAGGGGCTCCCTGCCCATGGTCGTCCGCCTCGCGGGACGCCGACTCGCCCGGATAACTCAGTGGATATACGTACACAGTAGGGCGTCCGGATCTGGAAAACGATCGATCAAACGACGCCGTCGCTCGCTAGGCTGAGCCGGATGAGCACCCTGGACTACGCCACGTACATCGCCGGACTCCCCCGTGTGCTGGTCGGCGCCGCCGCGCTGTTCCGCGACGAGCGCGGGCACGTCCTGGTGGTCGAGCCGAACTATCGGGAGGGCTGGGCGCTGCCCGGCGGCACGGTGGAGTCGGACGACGGGGAGACGCCCCGGCAGGGCGCCCGGCGCGAGACGCTGGAGGAGATCGGGCTCGACGTGGACCTCGGGCGGCTGCTCGTCGTGGACTGGGTGCCGGGCCCGGGGCGGCCGCCGATCGTGGCCTACCTCTACGACGGCGGGGTGCTGGACGCCGAGCGGATCGCCGCGATCCGGCTCCAGGAGGAGGAGCTGCTGTCGTGGCGGTTCGTCCCGCACGACGAGCTGGACACCTACCTCCTCGGCACGCTGCACGGCCGGGTCACCAACGCCCTGGACGTCCTGTCCTCCGGATCCGGCACCGTCGAGCTCGAGAGCGGGCGGCCCGTCGGCTGACCTCGGCCGCCGGCGTCCGAAATCGGTGGACGCCGGCCCGGCTGCCTGGTCTGATCTGTCCCCATGAGCGCCTCGACCGGAAAACCCCTCGTCGCCCTGCTGACCGGCGCCGGCATCAGCACCGACTCCGGCATCCCCGACTACCGCGGGCCGAAGGGGCTGTGGCGCGAGGATCCGGACGCCGAGAAGCTCGTCACGTACGAGTACTACATGAACGACCCGGAGATCAGGCGCCGCTCCTGGCTGATGCGTCTGCGGACCGGCGCCCTGAACCCCGAGCCGAACGCGGCGCACCACGCGATCGTGGACCTGGCGGCGTCCGGGGTCCCGGTGCGGGTCGTCACGCAGAACGTGGACGGGCTGCACCAGCGCGCCGGGCTGCCCGAGCGCAAGGTGATCGAACTGCACGGGTCGACCCGCCGCGTCGTCTGCACGGCGTGCGGCGAGCGCGGGCCCATGGAGGCGGCCCTCGCCCGGGTCGAGGCCGGCGAGGACGACCCGGGCTGCCCGGCGTGCGGCGGCATCCTCAAGCCGGCGACGGTGATGTTCGGCGAGCGGCTCGATCCGATGGTGATCGGCGAGGCCGCCGCGATCACGAAGGCGTGCCAGGTGTTCCTCGCGGTCGGCTCCAGTCTCCAGGTGCACCCGGCGGCGGGCCTGGCCGGTCTTGCCGCCGAGCAGGGGGCGCGCCTGGTGGTGGTGAACGCGGAGCCGACGCCGTACGACGACGTCGCCGACACGGTCGTACGCGAACCGATCGGGACGGCGCTGCCCCGGCTGCTGCGGGAACTGGTCGAGGGCTGACGGGCTAGAACAGGGCGGTGCCGCGCTCGAAGTCGAGCAGGCGGCGCTTGCGGGTCAGGCCGCCTCCGTAGCCGGTGAGGCTGCCGTCGGCGCCGACCACCCGGTGGCAGGGCACGATCACGCCGACGGGGTTCTTCCCGTTGGCGAGGCCGACCGCGCGGGAGGCCCCCGGATTGCCGAGCGCCTCCGCGAGCTCGCCGTAGGTGCGGGTCTCGCCGTACGGGATCTGCCGCAGCCGCTCCCACACGGACCGCTGGAACGGGGTGCCGTGCAGGTCGAGCGGCAGGTCGAACTCCTTCAGCTCGCCCTGGAAATAGGCCTCCAGTTGCTCGACGACGGCACCGAAGGGCCGCTCGTCGCGCTCGCCGAAGGTCTCCTCGGCCGGACGGTGGCGCTGGCCGGTCATGTAGAGGCCGGACAGCACACCGTCGGTGGCGACGAGGGTGAACGGTTCGTACGGGGTGTCAATGACGGTGTGCTGCCTGAGCTGGTCCATGGTGCGTTCCCTCACGCGGGCAGGAAGTTGATGGGGTGGTCGTCGGTGGCCCAGAGGTACTGGGTCGCGTAGGCGCGCCAGGGCCGCCAGGCCGCCGCGCGCGCGGTGAGCGCGGCCGGGGTGTGCGGCAGGCCCAGCTGCCGCGCCGCGCGGCGCATGCCGAGGTCGGTGGGCAGGAAGGCGTCGGGGTCGCCGAGGGCCCGCATGGCGATGGCCTCGATGGTCCAGGGGCCGAAGCCGGGCAGTGCGGCGAGCGCCGCCCGCGCCTCGTCCCAGTCCGACTCGGGTCCCAACGTGAGCCCCCCGTCGGTCAGTTCCCGTACGAGCGTCAGCAGGGTGGTGCGGCGGGTGCCGGGCAGGGCGAGGGACTCGGGGTCGAGGGAGGCGAGCGCGTCCGGGGTCGGGAAGAGGTGCGTGAGGCCGCCCTCGGGGTCCTCGACCGGGTCTCCGTGGGCGCGGACCAGCCGGGCAGCGTGGGTACGGGCGGCCGCCGTGGACACCTGCTGCCCGAGCACGGCGCGCACCGCGAACTCCGCCTCGTCGACGGTGCGCGGCACCCGGCGTCCCGGCGCCTTGTCGACGAGCGGGGCGAGCAGCGGGTCGGCGCGCAGCTGGTCGTCGACGGCGACGGGGTCGGCGTCGAGGTCGAGCAGGCGGCGGCAGCGGCTGATGGCGACGGTGAGGTCGCGCTGGTCGGTGAGGATCAGCCGGCAGCCGATGTGCTCGGGGCCGGGGGTCAGCGCCACGATCCCGTACCCGTACGGGAGCCGCAGCGTGCGCCGGTACGCCCCGTCGCGCCACTCCTCGACGCCGGGCACGGCGGTGGCGGCGAGGTGGCCGAAGACGTTGTCGGGGTTCAGTGGCGTGCGGAACGGCAGGCGCAGGGTGATGGCCCCGGGAGCCCCGGTCCGCGCTCGTGGCGCCCGGTCGCGCAGTTCGCTCGGCGACAGGGCGAAGACCTCTCGGACCGTGTCGTTGAAGGAGCGGACCGAGGCGAATCCGGCGGCGAACGCGATGTCGGCCATCGCGAGGCCCGTCGTCTCGATGAGCAGCCGGGCGGTCTGGGCGCGCTGGGCGCGGGCCAGGGCGAGCGGGCCCGCGCCCAGCTCGGCGCGGAGCTGGCGCTCGACCTGGCGCTCGCTGTAGCGCAGCCGGCGCGCGAGGCCGGGCACGCCCTCGCGGTCGACGACGCCGTCGCCGATCAGCCGCATGGCGCGGGCGGTGAGGTCCGCGCGCTGGTTCCACTCGGGCGAGCCCGGGGTCGAGTCGGGCCGGCAGCGCTTGCAGGCCCGGAACCCGGCCTGCTGGCAGGCGGCGGCGCTCGGGTAGAACACCATGTTCCGGGGCCGGGGCGGTACGGCGGGGCAGCCCGGCCGGCAGTAGATCCGGGTCGTCACGACGGCGGTGAAGAACACGCCGTCGAACCGGCTGTCCTTGGCCTGCACGGCCCGCACGCACCGCTCGGTATCGGTGTACATGTCTCCAGCATCGGTCACGGAGAAAGCCCTTGGCTGGCGAGAATCCGACATGAACGTGAGCGTCCCGGGGGCGCACGAAGTGTGCGTTGAGGGGCGCGGGGAACTGCGCGACCAGCCACGACTCACCCGCACCCGTACCCGTACCCGGCAACGGAGGGCACCCCTGCGGCGCTCAGCTCACATACGCCGAGAACGCCTCGAACGCCCGCTCGTCGAAGACCACGAACCGGACCTCGTCCAGCCCCGCCCTGCCGGCTCCCAGAAAGTCCCGCACCGCCGTCACGGCGACCCGAGCCCCGTCCTCCAGGGGCCACCCGTAGATGCCGGTGGAGATCGCCGGGAACGCCACGCTCCGCGCCCCGAGCTCCCCGGCCACCCGCAGCGACTCCCGGTAGCAGGACTCCAGCACCGCGCTCCGGTCCTCCGAGGCGGACCAGCGGGGACCGACCGTGTGGATGACCCAGCGGGCCGGCAGCCGCCCCGCCGTGGTCGCGACGGCCCGCCCGGCCGGCAGTCCTTTCCCGTAGTGCGAGGCCCGCAGGGCGCGGCAGTCCGCGAGGATCTCCGGCCCGCCCTTGCGGTGGATGGCCCCGTCGACGCCGCCGCCTCCGAGCAGCGAGGAGTTCGCCGCGTTGACGACCGCGTCGACCTCCTGCTCGGTGATGTCGCCCCGTACGAGCGTGATCCGTGTGTCGCGTGTGTTCATGACCGGTCCCTCAGTCTCCGCCAGACGGCCTTCGCCGCGTTGTGCCCCGACATGCCGTGCACGCCGGGGCCGGGCGGCGTGGACGAGGAGCAGATGAAGACCGCCGGGTGCGGGGTCGTGTACGGGGAGAGGGACAGCTTGGGCCGCAGGAGGACCTGGAGCCCGGCCGCGGCCCCGGCGGCGATGTCCCCGCCCACGTAGTTGGCGTTGCGCGCGGCGAGCTCGGGCGGCCCCATGGTCGCGCGGGCCAGCACGAGATCCCTGAACCCGGGTGCGAACCGCTCCAGTTGGCGCTCGATCGCGTCGGTCAGGTCCCCGTCCCACCCGTTCGGCACGTGCCCGTACGCCCAGAACGTGTGCTTGCCCTCGGGCGCCCGCGTCGGGTCGGCGAGGCTGGACTGCACGGTGATGAGGAACGGCGTCTCGGGCGCCCGCTCCCCGCCGGAGGCCTCCCGCAGCGCCCGCCCGATGTCGGAGCGGTACGGGCCGACCTGGACCGTGCCCGCGGACCGGGCCTCCTTCGCGGTCCACGGCACCGGCCCGTCGAGCGCGTAGTCCACCTTGAACACGCTGGCCCCGTACCGGAACCGGTCGTAGTAGCGGCCGAGCCCCGCGATGCGCGCGAGGGCGGTGGGCGAGGTGTCGAAGACGTAGGCACGGGCCGGCGGCAGGTCGTCGAGCCGCTTGACCTCGTAGCCGGTGTGGATCTCGCCGCCGAGGTCCTTCAGGTACGCGGCGAGCGCGTCGGACACGGCCTGGGAACCGCCGCGGGCGACGGGCCAGCCCCGGGCGTGCGCGGCGAGGGCGAAGACGAGGCCGATGCCGCCGGTCGCGAGGCCGTTCAGCGGGGCGATGGTGTGCGCGGCGAGACCGGAGAAGAGGGCGGGCGCCCGCTCGTCGCGGAAGCGCCGCATGAGCCGGCTCGCGGGCAGCAGTCCGTTCACCCCGAAGCGGGCGAGGCCGACGGGGTCGCGGGGCAGCGAACTCAGCGGCAGCGACATGAAGTCCCGTACGAGGGTGTCCCAGCGGTGCAGGAGCGGCTCGACCAGGCGGCGGTACGGGCCCGCGTCGCGCGGCCCGAACGAGGCGGCGGTCTCCGCGACGGAACGGGACAGGACGGCCGCGGTGCCGTCGGGGAACGGGTGCGCCATGGGCAGGTCGGCATGCACCCACTCCAGGCCGTACCGGTCCAGCGGCATCGCCCTGAACGCCGGGGAGTTGATGCCGAGGGGGTGGGAGGCCGAGCAGGGGTCGTGGCGGAAGCCGGGGAGCGTCAGTTCCTCGGTGCGCGCTCCGCCGCCGATCGCGTCCCGCGCCTCGAACAGCGCCACGGAGAAGCCTCTCCTGGCCAGTTCGACGGCAGCGGTCAGCCCGTTCGGCCCCGCACCCACCACGACGGCATCGAACATCGACGGCACCTTCGGACTCCTTCGTCAGCCGACGGCCACTGCCCGCCCAGGATATGCCGGGGTGCCGACAGCGCCGGGGTCAGGCCCCGGCCGAGAGCGCTCCCGCCACGCGCCGCGCGGTGGCGGCGTCCCGGGCCGCCGTGAAGGGCAGCACATTGCCGCCGGTCACGGCGAAGGGGACGCCCGCGCCGGTGAGGTGGGCGCCGCCCGCCTCCTCGACGAGGAGCAGCCCCGCGGCGTGGTCCCAGGCCAGCTCCCAACTGAACGCGGTGGCGTCGAGCGCGCCGCGGGCGACCGCGAGGTACTCCAGGCCGGCCGAGCCGCACGGGCGCGGCGCGAAGCCGTCCGCGCGCAGGCCGAGCAGGGCGCGCTTCTGGTCGTCCGTCGTGTAGTCGGGGTGCGAGGTGGCGATGCGCAGGTCCTCGCCGGGGGCCGGGGAACCGGCGACGAGCAGCTCGCCGTCGAGCCGGGCGCCGCGGCCGCGGACGGCGACGGCCATCTCACCGAGGGCCGGCGCGTACGTCCACGAGGCGAGGACGACACCGTCGAGGGCGAGGGCGACGAGGGTGCAGAAGCCGGGGTCGCCGTGGACGAACTGGCGGGTGCCGTCGACGGGGTCGACGATCCAGACGGGGGCGGAGCCGCGCAGCGCCTCGTACGTCGTCGGGTCGGCGGCGACGGCCTCCTCGCCGACCACGACGGAGCCGGGCAGCAGGGCGGGCAGCTCGCGGGTGAGGTACTCCTCGGCGCGCTTGTCGGCGACGGTGACGAGGTCGTGCGGGGCGCTCTTCTGCTCGATCTCGTGGGCGGCGAGCTGCCGGAAGCGCGGGGTGATCTCGGCGGCGGCCGCGGCGCGGACGATGCGCTCGACGTCCGTGGCGAGCCGGTCGGTGACATGGCGGGACAGAAAGTCGTCGATGCTTTCCGTGATGGTTTCGATCATGCCTCCATGAGAACACGCCCCGCTGACATCGCGTTCCCGCGGGGTGAACCGGCGGTGGAATCGCCTTGAAATCGCGGTTCCACCGCCGACCCGTCCCGTGCCCGCGGCGGTCAGCGTCCGACGGCGTAGCCCTGCATGCCGCGCGGGTTCGCGGCGGCCGACAGGACTCCGGTGCGCGGGTCGCGGGCCACGGCGCACAGCCGGCCCTCGGACCAGGCGTCGCCGACGGTCACGTCGTGGCCGCGCCGGCGCAGCTCGGCGACGACCTCCGCGTCCGTGCGGGACTCGACGGTGACCGATCCCGGGCGCATGCCGCGCGGGAAGAAGGAACCGGGGAAGGAGTCGTTGTGCCAGTTCGGGGCGTCGATCGCGCCCTGGAGGTCGAGCCCTCCGCGCACACGGTCGCGCAGCGCCACCGCGAGGAAGAAGTGCACCTGCCACTGGTCCTGCTGGTCGCCGCCGGGCGTGCCGAACGCCATGACGGGGACGCCGTCCTTGAGGGCGAGCGAGGGGGTGAGCGTGGTGCGGGGGCGGCGGCCCGGGGTCAGCGAGTTCGGCAGGCCCTCCTCCAGCCAGGTCATCTGGAGCCGGGTGCCGAGCGGGAAGCCGAGCTCGGGCACGACGGGGTTGGACTGGAGCCAGCCGCCGGAGGGGGTCGCGGCGACCATGTTGCCCCAGCGGTCGACGATGTCGAGGTGGCAGGTGTCGCCGCGGGTCAGTCCGTCCTCGCGCACGTCGGGCTCGCCCGGCACCGGGGACGTCGGGCTCTTGGCGACCGTCGGTTCGCCGGCGCCCGCGACGCCCGGCACGTCGAACTCGCCCGCTCCGGAGGCCACCGCGAGGGCGTGCGCGCTCAGCCGCGGCTCCTCCCCCAGCGGACTGCCGGGGCGCAGTTCGTACGAGGCCTTCTCCGGGTCGACGAGGGCGCGCCGGGCGGTGTTGTAGGCGTCGGACAGGAGGGCGTCGACGGGGACCTCGGCGGCGTCCCCGTACCAGGCCTCGCGGTCGGCCATCGCGAGCTTGCAGCCCTCGACGAGCAGGTGGACCCAGTCGGCCGAGCCGTACGCGGGCAGTTCGGGCGGGAGCAGGGCGAGCTGCTGGAGGAAGGCCGGGCCCTGGCTCCAGCCGGCGGCCTTGCACAGGGTCCAGCCGCGCCAGTCGTAGGTGGCGGGCGCCTCGTAGGACGCCTCCCAGGAGGCGAGGTCGGCGGCGGTGAGGGTGCCGGTGTGGCGGGCGCCGCTGGTGTCCAGGGTGGGGCGGCCCGCCTGCCGGACCAGGGCCTCGGCGATGAAGCCCTCGCGCCAGAGGCGCCGGGCGGCCTCGATCCGGGCCTCGCGTCCGGCTCCGCCCGCCTCCTCCTCGGCCTCTTCCACGAGCCGCTGCCAGGTGGCGGCGAGCTGCGGGTTGCGCAGCAGTTCGCCGGGGCGCGGGGGCGCGCCGTCGACGAGGTAGATCTCGGCGGAGGACGGCCATTCGGTCTCGAACAGTTCGCGCACCGTCGCGACGGTCTCGCCGACCCGCTCGACGGGGGCGTGGCCGTCGCGCGCGTATCCGATCGCGTACGCGAGGACGTCGGCGAGCTCCATGGTCCCGTGGTCGCGCAGGAGCAGCATCCAGGCGTCGAAGGCTCCGGGGACGGCGGCCGCGAGGGGGCCGGTGCCGGGGACCAGGTCGAGGCCGAGGGAGCGGTAGTGGGCGACGGTGGCGCCGGCCGGGGCGACCCCCTGTCCGCACAGCACACGGACCTCGCCGCCGGCCGGGGCGAGGATGATCGGCACCTCGCCCGCGGGCCCGTTCAGGTGCGGCTCGACGACGTGCAGCACGAAGCCCGCGGCGACCGCGGCGTCGTACGCGTTGCCCCCGCGCTCCAGGACCGCCATCGCGGACTGGGAGGCGAGATAGTGCGTGGAGGACACCATGCCGAAGGTGCCCTGCAGAGTCGGCCGGGTCGTGAACAAGAAGGCTCCTCGTGCTGCGCGGCGGCGTGCGGCGAACAAGCGGAACGTATGGCTCGTCCCCCGTGCGCGACAAGGGACGTGTCCGGATCCCGGACCGTCTCGCCGCGCCGGCCGGGCGCGGTGCCGGCAGGGCCTCCGGTCAGCTGTCGACCCAGCCGTGCTTGCGGCCGTTCTGCACCAGTTCGCGGCGCACGGCGAGGATCTGCTCGCCGGTGAGGGAGGGGGCCGCGCGCAGCAGCAGCTCGGTGATCTCGTTCGTGAACTCGTCGACGCGCAGCACGTCGCACAGGACGTCGTCGCCCTCGGCGGCCGTGTGCCGGCCCGGGGCCGGGGCGGTCGCGCCCTCGGCGAGGCGCACGGACGAGGCCTTGGGGCCGCGGTCGCCGTCCTCGATCTCGAACTCGACCTTCAGGCCCGTGCGCAGATACGACTCGGGGATGAGGAGATCGTTCACGTGCAGGAAGACGTCCTCGCCGCCGTCGTCCGGCGCGATGAACCCGTACCCGCGCTGTCCGTCGAAGCGCACCACTCGACCGGCCGTCATGCCGACCACCCCCAACCACCTCGGCGGACCAGCCGTCCGTGTCCGCACCGATTTCTGCGGATCCTAGCGGGCCCGGTCCCGGGTGTGCGTCAGGGCGGGGGTGTCACGCGGGCTTCCAGGCGGTGGTACCGAGCTTCCCGGTGCTGCCGAGGTCGAAGGGCGCGTACGGGGTGAGCGTGGTCGTGCCGCGGCCGAGGCCCGGGTCGATCCTGGCGTGGGGCGCGGTGACGGGGGGCCGGGTCAGGTCGTCGTAGGTGTTGCGCCAGACGAGGCTGGTGACGGCGCCGGCGTGGGGGCGCACGGTGATGCGGTGCGGGCCGTTGTCGCGGATGCCGGTGGTGATCTCGTCGGTGCCTTCGAGGACGGTGACGTGCTCGACGGGCTCGCCGTCGGCGTCGAGCAGGGTCAGGCGCGGGTAGCCGTTCAGCTCGACGGTGGTCCGGCCGCAGTTGGTGAGGGTGACGCTCAGGGCGCGCAGGCCCGCGGCCGCCTCGGTGCGCCCCGTGGTCAGCCGGATGCCGGAGTCGGGGCAGGGGCGGGTGCTCGGCGCCACCTCGATGGTGTCGGGCCGTGCGGCGCTGTCGCAGCCCGCCAGGAGCAGCGCTGCCGCGGCGAGCGAGGCGAGGCGTCGGGTCGTCATGCGGTGATCCTACGGAGCGCTGCCGGCGCCCCGGGTCCGGGCGGTGACGAGGCCCGACTCGTAGGCGAACACGACGAGTTGGGCGCGGTCGCGGGCGCCGAGCTTGGTCATGGCGCTGTCCGTCCACTCCATCAACCGGATCGTGTCGGCGCTGACCAAGGACCGGCTGCCGAGCACGCGCCGGGCGCCTCGCTCCCGCTCCAGGACGCGCCGGGCGCCGCTCCCGCGCGGGCGGCGGGGCACCACCCTCGGGGCCGCCCACGACGCGCTGCGCACCGCCGCGACGAAGGGTGCACGGACCACTGTCTGGTGCACCTGATCGCGTACGGCGCGTTCGCCGCCGTCGACCGGATCGAGTCGGCGCTGCCGGTGCAGGCGCTGCTGTCCGCGGACGATGCCGCAGTGTGATGCGGATGTGACGGAAGTGGGCGTATACCCGCGCGGCAACTCGTGTGAGACTGACGTCCCCCACCCCCCGACGTAAGGACGTACACCGTGCGTTCTCTGCCGCTCCCGGTCGCCCTGACCGTCCGGCTGCTGCCCGTCGCCGTGCTCGCCTGTGCCGGCTGGGCGTACTCCACCGGCCCGATGTCCCCGCCGCACGACACCGAGAACAAAGCGGCGCCGCAGTCATCGGCGCCGCGGAGTCCCAGTGCCAAGGTGGCGGCCAAGACGTACGCCGAGCCGCCCGTGCCGTGCGGCACCGTGACCGCGAAGACGGTCGCGGCGCTGGTGCCGGGGGCGAAGGCGGCGGGCAAGGAGCTGTCGGCGACGGACGCGAAGGTGCGGCGCGGCTGCTCGTGGAGCGCCCTGAAGGGGTACGACTACCGCTGGCTGGACGTCACCTTCGAGGTGAAGGGCTCCGACGCCCTGGCCAAGCAGCTGTTCGCCTCCGCCGGGGAGGCCGCCGGGGCCGACTCCGGCGCGAAGGCGCAGGACATCGGGGACGAGGCCCGGCTGACGACCGAGCTGATGAAGAAGGACGGCCAGGAGACCCGGGAGGCCGTCGTCGCGGTGCGCAAGGGGAACGTCCTGGTGACGGTCACCTTCAACGGCAGCGACTTCGAGTCCAAGGGCGCGCCGTCGGCCGACACCATGACCGGGGGCGCGATACAAGCGGCGCGGGACGCGGTCGCCGGGCTCGGCTCCGGCAAGGGCTGAGCGAGCCCGGTCGTCCGGTCGTCCGGTTCAGGGTGCCGCGGTGAGTGAGGCGGTCTCCCAGGCGAAGCCGTCGGGGTCGGTGAACGGGCCGCCCGTGCCGCCGAGCACGACGCGGTGCGAGCCGGAGCCGTCGGCGGGCACCCCGGCGTCCTTGGCGAGGGCGGACCGCTTGTAGAGGGCGAGCTTGACGGTGCCGGGCGCGGCGGTGAACTCGACGTACTTGCCGCCGAAGCTCTTGGCCACCGCGAGGCCCTGTTCCACGTAGAACTGCTTGCTGGCCTTGACGTCCTCGACCCCGAGCAGGAGCACGACGTCGTCGATCGCGCCCGTGGCGGGTCCGGTGTTCTTCTTCGCCGAGCTGGCGAGCTTCCAGATGGTGCCGTCGGGGGCCCGGACGACGCCGCCGTAGCCCCAGAAGGACTTGCCGGCGGGCTTGAGCGCGGTGGCGCCGGCGGCGAGGGCGGCCTCGAAGAGACGGTCGACGTCGGCGGGCTGGGCGGCGGTCAGCGACAGCGTGAAGCCGCGGAACCCGTCGCTCGGGGCCTCGGCCGCGCGGACCCGGATCTGCTCCGGGTCGAGGCCGAAGGCGCTGGTCAGGAAGGTGGCGGCGGACGCGGGGTCGGTCGCTTCGATGGTGAGGGCTGCGAGGGAGTTCATGCGCTTCACGCTAGGCGGGCAGGTGTGGTCCGTGCTTCTCGATTCCTGACCGGATCGGCAGCCGGACCATGACGAGGAGGCCGCCGGTCGGGCGCGCGGTGAGGTCGAGGGTGCCGTCGTGGGCGCGGACGACGCTGTGCACGATGGCGAGGCCGAGGCCGACCCCGGGGTGTTCGCCGGTGCGGACGCGTTCGGTGCCGCGCTGGAAGGGTTCGGTGAGGGTGGGCAGCAGATCCGCGGGGACCGGGCGGCCGGTGTTCTCGACCGTCAGCACGCTCGTGTCACCGTCCTGCGCGGTGTGGACCGTCACGGTGCCGCCGGTGGGGAGGTTGTGCACGACCGCGTTCTGGACCAGGTTCGTCGTCATGCGGAGCAGGAGTTCCGGGGAGCCGTCGGTGCGGGTCGGCGAGCCGGTGACGTCGAGGGTGGTGCCGCGCTGTTCGGCGAGCGGGAGCAGCGTCTCGACGGCCTCCTCGGCGACGAGGGAGAGGTCGACACGTTCGCGGGTGACGTGACCACGGTCGCTGCGGCTGAGCAGCAGGAGGGCCTCGGTGAGGTCGATCGCGCGGGTGTTGACGGACTGCAGGCGCGCGAGGACCTCCTCCCTGTCCCGGGTGGGGTCGCGGCGGGCGACGTCGAGGAGGGTCTGGGTGACGGCGAGCGGGGTGCGCAGCTCGTGCGAGGCGTTCGCGGCGAACCGCTGCTGTTCGGCGACGTGCGACTCGAGCTGTTCGAGCATGGCGTCGAAGGTGTCGGCGAGTTCGCGGAACTCGTCCTGACGGTCCGTCATGTGAATGCGGTGGGACAGGGATCCGGTCCCGGCGGTGCGTGCCGCGTCGGTGATCCTGGTGAGCGGTGCGAGCATCCGTCCGGCGAGGAGCCAGCCGCCGACGAGGCCCAGGACGAGCAGGCAGCCCATCGCCACGGCGGCCCGGGGGAAGAAGATGCGGACGAGCAGGTAGCGGTTGGGCGAGATCCCGAGCAGGCCCTTGTCCTTGTCCGGGACGTAGCGCAGCAGGTACATCCACACCACGGCCATCAGGAGGGCGCCCGCGACGGCGAGGAACCCGGCGTAGCTCAGGGTGAGCTTCATCCGGGCGCTGAGTCGGGGGCGCCTAGCCATCGGTGCCGCCGGTGCCGGCGCCCGTGCCGGGGCCGCCCGTGTCGATGCGGTAGCCGACGCCGGGCACGGTGGCGATGACCCAGGGCGCGCCGAGCCGTTTGCGCAGGGCGGAGACGGTGATGCGGACGGCGTTGGTGAGCGGGTCGGCGTGCTCGTCCCAGGCCCGCTCCAGGAGTTCCTCGGCGCTGACGACACCGCCCTCGGCGGTGACGAGGACCTCGAGGACGGCGAACTGTTTGCGGGTGAGCGCGACGTGCCGCCCGTCGCGGAAGACCTCGCGGCGGAACGGGTCGACGCGCAGTCCCGCGATCTCCCGGACGGGTGGCCGGGAGTGCGCGCGCCGGCGGTCGAGGGCGCGCAGCCGCAGCACCAGTTCGCGCAGCTCGAACGGCTTGGTGAGGTAGTCGTCGGCGCCGAGCTCGAATCCGGAGGCCTTGTCGTCGATGCGGTCGGCGGCGGTGAGCATGAGGATCGGGATGCCGCTGCCGGAGGCGACGATGCGCCGGGCGATCTCGTCGCCGGAGGGCCCGGGGATGTCGCGGTCCAGGACTGCGACGTCGTAGGCGTTGACGTCGAGCAGTTCGAGGGCGGTGTCCCCGTCGCCCGCGAGGTCGGCGGCGATCGCCTCCAGACGCAGCCCGTCCCGGACGGCCTCGGCGAGGTAGGGCTCGTCCTCCACGATCAGTACGCGCATGTCCGCAGCCTAAGCAGCGGCGCGTATCGCCGCCGTATGCGCGCTCCGGGTGCGCCACAGGCGGCGGGAGGCGAGGCCGGCGAGCACGGCGCCCGCCGCGTTGACGAGGACGTCGTCCACGGAGGACACGCGGTCGAGGCGGAACACGTACTGGGCGGTCTCGATCAGGACCGAGCAGCCGGCGCCGAGCGCGAGGATCCGCGGCAGGGTCGCGACGGCCGCCCAGCGCATCGGGGCGAAGAAGCCGAGCGAGGCGAGGACCAGGAGGTTGCCGCCGATGCCGAGCGGTCCCATCGTGACGAGGTCGCGCAGCGGCACCAGGCTCACCCGGGGCGGCGCGACGCCGACCTCGCCGCCCGGCATCAGGGTCATCCACAGGAACGGCAGCGTCCCGTGCACCATGCCCACCTCGGCCAGCGAGATCCGCCACGCGTCGGGCACCCCGGCCGCTCGGCGCCGCCGAGCGAGCACCCACGCGACGAGCAGGGCCACCGGCAACAGCACGAGCGTCATGAGCACCACGCCGTTGAAGGTGCCGAAGCAGCCCTGCCACCGCCCGGCCACGCACGCCGGGGCGGCCATCATCAGCGGCCCGCGCAGCACGACCAGCACGGCGGCGAGCACACCGACCGCGAGACCGGGCCCCAGAAACCTGCGGACCCGGCCGGGCGACGGCGGCACGCTCAGAGTCGTCTCGTGATTCATGCCTCCATTGGAGAGGGCGGGCTGTTGCGGGGGCGTATGCGGTTTTCGATACGCGGACGACAACACCTCATCTGCCGGCGGGCTCGCCACAGGTGGGGCGCAGCGGCCGCTCGGCGGTCTCTGCCGCCGGGCGAGCGCCGACGCCGCGCCGCCGGGCGGAGACCTCCCGGTGCGGACGCGCCGGGAGACCGGTCGCCGCGACCCCCGCGGGCCGGTCGGTGCCGCAGTCGACCAGTGTGTTGATCCGCTCCGCGAACTCCGATCCCGGCATGGGCAGGTCCATGTCCGGCTCCCTGAGATAGCCGGACGCGACCGCCGTGGGAATGTAGGCCATGAGATCGCTGACCACCGCGGAGCGTGGTCGCTGCGCCGCGCCGGCGAGCTGCCGCAGGACACGCAGGACCGTGCCGGTGGTGGACGGGTCGATCTGGTGCAGTCCGGCCTGCCACTCGGCGGCGGCTGTCTCGCCCTCGGGCTCGGGAAGCGCCGGTGCCACCCCTCGGGGATCGCCGGAGGGTGGGCACTCGGCCTCGGCGGTCTGCGTGTGCCACCAGTCGGCGGTGTCCCGTTCGCCGAGCGCGAGGTGGTGGAGGTAGAGGCAGTAGGCGGCGGCGGACTGTCCCGCGCCGGCGGCGTACTCCCACCACGACCGGGCGCCGTCGTGGGTGTCCGTCAGTTGCAGCACACAGGCCAGGACGAGAGCGCTGCGCGGCTGAGGAACCTGGTCGGTGACGAAGTCGGCCACCGCGGAGGCCGGCGTGTGGGTGACGACCGTCTCGCAGAGTGCGCGCAGATCCTCGGCGGCCCGGTCGGCCGCCGGTGTTCCACCGTGGTGCCGTGCATGTCCGGGGTCGACGGCGACAGGGCCGGACGGGACGACGTCACAAGGGACGCTTCGCTCGCGGACAAGGAGCGCCCTGGACAGGAGTTCGTCGATGTGACTCATGGTGAAGGGTTCCCTTCGACAGTCGGCGGGCAGTGGGTCTCCAGGAATCTGCGGGCGTGACGTTCGTCCGACCTCACGGCTGCGAGGGAGATGCCCAGCAGCGCCGAGGTCTGCCGGGTGGACAGGCCGCAGAGGTGCCGCAGGACGATCACGTCCTGCTGGTGGGCCGGGAGATGGCTGATCGCCCTGAACAGTCGCAGCGTCTCGGCCAGTTGGGACTCTCTGGACTCGTCGGTCTCCGCCGCCCGCAGCGCGACGGTGTCGAAGGCGGCCGGTCCGAGTTCCGGCCTGCCGTCCAGGTGGTGGGTACGGGACATGACGGTGGCCCGTACGACGTCCCAGCCGTAACGCCGCGTGTCCGGGCTGGCGAGGGCGTTGTTCCAGCACAGCCAGAGGATGGCGAAGGAGTCGGCGACCGCGAGATCGCTGAGCCGGTCGTCGAGGAAGCAGCGGGCGTACCGCAGATAGTGCTGCTCGACGAGCTCACAGAACGCGGCGTGGTCCAGGGGCTGGGCCGCGGGTGAGGTGGTCAGGGCCGTCCTCTCGCCGGACCGCTCGACCCATTCAGGGCTCTTGTGCGCCTCCAGGGCCGCCTGCCGCCAGAGCCGGTGCAACGGCCAGTCGGGCAAGTCCAGTACAGCCGCCAGGCTCAGCACGATCTCCCAGCGGGGGTAGAGCCCGGTGCCCCGCAGAAGTTCGGAGAGCTTGGACTTGGCCAGCGTCACGCGCAGGCTGAGGTCGCCGAGGGTCTGGCCGCTGGCGAGGTGAGCCTCGCGAACCGGTTCCAGCCATGCACGGTGAGCGCTGCCGACGCTGTCGGCTATGGGCCCGAGCTTGCGCCCGGGCCGGGCGTGGGGCCGACCGGACGAGACCGGCGGGGTCGGGGTCGTGGGGCTCGTCACGGGGCGTGCCCCTCCTTGTCGTGGAGTGCCGCCCCGAGTTCGGCCCTGGCCCGGGTGTGATCTCCCCGCGAGGCCTGGACTATCTGCTGGATGGTCAGCCCCAGCGCCGGCGCGAGCGTGGCGACAGCCGCCACCTGCCCCAGCGCGACCAGGACGATGCTCCAGACGAGCACCGCCACCGTGGCAGCGACAAGCCCTGCCTGTTTGCCCTTCATACCAACTCCTCATCGAATCGGCCTTGTTCGAGCCCCGCACCCCATCCGGAAACCGCGGGAGCTCTCCGGGAGCCGGGTGCCGTCCGACTCCTGGAGAGGGCAACCAGCATGGAGGGAAGGGAAGTTGGTATGCCAGCCGATCATGAATTCACGGAACATTGACGGCCACACCGCGATCAGCGAACGGACGATCCCGAACCGTTGTGGGCAAGCCGACTCGCCCGGGTGGAAGTTCCCGGCTTTCCTTGCGCTCCTCCCCCCGGCCCCGTCCAATGGAGGTGGACGCCATCGGCGTCGGCCTTCCATCCGGAAGGGCTTGCTCCCGTGCCGAGCAGTGGGGAGCGGGCACACCGCTCTCGCCCGGCCGTTTCCGACGATCGGGCGAGAGCGGGCCCACAGGAGTCGCGGCCCGGCTTCACCGCACCGTGCGCCGCCCCGCCATCAGCACCACGTACACGACGAGCGACGCCGCGAGGCCCACCGCCCAGCCGTAGTCGGCCAGGGGTTTCAGGAACGGGATCAGGCCGTCCACGGGGAAGGGGCCCGCCTTGTGGCCCTTCGCGTCCAGGGTCGAGTAGGAGCCGCCGACCGCGAGGACGCCGCCGATGAGGAACGCGGCGACGGCTCGCCAGTTCCAGCCGCCCGTGTACCAGTAGCGGCCGCCGGCCACGTACAGGTCGGCGAGGTGGAGGACGGTGCGGCGGATGATCCAGTAGTCGGCGATGAGGATGCCGGCGACGGTGCCGAGGAGGCCGCCGACGACGCCGAGCCATGTGAAGATGTACAGCTCGGGCGTGGAGGTCAGCTTCCACGGCATGACGAGGACACCGATGACGCCGGTGATGATCGCGCCCGTGCGGAAGCTGATGAGTTTGGGCGCGAGGTTGGCGAGGTCGTAGGCCGGGGACACGACGTTCGCCGCGATGTTCACGGAGATCGTCGCGACGAAGACGGTGATGAGGGCGAAGAGCAGTCCGAAGACGTTGTCGGTCTTGCCGGCGAGCGCGACCGGGTCCCAGATCGCCGCCCCGTAGACCTTCTCCGAACCGGCCGTGACGAGGACGGACATCAGGGCGAAGAGGGTCATGGTGGTGGGCAGGCCGAGGGTCTGGCCCCAGACCTGGGCGCGCTGCCCTTTCCCGAAGCGGGTGAAGTCGGGGATGTTCAGGGAGAGGGTCGACCAGAAGCCGATCATGCCCATGAGGCCGGGGAAGAAGACCTTCCAGAAGTCCGGGCCCCAGCCGACCTTGGACGGCTCGTGGAGCAGCGGGCCGAAGCCGCCCGCCTTGTTCGCGATCCAGACGAGGAGGACGACGGCGCCGACGAGGACGAAGGGCGCCGCCCAGTTCTCGAAGCGGCGCAGGGTGTCCATCCCCCGGTAGATGATGGCGAGTTCGAGCACCCAGAAGACGACGAAGCACAGCCACAGGGTCCACGGGTAGCCGCCGACCTCCGAGGCTCCGGCCCAGCCGCCGAAGATCTTGCCGAGCAGGACGAAGATGCCCTGGCCGCCGATCCAGGTCTGGATGCCGAACCAGCAGCAGGCGACGGCCGCCCGCACCATGGCGGGCAGGTTGGCGCCGCGGATGCCGAACCCGGCCCTCGCGAGGACCGGGAAGGGTATGCCGTACTTGGGCCCGGCGTGGCCGGTGAGCAGCATCGGCAGGAGCACGATGACGTTGGCGAGGGCGATCGTGAGGACCGCCTGCTTCCAGTCCATGCCGAGCGCGACGAGCCCGGAGGCCAGCGTCCAGGACGGGATGCAGTGGGCCATGCCGATCCACAGGGCCACGAAGTTGTACGTGGTCCAGCGGCGTTCGGCGAGCGGGACGGGCCGCAGGTCCTCGTTGGCGTAGCGGCTGCCGGCCGGGTAGGTGTCGGCGGTCAGTTCGACCGCGGGGGCGGAGGACGGCGGGGCCGGTGGGACGGTGTCGGTCATGGGCAGCAGTCCGTTCACTGGCGGGCCCCGGCGGGTGGGCGGGGCCCTGGGAGGACGGGGATACGGGATGGCCGTGGGGAAGCCGTGAACTGCCGTGCCTGGCACAGGTTTTACCAGCGGTGCGGGTGGTGCGGTCGGGGATAAGTCGGAGGCCCGCTCGGGCCCGCTCACGCGTTCACCGCCGGGATCACGTCCCGGCCGTAGAGATCGATCACCGCCTCCTTCGCGTCGTGCATGGCGTACACGGCGAACTGGTCGACGCCGAGGGCGCGCAGCGCGTTCAGCTTCTCGATGTGCGCCGACGGCGGGCCGATCAGGCAGAAGCTGTCGACGATCTCGTCGGGCACGAACGCGGTGTCCGGGTTGTCGGTGCGGCCGTGGTGGGAGTAGTCGTAGCCCTCGCGGGCCTTGATGTAGTCGGTGAGGGCGTCGGGCACCATGCCGGAGTGGGCGCCGTAGCGGGAGACGAGGTCGGCGACGTGGTTGCCGACCATGCCGCCGAACCAGCGGCACTGTTCGCGGGCGTGGGCGAGCGCCTCGGGCGAGTCGTCCTCGGTGACGTAGGCGGGGGCCGCGACGCAGATCTTCACCTCGGACGGGTCGCGTCCGGCGGCCGCGGCGGCGTCGCGCACGGCCTTGACCATCCATTCGGTGAGGAAGAGGTCGGCGAGCTGGAGGATGAATCCGTCGGCCTCCTCGCCGGCCATCTTGAGGGCCTTGGGCCCGTACGCGGCCATCCACACCGGCACCTCGGCGCCCTCGCCGACCCAGGGGAAGCGCACGACGGTGCCGCCGAGGTCGGCCTCGTCGCCGCGGCCCAGCGCCCGGATGACCTTCATGGCCTCGCTGATCCGGGCGAGGGTGTTGGGCTTGCGTCCGGCGACGCGCATCGCGGAGTCGCCGCGGCCGATGCCGCACACGGTGCGGTTGCCGTACATGTCGTTGAGGGTGGCGAACGTGGAGGCGGTCACCTCCCAGGTCCTGGTCCCGGGATTGGTGACCATGGTCCCGACCTTCAGGTGCCGGGTCTCGGCGAGGATACGGCTGTAGATGACGAACGGCTCCTGCCACAGCACGCACGAGTCGAAGGTCCATCCGTGCGTGAATCCGACGTCCTCCGCGCGGCGCATCAGGTCGACGACGGCGGAGGCGGGCGGGTCGGTCTGCAGGACGAGTCCGAAGTCCATGGGCTTCCCTAGCTCTTTCAGTTCAGGTACTGACAGGTGCCGCGCGGGGTGTACGTGCCGTGGCCGGCCCGCCCGGTGAACTCCCGTTCGGTGATGACGGGTTCGCCGCGCGAGAGGACGGTCTCGACGCGCCCGGTCAGCCGCTTGCCCTCGTACGCCGAGTAGTCGACGTTCATGTGGTGGGTGGCGGCGCTGATGGTCTGCTCGGCGTGCGGGTCGTAGATCACGAGGTCGGCGTCGGCGCCGGGCGCGATGGTGCCCTTCTTGGGGTAGAGGCCGAACATGCGGGCCGGGGTGGCGCAGGCGATCTCGATCCAGCGGCGCCGGGTGATGTGCCGGTCGACGACGGCCTGGTGGAGCAGGTCCATGCGGTTCTCGACGCCGGGCATGCCGTTGGGGATCTTCGAGAAGTCGCCGCGGCCCAGCTCCTTCTGGCCGGTGAAGCAGAAGGGGCAGTGGTCGGTGGAGACGACCTGGAGGTCGTTCGTGCGCAAGCCGCGCCACAGGGCCGCCTGGTGCTCCTTGGGCCGCAGGGGCGTCGAGCACACGTACTTGGCGCCCTCGAAGTCGGGCTCGGCGAGGTTGTCCGTGGACAGGAACAGGTACTGGGGGCAGGTCTCGCCGAAGACGGGGAGGCCCTCGTCGCGGGCCCGGGCGAGCTCGGCGACGGCCTCCTGCGCGGAGACGTGGACGACGTAGAGGGGGGCGCCGGCGACCTGGGCGAGCTTGATGGCACGGTGGGTGGCCTCGGACTCCAGGAGCGCCTTGCGGACCTCGCCGTGGTAGCGGGGGTCGGTCTCGCCGCGGGCCAGGGCCTGTTCGACGAGGACGTCGATGGCGATGCCGTTCTCGGCGTGCATCATGATGAGGCCGCCGTTCTCGCCGGCCCGCTGCATGGCGCGCAGGATCTGCCCGTCGTCGGAGTAGAAGACGCCCGGGTACGCCATGAACTGCTTGAACGACGTGACGCCCTCGCTGACGAGGAGGTCCATCTCCTTGAGCGTGTCGTCGTTCACGTCGGAGACGATCATGTGGAAGCCGTAGTCGATCGCGCAGTTGCCGTCGGCCTTGGCGTACCAGGCGTCGAGGCCCTCGCGCAGGCTGTGGCCCACGGTCTGGATGGCGAAGTCGACGATGGTGGTGGTGCCGCCCCAGGCGGCGGCGCGGGTCCCCGTCTCGAAGGTGTCGGCGGCGAACGTGCCGCCGAACGGCATCTCCATGTGGGTGTGCCCGTCGACGCCGCCCGGGATGACGTACTTCTGGCTCGCGTCGATGACGCGCGCGTCCGTCCAGGACGCGGCGGTGTCACTGCCGGTGGCCGCGAGGGCGACGACGCGGCCGTCCTCGATCAGGACGTCGGCGTGCATCTCGTCGGCGGCGGTGACGACGAGTCCGCCGCGGACGACGGTACGGACGGCGCTCATGCTCTCCTCCAGGAACGTCGGTGCTCGGGGTGCTACGGGCGGGTCAGCGGCTCGTACGCGTGCGGGGCGCGGTCGCGGTAGAACTGCCAGCGGTCGCGGACCTCGTGCAGCTTGGCGAGGTCGAGGTCGCGGACGACGAGTTCGGGCGCCTTGTCGTCGGCGACCTCGCCGACGAACTGGCCCTCGGGGTCGACGAAGTAGGAGGTGCCGTAGAAGTCGTTGTCGCCGTACTCCTCGACGCCGACGCGGTTGATGGCGCCGACGAAGTACTCGTTGGCGACGGCGGCGGCCGGCTGCTCCAGCTGCCACAGGTAGCGGGACAGGCCGCGGCTGGTGGCGGAGGGGTTGAAGACGATCTGGGCGCCTTCGAGACCGAGGGCGCGCCAGCCCTCGGGGAAGTGCCGGTCGTAGCAGATGTAGACGCCGACCTTGCCGACGGCGGTGTCGAAGACGGGCCAGCCGGAGTTGCCCGGCCGGAAGTAGAACTTCTCCCAGAAGCCCTTGACCTGCGGGAGATGGGTCTTGCGGTACTTGCCGAGGTAGCTGCCGTCGGCGTCGATCACGGCGGCCGTGTTGTAGAGGACGCCGGGCTGCTCCTGTTCGTACATGGGCAGGACGAGGACGATGTGGTGCTCGCGGGCCAGCTCCTGGAAGCGGCGCACGATCGGTCCGTCGGGGATGGCCTCGGCGTAGGCGTAGAAGGCCGGGTCCTGCACCTGGCAGAAGTACGGGCCGTAGAACAGCTCCTGGAAGCAGAGCACTTGGGCGCCCTGGGCGGCCGCGTCACGCACGGCCTGCTCGTGCACCTTGATCATGGATTCCTTGTCGCCGGTCCATGCGGTCTGGAAGATCGCGGCGCGGATCACGGAACTCATCGGGACCTCCTGCGAGGGACGACAGAGGGGAGGGCGGAGGGGAGGGCAGAGGGGACGACAGGTGTGCCAAGGACGATAGGAAGCGCGTCGGCGCCGGCCGAGTCGCACCGTGTCACGTCCGCGGCCCGATGCCGTTGCACCGTGTCACTCCCCCGTCTGCGCGTCGTGCGCGAGCAGCGCGATGTGCACGGACGCCGCCTCCTCGAAGTCGTCGAGGCTGACCCGGAGCAGGGTCTCGATGGCCTCGATGCGGCGGTACAGGGCGGGCCGGCTCATGTGGTGGAGCTGGGCGGTGCGGGACTTGTTGCGGCCGGTCGCGAGGTAGGTGCGCAGGACCGCGAGCAGCGCCTCGCCCTCCTCGGCGTACAGCAGTCCGTCCAGCTCGCGTTCGGCGAAGGACTGGACGCGGGGGTCGTCGCGCAGCATCCGCATCAGACCGCGCAGCCGTACGTCGCCGAGGCGGACGACGGCGGGCAGGCCGGGCGGGGCTCCGGCGACGGCGTCGCAGACGTGGAGCGCTTCGCGCAGGCCGTCGGGGACGTCGTCCCAGGCGGGCCCGGCGGGTCCCGCGGCGACGACGGGCGCGGCGCCGGTCTCGGCGCGCAGCCGTTCGGCGAAGTGGGCGGCGAGCGGTACGGGGTCCTGGTCGTGGGCGAGGCTGAGCAGGACGGCGGTGGCGTGCTCGGTGAGATCGGCGACGAGCGCGGACAGGCCGAGCAGGCGCAGGACGCGGTCGAGGCGGGCGGGGTCGGTGTCGCGGACGGCGAGCGGGACGAAGGTGCGCCGGTTGACGGGGAGGCCGGCCGCGCGGGCGCGGGGCAGGAGTTGGCGGGCGGGCACGGCGCCGGAGACGAGGTCGTCGAGCAGGCGGCGTGCGGACTGTTCCTCCCAGCTGACGGCGGTGCCGGACAGCAGGTGGTGCAGGACGAGGGACTCGGCGGCGCGGTCGGCGAGCAGCCGGCCGGAGGCGCAGTCGCCGCGGTAGCCGCACAGTACGACGGAGCCCCAGCGTTCGCCGCGGCCGCCGAGTTCGGCGCGCAGCCAGCCTTCGCCGTCGACGCCGCCGGGCTGCCGGGCGATGCGGTCCCAGTCGCGCAGGACGTCGTCGACGGCGGGCCGTTCGCCGGCGGTGGCGAGGACGCGGTGGGCGAGGTTGGTGACGACGACGGGGCAGGCGCTGTGCGCGGCGATCTCGTCGAGGAGGCGCTGGAGCGGGGCGCCGGCCGTGATGAGCGCGGTCAGCGCGGTGCGGATGCCCTCGGAGAGGCGGACGGCGGCGTACTTGCGGCGCACGAGCCGGGACTGGACCTCCTCGGTGAGCTCGGCGAACGGGAAGGGCCGGTGCAGCACGACCATGGGCAGGCCGCAGCGCTCGGCGGCCCGGCACATGTCGCGGGGCGGGGACGGGAAGGCGCGGCCGAGGCCGAGGACGAGGGCCGCGGCCTCGGCGCGGTGCAGGGACTCGATGTAGGCGGTGCGGCCGTGCGGGTCGCCGCCCGCGAGGAGCACGCCGGTGGTGAGGACCATCTCGCCGCCGCTGAGCATGACGCCGACGTCGGCGGCCTCGGCGACGTGCACCCAGCGCACGGGCCGGTCGAGGTGCTCGGCGGCGGCGACCACCTCGGGTTCGCCCGCGGCGATGCGTTCCAGGGCGAGTATCTGCCGTACGGACAGGGCGTGTTCGGGGACGGCCGGAGCGGTCATGGCGCCGGGCCCGCTACGAGGCGTTCCGCAGGGCTCGTTCGAGGATCGCCGCGCCCTGTTCGGCCTCGGCGACGGTCAGGGTGAGGGGCGGGGCGATGCGCAGGACGCTGGTGCTGTGGCCGCCGCCCTTGCCGATGAGCAGGCCGTGCTCGCGGCACTCCTCGAGGACGGCGGTGGCGGCGTCGGGGTGCGCCTCGTCGGTGCCCGGCCGGACGAGTTCGATGCCGATCATGAGGCCCCGGCCACGCACCTCGCGGACGCAGGGGGTGCTCGCGCCGATGGCGCGCAGCCGCTCGATGAGGAGGCCGCCGACGCGGCGGGCGTTGCCCTGGAGGTCGTGCTCCAGGAGGTACGAGAGGTTGGCGAGGCCCGCGGCCATGGTGACGGGGCTGCCGCCGAAGGTGGAGATGGAGTTGGCGTCGAGGCAGTTCATGACCTCGGCGCGGGCGACGACGCCGCCGATCGACATGCCGTTGCCGATGCCCTTGGCGAAGGTGAGCAGGTCGGGCGGGCCGGACGCGGCGTGGGCCTGCCAGCCCCAGAAGTGCTCGCCGGTGCGGCCCCAGCCGGTCTGCACCTCGTCGGAGATCCACAGGATGCCGTGCTCGGCGAGGATCTGGCGGAAGCGGGCGTACAGACCGTCGGGCGGGGAGGTGAAGCCGCCGACGCCCTGGATGGGCTCGGCGATGAGCGCCGCCACGTTCCCCCGGGTCTGGCCGAGCATGTCGCGCAGGTCGGCGACGCAGGCCTCGGTGAACTCGGCGTCGGACAGGTGGGCGTAGGGGCCGCGGGTGCGGACGCCGCCGTGCACGTACAGGGTCTGCAGGGGCGAGAGGCTGGTGGGCGACCAGCCTCGGTTGCCGGTGATGCCGACGGCGGAGAAGGAGCGGCCGTGGTAGCTGTTGCGCATCGCCAGGATCTGGTTGGAGCGGCGGTACGCGGTGGCGAGCAGCAGCGCGGTGTCGTTGGCCTCGGTGCCGGAGGTGGTGAAGAAGACGCGGGCGTCGGGGATGCCGGACAACTTGGCGACGCGCTCGGCGAGTTCGACCATCGGCCGGTTCAGGTAGAGCGTCGAGGAGTGGACGATCCGGGACGCCTGCTCGCTGACCGCCTTGGTGACCTCGGGCAGGGCGTGCGCGGTCATGGTGGTGAGGATGCCGCCGAAGAAGTCGAGGTACTGCTTGCCGTCGGCGTCCCAGACCTGGCGGCCCTCGCCGTGGGTGATCTCGATCGGCCGGTCGTAGTACAGGGCGAGCCACTCGGGCAGGACCGCGCGATGGCGTGCGTGGAGGTCAGGGGTCATCACGGCTGCGGAGTCCCTTCGTCGGTCACGGCTGAACGGGTTCGGGAGAGGCCCGGGGGCGTCAGGGCTGAACGGGTTCGGGAAAGGCCCCCGGGGTCAGGGCTGAACAGGTTCGGGAGAGGCCCCCGGGGGTCAGGGCTGGACAAGTCCGTCGTAGGCGTCGGGGCGGCGGTCGCGGTAGAAGGCCCACTGCTGCCGCACCTCGTCGATGACGTCGAGGTCGAGGTCGCGTACGAGCAGTTCCTCGTCCCGGTCGTCGGCCGCCTCGCCGACGAGCTGCCCGCGCGGGTCGACGAAGTACGAGGTGCCGTAGAAGTCGTCGTCGCCGTACTCCTCGACGCCGACGCGGTTGATGGCGGCGACGTAGTACGCGTTGGCGACGGCGGCCGCGGGCTGTTCGAGGCGCCAGAGGTGAGAGGAGAGGCCGCGGCTGGTCGCGGACGGGTTGTACACGATCTGCGCGCCGTTGAGCCCCAACTGGCGCCAGCCTTCGGGGAAGTGGCGGTCGTAGCAGATGTAGACGCCGACCCGGCCGACGGAGGTGTCGAAGACGGGCCAGCCCAGGTTCCCCGGCCGGAAGTAGTACTTCTCCCAGAAGCCGGGAAGCTGCGGGATGTGGTGCTTGCGGTACTTGCCGAGGTAGCTGCCGTCGGCGTCGATCACGGCCGCGGTGTTGTAGTAGAAGCCGGGCTGCTCGACCTCGAAGACGGGGGCCACGATCACCAGGCCCGTCTCGCGGGCGAGTTCACGCATCCGCGTGACGGTGGGGCCGTCCGGCACGGGCTCGGCCCAGCGGTGGTGCCCGGGGTCCTGGACCTGGCAGAAGTACGGGGCGTTGAACACCTCCTGGAAGCCGATGATCCGGGCTCCCCGGCGGGCCGCCTCGCGGGCGTGCTCCTCGTGCTTGGCGATCATGGATGCGGTGTCGCCCGTCCAGGAGGCCTGGACGAGTGCGGCGCGAACGACGTGGGCCATGAGCCGCTCCTCAGCGTTGAACCTCTACGCCTGTAGAACGGGGCGTAGAGGGACGAACGTAAGCCCGCCCGGGGGGCTTGCCAAGACCATCGTCGTCAACCCGCTGGAACGATCATGTTTCGGCACCCGTGCGGGTGATCCCGCTTCTCATCACACCGATCACGTCGCACGAGGCCCGCCGTCCGGGCCGTCCGGGTTCAGGCCGGCTGCAGCGCGCAGTGCACGACCAGCTCGTCCATCGAGAGGCCGAGCTCGCGGGCGAGGGCCGCGACCGTGAAGAACGCCGGGGTCGGCGCGCGCCCCGTCTCGATCTTGCGCAGCGTCTCGACCGAGACGCCCGCACCCGCGGCCACCTCGGTCATGCTGCGCCCCTGTCGCGCCTCGCGCAGCAGCCGGCCGAGCCGCTCGCCGCGCTCGCGCTCTTCGGGGGTCAAGGGAGTTCGGACCATGCGCCCAGTCTAGCCGACCCTCCATTTCTATACCGGATTCAAATACCGGTATAGTAATTGGCATGGTGGAACTGAAGACCGAACCGCAGATCGACGCGATGCGCGAGGCCGGCCGCATCGTCGCCCAGGCCCTGGCCGCCGCCCGCAAGCACGCCGCACCGGGCGTCACCCTCCTCGAACTCGACGAGGTCGCGCACGACGTGCTGCGCGACGCCGGCGCCTCCTCCCCGTTCCTGGGCTACCGCCCGCCGTTCGCCCCGACCCCCTTCCCCGCCGTCCTGTGCGTCTCCGTCAACGACGCGATCGTGCACGGCGTCCCGAACCGGACCCGGCTGCGCGACGGCGACCTCGTCTCGGTCGACTTCGGGGCCGAACTCGGCGGCTGGGTCGGCGACTCGGCGATCAGCTTCACCGTGGGCACCGCCCGGCCCGAGGACACCCGGCTGATCGAGACCGCCGAGCGGGCCCTGGCCGCCGGCATCGCGGCGGCCGTCGTCGGGAACCGGATCGGGGACATCGCGCACGCCATCGGCACCGTGTGCCGCGCCGCCGGGTACGGCGTCCCCGACGGCTTCGGCGGGCACGGCATCGGGCGCCGGATGCACGAGGACCCGGGGGTGCCGAACGAGGGGCGGCCCGGGCGCGGCATGCGGCTGCGGGCCGGCATGGCACTGGCCATCGAGCCGATGGTGATCGCGGGCGGCACGGACGACTACCACGCGGACCCCGACGGGTGGACGCTGCGCACGAACGACGGCTCCCGCGCCGCGCACGCCGAACACACCGTGGCGATCACCGACGCGGGGCCGCGCGTCCTCACCGCGCTCTGAGCCGCTTCCCTCCCTACGGGCGTCAGCGGTCCTGCCGGTCGAGCACGTCCACGACGTAGAGCACCGGCACGCCGGGCGGCTGTTCCAGACCGCCCGGCGTGCGGTGGAAGTCGGGGCGATAGCGGGCGGGCACCGCGAGCTGGAGCCGACTGCCGACCCGGATGCCCTTCAGCGCCTCGAACATCCCGGGCAGCAGCGCGGGCCGGGCGAGCACCATCCCGCTCGGGCCGCTCTCCCCGTACGTCGAGCGGAACGGGCGGTCCTCGCCCCAGGACCAGCCCGCGTACTGCAGCACGGCCACGTCACGGTCCTGGAGCACCGGGCCGCGGCCCTCGCTGAGCGTGCGCACGTGCAGTTTCGCGGGCGGGCCCGCGCCCCAGCTGACCACCTTCGGCATCCCGCCCGCGGGGAAGTCGACGACGGCCTTCGCGTCGCGGGCGCCCCCTGCGCCCGGCATCCCACCGCTGCCGTGGCGCACCGGCACCCGCTGGTCACGGTCGTAGCCGCCGATCAGGTCGAACACCAGGACCATGTGGTCGTCCGGGGCGATCGCGGCCGCCGCGGCGCTCCGCGGGCCGGCGCCGCGCGCCGCCGGGGCGATCATCAGGACGCGGCTGCCGCCCCTGCGGCCCACGAGCGCCTCCGCCCAGGACCGCTCGCCGCTGAACGACACCGTCGTCGGCTGCGCCAGGCCCCACGAGCTGAGCAGCTCCTTCTTCCCCTCCCAGCTGCGCATCTCGACATCGGTGACGGCGACCTGCCCCTTCTTCACCACCGGGCCCGTGCCGGCGCGCAGCACCTTCAGCCGGGCGGCCGCCGGGGCGGGCCGGTCCGGGATGGTGATCACGGGCCGGGTGCCGGCCGCGCCGGTGACCTTCGGAACGTTCTCGGGCCCCGGGTCGGGAGCGGCGCAGGCCGCGGCCGCCGCGAGCAGGACGGTTACGGCTCCGGTGCGCAGGACGGGTCTGGGGTCCACCGGTGACCTCCTTGGCGTGGGGGTGTCGCCAAGGAGCGTTCCGGTCCCCGGGGTGCGGGTGACGGACCTGCGGGACGACACACCGGGGGGCGTACGTCCGCCGGGTGTACGGCGCCGAGTGCGGGGCGGATGTCAGTTGCCCTGACCGGGCGACACACCGGGGCGCCGGATGTAGGGCGCCCAGCGCGGTTCGATGCCCCCTGCCCGGGCCGAGCGACACGCAGGGCGGCACGCGCCCGCCGGGTGTACCGCGCCCAGCCCAGGGCGCATATCTCCTGCCCGGGCTGCGGGGCCGCTCCGCTGTGCCCCCACCCCCGGCGGAGCCGTCAGTGGGTGGGGGTCACGAGGCCCAACTCGTACGCCATGATGACCAGTTGGACCCGGTCGCGCGCCGCGAGCTTCGTGAAGAGGCGGGCCACGTGGGACTTGGTGGTGGCGACGCTGATGAAGAGTTCCTCGGCGATCTCCTGGTTGGAGCGGCCGAGGCCGACCAGGGTCAGGACCTCGCGCTCGCGCTCCGTGATGCCTTCGACCGGCCGGGGCGAACGCGCCGCGACCGGCCCCCCGCGCCCCACGAAGTCGGCGATGAGCCGCCGGGTGACCCCGGGCGCGATGAGCGCGTCCCCCGCGGCGACGATGCGGATCGCCGCGAGGAGATCGTCGAGCGGCATGTCCTTCACGGCGAACCCGGCGGCGCCGGCCCGCAGCGCCCCGTACACGTAGTCGTCCTCGTCGAACGTGGTCAGGACGAGGACCCGGGGGCCCTGTCCCGACTCGATGATGCGCCGCGTCGCCTCGATGCCGTCGACGCCGGGCATCCGGATGTCCATGACGACCACGTCGGGCACCAGCCGCGCCGCCTGGGCGACGGCCTCCGCCCCGTCCCCCGCCTCGCCGACGACCTCCAGGTCGCCCGTGTCGCCGATGAGGGTGCGCAGCCCGGAGCGGACGAGCGGCTGGTCGTCGACGAGCAGCACCCGGACCCGCGCCGTCACGCCGCCCCCTCCTCGGGCAGCGGTATCCGCGCCGTCACCCGGAAGCCGCCCTCCGGCCGCGGCCCCGCCCCGAACTCCCCGTGCAGCAGGCGCACCCGCTCCTCCATCCCCATGATCCCGAACCCCGTTCCCGACGATCGTGCCCCGGCGCCCCGTCCCGCGTCCACGATCTCCAGGAACAGCTCGTGCTCCTCGTACGCGACCGCCACCTGGCAGGCGGCGACGCCCGCGTGCCGGACGACGTTGGCGAGGGCCTCCTGCACGATGCGGTACGCGGAGCGGTCCACGTCGGGCGGCAGGGGGCGCTCGGTGCCGGTGCGGGACAGGTCGACGCGAACGCCGGCGTCGGCGGTCTGCGCGATGAGCACGTCGAGTTCGGCGAGCCCGGCGCCGGGGGTGAGCGGCGCGTCCCCGTCCGGGTCGGCCCGGCGCAGCGCGACGAGGGTGCGGCGCAGGCCGCGCAGGGTGTCGCGGCTGGTCTGTTCGATGGCTTCGAGCGCGGCACGGGCCTCGGCGGGGCGGGTCTCGACGACGCGGGCTGCGACTCCGGACTGGATGGTGATGACGCCGATGCCGTGGGAGACCATGTCGTGCAACTCCCGTGCGATGCGCAGCCGTTCGGCGGTCACGGCCTCGGTGACGGCGCGCCGGCGCAGCGCGGAGGCGTGCTCGGCGCGCTCGCGGACGAACAGGCCGATCATGCAGGAGACCAGCAGGGCGAGCAGCGCGATGGTGGCGAGCGCCGCGAGGCTCTCGCCCCGCGCGAACACGGCGATGCCGCCGGCCTGAGCGAGGACGCTGAGCACGACCCCGGTGACCCACTGGCGCGTGGGCCTGCGGGCAACGAGGAGGCCGAGCACGATGTCGGCCACGACGAACGCGAGCAGTGTCACGGACCGGCCTCCGTCGTACCCGCCGTCCGGACCGGCGGGGCCGAGGGGCCCGGAGGGGTGGTACGGTCCGCCGCTCGGTTGCAGCGCGGTCGCCACGAGCGTGCCGAGCAGGGCGACCACCAGCGCGAGCAGCGGCATCCTGCGGGCCACGCCGACCAGGAGCACGGCGCTGAGGGCCACGCCCAGGGCGCGCAGCAGCGGCACCGTGTCGGGTGACGCGAACAGCGGCACGGTCAGCACGAACGGGTAGAGGGCCAGTCCGCACCAGGCGGCGGTCCCCCGGGATCCGGTTGTCTCGCTCATGCCGATGAGCGTACGAGCGCCGCCGGGCCCGGACATCGGCCCGCGGAATGCATCCCGTGGGCCGATCCCGGGTGGTCAGGACGTCAGTGGCCGGGGTCGACGACCATCGCGGAACCGCCGCCGCGCCGTACCTTCTCGGCGGCGGCGAGCCACCGCCCGTCGGGGAGCCGCTGCACGCCGGTCGCGGCGCCGATCTCGGGGTTGAGTTTGAAGGAGTGCCCGATCGACTCGAGTTCGGCGCGCAGCGGGCTGTCGTAGAGGCCGGGTTCGAGTTCGGTCTGCGCGGCGTTGCGCTGGCTGGCGCGCGGGGCCGCGATGGCGTCGACGAGCGGCAGGCCCCGGTCGAGGAAGCCGGTCAGGGTCTGCAGCACGGTGGTGATGATGGTGGCGCCGCCGGGCGAACCGACGGCGACGACCGGCTTGTTCGCCCGGTCGAGGACGATGGTCGGTGCGATGGAGGAGCGGGGCCGCTTGCCGGGGCCGGGCAGGTTCGGGTCGTGGACGGCGGGGTTCGCCGGGGCGAAGGAGAAGTCGGTCAGCTCGTTGTTGAGCAGGAAGCCGCGGCCGGGCACGGTGATGCCGCTGCCGCCGGTGGACTCGATGGTGAGGGTGTAGGCGACGACGTTGCCCCACTTGTCGGCGACCGTGAGGTGCGTGGTGTTCTCGCCCTCGTACGTCGTCGGGGCGGCCTGGTCGCCGGTCCTGCCGCACGTGCCCGGGTGGCGGGGGTCGCCGGGGGCCAGCGGGCTGGTGAGGACCGCGTCGTCCTGGATCAGACAGCCGCGTGCGTCGGCGAAGCGCTGGGAGAGCAGTTGCCCGGTGGGCACGTCCTCGGCGGCCGGATCGCCGACCCAGCGGCCGCGGTCGGCGAACGCGATGCGGCTGGCCTCGATGAAGCGGTGCAGATAGCGGGCCTTGGAGGCTTTGGAGAGGTCGGTGCGCTCCAGGATGTTGAGCGCCTCGCCGACGGTGGTGCCGCCGGAGGAGGACGGGGCGATGGAGTAGACGCCGAGGCCCCGGTACGAGGTCCTGGTCGGGGTCTGGAACTTGGCGGCGTAGGCCTTCAGGTCCTTCGTGGACAGTTCGCCGGGGCGGGCGTTCCAGCCGGAGGCCGGGTCGACGGGCGGCGCGTTGACGGTCTTGACGACGTCGGCGCCGATGTCGCCGTGGTAGATCGCGCCGACGCCCTGGCGGGCGAGCTGCGCGTAGGTGCGGGCGAGGTCGGGGTTGCGGAAGGTCGAGCCGACGACCGGGAGCTGTCCGCCGGGCAGGAAGAGCCGGGAGGTGTCCGGGAAGTTGCGGAAGCGGGCCTCGTTGGAGGCGGTCTGGGAGCGGAAGGTGTCGTCGACGGTGAAGCCGTCCCGGGCGAGTCGTTCGGCGGGCTCGAGGACGGCGCCGAGGCCCTTGCTGCCCCAGGCGTCGAGGGCGGAGGCCCAGGTGGCGGGGGTGCCGGGGGTGCCGACGCTCAGGCCGCTGGTGACGGCGTCCGCGAAGGCGAGCGGTCTGCCGTTCTCCAGGAACAGGTCGGAGCCGGCGTTCAGCGGCGCGGTCTCGCGGCCGTCGATCGAGTGCACCTGCCGGGTCTTCGCGTCGTAGTAGACGAAGTAGCCGCCTCCGCCGACGCCGGCGGAGTAGGGCTCGGTGACGCCGAGCGCGGCGGCGGTGGCGACGGCGGCGTCCACCGCGTTGCCCCCGTTCCTGAGGACCTCGATGCCGGCCGCGGAGGCGTCGGCGTCGACACTGGCCACGGCGCCGCCGTGGCCGACGGCGACCGGAACCTTCTGCGGCGCTCCCGAGGAGCCGCCGGAAGCGGACGAAGGGGGCGCGGCCGCCCCGACCGCCACCATGCTCACCGCAAGGGCGCAGAGGGACAGATTCCGTGCAACTGAACGTCTCATCAGTACCTCCAGTCAACAACCGTCTGCGCAGCGTAACTTGCCTTCACGGCACCGTCAGGACCCCCTCGAACACCGGTACGCCGGTTGGCTAGAGTGCGCCCCCATGACTGAAGACGTGCGCAACATCGTCCTCGGCCTGATCGCAGCGGGCATCAGCGCCTCGCTGGGCTGGCTCGCCCGCACCTATCTGTGGAAACGGAAGCTCCGCCGCAAGCAGGCCTTCTTCGGACTGCCCGACAACGCGGAGTCGCTGCTGGTGGTGAACCGCGACGCGGGCGGCCCCGAGCTGGCGGTCAAGCGGCACGACGTGTTCGCGCTGCTGGAACTGGCGGCGATCGTCAAGGACTGCGGGGCGCACGCCCAGGTCGTGGCGCACGACACGGCCCAGCAGGGCTTCGGCGAGCGCACCGAGTTCTGTGTCGGGGGGCCGGCGTCGAACCGGCGGATGGCGGCGCACATGGTGAGCCTGCTGCCGGGGATCCGGGTCAACACGGATCCGGAGCCGGGTCCTGACCGCGGCGCGTTCCAGGTCGGCTCCGAGCGCTACCGGGTGGAGCCGGGCCGTACCGAGTACGTGATCCTGGCGCGGCTGACGGCCGGTGAGTCGCGCGAGGCGCGGCCGGTGTTCCTGTTCTGCGGGCAGCTGCCCATCACGAATCAGGCGGCGACGCGGTATCTGGCCCGCCATCACGAGCGGCTCGCGCGCAAGCACGGCAACAGCTCGTTCGTACTGCTCCTGAAGGTCGTGAACTCGGGCGCCTACGGCCCGGACGTCGTCGAGCTGGTCTCCGACGTGACGCGTGCGGCCCAGCAGCCGCTGCCGGCCACGGCGGCCCCGCGCAACTCCCACCGCGCCAAGTAGGGGGCCCGGACCAAGGAAGAGCGGTACCCCGGCCGCGTACGAATGCGGCAGGGGCCCGCTCGGCCTCGGCAAGCAGGCGGCCCGTCCCGTCCCGCACGCAGCTGACCTTCTCCTCGCGAGGAGTGATCTCCGGCTGCGGCCGGGCGTGGACGGCCGACGCTCTGTGGCTACTGCACTCCGGGCAGCAGCGTCCCTGGTTCGGCCGGGGCGACGTCCGCGGCCTCGGTCTTGGGATTGCGCCGCTGACGCTTGGCCACCCACTGGGCGAACCACGACAGCAACATGCACATCCCGATGTAGATCGGCGAGATCACCATCACCACGGGGATGAAGGGCAAATCGTAGTCGAGGTTCGACGCGATGAGCTTCCCGGCGTGGAGAAACTCCTCATAGGTGATCAGATACCCCAGCGAGGTGTCCTTCAGGGCGACCACGAGCTGGCTGATGATGGCGGGCAGCATGGCCCGCACCGCCTGCGGCACCAGGACGTGCGTCATGACCTGCGTCTTGCGCATGCCGAGCGCGAACGCGGCCTCGCGCTGGCCGCGTTCGACCGCGTTGATGCCGGAGCGGAAGACCTCGGCGAGCACCGAGCCGTTGTAGAGGGTCAGTCCGGCGACGAGGGCGGGCAGCGGCTCGGCCTTGAGGGCCACGTAGATGAAGAAGATCATCACGAGGACCGGCATCGCGCGGAAGAACTCCACGAACAGGGTGGCGAGCCAGCGCACGGGGCGGTGGTCGGACAGGCGTCCCACGGCGAGGACCGTGCCGAGCGCCAGGGACAGCACGGCCGCGATGGCGAAGGCCTTGAGCGTGTTCCCGAGGCCGCGCAGCAGCAGTTCCTGGATGCCCTTGTACTCGAAGGGGGTCCACTTGGTGCTGGTGAACTGGTCGGTGTCGAAGAGCAGGTAGAGGATCCAGCCGACGAGTGCGAGCAGGATCACGGTGGAGACGAGACCGTACAGCTTGTGGCGGCGCTCGGTGTTGGGCCCCGGGATGTCGTAGAGGGCGGTGGCGCCGTGGTCGAGGGCTTTCATCGGGCGACTCCCCAGCGCTTTTCCATGAGGTTGAACACCCCGCTGATGGCGAGCGTGATGATGAGGTAGCCGACCGCGATCCAGACGAAGGTCCAGATGATGTTGAAGCCGAGTTCGCTGAGCGTCTTGTAGGTGCCCAGCAGTTCGGTGACGCTGAAGGCGCCCGCGATCGCCGAGTTCTTGGCGAGCGCGATCAGGTTGGAGCCGACGGGCGCGATCACGGAGCGGAACGCCTGCGGCAGGATCACCAGGGTCAGGGTCTGGCCGAAGGACATGCCGAGGCTGCGGGCGGCCTCGCCCTGCCCCTTGTGCACGGTGTTGATGCCGGAGCGCAGCGCCTCGCAGATGAACGCGGAGGTGTAGCAGCCGAGCGCGAGCACCGCGAAGACGGTGAAGGGGAGCACGAGGCCGAAGCGCGGCAGGCCGAGCAGGACAGCGAAGAACAGCAGGGTCAGCGGGGTGTTGCGCAGGACGGTGACCCAGGCGGTGCCGAAGGCGCGGAAGGAGCCGACGGGCGCGACGCGGAACGACGCCATGACGAACCCCAGCACGAGGGCGAGGATCGAGGCGTAGACGGTGAGCTCGACCGTACCGAGGAAGCCTTTCCAGTAGGTCGAGAAGTTTTCGGTCAGTACGTTCACGGTGCGGGTCCTCAGCTCGCCGGATAGCGGTCGATGGCGGGCGGTTTCGGTGCGGGCACGCCGGACAGGCCGAGCGTCGCGTCGTACGCCTTCTTCCAGTCGCCGTCCTTCTCGCGCTGGGCGAGCGCGGTGTCGACGGCGAAGCGCAGCGCGTTGTCGGAGCGGGGCACGCCGATGCCGTACGGCTCCTCGGAGAACGGCTTGCCGACCAGCTTCAGCTCGTCGGGGACCTTGGCCGCGTAGCCGAGCAGGATCGCGTCGTCGGTGGTCACGGCGTCGACCTGGTAGGTCAACAGGTTGTCGACACAGACCGAGTAGGTGTCGTAGGCGACGAGTTCGGCCTTGGGGTAGTCGGCCTGGATGCGCTGGTACGGGGTCGATCCGGCGGCCGAGCAGACGCGTTTGCCGTCGAGGTCCTGGGGGCCGTGGATGTCGTCCTCGTCGGTCCGCACGAGCAGGCTCTGGCCGGCCATGTAGTACGGGCCGCCGAAGCCGACGAGCTTCTTGCGGTTGTCGTTGATGGTGTACGTGCCGACGTAGTAGTCGATCTGACCGTTCTGCAGGGCCGTCTCGCGGTTGGCGGAGGCGATCGTCTTGAAGGAGATCTTCTTCGGGTCCAGGCCGAGCGAGGCGGAGATCATCTTGGCGATCTCGATGTCGAAGCCCGAGTAGACGCCGTTGGCGGGGTTCTTCTCACCGAGGTAGGGCTGGTCCTCCTTGGCGCCGACGACGAAGTGGCCTCGCTTGTCCGCCTTCTTCCAGGTCTTGGAGTCGGGCAGCGAGAAGCCCTGTGCCACTTGGTACTTGGGGAGTTCGGCAGCCGAGGGGCCCTTGACGGGCGGCGTGCCCTCCTTGCCGCAGGCGGTGGCGGCCAGGGCGGCCACCGCGAGGGCGGTGAGCAGCCTGAGCGACTTTACGATCATGAGGTGCTGCACTCCCCCGGTCAGTGCTTGAGGATCTTGGAGAGGAAGTCGCGGGCGCGCTCGCTCTCGGGATGCGTGAAGAAGTCCTCGGGGGCGCGGTCCTCGACGATCTTCCCGTCGGCCATGAACACGACGCGGTCGGCGGCGGTGCGCGCGAAGCCCATCTCGTGGGTGACGACCACCATGGTCATGCCGTCGCGGGCCAGCTGCTGCATGACCTCGAGGACCTCGTTGATCATCTCGGGGTCGAGGGCGGAGGTCGGCTCGTCGAAGAGCAGGGCCTTGGGGTCCATGGCGAGGGCGCGGGCGATGGCCACGCGCTGCTGCTGGCCGCCGGAGAGCTGGGCGGGGAACTTGTCGGCGTGGGCCGCGAGGCCGACGCGGTCGAGGAGTTCGCGGGAGCGCCGGTCGGATTCCTCCTTCTTGCGCTTCCTGACCTTCACCTGGGCCAGCGAGACGTTCTGGAGGACCGTCTTGTGCGCGAACAGGTTGAAGGACTGGAAGACCATCCCGACCTCGGCTCGCAGTTGCGCGAGCGCCTTGCCCTCCTCGGGCAGCGGTTTGCCGTCGAGCCTGATGGTGCCGGACTGGATCGTCTCCAGCCGGTTGATCGTCCTGCAGAGCGTCGACTTGCCCGACCCCGAAGGGCCGATGACCACGACCACCTCCCCCTTGCCGACGGTGAGGTCGATGTCCTGGAGGACATGCAGCTCCCCGTAGTACTTGTTCACGTCACGCAGCTCGATCAAAGGATCGACGGCCATGCCAGTCCTGCCCACTCTCAGCTGTCTCGGTTTGCGCAAACTATCCACGCTTATAGGGGACTTAACCGACGACACGCACGTATGGGCATTAACCGTATTTGCGGCTCAGATCATGCCGCTCAGGACTCGGCGGCCTCCGCGTAGAACTGGGAGAGTTCCGGGGCCCCGCTCTCCGCCCACTCCTGTCCGGCCTCCACGACCTCGATCTCCCGGCCCGACTCCAGGAGCACGACGGGCTGCCCGTCCGGCCGGATCACCCAGGCGGCGCCCGGCACATGGCGCACCAGGACCGTGCCGAGGTACAGGCCCGCGTCGTTGCCGAGCCAGGGCAGCACTTCGGGGTCCTCGCGCCAGCGCGGCACGAGTTGGTCGAGTTTCTCCAAGGACCGTACGGAGTCGTCGAGTTCGATGCCCGCCGCGGCCGCCTGCGAGCGCAACAGCTCGCACTCCGAGAGCAGTTCGGCGAGTCCGTCGCCGCCGCCCGTACCAGCGGAACCCGCACCGCCGCCGTCCGGCGCGGCCGTCGCGACGGCGAGGACGGGCTCGTGCTTCTTGCGCCAATTGTCCACGAACGGGATCTTCATGCCGTCCAGCCTCGCATTCCCCCTGGCCCCGGCACCACAGGGCGCGCGGACCCGCTGTTCGCGGTGCGTTCGCACCCGCTTCATACGCGCCTCATTGACGCGTCCCTGCCCCCTTCCTACGTTCATGGCACACCTGTCACGCCCGCCGCACCACGGAGGGAGCCGGCCGTGCGCCGACGCACCTGGGGAACAGCTGTCCTACTGGCGGCCTGCGCGGGCCTCGCGCCCGCGACGACCGCCGAGGCCGCCCCGCACAGACCCGAGCCGCTCCCCCTGGAGCGGCTCTTCGACAATCGGGCCGTCAGCGACGACGACCGGCCCGCCGAGGCCGACTTCGACGGCGAGGGCGGCTCGCTGTCCGCCCAGGACCTGACGGCGGCGGGCTGGACCCCCGGGCGCCGCCTCGGCGTCCAGGGCGCCGAGCTCCACTGGCCGCGCACGGCGGGCGACGGCCCCGACAACGTCCGGGCCGACGGCCAGCGCGTCCGGCTGCGGGGCAGCGGGAACTCGCTCGCCTTCCTCGTCGCCGGGACCGGCGGCGACGCGAGCGGCACGGGCACGGTCCGCTACACGGACGGCTCGCGCTCCCGGTACACGCTCACCGCCCCGGACTGGCGCACCGGCCCGCTCGCCACGAAGTCCGTCGCGCTCCCCCATCGCAACACGCCGCAGGGGCAGGTCCCCGACCGGACCCGGCTGTACGTGGTCACCGTGCCGGTCCGCGCGGACCGGGCCATCGCCTCCGTCGACCTGCCCGGAGCGCCGGACGAGGCCGGCCGCGCGCTGCATGTCTTCGACGTCTCCGTGCGCCGGGCGACGCACGGCTGGACGGGCACCTGGGCGGCGTCGACCGCCGGGTACACGACGGTCGGCCCGTGGGCGGACCGGACGGTACGGCTCGTCGTGCACACGAGCACGGGCGGCCCCCGGGTCCGGATCCGGCTCGACAACACCTTCGCGTCGACGCCCGTACGGATCGGCAGCGCGTCGGTCGCCGTGCGCGAGGCCGGGGCCGCGACGCGCGGCGCGCCCGTCCCGCTCACCTTCCGAGGCGCCTCCGGGACACAACTGCCCGCCGGGGCACAGGCGTTCAGCGACCCGGTCGACTTCGACGTGCCGGCCGACTCCGACCTCCTCGTCAGCTTCCACCTGCCCGACCCGGTGCTCAGCGCGCCCGTGCACAGCCAGGCGCTCCAGCGGTCGTACGTGAGCGAGCCCGGGGACCACGCGACGGACGCCGCCGGCACGGCCTTCACCTCGACGATCTCGTACTGGCCGCTGCTCACCGGGGTCGACGTGGGCGGCGGGCCCGGATCCGTGGTGCTGCTCGGGGACTCGATCACGGACGGGGTGAAGTCGACCCAGGACGCGAACAGGCGCTGGCCGAACGTGCTGGCGCGGCGGCTGCTCGGGCAGTCGCAGGTGCCGCGCTACGGGGTGCTGAACCAGGGGATCTCGGCGAACAAGGTCGTCGGGGACCGGTATCCGGGCGACGGGGTGTCCGTGGACACGGGCGGGGTGAGCGCGCTGCACCGGATCGACCGGGACGTGTTCGCCCAGACCTCGGCGCGGACCGTCGTCGTCTTCCAGGGGATCAACGATCTCCGGTGGGGCGCGAGTGCCGAGCAGGTCGTGGCGGGGCTGCGCGAGGTCGCCGCGCTGGCGCGGGCGCGGGGGTTGCGGGTGATCGGGGCGACGATCACCCCGTGCGAGGGGGAGGCCCTGTGCACGGCTGCCGCTGACGCGGGGCGGGTCGAGGTGAACCGGTTCCTGCGCGGGCCCGGCTCGGGGTTCGACGCGGTGCTGGACTTCGACGCGGTGCTGCGGGATCCGGGGCGGCCGGCTCGGATGCGGGCCGAGTTCGACAGCGGGGATCATCTGCATCCCGGCGATGCGGGGCTCGCTGCGCTGGGCTCCTCGGTCGACCTGGGCCTTCTCGCGCCGTAGCTTCGCCGGTGCGTCGGCGGGTGCGGCCCGGTGGGGGCTGGTCGCGCAGTTCCCCGCGCCCCTAGAGGCGAACGGCTTCGCCGTTCAGCCTCTATCGGGGAAATGCCGCCCGAAGGGCGTGCATTTCAGGGGCGCGGGGAACTGCGCGAGAAGCCCCACCGGCGGTCAGGTCGCGCTAGACGTCGAGGTCGACCACCACGGGAGCGTGGTCCGAGGCGCCCTTGCCCTTGCGTTCGTCGCGGTCGACGTAGGCGTCGGAGACCGCCTTGGCGAACGGCGCGTTCCCGTAGACCAGGTCGATCCGCATGCCGCGGTTCTTGGGGAAGCCGAGCTGGCGGTAGTCCCAGTACGTGAAGGGGTGGTCGTACTTCAGGGGGCGCGGCACGACATCGCTGAGCCCCGCTTCGCGCAGCGCCGCCAGCGCGGCCCGCTCGGCCGGCGTCACGTGCGTCGCGCCCTCGAAGACGGAGATGTCCCAGACGTCGTCGTCGGTCGGCGCCACGTTGTAGTCGCCCATCACCGCGAACGGGCGGGAGCCCTGCGCGTCGCCGGCCACCGCCGCCTTGAGCGCCTCGAACCAGCGCAGCTTGTACGCGTAGTGCGGGTGGTCGACCTCCCGCCCGTTCGGCACGTAGACCGACCAGACGCGGACCGGGCCGCAGGTAGCGGAGACGGCGCGGGGCTCCTCGGCCCCGTCGTAGCCGGGGTCGCCGGGCACGCCCTTGACGACGTCCTCGAGGCCGACGCGGGAGAGCAGCGCCACCCCGTTCCACCTCCCGTTCGCGTTGACCGCCGACTCGTAGCCGAGCTCGCGCAGCTCCTCCGCCGGGAACTGCTCGGCCGAGCACTTGGTCTCCTGGATGCACAGCACGTCCGTGCCGCTGCTCTCGAGCCAGGCGAGGAGCCGGGGCAGGCGGGCGGTGATCGAGTTCACGTTCCAGGTAGCGATGCGCATGTCCCACAACCTACCGGGCGGGTACGACAACGGCCTTTTCGACAGGTAGCCTGTCGAAATATGAGTGACAGCAGCCTTCCCGCCCCGGCCCTGGACGAGCGCCCCGCCCTCGTCCTCATCGACCTCCAGCAGGGCATCCTCGGCCTGCCGACCGCCCCGCACCCCGCGGACACGGTGCTCAAGAACGCGGCGCGGCTCGCCGACGCGTTCCGCGCCCGGGGCCTGCCGGTCGTGCGGGTGCGGGTCGCGTGGTCGCCCGACGGCGGCGACCTGCCGGTGAGCCGGGCCACGACGCCGGGCCTCACCCAGGCGCCACCGGCCGCGTTCGCCGCGTTCCCCGACGAGCTGGGCCCGCTCGGCGACGACATCGTGATCACCAAGCGGCACTGGGGCGCCTTCACCGGTACGGAGCTGGATCTGCAGCTGCGCAGGCGCGGGGTCACGCAGCTCGTGCTCGGCGGCATCTCGACGTCGATCGGCGTGGAGTCCACGGCGCGCTCGGCCTTCGAGCTCAGCTACCACCTGCTGGTGGTAGAGGACGCGACGACCGACACCGACGCCGCGTCCCACGCGCACACCTTCGGCAAGATCTATCCGCGCATCGCCGAGCTGGGCACGACGGACGAGGTGCTGGAGCTCCTCGCACGCTGAGGCCGGGTCACAGCCGGACGGTGTCGCCCGGCGTCAGGCGCAGGTGCCGGGTGCCGCCGAGCGCGCCGATCTGGTTGTCGTAGATCGGGCGGGCCAGGTCGGTCAGGAGCGCGTCGTGGATGTCGTAGGCGCGGCTCGGCTTCACCTCGCGCACGTAGTCGATCACTTCGGCGATCTTGTTCCAGGGCGCCATGACCGGGAGCATCAGCGTCTCGACGGGCCGGTCGGGGACGGTGAGCGCGTCGCCGGGGTGGAAGACGGCGCCGCCGTCGAGGAGGTAGCCGACGTTCGTGATGCGCGGGATGTCCGGGTGGATGACGGCGTGCAGTTCGCCGTGGACCTGGACGTCGAAGCCGGCGGCCGTGAACGTGTCGCCGTGCCCGACCGTGTGGACGCGGCCGGGGAACGCGGCGGAGAGCTTCTCCGCGACCGAGCGCAGGGTCCAGATCTGCGCGCCGGGGCGGGCCTCCATCCCGGCGCGCAGCCGTGCCTCGTCGAAGTGGTCCGGGTGCTCGTGGGTCACGAGGATCGCGTCGGCGCCGACCGCCGCGTCCGGTTCCGAGAACCCGCCCGGGTCGACGACGAGGACCTGTCCGTCCTTCTCGAGGCGGACGCAGGCGTGGGACAGCTTCTTGAAGGTGAGCGTCATGGTCCCATCCTGCTCGGTCATTCCTGCGGCGTGGTCTCCTCGCGGATGACACGCTGGGCGACCTTGAACGCGGAGTTCGCCGCCGGCACGCCGCAGTAGACGGCCGTCTGCATCAGGATCTCCTTGATCTCGTCCGCGGTCAGGCCGTTGCGCAGCGCGGCGCGCGTGTGGAAGGCCAGCTCGTCGAGGTGGCCGCCCGCGACGAGGGCGGTGAGCGTCACCGAGGAGCGCATCCGGCGGTCGAGTCCCGGGCGGGCCCAGATCTCGCCCCACGCGTAGCGGGTCATGAACTCCTGGAACTCGCCGGAGAAGTCGTCGGCCTCGGCCAGCGCGCCGTCGACGTGCGCGTCGCCGAGCACCTCGCGGCGCACCTTGAGGCCCGTGTCGTGCGGGTCGGGCCGCACGGCCGCCTCGGGCTGGTGCGCGGCCGGGGCGATCTCGGCGACGGGCCCGGTCGGCGCGGGCGGCGCCAGGACCGGCTTGACGGGCGGCGCGGGGATGGCGTGCTGGCCGGTGTCCTGGGCGGGCTGCCAGGCCGTGGAGAAGTGCCGGACCAGGAGGTCGGTGACGGCGGCGGGCTGCTCGACCGGGGCCAGGTGCGAGGCGCCGGGGACGACGGCGAGCCGGGCGTCGGGTATGCCGGCGACGAGGGTGCGGGCCTCGGCCGGACCCGTCACCTGGTCCTCCGAGCCGACGAGGACGAGCGTGGGGACGCCGATGGCGCCGAGCTCGGTACGGATGTCGAAGGCGGCGAGGGCCTCGCACGCGGCGATGTAGCAGCCCGGGTCGGTCGTGCGGACCATCTGCACGGCCCAGTCCGTGATGGCGGGCTGGGCGGCGGCGAAGCCGGAGGTGAACCAGCGCTCGGGCGACGTACGGGCGATGGGGTCCAGGCCGTTGCTGCGCACGATGACGCCGCGCTGGCGGAACTCGTCGGCGGTGCCGAAGCGGGGCGAGGCCGCGATCAGGGCGAGCGACGCGACGCGCTGCGGGTTCCGCAGCGCCAGTTCGGCGCCGATCGCGCCGCCCAGTGAGCAGCCCGCGTATCCGAAGCGCTGCACGCCGACCTCGTCGAGCGTGGCGAGCAGCCGGGCGGCGAGCTCCCCGACGGAGTCGACGGGGTACGCCGGGGCGCCGCCGTGTCCGGGGAGGTCGAAGCGGAACACCCGCCACTGCTTGACCAGCTCGGGGATCTGCCGGTCCCACATGTGCCAGGTGGTGCCCAGTGAGGGACCCAGGATCAGGACAGGGGCGTCTTCTGGCCCGTCGAAGCGGTATTGCAGGGTGCTCTTCGGTGTCTCACTCACTCGCCTGACCCTCTCATCTGTCGCGCCGGGCCCGATGCCCGGGGTCCGACTACGGCGGGCGGCCCGGCGGCGGAAACCGTTCCGGGTCCGCAGGAGACTCTAGAAGCCCCTGGCCCGCCTGGGGGAACAGCGGTGGCAGGGCGGAACGGCCGCTCATAGCTTCGCCATGTGACCACACGACAGATTGTGGGCCTCGCCTGCGCCGCGGCCGCCGTCGCGTCGGGCCTCGGGGCCGCCTCACCGGCCGCCGCCGCCCGGACGGTGCACCACGTGAACCCGGGCGAGTCCATCCAGAAAGCCATCGACGCCGCGAGGCCTGGGGACGTCGTCCGCCTGGCTCCCGGCACCTACCACGAGAGCGTCGACGTCGACGTGTCGGGCGTGACCCTGCAGGGGTCCGGAGCCCGGTCCACCGTCGTCGTCCCCGACACCTCCGGCGACAGCGCCTGCGCGAAGGCCGGCAACGGCGTCTGCGTGAGCGGCACCGAGGCCGACCCCGTCAAGAACGTCACCGTGCGCTCGCTGACGCTGCGCGGCTTCTCCAAGACCGGCCTGTGGGCGACCGGGACCGACCGGCTGCGGGTCGAGGGGGTGCACGCCGAGAAGAACGGCCAGTGGGGCATCGCCCAGGAGCGGTCCGTGCGGGGCGTGTTCCGCGGGAACACCGCCACCGGCAACGGCGACGCCGGACTGTTCGTCGCCAACACGGTCACCGCCGAGGAGGGGGCCGTGGACACCCGCCGCGCGGTGATCAGCCACAACCGCCTCGCCGACAACCGGATCGGCCTCACGGTGCGGCGCCTGCGGAACCTGACCGTCGACCACAACGACGCGACCGGCAACTGCACCGCGATGTTCCTCGTCGGCGACGAGAACACGCCCCGCCCCGGTGAGCTGCGCGTGGTGGCCAACCACGTCCACGCCAACAACAAGTACTGCGCGAAGACCGCCCGGCTGCCCTATCTGCAGGGCTCGGGGATCATCCTCACCGGCGTCGAGGACTCGCTGGTGGCCGGCAACCGCGTCGAGGACAACGTGGGCGAGGCCCCCATGTCGGGCGGCATCGTGCTGGCCAAGAACTTCAAGAACGCCCTCAACCAGCGCAACGCGATCCGCGACAACGTGGTCGTGCGCAACGGCACGGCCGACCTGGCCGTCCAGGACGACGGCGAGGGCAACACCTTCCGCGACAACAGGTGCGCGACCTCCCTGCCCGGCGGATTGTGCTGACCCGTGCCGCCCCTCGCGACAAGTCCCCACCCCCTTCACCCCCATCACGACCCGCATCACGCAGGCAGAAGTGAGGCAACATGACGACCGTCGATCCGGCACCCGCGCCCGGTCTCGCTCCCCCGCCGCCCATGCGGCTGAGGGAGCTCGTCTTCGGGGCGGCGTGCGCCGCCGCCGTCCGCGCGGCCGCCCGCCTGGGCGTCGCCGACGCCCTGGACGACGTCCCCCTGAGCGTGGACGAACTGGCGGCGGCGGTGAAGACCCAGCCGCACACCCTGCGCCGGCTGCTGCGCGCGCTGTCCAGCCAGGGTGTCTTCACCGAGCGCCCCGACGGCACGTTCGCGCACACCGAGATGTCCCGGCTGCTGCGCGAGGACGACCCGCACAGCCTGCGGTACATCGCCCTGTGGTGCACCGAGCCGTGGACGTGGAACGTGTGGCCGAAGCTCGACGAGGCGGTGCGCTCGGGCCGGAACGTCTTCGAGGACGTGTACGACCGGGAGTTCTTCACCTACCTCAACTCCGAGGCCCCCGAGTCGGCGCACGTGTTCAACCGGGCCATGACCACGTCCAGCAGGCAGTCCGCGCAGGACGTCGCCGAACTCCTCGACCTGCGGGACGTGACCTCGGTCGCGGACATCGGCGGTGGCCAGGGGCACGTGGTGGCCAGCCTGCTGGAGAAGCACCCCGCGATGCACGGCACCCTGCTCGACCTGCCGGGCGTCGTCGACAACGCCGACCCGCGGCTGCGCGAGGGCGGCGCCCTCGCCTCACGGGTGCGCATCGTGCCCGGCGACTGCCGTGAGGCCGTCCCGGTCGAGGCGGACGTCTACATCATCAAGAACATCCTGGAGTGGGACGACGAGAGCACCCGCCGGACGCTGGCCAACGTCCGCGCGGCGGCCCGGCCCGGGGCCCGGGTCGTCGTCATCGAGAACCTCGTCGACGACACCCCGTCGATGAAGTTCACGACCTCGATGGACCTGCTGCTGCTCCTCAACGTCGGCGGTGCCAAGCACACACGGCAGAGCATGGTGGAGCGGCTGACCGACGCGGGGCTCGCCATCGGCGAGATCCGCCCCGTCAACCCGTACCTGCACGCCTTCGAGTGCACCGTGCCCGCCTGAGCGGACCCGCACCGAGGCCGCCGGCCCCGCGTCCCACGCGGTGGCCGGCGGCCTCGTGTCGTTCCCGGGCGCCCGGTCAGGACGGGGCGCTCCGCTCCCAGCGGTAGAAGCAGTGCGCCATGGCGTCCTTGGGGCTGCGCCAGGTCGTCGGGTCGTACGCGCTGACGTACGCCGACAGCTGCTCGCTGACGCTGCGGAACTCGGGGTGCCCGGCCATCTTCGCGATGGCGGGCGAGGGGTCCCGCTCGGACTCGATGAGGTGCAGGTACACGTCGCCGAACTGGAACAGGCTGCGCCGGTCGACACCGATGAGGTGCGGGAGTTCACCGCTGTCGGAGGCGGCGAACACGTCGGAGATCGCGGGCGCCGAGCCGGGCGCCATGCGGGCGACGATCAGGGAGTGGTGCATCGGGTTTCCTTCCTCGCCGGGCCGTCAGCGCGGCGTCGCGGGCGCCTTCTGCCGCTCCCGCGCGGCTTTCTCGATCTTGTCGCGGATGAGGGCCATCTGCGTGGCGGAGTTCCGGTTGATGTTGTCCGTCATCCAGGAGTCGTCGACGGGGGCCTCGGGCTTCATCGCGAAGTCCTGCACCCAGTCCATGCGGGTGCCTTCCGGGGTCTGCGCGTAGTCCCACCGGATGTTCATGTGGGCGAAGGGGCCGGTCTCGACGCGGCGGGCGCGCACGGTCCGCTCGGCGCGGTTCACGGTCCGCTCCGAGACCCAGCTCCACACCTTCCCGTTGTCGTCCGGGTGCATGGTCAGCCGGAACGTCGTCGTGTCGCCGTCGCGGGAGAGGACGTCGAGGGACGCGTACTCGCTGAAGAGCCGCGGCCAGTTCTCGATGTCGTTGGTGATCTCCCAGACGAGGTCGAGGGGGGCGTCGATGGTGATGCTGTTCTCGGTGCGTGCCATGTCAGGCTCCAGCCTTGAGGGCGTTGTTGACGAGGTCGAGGAACGCGCGGGGTGTCTTGCAGCGCTCCGAGTCGGGGGGCAGCGACCGGCCGTACCGGTTCTCGATCTCGCCGACGATGCCGAGGAGGCCGAGCGAGTCGATGCCGCGCGCGTCGAAGGGGGCGTCGGGGTCCTGCGCGAGTTCCTGGGGGTCGACGGTGATGCCGGCGGCCTTCTTCATCAGGCCGGCCAGTTCCTCGTAGGTGACTTCGGTGGTGATCATGCGGGTGTTCTCCTTCCCGCCCGGTGCTATAGGGCGGATCCGTCGCAGCGGCGCACTACGAGCGCCGCGTTGGAGCCCATGAGTCCCCGGCTGAGGACCAGGGCCGTGCGCAGCTCGGCGGGGCGAGCGCGGGACATCACCAGATCCAGGTCGTGGCAGATGTCGAACACGTTGGGCGTGGGGGGAATCTGGCCGTGCTCCATGGCGTACACGGCGGCCGCCACGTCCAGCACGGACGCCGCGCAGTAGGCGCGCCCCATGCCGCTCTTGGGGGCCGTGACGGGGACGCGGGTGCCGTGGGCGCCCAGGGCGTCGGCGAGGGCCAGGGCCTCGGCGCGGTCGGCCTCCGGGACGCCGAGGGCGTCGGCGAACACGACGTCGATCTCCTCGGGCGCGCAGCCGGCCTCGTCGAGGGCGCCGCGGATCGCCTGCGCGAGGCCTTCTCTGGAGCGCTCCCACCGGGACGCGCCCGTGAAGGTGGCGGCGTGTCCGGCGACGACGGCGCGCAGCGGCGCTTCGCGCTCGCGGGCGCGGTTCTCCTCCTCCACGACGAGGACGGCGCCGCCCTCGGCGGGCGCGAACCCGCGGGCCGCCGTGGTGAAGGGCAGATAGGCGCGTTCGGGTTCCTCGGCGGTGCTGAGCTCGGGGTAGCCGAGCTGGCACACCATCGAGTACGGGGCGAGCGGGGCCTCCGTGGCGCCGACGACCAGGGCCTCGGTGCCGCGCCGCACGGCGCGGGCCGCGTGTGCGACGGCGTCCAGGCCGCCGGCCTCGTCGCTGGCGACGACTCCGCACGGTCCCTTGAAGCCGCTCCAGATGGAGATCTGGCCGGTGCTGGCCGCGTAGAACCAGGCGATGGACTGGTAGGGGCCGACGAACTTGGAGCCCTGGCCCCACAGTTTCTGCAGTTCGCGCTGGCCGAACTCGCCGCCGCCGGACCCGGCGGCGGTGAACACGCCGATGGAGTACGGGTCGTCGGGCGCCCCGCGTCCGATGCCCGCGTCGTCGAGGGCCTGGGCCGCCGCGGCCATGGCGAAGTGGCTGAACCGGTCCGTCTGGACCAGGAACGGCTCCTCGATGTGGTCCTCGGCGTCGAAGCTGCGGACCTCGCCGCCGACGCGCAGCGGCAGGTTCCCGCAGCCCTCGCGGGTGATCCGGTCCAGGACGAACAGGCCCTCCCGGACGGATTTCCAGTAGGCGTCCGCGTGCAGTCCGTTGGGGGCGATCACACCGGTGCCGGTGATGACCGCGCGCCGGGCGCGTCGACCGCTCATCGTGTCCTCCCGCCTGGCCCGGCCAGGAGCACCGCGGACTGGAAGCCGCCGAATCCGCTGCCGACGGAGAGCACGTTCCTCAGCTTCCGGGGGCGGGCGGTGCGCGGTACGTAGTCCAGGTCGCACTCGGGGTCGGGCGTCTCGTAGTTCGCGGTGGGCGGCACCACCTGGTGCTGGAGCGCGAGGACGCAGGCGGCCACCTCGATCGCACCGATCGCGCCCAGGGAGTGGCCCACCATGGATTTGATGGAGCTCATCGGGGTGTCGTAGGCGTGGGCGCCCAGCGACAGCTTGACGGCGGCCGTCTCGTGCCGGTCGTTCTGCCGGGTGCCGGAGCCGTGGGCGTTGACGTAGTCGATCAGCGTGGGGTCGAGCCGGGCCTGGCCGAGGGCGGTGTCGATCGCCCGGGCCATCTCCCGGCCCTCGCTGGTCAGACCGGTCATGTGGTACGCGTTGCCGTACGTGGCGTAGCCGCTGATCTCGCAGTACACGTGGGCGCCGCGCGCGCGGGCGTGCCCGGCCTCCTCCAGGACGAGGACCGCCGCTCCCTCCCCCATGACGAAGCCGTTGCGGTCCGCGTCGAAGGGTCTGGAGGCGTGCTCGGGGTCGTCGTTGTTCGGCGAGGTCGCCCGGATGGCGTCGAAGCACGCCATCGTGATGGGTGAGACCGGGGAGTCGGAGGCGCCCGCGATGCAGACGTCGGCCCGGCCCTCCTGGACGGTGTGGAAGGCGTAGCCCACCGCGTCGAGTCCGGAGGTGCATCCGGTGGAGACGGTCTGCACGGGGCCCTGCGCGCCGAACTGTTCGGCGACGACCGCGGCGAGCGTGCTCGGCGAGAAGGCCCGGTGGAGCTGGGGTTCGGCCGCGCGGTGGTCCACGTCCCAGCGCTTGCCGCGCTCGCTGACGAGGACGTAGTCGTGCTCCAGGCGGGTGGTCCCGCCGATGGCGCTGCCGAGGGAGACGCCGATCCGCCAGGGGTCCTCGCGGCCGGTGTCGAGTCCGGAGTCGCGTACGGCCTCGCCGGCGGCGGCGACCGCGAACTGGATGTACCGGTCCGTGTGGTCGCGCACGTCGAGGGGCAGGCCGTGGGCGTCCGGGTCCCAGTCGCACTCGGCGGCGATCCGCGAGCGCAGGCCCGCCGGGTCGAACAGCGTGATGCCGCGGGTCGCCGTCCGGCCGTTGGAGAGCAGGTCCCAGAACGCCGTGGCGCCGATTCCCCCGGGCGCCACCACGCCGACGCCGGTGACCGCCACCCGCCGGGTCACCTTATGACCTCACTTGGCTCGGGCTCCTCGGTGTCGACGTGTCCGAGGCGCGGCTCCGGGGCGAGCGGGCCGAGGTGGAAGACCATGCGGGCCTCCACGTCGCCGACGTTGCGGAAGCGGTGCCGCACGTCGATCGGGATGAGCAGCCCCTGGTCGGGGCGCAGTTCGTGCGTCTCGCCGTCCAGGTCGACCTCGAGGGCGCCCTGCACGACGTACACGAACTCCTCGGAGTACGGGTGGTAGTGCTCGCCGATGCGCTCTCCGGGCTGGATCAGGGCGAGGCCCATGAAGCCGCTGGTGGAGCCGACCGTGGCGGGCGTGAGCATGGCCCGCAGGTCACCTCCGCGCCGGCGGTTGGGCTCGGTCTCGCTCAGGTCCACGATGCGTGGATGCTTGATCATGCGTGATACCTCCGGGTGAGTGGTGGCGTGGCGGGCCCGGCCCGCGGACGCCGGCGGCGGTGCGTCAGGAGTCGGCCGAGCTGCGGTCGGTGACCGGCGTCATGTCGATGTGCGACAGGAGCCGGTTGATGTTGCGCTCCGTGTGCAGGGAGCCCTCCACGCCGATCGCGGCGAGGTCGATGAGGCGCTCGGCCTCCCCGTCCCGCTCCAGGCCCTTGAGTCCGACGGACGCGACGGGGTCCGCGTCGAGCTCGCCCGTGATGTCGATGAGGCGCACCACGATGTCGTCGCGCTGGAAGACCGTCGACGCGTACACGGGGCTGTGCGGGTCGTCGGCCGCGGCCGCGTCCTGGAGGGCGAGCAGCCGGGCCAGGTCCATCCCGCGGCCTTCCTTGGCCGGGTAGTGCAGCGCGTGCCGGCTCAGGCCCTCGGGGGCCGGGCGGTCGGACACGACGTGGTGGACGGCGGGGAGCGCGGCCCGGGTGAAGAAGACGCGCGCCGACTCGGGGTCGGTCAGGTCGCGGTCCTGCTCCAGGTACGGGTTGACGGCCTCCTCGACGGCCCGGATCTCCGGCTGGCGGGCCACGTGGCGCAGCGCCGCGAGGAGGTCGCCCTCGACCTCCACGGCGCGCACGACGCGGTTGCCGTGCATGAACAGCGAGGTGCGGCGCAGCCGTGTGGTGTCGTCGACCTGGGCCTGGGGCGACCGGTACGCGGCGAGGATCTCCGCGACCTTGGACTCGGAGCCCGGCTTGACGGTGAACGTGAGGGCGTGGCGCGCCGCGCCGTCGCCGACCCGGGCCACCGCCTGCGTGGTCGCCGCCGCCGGTTCGGGGGTGGTCGGCCCGGCGGGGGTGGTCTCGCGCAGGATGCTGTAGCGCATCGAGCGGGTGTCCCGGACGCAGTTGTGCATCGGGCGGACGGTCTCGACGTGCTCCTCGCTGTTCACCCAGGCGAGGAACGGCGGCGCGCTCTCCCACTCGCTGGTGATGAGCCACTGCGAGGGGTTCTCGATCGACTGGCACAGCTGGTCGCTGAGGTGACCGGGCACCGACGCGACCTGGTTGCGCATGTGCTCGTACGCGTCGAGGAACTGCTGCTGGGCCCCTTCGTACAGGTCGAGCAGGAGGATCACCCGCAGCCTGGAACCGTCGAACGCCGACTGCGATATGCGTCCTGAGATGGACATACCGGCACGCCTCTCTCTTTGCCGTGGAGGGTCTGGTGCGACGCCCGGTCGAGGGTCTGGTGCGACTCCTCGTCGAGGGTCTGGTGCGGCCGGCGCGTCCGGGACAGCGCGGTCGCCATGTGCCGATCGTCGACGCGGGTCCCGGCGTCGCGCGAACCGCACGGTCCGGTCGGGTGAAATAGGTGCCCGGTAGGTGCTTCCGACGCGCGAAGTGGTACAGCGCGGCGTGCAATGTGGGCGAAATCCCTCACTCACGTCGCAGGTGACGCTGGAGGCAGTCACATGACCCGTTCGCACGAGGCCCCCGAGGCCGTGCAGCACACATCCGTCCTCATCGTCGGCGGCTCCCTCGTGGGCCTGTCGACCTCGCTGTTCCTGGGGCGTCTCGGCGTCCCGCACATGCTCGTCGAGCGCCATTCGGGCACGTCGATCCACCCGCGCGGGCGCGGCAACAACGTGCGCACGATGGAGCTGTTCCGGGTGGCCGGGGTGCAGCGGCGCATCGAGGAGGCGGCGTCGGTCCTGGCCGGCAACCACGGCATCCTCCAGACACCGACGCTGGTGGGGGACGCCGGCGAGTGGCTGTTCAAGGAGATCGACCCCGGGGGCGGGCTCGCCCGCTTCAGCCCGAGCGGCTGGTGCCTGTGCAGCCAGAACGACCTGGAGCCGGTGCTGCTCGACAGCGCCCGGGAGCAGGGCGGCGACCTGCGCTACGGCACGGAGCTGATGTCGTTCGAGCAGGACGCCGAGGGGGTGACCGCTCGGCTCAAGGCGCGGGACACCGGCGAGCACACGACCGTCCGCGCGGACTACCTGGTCGCGGCGGACGGGCCGCGCAGCCCGGTCCGTGAGCACCTCGGCATCGGGCAGAGCGGCCCGGGCGACCTGTTCCACAACGTGAGCGTCACGTTCACCTCGCGCGCTCTCGCCGATGTCGTGGGCGAGAGGCGCTTCATCGTGTGCTACCTCACCGACCCGGAGGCGGACGGCGCGCTGCTGCCCGTCGACAACCGCGAGCACTGGGTCTTCCACGCGCCGTGGCACCCCGAACACGGCGAGACGCTGGAGGAGTTCACCGACGAGCGGTGCGTCGCGCACATCCGGCGGGCCGTCGGGGTGCCGGACCTCGACGTGGAGATCACCGGCAGGGCCGCGTGGCACGCGGCCGAGCGGGTCGCCGAACGGTACGGGGAGCGCCGGGTGTTCCTCGCCGGGGACTCGGCCCACGAGATGTCGCCCACCGGGGCGTTCGGTTCCAACACCGGCATCCAGGACGCGCACAACCTCGCGTGGAAGCTGGCCGCCGTACTGGGCGGCTGGGCCGGGCCCGGCCTGCTGGAGACGTACGACGCGGAGCGCCGGCCGGTCGCGGAGGCGACGAGCGCGCGGGCGTCCTCGCGCTCGGTCGAGCACAGCCACCCCGGCTACACGCCCGGCCCGGAAGCCGGCGGTGCGGGCGGTCCCGGCGGCGGCCCCGGCGGCCCTGGCGGCCCTGGTGGCCCGGGTGGCGGTCCCGGTGGCAGGAAGGGCGGGATCCTCAACGTGGCGCTCGCCTACCGCTATCCGCGCGGCGCGGTCCTCGGCACCGACCCGGCGGCCCCGGTCGTGCCCGACGGCGTACGGCTGGCGGGCGAGCCCGGAACCCGCGCCCCGCACCTGTGGCTGAACCGCGCCGGGGACCGGATCTCCACCCTCGACCTGTACGAGCGCTCGCTCGTGCTCCTCAGCTCGGAGGACAGCGGCGACGGGACCGACGCCGGCTGGCACGCGGCGGCGCGGCGCCTCGCGGCGGAGCTGTCCGTCCCCCTCGACGCGTACCGGATCGGCACCGGTCCCGCGGCCGAGCTGACGCCCGCGTCCGACACGGACTGGGCCGAGGCGCACGGCGTCGGCGGGGGCGGCGCGGTACTGGTCCGTCCGGACGGATTCGTCGCGTGGCGGTCCGAAGGGCCGGTGGCGGACCCGGAGCCGGCGCTTCGGGAGGCGCTCACCGCGGTCCTGGCCCGCACCTGAGGGTCCGTCCGGCTCAGACGAGGTGGGCGAAGACGACGAGGTTGTCGGTGTAGTCCCGCACCGAGCGGTCGTAGTCACCGGCACAGGTGATCAGCCGGACCTGGGCCTGCGGGGTGTCCGCGTACACGCGCTTGTCGGGGAAGTCGTCCTTCGCGAAGGTCTCGACGCTGTCCACGACGAAGGAGGCGGTCCGCCGGTCGGACCGCTTCACGGTGAACCGGTCGCCCTTCTTCAGGTCGCTGAGGCTCGCGAACACCGCGGGGGACGTCTTCGTGTCGACGTGCCCGGCGATGATCGCCGTGCCCACCTCGCCCGGTGACACTCCGTCGGCCTGCCAGCCGACCAGGTTCGTGTCGTCGGCGGGCGGCGGTTCGAGCTGGCCCGTGGGGCCGATGGCGAGGCCGGTGAAGGGGGCGTCGACGCCGATCTTCGGGATGAGGAGCCGCTTCGGCCGGGCCCGCGGCAGGTGTTTGCCGGTGGCGCGCGGGGCCGCCGAGGCCGGTGCGTGCGTCGCGGAGGAGCCGGTCGTGCCCGAGGGCGCGGGCGGTTCGTCGTGCCCGCCGAACAGGCTCGTCCCGAGGACGAGGAGGCCGAGGGCCCAGGCGACCCAGACGCCGGGACGGGACCGCTGCCCGGGCGGCGCGGGATCGGTTTCAGCGGGGGAAGGCGACCGGGCTGCCATCAGAGACCACCTCGAGAACAAGCGGAAAGGAAGTACGGAAGAGCGGGAGGAACCGGCCCGGAACGGCCGGGCGGAGATGCGGGAGGGGCCAGCCGGGCCGCCGCGCGAGGTTCAGGCGGCGGCCCCGGCCGCTATGACAGGCACCGGTCAGGACAGGTCGGACGCGCTCTTGCGGCGCATCGCGTACAGTCCGGCCGCGGCGACACCGAGGACCGCCAGGCCGCCGGCCGTGACACCCGGGTTCGCGAGCCCGCCGCCACCGGTGTGCATGCCGCCGGTCGGCTTCTCGTGGTCGGAGCCGCCCCAGGACTCGTTGCCGCTGTCGTTCTTGTACGTCTCGGGGTCGTACTTCTCCTTGTCCTTGGTCCAGTCGTCGGGCTTGTCCGCCGTCAGCGCGCCGCCGCCGGTGTGCATCCCGCCGCTCGGCTTGCCGTGCTCCTCGCCGCCGCCCCAGTCCTTGCGCTCGTCGCCGCCGGAGTCGGAGCCGCCCTTCTCCTTGTCCTTCTGCCAGTCGTCACCCTGGACCGCCGTCAGCGCGCCGCCGCCGGTGTGCATCCCGCCGTGCGGCTTGCCGTGGTCGCTGTCCTTGTCGTGCTCCTTGCTGTAGGAAGAGTCGTCGTTGTTGTTCCAGTCGCCCCCGGAGGCGGCGAAGGCGCCGGGCGCGGCGATGGCGAGCGCGGCCGTGGCCGTCGCGGTGGCGAGGAGAATGCGGGCAGAACGCATCGTCGGTTTCCTTCCGCCGTGGCCAGGCCGCTGACCTCATGTCAGCTGTGTGACCAGCCCCGGCGTGATCACCGTCGGCCAGTCCCGACCCGCGCACCACTCGAGCCGTCCGCCCGGATCACCCTGCCGGGGCCTTGCGCCGGATCCCGGCCCTGGCCCGGCCCGGCCCAGCCACCCGCCCTGAGCAGGCATTTAACGGCGTGTGAGAAGTCGTACGCACTCTGCGGCGCGTCGCGCTGGACAACCCGATCGGCGGCGACACGACTGCCCACGGCCCGTCCCCCGAACGCCCGGCCCGGCATCCCGTTCGCTGACGGTCCGTCCGGGGGGGGGAGGCCGAGGAGGGGGACACGGAGGGGGCCGGGGAGGGAGCGCGGCTCCATCCGCCTTGAGGGCGGGTCAACTGTGCGCGGACCGTGGCCACTTGGTCCGGAGCGGGCTCCGTCAGGCGTAGTGGTCCTCGGCGCCGACCAGGACCGGGGTGACATGGCGCGGCAGGCTGGTGGAGACCCGCCCCTCCCCCGGCCGCCACAGCTCGACCGCCGTCACGACGGCCCCCTCCTCGGCGAGCGCCTGGACGCCGAGCCGCAGCGGGCCCACGCCGTGCGGCGGGTCGAGCACGAGGTCCGGCGGTCCTACTTCTCCTGCCCGGTGAGAAGCGTGGTGATCTCGCGGGCGAGGTCCTCGCCGAGTTCGCCCCAGCCGTCCTTGTAGCCGTAGACGCTCGCGAGGGTGCGGGCGTCGTAGTCGCCGTTCATGATCTCGATGTCGGTGGCGGTGATGAGCGCCGGGTGGGCGACGCCGACGGCGCCCGAGACCTTCAGGAGTTCCTTGCGCAGGGTGCGCAGGTAGACGGCGGCCCGGGTGGACTTCGAGGCGGGGTCGACGCCGCGCACCAGCCAGGGGTCCTGGGTGGCGATGCCGGTGGGGCACTTGTCGGTGTGGCACTTCTGGGCCTGGATGCAGCCGATGGACAGCATCGCCTCGCGCCCTACGTTGATCATGTCGACGCCGAGGGCGAAGGCGACGGCGGCGTTCTCGGGCAGGCCGAGCTTGCCGGAGCCGATGAAGGTGACGGAGTCGGTCAGGCCACGCTCGGCGAAGGTGCTGTAGACGCGGGAGAAGCCCATGCGGAAGGGCAGCGACACCGAGTCGGTGAAGATGAGCGGGGCGGCGCCGGTGCCGCCCTCGCCGCCGTCGATCGTGACGAAGTCGACGCCGCGGTCGCCGCGCGACATCAGCGTGGCGAGCTCCTGCCAGAAGTCCATCTCGCCGACCGCGCTCTTGATGCCGACCGGCAGACCGGTCGCGTCCGCGATCCGCTCCACGAAGTCGAGCATCGAGTCGACGTCGTGGAACGCGGTGTGCCGGGAGGGGGACGCGCAGTCCTTGCCGGCCGGGATACCGCGTATGGCCGCGATCTCGGGGGTGACCTTCGCGCCGGGGAGCATGCCGCCCAGGCCCGGCTTGGCGCCCTGCGACAGCTTGATCTCGATGGCCTTGACGGGCGCTCCGGCGACGACCTCCTTGAGCTTGTCGAGGTCGAACATGCCGTTCTCGTCGCGGCAGCCGAAGTACGAGGTGCCGATCTGGAGGATCAGGTCGCCGCCGTTGCGGTGGTACGGGGACAGGCCGCCCTCGCCCGTGTTCTGCATCGTGCCGGCGAGCGCCGCGCCCTTGTTGAGCGCGGTGATGGCGGCGCCGGAGAGCGAGCCGAAACTCATCGCGGAGATGTTCACGACGCTCGCGGGACGGAACGCCTTGGCACGGCCGCGCGGGCCGCCCAGGACCTTGGCCGAGGGCAGCGGGGCCTGCGGGTCGTGCAGATCGGGCAGCGGCCCGGCGAACGTGCGCTGCTTCACGTACGCGTGCCCCTGGATGTGCTCGACGTCGACGTCGGTGCCGAAGCCGAAGTAGTTGTTCTCCTCCTTCGCCGACGCGTAGATCCAGGTGCGCTGGTCGCGGCTGAAGGGGCGCTCCTCCTCGTTGGAGGTCACGACGTACTGCCGCAGCTCGGGGCCGATCGTCTCCAGCAGGTACCGGGCGTGCCCGATGACGGGGAAGTTCCTCAGCAGCGCGTGCTTCTTCTGGACGAGGTCCCGGGCCGCCACCAGGGCCACTGCCGTGACCGCCGCCGCACCGATACTCCGAGCACGCATGAAAGGTTCCTCTCCTGGACTGACGTCGTGGCCCCCGCGGGCGATCGTAGAGGCCACATGCTGAGACGCTGCGCGAGGGGCGATGGTTCAGGCGCGCCGGGCCCCGGGCTCAGCCCGACCCGGGCTCGCCCCAGCCGAGCGGATGCGGCGGTCCGGCCGCGTCGTCGGCGAGCGGCACCGGAGGTTCGCCGACCGCCTCGTTGAACGCGGTCAGCGCGTCGATGAGCGCGGCACGCCGCTCGGGGGCCAGGCGCTGGACGATCGCCGCGATCTCCCGGCGGCGGCGCGCGGTGACGTCCTCGACCGTGCGCCGGCCCTCGTCGGTGAGCTGGAGGATGGTCTCGCGGCGGTTGTCCGGGTTGATCCGGCGGTCGGCTAGCCCGGCCGCGATGAGCCGGTCGACCATGCGCATGGCGGTCGACGGCGCGACCCCCAACAGGTCGGCGAGCGCGACGAGTTTGGTCGCACCGCGCGTCGACAGGACGACCAGCATGCGGAACTGAGGGAGCGTCACCCCGTCCTCGACCTCGGCGAGGGAACGGGCGGAGAGCGCGACGAGCACCCGCGACGCCGTCAGCACGGCGCGTGTCACGGCGTCCACGTCGTCGAGCCCGGCTCCGGCCAGCGCCGGACCGGCGCCCCGCTCCGGGCCGGCCTCGGCCGCGCGCTCCGGGCGTCCGGGGTGCTCCGGGCTGGGGTCGTGCTCCGCCGGAGCCGGTTTCCTGGGCATGGGACCTTTCTATCCTGCGTCGCCGGCCGGCCGGGGGTCCGGGCCCGCGTCCCGGTGGCGCAGGAGGAGCATCGCCGCGTCGTCGTGGAGGGGGCCCGCGGTGTGGCGGACGAGATCGGTGCGCAGTTCCTCCAGGGCGGCCTCCGGGTCGGCCGCCTTGAGCAGTTCCGTGCGCTCGTCCAGGGGATAGAAGCGGCCCGCCGCGTCACGGGCCTCGCTCACCCCGTCCGTGTAGAGCAGGATCTGGTCGCCGGGCTCGAACGCGACGCGGAACGGCTCCGGTTCGTCCCCGCCGTGCACGCCGAGGCCGAGCGGCAGCGCGAACCGGGGCGGCTCCGGGAACAGGGGCCTGCCGTCGGCGCGCACCACCATCGGCGCCGGATGACCGAAGTTCAGGAACGTCACCTCGCGGCCCTCCCCGGTCACCTCCGCGAGCAGCGCGGTGACGAACTTCTCGCCGTGCAGCTCGCGGTCCACCGCCCGGCGCAGCCGCCGGCTGAGCCCGTCGAGGTCCGGGTCGTCGTGCGCGGCCTCGCGGAACGCGGCGAGGATCAGCGCCGCCGTCTCCACCGCTTCGAGTCCCTTGCCCTGGACGTCGCCGATGAGGACCCGGGTGCCGCCGGGCGCGGCCACGACCTCGTACAGGTCGCCGCCGATGCGGGCCTGCGCCACGGCCGAGGTGTACGACACGGCGACGCGCAGCGGGCCCGCGACCCGGGGCACGGGCCGCAGCAGCACCCGCTGGGCGACCTCCGCGATGGAGCGGACGCTCGCCAGCTCGGCGTCGCGGCGCTCGCGCAGCACCGCCGCGACGAGTCCGGCCGCGGTCACTCCGGCGACGCAGACCAGGGCGATGGAGATGCGGCGACGGCCCAACTGGCCGTCGTACAGGGCCAGGAGCAGGCACATGAGGCCGGCGAGCGAGCCGATCCACGCGGTGCGCCAGCGGGTGCCGACGAGTCCGGCGAAGGCGGGGCCGAGCGAGAGCAGCGGCAGCATGCCGAAGCCGGGCGGGGTCAGCAGTTCGGCCGCGGTGGCCAGGCCCATCACGCCGTAGGGCAGCGCGAAGAGCACACGGGACCCGCCGGCCCGCTCAGCCTTCTCGGTCATGTCGCTTCCGGTCATCGGTGTCCCCCTGTGTTCCGCCCTGCGTCCCTCGCTGCCACTCCCCCGGCGTCCGGCCCTCCGGCTGCCCCTGCGTCTTCCGGTGCGTCTTCCTGTGCGTCTCAGCTTGCGCGGTCGACGCCGTCAGCCGGAAGGACCGTACGACGGCGAGCGCGGACATCAGTGCGACGCCCAGAGCCAGGGCGGCCAGCCGCAGGGCGGTCGCCCGACGCTCGTGCGGCTGGGCGGAGCCGCGCAGCGGGGCGCGGCCCCGCGGGTCGTACACGATCGTGAGGTCGTCGCCGGGTCCGGTGGCGGCGGTGCAGCCGCGCCAGATCCGGGTGCCGGGCGGGGCGTGCGGCGACTCAGGTACCAGTTCGCAGAAGGAACGGCGGTGGCCGGGCACCCGCTCCACGGAGGCCACCTTGGCCTGCTCGACGCGGCCGCGCTCGGCGAGCGCGAGGCCGGCGGCGGCCTGCGGCACGGTCAGCGTCAGGCACACGCCGAGCACGGCGACGATGCCGACGAGGGCGCGCCCGGCGCGCAGGACGGCGAGGTACACGACGAGGGCGGCGACCACCATGAGACCGGCCTCGCCGCGGGCGAGGACCGGCGGGCCCGCCCACATGCCGACCGCGCCCGCCGCCGTGACGGCCCCGGTGCCCGCGGCCCCGACCGCGAGGCCGTGCGCGAGCAGGCCGGGGCCGGGCGGACCGACGAACTCCGCGGGGCCCCACAGGGCCGCGCGCATCCGGTCCGCGAGGCAGGGCTCGCGCGCCGGGCGGGCCCGGCCGGACCCCCGCTGACTCGCTGCCACCGCCGTGCCCTCCGGCCGTCCTCACTGTTCCAAAAAGTTCGGCTTTAGCCTATGCAAAGGTCGGCGTGGGGCCCGCGCGGCTCGGGGTCCGTTACCCGATCGAGTCCGGGGTCGGCCGGCCGCGGCCGCCGGCGGCCCGGGACCGGCAGGCGGCGAGGGCGTCGGCGCGGGTGGCGTGCAGGCCGCCGCTCACGCGTCCCGCGCCGGCGGCGAGCAGGGCGCGGCGCACGGCGGTGCCGGCGACCACGGCGAGGACGGCGCCGGCGGCCCCGAGCCGCAGGGCGGCCTCGGCGAAGCGCAGGGCGCCGTCGGAGCGCACCGCGTCGACCGCCGCGAGGTCCACGACGAAGTGCCGCCGGCCGATCCGGGTCATCCGCAGCAGGGGCTCGCACAGCCGCTCCGCCCGGTCGGCGTCGAACTCGCCCGCGACGTCGACGACGAGGACGCCGCCGTCCTCCCAGTGCGCGCTGTCAGCCGGTCGCGGTGGCACCACGCTTCCCCCTCGGTCCCGGGGCCGACGTCCGGTCGCGGGCCCACCTCTGCGCGCCTGCCCATCCCGGGGCGTCCCACACCGCACGCGCCGGGTCAGGGCAGCCGCTGCCCCGGCTCGGCGACCAGGCGGACGAACGGGATGCCGCGTCCCGCGCGCCGGTAGGCCGCCGCGCTGCCGTCGACCTCGAAGCCCATGAAGGCGCACAGCCTGCGGGCGGTGCGCGGGTGGCGCGGCGCGTACTCGGCCATGATCTCGGCGCCCTCGCGCTCGGTCAGGAAGCGGGCGGTGACCGCGTAGCGGCGGTTGCCGACCTGGACGACGGTCCGCGGTTCTGCGCGCAGGTTCCGGTACCAGTCGGCGCGGGGCCCGAACCCGGAGGCGAGGATCCAGCTGCGGCGGGCCGGGTCGTACGCGACGACCTCGAGCACCACCGTGCGGTCGAGGCCCGACACGCGCCCCTTGTGGTGCAGCAGGAGCAGGCGCCCGCCGAACAGGGGGCCGAGTCCGACGCGGAAGAGACCGACGGGCAGCCGGGCGAGGCGGCGGCGGAGGCCGCGCGGCAGCGCGGGCCGGCGCCGCTCCGGGTCCCACCCGGCTCCGTCCCGGTCCCCGCCCGCCGTCATCGCGCGCCGGTCAGGGGTGGGTCGTCGAGACGACGAAGACCATCGGGTGGTCGGGGTTCGACCGGTTCACGACCACGCTGAGCGTGGGCGCGGGGTTCTTCTGGTCGTGCGTGAGGCCGTACCAGGGGCCGGGACCGGTGAAGTCCCAGCCGGCGACGTGCCGGTCGCGGGCGCCGATCGCCTCGTCGTCCCGCTTCAGCTTCGACGGGTCGGAGCCGACGTTGCGCAGGAACGTGTCGAGTCCCGTGTTGCTCGTGAGGAACTGCGCGTACAGGCGGCTGACCTTGTAGTTGTTCGTCTCGTAGTACGCGACGTTGCGCGAGTACGCCGGTACGGGTATCTCGTACAGGCGGCGCTGCACCCGGGACGGCCAGCCGACGGTGAGGCCCGTCGCGGAGTACTTCTCCTCCTTGTCCTTGCCGCTGTCCCGGCTCTGGTTCGCCGAGATCACCAGGTAGCCGGCGGGGATGCCGATGAGCAGCACGATGGTCAGGAGGGTGAGGGCGCGGCGGCGGATCACATGGCCGCGGGCCTCCGCCTCGCGCGGCGGCTCCGCGTCGGGGTCCGGGGACGGGCGGGACGTGGTCATCGCTGGGGTTCCTGTCACTTCACTACGGTCTCGGTCGGCCGGCCGGTCAGCCCTGGTCGGCGCCGGTGCGGGCCTGGGAGTAACGCTCGTATCGCTCGTAGCGTTCCACGCGGCGGCGCTTGGCGCGGCGGAAGCGGCGGGCGACGAGCCGGGCCAGGTCGGCGGCGCCGACCATGCCGGCCTCGGGGCCGAGCTGGGCGCGGGCGATGCGGGCCTCGGGGCGGTAGCCGCGGCCGGTCAGCTGGCGCTTGAACGCGTCGCGGGCCGGACCGATCAGCAGGTCGTCGGCCGCGGAGACGCCGCCGCCGATGACGAAGCAGGACGGATCGAGGGCCGCGGCGAGGTTGGCGATGCCGACGCCGAGCCACTGGCCGATGTCCTGGAGCAGCTCGACGCACATGGCGTCGCCCTCACGGGCCAGCTCGGTGATGAGCGGGCCCGTGATGTCCGGGACGTTGCCCTTGACCCGCTCGATGATGTTGTACGCGACCGGGGAGTCGGCGGCGGCCAGCTCGCGGGCCTCCCTGACCAGCGCGTTGCCCGAGCTGTACTGCTCCCAGCAGCCACGGTTGCCGCACGGGCAGCGGTGCCCGCCGGGGACGACCTGCATGTGGCCGAACTCACCGGCGACGCCGAACTTGCCGCGCTTGACCTGGCCGTCCTCCAGGATCGCGCCGCCGATGCCCGTACCGAGCGTGATCATCACGAGGTGGTCCTCGCCGCGCCCGGCGCCGAAGCGCCACTCCGCCCAGGCGGCGGTGTTCGCGTCGTTGTCGACGAGCACGGGGACCGAGAGGCGGCCGGAGAGACGGTCACGCAGGGGTTCGTTGCGCCAGGACAGGTGCGGGGCGAACAGGACGCGGTTGCGGTCCGCGTCGACCCAGCCCGCGGCGCCGATGCCCACCGCGTGCACGTCGTGGCGGTCGGACAGGTCCAGGACGAGCTCGACGATGGTGTCCTCGACGACCTTCGGGCTCTTCGACTTGTCCGGGGTCTCGGTGCGCAGCGTCTCCAGGATGGTGCCGTCGGCGTCGACGACGCCGGCCATCACCTTGGTGCCGCCGATGTCGATGCCGACCGTGGGGACGCGGGGGGCGGTCAGGTGCGAGCGTCGTTCCCTCGTGCCGACCGTTCGCAGGACGGTCGCGCGGGCGCTGCCACGGTAGGTACTCATTGCCGCGATTCTGCCACGCGGGGCGCCCTCTTTCGCGGGACGCCCACGGCCCGGGGGGCGTCGCCGCCGTGTCGCGGCCGCGGGCCGGTGGGGCTTCTCGCGCAGTTCCCCGCGCCCCTGAAATGCATGCCCTTCGGGCGCATTTCCCCGATCAAGGCGCACGGCGCCTTTCATCGGGGGAAGGCGCGGCGAAGCCGCAGCCTTCCAGGGGCGCGGGGAACTGCGCGACCAGCCCCCACCGGAGCCGCGGCCGAGATCCCGCCTCCGCCCAGGGCGGCTACGCGGCGTCCGGTCCCCCGAGGTGCCGTGGAGCCGGAGCCCGCTCCAGTTCGTGACGGAGATCATCCAGTTCGCTGCCCCCGGCCATCTGCCGGGTCAGCTCGTCCAGCGAGATCTCGTCCCGCGCATGACTGCCGAACATCGCCCCGCGCTTGAGCAGGATGAAGTGATCGCCGACCAGATACGCGTGGTGCGGGTTGTGCGTGATGAGCACCACGCCGAGCCCCGCGTCCCGCGCCGCCGCCACGTACTTGAGGACGACCCCGGACTGCTTCACGCCGAGCGCCGCGGTCGGCTCGTCGAGCACGAGCACCTTCGCGCCGAAGTAGACGGCCCGGGCGATGGCGACGCACTGCCGCTCGCCGCCGGACAGCGTGCCGATCGGCTGGTCCACGTCGCGCAGGTCGATCCCCATGCGGAGCAGCTCCGCGTGGGTGGTGCGGCGCATGAAGTCGACGTCGAGCCGCTTGAACGGCCCGCTCCCCTTCGTCGGCTCGGAGCCGAGGAAGAAGTTCCGCCACACCGGCATCAGGGGTACGACGGCCAGGTCCTGGTAGACCGTGGCGATGCCCCGGTTGAGCGCGTCGCGCGGATTGGCGAGCTTCGTCTCCTCGCCCTCGACGGCGAACGAGCCGGCGTCGTGCTGGTGCAGCCCCGCGATGATCTTGATGAGGGTGGACTTGCCCGCGCCGTTGTCACCGAGGACACAGGTGATGTCCCCCGCGTTCACGGTGAGCGAGACGTCCTCCAGCGCCCGGATGTTGCCGTAGTACTTGCTGACCCCGGCCAGCTCGACCAGCGGCACGTTCGGCTGCTCGCTGTTCTTCTCGCTCACTTGATCGCCTCCGCGCGCTTGCGGACCCACGCGTTGAGCAGGGTCGCGAGGAGCAGCATCGCTCCGAGGAAGAACTTGAACCAGTCCGAGTTCCACTCGGCGAACACGATGCCCTTGCTGGTCATGCCGAAGATCAGCGCGCCGATGGCGGCGCCGACCGCCGAGCCGTATCCGCCGGTGATGAGGCAGCCGCCGATGACGGCCGCGACGATGTAGATCAGCTCGTTTCCGACGCCCTCGCCGGACTGGACGACGTCGAACGAGAACAGCAGGTGCTGGCCGGAGATCCAGGCGCCGAACGCGACGCCCATGTAGAGGCCGATCTTGGTCTTGTTGACCGGGACGCCGACCGCGCGGGCCGCGTCCACGTCACCGCCGACCGCGAAGATCCAGTTGCCGACCCGGGTGCGCAGGAGCAGCCAGGTGGCCACGAGGACGAGGGCCAGCCACCACAGGATGGTGATCTTGAAGTCGACGCCGCCGATGGTGAACGTGGAGGCGAAGACGTCCTTGGCGGATTCGAAGCCCTCCATGTCGGAGATCGACTTGGTGGAGACGGTGCCGCTGATGAGCTTGGTGAAGCCCAGGTTCATGCCGGTCAGCATCAGGAAGGTGCCGAGCGTGATGATGAAGCTGGGCAGTTTCGTCCGGGTCAGCATGAAGCCGTTGAACGCGCCGATGGCGAGCGTGACCAGGAGCGAGACGCCGACGCCGACCCAGGTGTTGGCCGTCATCTGATAGCTGAACATCGACGAGACCAGCGCGGACGAGGTCACGAGGACACCGGCCGACAGGTCGAACTCGCCGCCGATCATGAGCAGCGCCACCGGTACGGCCATGATGCCGAGGGTCGAGGACGCGTAGAGGACGGTCGCGAGGCTGGAGGCTCGCAGGAAGCTGTCGGCGAAGACCGAGAAGAAGACGAAGACCGCGATGGCGCCGACGACGGAGCCGAGCTCGGGCCGCCCCATCAGTTTCTTCAGCGGCGAGGTCTTGATCAGGCGTTCGTCGAGTCGCTCCGCGGGCTCGCGCCCGGGCTGCTTCTCGGGAACCGTGGTGGTCATCGTGTCCCCCGCTTCGCGAATTCCTCCAGCTCGGCGGCCTGATCCTTGGTCACGATCTGCGGGCCGGTGAGGACCGGCCGGCCGCCGCCGAGCACATTGGCGTTGTACCGGTAGAGCCAGAGCAGGTCGACGGCCTCGTACCCCTGGAGATAGGGCTGCTGGTCGACGGCGAAGCCGAGGTCGCCGCTCCTCAGGCCCTGGGCGACCTTCTCGTTGAGGTCGAAGGTGTCGATCTCGGCCTTGCTGCCCGCGTCCTGCTTGGCCTTGACGGCGGTGGCGGCGAACGGGGCGCCGAGCGTGACGACCGAGTCGATCGACTTGTCGGACTGCAGCTTGGCCTCGATGGCGGACTGCACGTCGGGCATGTTCGTGCCCTCGACGTAGAGGTTCGCCATCTTGCCGTCGAAGGTGGACTTGGCGCCCGCGCAGCGCTGCTCGTGGCCGACGTTGCCCTGCTCGTGCAGGACGCACAGGGCCTTCTTGCGACCGCGCTCGTTCAGCTCCTCGCCGACGGCCTCGCCCGCGATCGTCTCGTCCTGCCCGATATGGGTGAGGGCGCCGAACTTCTTGGACTCGGCCGAGCCGGAGTTCACCGTGATGACGGGGATGCCGGCCTTGCGGGCACGGGCGACGGCCGCCTTCATCGCGTCGGGCTTTGCGAGTGTGACGATGATGCCGTCGACTTTCTTGTCGACGGCGGCGTCCACGAGCTGCGCCTGCTGCTGGGCCTCGTCGTTGTGCGAGTAGACGAAGTTGATGTTGTCCTTGCGCGCGGCCTCCTCGGCCCCGCTCTGGACGATGTCCCAGAAGGTGTCGCCATCGCCCGAATGGGTGATCATGGCGAAGGTCCAGCGCGGGGTGCTCACCGCCGCCTTGCCCCGCGCGGCACTGGCCTTGCGGGCGTCCTCCGCCCGCTTGCCGCCGGTGCTGCTGCATCCCGCCAGCGAGAGGCCGAGCGCCCCCGCTACGGCGATGCTCACCCAGGTCCGAAACCGTGCCACGAGGCCGTGCCCTTCTTGGTCTGCTGCGTCGTTCACCGGGACCGGCGCGCGGCCCGTCCCAGCGGACCGTTCACCGGTCCCCGGGGACCGCTTCGCGGTCCCAAACGCACAAGTATGGGTCACGGGGATCATGCATCCGTTCACCGGGTACCGCGCGCGGTGTACTTCTCCAGGCGCGGTACGTCCTTCCCGGTGACGAGCGCGGGGCCGGTGAGGACGGGCTTGCCGCCGCCCAGCACGTTGGCGTTGGTCCTGTAGAGCCACAGTTCGTCGACGGCGAGATAGCCCTGGAGGTAGGGCTGCTGGTCGACGGCGAAGCCGACCTCCTTCGCCTTGAGGCGGCGCACCACCTCGGCGTTCAGGTCGAAGGTCGCGATCTCCGCCTTGCTGTCCGCGTCGTCCTTGGCCTTGACGGCGAGCGCGGCGATCGGGGCGCCGAGCGCGACGACGGCGTCGATCGACGGGTCGGCCTGGAGTTTGGCCTCGATGGAGGACTGGGAGCTGGGTGCGTTCGTGCCGTCCACGTTCAGGTTCTCGACCTTGCCGTCGAAGGTCTTCTTGACGCCGGCGCAGCGCTGCTCCAGCGAGACGTTGCCCTGCTCGTGGATGACGCAGAGGACCTTCTTGCGGCCCTCCTTGCCGAGCTGGGTGCCGACGGCCTCGCCGGCGACGCTCTCGTCCTGGCCGATGTGGCTGAGCGCGCCGAACTTCGCGGAGAACTCGGAGCCCGAGTTGATCGACACGACCGGGATGCCCGCCTGCTCCGCCTTCTTGAGGACGGCCTCCATGGCCTCGGGCTTGGCGAGCGTGACGACGATCCCGTCGACCTTCTTGTCGATCGCGGCCTGGACCAGCTCGGCCTGCCCCTTGGCCTCCTTGTCGTTGGAGTAGAGGAAGTCGACGTTGTCCTTCGCGGCGGCCTGCTTCGCGCCCTTCTGCACGATGTCCCAGAAGGTGTCGCCCTCGCCGGAGTGCGTGATCATCGCGATCTTGAGGCGCGGGGTGTCGACGGCCCTGCCGCCCTGTGCGCCCTCGCTCTTGTCCTCGGAGTCCTTGCCGCCCGAGCCGCTGCATCCGGCGGCGAGCGCGATCACCGCGACGAGGGCCGCGGCCGTACGGGCCGTACGCGTCGTGAGCATGGTCGAGCCACCTCTCCTCCGCCGCCCCGTGCGGCTGGAGGATTTTGTAGCGGGGGCCGCGCGGCGCGGTCAATGGAATTGTCAGAACATTCGGACCCCGCGGGCTCGGGCCCGGGGGCCTCAGGGCCGGACGAGGAGCTGGAACTCGAAGGAGTAGCGGGAGGCGCGGTACACGTGGGCGCCGAACTCGACGGCGCGGCCGGTGGCGTCGAAGGTGGTGCGCCGCATGGTGAGCAGCGGCGCGCCCTCCGCCTCGCCGAGGTGTCCGGCCTCGGCGGGGGTGGCGGCGCGCGCCCCGACGGACTGGCGGGCGCTGTGCAGGGTGAGGCCGGCGGAGCGCATCAGCCGGTACAGGCCGGTGGCCTCCAGGCGGGAGTCCTCCAGGGAGAGGAGTCCGGTGGGCAGGTGGTTGCACAGGTACGCGACGGGCTCGCCGTGGGCCAGGCGCAGCCGCTCCACGCGGTGCACCGGCTCGCCCTCGGCCAGTCCGAGTTCGGCGGCGACCTCGGCGGTGGCGGGTACGAGGATGTTGGTGTGGACGCGGGTCTCGGGGCGCTGGCCGGCGGCGGCGAGGTCGTCGTAGAGGCTGCTGAGTTCGAGGGGGCGGCGGACCTGGCTGTGCACGACCTGGGTGCCGACGCCGCGGCGGCGCACGAGAAGGCCCTTGTCGACGAGGGCCTGAATGGCCTGGCGGACGGTGGGCCGGGACAGGCCGAGCCGGCCCGCGAGGTCGATCTCGTTGCCGAGCAGGCTGCCCGGGCTGAGCGCGCCGCGCTCGATCGCCGCCTCCAGCTGCTGGGACAGCTGGAAGTAGAGCGGCACCGGGCTGCTGCGGTCGACGCCGAGCTCCAGGGTGCCGGTCGGATCGGCTACGGGTTTGGCCACGCGGGCGAGGTTAGCGGCGGGAACGGTTGACGGGAAGTCCGGTTGTCCGGACAAAACGGCCGGGAGGCGGCGGGGCCGGGCGGACGGGTGTTTGTCAGGACAAAGGATTGACAGGTTCCCGGCGGGGCGGCACGTTGAGTCCCATGCGCATCGGACTGATCGGAACGGGCCGCATCGGCACCTTTCACGCGGGGGTTCTGGAGCGTGAGGTGGGTTCGCTCGTCGTCACCGACGCCGAGCCCGGGCGGGCTCAGGCGCTCGCCGAGCGGATCGGCGCGACGGCCGCGCCGAGCGTCGACGAGATCTTCAAGTGGGGCGTGGACGCGCTGGTGATCACCGCCGCGACGGCCGCGCACGCGGAGCTGATCGGGCGGGCGGCGCGGGCCGGTCTCCCCGTCTTCTGCGAGAAGCCCATCGCCCTCGACCTGCCGGGGACGCTGGCCGCGCTGCGGGAGGTCGAGGCGGCGGGCACCGTGCTGCAGCTCGGGTTCCAGCGGCGCTTCGACGCCGGGTACACGGCGGCGCGGGCCGCCGTGCGCGAGGGAAAGCTCGGCCGGGTGCACACCGTGCGCGCGATGACCTCGGACCCGGCGCCGCCGCCGGCCGCGTACCTGCCGCTGTCGGGCGGGCTGTACCGGGACTGCCTGGTGCACGACTTCGACGCGCTGCGCTGGGTGACCGGGCGGGAGATCGTCGAGGTGTACGCGACGGGGTCCGACGCGGGGCCGCCCATGTTCCGCGAGGCCGGGGACGTGGACACGGCGGCGGTCGTCCTGACCCTGGACGACGGGACGCTGGCGACGGCCACGGCGACGCGGTGCAACGGCGCGGGGTACGACGTGCGCATGGAGCTGTCGGGCGAGCGGGACACGGTCGTCGTCGGCCTCGACGACCGCACGCCGATCGCCTCCACGGAGCCGGAGGGGCCGCGGGCCGCGCCCAAGCCGTGGCCCGGGTTCCTGGAGCGGTTCGCCCCGGCGTACGAGGCCGAGCTCAAGGCGTTCGTGTCCGTGGCCCAGGGCGAGCGGGACAATCCCTGCGACGGGTGGGAGGCGCTGGCCGCTCTGCGGGTCGCCGAGGCCTGCGAGCTGTCCCGCGCGGAGCGCAGGGTTGTCCGCCTGTCCGAGATCCCCGGCACCTGATCGCCGCTCCCGCCCGGGTGGGGTGCCGGGTCGTCGCACGGCTGCGGGCCGGCGTGTGCGGGCTCGTACGCGGCTGCGGGCCGGTAGGTGCGGGCTCGTGCGCGGTCGCGGGCCGGTAGGTGCGGGCTCGTGCGCGGTCGCGGGCCGGTGGGGCTTCTCGCGCAGTTCCCCGCGCCCCTGAAATGCGAGCCCTTCGGGCGCATTTCCCCGATCAAGGTGCGGGGTGCCTGTCATCGGGGGAAGGCGCGGCGAAGCCGCTGCCTTCCAGGGGCGCGGGGAACTGCGCGATCAGCCCCCACCCACCCGCACCCGGCGACGACCCGGCACCCGCCGAGCTGGAAGCCGAAGCCGCCCCCTACCAGCGGACGCGCAGCTCGCGCACCCCCCGCATCAGCATGCCCGGCAGCCACTGACCAGGAACCTCGTCCAGGCGGAGCCCCGGGCACCGCTCGAGCAGCCCCCGAAGCACGACCCGCCCCTCCAGCCGAGCCAGCGGAGCGCCCAGGCAGTAGTGGATCCCGTGCCCGAACGCGAGATGCCCGCGCGCGTCCCGCCGGATGTCGAAGTCGTCCGGCGCGGGGAACCGCTCCGGGTCCCGCCCACCCGTCCCGACCCCGATGAGCACCGGCTGCCCCTCCGGGATCACCGTCCCGCCGATCTCGACGGGCGCCGCGGAGAAGCGGTACGTGGAGGTCTCGACCGGCCCGTCGTAGCGCAGCATCTCCTCCACCGCCCCGTCGAGCAGCGACATGTCGGCCCGCAGCGCGGCGAGCTGCTCGGGGTGGTCGAGCAGCGCCCGTACGCCGTTCCCGATCAGGTTCACCGTCGTCTCGTGGCCCGCGATCAGCAGCAGGAAGGCCATGCCGCGCAGCTCGGTGGGCGACAGCCGGTCGCCGTCCTCCGCGGTGGTGCGGATGAGGGCGCCGAGCAGGTCGTCGGCGGGGGCGGAGCACCGTTTGTCCTCGATCAACGCGTCGAAGAACTCGATGAGTTCGAGCATCAGGCTGCCGTCGGGCGCCGCGGTCGGCGCCACGACCTCGGTCGACATGCGCCGGAACCGGTCGCGGTCGATGTCGGGCACGCCGAGCAGCTCGCAGATGACGGCGAACGGGAGCGGGAAGGCGAGCGCCTCGATGAGGTCGGCGGAGCCGAGCGGCACCATCGCGTCGAGCAGCTCGTCGGTGATCTTCTGGATGCGCGGGGCGAGCGCCTCCACCCGGCGCGGGGTGAACTCGCGGGTCACGAGGGCTCGCAGCCGGCCGTGCTCGGGCGGGTCGGCGACCAGAAGGTGGCGGCCGATCGGGTCCATCTCCCGTACGCCGGGCGTGGTCTTGACGAGGCTCGGGTGGGTGAACGCGGCGCGGGAGGCCTCGTGCCCGACGACGAGCCACAGGTCCTGACGGGGCTCGGGGCCCGGAACGCGTACGTGGTGGACGGGTCCGAGCTTCCGCAGCCGCTCGTAGGTGGGGTACGGGTCGGCCCAGAACGCCTCGGCTCCGCCCGCGTACTCCTCCAGGTCCACCGGTCCTCGTGCTGAGCCCATGTGCCGTGGCCTCCCTCTCCCCGCCTGTCCGGTCGTCCCTGGTCCAACTCCCCCGGCGCGCCGAGGGTTCCCGAACGGCTGCGCGGAGGTGGTGAATTGAGCGCGGTCAGGGCGCGTCGAGCAGGTCCGCGTCGTGGACGAGCAGGGCGATCTGCACCCGGTTGTTGAGGTCCAGCTTCGTCATGACGCGGGAGACGTGGGTCTTGACGGTGGCGACGCTCATGTAGAGGGTCGCGGCGATCTCCGCGTTGGACTTGCCGCGGCCCACTTCGAGGGCGACGTCGCGCTCGCGCTCGGCGAGCAGGGCCACGCGCGCGCGGGCGCGCGCGGAGCGGTTCTCGCGCTCGGTCGCGGCGGCGTGGGTCATCAACTGCCGTGTGACGGCCGGGGAGAGGACGGGGTCGCCGGCCGCGACGCTGCGCACCGCGCCGAGGATCTCGGCCGGTGTGGCGTCCTTGAGGACGAATCCGGCCGCGCCCGCGCGCAGGGCCCGCAGGACCTGTTCGTCGGCGTGGAAGGTGGTGAGGACGACGACCTCGGGGGCGTCGGGCGCCGCGCGCAGCCGTTCCGTGGCGGTGAGCCCGTCCATGACCGGCATCCGGATGTCCATGAGGACGACGTCGGGCCGCGCCGTGGCGGCGAGTTCGACGGCCTGTGCCCCGTCGGAGGCCTCTCCGACGATCTCGACGTCGTCGGCACCGCCCAGCATGAGTCTGAGGCCGGAGCGGACGAGGGCGTCGTCGTCGACGAGCAGCAGTCGGGTCGGGTTCATGTCCCCACCGTAGTCATGTGGTCGTCACCGGGGTCATCAAGATCAGGGGCAGGGACGGCGTGCGGCGCCCCGTCGCCGTGGCCGGGTGTCATCAGGGCCACGGGAGCCAGGCCTTCACCGCGAAGCCTCCGTCGGGGGCCGGGCCGTGGTCGAGGCGGCCGCCCGCGAGCGTGGCGCGTTCGGTGAGTCCGATCAGGCCCTGTCCGGAGCCGGGGACGTGCGGGACCGGGCCGGGTGGCGGCGGGTTGGTGACGGTGACGGTGAGCCCGTCGCCGGGGGCGCCGTCGACGGTGACGGTGACCTCGGCGCCGGGGGCGTGCTTGCGGGCGTTGGTCAGGCCCTCCTGGGCGATGCGGTAGGCGGTGCGTCCGACGGAGGCGGGGGCGGCCGCCGGTTCGCGGACCCGGTTGTCGAGGCCGACCTTCATCCCGGCCTCGCGGGACTCGGCGACGAGCCCGTCGAGCGCGGCGAGGGTGGGCTGGGGGCGTCCCGGTTCGTCGCCCTGGTCGCCGGCCCGCAGCACGCCGATGATCTCGCGCAGGTCCTGCAGCGCCTCGTGCGCGCTCTCCCGGATGACTCCGGCGGCGCGGGCGATCTCCGCGCGGGGAGCGTCGGGCCGGAACTCGAGGGCGCCCGCGTGCACGCTGAGCAGGGTGAGCCGGTGGGCGAGGACGTCGTGCATCTCGCGGGCGATGGCCTCCCGGGCCAGGCGCTGGGCCTGTTCGGCGCGGAGCCCGGCCTCGGTCTCGGCACGCCGGGCCCGCTCGCGCAGCGACAGCAGGAGCTGGCGCCGGGACCGGACGAACATGCCCCAGCCGACCACCGTGATCAGCAGGACGACGGTGAACGCGACGGACACCCCGTACGAGGTCCCGGCCTCGGGCCGCCACCAGTAGAAGAGCGGCATGAGGGCCGCCGAGACGCCCGCGACCCAGGCGGCGTCGCGGAACGGGCGGTGCACGGCCACCGTGAAGACCGAGATCAGGACGGCGCCGCCCGCGGTGTTGGAGAGGAACCCGGCCGGGATCATCGCGACCGCGTAGCCGAGCGGCCAGCGCCGCCGCAGCCACACACCGGCGCAGGCGAGGGCGCCGACGGCCTGGTCGAGGAGGGCGACGGCGCGCGGCAGGTCCGGGTCGTCCTAGACCTCCTGGGAGAAGGTCAGCCCGAGGAAGACGGCGATGAGGAAGCAGCCGAAGTCGACGGTCCAGTCACGGGCGGTGCGCCGGCGGCGGCCCGGCCTCCCCTCGGGGTCGAGGTCGAGCTCGTCGGCGGCCGGGGGCAGCCGGCGCCAGGGCGGCCGCGGGCGGTCCGCGGTCGTCGGGGCGGCGCTCTGCCGGGGTGTCTCCATGGTCGACAAATCTACGCACGGCAGACGGCCGGGGCCGTCTCCTGCGCCCGGCGCGCGACCGAAGTCGCACGGAGAACGACTTCGGTCGCGCGCGCACCGCCGGGGAGGCGACCTTTGGGGCGTGCGCCTCGCCCCGCGGCCGATGCGGGTGGGGGGTCCGCGGGGCGAGGGTCCTGGGTATGGACGACACGGAGAAGAAGCGGGTGCGGCACGCCCTGGAGGCCGTCGGCGGAATCATGATGATGCAGGGCGTCGTGGGCCTGATCCACGCGTTCACCGGTCGGCTGACCTGGGGCCTGATCCGGCATCTCGGCTTTCTCGACGGCCGCGAGGTGTACGGCAGCATCACGCTGATCGTGCTGGCGGTCGCCGTGCTCGCGGCCGCCGAGAGCCGGCTCGGTCCGCGCCCGGACCCCGAGGACCCGGACCGCGAGGACCCGGACCCTGAGGGCCCGGGTCCGAAGGGCTCGGGTCCGAAGGGCTCGGATCAGCAGGCGTAGTCGACCAGGTCGAACGTCGCGTAGTGGTCGGCGGTGTAGTAGTCCTCCTGGCTGCGCTCGCCGGTCACGATGCGGCGGGCGCCGCGGGTGTCGGAGCCCGGGGTGATGACCGTGTACTCGTGGTAGTAGCCGGTGGTCTGCTGGGGCAGGACGCCCTCGCGGTTCTGGAAGACGGTGCCGTCCTGCTCGTACGGGTACGGGCCGCCCTGCTCGATGAGGTCCAGGGTGTCGTGCGCCTGCGAGGGCAGGGCCGAGTAGCAGATGTCGCCGACGGCGGCGGTGGACAGGACGGACGCGGAGACCGGGGCCGGGGCGGCCTCGGCGGCGACGGTGGCGGGGCCGCCGAGGAAGAGGGCGGCTGCGATCGCGGCGACGCTGATGAAGCGTGGGGGAATCTTCATGCCTTCAGTGTGACGCGCGTAGAGGAGCCGTCAACACCAACTGCGCCTTGTTTTCCAGGAGTTAACCCGTCGCGCTGACGCCCCGTGAGGCCGCGCCGCCTCGGCGTCCGATTGCCGCCAGCTTCCGTAGCCGCGGCCGACTGGAATGGCGGGACAGGAAGGCGACGAGCCGACGACAAGCCCTGGAGGCGGACATGAACGGCAAGGTGGCTCTGGTGACCGGCGGCGGCCGCGGGATCGGCGCGGCGACGGCGCTGCGGCTGGCCCGCGACGGTTTCGACGTGGCGGTCACGTACGTACGGGACAAGGACGCGGCCCAGGAGGTGGTGCGCGGGATCGAGGCGGCGGGGCGGCGCGGGGTCGCGGTGCGGGCCGACTCGGCGGACGCGGCCGAGGCGGCCGGGGCGGTGCGGACGACGGCGGACCGGCTGGGCGGGCTCGACGTACTGGTCAACAATGTGGGCGTCGGGGTGCTCGGCCCGCTCGACGGGCTCACGCTCGCGGACGTGGACCGGGTCCTCGCGGTCAACGTGCGGGGCGTCTTCCTCGCCTCGCAGGCCGCGGCGGGCGTCCTGGGCGAGGGCGGCCGGATCGTCACGATCGGCACGTGCATGACCCAGCGGGTGCCGGGCCCCGGCGGCACGCTGTACGCGATGAGCAAGGCGGCGCTGACGGGTCTGACGAAGGCGCTGGCCCGGGAGCTGGGCGGGCGCGGGATCACGGCGAACATCGTGCATCCGGGGCCGATCGACACGGACATGAACCCGGCCGGCGGCCCGTTCGCGGCGGGCCAGGCGCAGATGACGGCGCTCGGCCGGTTCGGCACGGCCGACGAGGTCGCGCGGACGGTCGCCCATCTGGCGGGCCCGGGCGGGAGTTACGTGACGGGCGCCGAGTTCGCGGTCGACGGCGGGCACGCCGCGTAGCGCGCGGCGCGGGACACGAAGACGCGGGGCGCACCGGTGCTGTCAGGCCGGTGCGCCCCGCAGGTCCCGTACGGGACGGCTTACTTGGAGCGGTCGAGCAGCTTGCCCTGCGGCTCGGTGAACTCGCCCTCGGAGACGATGCGCTCGCCGCGCAGCCAGGTCGACTTGACGACACCGTGCAGCGTCTTGCCGGCGTAGGCGGTGACGCGGTTGCGGTGCTGGAGCTCGGCCGGGTCGACCGTGAAGGTCTCCTCGGGGGCGAGGACGGCGAAGTCGGCGTCGCGGCCGACGGCGATGGCGCCCTTGCGGTCGTCGAGACCGACCAGCGCGGAGGTCCGCTCGGACATCCAGCGGACGACGTCCTCGAGGGAGTGGCCGCGCTTGCGGGCCTCGGTCCAGATCGCCGAGAGGCTCAGCTGGAGACCGGAGATGCCGCCCCACGCGGTGGCGAAGTCGTCGGTCTTGAGGTCGGCGGTGGACGGCGAGTGGTCGGTGACGACGCAGTCGATGGTGCCGTCGGCCAGCGCCTGCCACAGCAGGTCCTGGTTGGCCGCCTCGCGGATGGGCGGGCAGCACTTGAACTCGCTGGCGCCGTCCGGGACTTCCTCGGCGGTGAGCGTGAGGTAGTGCGGGCAGGTCTCGACGGTGAGCTTGACGCCCTCGGCCTTGGCGGCGGCGATCAGCGGCAGCGCGTCGGAGGACGACAGGTGCAGGATGTGGACGCGGGCGCCGATCCGCTTGGCGGTGTCGATCAGGCCCTTGATCGCGACGTCCTCGGAGACGCGCGGGCGGGTCGCGAGGTAGTCGTCGTACTTCGGGCCGCTGTTGTGCGGGGCGACGTCCAGCTCGTGCGGGTCCTCGGCGTGCACGATGAGCAGGCCGCCGAAGCCGGCGATCTCGGCCATGGAGGCGGTGAGCTGGTCGCTGTTCAGGTGCGGGAACTCGTCGACGCCGGAGGGCGACAGGAAGCACTTGAAGCCGAAGACGCCGGCCTCGTGCAGCGGGCGCAGGTCCTTGACGTTGTCCGGCAGGGCGCCGCCCCAGAAGCCGACGTCGATGTGCGCCTTGGCCGCGGCGACCTCCTGCTTGGTGCGCAGGTTGTCGACCGTGGTGGTGGGCGGCAGCGAGTTCAGCGGCATGTCGACGAGGGTCGTGATGCCGCCGGCCGCAGCGGCGCGGGTGGCCGTCCAGAAGCCTTCCCACTCGGTGCGGCCCGGGTCGTTGACGTGGACGTGCGTGTCCACGATGCCGGGCAGCAGGACGTGGTCGCCGAAGTCCTCGAGGCGGGCCCCGGCCGGCACCTCGGCGTCGTGCGCGAGCACCCCGACGATCTTCCCGCCGGCGACGGCGACCGAAGCGGGCCGCGTACCTTCGGGGGTGATGACGCGGCTCGAGCGCAGTACCAGTTCGACGTCCGACACCGTGGACCTCCTCATTTCAACGTTCTGTTGAAGGAGTTTTCACTCCGACATGCGAGCCGTCAAGGCTCTGGATGTTTCCACAAAGTGGAATTATGATTCCGATACGCAGAACGTAGCTACCGACGAACTTAGGGGTCAAGACAGGACCCGGAAGGAAACCGCCGGGTAGGCTGCACCACTGCCTGCCTGTCCTCGAAAGGAACGCGCCGTGCCGACGCCGTCCCACGCCAGCACCACCGAGACCGCCAAACCCGCGGCCGGTGGTGTCCAGTCCCTCGAGCGCGCCTTCGACCTGCTCGAGCGGATGGCCGACGCCGGCGGCGAGGTCGGCCTGAGCGAGCTCTCCGCCAGCAGCGGCCTGCCGCTGCCCACGATCCACCGCCTGATGCGCACCCTGGTCGCCTGCGGCTACGTACGCCAGCAGCCGAACCGGCGCTACGCGCTGGGCCCCCGCCTGATCCGCCTCGGCGAGTCGGCCTCCCGACTGCTCGGCACCTGGGCCCGCCCCTACCTGGCCCGCCTGGTCGAGGAGACCGGCGAGACGGCGAACATGGCGCTGCTCGACGGTGACGAGATCGTCTACGTCGCCCAGGTCCCCTCCAAGCACTCGATGCGCATGTTCACCGAGGTCGGCCGGCGCGTGCTGCCGCACTCGACCGGCGTGGGCAAGGCGCTGCTCGCGCACACGCCCGCGGACGAGGTGCGGGCGCTGCTCGCCCGTACGGGGATGCCGGCGGCGACCGAGAAGACGATCACGACGCCGGACGGGTTCCTGGACGCGCTGGAAGAGGTGCGCGGGCTCGGGTACGCGGTCGACGACAACGAGCAGGAAATAGGAGTCCGGTGCCTCGCGGTGCTCGTGCCGGACTCGCCGACGGCGGCGGCGATCTCCATCTCCGGCCCCGCGGGCCGGGTCACGGAGGCGGCGACGGACAAGATCGTGCCGGTGCTCCAGCAGGTGGCGCGTGAGTTGTCGACTGCGCTGGCCAACACGGGTAACGGGAACGGGGCGGGTCTCTAGGTCTCGTCGCGGGGTGCGGGTGCGTGGGGGCTGGTTGCGCCCCGCGGCGCAGCCGCTGATGTCACAGCCCCGCGCCCCTGAAATGCAGGCGCTGCGCGCCGCATTTCTCAGATGAAGGCTGAGCGGCGAAGCCGCTCGCCTTCAGGGGCGCGGGGAACTGCGCGACCAGCCACGACGAGACGTGCGGGCGGCGACGGTCAGGCCGTCCCACCCCGGACGCCGGCCTCGGCGAGAACCCCGTCCACCATCTCGACGACCTGATCGGCGACCCCGAGTTGCCCGCGATCATGGGTGACCAGCACCGTGGCTGTCCCCCGCTCCCGCGTGAGCCCCCCGATCAGCTCCAGCACGGCCGCCCCCCGCTCATGATCCAGCGCACTGGTCGGCTCGTCGACCAGCAGCACCCGCGGCCCGTTCATGAGCGCCCGCGCGATGTTGATCCGCTGCCGCTGCCCGCCGGACAGCTGGTGCGGCCGGCGGTGCGCCTGCCCCGCGAGGCCGACGGAGTCGAGCAGTTCCGCCGCCCGCTCCCGCACGTCCCGCGGCCGGCCCCCGCCCAGGTGGGCCATGACCTGGAGCTGTTCCAGGGCGGTCAGCGACGGCAGCAGATTGGGCTGCTGGAAGACGATCCCGACGGCCCGGCGCCGCAGCGCCGCCGCGTCGGCCCGGCTCAGCCCCGTCGCCTCCGTACCGTCGATGACGACCCGCCCGCTGTCCGGCGTGACCAGCGTCGCGGCGACCGCGAGCAGGCTGGACTTGCCGGAGCCGGAGGGGCCGACCACTGCGGTCAGGGTCCCGGCGGGCACCTCCAGGCCGACGCGGTCGAGCGCGGTGAGCCGCCCGTCCCCGTCGGGGTAGGTGAGCGTGATGTCGTCGAGCAGCAGGGTCATCGGGCGCTCCCGAGGGCGGTGAGGGGGTCGACGGCGGTGATCCGCCGGACGGACAGGGCGGCGCCGACGAGACCGAGCACGGTCATCACCGCGGCGGGGCCGAGCACGGTCACGGGTTCGAGGACGAACGGCACGCCGTCCGGCACGATCGTCCCGAAGAGCCAGGCGAGCAGCGTCCCGACGGCCGTGCCGCCGACGAGCATCACGACGGCCTGCCCGAGCGCGTCGCGCAGCAGGTACGGCGTGGAGGAGCCGAGCGCCTTCAGGACGGCGATGTCGCCGCTGCGCTGGATGGTCCAGACGGTGAAGAACGCGCCGACGACGAGCGCCGAGATCACGAAGAGGAAGCCGCGCATCAGCTGCAGGGAGCCGTTCTCCGCCTGGTAGGAGCCTATGGCGGCCAGCGCGCCCTCGATGGTCGTCGACTCGGTGCCGGCGGCCCGGTCGGCGGCGGCGAGGTCCGCACCGCCCGAGGTGCGCAGTGCGACGACCGTGGCGCCGGTCGAGTGCGCGAGGGACTGCCAGTCGCCGAGATCGGCCCAGACGACGGGCGTGTGGCTGTACGAGTCCTGGCCGGACACGGCGGTGACGGTGAGCCGCCGCCCGCCCAGCTCGATCCGGTCGCCGCGTGCGGCGCCGAGCTCGTCGGCGGCCTTCGCGGAGAGGACCACGGAGCCGGGCCCGGTGGCGGCGGGCGACAGCCCGGAGTCCGGCCGCACTCCGAACACGGACACGGCCGCGCTCTGCCGCCCCGCCTCGGCGTTGACCGTACGGATCCCGATCGGCTCGGCGCTGTCCACCCCCGGACGCCCGCCCAGCTCCCGCCACTGTTTCTCCGTGACGTCGGAGCCGGTGAAGGACACCGACTGGCCGGCGGCGGGCCGGGCGAAGGCGAGGTGGTCGGCGGGCAGTGCGGTCAGCGCGGACGTGTTGTCCCGGGCCAGGCCCGCGGTCAGTCCCGACAGCAGTCCCACCAGCAGTGTGATCAGTACGATCACGGTCCCCATCAGGGCGAACCGGCCCCTGGCGAACCGTAGGTCTCTCCATGCGACGAACATGAGGTCCACCCTGCGGCCCGGGACCCCGCGCGGGCATCGCGCCACAGCACGCTTCACCCGAATCGAAGGTGGGAGGCCGCTTTCAAACTTTCGGTTGACCGCGCCGCCGCGTCCGGCTCCGTACGCTGGTGAGCGGTATGGATCCACGTTCACTCACCCCCGCCCTGCGCGTCCTGCGCCTCTGCCTGCACCTGCTGACGGCGGGGCTGCTCGCGCTCGTCGTGGTCCGCGCGGCCACGGGACGGTCGGACGAGCCGGCCGGGGCGGTGGTGGCCGTCGCCGTCGTGATGGGCGGCGTCTACGCGGCGGGCTCCCTCGTGCCGGCCGTACGCGGCGCCCGCACCGGTGCCGCCGTCTGGCTGGCCGCGCTCGGCACGGTGTGGGCGGTGCTGCTCGTCCTGTCCCCCGACGCCCTGTGGCTGGCCTTCCCCCTGTACTTCCTGCTGCTGCATCTGCTGCCGGCCCGCTGGGCGGTCCCGGCGGTGGTGCTCGCGGCGGGCGCGGCCATCGCCTCGTACGTGGGGCACGACGGGGCGGTGAACCCGGGCGCGTTCATCGGGCCGCTGCTCGGGGCCGCCGTCGCCGTCGCGACCGTGCTCGGCTATCAGGCTCTGTACCGGGAGAGCGAGCGCAGACGGCGGCTGATCGAGGAGCTGATCGCGACCCGGGCCGAGCTCGCCGACGCGGAGCGCGCCGCGGGCACGCTCGCGGAGCGGGAGCGGCTCGCCCGCGAGATCCACGACACGCTGGCGCAGGGCCTGTCCTCGATCCAGCTGCTGCTGCGCGCGGCCCAGCGCGACCTGCCCGGGGACTCCCCGGCCGCCGCGCACATCGAGCAGGCGCGGGCGGCGGCGCAGGACAATCTCGCCGAGGCCCGCCGCTTCGTACGGGCGCTCACGCCGCCGGATCTGGCGCACGGTTCGCTGGCCGGGGCGCTGGAGCGGCTGTGCGCGACCGCGCCGGGCCTGACCGCCCGGTGCACGGTGAGCGGCACACCGCTGGAGCTGCCGACCCCGTACGAGGTGGCGCTGCTGCGGATCGCGCAGTCGGCGCTCGGCAACACGGTGCGGCACGCGCACGCGCGCCGCGCGGAGATCACTCTCAGCTTCATGGAGACCTCGGTGGCCCTGGACGTGGTGGACGACGGCGACGGCTTCGATCCGGAACGGGCGGTGTCCGGCGACGGCGGCTTCGGCCTGCCGGCGATGCGGGCGCGGGTGCGGGAGCTCGGCGGCACGTTCACGGTCGAGTCGGCGCCCGGGCGCGGCACGGCCGTCGCGGTGACCCTGCCGGTGCCAGTCGGGGGTGACGCGTGATCCGGCTGCTGCTCGCCGACGACCATCCCGTCGTACGGGCCGGACTGCGGGCCGTGCTCGACGCGGAGCCGGACTTCGAGATCGTCGCGGAGGCCGCCACGGCGGAGCGGGCGGTCGAGCTGGCCGGTGCGGGCGGGATCGACGTCGTCCTGATGGACCTGCAGTTCGGCACGGGGATGCACGGGGCGGAGGCCACGCAGCGGATCGCCGCGCTCGACGGTGCGCCGCGCGTCCTGGTCCTGACGACGTACGACACGGACGCGGACATTCTGGCGGCGGTCGAGGCGGGGGCCTCCGGCTATCTGCTGAAGGACGCTCCGCCGGAGGAGCTGGCGGCTGCGGTGCGGACGGCCGCGTCGGGGCGGTCGGCGCTGGCCCCGGCGATCGCGCTCCGCCTGATGGACCGGATGCGGGCGCCGTCGGAGGCGCTCAGCCGGCGGGAGCTGGAGGTTCTTCAGCTCGTACGGGACGGGTTGTCCAACGCGGAGATCGCGGGTCAGCTCTTCCTGAGCCAGGCGACGGTGAAGTCCCATCTGGTGCACATCTACGCGAAGCTCGGGGTCGAGTCGCGGACGGCGGCGGTGGCGCGGGCGACGCGGCAGGGGTTGCTGCGGCCGTAGCGGTGGCGGGTGGGGAAATGCGACCCGAAGGGTCTGCATTTCAGGGGCGCGGGGAACTGCGCGAGAAGCCCCACCGGGCCGCGGCCGCCGACGAGACGGGCCGGACCGAGCTCTCAGCCACTCAGGTCGAAGTCCGACGGAGTCGCCCGGCGCAGGGCACGCAATTGGGCCCGCGGAACCGAGCGGAGCGGAACCGTCAGCACCGGACACACCGCCCCCCGCCGCACCCCGCGGACGACCCTCCCCCGCCGCATTCGGTGCGGCCGGACGCCGAGGACGAGGAGGTCGTCGGGCTGGTCGGCGAAGGAGAGGAGCGCGGGCGCGGGCCGCTCGCGGACCACCCGGAGCTCCACGTCCAGGCCCACCGGAACCCCGCCGAGCGCCCGCTCCACGGCCCGGGCCAGCTCCCGCCGGGCCTCCCCGAACCAGTGCCGCGCCCACTGGGGATCGGGCCAGCGCCGGTACAGCCCCTCCCCCTCCGGCGGCTCCCAGGCGAGCACCACGACGAGCGCCCGCCCCGACCGCCCCGCCTCCGCGGCGGCGACCCGCAGCGCCCCCAGGCTCGCCGCCGATCCTCCGACGCCGACCACGACGCGCCCGCTCCTGCCGGTCTCCATGCCCTTGTCTCCTTCGCTCCCGCCCAGGCCACTGGACGGGATTCTGTAGGCTGATTGGCCTGGACGGCAGGGCCAATATCGGAGATGTGGCATGGCAGGTGGCGGTGTGGACGGCTCGGCGGTCGTGCTGGGCAGCAGACGGCTCGGCACGCTCGTGACGGGGGTGACGGGCGAGCGCCCCGGCTACCGGGCTCTGGCCCAGGGCGTGCGGACGCTGCTGCTCGACGGCCGGATCGCCCTGCACGCACGGCTGCCCGCGGAGCGCGAGTTCGCGGCGGCGCTCGGGGTGAGCCGGGCCACCGTGACCGCCGCGTACGACCTGCTGCGGGAGAGCGGGTACGCGCGCAGCAGGCGCGGCGCCGGCACCTGGACCGAGCTCCCGGACGGGGTGCGGCCGACGAGCGTGGCGACCCCGGCGGCGGGCGACGACGTGATCGACCTCGCGATCGCCGCGCCGGGCGCGATCGCGGACGAGCTGTCGGCGGCCTACACGGCTGCGGCGCCCGACGTGACCCGGCACGCGGAGACCGCGGGCTACCACCCGTACGGGCTGCCCGAGCTGCGGGCCGCCATCGCCGAGCGGTACACGCGGCGCGGGCTGCCGACGCTGCCCGACCAGATCCTCGTCACGACCGGCGCCCAGCAGGCGGTGTCCCTGACTCTGACGCTGCTCGGCCGGCCCGGCGACCGGATCATGGTCGAGAACCCCTCGTACGCGAACGCGCTGTCGGTGATCCGGCGGCTCGGCCTGCGCACGGTGCCCGTACCGGTGTCGGCGGACGGCTGGGACTCCGAGCTGATGGAGGCGACGCTGCGGCAGGGCACGCCCCGGCTCGCCTACCTGATCCCCGACTTCCAGAACCCGACGGGCCGCGTGATGCCGCCCGGGACCCGGCAGCGGCTGCTGGCCGCGGCGCGGGCGACGGGCACCTGGCTGGTCATCGACGAGACGGTGGCGGACATCGCGCTGGACGTGCCGACGCCGCCGCCGTTCGGGGCGCTGGCCACGGGCGGCGGCGGGGAGCAGATCGTCACCGTCGGCTCGCTCAGCAAGGGGCACTGGAGCGGGCTGCGGGTCGGCTGGGTGCGGGCGGGGACGCGGCTCATCACCGAACTCACGACGCTCCGCGTGACGGCCGACATGTCGGGCTCGGTGCTCGATCAGCTGGTCGCGGGGCGGCTGCTGGAGCGGGAGGAGGAGATTCTGCGGCGCCGGTTGCCGATCCTGCGGGCGCAGCGGGATCATCTCGTGGAGCGGCTCGGGGAGGCGTTCCCCGAGTGGCGGTGGCGGCTGCCGGCCGGGGGTCTGTCGCTGTGGGTCGATCTGGGGCGGCCGATCGCGTCGGCGCTCGCACAGGGGGCGCTCCGGCACGGGGTGCGGATCGAAGGGGGGTCCCGCTTCGGTGCGGATCCGGGGACCTTCGAGCATCGATTGCGGTTTCCCTACACGCAGCCGGCGGAGGTGGCGGAGGAGGCGATCCGGCGTATCGCGACGGGACTCTCCGAGGGGCTGGCGGGAGCTGACCTCGCCCCGAGCCGGCCCCCGTGGGTGGCCTGACCCGCCTCGTGGCCGGGTGCGGCCCGGTGGGGCTTCTCGCGCAGTTCCCCGCGCCCCTGAGGGCGCACGGAGTGTGCCCCTTCAGGGGCGCGGGGAACTGCGCGACCAGCCACGACGTACGTGTCACCCGGCGACGAGACGTTCAGCCCCGCGGCGGGCCGCCGAACAGCTCCACAGCCCCCCGCACCTGAGCCAGCGCAGCGGAGAGCGCCGAGACCGACCCGACGGCCCCGGCGACGAGCAGCAGCGACCGCCGTAACCGGGGAACCTCGGGCACCCCGCCCCGAGCCATCGCGTCCAGCGCCGCCAACTCGTCCTCCGCGATCCCCCGATCCGGGAACTCCACGGCGTACCCGGCGAGTTCACGCCGCAGCCGGGACACCGCGGTCCGCAGCTCGGCCACCCGCGGATCCTCGCCGCTGCCCGTCACCCGCCCCTGCTCCACGCTCCGCAACACAGCTCTCCCCCTCGCACATCGTTGTGCGTGCACCCCTGGCGGACGTCACCCAAAAAGCTCAACCGGGCTTTGTGGGCGCCCAGTTAACGCCACACATCGCCGCTCCGCCAGCCCGTTGCGCAAGGCAACCTCATCGGGTGCGGTATGCAGGGGCCATGACGACGAACAAGGCGCAGGTGGCGGGGCTGCTTCTGGCGGCGGGCGGTGGCCGGCGGCTCGGTGGACGCCCGAAGGCTCTGTTGACGCATCGCGGCCGGCCGCTGGTGGAGCACGCCCTCGAAGTGCTGCGCGCGGGCGGTTGCGGTCCGCTGCACGTGGTACTCGGGGCGGCGGCCGGCACCGTACGGGAGCGGGCGCGGCTCGACGGGGTGACGACGGTGACGAATCCGGAGTGGGCCGAGGGCATGGGGTCCTCGCTGCGGGCGGGCCTGGAGTCGCTGGCGGCGAGCGGCGCCGACGCGGCGCTCGTCCTCCTGGTGGACCAGCCGGGCATCGGGGCCGCGGCGGTGGCCCGCGTCCGGGAGGCGTACCGCTCTCCGGCGTCCCTGGCGGCGGCGTCGTACGACGGGGAACGGGGGCATCCGGTGCTGTTCGGGCGGGAGCACTGGGCGGGGATCGCGGCGAGCGCGACCGGCGACCGCGGTGCGCGCGCCTATCTGAAGGAGCACCGTGGTGCTGTGGAGCTCGTCGAGTGCGGGGACGTCGCGGAGGCCTACGACATCGACACCGAGGCGGATCTCGGCCATCTCGAGTAGCTGCCCCGTACAGCCACCTTGAGTGAAGGACGTGGCACCGAGCGCCACGTTCTGTCGACTCAGAGAATCTCGACATCAACAAACCTTGAACTTCCACGATAAGGAAACTAGTATCCACTTCTCAGAAGGGCCGGTCCCCGGAAGCGGGGCCAGCAGCCATACCCAGGCGCCCCGGCACTCGGTGCCGCACGCGTCCGTTCGCTGAAGGAAGTGACAGCCTCATGTCCGCACCAGCGCCGTCCCCGCTGGCCATCGTCGACGCCGAGCCCCTGCCCCGGCAGGACGAGGTGCTCACCGATGCGGCCCTCGCCTTCGTGGCCGAGCTGCACCGGCTGTTCACGCCCCGGCGTGACGAGCTCCTCGCCCGCCGCGCCGAGCGCCGCGCCGAGATCGCCCGCACCTCCACGCTCGACTTCCGCCCCGAGACCGCCGCGATCCGCGCCGACGACTCGTGGAAGGTCGCCGAGGCCCCGGCCGCGCTGAACGACCGCCGCGTCGAGATCACCGGCCCCACCGACCGCAAGATGACGATCAACGCCCTGAACTCGGGCGCCCGCGTGTGGCTGGCCGACTTCGAGGACGCCTCGGCCCCGACCTGGGAGAACGTCGTCGGTGGTCAGCTGAACCTGACCGCGGCCTACAACCGCACCATCGACTTCACCGACGAGCGCACCGGCAAGTCGTACGCCCTCAAGGACGCCGACCAGCTCGCGACCGTCGTGATGCGTCCGCGCGGCTGGCACCTCGAGGAGCGCCACCTGGTGGACGAGAGCGGCAAGCCGGTCCCCGGCGCCCTCGTCGACTTCGGCCTGTACTTCTTCCACAACGCCAAGCGCCTCATCGAGCTCGGCAAGGGCCCGTACTTCTACCTCCCGAAGACGGAGTCGTACCTGGAGGCCCGCCTCTGGAACGACATCTTCGTCTTCGCCCAGGACTACGTCGGCATCCCGCAGGGCACCGTCCGCGCCACCGTCCTCATCGAGACGATCACGGCCGCGTACGAGATGGAGGAGATCCTCTACGAGCTGCGCGACCACGCCGCGGGTCTGAACGCCGGCCGCTGGGACTACCTGTTCTCCATCGTCAAGAACTTCCGTGACGGCGGCTCCAAGTTCGTCCTGCCGGACCGCAACGCGGTGACGATGACCGCCCCGTTCATGCGCGCCTACACCGAGCTGCTCGTGCGCACCTGCCACAAGCGCGGTGCCCACGCCATCGGCGGCATGGCGGCCTTCATCCCGTCCCGCAAGGACGCCGAGGTCAACAAGGTGGCGTTCGAGAAGGTCCGCGCCGACAAGGACCGCGAGGCCGGCGACGGCTTCGACGGCTCCTGGGTCGCCCACCCCGACCTGGTCCCGATCGCGATGGCGTCCTTCGACAAGGTCCTCGGCGACAAGCCGAACCAGAAGGACCGCCTGCGCGAGGACGTCTCCGTCGCCGCCGGCGACCTCATCGCCATCGACTCGCTCGACGCGAAGCCCACGTACGACGGTCTCGTCAACGCCGTCCAGGTCGGCATCCGCTACATCGAGGCGTGGCTGCGCGGCCTCGGCGCCGTCGCCATCTTCAACCTGATGGAGGACGCCGCCACCGCCGAGATCTCGCGCTCGCAGATCTGGCAGTGGATCAACGCGGGCGTCGTCTTCGAGAACGGGCAGCCCGCGACCGCCGAGCTGGCGCGCACGGTCGCCGGCGAGGAGCTCGCGAAGATCAAGGCCGAGATCGGTGAGGAGGCCTTCGCGGCCGGCAAGTGGCAGCAGGCCCACGACCTGCTCCTCCAGGTCTCCCTGGACGCCGACTACGCGGACTTCCTGACGCTCCCCGCGTACGAGCAGCTCCGCTGATCCACCCGCGACTCAGGCCCCCGGCACCGCACAGCGCCGGGGGCCTTTGCGTGGCGTCGGCGCCTGCGGGCCGGTGGGGCTTCTCGCGCAGTTCCCCGCGCCCCTGAGATGCGCACTTCGTGCGCGATCTCATCGGGGAAATGCGGCGCGACCAGCCACGACGCCGGGAGAGCCGCCACGGGAGCGCACCCGGCAGACGCATCCGCGCCCGCTCAGCCGAGGTGAACCGACCAGTCCTGTTCCGCCCCCGGCTTGCCGTGAAGGTCGGGGACCCGCTTGAGCCAGGCCGGACGATCCCGCTCCATGGCGGCAGCCCGCCGCGCATCGGCGGCGGCCAACTCGTCCCGCGACGGGAACTCCGTCGGCAGCCAGGAGGCCGAGCTGCGGGCGCGGGCCAGCAGAAAGTCCACGTACGCGCCCCGCACCGCCTCGGGCCCGTCGAATCCGGGCTCGTCCACCAGCCACGCGTCCGGCACCAGCGCGAGCACCTCCCGCAGCATCTCCTCGGTCACCCGCGGAGCGAGCTCCGCGTCGGCCGCCCGCACGTCGGGCCCGTACACCCCGAGCGCGTGATGCCGGAAGTCGTACGCCTTCTCCGGCGCGGCCCCGTCCCAGCGGTGGTGAAAGACGAGCGCCGCCCCGTGGTCGATGAGCCACAGGCGCGGCTGCGCCGTGCCGAAGGTGGGCCAGACCATCAGGTTCGAGCTGTGGACGGTGCGGTCCACGTTGACCGTCAGCGCGTCGAGCCAGACGATCCGCCCGGCCTCCAGCGGGTCGACAGGGAACACCCCGGCGATCTCGGGCGTGAAGTCGGCGGCGCCCGGCAGGAAGTCCATGCCGAGGTTGATCCCGGCGCTGGCCCGCAGCAGGTCCTGCACCTCCTGGTGCGGCTCGTCCGCGGCGACGGCCGGGTCGAAGTGCGCGAGCACGAGCTCGGGGAAGCGCAGTCCGAGCCGTCGCGCGAGCTCCCCGACCACGATCTCCGCGACGAGCGCCTTCACGCCCTGTGCCGAGCCGGTGAACTTCAGGACGTAGGTGCCGAGGTCGTCCGCCTCGACCACACCGGGGACCGAACCTCCGGTGTGCAGGGGGTTCAGATAGCGGACGGCAGTCACTTCGCGCAGCACATCGCCACTGTAGATCAGGGAACGCGGCCGGTTCCTGTCGGTTTCCGCACGGCAGGGGCGCGGGGCTGGAATGATCACGCGCGGTGTCGTCGACCGCAGGGAGTGGGCATGCGCAGGGGTCAGGGTCCGTCCGTCGCCGTCGTGGGCGGCAGCATCGCGGGATGTGCCGCGGCGCTGGCGCTGCGGCGGGGTGGTGCGGGGGCGGTGACCGTGCACGAGCGGGCGACCGGCCCCCTGGACGCGCGGGGCGTCGGTGTGGCCCTGCACGACGACCGGTACGCCGAGCTGGCCGCGTCCGGCTATGTCGACGCGTCGATGCCGTGGGTCCAGATGAGGCGGCGGCGCTGGTACGTGCGGGACGACGCGGCCCTCTCGCCGCTGGGCCGCGACCTGTGGACGACCCCGTTCCCGTTCCGCGCGTACAACTGGGGTTCCCTGTGGCGGGAGCTGCGGCGCCGGGTGCCCGCGGACGTGGAGGTGCGGTCGGGTTCGCCGGTGCGGGAGGTGGCCGCGGATCCGGACGGGGACGGGGTGCTCCTTCGGACCGGGACGGGCGCGCCCGAGCGGTTCGACCTGGTGGTCGGCGCGGACGGCTACCGCTCGGTGGTGCGGGCCGCGGCCTGCGGAGACGTACGCCCCGAGTACGCGGGGTACACGGCGTGGCGCGGCGCGTTCCCGGTCGAGCGGCTCGCGGCGCCCGGCCTCTGGCCCGAGGACGAGTGCGCGTACGTCGTCTTCCCGGGCGGCCATCTGATCGTGTACCGCATCCCGGAGGGGTCCGGCGGCGGACGGCACGCCAACTGGGTGCTGTACACGACGCCGCCGCCCGGCCACGCCCCGGCGCCCGACTCCCCGGTGAGCCTGCCGCCGGGCACCGCGCCCGCGCCGCTGCGCGATCATCTCGCGTACGTCGCCGCGGAGTTGCTGCCCCCGTACTGGGGCGACCTGGTCCGGCAGACGACGCCGGAGGAGCTGATCCTTCAGCCGCTGTACGACTTCACGGCGGCGCGGTACACGGCGCCGGGGATGGCGCTGACGGGCGACGCGGCGACGGTGGCCCGGCCGCACACCGGGGCGGGAGCGGTGAAGGCGCTGCAGGACGCGACGGCCCTGGAGGCGGCGATGTCCGGGACGTCCACCCTGTCCGCCGCGCTCGCCGCGTACGACGCCGACCGGGCCGCGGTGGGCCGCACGATGGTGACGCTCGGGCGCCGGCTCGGCCGGGAACTGGTGGAGCGGACCCCGCGCTGGGGGGACATGGACCGTACGGAGCTGGAGAAGTGGTGGGGCGGGCTGGACGGTTCCGGCGCGTTCGGCGGGCGCAGTCTCACGCGGCGCACCGGCTGACGGCGGGGGCGCGCGAAGTCCTCCGGGACGCAAAGCGGCTGATCCCCTATCAGAACCCGGTCGCCGTTTTGGCATCGACGCGCCCGGCTCCATAGGATCCGCCGATGATCACTAGAAAACGGCTGGCGGCGGGCGCGAGCGCCCTGCTCGCCGCCGTCGCCCTCGGCGGGTTCGGTCCCGTCGGCAGCGCGGCGGCCGCCGACGAGCCCGCGGGGGACAAGCCCGCCCCCAAGGTCGAACTCGTCCTGGACGTCAGCGGGTCCATGCGGGCCCGCGACATCGACGGCGACTCCCGGATGGCCGCCGCGAAGCAGGCGTTCAACGAGGTGCTCGACGCGACGCCCGAGGAGGTCGAGCTCGGCATACGCACCCTCGGTGCGAACTATCCCGGCGAGGACCGCAAGACGGGCTGCAAGGACACCGCGCAGCTCTACCCCGTGGGCCCGCTGGACCGCACCGAGGCGAAGACCGCCGTGGCGACGCTGCGGCCGACCGGCTGGACGCCGATCGGCCCGGCGCTGCTGAAGGCGGCCGACGACCTGGAGGGCGGTGACGGCACCCGCCGGATCGTCCTCATCAGCGACGGCGAGGACACCTGCCAGCCCCTCGACCCGTGCGAGGTGGCCCGCGAGATCGCGGCGAAGGGCATCGGCCTCACCATCGACACGCTCGGCCTCGTCGCCGACGCCAAGACGCGGGCACAGCTGTCCTGCATCGCGGACGCCACCGGCGGCACGTACACCTCCGTCCGTCACAAGGACGAACTGACCGACCGTGTCGGCCAGTTGGTCGACCGAGCCGCCGACCCGGTCGTGACGCCGGTCGCCGTCGAGGGCGCGGCGCAGTGCGCGAGCGCCCCGCAGCTCAAGCCCGGCCTGTACACCGACCGCGAGAAGTTCGGCGAGCACCGCTACTACCGGGTCGACGTCGAGCCCGGCAAGGAGCTGCGCGCCGCGGTGAGCGTCGCCGCGGACCGGGCCGTGAACCGGGACTACGGGGTGCTGCTGCGCGCCGTCACCACGCACGGCCGGGAGATCGTACGCGGCCAGGGTGCCGGGGACGGACGCACGGACGTCGTCTCGACGGGCCTGCGCTACCCGAAGCCGGACGCCGACTCCGACTCCGGTTCCGACGGCACCGATGAGCCGCAGGCCGAGACGGTGTGCCTCCAGGTGTCCAACTCCTACTCCGCTCCGGCCTCCGTCAAGACCACGCCCGGTCTCCCGGTCGAGCTCACGGTCGACGTCGTGGACGGGCCCGACGGCTCCTCCGACGTGGCGGCGTTCGGTCTGGGACGCGGCTGGTGGCTGCTCGGCGCGCTCGTCGTGGCCGGGTTCCTCACCGGCGTGATCTGGGGCTGGCTGTCGCGCTGGCGGGTGGCCGTCTGGAGGACGAACTGATGCGACGCGCACGAATTCTGACGGGCGCCCTGCTGGGCGGACTGATGTCCCTGCTGGCGTTCGCGGGCCCCGCGGTGGCCGACGACGAGGACGCGGAGCAGAAGGCGCCGACCGAGGCGGGCACGTCGTTCCGTACGGCGACCCCGTTCGAGCAGGGCCAGAAGCCGACCGCGAGCGCGTCGACCGGCGACTACCTGTACTGGTCGTTCCCCGCGGACGCCGGGCAGCGCCCGACGGTCCGGGCGAGCGTCGCACTCCCCGACGCGCAGGCCCGGCACGGGGCGCAGAGCTGGCGGATCGACGTGTACGACGGGCTGCGGCGCCGCCAGTCGTGCATGTACGGGACGCAGGCGCGCACGGTGCCCGCGGACGCGGCGAAGGTCGAACTGGCCTGCACGCTGCGGACGGTGCGGGCCTGGTCCGAGCCGTGGGCCGATGACCCGCTGCCCGGCTCCTACTACGTGCGGCTCACGGTGACGGGGCTCGACGACGCGGACCTCGGTCTGCCGGTGTCGGCGTCGCTGGAGGCGACGTCGAAGGAGATCGGCGCGGCCGCGGCGGTGGACGGTGCCCTGTCCGAGCCCCTGGTCGCGCCCGGCGTCCCGGACGACCACGACTGGTCCTCCCCGTGGTGGACCACGCGCTGGCTCTGGACCGCGCTCGGCGCGGCGCTCGCCGCCCTGGCCGGCATCTGGGGCTACGTCCTGACCCGCCCCCGCCGGGCCTGAGATCAACGCCCCTGGGAGCGCACAAAACGCGCCTCCCAGGGGCTCCGCCCCCGTCGGGCAGGCAAAGAGAGCGCCGTACGCCGCCCCTGGGGCGCACGAAGTGCGCCTTCAGGGGCGCGGGGAACTGCGCGAGAAGCCCCAACGGCCCGCACCCGGCGACGAAATCACAAGCCCCAACGGCGGCACCCCCTGGGGCTCCGCCCCAGACCCCGCTCCTCAATCGCCGGAGGGGCTTGATTTGCCGACCCACCCCCGTCAGGCGCGCGAAGGGTCGGTCATGAGCGCCTTCGCCAAGGCCCCGGTGCCGGTGACGGTCACCGCTCCCTCGCGCGCGGCCGCGACCACATCCCGCTCACCGCGAGCGATCGCCCCGGCCACCTCCGCGTCCAGCACCAGCCGCACATCCGCCTCGCCGCCCCCGAACACGCCCTCCCCGTACGGGTCCCCGTCCAGACCGACCCGTACGAAGAACTCGCCCTCGTCGACCCGGACGGTCACGACCCCGCTCTCCCCCAGCCCGGCGAGTCCGCGCAGCACGGGAAGGGCCAGCCAGTGGGCCCGGACCGCGTCCGTGGCCCGGCGCTCGGCCAGCAGCGGCCCGCCCCACTCCCCGAGCGCCTGCAGCACGGGCAGCAACTCGCGTCCGCGCGGGGTGAGTTCATACACGTAGGAGGAGGCGGGCGGCGCGAGGCGGCGGCGCACGGCGACCCCGTCCCGCTCCAGGTCCTTGAGCCGCGCGGCCAGCATGTCCGTGCTGACGCCGGGCAGATCGGCGTGCAGGTCGGTGTAGCGGCGCGGCCCGGCGAGGAGTTCCCGCACGATCAACAGCGTCCAGCGGTCCCCGACGACGTCGAGAGCGCGGGCGGCGGCGCAGTACTGGTCGTAGCTTCGGCGGCTCATGACCGGCAGTCTATGCAACTTGTTGGACTTTCCAAGCTCCAGCTTGGTAAAACCAAGTACCCCAGCAAGGAGGCACGCACATGGAGTTCCGGCAGTCGAGCAAGCTGAGCGAGGTCTGCTACGAGATCCGCGGCCCGGTGATCGAGCACGCCAACGCGCTCGAGGAGGCCGGCCACAGCGTGCTGCGTCTCAACACCGGAAACCCCGCTCTCTTCGGCTTCGAGGCGCCGGAGGAGATCGTCCAGGACATGATCCGGATGCTCCCGCGGGCGCACGGGTACACCGACTCGCGCGGCATCCTGTCCGCCCGCCGCGCGGTGGCCCAGCGCTACCAGGCGCTCGGCCTGGAGGTGGGCGTCGACGACGTGTTCCTCGGCAACGGCGTCTCCGAGCTGGTCTCCATGGCCGTACAGGCGCTCCTGGAGGACGGCGACGAAGTCCTGATCCCCGCCCCGGACTTCCCGCTGTGGACGGCGGTGACGACGCTGTCCGGCGGCAAGGCCGTGCACTACCTGTGCGACGAGCAGTCCGAGTGGTACCCGGACCTCGACGACATGGCCGCGAAGATCACGGACCGCACCAAGGCCGTCGTCATCATCAACCCGAACAATCCGACCGGCGCGGTCTACCCGAAGGAGATCGTCGAGGGCATCCTCGACCTCGCCCGCCGGCACGGCCTGATGGTGTTCGCCGACGAGATCTACGACCAGATCCTGTACGACGACGCGGTGCACCACAGCGCCGCCGCCCTCGCCCCCGACCTGGTCGTGCTCACCTTCTCCGGGCTCTCGAAGACGTACCGGGTGGCGGGCTTCCGATCGGGCTGGCTGGTCGTCACGGGCCCGCGGCAGCACGCCAGGAGCTACCTGGAGGGCCTGACCATGCTGGCCTCCATGCGCCTGTGCCCGAACGCGCCGGCCCAGTACGCCATCCAGGCCGCGCTCGGCGGACGCCAGTCGATCCGTGAACTCACCGCGCCGGGCGGCCGACTGCACGAGCAGCGCGACAAGGCGTGGGAGAAGCTCAACGAGATCCCGGGCGTCAGCTGCGTCAAGCCGAAGGGCGCGCTGTACGCGTTCCCGCGCATCGACCCGGCCGTGCATCCGATCGTGGACGACGAGAAGTTCGTCCTCGACCTGCTGCTGCGGGAGAAGATCCAGGTGGTGCAGGGCACGGGCTTCAACTGGCCGCGCCCCGACCACTTCCGCATCCTGACCCTCCCCCACGCCGACGACCTCGACGCCGCGATCAGCCGCATCGGCCGCTTCCTGAGCGGCTACCGGCAGTAGGTCACCGCCCGCCGGGTCCGCCGACCGCCTCCACGACGAAGAAGAGGAAGCAGGGCTGCGTCGTGAGCTTGTCGTAGCCGTCGGGGAAGAGCGCGCGGGCGGCCGGGTCGGGCCGCGGCTCGCTCAGGGCGGTGACGCGGAAGCCGGCGGCGGCGAAGGCCCCGGTCATCGCGTGGATCGGCCTGCGCCACAGCCGCATCGGCAGACTCCGGCCACCGAACTCCCACGTGAAGGTGTAGCTGCTGGTCGCGAAGTAGTCGGGCCGCGCGCCCGGGTGCGTATACGCGACGAAGGGGTGGTCCACGGACGCGATCAGCCGGCCGCCGGGCCGCAGCACGCGGCGCAGTTCGGCGAGGGTCGGCCCCCAGTCCTCCAGGTAGTGCAGTACCAGGGACGCGATGACGTCGTCGAACGCGCCGTCGCCGAAGGGCAGCGGGTCGCGCAGGTCCCCCACGTGCAGGCCGGCGCGGTCCCCGAGACGGCGGCGGGCGAGCGCGATCATCGCGGCGCTCGCGTCGATGCCCGTGACCCGCGCCCCGCGTTCGGCCAGTGCGGCGGACAGCGGGCCCGCGCCGCAGCCGGCGTCGAGGACGCGGCGGCCGGTGACGTCACCGGCGAGGCCGAGCGCGGCCGGCCGCTCGTAGTAGGCGTTCGCGAGGCTGTGCTCGGTGGCCTCGGCGTACACCTCGGCGAACCGGTCGTAGTCGTTCTCCGTCGTGCCCGTCGGACGATCCATCGAGGCAGCCTACGGGGCCGGCCGGAACCCGAGGGGGGCTGAACGAGCCGTTCCGGGGGCGGGTTACGGTCGGGGGATGGAGAACGTACTGCGCCCGCTGATCGTCCTCGGCGGTTCCGTCGTGCTCACACTCCTCGTCGGGTGGGCCGTCGACCGTCTGCTGCAACGCGCCGACCGGCGCCACCCGGAGACCCCATTGTGGGATCTGCTGCGCCGCTGCAGGCTCCCGTACCAACTGGTGCTGTGCTCGGCCCTGCTGCGCGGCTCGTACGACCAGGCGCGGATCGCCCGGGACCACACGGCGTTCATCGGCCAGGTGCTCAGTCTCGTGCTGATCGGCGCCACCGCGTGGCTCGTCGTGCGGATCGCGACGGCGATCGTCGAGTCGTCCTACACGCGCTACGCCGACCAGCACCGCGACGCGGCGCGGGTCCGGCGGGTGCGCACGCAGATCACGCTCATCCAGCGGATCGTGACCGCCGTCGTCGGCGTGGTGGCGGTCGCCGCGATGCTCCTGATGTTCCCGTCGTTCCGCGCGGCGGGTGCCTCGCTGCTCGCGTCCGCGGGCATCATCAGCGTCGTCGCCGGTGTCGCGGCGCAGTCGACGCTGGGCAATCTGTTCGCCGGGTTCCAGATCGCGTTCGGCGACATGGTGCGGATAGGTGACACCGTCGTGGTCGACGGCGAATGGGGCACCATCGAGGAGGTCACCCTGACCTACCTCGCCGTCCGCACCTGGGACGAGCGGCGGATCACGATGCCGGTCTCGTACTTCACGTCGAAGCCGTTCGAGAACTGGTCGCGGGGCGGCGCCCAGATGACCGGCACGGTCTTCTTCCACCTGGACCACAGCGCCCCGATCGACGCGATGCGCGAGAAGCTGCACGACATCCTGCGCGAGTGCCCGGCCTGGGACGGCCGCAACTGGGGCCTCGCCGTCACCGACACGACGCCGAGCACGCTCGAGGTCCGCGCGGTGGTCACCGCCAAGGACGCGGACGACATCTGGACGGTCCGCGTCACCGTCCGCGAGCACCTGGTCCGCTGGCTCGCCGACCAGCACCCCTACGCCCTCCCGCGCGTGAACACCGCCGCGGCCGTCCTTCCTCCGGACACGGACTCGGTCGTCTCCCTGAGCCGCGACGGCCGCCCGCCCCGCACCGGCCGGGGCTGACCCCGCCCTTCCGGCGGCCACGCCGGGTCAGCCGGCGCCGGGCCCGTCGTGGACGGTCAGGGCTCCGGCGAGGTCGAGGTCGGCGTTGGTGCCGTGGGCGCCGGCGCGGACGAGCAGCACGGCGCCGAGCGCGGTGCTCCAGAAGGTCCTGGCCTCCACGTCGAACGGCCGGCCGGCGCTCCAGCCGCGTGTCTCGGCGAGCCGGCTCACATAGCGCTCCGACTGCCGGAACAGCAGTTGGAGGTGCTGGTCGACCACGGGCGCGAGCTCGGGCTTGGAGATCCCGGCGGCCAGGGCGCGGGCGACCGACGGCAGCGAGGGCATGGCCAGGACGGCGCGCGCGATGTTGCGCCGGAACGCCGCCGCGTCGGGGGCCTGCCGTCCGATGCGTTCGATGCGCCGGGCGTCGTGCAGCAGGCCGAGGAACGCGGCGTGCACGAGCAGCGCGTCCTTGGACCCGAAGTGGTACGTGACCTGGTTCGGGAAGACGCCCGCCGCCGCCGCGATCTCCGCGACGCTCACCTCGGCGCCGGGCCGCTCCTCGCAGAGCCGCGCCGTCTCCTCGATCAGTTTGCGCTTGGTCGCGCGCCCGCGGTCGCGCGGCCGGGCCGCGGCCTGTCGCGCCCCGGTGGGCTGCTTCTTCGCCTTCTCCGCTTTCTCCACCCCGGAATTGTATGTGATACAACATGGCTTCATTCGTTTGTATCGCATACAAGAAAGGTCGAAGCGCATGCACCGGACCGAAGTCGTCGTGACCGGACTCGGCGCGATCACACCGCTCGGGGCGGACGTCGCGTCCACCTGGGAGGCCCTGCTCGCCGGCGCGTCCGGCATCCGCGGCGGCGCCCTTCCCGGCCACGAGGACATCGGCCTGCCCGACGTCCCGGCGGGCCCGATGGCGGCCGATCCCGCCGTGTCGCTGCCCCCGGCGCGGGCCAGGCGGCTCGACCGTTCGCAACAGGCGGCCTTCACCGCGGCGGCGGAGGCCTGGGCCGACGCCGGTGCCCCGCAGGCCGACCCGGACCGGCTCGCGGCGGCGATCGGCACGGGCATCGGCGGTGTACGGACGCTGCTGAAGGAGGACGACATCCTGGAGGCGGCCGGGACCCGGCGTGTCTCGCCGCGCACGGTGCCCATGCTCATGCCGAACGCGGCGGCCGCGCTGATCAGCATCGAGTACGGCGCCCGGGCCGGCGCCTACACGCCCGTCTCGGCCTGCTCCTCGGGGGCCGAGGCGATCGCGCTGGGCGCCCGGCTCATCCGGGCCGGCGAGGCGGACGTCGTCATCGCGGGCGGCACCGAGGCCGCGCTCACCCCCATCACCGTCGCGGGCTTCACGCAGGCGCAGGCGCTGTCGCGGCACACCGGCGAACCCGCTTCCGCGTCCCGGCCGTTCGCCGTCGACCGCAGCGGTTTCGTCCTCGGCGAGGGCGCCGCCGTCCTGGTCCTCGAGAGCGCCGAGCACGCCGAGGCGCGCGGCGCCCGCGTCCACGCGGTGCTCGCGGGGGCCGGCATCGCCGCCGACGCCCACCACATCACGGCGCCCGCCCCCGACGGCGCCGGCCAGGTCTCGGCCATGCGCAAGGCCCTCGCCCAGGCCGGTCTGGCCCCGGAGCGGATCGGCCACGTCAACGCGCACGCCACCGGGACGCCGGTCGGTGACGCCGCCGAGGCGCGCGCGATCCGGGAGGTCCTGGGCCGCGCCACCGTGACCGCGCCCAAGGCGGCGCTCGGCCATCTCTTCGGCGCGGCGGGCGCGATCGAGGCGCTCGTCGCCACCCTCAGCGTGCGGGACGGCGTGATCCCACCGACCCGCAACCTCACCCCGTCCGGCGTCGACCCCGCCATCGGCCTCGATGTCGTCACGGAGCGCCGCGACGTCCCCCAGGAGGCCGTGCTGAGCAACTCCTTCGGCTTCGGCGGGCAGAACGTGTCCCTCGTCCTGCGCCGGCCCTAGGTTCCGTCCACACTCGACAGCGGGGGACCGATCGGGTTGAGTTCGTGCCGGCCGGTGTTCGGTGAGTCGATCGGTGAGTCGAGGGGTGCGAGGCGATGGAAGCGGCGCTGATTGCCGTGCTGGGAACGCTGTTGGGGTCCGTGGTCACGCACTTCTTCCAGGGGCGGGCCACCGTGCGCAGCGCCGAACTGGCGCGGGCCGAGCAGATGCGGCAGGAGCGGATCTCCTGCTACAGCGCGTTCGCCGGAGAGCTGCACGACTACCGGCGGGCCCAGAACGACCGCTGGTACCGGGCCCACGAGGACGGCCCCGGCAGTACCGCCGACGCCTCCCGCTTCGCCTCCTACGAGGCCCGGATCGCCGCCCGCGCCGCGCTCACCCGCGTCCAGCTGGTCTGCGCGGACCCCGCACTGCGCGAACTGGCCGCGCGGGCCTTCCAGTTCACGCACTGCATGCACGAGGCGACCGACGAGGCCGACCGCGACCGCCGCTCCCGCGAGGCGAAGGCGGCCCTCGACACGTTCGTCACCCGCGCCGGACCGACCGTGCACCGGTGACCGGTGACCGGTGATCAGGTGAGGCCGAGCAGCGAGTCGAGTGCCGCCACCGGGTCCGGGGACGGCTCGCCGCGGGGCCACCAGTCCTCGCGGCCGGGGTCGGACTCGTAGCCGTACCAGCGGCCGTCGCGGCCCAGGCGGAGCTGGAGGGACGGGGTCGACAGGCGGTTGCGGCGGGGGCGGAACTCGGGGTGGCCCGTGGCGAGGAGCGCGGGGCGGGCGCGGTCGAAAGGCCCGGCCGGCGGGTCCCACTCCTCCTCCAGGACGCCGAGGCCCGCGAACCCGCCCTGACGCCAGGCGGCGACCGCGCGGGCGAGGTCGCCGGGGGTGCGGCCGGTGCCGCGGGCCAGGGACGCGTACAGGGTGCGGGTCGCCGCGGTGAGGCCGGAGCCGGGGTGTGCGGCGGCGAGCCGGACCGCGTCCTGCCACGGCGTGAATCCGGCGAGCGGGTCGACGCCCGTCGTGAGCAGGGCGTGGGCGCGGGCCGCCGCCTCCGTGGCGAGGAGGTCGAGGGCGAGCGGGTCCGGGGCGCCGGGCGCCTGCGGGTAGGACGGCGGGCGCTCGGGGTGGGCGGGCGGCGGGAACTCCGGCGGCAGGGCGGGCAGTCGCGCCGCGTCCTGCGCGAACACGTCGCGGGCGGGGCGTGAGTCGAGGTCCGGCCCCGAGGCCTCCGCTTCCGACTCCTGCTGCTCGCGCGCCGTGTGCGTGGCGTGCCGCCGGGTCAGGTCGGCGAGCAGCTCCTGCTCGCCGCGTCCGCGCAGCAGGAAGAGGACGAACGGGTCCTCGTCGATGAGCCGCGCCGTCTGGTAGCAGAGCGCCGCCGCGTGCTTGCACGGGTGCGCGCGGTCCGGACAGGTGCACTCGGGGGTGAGGTCGTCGACGGCGGGCAGCAGGTCGGCGGTGGCGGCGAGCGCGTGCGGCACGTCCTTGTCGAGCAGGGACGCCATGTGGTCGGGGCGGGAGACCGCGGTGTCCAGGAAACGCTCCCAGGCCTCGTCCGGCAGGGTGCGCAGCCGCAGTTCGGCCCGGTAGGGGCGGGGGCGCGAGCCGTGCACGTACGCGACGACGCGGCCGGGCGTGACGGTGATCGCGTCGACGTGACCCCGATCGGCGTAGGCGCGACCGCGGGCGAGGCGGGCCGGGTCGAGGGCCGTGTCCTCCAGGGCGTCCACCCACGCGTTGCCCCACCAGGTGAGCGCGAAGGCGGTGCTCGGCCGGGCGCGGGGCGGCAGCGGCGGGAAGGTGCGGCGGGTGTCGGTGTGCCGGGCCTGCGCCTGCTCACCGGCTCGGGCGCGGCCGGGGACGTGCGCGGCGGGGCGCCGGGCGCGGGCGGGGCTCATGAGGGGGCACTTCCCTTCGCGCTCAAGGCTGTTGGCTTCCCGTGCGCTTCCCTGACGGTTCGGTTCCGGTGCGCGCTCATGACGGTGCGGCTCTCCCGCGCGCCCACGTCGGCTCCCTTCTTGTGCGCGCCCATGGCCGTGCGCTTCGCCCGCGCCCTCATGACGCGTCCCGGCGCAGGGAGACCAGGTCGGTCAGCTCGCGGTCGGACAGCTCGGTGAGCGCGGCCTCGCCGGAGCCGAGCACGGCGTCGGCGAGGGCTCGCTTGCTCGCGAGGAGTTCGGCGATGCGGTCCTCGACGGTGCCCTCGGTGATGAGCCGGTGGACCTGGACGGGCTGGGTCTGTCCGATGCGGTAGGCGCGGTCGGTGGCCTGCTCCTCGACCGCCGGGTTCCACCAGCGGTCGAAGTGCACGACGTGGCCCGCGCGCGTGAGGTTGAGCCCGGTGCCCGCGGCCTTCAACGACAGCAGGAAGACGGGCACTTCACCGGCCTGGAACCGGTCGACCATGCGCTCGCGCTCGGCGACGGGGGTGCCGCCGTGCAGCAGCTGGCAGGGGATCGCACGCGTGGCCAGGTGGGTGGCGAGCAGCTTGGCCATGGACACGTACTGGGTGAAGACGAGGACGGAACCGCCCGAGCCGTCCTCGGCGACGATCGTGTCGAGGAGTTCGTCGAGCAGGGCGAGCTTTCCGGAGCGGCCGGCGAGCCGGGGCCTGCTGTCCTCGGCCTCCGCCTCCTTCAGGTACTGCGCCGGGTGGTTGCAGATCTGCTTGAGGGAGGTGAGCAGCTTCATGACGAGGCCGCGGCGGCCGATGCCCTCGGCGGCCTCGATCTGCGCCATGGACTCGCGGACCACGGCCTCGTACAGCGAGGCCTGTTCGCGGGTGAGCGGGGCCGGGTGGTCGGACTCGGTCTTGGGCGGCAGCTCGGGGACGATGCCGGGGTCGGACTTCTTGCGGCGCAGGATGAACGGGCGGACGAGCCGGGCCAGCCGCTCGATCGCCTCCGGGTCCGTGCCGCCGTGCCCCTGGAGCGGGACCTCGCCCTCGACCACGCGCGCGTGCCGGGCACGGAACGCCTTGAGCGGGCCGAGCAGTCCGGGGGTCGTCCAGTCGAGCAGGGCCCACAGCTCCGACAGGTTGTTCTCCACCGGGGTGCCGGTGAGGGCCACGCGCGCGGGGGCGTCGATGGTGCGCAGCGCCTTCGCGGTCGCCGAATGCGGGTTCTTGACGTGCTGGGCCTCGTCGGCGACGACCATGCCCCAGGTGTGCGCCGCGAGTTCGGCCGCGCGGGTGCGGACGGTGCCGTACGTGGTGAGGACGAAGCCGCTGGAGTCGAGCGTGCGGGCGCTGCTGTGGAAGCGGGTCACGGGGACGCCGGGGGCGAACTTCTCGATCTCGCGCTGCCAGTTGCCGAGCAGGGAGGCGGGGCAGACGACGAGGGTGGGGTGCGGGCGGGCGCGGCGCAGGTGGAGGGCGATGAGGGTGACGGTCTTGCCGAGGCCCATGTCGTCGGCGAGGCAGCCGCCGAGGCCCAGCGAGGTCATGAGGTCGAGCCAGGCGAGGCCTCGCAGCTGGTAGTCGCGCAGGGTGGCGGCGAGGCCCGGGGGCGGCTCGACGGTGTCGAGGCCGCGGGTGAGGCGGTCGCGCAGCTCGGCGAGGCGACCGGTCGGCACGGCGGGGACGCGCTCGCCGTCGACCTCGGCCTCGCCGGTGAGCGCGACGGCCAGTGCGTCGACGGGCTGGAGCAGGCCCAGCTCGCGCTTGCGGGCCTTGCGCACGAGGTCGGGGTCGACGACGACCCACTGGTCGCGCAGCCGGACCACCGCGCGGTGTGACTCGGCGAGCCGGTCCATCTCCCGCTCGGTGAGCGGGTCGCCGTCGAGCGCCAGCTGCCAGTTGAACGCGAGCAGTTCGTCGCTGTCGAAGAACGGGGTGCCGTCGGTCGCCGAGCCCGGCGCGGCCTGGGCCCGTACGACGGCGGTGGCGGTGAGGGAGCGGGCCAGCTCGCGCGGCCAGTGGACGGCGACCCCGGCCTTCGCGAGGCGTGCGGCGCCCGGCCCGAGGAGGTCGATCAGCTCGCTCTCGCTCAGGGCGAGGACGTCGGGCACGTCCTGCTCCAGGAGGCGGCCGAGCGGCGGCCAGGCGGCGACGGCACGGCGCACGGCGAGCACGGCGTCGATCCGGGCGCGCGGTCCGAAGTGCTCGTCGGCGTCCCCGGCCCACAGGGCGGCGGCGTCGACGACGCGCGTGGGATCGGCGAGGCTGTGGACCTGGACGACGGCGGCTCCGGCGCGCCGCTCCCCCGCCTCCTCGGGCGCGGCGTCCTCCTCGGCCGCGTCGAAGAGGGCGTGCTGCGCGAGGTCGAGCCGGAGCGAGACCTTCACCCCCGCGTCGAGCCCGGCGGCCGCCTCGACGGCCCAGGGGCGCGCGTGCGGGAGGTACTGGGCGGCGGCCGCGGCGAACGGCGCGCCGGCCGCGTGCGCCGCGGCCGGGGTGCGGGGCAGCGTGTCGGCTACGGCGTCGAGGAACGCGCGTACGAGGGCCTGGGGCTCCGGCAGCCGCAGCGGGCGGCGGCCCGGGAGCGGGGTCGCGTACCCCTCGGGCGGCAGGGCCGCGGCGATGCCCCGGATCTGCGCGACGTCGTCCTCGTCGAGCGGGCCCGCGCGCCAGGCGTCGTGGTCGGAGGCGGTGAGTCCGGGCAGCATCCGGCCGCGGGCGACCAGGTGCAGGGCGTGCGCGGCGGCGGCGCCCCAGGCGGCGGTGGCGGGGTGGGCGGCACGGGTGCGGCGGGCGCGCAGGAGCAGCGGCAGCGCGTCGGCAACGGACAGCACGCGCGCGGGGACCTTGCGCGAGCGCACGCCGGTGCCGTGCGGCCGCACCACCGTGATCTCCGCGTCGGCGCCGGGCGGCCCGGCGCCGTCCGGGCACCAGAGGGCGATGCGGCCCTCGCGCGGCAGGGGCGCGGGCAGGAAGACGGCGGCGACCTCCGCGCCCACGGCCTGCGGCTCCGGCGGTGTCACGCCACGTCACCTCCTCCTGGTCACTGCTCACTGCTCACGTCCGGTCCGCGTCCCGTGCGGCCCGGTCTCCACGACCCGTACGACCTTACGGGCCGGGTCTGACAATCACGGTCCGCGCTCCCCGGTCCGCGCCGGGGAGCACGGACCGGGGAGAATGGCCCCGGACCTGCACGAGACCTCATGAACAGGCGTGAACCTTGGGTGATCTGCTCCTCGTCCGGCACGGCGAGACCGAATGGGCGCTGAACGGACGGCACACGAGCTGGACGGACATCCCGCTCACGGAGAACGGCAGGGAGCAGGCGCGCCGGGTCGCGCCGCTCGTCGGCAGCTACCACGTGGGGGCGGTGTTCACGAGCCCCATGCGGCGCGCCCGGGACACCGCGAAGCTCGCGGGCCTGGACCAGGCCGTGGTGGACCCGGACCTGTGCGAGTGGGACTACGGCGGTTACGAGGGCGTGACGACGCTGGAGATCCATCGCACCCGGCCCGGCTGGTTCCTGTTCGACGACGGGGTGGCGCCGGGTCCGCCGGAGCATCCGGGCGAGACGCCGGAGCAGGTGGGGGCGCGTGCGGACCGGATGCTGTCGAAGGTGGACGCGGCGCTCGCGAACAACGAGGGCAGCGTCGTGCTCGTCGCGCACGGCCATTTCCTGCGGGTGCTGACCGCGCGGCGCCTCGGCCTGTCGGCGTCCGAGGGCGCGCACTTCCTGCTGGCGACCGGCACCGTGAGCCGGATCAGCACGGAGCACGGCCGTCCGGTGATCGCGGGCTGGAACCTGCGGCCCTGACCCCGAGCCCGACGGCCCCGGCAGCATGGTCGGCACTGTCGGCGTGGCCGACCGTGTCGGCCTGATCGGCCCTGGCGGCATCACCCGCCCCGTCGGCATCACCGGCCGCGTCGGCGTGATCGGCTCCGCCGGCGTGATGGGCACGGTCAGCGCGGCCGGCCCCGTCGGCGTGATCGGCCCCGTCGGCGTGGCCGGCTCTGCCGACGTGATCGGCGCTGTCCGCGTGATCCGCCTGATCCTCGTGATCCGCGTTGTCAGTGCTCCCGTGCACCATCGTGGTCAGGAGGTGTGCCATGACCAGACCGCCGACCGCCGCGCAGCGGCGGATCATCGACGCGGCCGATCCGGAGACGGGCCGGATCACGGGGAGCGAGACCCAGCTGGCGCGGCTCGTCGTGCTGAAGCTGGCGTTCCGGCATCCCCGGCCGCCGCACGCCCACTTCCTGACCCCGGAGGGCCACCGGCTGCGGGAGGCGGGCCCGGAGCTGCCGCCGCCGCCCGAGCCGGAGGCTCAGCGGGACGGGCGGTTCCGGGCGCGGCTGGGCGGCGAGCCGGACGCCGTGGCCTCGCCCGCGCGGGCCCGCGAGGTCCGCACGGCCTGGCAGGGACTGCTCGAGATACGCCGGATGACGAATCCGGACGGGGCGCTCGACCGGCCCTGCGCCTGGGAGCGCGGCCGGCTCGAGCACGCGGCGGCCCTCGCCCTGGAGGCGGCGGGCCGGGAGCCGGCGAGCACCGCGGCGCCGGGTTACCGGGTGACGTCGACGCCGCAGCCCGAGGCGGTGTCGGTGCACCATCCGGACGCGGCGGGCCTCGCGGCCTGCGCGGCGACGCTGACCGAGGCCGGCTGGCAGGTCAGCGAGCACGCCGGGAAGCGGGGCGAGCGCTGGCTGCTCGCCTCGCCCAGACGCACGTAGCGTGATCTCCTGCTCCGGGCGGGGGCGAGGAATGCGGGGCCGGTCCCGGCTGTTGGCCTCGTCGAGAGGCCTGAGCAAGCGCTCAGGCACAGGGGCAGGCAGACATGCAGCGCAGGGCGCGCGGCGAGAGGAACATCGTGACCGATCCGCACAACAGCGAGCCGTACTCCGTGCACATCCAGGTCCGGGGCTACGAGACGGACTCCCAGGGACATCTGAACCAGGCGGTCTACCTCCAGTACGCGGAGCACGCGCGCTGGTCGGCGCTGCGGCACGGCGGCATCGAGCAGGGCGATCTGCTGGCCCGGGGCGTGGGCCCGGTGGCGCTGGAGACGACCATCCGCTACCTGCGCGAGCTGCGGGCCGGCGACGAGGTGGACGTGGACTGTGTCTTCGAGTGGGGCGAGGGCAAGACGTTCCGCATGCGTCAGACGGTGCGCAAGGCGGACGGCACGGTGTCGGCGGAGGTGTCCGCCGTGGGCGGGATCCTGGACCTGAAGGCGCGCAAGCTGGTGCCGGATCCGCGGCAGGTCTTCAAGGAGCTGTCGGCGGACCCGGGCGTGTTCGGCCTGTAGGCCGGGACTCCCGGGTCCGCCGGTCGGCCGGGGGGCTCAGTCCGCCGTCAGCCGGCGGGCCGGGACGATCTCCTGTTCCTGGTCCGGGCTGGACCACAGGAGCTTCATGTGGGCCTCGCCGGTGTTCTCCGTGTAGTCGATCCGGATGGCGTGCCGGGTGCCGGCCGTGAGGCGCACCGTCCCCTTGTCGACGCGCGGGCCGTGCGGATCCGAGGCGTCGACGACCAGCTTGCCGTCGATCCAGACGCGGGCGGTGTCGTCGGAGACGGTGGTGAGGGTGTAGTTCTCCGTGCGCGGGGCGGTCAGATGGCCGCTCCAGCGGACGGAGAAGGTGTCCGCGGGGATGCTCGGGTCGGGTGAACCGGCGTACTTCCAGGCGTGGTTGACGGTCGGGTCGACGCGGGTGATCTTCGGGTCGCCGCTGAGCGTGGCGTTGTCGAAGATCTCCTGCTTGAGGCCGTGACCGGTGCTCGTGGGTGTCTCGGGGCCCGTGTCGACGGTCAGCCGGACGACGGTGGCGATGTCGTTGGTGGGCCCGCCGGACGGGGTGAGGTCGTAGCCGTCGCCGGAGCGGGTGACGGTGACCTCCTGGTCGCTGCCGAGCACGCGCGCGTGCGCGATCTTGAAGTCGGTGCGGGCCTTGAGGTGCAGCGGCTGTCCGGCGGCGGGCCAGTCGGTGACGGCGGCGTACAGCACGTCGCCCTTGCGGCTGACCGAGCCCCAGGCCGGCTCGTCGACAAGGCCTCCGTAGCGGGCCCCGTACACGGCCTCGCCCTGGCCGTCCGCGCGGAGCCAGTCGCCCATCTGCTTCAGGCGGTCCACGGACTGCCGCGGAATGCCGCCGCGGCTGTCCGGGCCGACGTTCAGCAGGTAGTTGCCGCTGCGCGAGGACGTGGCGAGCAGGTTACGGACGAGACTGCCGGGGGACTTCCAGTTCTGGTCGTAACGGGCGTAGCCCCAGTGCCCGTTGAGGGTCATGCACGACTCCCAGAGCTGGCCGTCGACCGGGGCGTCGGGGATGGTCTGCTCGGGGGTGCCGTAGTCGCCGTCGACGACGCGGCGCTTGCCGACGCGGTTGTTGACGACGAGGTCCGGGTCGAGGTCGTGGAGGTAGGCCTCCAGGCGCTCGCCGTCGCGCGCGGTCCACGGGTTGTGCGGGTCCTCGGTGTCCCATTCTCCGTCGAACCACAGCAGGGCCGGGTCGTAGGAGTCGACGAGCTCCTTGAGCTGGGCGTACATGCGCTTCTCGTACTTCGGGAAGGTCGCGGGGTCCGGGAAGTCCGGGTCGTGCCAGTCCCAGATCGAGTAGTAGAAGCCGAGCTTGATGCCCGCGTCGTCGGCGGCCTTCTTCAGTTCGGCGAGGATGTCGCGGTTCTTGTCGAAGGACGAATGGTCGCGCAGGTTCCAGGAGTTGACCTTCGTGGGCCACATCGCGTAACCCTCGTGATGCTTGGACGTGATGACGATGTACTTCATCCCCGCGTCCTTGGCGGTCTTCACGACGGCCTTCGCGTCGAAGTCGGCGGGGTCGAACGTCGCCGCCTTCTTCTCGTACGCGTCTGTGGGGATCTTGCACGAGCGCTGGATCCACTCGGCGTCGCGGCAGACGGTGCCGTCGGCCCGCGGGTACTCGCCCTCCCAGTTGGAGTAGGCGCCGAAGTGGATGAACATGCCGAAGCGGTCCTGGCGCCACCAGTCGGTGCGCTCGGACGTGAAGGGGTCGTCGTGGGCGTAGTCCGTGCCGGGCCCCGCGGCGGTGGCGCCGGAGGCCGCCGGCGCCTCGGACGGGGCGGCGGAGACCGGCCCGGCGGCCGTGGCCGTCAGGGTCGCGGCGAGCAGGACGGCGAGTCCCGCGATGCTTCGCTGAATGCGCATGGTGCGGCTCCCGGGGTGTGGGTACGTCGGTGCATGCGTGGCGCGTGGGACCTGAGGCGAACCAAACGCATCGGAACGTAGAGGCGCATACATCGGATGTCAATGCATCCTGCACCCGCCCACTGCGGCCACAGCGGGCGCGAATCAGCCATCCCGACGGCACCACATCCGATGAATCGATGCGCGATCCGGCCGCAGCGAGCGGGGGCGCCGCCGCCCCGCGGAGCGCGTCGTTCACCTGTCCCCTGCCGGGGCTTCGGCATGGCGTCACGTCCGGCGGGGGTCGCGCCGGGTATGCAGGAGCCATGCCGCTGGCTCGCCGTACGCTCCTGACCGCGCTCGCCGGATCGGCCGCGGTGTCCTGCACCGCCGGGGCCGACCGGGCCGACGCCCTGCCCTCCTCCGCCGCGACCGGCGGCGCCGCCGCACGCGCCGCGCGCCGTCTGCTCGGACCCGCCGCGGACCAGCTGGACTTCGATCCGCCGGGCGGCCCGCACGACACCTACCGGGTGGCGGCCTCGGGTGGCCGGATCCGGGTGACGGGCTCCTCGCCGGCCGTGCAGCTGGCCGGTCTGCGCCGGTACTTGAAGGACGTCGTGCACGCCAACATCTCCTGGGCGGGCGAGCAGGTGGACCTGCCGGACCGGCTGCCGCTGCCGGCACGGGCGCTGTCCGGGCACGCGGGCGTGCCGCACCGGTTCGTGCTCAACGACACGAACGACGGCTACACCGGGGCGTACCACGATTGGGCGTACTGGGAGCGGGAGCTGGACGTGCTCGCGCTGCACGGGTTCAACGAAGTGTTCGTGCAGGCCGGCGCGGACGCGCTCTACCACCGGGTGTTCCGCGGGTTCGGGTACACGGACGCCGAGCTGCGGGACTGGATCCCCTCCCCCGCGCACCAGCCGTGGTGGCTGCTGCAGAACATGGCGGGCCCGGCGGGCGGGCCCGTCTCGGCGCAGTTGCTCGCGGCGCGCGCCCGGCTCGGGCGCCGGATCGCGGACCGGGTGCGGGAGTTGGGCATGGAGCCGGTGCTCCCCGGCTACTTCGGGACGGTGCCGCCGGGCTTCGCGGACCGCAATCCCGGGGCGCACGTGGTGCCGCAGGGCGACTGGTACGGGTACCGGCGCCCCGAGTGGCTGGATCCGCGCGGCCGGCAGTTCGCCTCGGTGGCCGCCGCGTTCTACCGGGAACAGGAGAAGCTGTTCGGCCCCGCCCGCCTGTTCAAGATGGATCTGCTGCACGAGGGCGGCAGCGCGGGCGACGTGCCGGTCGGGGAAGCGGCGCGCGGCGTCGAGAGGGGCCTGCGGGACGCGCACGGCGACGCGGTCTGGGTGATCCTCGGCTGGCGGCACAATCCGCCGCGGGCGATCGTGGACGCCATCGACAAGCGGCACATGCTGGTGGTTGACGGGCTCTCCGACCGGTTCACGAGCATCACCGACCGGGACGCGGACTGGGGCGGCACGCCGTACGCGTTCGGCTCGATCTGGAACTTCGGCGGGCACACCGTGCTCGGGGCCAACACCCGGGACTGGGCAGAGCTGTTCCCGGCCTGGCGGGACCGTCCGGGCAGCGCGCTGCGCGGTACGGCGCTGCTGCCGGAGGCGGCCGACAACAATCCGGCCGCGTTCGAGCTGTTCTCCGAACTCGCCTGGACCGACGGGGCGTTGGACCTCGAGAGCTGGTTCGAGGCGTATGCCGTGGCCCGGTACGGGGAGCGGGACGCGCGGGCCGTCGCCGCCTGGGACGTGCTGCGGCGCACCGCGTACGGGACGACCCGCGCGGACGAGTGGGCGGAGGGCGCGGACGGGCTCTTCGGGGCGCGCCCCTCGCTCAAGGCCGTGTCGGCCGCGACGTGGTCGCCGAAGCGGCTGCGCTACGACGCGGGCGAGTTCGAGAAGGCACTCGGTCATCTGCTGGCGGTGCGGCCCGGTCTGCGCGGTTCGTCGGCGTACCGCACCGACCTGCTCGACGTGGCACGGCAGGCGCTCTCCAACCGCAGTCGGTCACTGCTGCCGCGGATCAGGGCGGCGTACGAGGCGAAGGACGCGGCCGGGTTCGACCGGCTGTGCGCGGACTGGCTCTCCCTCATGACGCTGCTGGACCGGCTGCTCGCCACCGACTCCCGCCATCTGCTGGGCCGTTGGGTCGCCGAGGCGCGCGCCTGGGGCGCCGACACCGCCGAGCGGAACCGGCTCGCGCAGGACGCGCTGTCGATCGTGACGGTGTGGGGGACGCGGTCGGGTGCGGCGGCGGGCCTGCACGACTACGCGAACCGGGAGTGGGCGGGCCTGGTCGGCGGGCTGTACCGCAAGCGCTGGGCGGCGTACTTCTCCGAGCTGCGGGCCGCGCTCGGTGCGGGGCGCGCGCCCGGGAAGCAGGACTGGTACGCGTTCGACTCCGCGTGGATCCGCGATCCGGGGGCGCTCGCGACGCGGCCCACCGGCAGCACGTACGACCTGGCGGTTCAGGTGCGGGACCGGTTGCGGCAGGGCTGAACGGGACCCGCTCCGCAGACGTCTGACGGCTGTTCGACGGGTGTACGTGCCGCCGGATCTCTGGTAGGAAACCTTCCTAACAGTCGGCGGAACGTTCAACTCCCCCAGGAGGAACCGTGCCCACCCCCCACATACGCACCTCCCGTCGCACGCTGCTCACCCTCATCGGCGCCACCGTCGTAGCGGCGCCGCTGCTCACCACCCAGATCGCCGGGGCCGCCGGGTTGCCGGCGCATGCGGTCGGGCTCGACGACCCGGCGAAGAAGGAGATCGCCATGCAGCTCGTGTCGAGCGCCGAGAACTCCTCGCTCGACTGGAAGGCCCAGTACCGGTACATCGAGGACATCGGTGACGGCCGCGGCTACACGGCGGGCATCATCGGGTTCTGCTCCGGCACCGGCGACATGCTCGACCTCGTCGAGCTCTACACCCGGCGCGAGCCGGACAACCCCCTCGCCGCGTACCTGCCCGCCCTGCGCGCGGTCGACGGCAGCGACTCGCACGAGGGCCTGGACCCGGGCTTCCCCGACGCCTGGGCCGAGGCTGCCCGCGACAGCGCCTTCCGGCGGGCGCAGGACGACGAACGGGACCGGGTGTACTTCGACCCGGCGGTGTCCCGGGGCAAGGCCGACGGGGTCGGCACGCTCGGGCAGTTCGCGTACTACGACGCCATCGTGATGCACGGCGACGGGTCGGACCCCACCGGCTTCGGCGGGATCCGGGCGCGCGCCCTCCGCGCGGCTCAGCCGCCGGCGCGGGGCGGGGACGAGGTGGAGTGGCTCGACGCGTTCCTCGACGCGCGGGTGTGGGCCATGAAGCAGGAGGAGGCGCACAGTGACACCAGCCGGGTCGACACCGCTCAGCGGGTTTTCCTCCGGAAGGGGAACCTGGGGCTCGAGACGCCGCTCGACTGGAAGGTGTACGGGGATGCGTATCACATTGGGTGAGTTGGTCCAGGCCCCGCTGGGGTGCGGGGAGTCGGGCTGCGCGAACTCGTCTGCCTGGTCCGGCGCGTGCGCGTCTGCCGGTAGCGTCGTGGCTGGTCGCGCAGTTCCCCGCGCCCCTGACGGCCCCTGACGGGGCGCTTCCCGCACGGTGTCGCGCTCTCAGCCGATCGTGACCACTCGGGCCCAGTCCGGGGGGCCGTCGGGCTCGTAGTCCTCGTCGTTCTCGTTCACCCGGCGGGCGGGCCGCGGGAAGAGGCCCACCACCGTGCGGCAGGGCGGGCGTTCGGAGGGCCAGGGGGTCTGGCCGTCGGTCAGGGCGACGATCACGTCGGGGCCCGGGCCGCGGCGCAGGGCCGTCGCGAAGCCCGAGCGCAGGTCGGTGCCGCCCCCGCCCACGAGTTCCAGGCTCTCCGCGCGGCAGAGCGGGACCGCGACCCCGGCCGCCGCGTCGCACGAGACGACCGAGACGAGGTCGCGCCGGCCGCCCACCGCGCGGGCGATCGCGGCCACCTCCAGCAGGGCGCTGCCGAGTTCGGCGTCGCTCACCGAGCCGGACGTGTCGATGACCACGCAGACGCGGGGCGGCGTGCGGCGCAGGCTCGGCAGGATGACGCCGGGCAGCGAGGCGGAGCGGCGCGAGGGTCGCCGGTAGCTGTGGTTCTCGCCGACGCCGGGGGCGCCCGCCGCCGAGCGGATCGCGGCGCCGAGCAACTGCCGCCAGGGCTGCGGGGGTTGGAACGCCTCGTCGGCCCAGCGCCGCCAGCCCGCGGGCGCCTCGCCGGGGGCGCCCTTGATCGCCTCGGTCACCCGGAACCGTACGGCGTCCCGCTGCTGGCGGGTGAGGCCCTGGGCGCCGTCGGGGCCCAGCTCCCAGGGGCGGGGCTCGCCGTCGGCGCCGCTGCCGCAGTCCAACCACGCCAGGTCGCCGGCGAGACCCTTCATGGAGGCGGTGCGCAGGTACTCCTCCATCAGCAGGCCGTCGCTGAGCCTCAGCCGCGAGGGCAGGACGACACCGGCGGGTCGCGGGAGGCCGTCGCCGTAGATGTCGTCGTTGATCTCGAAGTCGGCGGCGATGTTGCGGCGCAGGCGCTGGAAGGCGCCGTGCTCCTCGTGTTCGCGGGCGTAGCGGGCGCCGCGCTCGTGGTGGTCGCGCAGCAGGTGCGACACCTCGTGCACCCAGACCCCGGCCAGGTCCTCGACGCTCATCCGGGCCACGAAGGCGGGCGAGACGTAGCAGCGCCAGTGGGCGTCGACTCCCATGGTCGGCACGGCCCGGTCCTCGACGATGTGGAGGGCGAACAGCGCGGCCGCGAGGTAGGGGCGGACCTTCACGGCGTGCAGCCGCGCGGCGAGCAGCTTCTCCATGTCGAGCGGCAGCCCGGACGTGTCGGGGGTGCGGGCGGGCGGCCGGGTGAGCGGGGCCTTCACCGGGCGCGGTGGCGGAGGCGGGGCCATGGGCCGGGGCAGGGGGCGGGGCGAGCGGCGCGGCGCCGGGTTCGTCGTCGTCATCGGCGGGCCCCCTTCGCCGCGGCCCGGACGCGGTCCACCGAGCGGTCGGCGGTCCGGGCGATGCCGATGACGTCGGCCAGGCGTTCCATCGCGGCCGGGACCTCCCAGGTGTCGCGGCGCAGCCCGGCCAGGGCCGTCGCGGGGGCGACCAGGAGGTCGGGGGCGCCGGTCTCCAGGGCGCGTACGAGGACGGTCCACGCCGCGTCCCAGCGGGCCTGTTCCGGGCGGGCGCCCACCGCGGCGACCACCGCTTCGAGCGCGGCCTGGCGCAGGTCGCCGCGCTCGGGGAGTTCCGCGCGGGGCGGCTGAGCGAGGAGGTCCTCCGGGTTGGGCAGGTCCATCCGGTCGAGGTGGGCGAGGAGTTCGAGCCCGGGGCCGTCGCCGACCGCGCCGCGCACGAGCAGGGCGAGCACCTCGCGCGAGACACCGGCCGCGGTGCCGAACGCCAGCAGGGTCAGCGCCGCCTCCCAGCTGCGCGGCGAGGGCCAGGCGCCGCCGCGCCGGGTCTCGGAGTTGGGCAGCCGGTGGATCAGGGTGGGGCGGGCCTCCAGAAAGCCGCAGACCGCGCGCCGGGCGAGCGCGACGGCGTCGGCGAGCCGGTCGGGGTCCAGGCTCGGCAGGGTGGCCCGGGGCCAGACGCCGCCGAGGCCCCGCACGACCACGTCGCGGTCGTGCACCCAGTACAGGTGCACGAACCGGTTCGCGAGCGGCGGGCTCAGCTCCCAGCCGTCCGCGGCGGAGGCCCGGGGGTTGGCGGCGGCCACGATCCGTACGCCGGGCGGCAGTTGGAGCGAACCGACGCGGCGCTCCAGGACGACGCGGAGCAGCGCGGCCTGCACGGCCGGGGTCGCGGTGGACAGCTCGTCGAGGAAGAGCAGTCCGCGCCCCGCCGCGACGAGTTCGACCGCCCACTGCGGCGGCGCCATCGGAACGCCCTGCACGGCGGGGTCCTCGCCGACGATCGGCAGCCCCGAGAAGTCGGACGGCTCGTGCACGCTGGCGATCACGGTGGTCAGCGGCAGCCCGAGCGAATCGGCGAGCTGGTTCAGCGCGGCGGTCTTTCCGATGCCGGGCTCGCCCCACAGCAGCACGGGCAGATCGGCGGCGACGGCGAGCGTCAGCGCCTCCAGCTGCTCGTCGGGCCGGGGCTCGGTCGTGGTGCACCGCAGCAGTGCCAACAGGTCCCCGGCGACGGCGAGTCGGGAGGCGGGGCTCTCATGGGGCGCGGGGGTCTGGGTGGGCGTGGCCAGAAGGGTACGGACAGTCATGGGCATCACCAGGGGTGTTCGGGGACGGGACACACGCCCGTCCGGCGTTCGGAAGAAGATCGAGCGGCGTCGGCGGACGAGGGTCGCGAGCACGCGGCGGAGCCGCATCTCGGCACGGTCCGGCGCCTCTTCGGGGGTGCGGGCCGGCGACGGCTCGTCACCTGCTGGGGGCTCGCCGCCACCCGTTCCGTCGCCCCCGCTTCAGGAGGAGTTCGGGCGGGAGGCTCCGGGCGAGGCGCAGCCGGCCACCGGGGCCGGCGGCCGCGCCGGGGTGGTCGTCCGGCAGGCCGGAGCGGAAGAGGCCGTGGTCGACCCGGCCCGCCGCGGCCTGTTCCAGTGCGTCGCGGAGCGGACCGGCGCGGAGCATCGCGCCCGGGCCGAGCAGGCCCTCGACGACGTCGAGCGCTCCGCGGACGTCACCGTGCCCGAGCCGTTCGCGTACGGCGGGCAGGGCCTCGGGCGTGCGGTGGACCGCGTCGATGGCGCGCAGGCAGGGCAGCGGCGGGCCGCCGAGCGCCACCAGGAGGTCCTCGCGGCGCAGTTGCTCGGCGTCGTGGTCGACGGCGGTCAGGACGCCGTCGCGCAGCGCGATCCGGTGAATCTCGCCGCGGCACTCGACGCGGTGCGGGTCGGCCGGTGCGGCGTCGGCGTCGTGCGGCAGCGCCGGCTCGGGCGGGGCGTACGGGTGCAGGGCCGCCGCGACCAAGGGGTGGAGGGCGTCGAGGGTGACGAGTCCGGCGCGCAGGAGGGACAGGTCCGGGGCCTCGTGGACGGCCGCTTCGGGGAGCGCGGGCAGTGCGGCGGCCTGGCGGGACGGCACGGCGTCGCGCAGCGGGCGGACCGTGGGGACATGGCTGTCGTCGGGGGCGACGAGTTCGAGCACGGCACGCCGGCGGGCGTCGAGCCGTACGGTGAACACCCCGCGCGGGCGGCCCGTGGCGCCGCGCAGCAGCAGTTCCGCCTCGGTGGCGAGGTCGGCCGGGGCGCGGGCCGCGAGTTCGGCGCTGCGCTCCGCGTCCCAGAGGTGGCGGTGCAGGTCGAGCCGGAAGCGGCGGTCGGGGTGCGGATGCGGGTGGTCGCCGAGCGGGGCGCCGCCCGAGCCCTCCCACAGCGCCAGGGAGATCCGCTGGCCCGCGTCGGCGCCGACCGGCATGGTCCGTGCGACGAGGTGCAGGGGCGGGTCGCCCGGTGCGCCGTAGCGGACGAGGGGGACGGTCAGGCCGGGGCGCAGCCGCCCGTCGGGGGCCATGCGGGGCAGGTGCCAGCGCAGCAGGTCCGGCGCGAGACGGCGCAGGTCGGCGCGGAGGCGGGCGGTCTGTTCGGTGCCGTGGCGACGGCGCACGGCGCGCAGATCGAGGTCGGGGTCGACGCGGGCGGCGGCGCAGGCGCCTGCCCAGTCGCCCGCACCGCGGCGTGCGGTGGCGGTCTCGATCATGGACGGTGGCACGGCGTAACGGCGTACGCGCTGCCACATCAGCAGGTGGGGTGGAATTCCGTCCGGGAGGTGATGTGCCATCAGCACTCACCTTGCGTGGACGGTTCCCCCAATCGGTGCGAGGAGGTGTTCAGCATCGCGGGCATCGTAACCACACACGCGATGATCTGTCAGTCGGGTTTTTCGCCGGACTCTTCTCCGGGGGCGGAGATCCGGCGGGGGCCGGTGCCTTGTCGTCGGCACCGACGCCCTCCGTGTTCTGCTTCCGTCCCGGTGTCGCGGCGTCAGTGCGCGGCGGCCGCCGAGTGCCCCGTGCGCTGTTCCGCGATGGCGTCGCCGGACTCCATCGGCGAGGTGACGTCATCGGCGTCGCGGCCGCGTCCGAGGTGGTTGAACAGGATGTTGAGGACGACCGCGGCGACGCAGCCGGTGGAGATGCCCGAGTCCAGGATGATCTTCGCGTTCTCCGGGAACGCGTGGTAGAACTCCGGCTCCGCGATCGGGATGAGGCCGACGGCGAGCGAGACGGCGACGATGAGGACGTTGTTGTCCTTCTCCATGCCGGCCTTGACCAGGGTCTGGATGCCGCTGGCCGCGACCGAGCCGAACAGGACGACGCCGGCGCCGCCGAGCACCGGGCGCGGGACCACGGCGATGAGCGAGGCGGCCATGGGGCACAGGCCCATCAGGACGAGGAAGCCGCCGCCGGCGGCGACCACGAACCGGCTGCGGATCTTGGTCATGGCGACGAGGCCGATGTTCTGCGCGAAGGCGCTGCACATGAAGCCGTTGAACAGCGGGCTGATCGCGGTGCCGAGGGTGTCGGCGCGCAGGCCGGCGGCGATGGTCTTCTCGTCGGCGGGCCGGCCGACGATCTCACCGAGGGCGAGCATGTCGGCGGTGGACTCGGTCATCGAGACGACCATGACGACGCAGAGCGAGACGATGGCCGCGCCGGCGAACTGCGGGGCGCCGAAGTGGAACGGGGTCGGGAAGCCGACGATCGCGGCGTCGCCGACCGGGCCGAAGTCCGTGACGCCGAACGGGATCGCGATGAGGGTGCCGACGACCAGGCCGAGCAGGACCGCGATCTGCTTGACGAAGCCGGTGGTGAAGCGGCGCAGCAGCAGCACGATGAGCAGGGTGATGCCGGCGAGCGACAGGTTCTTCATCGACCCGAAGTCGGATGCCGCGGGGTTGGGTCCCTGGGCCCAGCCGAAGGCGACGGGCATGAGGGAGACACCGATGAGGGTGATGACGGTGCCGGTGACGACCGGCGGGAAGAAGCGGACCATCTTCGAGAAGAAGGGTGCCGCGATGAATCCGAGGATGCCCGCGACGATCACCGCCCCGAAGATGATGGGCAGCGCGTCGTCCTTGTCCTTGGTGGAGGCGACGACGGCGAGCATGGGGGCGACACCGGCGAAGGTGACGCCGTTCACGAAGGGGAGCCGGGCGCCTATCTTCCAGAAGCCGAGCGTCTGGAGGAAGGTCGCGAGGCCTGCCGTGAACAGGCAGGCGCCGGTGAGGAAGGTGAGGTCTTTCGGGCTCAGTCCGATCGCGGCGCCGACGATGAGCGGGGGCGCGACCACGCCCGCGTACATGGCGGCGACGTGCTGGAGGCCCGTGGTCGCCATCTTCAGCGGCGGGAGGGTCTCGTCGACCGGATGTTTGGTCTGCTCCGCGCCCTCGGGTGCGGAGGTGGTGCCTTGCTTGGTGAACCTGGGCTTCGTCGCCACTGCGGCTCCTCCGGTTGTTTTCCGGCACCGGGCTCTCGCCGGTGCTTTTCGCTTCATGGAGGTGGTGCATGGTGATGCAAGGTGCAAGGTGCTGACCGGTGTTCAGTTGTTGTGCGCCCAGGTAGTGCTGACCGCCCCGGGAACGTGAGGCTTTGGGCCACGTTCCGGGGCGGCACCCGAGCTGCCCGCTCGGCAGCTCGGGTCCCCGGTCAGGGGCCGTCCCCCCTGACCGGAGTCGGTGGATCAGGCCTGCGCGACGATGCGCGCGAGGCGCTGGGCCTCGTCCCGCGTGGAGCGGGCGATGGCGTCCTCGTCGGCGTGCAGCAGGCGGCCGTTCTCGACGACCGGCTTGCCGTTGACGAGGGAGAGGGTGACCGGTGCGGCCGCGCCGAAGACGAGCGCGGTCACCGGGTCGGCGATCGACGAGTGGGCCAGGGTGTCCAGCTTCCACAGGACGAGGTCGGCGAGCTTGCCGGCTTCCAGAGATCCGATCTGGGAGGCCCGGCCGAGGACCTGAGCACCTCCGTACGTCCCCAGGCGCAGGGCCTGGCGGGCGTTGAGGGCGGCCTCGCGGTGGGCGCCGAGGCGGTTGATGAGCAGCGCGTTGCGCAGTTCGGTGTGCAGTTCGCCCGACTCGTTGGAGGCGGTGCCGTCGACGCCGAGGCCGACGGGGACGCCGGCCGCGAGCATGTCGGGGACGCGGGCGATACCGGCCGCGAGGCGGGCGTTGGAGGACGGGCAGTGGGCGACGCCCGTCTTCGTCCGGCCGAACGCGGCGATGTCGGAGTCGTTCATGTGGACGCTGTGCGCCATCCACACGTCCTCACCGAGCCAGCCCGTCGACTCGAAGTAGTCGGTCGGGCCCATGCCGAACAGCTCGTGGCAGAACTTCTCCTCCTCGACGGTCTCGCTGCCGTGGGTGTGCAGCCGTACGCCGAGGCGGCGCGCCAACTCGGCGCCCTGCTTGAGGAGTTCGGTGGACACCGAGAACGGCGAGCAGGGGGCCACGGCCACCTGCGTCATCGCGTCGAAGGAGGCGTCGTGGTGCTTCTTGACGGTTTCCTCGGTGGCGGCGAGGGCGCCTTCGAGGGTCTCGACCGCGAAGTCCGGCGGCAGGCCGCCGTCCTTCTCGCTGCGGTCCATGGAGCCGCGGGCCAGGGTGAACCGCACGCCCATCTCGGAGGCGGCCCGGATGATCGATCCGGAGAGGTCGCCCGAGCCCTTGGGGAACACGTAGTGGTGGTCCATGGCGGTGGTGACACCGCCGCGGGCCATCATCGCGAGGGAGCCCTGCGCCGCCGCGTACGTCATCTGCTCGTCGATGCGCGCCCAGGTCGGGTAGAGCGCCACCAGCCAGTTGAACAGGTTGTGGTCCGTCGCCAGGCCACGGGTGATCCACTGGTAGAAGTGGTGGTGCGTGTTGACCAGGCCGGGCGTGGCCAGGTGGCCGGTCCCGTCGATGCGGCGGACTACGTTCTCGAGGTCCTTCGGGGCCTGTCCCGCCCCGATGGACTCGATCCTGTTGCCGCTGACGACGATGTGACCCGAGGCGTACTCGGTGTCCTGTGCGTCGACCGTCGCGATCGCGACGTTCTCGATGACGATGCGGTCTGCCGAAGAAGGTGCCATGGTGCTTCCTTCATTTCGTGTGTGGCGATGTGGGCACGGCAGGACCCTAGGAGGATTTGAGTGCCGCGGTGGCGCTGGCGCTGCCGCGGGTGCCGAGATGGTGGAAGAAGAGATTCAGCGAGACGGCGACGAGTGCGCCGGCGCTGATGCCGGAGCCGAGCACGGTCTGCGCCCAGGCGGGGAAGTCGGCGTAGAAGCCGGGCGCGGCGAGCGGGATGATGCCCGCGCCGAGCGATACGGCCACCAGGATGATGTTGGAGCTGTCGTCGAGGCCCGCCTCCGAGAGGGTGCGGATGCCGCTGACGGCGATGGACCCGAAGAGGACGATGCCCGCTCCGCCGAGGACCGGCATGGGGACCATCGAGACCACCGCGCCCAGCACCGGGAAGGCGCCGAGGATCAGCAGGGCGCCGCCGGCGACGGCGACGACGTAGCGGCTGCGCACCTTGGTGAGCGAGACGACGCCGACGTTCTGCGCGAAGGCGGAGGTCGGGAAGCCGCCGAAGACCGGCCCGAGGAAGGTGGCGAGGCCGTCGGTGCGCAGACCCCTGGTGATGGTCTTTCCGTCGCAGTCGCGCTCGCAGATCTCGCCGATGGCGAGCATGCCGGCGCTGGACTCCGTCATGAGGACGAGCATGACCAGGCACAGCGAGATGATCGCGGCGGGCTGGAACTCGGGTGCGCCGAAGGCGAAGGGGGTGGGCAGCGCCGCGACGGGCGCCGACTTGAGGGCGCCGAAGTCGGCCATGCCGAACGGGATGGCGGCGAGGGTGCCGATCAACAGCCCGAAGAGCAGGGCGACTTGCTTGACGAAGCCCTTGCCGAACCGCTGGATGAACAGGATGACGGCGAGGGTGAAGCCGGCGAGCGCGAGGTAGCGCATGTCGCCGTAGTCGGCGGCGGTCTTGTCGCCGCCCTGGGCCCAGCTGACCGGCACGGGCATCAGGGTCACACCGATGAGGGTGATCACGACGCCTGTGACGAGCGGCGGGAAGAAGCGCAGGAGCCGGCCGAAGAACGGTCCGATGGCGAGACAGAAGACGCCCGCGACCATCACGGCCCCGTAGATGGCGGGGAGTTGGTCGCCCTTGGCGTTGGTCTCGGCGATGGCGAGCATCGGTGCGATGCCCGCGGAGGACGCGGCGTTGACGAAGGGCAGCCGGTTTCCGACGAGTCCCTTGACGCCGAGCGTCTGGAGCAGGGTGGCCACACCGGCGATGAGCAGGGACGCGGCGATCAGCCGGGTCTGGCCCGCGGTGTCGAGGTGGACGGCCTGGCCGATGATGAGCGGCGGGGTGACGACGCCCGCGTACATGGCGGCGATGTGCTGGAGTGCGGCGGGGACGAGCCGCGACGGGTGGAGCTTCTCATCCACCGGGTGGACCGCTTCGGCGGTCGCTGTGGTGCTTTCCGGTGGGGTGGAACACGGGCCTTCGGCTGCCGCCGGCCCTTGTGCTGGCACTGCCATTGCTTTGTTCCCTCCGGTGTGGCGCGCCCCCGCCCACTGCGGGGCGGACGGGGGCGCGCGCCCCGCGTCAGAGGTTGGTCATGTCGACCGGGATGCGCTGGTCGGCGCCGTCCCGCAGGATCGTGGCCTCGATGAGGCCGTAGGGGCGGTCGGCGGCCCAGTACACGGCACCGTCCTTCGCCTCGTTCTCCAGGCCGAAGGACGAGAGGTCCTGGCGGAAGTGGTGCTTGTTCGGCGCGGAGAAGCGGATCTCGTCGATCTCGGTGCGGTTGTTGATGATCCGCGAACCCATCTGGAAGAGGGTCTGCTGCAGCGAGAGCGAGTACGTCTCGACGAAGGCCTCGAGCATGTGCTTCTTGGCCTGGTCGTAGGACTTGTTCCAGTTCGGCGTGCGCTCGTCGGCGGACGTCCAGTTGTGGCGCCACCACGTCGACAGGGACGTGGCGAGGATACGGTCGTAGTCCTCCTGGAGCGTCGTGTACTTGTCCTTGATGAAGCCCCAGAACTCCGAGTTGGTGGAGTTCATGACGGTGAGGTCCTTGAGGCCGGAGAGGACCTCGAACTTCTCGCCGTCGTAGGTGATCTGCGCGAGGCGGATCTCCTGGCCCTTGCGGACGAAGGAGTGCTTGACCTCGTCGGCGCCGATGAACTTGGAGCCCGCGTCGGAGCCGGCGATCCGCTCCCAGGCGTACTCCTCGAGCCGGATGCGGGCCCGGTGGATGGACGGCTGGCTGTCGACGAAGTGCCGGGCGAGCTCGATGCCGTACTGCTCGATCGACTCGATCCCGTATTCCTTCGCGAAGGCGAAGCAGGTGTTCTTGGTGGTGTCCGTCGGCAGGCAGTTGGCGTTCGACCCGGTCAGGTGGACGTCGTCGAGGTCACCGCTGAGGGCGACCGAGACGTTGACGTCCTTGATGTGGTGGGTGTCGCCGTCCCGCGTGATCTTGACAACGCGGTTCTCCGCCTTGCCGTACTGGTTCTGGCCCAGGATCGTAGGCATGTCTGCTAGCTCCCTCGGTAAACGGAGTAGCCGAACGGGTTGAGCAGCAGCGGCACGTGGTAGCGCTCGCCCGGGACGACGGCGAACGTGATCGCCACCTCCGGGAAGAACACCGCGGACGCGTCGCTGTCCCGATTCGCGGGGGCGTCCTGCTGCGCATCGGCTTGCTTCTTGGCGAAGTACGTCTCGGTGTCGAAGTCGAGGCGTACGTGGGTGGTGTCCGCCGGCAGGACCGGCAGGTTCTTGCAGCGCCCGTCGTCGTCCGTGGCCGAGGAACCGAGGGTCACCCAGTCGGCGTCCGAGCCGGAGCGCGCCGCGACGGTGACCGCGACGTCGACGGCCGGGAGGCCGAGGCTGGTGTCCAGGATGTGCGTGGACACGTAGGGGGCGGTCTTCTCGGTGCTCATCAGGCGTTCTCTCCTTGTTCCACGAGGCTCGTGAGGCGGATGCGGTTGATCTTGCCGAGTTCGGCGCGGACGATCTCCCACTCCTGGTCCGGCGTGTTCGCGATCCGGACCTTGAGCGCGTCGCGCATCTGCTCGCCGGTCAGACCGGTGGCGCAGATGAGGAAGACATGCCCGAAGCGGTCCTGGTAGGCCAGGTTGAGCTCGAGCATCTCCGCCTTGAGTTCCTCGGAGGCTCCGGCCATGCCCCGCTGCTCGCGGGACGAGGTCGGGTCGCCGGGCTTCGGGCGACCGATCGGCGGGTGACCCGCCATGGCTTCCGCGAGGTCCTCCGTGGACAGCTCGGCCATGGCGGCGTCACTGGCGGTGAAGAGGGTCTGAGCGGAAGCGAACGGGCGCTGGGCGATGATCTTGCGCCCCCACGCCGATGAAGTGCACACCTCGTGGAGTTCGGCCTGGGCCGCGCTCTCGTCCGAGGTGTTGAACCGGGTCAACCCCCGCTGGGTGGCTGACGAACCTGAAGTCACGGGACTGCCTCCGTGGCCTTGTGCTGGACGGGCTGCGGATAGCTAACGCCCTCGGAAACACCACGTCAACAGTTTGTTGAAAAGTTGGTGTAACGAAAGACCGCCGTCCGATATCCGGACGGCGGTCGGGGCCTGCCGCGGCGGTCGCCGCATCACTCCAGGTCAGGCGGGGTCAGGAGGTCTTCTCCCTGTTGAGGTAGTTGTAGACGGTGAACCGTGAGACGCCCAGGGCGCCCGCCACGGTCTCCACTCCGTGCCGCACGGAGAAGGCGCCGCGCCCCTCCAGGACCCGCACGATCTCCTGCTTCTCCCGGCGGTCCAGCTCGGCCAGCGGCCGGCCCTTCACCCGCTGCATGGCGGCCAGGATGTGATCCAGCGAGTCCGCGAGCTGCGGCAGGCGCACGGCGGCGACGTCCGCCCCCTGCCAGCTCAGCACGACGTCGTCCAGACCGGCGTCGGCCGGCGGGACCAGCTCTCCACCCATCGCGTCGACCAGCGGCTTCACGGCCGTGATGAAGGCCTCGCCGGAGGCCTCGCCCCCCGTGCTCGTCACGCCTCGCCCTCCCCCACCACGTTGACCTGCAGCGAGATGCGGGTGGCGCCGGTCGCGAGACTCTCGCGCAACAAGGCGTCGACCGCCTTGAGGACCGCGTCGGCCCCGCCCTCCGCCGTGTTCCCGAACGGGCCGACGTCGACCGCGTCCAGTTCCGCCGCCTCGATCACCCGGCGGGCGGCCACCGCGTGCGCGGGCGCCTCGTCGAGGTCGAAGGGCTCCGTCGTGAATTCCACTCTCAATCGCACCCGATCAACCTAACCCGCGATGGCCCCCTTTGGACCAGGTCGTGCCCAGCCCCTTGACAGAGACGAGCCCTTCCAGGCAATCTTCCATCACGCAGAAAGAAACTTCCGCAATACGGAACTGAACGTCACGCGGAACACGGACCAGAAGGGAGCGCCGACCCCGATGGGATTCGCAGACCAGCGCTTCAACGTCAACCTGTCGATCCTCTTCACGGAGCTCCCGCTCCTGGAGCGCCCGGCCGCCGCCGCCGCGGCCGGCTTCACGGCGGTCGAGCTGTGGTGGCCGTGGGTCGACGCCCCCACCCCCGAGCAGTCCGAGCTCGACGCGCTGCGCAGCGCGATCCAGGACGCGGGAGTCCAGCTCACCGGCCTGAACTTCTACGCCGGTCAGCTGCCCGGCCCGGACCGGGGCGCCCTGTCGATCCCCGGCGAGGAGAGCGAGAAGTTCCGCGCCAACATCGACGTGGTGGCAGACTTCGCCCAGTCCCTCGGCTGCAAGGCGCTCAACGCGCTGTACGGCAACCGGGTGGAGGGCGTGGACCCCGCCGTCCAGGACGAGCTCGCACTGGAGAACCTGGTGCTGGCGGCCCGCGCGGCCGACCGCATCGGCGCGGTGCTGCTCATCGAGGCGCTGAACAAGCCCGAGTCGCCCGCCTGCCCGATCGTGAGCGCCCCCAAGGCCATCGAGATCGTGGACAAGGTGAACGAGGCCACCGGCCTCGGCAACGCCAAGTTCCTCATGGACCTCTACCACCTGTCCATGAACGGCGAGGACCTCCAGCAGGTCATCAGCGCGTACACCGACAAGACGGCGCACGTGCAGATCGCCGACAACCCGGGCCGCGGCGCTCCGGGCACCGGCTCGCTCCCCCTCGAGGACCTCCTCGACCAGCTCCGCAAGGCCGGCTACGACGGCTACGTGGGCCTGGAGTACAAGCCGGGCGACGCCCCGAGCGCCGAGTCCTTCGGCTGGCTGCCGCACGAGGCCCGCGCCGCGCGCCACTGAGCAGCGCGCGCTCGCAGGCGCGCCGACTCACCCACGTATCACAGCTTTCCTGAGTTTTTTGGAGTCACCCTCATGAGCAACAACCTCCCCAAGGTCGCGTGGATCGGTCTCGGCATCATGGGCTCGCCCATGTCGGAGAACCTGATCAAGGCCGGCTACGACGTCACCGGCTTCACCCTCGAGCAGGACAAGCTGGACCGCCTCGCCGCGGCCGGCGGCACCGCCGCCACGTCGATCGCCGCGGCCGTCAAGGACGCCGACGTCATCGTCACCATGGTCCCGGCCTCCCCGCAGGTCGAGGCGATCTCCTACGGCCCCGAGGGCATCCTGGAGAACGCGAAGTCCGGCGCGCTGATCGTCGACATGTCGTCGATCACCCCGCAGACCTCGGTCGACCTGGCGAAGAACGCCAAGGAGAAGGGCATCCGCGTCATCGACGCGCCCGTCTCCGGTGGCGAGGCCGGCGCCATCGAGGCCGTCCTGTCCATCATGGTCGGCGGTGAGCAGGCCGACTTCGACGAGGCCAAGCCGCTCCTCGAGGCCCTCGGCAAGACCATCGTGCTGTGCGGTCCGCACGGCTCGGGCCAGACCGTGAAGGCCGCCAACCAGCTCATCGTCGCCGTGAACATCCAGGCGTGCGCCGAGGCCGTGGTCTTCCTGGAGAAGTCCGGCGTGGACCTCACCGCCGCGCTCGACGTGCTCAACGGCGGCCTGGCCGGCTCGACCGTCCTGACGCGGAAGAAGGACAACTTCCTCAACCGCGACTTCAAGCCGGGCTTCCGCATCGACCTGCACCACAAGGACATGGGCATCGTCACCGACGCCGCCCGCAACGTGGGTGCGGCCCTGCCCGTCGGCGCCGTGGTGGCCCAGCTCGTGGCCTCGCTGCGCGCCCAGGGCGACGGCGGCCTGGACCACTCCGCCCTGCTGCGCGCCGTCGAGCGCCTCTCGGGCAACCAGGTGGCCTGACCCTGAAGACTTCCGGGCCGTGGCGGCGCTGACACCTGTCCTGTCGCGCCCAGGCGTCGCCACGGCCCGGAACCCATACCCACCTGTTCAACAAATTGTTGAAAAAGGTCGCCCGGAACTTCAACAAACTGTTGACGTAGCAGTTCAGGGGTACCTACGCTCCCCCCATCGTCAGCAGCCATTGCACGGAAGGTCGCCTCCACCCCATGCCCAAGCGTGTGCTCACGACCGAGTCCGGCGCCCCTGTCGCCGACAACCAGAACTCCGCGACCGCCGGCGCCGGCGGCCCGCTTCTGATCCAGGACCAGCACCTGCTGGAGAAGCTCGCCCGCTTCAACCGCGAGCGCATCCCGGAGCGTGTCGTGCACGCCCGTGGTTCCGGCGCCTACGGTTACTTCGAGGTGACGGACGACGTCACCGGCTTCACCCACGCCGACTTCCTGAACACGGTCGGCAAGCGCACCGAGGTCTTCCTGCGCTTCTCGACCGTCGCCGACAACCTCGGTGGTGCGGACGCCGTCCGTGACCCCCGCGGTTTCGCGCTCAAGTTCTACACCGAAGAGGGCAACTACGACCTCGTCGGCAACAACACCCCGGTCTTCTTCATCAAGGACCCGCTGAAGTTCCCCGACTTCATCCACTCCCAGAAGCGCGACCCCTTCACGGGCAAGCAGGAGCCGGAGAACGTCTGGGACTTCTGGGCCCACGCCCCCGAGGCCACCCACCAGATCACCTGGCTCATGGGCGACCGCGGCATCCCGGCCTCGTACCGTCACATGAACGGCTACGGCTCGCACACCTACCAGTGGACGAACGAGCAGGGCGAAGCCTTCTTCGTGAAGTACCACTTCAAGACGAACCAGGGCATCCGCTCCCTGTCGTCGGAGCAGGCCGCCGAGATCGCGGGCAAGGACCCGAACTCGCACCAGACGGACCTGCTGCAGGCCATCGAGCGCGGCGTGAACCCGTCCTGGACCCTCTACGTCCAGGTCATGCCGGCCGCCGAGGCCGCGGACTACCAGTTCAACCCGTTCGACCTCACCAAGGTGTGGCCGCACAAGGACTACCCGCTGCAGCGCGTGGGCCGACTGGTCCTGGACCGCAACCCCGACAACGTCTTCGCCGAGGTCGAGCAGGCCGCCTTCTCCCCGAACAACTTCGTTCCGGGTATCGGCCCCTCCCCCGACAAGATGCTGCAGGGCCGCCTGTTCGCCTACGCGGACGCGCACCGCTACCGCCTGGGCGTCAACCACACCCAGCTCGCGGTGAACGCCCCCAAGGCGACCACTGCGGACAACTACGGCCGCGACGGTCTGATGGCCGCCAACGCCTACGCCCGCAGCCGCAAGAACTACGAGCCGAACTCCTTCGACGGCCCGGCCGAGACCGGTCGCGCGCTCTCCGCGCCGCTCGCGATCTCCGGCTACACGGGTACGCACGAGGCGCCGGCCCACGCCAAGGACGACGACTTCTACCAGGCGGGCGAGCTGTACCGCCTGATGTCCGAGGAAGAGAAGGGACGCCTGGTCGCGAACATCGCGGGCGGCCTCTCCCAGGTCTCGCGCGACGACATCGTGGAGAAGAACCTCGCCCACTTCCACGCCGCCGACGCCGACTACGGCAAGCGCGTCGAGGAGGCGGTCCGCGCCCTGCGCGAGGACTGACCGGGAAGAACTCCCCAGACCGCGTACGGGGATTGACGGGAGGTCAGCCCCCGTACGCATAGACCCGCACCTGCCGCGTGACCCGGATGAGGGGTGGTCACGTGGTGGGTGGCGGGACGACGAGGACCGTGGCGGCTCGTGCGAGCCAGTGCGGTGGTGAAGGCCTCCCCGTCCCCCTTTCGACCTGAGGAAGGGTGACCGGGAAGCCGTCGCACGGCCGCCGCGGTCCCGACCGATGCTCCGTCCGGCAGCGCGCATGCATGTTTCGCCAGTCGCGCGAGGTCGGACGGAATCCACCTCCCGAACCAGAGCCCCGGGTACGACGGTCCGTACCCGGGGCTCTTTTCTGCGTTCTGCCTTCTGCTCCTTGAGCCTCAGGCCGGCTCCGCCGCGCGGGGGAGGCGGTTCGGCGCCCCGGCGGACGCCCTGTGCGGCGCCGAGCGGGAGCGTGGGAGCCATGACGACCATGACGACAACGGCAGTTCACCCGTCCCCCGGCGGCACCACTGAGCGTCCCGTGCCCCGCTGGGCCGAGCGGGTCGCGCACCTGATCCCGCTCGTCCTGCTCCCCCAGTGCCTGTGGCGGCTGCCGTTCGCGTTCGGCTTCGACATGGGTACGGGCAACGGCTCCCTCGGCAGCCTCTGGCTCTCCGTGCCGTACGTCTTCGGGCTCAGCCTGCTCACCGAGGCGCTGGCGCTGCTCTGCTTCGGGCTCGTGCGGGGGTGGGGCGAGCGGGTGCCGTCCTGGATCCCGCTGGTGGGCGGGCGGCGGCTGCCCGTGCCGGTGGTTCTGGTCCCGGCCGTGCTCGGCGGCCTCGGGGCCACGATGCTGTGGGGCGGGTTCCTGCTGAGCATCCTGGGTGTGCCCGGGTACGAGGCGCCGCCGGCGGACAGTGCGGCGTGGGAGCTTCTGTTCGACGTCTGCGTGCTGCCTGCGGCGCTCTGGGGGCCCTTGGTGCTGGCGCTGACCGTCCAGTACGTGCTGCGCCGTCGCCGTGCCTGACCCGCCCACGGGGTGGGGTCCCCCGGCGGTCGGGCGACCACCGGCCGGTGGGGGCTGGTCGCGCAGTTCCCCGCGCCCCTGAAATGCAGACCCTTCGGGTCGCATTTCCCCGATGAGGCTGCGCCTCATCGGGGCCGCGGACGAACGGGAAAGGGGTGGGCCCCCGGCTCCGTAGAACCGGGGGCCCACCCCTGTGCACCGGCCCCTCGAGGGGGCTGGGGATCAGACCTTCAGGGGACGGATGGCCGTCGGCGCGTGGCCCGGCTCCGTCGCGAGCTCCTCGAACTCCTTGACCGCGCTGATGTCGGCCGTGGGGCTCATCGCGATGTTCGTGATGCGCTCCAGGATCGCCTCGACGACGACCGGCACCTGGTGCTCCTGCGCGAGCTTCTTGGCCCGCTCCAGCGCCTCGCCCAGCTCGTTCGGGTCGGTGACGCGGATCGCCTTGCAGCCCAGGCCCTCGGCGACCTTGACGTGGTCGACGCCGTAGACACCCAGCTCGGGGCTGTTCTGGTTCTCGAACTCGAGGTTGACCTGGAAGTTGATGTCCAGGCCGATCTGGGCCTGGCGGATCAGGCCCAGGTAGGCGTTGTTGACCAGGACGTGGACGTACGGGATGCGGTGCTGCGCACCGACCGCCAGCTCCTCGATCATGAACTGGAAGTCGTAGTCACCGGAGAGGGCGACGACCTGGGTGTCCGGGTCGGCCTTGGCGACGCCGAGCGCGGCCGGGATGGTCCAGCCGAGCGGGCCGGCCTGGCCGCAGTTGATCCAGTGCCGCGGCTTGTAGACGTGCAGCATCTGGGCGCCCGCGATCTGCGACAGACCGATGGTCGTGACGTAGCGCGTGTCGCGGCCGAACGCCTTGTTCATCTCCTCGTAGACGCGCTGCGGCTTCATGGGGATGTTGTCGAAGTGCGTGCGGCGCTGCAGGGTCTCCTTGCGCTCCAGGTGGGAGGCGACCCAGGCGGAGCGGTCGGGCAGCTTGCCGGCGGCCTTGAGCTCCTTGGCGACCTCGACGAACAGCTCGAGGGCGGCCTTGGCGTCGGAGGTGATCCCGTAGTCCGGCGCGAAGATCTTGCCGATCTGGGTCGGCTCGATGTCGACGTGGACGAACGTGCGGCCCTCGCGGTACACGTCCAGCTTGTAGCCGGTGTGACGGTTGGCCCAGCGGTTGCCGATGCCGAGGACGAAGTCCGACTCCAGGAACGTGGCGTTGCCGTAGCGGTGACCGGTCTGCTGACCGACCATGCCCGCGTTCAGGTCGTGGTCGTCCGGGATGGTGCCCCAGCCCATGAGGGTGGGCACGACCGGGGTGTTCGTGATCTCGGCGAACTCGACCAGCAGGTCGGAGGCGTCGGCGTTGATGATGCCGCCGCCGGCGACGATCAGCGGACGCTCGGACTCGACGAGGAGCTTGATCGCCTTCTCGATCTGGGCCCGCGTCGCGGCCGGCTTGTAGACCGGCAGCGGCTCGTAGGTCTCCGGGTCGAACTCGATCTCGGTCTGCTGGACGTCGATCGGCAGGTCGATGAGGACCGGGCCGGGACGGCCGGAGCGCATCAGGTGGAAGGCCTGCTGGAAGACGCCGGGGACCTGGGCGGCCTCCAGGACGGTGACCGCCATCTTCGAGACGGACTTGGCGATCGTGGCGATGTCGACGGCCTGGAAGTCCTCCTTGTGCAGGAGGTGGCTCGGCGCCTGGCCGGTGATGCACAGGATCGGGATGGAGTCACCGATCGCGGAGTACAGACCGGTGATCATGTCGGTGCCGGCGGGGCCGGACGTACCGATGCAGACACCGATGTTGCCCGGGTTGGCCCGCGTGTAGCCCTCGGCCATGTGCGAGGCGCCCTCGACGTGGCGGGCGAGCGTGTGGTCGATGCCACCGCTCTCCTTGAGCTCCTTGTAGAAGGGGTTGATGGCGGCACCGGGCACGCCGAACGCGTTGCTGACGCCTTCACGCTTGAGGATCTCAACGGCCGCGCGGGCGGCGGTCATACGAGCCATGAGTGCTCTCCCGACTTGTGCTGTGTCTGTGTCCGGCTGTCGGATTCGCGCTCCCGTCGCGCCCCCGCGGCGAGCTGTGAAGTCCGTTTACTGCTTCGTCGTACTGCTTCGTACTGCTTCGCTAAGCCCCAGCCCCCCATCACTTCCATGATGCGGAAACTAGGTTCTGCTATATGGAAGCAATGTAGAGGGGGGTCTCGGAGGCCGTCAAGGTGGATGATGAGACTCACGTCGTCGCGGAGGGCTACGGAATCCGCGGCGGAATCCTTGGGGCAGCAGGGCGGAGGGGGTGTTTCATGGCCGAGCGGGTGCGGGTCAGATGTCCGGCCTGCCGGCGCGAGCACCTCTTCGCGCCCCCGGTGCTGCCCTGCGCCTGCGGCGCTCCCGTGGCGCCGCCGGTGGTGCGCGGCGCCGATCCGGAGCCGGTGAGCGAGCGGACCTGGGCCGACGACTGGGTCACCCTGCGCTGCCCGGTGTGCGGCCGGCACGACCGCTGGCCGCGCCCCGAGCTGGGCTGCGACTGCGGCACCCTGCTGCGCGTCCCCGTCCAGGGCGACCCGGCGCCCGTGGCCCCCGCCCACATCCCGCTGCCGCGCACCGCGCCCGCGCCCCGCGCCGCGTTCCAGCCCGTCGCCATCCGCACCGCGCGCGACGCGGTCACGGCCGCCGCCCTCTATCTGCGCTGGCTCGGCTTCGGGGACGTGCGCCGCGCCGACCAGCGCCCGCCGTCCGGCGTCGGACTCGCCGCGCGCGGGGTCGTCGCCCAGGTCGAGCCGTCGGTGCGGCCCGCGACCCTGCGCGACGTGGAGTGCCTGTGGCTCCAGGCCATGACGGAGTCCGCGGCCTGTGTCTACTTCTCTCTGGCGGGCTACGCGGACGCGGCCCGCGGCCGCGCGGACGAGCTCGGTGTCCCGCTGTTCGTCCTGGACCTCGCGGGCGTGCCGCAGCCGGTGAACAGCCCGGCGGACGAACTCCTCGCGGGCGGCGCGTGACACCGCCGCGGCTCCATACTGGGCCGGTGATCATCCGCAGCGCCGAGAGCGCCGACCTGCCCCGGCTCCAGGACATCGAGGTGGCCGCGGGCGAGCTGTTCCGCCCGCTCGGCATGACGAGCGTGGCCGACGACGAGCCGCCCGCGCTCGCCGAACTGGAGCGGCTGCGGCAGCACGGCGAGGCCTGGGTCGCGGCCGGGGACGACGGGACGCCGGTCGCGTATCTCGTCGCCGAGGACGTGGACGGCGCGCTCCACGTCGAGCAGGTCACCGTGCACCCCGACGCCGCCCGGCGCGGGATCGGCCGGGCGCTGGTCGAGCGGGCCGCGGGGCGGGCGCGCGAGCGCGGGCTGCCCGCGCTCACCCTGACCACGTTCCGGGACGTGCCGTGGAACGCCCCGTACTACGCGCGGCTCGGCTTCCGCGTGCTCGCGCGGGCGGAGCTGACCGAGGGGCTCGTGCGGATCCGCGCGGCCGAGGCGGCCCACGGCCTCGACCGCTGGCCCCGGGTGTGCATGCGGCGGGACCTCTGAAGGCCCCGCCGCACCGACGCCCGTACGGGAGCTACTCCCCGTAGCCCTCGCGGAGTTCGATCTTGCGGACCTTGCCGCTGACCGTCATCGGGAAGGAGTCGAGGATCCGCAGCCGGCTCGGCACCTTGTAGTGGGCGAGCCGGTCCTTGCAGTACGCGCGCAGCTCGTCGAGGGTGAGCCCCTGCTCCGGGTCGCGCAGGATGACGCAGGCCAGGACCTCCTCCCCGTACTTCTCGTCGGGGACGCCCACCACCTGCACGTCGGCGATCCTCGGGTGCGCGTAGAGGAACTCCTCGATCTCGCGCGGGTAGATGTTCTCGCCACCGCGGATGATCATGTCCTTGATGCGGCCGACGATCTGCGCGTAGCCGTCCTCGCGGAGCACCGCGAGGTCGCCGGTGTGCATCCAGCGGCCCGCGTCGACGGCCTCGGCGGTCTTCTCCGGCTCCTCCCAGTAGCCGAGCATCACGCTGTAGCCGCGGGTGCACAGCTCGCCGGCCTCGCCGCGCGGCAGGGTGACGCCGGTGACCGGGTCGACGACCTTGACCTCGATGTGCGGCAGGACCCGGCCGACGGTGCCGGTGCGGCGCTCCAGGTCGTCGTCGCGTCGGGTCTGCAGCGACACCGGGGAGGTCTCCGTCATGCCGTAGCAGATGGACACCTCCGCCATGTGCATCTCGGCGACGACCCGTTTCATGACCTCGACCGGGCACGGCGAGCCCGCCATGATGCCGGTGCGCAGGCTGCTCAGGTCGTACGAGGCGAAGTCGGGCAGGTTCAGCTCGGCGATGAACATCGTGGGCACCCCGTACAGCGAGGTGCAGCGCTCGTCCTGGACCGCGCGCAGGGTCGCCGCCGGTTCGAAGGAGGGGGCCGGGACGACGATGCACGCGCCGTGCGAGGTGGCGCCCAGATTGCCCATGACCATGCCGAAGCAGTGGTAGAAGGGCACCGGCAGACAGACCCGGTCCTCCTCGGTGTAGGCGATGGTCTCGCCCACCCAGAAGCCGTTGTTCAGGATGTTGTGGTGGGAGAGCGTGGCGCCCTTGGGGAAGCCGGTGGTGCCCGAGGTGTACTGGATGTTGATCGGGTCGTCGCAGCTCAGCTCGGCCTCGCGGGCCGTGAGCCGGTCCCGGTCCACGGTGTCGCCCGCCGCGACGAGCGCGTCCCAGCTGTCCTCGCCGATGAACACCCGCTCGCGCAGCGCCGGACACTCCCCCGCGACCTGGCGCACCAGCTCGCGGTAGTCGGTGCCCTTGTGCCCGGTCGAGGAGACCAGCACCGAGATGCCGGACTGCTTGAGGACGTAGGCGAGTTCATGGGCACGGTAGGCCGGGTTGATGTTGACCATGATCGCGCCGATGCGGGCGGTGGCGTACTGGACGAGGACCCACTCGGCGCAGTTGACCGCCCAGATGCCGACCCGGTCGCCCTTGGCGACACCGCGGGCGAGCAGGCCGAGGGCGAGCCGTTCGACGTCGGCGCCCAGCTCCGCGTACGTCCAACGGCGCCCGGACGGCACGTCGACGAGCGCCTCACGCTCCGGGAAGGCGTCCACGGCGCGCTGGAGGTTGGCGCCGATGGTGTCGCCGAGCAGCGGTACCTCGCTGGTCCCGTGGGCATAGGACAGCGCGGCGGGCGCGGTGGGTGCGGTCACTTGAAGTCCTCCTCGCGGTACTCGGCGGACGACCCGGCGGCCGTCGCCTCGCGCAGCTCGATCCGGCGGATCTTGCCGGAGACGGTCTTGGGCAGCTCACCGAACTCGATCCGGCGCAGCCGCTTGTACGGGGCGAGGACGGCGCGGGAGTGCTCGAAGAGGAGCTTCGCGGTGTCCGGGCCCGGCTCGTAGCCCTCGGCGAGCACGACGTACGCCTTAGGGACGGCGAGCCGCAGCTCGTCCGGCGCGGGCACGACGGCCGCCTCGGCGACCGCCTCGTGCTCCAGGAGCGCGCTCTCCAGCTCGAAGGGGCTGATCTTGTAGTCGCTGGCCTTGAAGACGTCGTCCGCGCGGCCCACGTAGGTGAGGTAGCCGTCGGCGTCGCGGGAGCCGATGTCTCCGGTGCGGTAGAAGCCTCCTGCCATGGCCTCGGCGGTGCGCTCCGGGTCCCCGTGGTAGCCGACCATGAGGCCGACGGGGTGGGCGGACAGGTCGAGGCTGATCTCGCCCTCGTCGGCGCCGGGCGCGCCGGTGACCGGGTCGAGGAGCTCGACCCTGAAGCCGGGGCTGGGGCGGCCCATGGAGCCGGACTTGAGGACCTGGCCTGGGCTGTTGGACACCTGCACGGCGGTCTCGGTCTGGCCGAAGCCGTCCCGGATGGTGACGTTCCAGGCCCGCTTGACCTGCTCGATGACCTCGGGGTTGAGCGGTTCGCCCGCGGCCACGACCTCGCGGGGCGGGGTGCGCAGCTGGGTGAGGTCGGCCTGGATGAGCATGCGCCACACGGTGGGCGGGGCGCAGAAGGAGGTGACGCCCGCGCGGTCCATCGCGGCCATCAGCTTCCCGGCGTCGAAGCGCGTGTAGTTGTACAGGAAGACGGTCGCCTCTGCGTTCCACGGCGCGAAGAAGTTGGACCAGGCGTGCTTGGCCCAGCCCGGCGAGGAGATGTTGAGGTGCACGTCGCCGGGGCGCAGTCCGATCCAGTACATGGTGGCGAGGTGGCCGACCGGGTACGAGACGTGGGTGTGCTCGACGAGCTTGGGGCGGGCCGTCGTGCCGGACGTGAAGTAGAGCAGCAGGGCGTCGTCGGCGAGGGTCTCCCCGTCGGGCGTGAACGTGTCGTCGGCGCCGGCGGAGTCCTCGTACGCGGACCAGCCCTCGGCGGGTGCCGGGGCGCCGACGACGATCCGGGTGTAGTCGCCGGGCACCTCGGCGAACTTGGCGACGTCCTCGGGGCGCACGATCACGTGCCGGGCGCGGCCGCGCTCGACGCGGTCGGTGAGGTCGGCGGGGCCGAGCAGCGGGGTCGCGGGGATGACGACGGCGCGCAGCTTCATCGCGGCGAGCATCACCTCCCACAGTTCGACCTGGTTGCCGAGCATCAGCAGGATGCGGTCGCCGGCCCCGACGCCTTGGGCCCGAAGCCAGTTCGCGACCTGGTTCGAGCGGCGGCGCAGCGTGTCGAAGGAGAAGCGGGCCTCGTCGCCGGCCTCCTCGACGATGTGCAGCGCGGTCTTCTCGTTGCCGTCGGCGATCGCGTCGAACCAGTCGAGGGCCCAGTTGAAGCGGTCGGGGCGGGGCCAGGCGAAGCCCTCGTAGGCGGCCTCGTAGTCGCGGGCGTGCTCCAGCAGGAAGTCGCGGGCCGTGCGGAACTGCTCCGTGGGTCCGTTTCCCGTCGTCATGTGCGCTCCTGTCGTTCGCTTGTCCCGCGCCGTCGCTCTTGTCCCGCGCCATTGCGGACCGTGCCCGTCATCGTGTAATCCGTGACGCAGGTCTCACTACCCCCGAACGGGGGTGAACGCGACCGGGAACTCCGGACAGGACCTGGGAGGGTGACGGTGAGCGCAGAGGCGGCCGACGCGGTCGAGCTACGCGCCGCACTGGTGCGGCTGCGCCGGGGCACGGGGCTGCCCGTGGCGTTCGGCGGGATCGTCGCGACCCCGGGGCAGGTGCGGATCGCGGAGCTGAGCGGCGCGGCGACGAACGCGCTGCGCGGGCTCGCGATCGTCGCGGGCAACGGCCTGGGCGGCAAGGCGCTGACCCTGGCCCGCGCCTGCGCGGTCACCGACTACCGGGACTCGCGGCACATCAGCCACGAGTACGACGGCGCGGTCGAGGCCGAGGGCCTGCGCTCCGTCCTCGCCGTCCCGGTCGTCGTGCACCGCCGGGTGCGCGGCGTCCTGTACGGGGCGCTGCGCTCGGCCCAGCCGCTGGGCGACCGGGCGCTCGGCGCGGCGGTGGCGGCGGCGCGGGACGTGGAGCAGGCCCTCGTCGTACGGGACGAGGCGCGCACCCTGCTGGCCGCGGCGGCGGCGCCGGTGGCCGAGGGGTCCGGGGCCTGGGAGGAGGTCCGCGAGGCGCACGGCGCGCTGCGGGCCCTCGCGCCGAGGATCGTGGACCCGGCGCTGCGGGCCGAACTGCTCGCGGTGTGCGGCAGACTGGCCTCGGCGGCGTCACCGGTGGACCGTGAGGCGCCGGTGGTGCTCGCGCCGCGCGAGGTGGACGTCCTCGCCTGTGTGGCGGCGGGCGCGACGAACGCGGTGGCGGCCGAGCGGCTCGGTCTCCGGCCGGAGACCGTGAAGGGTTATCTGCGGTCGGCCATGCGGAAGCTGGGGGCGCACACGCGGGGCGAGGCGGTCGTGGCCGCGCGCCGCGCGGGCCTGCTGCCCTGATCTGAAGGGATGTACCGAGGTGTCGACGGATCGGATCCTGGCGTTCGCGGCGATGTCGCTGCTCGTCATCGTCATTCCGGGGCCGAGCGTGCTGTTCGTGATCGGGAGGGCGCTCGCGCACGGCCGGCGCACGGCGGTGGCGACGGCGCTGGGCAATGTGTTCGGGTCGTATCTGCTGGTCGTGGCGGTGGCGCTGGGTATCGGCTCGCTCGTCGAGCGCTCGGCGACCCTGTTCCTCGCGGTGAAGCTGGCCGGTGCGGCGTATCTGGTGTGGCTGGGGATCCAGGCGTTCCGGCACCGGCACGCGATGAAGGCGGCGGACATCCAGGGCCCGGCCGGGCCCGCGCGCGGTGATCTGCGCACGCTGCTCGACGGGGCCCTGGTCGGGGTGACGAATCCGAAGGGCATCGTGTTCTTCGCGGCGGTGCTGCCGCAGTTCGTGGACCACGCGGCCGGCCGGGTGCCCGCACAGATGCTGCTGCTCGGGCTGATCCCGATCGGCATCGGCCTGGTCACGGACACGCTGTGGGGGCTGACGGCGTCGGCGGCGCGGAACTGGTTCGCGCGCTCGGACCGGCGCCTGTCGATGATCGGCGGCACGGGTGGCTTCGCGCTGATCGGCCTCGGGGTCACGGTGGCGGCGACGGGCCGCGCGGACTGACGGTCCGGGCCGCTCGCGCGGGGGAGTCATTTCCGTACGGTTGCGAAGTCCACCGTGACGGGGCCCGGGGCCTCCAGGACGGCGGCGGTGCGCTCGGCCTCGGCGACGAGTTCCTCGCGCTGGGCGCGGGTCGGGCTGCCGAAGGGCTCCAAGGTGATCCGGGTGCCGTCGGCGGACTCCTTCAGGGTCCACAGGCCGGCCAGGAAGCCGTCGAGGAGGAAGGCCGGGTAGGCCGCGTTCGCCGCCCAGTTGCGGCCGTGGTGCGCCTCGGGGACGACCCGGGTGCGGTCGGCGTGCGAGAGCAGGACGTTGTCGAAGTCGGCGAGCAGACGGGGCGGTGCGGGCACGTCCTCGTCGGGGCGCGGCGCGTCGGGCAGGTCGAACAGCTCGACGCCGTGCTCGTCGCGGAAGGTCACGAGGCGCTCCCGCAGCCGCTCGAAGGCAGGCTTGGTGCGGGTCAGTCCGGCCCACTTCTGGAAGTCCCTGACGGAAGCCGGGCCGAACGCGCGCAGGTAGCGCAGGATCGTCTCGTCGTGCCCCGGGGACTCGACGGCCTCCCGGTGCAGCCAGTGCTCGGCGGTCGTCAGACGTACGGCGCCGCTGCGCCGCCACAGGGCGCGCGGGGTGACCTGGACCAGGGGCAGGAGGCAGCGCGCGGCGGCGGACAGGGACTGCGGGTCGGCGTCGGGCCACGTGCCCAGCAGCCACTCGCGGATCTCCTTCGGGGTGCGGGGCTCCTCCTCCACGTAGGGCCGGGTCACCGCGCACAGCCGCTCCAGGTCCACGCCGGCGAGGCCCTCGCGGAAGATGTTCAGCTCCTTGGCGCGGGCCGGCTGCACCAGGGGACGGAGCGTCATGCAGTCGTCAGCGGTGTGCAGATGGATCGTCGAGCGCATGGTCACGATCCGCGCGACGCGCCGCTCCTCCAGCGCGTCGGACAGCGCCGCCGGGGTGAACCCGTCGAGCCGGGCGGCGAGCGTGACGTACGGCGCCCGCACCTCCTGCGCCTGGAGCCCCACGAGGTGCGCGACGGCGTCCTCGACCGTCATCGGGCGGCGCCGCAGCAGGAGTTGGCGCTCCAGGGTGGCCCGTCCCAGGGCGCGGGTGGTGATCGGCTTCGTCGTCATACGGGGACGGTAGCGGGGATCGAGGACAGGAGGTGTCCTCATTCGGCTCGGCCGTCCCGGCCGTTTCACCTTCGCTGGTTACGCTGCCACGGGACCGGACGGTGGCGGAAGGAACGGGCATGGCGCGACGGCAGGGGCGAAGCGGCGAGGGCGGCGGCGGGGCGCGCCGGTACTCCTGGCGCCGCGGCCCGGCCCCGGAACCGTCGGCGCGACCGGCCCCCGCACCCGCCGGCGCACCGGCGCCGCCGCGCGAACCGGCGGACAGCGTCGTGCACGCGGCGCTGTACCGCGACGGGGTGCGGGTGGCGAGTCCCGAGTCCCTGACGGACACGTACCGCCAGTTGCGGGAGCGCCCGCGCACGATGGCGTGGATCGGCCTGGCCCGCCCCACCGAGGCCGAACTCAAGTCGCTGGCAGCCGAGTTCGACCTGCACGAACTCGCTGTCGAGGACGCGCTCGAAGCACACCAGCGCCCCAAGCTGGAGCGCTACGGCGAGACCCTGTTCGTCGTCCTGCGGGCCGCCCGCTATCTCGACGCGCCGGAGGAGGTCGACTTCGGCGAGCTGCACGTCTTCGTCGGCCCCGACTTCCTCATCACGGTCCGGCACGGCGCGGCCCCCGACCTCTCGGCGGTCCGCCACCGCATGGAGGCCAGCCCCGACCTGCTGCGACTCGGCCCGGAGGCGGTCCTCTACGCGATCCTGGACGCGGTCGTCGACGGCTACGCACCGGTCGTCGACGGCGTCCAGAACGACATCGACGAGATCGAGACCGAGGTCTTCTCCGGCGCCCCCGAGGTCTCGCGCCGCATCTACGAACTCTCCCGCGAAATGGTCGAGTTCCAGCGCGCGACCCGCCCCCTGGTCGGCATGCTCCACGGCCTGATGGCGGGCTTCGCCAAGTACGGCACGGACGAGGAACTCCAGCGCTACCTGCGCGACGTCGCCGACCACGTCACCCACACCAGCGAACGCGTCGACGGCTTCCGCCAGGCCCTGGCCGACATCCTGACGGTGAACGCGACGCTGGTCACGCAGCAGCAGAACGCGGAGATGAAGGCGATGGCGGAGGCGGGCTTCGAACAGAACGAGGAGATCAAGAAGATCTCGGCCTGGGCGGCCATCCTCTTCGCCCCCACCCTGGTCGGAACGATCTACGGCATGAACTTCGAGAACATGCCGGAGCTGGGGTGGGGGTTCGGGTATCCGTTCGCGATCGGGCTGATGGGCGTTGTCTGCGTCAGCCTGTACGTGATCTTCAAGCGGCGGGGGTGGTTGTGAGAACCGCGTCCCTCACCGGAGGAGGCGTGATCTGGTCGGCGACGACGCCGGAGACCGGCCTGTTCTCCGGACTCGAACGGCACTCGGCCCTCGCCGACCTCGCGGACCGCTTCGCGCGGCTCCGCACCCTCGGCAGGGGCTACCTCGAAGTCCGGCTGCCGGAAGGCGACCTCCCGTGCCTGACGCTGGGTTTCCGGAACGATCACGCCGTCCTCCACCGGTACGACGAGTCCGGCGGCCTTTCGCTCCACGCGGGCGACGGCGCCACCGCGCCGAGCACCGAGGTGGAGGTCCCGATCATGAACGAACCGACCGAGTTCACGGGCGACTTCATCCTGTCCACCGGTCGCGCATGGCAGATCGTGCACACGTTCGGCCGAACAGGAGCGTCCGGCGAGCCGGGTGACTGGTACGGCCTGTGAGGCGGGCCGCCGGGCCGCCCGCTGTCATTCGGCGACATCGACTCCGTAGCCCCGCGCCATGTCGGCCAGGCCGTGGTCGTAGCCCTGACCGACGGCGCGCAGACGCCAGGCTTCTCCTCTGCGGTACATCTCCGCGAGGATCATGGTGCGCTCGCTGGTCGCGGCGTCCAGCGTGGCTCGGGCCGTCGGGGCCGCGCCGATGCCGCGCGTGGCGGTGATCTCGATCGCGCCGACGTCGGAGAAGGTCGCCGCGCCGTCGAGGGCGGCGGCGATGACGACTCTCCGGACCTCCAGGGGCAGGCGGTCCAGGTCGGCGGTGACGGACTGTTCCGTCGGTCCGTCCGTGGCCAGGCGGACGGTGCCGTCGGGGTGTTCGGGCGCACCGTAGAAGACGAAGTCCTCGTCCCCTGCCACCTGTTCCTGCGCGTCGATCGCGAAGGCGACGACGTCCACGTCCGAGGCGGTCTGCTGACGCCACGACGCCGATACCGTCCACGGCGTGCCGGTGTCGGCCAGATCGATCACGGCGCCTCGGACCAGGACGGCCGACGTGTCCGGCGCGGGGTCCGGCCGAGAACCGGTCGCGGGCTCCGGTGCCGGTGTGGGGGCGAGGAGCCAGGCTGTGTCGTGGACGGGCAGACCGAGTGCGGTGACGCGCCGCATCCGCCGGTCCGCCTCGCCGCCGGGCAGAACGACGACGTCGGTCACGCTCGCGGAGAGGTTGACGGCTGCCGAGGCTCCCAGAGCGACGGCGAGCACGCGCGCCTCGGCGGCCTCGTCGTGGGTGCCGCCGAGGACCAGGACCCTGCGCCCGGTGAGCGGCCGGTCCGTGGGGGCGTCGGGTCGGCCCGGTGCGGCGGTCCGCTGCGCCGGGACCTCCGGCGCCGGCTCCGGCTCAGCGGCGCGTTCCGCCGCCGGCGGTCGTTCAGCGGGGCGCTGCCGCGCCGTTCCTTTGGTCTGCCCCGGCCGCACGCTCTCCAGCAGGCGCAGATAGGCCGCCTCGTCCACCAGCGGCACTCCTTCCGTCACCGCACGCCTCAGCTTGGCGGACCCGGCCCCCGGGTCGTTCGTGACGACGACGCCGGTCTGACCGCTGACGGAGGTCGTCACGTTCAGCCCAGCCGCGACGGAGCGGGCGACGAGTTCCTCACGGGACAGCCGTGTCTCGCCCGTGATGGCGATCTTCATGCCCTGCACGAGTGGCCCGCCGGGCGTGAGCCGGCCCGGGTTCCGGTACGGGCAGGGCGTCTTGGGGACGTACGGCTTGTAGTCCTGGCGGGGCGGGCACTCCAACAGGGGCAGCGCGAGGCCCAGTTGTTCGGCCGCGGCCAGCGAACCGCGCAGAATGCCGGAGAGCACCCGTACGTCGTCCTGAGCGTCGTGCGCCTTCAGCTGCCGCACCCCGTAGTGCTCGGCGAGCGTGCCGAGCTTGAGGTCGGGTGTCTCGGGCCCGACGAGGCGGTTGAGCGCCAGTGTGCACAGCCTTCGGCCGACCGGCACCCAGGACCGGACGCGGGCGAACTCGTGCGCCAGGAAGTCGTAGTCGAACTGCGCGTTGTGCGCGACGAGGACGCGACCGCCCAGCAGCGCGCCCACCTCGGGCGCGATGTCCTCGAAGGTGGGCGCGCCCGCGAGCCGGGCCGAGGTCAGACCGTGGACGTGCACCGGGCCCGGGTCGCAGCCCGGATCGAGCAGGGTGGAGAACTCGCCCGTCCGGTTGCCGTGCGCGTCGAGGGTGAGGATCGCCAGGGACAGCACACGGTCCCGGCCGGGCCTGAGCCCTGATGTCTCCACGTCCACCAGCGCCCAGTCGTGGAAGTACTCGGGAAGCGTGGGCCACTTCGGACGCGACGACAGCAGGGCCATGCGGGCTCCCCTCCCCCGGGTGCGACCGCCTGCACACCCTCTCCACGGTGAACATGCAGGATTTTCACACATGCCGGCGGAGCCCGGCGGTCACATCACCGTGTTCAGCGCCAGCACCCCGCCCAGCCCCAGCAGCGCCAGGACCGTCGTGTACGTGGTGCGGGCCTTGAGGGCGTCCAGGACCGAGAGGTTGAAGTACTCCTTGAACATCCAGAAGCCGGGGTCGTTGACGTGGGAGAAGGCGATCGAGCCGCAGGAGACGGCCAGGACCATCAGTTCGGGGGACGTGCCGCTGCCGGCGACCATGGGGGCCACGATGCCGGCGGCGGTGGAGACGGCGACCGTGGCGGAACCGAGGGCGATGCGCAGGATCACGGCGATCAGCCAGGCCAGCAGGAGCGGGGAGACGGACCAGTGGGCGGTGGTGTCCTTGATGTAGTCGGAGATGCCGCCTTCGACGAGGACGTTCTTGTAGGCGCCGCCGGCCGCGATGACCAGCATGATCATCGCCATCGACCTGGCGGCGTCGGCGCAGGAGGTGGCGAGGTCCTTCAGGGAGCGGCCGGCGCGGGGGCCGAAGACGTACATGGCGAGCAGCAGGGTGAGCAGCAGCGCGAACTCGGGGGAACCGGCGAACTTGATCACGCCCATGCCCGGGGCGTGGTCGTCGAGGGACATCTCGGCGACGGCGGCGCCGGCGATGAGGACGACGGGGAGCAGCGCCACGGTGAGGGACCAGCCCGTGCCGGGCAGCTCGTCCTCCTCGAAGACGCGCTCGGTGACGAGCCCGGTCGGGATCGAGGGGTTCATGCGGCGGACGAACGGCAGCCGGGGCCAGACGAGCGCGATCAGGGCGCCGGCCGGGACGGCGACGAAGAGGCCGACGAAGAGCGTCTTGCCGACGGAGGCCTCGAACATCTCGGCGACGGCGGTGGGCCCGGGGTGCGGGGGCAGGAAGCTGTGCATCGTGGACAGGGCGATGGACATCGGCAGGCCGATCCACAGCAGGTTCTGCCGGGTGACGCGGACCAGGGTGAAGGCGACGGGGACGATGATGACGAAGGCGACCTCGTAGAACATGGTGACGCCGATGAGCATGGCGGTGACGACCATGGCGACCTGCACCCACCGGTCGCCGAACGCCCGGGTCAGCCGGGTGGCGATGCGCTGGGCGGCGCCGGCGTCGCCCATGACCCGCCCGACCATCGCGCCGAGCCCGATCACCGGCAGGGTGCCCGAGAGCTGGTCCCCGATGCCGGTCTCCAGGACGTCGGATATCTCGGTGAGTCCGATGCCCTGGACCACCGCGACGACGGTGGCGACGAGCAGCAGGGCGATGAAGCCGTTGAGCCTCACCTTGGTCATCAGGAACAGCAACGCCACAACACTGAGCGCCACGACGAGCAGGGGCATGTTCAGTTCTCCTACGGCAGGTCGGCTCGGCCGGTTCCGGGCATGCCGCTCGGCGGCGCGGCGTCAGGTGACGCGTCGCGCCGCGGACGGCGGGTGAGGGTGCGTCAGCGCACGAGGGCGGGACGCTTGGCGTCGAAGGTCCAGCCGGGGATCAGGTACCGCATACCGGCGGCGTCGTCCCGGCCGCCGAGCCCCAGGGACCGGTAGAGCTGATGGGCGGCCTCGACCTGGTCGAGGTCCAACTCGACGCCCAGGCCGGGGCGTTCGGGCAGGGCGATGGTGCCGCCCTCGATCGGCAGCGGGTCGTGCGTCAGGCGCTGGCCGTCCTGCCAGATCCAGTGGGTGTCGATGGCGGTGATGTCGCCGGGCGCGGCGGCGGCGACGTGCGTGAACATCGCGAGGGACACGTCGAAGTGGTTGTTGGAGTGCGAACCCCACGTCAGACCCCAGGCCTCGCACAGCTGGGCGACGCGCACCGAGCCGTTCATGGTCCAGAAGTGGGGGTCGGCGAGCGGGATGTCGACGGCGTCGGCCTTCACGGCGTGGCCCAACTGCCGCCAGTCCGTGGCGATCATGTTCGTGGCGGTCCGCAGACCGGTCGCCCGGCGGAATTCGGCCATCACCTCGCGCCCGCTGTATCCACCCTCCGCGCCGCACGGATCCTCGGCGTACGCGAGGACGTCGCGCAGGGAGCGGCCGATGGCGACGGCCTCGTCGAGGGGCCAGCCTCCGTTGGGGTCGAGGGTGATCCGCGCGTCGGGGAAGCGCTCGGCGAGCGCGGTGACCGCCTCGGCCTCGGCCCACCCGTCGAGGACGCCGCCCTTGAGTTTGAAGTCCTGGAATCCATAGCGCAGTTGTGCCGCTTCGGCGAGTGCGACGACGGCCTCGGGGGTGAGCGCCTCCTCGCTGCGCAGCCGCTCCCAGTCGTCCTTCGCCGCCGACTCGTCGCGGTACGGGAGGTCGGTGCGGCGGCGGTCGCCCACGTAGAAGAGGTAGCCGAGGACGGGGACGCTGCTGCGCTGCACCCCCTCTCCGAGCAGGGCCGCGACCGGCACCTCCAGGTACTGGCCGAGGAGGTCGAGCAGGGCCGCCTCGACGGCGGTGACCGCGTGGACGGTGACGCGCAGGTCGAAGGTCTGCGCGCCGCGGCCGCCCGCGTCCCGGTCTCCGAACCGTTCGCGTATCGCCCGGAGCACGGCCTGCGGGTCGCCGACGGGCCGGCCGACGACGAGGTCGCGCGCCTCGTCGAGAGTGCCGCGGATCGCCTCGCCGCCGGGGACCTCTCCGACGCCCGTACGACCGTCGGAGTCGGTGAGGATCACCAGGTTCCGGGTGAAGTACGGGGCGTGGGCGCCGCTGAGGTTCAGCAACATGCTGTCCTGGCCGGCGACCGGGACGACACGCATCGAGGCGACGACGGGCGTTCCGGAGTGCGGGGCGGGTGCGTTCACGAGGCGGCGCCTTTCAGAGGGGGTCGGCAGGCATGCCTTTCCTTGCTGGCCGGAACGTTAGGAGCTTGCTGCGATGCAGGTCCAACACCATTTTGGAATCCTGCGATACCCGGGACGCATCACCGGCGCCCGCCCGACGGAGACCCCTTTCGCGCGGTTCCGCCACCGCGGTCAACAGGCGTCATTTTCCGTCTCAAAGCTTCTCCACATTTTCCACACATCGCCCCACCAAGCCCGTCCCGATGGTCTAGATTGACCCTGCTTCTGCACTTCGGACATGAAGCGACAAGTGATGATCTATGGGTCCGAGCGCTGTCCGCAGCGCTGAAATAGCCGGGATGTCACATGCGGGAGGCGGGGGCCTCCCGGGGGGCGTACAGAGCTAGTCGCACACTTCACAACCACTGGGAACCTGGGGGGTTCTGTGTGGCAGGGGGGAACTGTCGGCAGTGCGTTGCCGTCAGCGCGGGACGCGCTGGCGCACGACGCGTTCGGCCGGACGACGAACGACTGGGAACAGCGCTACCGCCGCACCGTGATAACCGGCGACACCGTGGCCACGGCCGTGGTGGTGGCGGCGATAGGCAACTTCTTCGGGGCCCGGGACGCGGCCAACTGGCACGAGAAGTGGGGCATCCTCGCCTTCGGCACCTGGCTCCTCGTCCTCGGCTCGTTCACGGTGAGCCGGGCGTGGGCCCCGGCGGTGCTCGGGCAGGGCGCCGAGGAGTTCCGCCGGCTCGGGCGCTCGCTGTTCACGGCGACCGTCGTCCTGGCCCTCGGCGGCATCGCGCTGACCTCGCGGAACATCAAACTCTGGATCTTCGTCGCGATCCCCGCGATCGCGCTGGTCACCATGACCGAGCGGTATCTGCTGCGCCTGTGGCTGCACAAGCAGCGCAAGGAGGGCAGATGCCTGCGCCCGGTGCTCGCCGCCGGGAGCCTCGCCACCGTGCGCGACCTGATCAACCGCACCCGTAAGTTCCCGCACATCGGCTGGCAGGTGGCCGCCGTGTGCACGACGGACGGACTCGGGCTCGACGGACACCTGGTGGACGGCGTACCGGTCGTCGGCCGGCTCTCGGACGTCGCCGGGCACGTGTGCCGCAGCGGCTACCGGGTCGTCGCCGTCACCCCGGACCCGCACTGGTCACCGGACCGGCTGCAGCGCCTGGCGTGGAACCTGGAGGGCAGCGACACCGAGATGGTCGTGGCCCCCGTGCTGATGGAGGTGGCGGGGCCGCGGCTGCACGTCGACGCGGTCCTCGGGATACCCCTGCTGCGGGTCAGCATGCCGACCTTCACCGGCGGCCGGCGGGCGGTCAAGGAGGTCGTCGACCGGCTGGGCGCCGCGCTCCTGCTGCTCCTGTTCGCGCCGCTCATGGTGCTGGTCGCGCTGCTGGTCCTGGTCGACAGCCGGGGCGGGGCGTTCTACCGCCAGCGCCGGGTCGGCAAGGACGGCCGGGAGTTCACCATCCTCAAGTTCCGCACCATGGTCGCCGGGGCGCACCGGGCCCGGGCGGACCTCGCCGAGCTGAACGAGGGCGCGGGACTGCTGTTCAAGATGCACCGGGATCCGCGGGTGACGCGGGTGGGCGCGGTGCTGCGCCGGTACTCGATCGACGAGCTCCCGCAGCTGTTCAACGTGCTCACCGGATCCATGTCGCTCGTCGGACCGCGGCCTCCCCTGCCGGAGGAGTCCGCGGCGTACGGACCGGACATCCGGCGGCGGCTGCTGGTCAAACCCGGGCTCACCGGCCTGTGGCAGATCAGCGGACGCAGTGACCTCCCGTGGGAGGAGGCCGTGCGCCTCGACCTGCGGTACGTGGAGGACTGGTCGCTCGCCCTCGACACAGTGATCTTGTGGAAGACGCTGCGGGCGGTGCTCCAGGGCCAGGGGGCGTACTGATGCGCACGGGGCGGCGGCGCCGTCCGACCGGCGTACGGACCGCAGGCCGAGGGGGCCTGCTTGGGGGGAAGGACGCGTCATGAGAGTCAGTGTGTTCGGGCTCGGCTACGTGGGCTGTGTGTCGGCCGCGTGCCTGGCCAGCATGGGGCACGAGGTCATCGGGGTCGACGTCAACCAGACGAAGGTCGACCTCGTCAACGCGGGCCGCGCCCCGGTCGTCGAGGAACGCATCGGCGAGCTCACCGCCGAGGTCGTGCGGACCGGCGCCCTGCGCGCCACCCGGGACGTGCGCGAGGCGATCCGCGACAGCGAGATATCGCTGATCTGTGTGGGCACGCCCTCGGAGCCCAACGGCAGTCTGTGCACCACCTATCTGGAGCGGGTCACCGAGGAGATCGGCGCCGCGCTCGCCGAGCGCGGCGGCCGGCAGACGGTCGTGTTCCGCAGCACGATGCTCCCGGGCACCTGCCTCAACCTGCTCGTCCCGATCCTGGAGAAGAACGTCGGCGGCACCGCGGGCGTGGACTTCGGGGTCGCGGTCAACCCCGAGTTCCTGCGCGAGGGCACCAGCGTGCGGGACTTCTTCGACCCGCCCAAGACGGTCATCGGCGAGCTCGACCCGGCCAGCGGCGACGCCGTCGCGGAGCTCTACAAGGGCCTGCCCGGCGACGTGTTCCGCGTCCAGGTCCCGGTCGCCGAGGCGATCAAGTACGCGGACAACTCCTTCCACGGCCTCAAGATCGGCTTCGCCAACGAGCTGGGCGCGGTGTGCCAGGCCCTCGGCGTCGACTCGCACCAGGTCATGGACGTCTTCCTGGCCGACCGCAAGCTGAACATCAGCCCCGCCTACCTGCGGCCCGGCTTCGCCTTCGGCGGCTCCTGCCTGCCCAAGGACCTGCGCAGCCTGGTCCACGCGGCGCAGCGGGCCGACGTCTCCGTCCCGATCCTCGCCCATGTGCTGTCCTCCAACTCCGCGCACCTGCAACGGGCGGTGGAGCTGGTCGAGCGCACCGGCAAGCGCAAGGTGGGCCTGTTCGGGCTGTCCTTCAAGCCCGGCACCGACGACCTGCGCGAGAGCCCCCTCGTGGAGCTCGCGGAGCGCCTGTTCGGCAAGGGCTACGAGCTGAAGATCTACGACGCCAACGTGAGCCTGTCCCGGCTGATCGGCGCCAACCGCGAGTACATCGAGGGCCGCCTCCCGCACCTCGCGCAGCTCCTCGCCGACTCCGTCGACGAGGTCCTCGAGCACGCCGAGGTGTGCCTCGTCGGCACCCGTGATCCCGCCGTCCTCGCCGCGCTGCCGCACGGCGGCGGCCCGGCGATCGTCGATCTCGTCCGCCTCCCCGACGCCGAGGCGCGCCGGGCCGAACCGGGGTACATGGGCCTTGCCTGGTGACACGTCGTACGAGGGAGCGGCCGCGCGCGGCGGGCACGGCCGGCGCGCGCTGATCCTCGTGGAGAACCTCTCGGTGCCCTTCGACCGGCGGGTGTGGCAGGAGTGCACGACGCTGCGCGACGCGGGCTGGACGGTCGACGTCATCTGCCCGCAGGGCAGCAAGCGCGACACCGAGCCGGAGGCGGTGATCGACGGGATCCGGATCCACCGCTACCCGCTGCGCGCGGCCACCGGCGGACCGTCCGGCTATCTGCGCGAGTACGGCTCGGCGCTGTGGCACACCGCGCGGCTGGCCCGCAAGGTCGGCCCGGTGCACGTCGTGCACGCCTGCAACCCGCCCGACCTGCTGTTCCTGCCCGCCCTGATGCTCAAGCGGCGCGGCGCCCGCTTCGTCTTCGACCAGCACGACCTGGTGCCCGAGCTGTACCTCTCGCGCTTCGGCCGCGGCGAGGACCTGCTGTACCGCGCCGTGCTCGGCCTGGAGCGGCTGACCTACCGGGCCGCCGACATCGTGCTCGCCACCAACGAGTCGTACCGGGACGTCGCGGTACGCCGCGGCGGACAGCGGCCCGAGGACGTGTTCGTGGTGCGCAGCGCGCCGCAGACCGACCGCTTCCAGCCGGTGCCGCCCGAGCCGGAGCTGAAGCGCGGCAAGCCCCATCTGCTGTGCTACCTGGGCGTGATGGGCCCGCAGGACGGGGTCGACTACGCGCTGCGGGCGCTCGCGAAGCTGCGCGACGAGCGGAAGCGGACCGACTGGCACGCGGTGTTCGTCGGCGCCGGCGACGCCTTCGACGCGATGGTGGAGCTGTCCCGGGAGCTCGGTCTCGACGAACAGGTGGAGTTCACCGGGCGCATCCCGGACGCCGACCTGGTGCGCTACCTGTCCACCGCGGACGTGTGCCTCTCCCCCGACCCGTGCAACCCGCTCAACGACGTGTCGACCATGAACAAGGTCCTGGAGTACATGGCGATGGGCCGGCCGATCGTCTCGTTCGACCTGCGCGAGGCGCGGGTCTCCGCCGGTGAGGCCGCGCTCTACGCGTCCGGCGACGACGAGTCCGCGTTCGCCGGCCTGATCGAGCGGCTCCTCGACGACCCCGACGAGCGGGCCCGGATGGGCAAGATCGGCCAGGAACGGATCGGCGGCCCGCTGGCCTGGAGCAACTCGCAGGCCTCGCTGCTCGCCGCGTACGCCGCCGCCTGCCGAAAGCGCCGCGCGCCCCGCATCGGACGGAGGCCACGCCGTTGAACGACGACACGCTGCGCCTGGTCACCATCGGGCGGATCCTCCGGCGGCGCTGGCGGCTGCTCGCCGTCCTCACCGTGCTGGGCGCGCTGGTCGGTTACGGCACCTCGGTCGTGTTCCCGCCGCGCTACACGGCGGCGGCCTCCGTCCTGCTGCCCGGGCAGTGGGAGGAGCGGGAGCTGTTGACGCAGGTGGACGTGGCGACGAGTTCGGCGGTCGTCGACCGCACCGCCGACGAGCTCGGCTGGACCGACGTCAGCGGTGAGGAGCTGCGCGAGCGGGTGAGCGCCGAGGCCGCCGACGGCAACATCATCACGATCTCCGGCACCTCCGACACCCCGCGTCACGCGCAGCGGCTCGCCGACACGATGGCCCGGCAGTTCGTGAAGTTCTCCGCGCGGCTCGCGGGCGGCGACGCCGACGCCCAGCCGGCGAACGGTCCGGAGGCGCTGCGGCAGAAGGTGGCCGAGACGAACCGCCGCATCACGGAGCTGGCGAACTCCGCCGACCCCGGGCGGACCGTGGAGAGCGTCCAGGCCCGTACCGCGCTGGAGAAGCTGCGGACCTCTCTGGAAGAGGCCATGACGAAGCTGGACCAGGCCGACCCGGCGAACGAGAAGGCCGGCATGGTCGTCATGGGCCCCGCGGCCCGGCCGACGAGCGAGGCGCCCCCGACCCGGGTGCAGCTCGTGGCGGCCGGGGCGCTGCTGTTCCTCCTGCTCGCGGTCGTCGGCCACCTCGCGGCGGCGCGGGTCAACCGGCGGCTGCGCACCGAGGAGGAGATCACCGCGGCGCTGGGCTCGGTGCTCCTCGGCACGGTCGACGTACCCGGTGAACGGCCCGCGCGGCGGCCCCGGGAGCGGGGCGCGCGGGCGCTGGCGCGGCGGCTGCTCGGCACGGACGTCCGCTGGGACCTGCCGGCCCCGCAGCGCTCCGGCGACGAGGCCGGCCGGCGCGTGCGCTACCGGCGGGTGTGCGCCCGGCTGCGGGACCGACTGCCCACCGCGCGGCGGCTGCTGCTCGTCGTGCCGGACGGCGACGAGATCGCCGTCCGCGCCGCGGGACAGCTCGCGGCCGAGGCCAAGGGCGATCCGCTGCTGCGGGTGGTCGAGGTGGCGGTGGACCGGCCGATGGTGCCGGACGCCGATCTGGAGTCCGGCGCCGTCGTCGTGCTCAGCCCGGGCAGCCGCACGGCGGAGGAGCTCGCGGGGATCAACGAGGCCTGCGCGGACGGCGGGCACGAGGTCGTCGGCGTCGTCGTCGCCGGCGCGGTCCGGGGCGGTCCGGCGCGGGCGGCCGGACCGGGGCCCGCGGACGACGCCACCGTGGCGCTCACGGTTCGCCACCACGCGACGGGAGGTTCGGCGTGACGACGAGCACGACGACGGAGGCGAACGAGACCACGGTCCTCCTGGATCTCCAGGGGCTCGTGGTGTCGGTGCGCAGGCGCCGCCGCCTGTGGGCCTCACTGGCCCTGTTCGGGCTGCTGGTCGGCGCGGCGGTGGCGGTGCTGCTGCCGCCGTCGCCGAGCGCCGCGACGAAGGTCCTGGTCGCGCACGCGGAGGACCAGCCGAACGACACCGGGACGCTGATCCGCACCGACGTGGAGGTGCTGGGCACCACCCGGATCGCGAACGCGGCCCTGAAGGAGCTCGGGTCGACGGAGAAGCCCGAGGACTTCCTGCGGGACTACCGGGGCACGGGCCTGACCAACAACGTCCTGCAGATCGACGTGAAGGCCGGCTCCGACGCGCAGGCGGTGGCCCGGGCCCGGGCGCTGGCCGACGCGTTCATCGCCGACCACGTACGGCGGATGCGGGACACCGCGCAGGCCGAGGCCAAGGCGCTGACCGACCAGCGGGACCGCATGCGGACCGAGCTGGAGGAGGTCAACCGGACGATCGGTGACCGCTCCCCGGACAGCGACCCCAAGGCGTCGGCGAGCCTGGAGTCGCTGTTCGCCCGCCGCGCCGAACTCAACTCGCGGATCGCCGACTTCGACCAGCGGGCCGAGGAGGCCCGCATGGGCACGCCGCGGCTCGTCGCCGGGACGCAGATCGTGGACGCACCGCGCGCGGTGCGTCACTCCCTGCCCAAGGCCCTCGCGACGAACGGCGCGATCGGTCTGGTCCTGGGGCTCGTCCTCGGTCTCGCCCTCGCCGCGGTCGGCACCGTGGTCGCGGACCGGCCGGTGCTGCGCCGGGACATCGCGACGCATCTGGGCGCCTCGGTGATCGCCGAACTGCCCCGCCGCTCGGGCCGCCGGTGGCAGCGCCGCCGCACCCGCGCGGCCCGCGAACGGCTCACCACGGCCCTGGCCCGCACGGCCCGGGACGCGGCGGAACCGGTGTCGCTGCTCGAACTGGGCTGTGCGCGCGGCACCGCGGTCATCGCCCTGGACCTCGCCGACCGGCTGGCGCAGGACGGGCCCGTGGTCATCGTCGACGGGCAGCCGGGGCTCCAGCTCGCGAGCCGGCGTCAGAAGCCGGGCGAGCCGACCGTGGTGAGCGGCGAGCGGGCGGCGAACGTGCCGGACGGGATGCGCCGGATCGGCGTCGGTTCCGTGGCGCCCGGCACGGCGTGGACCGACCTGCGGCACCTGGGCACGCACACCGTGCTCGTGGTGCGGGCCGGGCACGGCAGCGCCGCCTGGCTGCACACCGTGGCACGGCAGCTCGCCGACCAGCGGATCCCGGTGCTCGGTGTGGTGCTCGTCGACCCCGATCCGAAGGACCGGACCGACGGCACGCTGTGGGACGGGCTGCACACGGCGCTGCGCGGCCGCGGCGAGCGGACGGCCCGGCAGAACGGGGCGGGGCGGCGGCGCACGGAGCGCGCCGAGCGGCCCGCGCCGATGTGGGCCGCACGGGTCCCGGACAACGACCAGGAGGCGCGCTAGGCATGTGTGGCATCGCAGGGACGTACCGGTGGCCGGACGGGAAGCTCGTGACCGACCGGCTCACCGACACGCTCGCCCACCGCGGCCCGGACGGTTCGGGCCGGTACAGCCATCAGGCCGGTGACGGCGAGGTGCACCTCGGGCACCGCCGGCTGTCCATCATCGACCTGTCGGAGACCGGGACCCAGCCGATGGTCTCGGACGGCCTCGTGCTCACGTACAACGGCGAGCTGTACAACGCGCCGGAGCTGCGGGCCGAGCTGGCGGCGGGCGGGGTGCGGTTCCGCGGCACCTCCGACACCGAGGTGCTCCTGGAGGCGTGGCGGCGCTGGGGCACGGACTGTCTGCCCCGGCTGCGCGGCATGTTCGCGTTCGGCGTCTTCGACGAGCGCACGGGCGAACTGGTGCTGGCCCGCGACCAGTTGGGCATCAAGCCGCTGTTCCTGCTCCGGCGCGGCGAGGGCCTCGTGTTCGCCTCCGAGCTGAAGGCGCTCGCCGCGGCGACCGGCGGCTCCCTGGAGGTGGACCCCGGGGCGCTCGTCGCCTCGCTGCTCTACTACTGGGTGCCGGACTCGCGGTGCGCGTTCCGCGAGGCGGAGAAGCTACCGCCGGGGAGCTGGCTGCGGGTGCGGCCGGACGGGCGCACGGAGCGCGGCCGGTACTGGCACCTCAAGGAGGTCGCCGCCGAGGGACAGGAGCGGGCCCGAAGCGGTGAACTCCCGGATCTGGCCGCGATCGTGGAGGAGTCGACGCGGCGCCATCTGCTCTCGGACGTGCCGGTGGCGACGTTCCTCTCCGGGGGCCTGGACTCCAGCTGGCTGACCGCGCTCGCGGCCCGGCATCAGCCCGGGATCTCCGCTTACACGATCGGGTTCCGCGCGGAGGACGCCCGGTTCGAGGCCATGCCCGACGATCTGCGCTACGCCCGGCAGGTCGCCGCCCGGTTCGGGGTCGATCTGCACGAGATCGAGATCGCCCCGGACGTGCTCGACCTGCTGCCCCGGATGACGTACCACCTGGACGAGCCGATCGGTGATCCGGCCGCGATCAACACGTATCTGATCTGCTCGGCGGCCCGGGAGGCCGGGGTCAAGGTGATGCTGTCCGGGATGGGGGCCGACGAGCTGTTCGCCGGGTACCGCAAGCATCTGGCGAACCTGCTGGCGCTGCGCTACCAGCGGGTGCCGCGGCCGGTGCGGCGCGGTGTGTCGGCGGTCGTGGACCGGCTGCCGGTCGCCACGTCCCGCCGGGGCCTGCGCTCGGTGCGGTTCGCGAAGCGGTTCCTGTCCTTCGCGGAGCTGCCGGAGGAGACCGCGTTCCGGCGCAGCTACACGATGTACGACCGGGGCGAGCTGCTCGACCTGGTCGATCCGGACCTGGCCGGGACGGTCGAGGACGTGCTGACCGAGCACGCGGACGTGTACCGGGACAACGAGCTCGACGACTTCGTGAACCGCATGTGCCTGGGCGACGCGCGGATGTTCCTGCCGGGCCTCAACCTGGCGTACACGGACCGCTCCAGCATGGCCGCGTCGACCGAGGTGCGGGTCCCGTACGTGGACGTGGAGGTCGTGAGGGCGGCGTTCGCGGTGCCCGGCGACCGCAAGATCGTGGGCCGGCAGGGCAAGGCGGTGCTCAAGGAGGCGGCGACCTCGATCCTGCCGCGGGAGATCGTGTACCGGCCCAAGGGCCTGTTCAGCGCGCCGCTGCGGGCCTGGATGAGCCGCGATCTGGCGCCGCTGGTGCGCGAGGTGGTGCACGACGGGGAGCTGGTGCGCTCCGGGTTCCTGCGCCGCGAGGCCTTGCAGCGGCTGGTCGCCGAGGACGCCTCGGGGCAGCGGGACCACTCCAAGCACCTGTGGCACGTACTGACGCTGGAGCACTGGTACCGGAGCGCGACCACCGGGGCGGGGCGGGACACACACATGGCCGCTTAGCGGGACCTCGCAGGGCGCTGTTCGACAACTGGGCTGGAAACAAGGGGACTTCGAGTGAAGCAGGTTGTGCAGAACTACAAGAGCGGCGAGCTGGCGCTGCTCGACGTGCCGGTGCCGGGGTGCAAGCCGGGCGGGGTGCTGGTCCGCAGCGCCTTCTCGCTGATCTCGACCGGTACGGAGCTCATGAAGGTGTCCGAGGCCGGCATGTCGATGGTGGGCAAGGCCCGCTCGCGCCCCGACCAGGTGGCCAAGGTGATGCAGAGCGTGGCCACCAACGGGGTGCCCGCGACGTACCGCAAGGTGATGGGCAAGCTGGACTCCTACACGCCGCTGGGCTATTCGCTGTGCGGGGTGGTGGAGCAGGTCGGAGCGGGTGTCGACGACGTGGCGGTCGGTGACCTGGTGGCCTGCGCGGGCAACGAGCACGCGCTGCACGCCGAGCTGAACTGGGTGCCGAAGAACCTGTACTCCCGGGTGCCGGACGGTCTCGCGCCGCGTCACGCCGCGTTCGGCACCGTCGGTTCGATCGCCCTTCAGGGCGTGCGACAGGGCGAGCCGCAGCTCGGGGAGACGGCCCTGGTCATCGGGCTCGGCCTGATCGGGCAGCTCGTGGTGCAGCTGCTCACCGCCTCCGGGGTCCGCGTGGTCGGCGTCGACCCGGACCCGGTGCGCTGCGAGCTGGCCGAGCGGCTCGGCGCGGCGGCCTGCGGCGATCCCGAGTCGGCGGCCGTGACGGCGGCCGTCGCCGAACTCACCGACGGGCACGGCGTGGACCAGGTGTATCTGGCGGCCGGCGGCGGCAGCAACCAGCCGGTGGAGCTGGCCGCGCGCCTGGCCCGGGACCGCGGCCGGGTCGTCGACATCGGCAAGTGCCGCCTCGACCTGCCGTGGAACGCGTACTACGAGAAGGAGCTCGACGTCCGCTTCTCGCGCAGCTACGGGCCGGGGCGCTACGACCCGGAGTACGAGCTGGAGGGGCGGGACTACCCGATCGGCTACGTGCGCTGGACCGAGCGCCGCAACCTGGCGTGCTTCCTCGACCTCATGGCCCGCGGCCGCGTCGACGTGGAGCCGCTCATCTCGCACGTCGCCGGCTTCGGCGAGGCCGTCGAGACGTACCGGAGCCTGAAGGAGGGCGAGCTGAAGGCCGTCGCGGTGCTGTTCGAGTACCCCGGCCCGGCGGACGCGGCCGAGGCGCCGGAGGTGAGCGTGCCCACCGTGACCGTGAAGCACAGTCCGGTGCGGGCCGCCGTGACGCCCGTACGCGTGGCGTTCGTCGGGGCGGGCAACTACGCGACGTCGATGCTGCTGCCGCACCTGGCGGGCCGCGACGGCGTCGAACTGTCGACGGTCGTCACCACGACGGCGCTGTCCGCGGCCAACGCGCAGCACAAGTTCGGCTTCCACCGGGCGACGACGGACCTGGACGCCGTGCTCGGCGACAAGGACATCGACGCGGTGTTCGTGGTGACACGGCACAGCTCGCACGCCGAGCTGACCCGCAGGGCACTGCTCGCGGGCAAGGCCGTGTTCGTGGAGAAGCCCCTCGCCCTGTCCGAGGAGGAGCTGGCGGATGTCCTGAAGGCGGTCGAGGAGTCGGGCAACGACCGGCTCCAGGTCGGCTTCAACCGCCGCTTCGCGCCGCTGCTCCAGGAGGCCCGGCAGCGCTTCGGCGAGCGGACGGGCCCGGCGAGCCTGCGCTATCTGGTGAACGCGGGCCGGCTCGACCACGGCAGCTGGTACCTGCGCCAGGGGACGGAGGGGTCCCGGTTCGCGGGCGAGGGCGGGCACTTCGTCGACACGGCGAGCTGGCTGCTCGGCGCCGACCCGGTGTCCGTGTACGCGACGGCGTCCTCCGGCGAGGAGGACCTCCAGGTGCTGCTGCGCTACCCGGACGGCTCGACCGCCACGATCAGCTACGTCACGACGGGCGCCCCGGGCTTCCCCAAGGAGACCCTCGACCTGGTCGCGGACGGCAAGGTGCTGCGGCTCGACGACTTCGTGCGGGCCTCGGTGTATTTCGGGACAAGCACAGCCGGGCGCAAGCGGTGGGTCAGTTCGCGGCTGCCGAAGGCGCGGGACAAGGGGCAGGAGGCCGAACTGGCCGCGTTCGTCCGGGCCGTGCGCTCCGGCGGGCCGATGCCGGTGCCGCTGGAGTCCCTCGTCGCCACGACGGCGGCCACCCTCGCGGTGCGCACGGGACTGGCCGCGGGCGCACCGGTGACGCTGGCGAGGCAGCCATGACGATGAGCGCGGGCTGGTACCTGCGGCGGCTGTCCCGGATGGACCCGCGGGAGGTCGCGGGCCGGGCCGGCGACGCCGTGCGCCGTCGGCGGTGGCGGTCGGCGCCGCCCGAGGCCCCGGCCGTGTCCGGCGCCCGGTTCACCGCCGTGCTGCCCGCCGGGGCGCTCGCCGACGTGGCGCCGGACGCCGTGAAGCGGCTCGTCGCCGAGGCGGACCGGCTGATGGACGGGCACGCCGAGTTCTTCGGCGTGGTCCGCGACGACCTGGCGGACCCGGACTGGATGTTCGACCCGAAGACCGGTCGCCGGGCTCCCGCGGGCTACGCGTTCGACGTGCCGTACCGGGACGAGGACGCGGTCGGTGACATCAAGCAGATCTGGGAGCCGTCCCGGCACCAGTACCTGACGGTGCTGGCCGCCGCGTACGCGCTGACCGGCGACGAGCGGTACGCCGAACGCGTCGCGGAGCACCTGCGGTCGTGGTGGGCGGGCAACGCGCCGCTGCGCGGGGTGCACTGGGTCAGCGGCATCGAGCTGGGCATCCGGCTCCTGTCATGGGTGTGGGTGCGCCGGCTGCTCGACGGCTGGGCGGGCGCGCCCGCCCTGTTCGAGCACAACCCGGTGGCCCTGCACCAGATCTGGCACCACCAGCACTGGCTGGCGTCGTTCCCGAGCCGCGGCTCGTCGGCGAACAACCACGTGATCGCGGAGGCCGCCGGGCAGTCCGCCGCGGCCTGCGCCTTCGACTGGTTCCCGGAGTCGGTGCGGTGGCGCACCGACGCGCTGCGTCTGCTCGACCGGCAGCTGCGGGCCAACACGTTCGGCTCGGGGCTCAACAGGGAGCTGGCCACCGAGTACCACGGTCTGGTCCTCGAACTCGGCCTCGCGGCGGTGGCCGAGGCGGACGCCGCGGGCGCGGCGGTCCCCGCCACGACGCGGCTCGTGCTGCTGCGGATGACGGACGCGCTCGCGGCCGTCGTGGACGAGCGGCTGCGGCCCCCGCGCCAGGGCGACGCGGACGACGGGCACGGTCTGGTCCTGGACGGCGCGGACACCGGCCGCTGGGGCTCGCTGCTCACCACCGGCGCCACCGTGTTCGGCCGCCTCGACTGGTGGCCCGAGGTCACCGGCACCGACGTGCGCACCCCGCTGCTCACCGCGCTGCTGCGGCCGGGCGCGCCCGCCGTGGCCCGCCCCGACCGCCGTCCGGCGCACTTCGCGGACGCGGGCCTCACCGTGCTGCGCGGCGCGGACGGGATCTGGTGCCGGTGCGACGGGGGGCCGCACGGCTTCCTGTCGATCGCCGCGCACGCCCACGCGGACGCGCTGTCGGTGGAGGTCCGCCACCAGGGCGTCGACGTGCTCGCCGACCCGGGGACGTACTGCTACCACGGTCAGCCCGAGTGGCGGAGCTACTTCCGCTCGACGCTCGGCCACAACACGCTGGAGCTGGACGGCGCCGACCAGTCGGTGTCCGGCGGCCCGTTCCTGTGGACCCGGCACGCGACGAGCCGCGTCCTGCGCGCGACAGGGTCCCGCTGGTGCGCCGAGCACGAGGGCTACGAGGGGTCCGTGCACCGGCGCCGCGTCGAACTGGACGAGGAATCACAGGAGTTGACGATCGTCGACGAGGTCCGCGGCGGCCCGCGCCGGGACGTGCGCCTCGCGTTCCACCTCGGCCCCGCGATCACCGCCGAACTGGAGGGGAACCGCGCCGTGCTCACCTGGACGCGCGACGGCGAGGACCGCCGCGCCGTGCTCGACCTGCCGGGGCGGCTGTCCTGGCGGGCGCACCGCGGCGAGAGCACGCCGCCGCTCGGCTGGTACTCCGCCGGGTTCGGGCGCAAGGAGCCCGCGACGACGCTCGTCGGCACCGGATCCACCGACGGCACGGAGGGTTTCACCACCGTGCTCGGATTCCGCGGCTAGGGGGCGCGCGTGGCGATCAGGAGGAGGCACTGGGCGGGGGCGGCGGCAGCGCTGGCGCTGGTCCTGCCGGCCACCGCCGGGTGCACGAGCTCGCCGGACGCGTCGGCGAAGCCGGGTGGCGCGCCCACCACCTCGGGGACTGCGGCCACGACCGTGGCCCGGGTGTGCGCCGCCCCGGCGGACGGGCCCGGGAAGGCTCCCGAGGGCGCGGTCACCGTCGACCCGAAGGTGGTCGGCGATCTGGCGGCGAAGACGAAGAAGAGCCCGCCGAACACGACGTTCTGGCTGCGGCCCGGCACGCACCGGCTGGACCCGGACCGGTTCGCGCAGGTCATCCCGAAGAAGGGGGACCGCTTCGTGGGGGCGCCCGGCGCGGTGCTCGACGGCGGGAAGAAGAACCAGTACGCGTTCGGCGGCACCGCCGCCGACGTGACGATCAGCCACCTCACCGTGCAGGGCTTCGTCGCGCCGCCGGACGAGGGCGTGGTCAACCACGACTCGGGCGACGGGTGGGTGATCGAGCACTCCACGATCCAGCGGAACTCCGGCGCCGGTCTCATGGCCGGGGCCCGCCAGCAGGTCCGCGCCAACTGCCTGCGGGACAACGGCCAGTACGGCATGAACGCCTACAAGTCGAAGGGCCGGATCAAGGGCCTGGTCGTCGAGGGCAACGAGATCGTCGGCAACAACACGGGCGACTGGGAGAAGAAGCGGGAGGGCTGCGGCTGCACCGGCGGCATCAAGTTCTGGGCCGTGGACGGTGCCGACGTGCGGGGCAACTGGGTGCACGACAACCGGGGCACCGGCCTGTGGGCGGACACGAACAACAACGACTTCCGCATCGAGGACAACGTGCTCGAGGCGAACGACGGCGCCGCGCTGATCTACGAGACGAGCTACAACGCGGTCGTCCGCAACAACACGATCCGGCGGAACAACTGGGTCGAGGGCCGCGAGCGGGCCGACGAGGGCGACAGCTTCCCGTTCGCGACGGTCTATCTGTCCGAGTCGGGCGGCGAGCCCCGGGTCCCGGCCCGCACGGACAAGATCGAGATCTACGGGAACGTGCTGGAGGACAACTGGTCCGGGATCACCCTGTGGGAGAACGCGGACCGGTTCTGCAACAGCCCGGCCAACACCTCGTCCGGCGACTGCACCCTGCTCGTGCCGAAGACCTCGCGCTGCTCCGCGCCCGCGATCGCGAAGGAGCCGCTGTACTCCGACTGCCGGTGGAGGACCCAGCGGGTCGACATCCACGACAACCGCTTCGTGCTCGACCCGAAGGTCGTCAAGTGCAGGACGGAGTGCGGCCGCATGGCGGTCCTCGCCAACTACGGCACCTATCCCGACTGGTCGCCGTACAAGGGCGAGAAGGTCGCCGAGGCGATCACCGGCAAGCAGCACAACCGCTGGTACGACAACGACTACCGCGGCCCGTGGAGCTTCGTCGCCCACGACCCGAGCCGGACGCTCGACTTCAAGGAGTGGCAGGCGGGGCCGTACCGGCAGGACGCGGGCAGCACACTGCGCGTACGGGACGGTGACTGAGATGGACGGCGCCGCCGCGACACGCGCGCCCCGCACCGTCGGGGTCGTGTGGGGACTCCTCGTCCTCAACACGCTGGGCTCCGCCGGGGCCGTGACGATCGTCCCGCTGCCCCGCTCGGTCATCCAGGTCGTCACGATGGGGGCGCTGGTCGGCGCGTTCGCGCTGGCGCTCGCGGTCAACCTGCGGCTGCGCGTGCGGCCCAGCGCCTACGTGCTGCTGCTCTCGCTCCTGGTCGTGGCGAGCGTCATCGCGAGCGTGAACCTGGAGGCCGGCCTCGGCGCGCTGTTCCGCTGCGCCCGCCTCGCGCTGTTCGTCAGCACGCTGTGGCTGCTGAGCCGCTGGTGGGACGGCGGCCTGACGTTCGTACGGCACCACATCCGGATGTACTTCTTCGTCCTCGGCTCGGTCGCGGCCGGCCTCGCGGTCTCGCCGGGGGCGGCCCTGCCCGACCTGTACGGGGGCCGGCTGGTCGGCGCGCTGTGGCCGCTCACCCCGCCGCAGATCGGCCAGTACGCGGCGGTGATCATCGGGCTGACGGTGCTGCTGGTGCTGGGCCGCAGGACGGACCGGGCGAGCGCGGTCGTCGTCATCGTGCCGTCCCTCGTGCTGCTCGCCCTGACCCACACCCGTACCGCGACGCTCGGCCTGATCATCGGGCTCGTGCTGGCGATCGGCTCGCTCTTCCTGACGAGCGCGGCGGCCCGCCGGTTCTTCGGCTGGGCGGTGGTCTGCGCGACGGTCGGCGCCGTCGCCTTCGCCTCCGCGCTCCAGTCCTGGTTCCTGCGCGGCCAGACCGAGGAGAACTTCTCCAGCCTGACGGGGCGGGCCAAGGTCTGGGACGCGCTGCTCGCCGCGCCCCGGACCACCTCGGAGCAGGTGTTCGGGATGGGCCTCGGCGACAAGTCGTTCGGCGGGCTGCCGATCGACAACAGCTGGCTGGCGGTCTACAACGAGCAGGGCCTGATCGGGGTGACCCTCGTCGCGGCCGTCGTCCTCGTGCTCGGCGGCGTCGCGCTGCTGCGGCCGCCGTCGCTCCAGCGGGCCTGCGCGATCTTCCTCATCAGCTACTGCGGGATCGCCTCGTACACCGAGGCGGGCCTCGGCGACGCCTCGCCGTACCTGCTGCACCTGGCCGTCGCCGCCTCCCTGCTGGCGGTGCCCGCACAGGCCGCGCCGGTGCCGTCGCCCGACGTCCCCCGGCGCCGCACAGCGCGCCGCGCGCCCCGCCGTTCGGAGGTGTCCTGATCATGCGTGTCCTGGTGGTGCACAACCGCTACGGCTCGGCGCAGCCGAGCGGGGAGAACAACGTCGTCGACCGGGAGGTGGAGCTGCTGCGCTCGGCCGGCCACCGGGTCGACCTGTTCGAGCGGCGCAGTGACGACATCGGGGGGCGTTCCCTGCTCGGGAAGGTCGCGGTGCCGCTGCTCGTGCCGTGGAACCCGGCGGTCCGCAGGGAGCTGGCGGCGCGGCTGCGCGCGGAGCGGCCCGACGTGGTGCACGTCCACAACGTGTTCCCGCTGCTGTCCCCCGCGGTGCTCGCCGCGTGCGCGGACGCGGGCGTGCCCGCCGTCGCCACGCTGCACAACTACACGCAGGTCTGCCCGCCGGGCACGCTGCAGCGCGACGGCCGGCCCTGCACCGAGTGCGTCGGCGGGAGTCCGCTGCCCGCCGTGCGGCACGGCTGCTACCGCGGCTCCCGTCTGGCGACGGTCCCGCTGGCGGTCAGCCTGTCGGCGAACCGGCGCCGGTGGTGGTCGGGCGCCACCCGCTTCCTGTGCATCTCGCGGGCGCAGCGCGAGGTCCTCGTGGGGGCCGGGATGCCGGCGGAACTGATCGCGGTGAAGCACAACTTCGTGCCGGAGCCGGAGGTCCGCCGCGCGGAGACGTCCGCGGGCGAGCACCTGCTGTATCTCGGGCGGCTCGCCGAGGCCAAGGGCGTGCGGCTGCTGATGACCGCCTGGGACGAGCTGGCGGCGGACGGCGGGGTGGGCGTGCCGCTCGTGATCGCGGGCACCGGGCCGCTGGAGCGCGAGGTGGCCGCGTGGGCGGCGGACCGCGACGACGTGCGCTACGCGGGTCTGCTGGATCCGGCGGAGAGCCGCAAGGCGGTCGCGCGGGCGGTGGCCGTGGTGGCGCCGTCGACGTGGCTGGAGGCGTTCGGCCTGGTGGTCGTGGAGGCGATGGCGGCCGGGGTCCCGGTCGTCGCCGCCGGGCACGGCGCCTTCGTCGAGCTGGTCGAGGACGGGGTGACCGGGCTGCTGCACCGCCCGGGCGACGCCGCCTCGCTGGCGTCCCGGATCCGCCGGATCGCGGGCCGTCCCGATCTGGGCCGGGAGCTGGGCCGGGCCGCCCGGAGCCGTTACGAGCTGGGGTTCAGCCCGGCCGTCGGCCTGGAGCGGCTGCTGGAGGAGTACCGGACCGCGATCGCGGGACGGTCGGAACAACTGGGGGGCAGTAGATGACACGATGCCGACTCTGCGGCTCGGAGGCGATGGCGAGCGTCGTCGACCTCGGCGCGACGCCACCGTGCGAGAGCTTTCTCGCCGCGCACGAACTGGACCGCGCCGAACCGGCGTACCCGTTGCACCTGCGGGTGTGCTCGGAGTGCTGGCTGGCGCAGATCCCGCCGCTGATCACGCCGGAGGAGACATTCAAGGAGTACGCGTACTTCTCCTCCTTCTCCACGTCCTGGGTGGAGCACGCCCGCACCTTCGTGACCGGCGCCGCCGAGCGGCTCGGTCTGGGCCACGCGTCGTTCGTGGTGGAGGTCGCGAGCAACGACGGCTATCTGCTGAAGCACATGGTGGAGCGGGGGGTGCGCTGCCTGGGCATCGAGCCGTCGGTGAACGTGGGCGCCGCCGCGCGCGAGGCGGGCGTGCCGACGCTCACGGAGTTCCTCAGCCCCGAGGTGGGCGCGGGGGTCCGCGCGGAGCACGGCCCGGCGGACCTCGTCGTGGCGAACAACGTGTACGCGCACATCCCCGACGTGGTCGGCTTCACGCGGGGCCTGCGGGCGCTGGTCGCGGACGACGGCTGGGTGTCGATCGAGGTGCAGCACCTGCTGACGCTGATCGAGGAGAACCAGTACGACACGATCTACCACGAGCACTTCCAGTACTACACGGTCGCGTCCGCGATCCGGGCGCTCGCGAGCGGCGGTCTGACGCTCGTGGACGTGGAGCTGCTGCCGACGCACGGCGGTTCGATCCGGCTGTGGGCCCGCCCGGAGGGGGCGGCGGGCGCGCCGTCCGAGCGGGTCGCGGACGTGCTGGCCCGGGAGAAGGCCGCCGGGCTCCAGGAGCTGTCCGGGTACGCGGAGTTCGCCGCCCGGGTCGCCAAGGTCCGCCGGGACCTCCTGAAGTTCCTGATCGGGGCCGCCGAGCGCGGCGAGACGGTCGTCGGCTACGGCGCCCCCGGCAAGGGCAACACCCTGCTCAACCACTGCGGGATCCGCCCCGACCTGCTGCCGTACACGGTCGACCGGAACCCGTACAAGCACGGCCGGTTCACCCCCGGCGCCCGCATCCCGATCCTGCCGCCCGAGCGGATCGCCGCGGACAGGCCGGACTACGTCCTGGTCCTGCCCTGGAACCTGCGGGACGAACTGGTCGAGCAGCTGTCCTACGTCCACGAGTGGGGAGGCCGCCTGGTCTTCCCCGTCCCGGAACTGAGCATCGTCGAGGTCGCGCCCGGAGGGGTCACAGCATGAAGGTCGTTCTGTTCTGCGGCGGTTACGGGATGCGGATGCGCGACGGCGCGGGCGACGACGTGCCCAAGCCGATGGCGATGGTCGGGCCGCGCCCGCTGATCTGGCACGTCATGCGCTACTACGCGCACTTCGGGCACAAGGAGTTCATCCTGTGCCTCGGCTACGGCGCCCATCACATCAAGGAGTTCTTCCTCAACTACGAGGAGACGACGTCCAACGACTTCGTGCTGCGCGGCGGGAAGACCGAACTGCTCTCCACGGACATAGCCGACTGGACGATCACGTTCGCGCAGACCGGCATCGAGTCGCCGATCGGCGAGCGGCTGCGCCGGGTGCGCCACCACCTGGACGGCGACGAGATGTTCCTCGCCAACTACGCGGACGTGCTGACCGACGCCCCGCTGCCGGAGATGATCGAGAACTTCGAGCGGCGCGACGCGGGCGCGTCGATGATGGTGGTGCCGCCGCAGTCCTCGTTCCACTGCGTGGACCTCGGCGAGGACGGACTGGTCGGCGGGATCACCGCGGTCAGCGACATGCCGCTGTGGGAGAACGGCGGCTACTTCGTGCTCCGCCAGGAGGTCTTCGACCACATACCCGAGAACGGGGACCTGGTCGCCGACGGCTGCGCCCAGCTCGCCAAGCGGGGCCGGCTGGTGGCGCACCGGCACCGCGGGTTCTGGAAGCCGACCGACACCGTGAAGGAGCGGGCCGCGCTCGACGCCGCGTACACCCGCGGCGAGCGCCCGTGGGCCGTGTGGGAGCGGGACGGCGCGGGGGTGGGCGCGTGATCGGGCTGGGCGCCGGACGCCTGGAGCGGATCGTCGCGGTCGGCGCGCACTGCGACGACATCGCGATCGGCGCCGGCGGCACCCTCCTCACGCTGTGCCGGGCGCACCCCGGCCTGCGGGTCGACGCGCTGGTGCTCACCGGCGGCGGCACCGAGCGCGAGCAGGAGGAGGAGGCCGCGCTCGCCGCGTTCTGCCCGGGCGCCGACCTGCGGCTGACCGTGCACAAGCTGCCGGACGGCCGACTGCCCGTGCACTGGGACGAGGCGAAGCGCGCCGTCGAGGAGCTGCGCGCGCAGGGCGACCCGGACCTGGTCCTCGCCCCGCGCACGGACGACGCGCACCAGGACCACCGGGGCCTGGCCCGGCTGGTCCCCACCGCCTTCCGCGACCACCTGGTCCTCGGCTACGAGATCGTCAAGTGGGACGGCGATCTCGGCCGCATGGCCGCGTACCAGCCGCTGTCACCGGAGACGGCCGAGGACAAGGTCCGGCTGCTCCAGGAGCACTACCCCTCGCAGCGGCACCGTCCCTGGTACGACCGGGAGGCCTTCCTGGGCCTGGCCCGGATCCGCGGCATCGAATGCCACGCGCGCTACGCCGAGGCCTTCGCCGTCACCAAACTCACTCTCAACCTGGGGGGTTGAACCACCTTGCGCGTACTGCTGACCGGACACCAGGGCTATCTGGGCACCGTGATGGCCCCGGTCCTCGCCGCCGCCGGACACGAGGTCGTCGGCCTCGACTCCGGCCTGTTCGCCGACTGCGTGCTCGGCCCGGCGCCGGCCGACCCGCGCGGACACCGCGTGGACCTGCGCGACGTCACGGCCGAGCACGTGGCCGGGGTGGACGCCGTGATCCACCTCGCCGCGCTCTCCAACGACCCGCTGGGCTCGCTGGCCCCCGAACTCACCTACGACATCAACCACCACGCGTCGGTCCGGCTCGCCCGCCTGGCCCGCGACGCGGGCGTGCGGCGCTTCCTGTACGCGTCGACCTGCTCCGTCTACGGCGCCGCCGGGGGCGACGAGCTGGTCGCCGAGGAGGCGCCCCTGCGCCCGGTGACCCCCTACGCGGAGTCCAAGGTGCGGGTGGAGGACGACCTGCACGCGCTGGCCGACACCGACTTCACACCGGTCTACATGCGCAACGCGACCGCGTTCGGCCACTCCCCCAGGCTGCGCGCCGACATCGTGCTCAACAACCTGGTCGGCCACGCCCTGCTGACCGGTGAGGTGCTCGTCCTGTCCGACGGCACGCCGTGGCGGCCGCTGGTGCACGCCGCCGACATCGCCCGCGCCTTCGCGGCCGCGCTGGACGCGCCGCGCGAGGCGGTGCACGACCGGGCGTTCAACGTCGGCAGCGAGGTCAACAACGTGACGGTCGCCGAGATCGCCGCTCAGGTCGCCGAGGCGGTCGACGGGGCGAAGGTGCGGATCACCGGCGAGAGCGGTGCCGACCCGCGCTCGTACCGGGTGGACTTCTCCCGGATCCGCGGCGCGCTGCCCGGCTTCGACTGCGAGTGGACGGTGAAGCGGGGCGCGCTCGAACTGGCCGACGCCTACCGCACGCACGGGCTGACCATGGCCGCGTTCAAGGAGCGCTTCACCCGGCTCGCCGTGCTCCGCGCGGCGTCCGAGGCCGGCACCGTCGACGACACCCTGCGGCGGCGCGGATGACCTCTGTCGGCGAGGAGATGCACGCGCTGGTGGAGCGGATGTACCCGCTGTGCCGGAGCATCACGGGCGACGGGGTGCGCGCCACCCTGGACATCGTCGGCGAGCACGTCCCGCTCACCCGGCACGAGGTGCCGACCGGGACGCAGGTGCTCGACTGGACGGTGCCGCAGGAGTGGAACATCCGTGACGCGTACGTCGCGGACGCCACCGGCGCACGGGTCGTCGACTTCGCCGCGTCGAGTCTGCACGTGCTCGGGTACAGCGTGCCGGTGTCCGCGCGGATGCCGCTGGCCGAGCTGAAGCAGCACCTGCACACCCTGCCGGAGCACCCGACGTGGGTGCCGTACCGGACGAGTTACTACAAGCCGGAGTGGGGGTTCTGTCTGGCCCAGGAGACCCTGGACGCGCTCCCGGACGGCGAGTACGAGGTGGTGGTCGACTCCACGCTCGCGGACGGGCATCTCAGCTACGCCGAGCACGTGGTCCCCGGTCGGGTCCCCGACGAGGTGCTCGTCTCCTGCCACGTCTGCCACCCGTCGCTGGCCAACGACAACCTGGCCGGGATCGCCGTCGCGACCTTCCTGGCACGGGAGTTGGCCGAGCGCGAGCCCTACTACACGTACCGGTTCGTGTACGCGCCCGGCACGATCGGGGCGATCACCTGGCTGGCCCGCAACCGGGAGCGGGTGGGGCGGGTGAAGCACGGGCTCGTGCTCGCGTGCGCGGGCGACCCGGGGAACGTCACGTACAAGCGGAGCCGGCGCGGCGACGCGGAGATCGACCGGGTGCTGCGGCACGTGCTGACCGCCTCGCAACGGCCGCACAAGATCAGGGAGTTCACCCCGTACGGCTACGACGAGCGGCAGTACTGCTCGCCCGGCTTCGACCTCGCGGTCGGCTCGCTCACCCGCACCCCGTACGCGGGCTATCCCGAGTACCACACCTCGGCGGACGACCTGGACTTCGTGTCCCCGGCGGCGATGGCGGACACCCTCGCCGTGTGCCGCGAGGCGTTCGCCGTCCTGGACCGCAACCGGCGCTACCTCAATCTCAGCCCGTACGGCGAGCCGCAGTTGGGGCGGCGCGGGCTGTACGACGCGCTGGGCGGGCGCAGCGACACCAAGGAGACCCAGATGGCGATGCTCTGGGTGCTCAACCTCTCCGACGGCGAGCACGATCTGATCGACGTCGCCGAGCGGTCCGGGCTGCCCTTCGCCACCGTCGCGGACGCGGCCGACGCGCTCGCCGCGGCCGGCCTGCTCAAGGCGTGACGCCGATGACCGCCGAGAAGGAGGCCGAAGAGGTACGGGCGACGCCGCGGGCCGGGTCCGCGCGGCGGGCCCTCGTCGGCCGGCTGTCCTGGGGGCTCGCCGACCAGGCGGCCTCCAGCCTGTCCAACTTCGTGGTGGGCGTGTACGTGGCCCGCTCGCTGGGCGTCACCGCGTTCGGCGTGTTCAGCCTGGCCTGGGTGACGTACGGCGTGGTCCTCAACGTCTCCCGGGGCCTGGCCACCGACCCGCTCGTGGTGCGGTTCAGCGCGGTGCCTCAGGCGGCCTGGCGCGGGGCCGTCGCCCGGTCCACCGGCACGGCGCTCGGCGTCGGGGTCATCATCGGCGCGGTCTGCCTGGCCGTCGGGCTCGCGCTCGGCGGCCGGGTGGGGACCGCGTTCGCCTGCCTCGGTGTCGTCATGCCGGGGCTGCTGCTCCAGGACGCCTGGCGGTTCTCGTTCTTCGCCGCGGGCGCGGGCCGCAAGGCGTTCGTCAACGACCTGGTGTGGGGCGCCGCGCTCGTCCCGGCCATGGTCGTCGCCGACCGTGTGGGCGGCGTGGGCGCGTTCGTGGTGGCCTGGGGCGCCTCCGCCGCGGTGGCCGCCTCGTACGGCGTCGTCCAGTCCGGCATCCGGCCCCGGCCCGGCCGGGCCCGCGCCTGGCTGCGCGAGCAGCGCGACCTCGGCTACCGCTATCTCGTCGAGAACGTGAGCCTCAGCGGCGCGAGCCAGCTGCGCGCGTACGGGCTCGGCGTGATCGTCGGCGTCGGCGCGGTCGGTGCGGTGCGCGGCGCCGAACTGCTGCTCGGCCCGTTCCTCGCCGTGCTGATGGGCCTGTCCCTCGTCACGGTCCCCGAGGCGGCGCGGGTGCTGCGCGGTGCCCCGCACCGGCTCGGCCGGTTCTGCCTCCTGCTGGGCGGCGGGCAGGCCGGCGCCGCCCTCCTGTGGGGCGGGGCGCTGCTGCTGATGCCGGACCGGGTCGGCGAACTGGTCCTCGGCCACGTGTGGGAGTCGGCCTCCCCGCTCGTCGTGCCGGTGACCCTCGCCGTCGCCGGCGCGGGCCTCGGCACGGGCGCGGCGGCCGGACTGCGCGCGCTCGGCGCGGCCCGGCGCAGCCTGCGCTGCCAGCTGTTCGCCTCCCTCTGTTACGTCACCGGCGGGCTCGGCGGCGCGGCCGCCGGCGGCACGGTCGGCTCGGCCTGGGGCGTCGCCGCCGCGACGCTGAGCGGCTCGGCCGTGTGGTGGCTGCACCTGCGGTCCGCCCTGCGCGAGCACCACCGGAACCACGAGATCCATGAAGCGAGGACGTCATGACCCCCCACCCCAGGCTGAGCATCGGCCTGCCCGTGTACAACGGCGAGGAGTACCTCGCCGAGTCGTTCGACGCGCTGCTCGGCCAGACCTACGAGGACTTCGAACTGGTCGTCTCCGACAACGCCTCGACCGACGCCACCCAGGAGATCTGCCGCAAGTACGCGGCGCAGGACTCCCGCATCCGCTACCTCCGGCTGCCCCGCAACGTCGGGGCGACCCCCAACCACAACCGGGTGTTCGCCGAGTGCCGCGGCGAACTGTTCAAGTGGGCCTCGCACGACGACCTGTACGGGCGGGACCTGCTGCGGCGGTGTGTGGACGCGCTGGACGAGCGGCCCGACGTGATCCTCGCGCACACCGACCAGGCGGTCGTCGACGCCGACGGCCGGGTCAAGGTGCCGTACGCGTACACGCTCGACACCGGCTCGCCGAGCGCCCCGGACCGTTTCCGCAGTCTGCTGTTCGAGCCGGGCGGCGACGACTTCTACGGGGTGATCCGGGCCGACGTGCTGCGCCGGGTGAAGCCGCTGGACAGCTACCACCACGCGGACCGCACGTTCGTCGCCGAGATCACCCTGCACGGGCGCTTCCACCAGGTGCCGGAGCTGCTGTACTTCCGCCGCGACCATCCCCACCGCGCCGAGCGGGCCAACCCCGGCAAGCGGGCCCGCTGCGTCAATCTGGACCCGCGCCGGGCCGGGCCGCTGCATCCGACACCGCGGCTGCTCGCCGAGTACCTGTGGGGGTTCGTCGCGGCGATCCGGCGGGCGCCGCTGTCCCCGGCCGACCGGCGGGCCTGCTACGGCCATCTCGCCGACTGGATGAGCAGCCGGGCCAGGCCGGGTGCCGGTGAGCGGGTCGAGGACCGCGCGCCGGTCGACCCCGACCTGCTCACCGTCTCCGTCGACGAGCTGGTCGCCGGGCGCGAGGGCCGGGCCGGGGGGCGGGCGTGACGCCGGTGCGCGTCGGGGTGTTCGGCCTGCTCGGCTCCGGCAACCTCGGCAACGACGGGTCCTTGGAGGCCCTGCTCGGACATCTGCGCGCGGAGCATCCGGGCGCGGTCGTGGACGCGCTGTGCGGGGGGCCCGAGGCGGTCACGGCCCGCTTCGGGATCCCCGCGACGCGGCTGCACTGGTACCGCGGGGAGTACCGGACGGCGTCCCGCGCCGGGGCGATCGTGGGGAAAGGACTCGGCAAGCTCGTCGACGCGTTCCGCACCGCCGCCTGGGTTCGCCGGCACGACGTGGTGATCGTGCCGGGCATGGGCGTCCTGGAGGCCACGCTGCCGCTGCGGCCGTGGGGATTCCCGTACGCGCTGTTCCTGCTGAGCGCGAGCGGGCGGCTGCTCGGCACGAAGGTCGCCTTCGTCAGCGTGGGCGCCGCCCCGATCGGCAATCCGTCGACGCGGACCCTCGTGCGCTGGTCGGCGCGGCTCGCCGCGTACCGCTCGTACCGGGACGAGCGGTCCCGGGACGCGCTGCGGGCGATGGGCGTGGACACCGCGCGGGACCGGGTCTACCCGGACCTCGCGTTCGCCCTGCCCGCCCCGGAGCCGAAACCGCCCTCGGATCTGCCGGGGCCGGTCTGCCTCGGCGTCATGGACTTCCATGGCGGGGACGACGACCGCGCGCGGGCCGGCGAGATCCACCGGCGCTATCTCGACGGCACGATCCGCTTCGTGCGCGCGCTGGTCGACGAGGGCCGGCCGGTGCGGCTGCTGACCGGCGACACCTGCGACGCGTCGGTGGTCGCCGCGATCCTCGACGCCGTGGACTCGTCACTGGTCACGGCCGCCGAACCGGCCTCCCTCGCCGACCTGATGGACGAGATGACGGCCGCCGACACGGTGGTCGCGGTCCGCTACCACAACCTGATCTGCGCCCTGAAGACCGGAACACCCGTCCTCGCCGTCAGCTACGCGGCCAAGAGCGAGGCGCTCATGGACCGGATGGGCCTCGGCGCGTACTGCCATCCGGCGCGCGCGGTCGACGCGGACCGGCTGCTCGAACAGTTCCGGGAGCTGGAGAGGAACGCGGCGGACGTGCGGCGCACCATCGCCGAGCGGGGCGAGGCGGCCGCCCGGGACCTGCGCGACCAGTTCGACGCCCTGACCGCGCTGCTGCCCTCACCCACCGACACCACCACCCCCACAATGCGAGAGGTTCCATGAAAGCGACCGAAGTCCCGGAGATCTCCGGCGCGTTCCTCTTCGAATCCACCCCCTACGCCGACGAGCGCGGCTTCTTCTGCCGCACCTTCGACGCGGACGTGATCCGCTCGGTGGGCCTCGACCCGCACGCCTTCGTCCAGGACAGCGTGTCCCGTTCGGTGCGGGGCGTGCTGCGCGGGATGCACCTGCGTTCGGGCGCCGGCGAGGCCAAGCTGGTGCGGTGCTCGTCGGGGCGGATCTTCGACGTGGTCGTCGACCTGCGCGAGGACTCCCCGACCTTCCTGGGCCGGGCGTTCTTCGAACTGTCCGGCGAGACACAGACGACGCTGTACGTCCCGGCCGGCTGCGCGCACGGCTTCCAGGCGCTCAGCGAGAGCGCCGACACCTCGTACCGGATCGACCGTCCGCACGATCCGTCCGAGGACGTGACGATCGCCTTCGACGACCCCGAACTCGCGATCCCCTGGCCGCTGCCCGCCACGTCGATGTCCCGCCGTGACCGGGAGGCGCCCGGCCTCGCCGAGGTCCTCAAGCAGCGGAAGGAACGGTGACACGGGCCGTGGACGCCGAAGACTTCGAACTGCCCCGCTCGCGCGCGGCGAACGAGCGGCTGCACGCGCTGATCCCCGGGGGCGCGCACACCTACGCCAAGGGCGACGACCAGTACCCCGAGCACCTCGCGCCGGTGATCAGCCACGGCAAGGGCGCGCACGTGTGGGACGTCGACGGGAACCGGTACGTCGAGTACGGGTCCGGGCTGCGCTCCGTGAGCCTCGGGCACGCCCACCCGCGGGTCACCGAGGCGGTGCGCCGTGAACTGGACCGCGGCAGCAACTTCGTCCGGCCGTCCGTGCTGGAGGTGGAGGCCGCCGAGCGGTTCCTCGCGACCGTGCCGACGGCCGAGATGGTGAAGTTCGCCAAGAACGGCTCGGACGTCACCACCGCGGCGGTGCGCCTCGCCCGCGCCGTCACCGGCCGCACCCGCGTGGCGGTCTGCGCCGACCACCCCTTCTTCTCCGTGGACGACTGGTTCATCGGCACGACGCCGATGTCCGCCGGCATCCCGGCCGCGATCACCGACCTGACCGTGTCGTTCCCCTACGGGGACCTGGCCGCTACGGAGGAGGTGCTCGCCCGGTACGCGGGCGACGTCGCCTGCCTGATCCTGGAGCCGGCCGGCCATGCCGAGCCGCCGCCCGGCTACCTGGAGGGCCTGCGCGAACTGGCCCACCGGCACGGCTGTCTCCTGGTGTTCGACGAGATGATCACCGGGTTGCGCTGGTCCGAGGCGGGGGCGCAGGGCCTGTACGGGGTCGTGCCCGATCTCTCCACGTTCGGGAAGGCGCTGGGCAACGGGTTCGCGGTGTCGGCGCTCGCCGGGCGGCGGGAGTTCATGGAGCGGGGCGGGCTGCGGGACACGCACGACCGGGTGTTCCTGCTGTCCACGACGCACGGCGCGGAGACGCATGCGCTGGCGGCGGCGATGGCGGTGCTGGACACGTACGTCGAGGAGGGCGTCACGGCCCGGCTGCACGCGCTCGGGGAGCGGCTGGCCTCCGGCGTGCGGGAGGCCGCGGCGAGCCGGGGCGTCGGGGAGCACGTCGTCGTCCGGGGCCGGGCCAGCAACCTGGTGTTCGCCACGCTCGACGAGTACGGGCAGCCGTCCCAGCCCTACCGCACGCTGTTCCTCCGTCAGTTGCTGGCGGGCGGGGTCCTCGCTCCCTCCTTCGTGGTGAGCGGCGCGCTCGACGAGACGGACATCGACCGCACGGTGGAGGTCGTGGCCGACGCGTGCGGGGTCTATCGCAAGGCCCTGGACGCGGGCGACCCCACCCCCTGGCAGGGCGGCCGCCCCGTCAAACCGGTCTTCCGTCGCCGGGCCTGATCGCGGCGGCCGGGACAACTCCCGGGCGCCGGGGCGAAGACACGACCCCGGCGCCCGTCGCCTCCCGCCTTTGCCTGGCCCTTCTTCCACCCACCCGCCCCCTCCGGGGGCGTCGGCCCGGCGCCCGGCCTCAGGCACGAGTTCCTGTCGTCCCGGACTGCGGCGACGCTGATTCGGCGCCGAGCAGAGCGGCCACGCCAGGGGCGCGGGGAACTGCGCGAGCAACCACGACGGCGCAGCGGTCGGCGACGGCGCCAGACCCATACGGCGCGGCACTGCAACCCGACCCCGCCACCGCGCGCTCCAGCGGCCTCGGCCCCGTCAGGGGCGCGGGGAACTGCGCGAGCAACCACGACGGCGCAGCGGTCGGCGACGATGCTCAGCCCCTACGGCGCCGACGCTGTAGCTGAAGCCGACCGATTCGCGCACCCGGCACCTGGGTGCCGCCTCGCCCACCCTGCCGCCCCAGGCGGCAGACTGCCCAAGGCTAGGTCGACGCGACCGGGTACGTACCCGGGGCCTGAGTGCTGCCCAAAAGCCAAGGCGGCTGGAGCGCTTGCCCCAAACCAAAGTGCTGCCCATGCAGGGCGGATGGAGTGCGTGCGCGGCACTGGAGTTGTGTCAGAGGCTGGGCCCTGAGCGCAGGCGTCCTGCACCAACGGGCTGCGGCGCATCCCAGCCCGGGACGACGGGAACACGTGCCCGAGGCCGGGCGCCGGGCCGACGCCCCCGGAGGGGGCGCGGGCGGGTGGGAGAAGGGCCAGGGCGATGGCCCCACTCGACGACGGCGACCCGCACCCGCACCCGCACCGGGCTGCGGCATAGCCCAAAACCCGACGACAACGGTCCGCGGCCGGGCGCCGGGCCGACGCACCCGGAGGGGGCGGGTGGGTGGGAGCAGGGGGCGGGCCAGGGGCCTGCGCCGGCGAGACCCGGCCGGAGGCCGGACAGCCTGGGGTGGGCCAGACCGGCTGGACGCCGGACGGCTTGGGGTGGGCCAACCCGGCCGGAGGTCAGAGGTGATGGGGGCCGGCCGGAGGACCGTGGGGTGAGGGAGGCGGGTGTTGTCAGGGGCGCGGGGAACTGCGCGATCGGCCACGACGAAACGCGCACCCTCCGAACGCCGCCCCCCCTCCCCGCAGGGCCGCCCTACTTCGGGGCCGGGAACGACGCGTCCCGGGAGGCACGGCGTGCGGTCACATCGGTGAGGCGGGCCAGCGCGAAGGTGAGCGCCAGCGCCACGCACCAGCCGCCCAGCACATCCGTCGGATAGTGCGCCCCCAGCGCGACCTGCGCCCACCCCATCGCGGCGCCGCCCACGAGCGCCGCACCGAGGACCACCCCCCGTCGCCCGTCGACGACCAGCGCCACCGCGACCGCCAGCGCCGTGAAGAAGGCCGTGTGCCCGCTCGGGTACGACAGGTTGCTGTCCCCGTGAATGGTGCGGCCCACCACGTGCTTGAGCAGCGTCGCCATCACGACGGCACCCACCGTCGCGGCGACCAGGAAGACCGCCGCCCGCGGGCGCCGCCGCACCAGGCAGCCGACCGCGACGGCACCCACCAGCAGCACGGCCGCCACCGGCTCCCCCAGAGAGTCCAGCGCCAGCGCGACCCCCCGCCACGGCTGCCCCACCGTGTCGTCCGTCGGATCCACGAACCACCGGTCCACCCGCCCCGGCTGCCCGTGCCCGGCGTACAGCACGCCGACCACCGCGACGACCAGCACGGCCACCACCCCGATCGGCACCGACACCCCCCGCAGCGGCGCGGGCAGCAGCGCCCGCTCCTCCACCGCACGGTCCCGCCCGGACTCCCCCACCGACATGCCCCCTGTCGTGCCGTACCGCTGTCGTGTCCGTCGCCCTGGTCAGGGACGACGGTTCCAGTATCGAGCCCGCTCCGAGGACCCGCATCCAGAGCGCCCGTGCGATCATCATGCCTCGCCGAAGGACTGGAGGAGTGCGTGAACTCGGGTGGGGAACAGGGTGGTTCGTCCGTTTCGGACGAGGAGTGGGAGCGCTTCCTCAGGGAGTCCGAGGAGGGCGTGCGCGACGCCCCGCAGGAGCCGTCGGCGCGGGCCCGGATGGTCACCCGCCGCCTCCAGGAGGAGGACCCCCAGGACGGCAACGGCAGGGGCTGGCGGACGTACAGCCCGGCCCGCCCCCGACGGCGCACCGGCTGGTACGTCGCCGGGATCCTCGCGGCGCTCGCCGTGGTGCTCTGGGTCCTGGCCCCGGACCGGGTGACGCACCTGTTCGGCGCGGGAGGCGTGGGCAGCGCGCCGGACGCCACCCCGCTCGGCGCGGAGACGGCGCCCCCGACGGGCCCGCCGCCCTCGACCGGAACCCTCCGCGGCACGCGCGCCGAACCGTTCCGGGGTTCGCCCGCCGCCCGCTGGGCCGACGGCGCGGCCGGCATCTCGGTGCCAGCGCCCCGCGCGACGGCCTGGATGGACGAGGCGCAGGTCGCGAAGGCCCTGGACCGCAGCCGTGACTTCCTCGTCGCCTCCAGCCTCGACCGAGAGGTCCTGCGCGGCGCACGCCCGAGCGAGGCCATCGCGTACATCAATCCGAAGCAGCCGCGGGAGCAGGAGTTCATCGAGACGTCCCTGCGCTCCCCCAGCGAGAAGTACGACCCGCTGGTGCTGTTCAGCCGCTTCGACCCCGACAGGACGTCGCTGGTCGGGGACGTGGTCAAGGTCCGCGGCCGGCTCTCGTACGAGGAGGGGCCGGGCCCGCAACACGCGCTGCGGGTGACCACGGACGTGACGTACGTGTACCCGGTCGTGGCCGCGGCCGGCGACCCGGACGAGGTCACCCGGGTCATCGTGCGGCGCCAGGTGGTCATGGACTGGCAGAACCCGGAGAAGGTCGTCACGAAGGCCGGCACCTTCTCCGTGCACAGCAACATGATCCACACCACGAACGCGGGCTGCCGCACTCACAACGGCTTCCTCACCCCGACGTTCGACGGGCCCGGGGCGTCGGACGGACCGACCGCGGACCCGTACGACCGCAGCGCGCCGGTGGTCTCCCCGGAGCGCGACGGCGAGTGCGGCACCGCCACCCGCTCCTAGCCCCGGCCCCTACCCCGTGCGCGCGTCCTCGTCCTCGAAGGCACGCAGCAGATCGGCGGCGACGCTCACCGCGATCGTCGCCGGTTCCTTGCCGGTGATCTCGGTCAGCCCGATCGGGGTCTTGATGCGGGCGATGACCTCGTCGTCGTGCCCGCCCTCGTCGGCGAGACGGCGGCGGAAGCGGGTCCACTTGGCGGCCGAGCCGATCAGCCCGATCGAGCCGAGGTGACCGGTGCGCAGGGCGGCGTCGCACAGCGCGGCGTCCTCGGCGTGGTCGTGGGTCATGATCAGGACGTGTGTGCCGTGCGGCAGTCCGTCCAGGACCTCCTCGGGCAGCAGCGGCGTGTGGTGGGTGTGGACCTGGGCGACCGCGTCGGAGGTGAGCACGGCGAGCCGTTCCCCGGTGAGGAGTTCGGCGCGGCTGTCGACGAGGTGGAGGTCCAGGTCCTGGCGGGCCAGGATCCTGGCCAGTTCGAAGCCGACATGGCCGACGCCGAAGACGGCCACGGCCCGCACCACGGGCAGCGGTTCGAGCAGGACCTGGACCGTGCCGCCGCAGCACTGGACGCCGTGCCGGTTGGTGACCTTGTCGTTCAGGGCGAAGTCGATCAGTTCGGGCGCGGTCGCGGCCCCGGCGATCATCTCCCGGGCCCGGTCGATGGAGACGGCCTCGACGTTGCCGCCGCCGATCGACCCCCAGGTGGCGCCGGCGCCCACGACGAGCTTCGCGCCGGCGTCGCGCGGGGCGTGACCGCGCACGGCCGTGACGGTCACGAGCACGCCGGGCTCCCGGCGTGCCCGCAGCCGCGCGACCGCGGCGATCCAGGCCGTGTCAGGCACCGACCGGCGCTTCCGCCTCGGCCCGGCCGGCCCGGGGCGCACTCGCGCGGGCCGCCTCGATCGCCCAGAACACGGCCTCCGGCGTGGCGGGCGAGGCCAGTTCGACAGGCGTGCCGGGATGACCGAACGCGGCGGCCGCCTCGCGCAGCGCCTCCCGCACCGAGAACGCGAGCATCAGCGGCGGCTCGCCGACCGCCTTGGAGCCGTAGACGGCGCCCTCCTCGGTCGCGTTCTCCAGCAGCTCCACGTGGAACTCCTCGGGCATCTCGGAGAAGCTCGGCAGCTTGTAGGTGCTGGCGGCCTGGGTCTGGAGCCGGCCCCGGTGCGGCCCGTCGCCGGCGTCCCAGCGCAGGTCCTCGAGGGTCAGCCAGCCGGCGCCCTGCACGAAGCCGCCCTCGACCTGCCCGATGTCGATCATCGGCGAGAGGCTGTCGCCGACGTCGTGCACGATGTCGACGCGCCGCACGCGGTACGCGCCGGTGAAGCCGTCGACCTCCACCTCGGCGGCGGCCGCGCCGTGCGAGAAGTACTTGAACGGCGAGCCGTGGAACGACTTCGCGTCCCAGTGCAGGCCCTCGGTGCGGTAGAAGCCGGCGGCCGACAGCTGCACCCGCTGGAGGTACGCGGTGCGCACGAGGTCGTCCCAGGCGAGCTCGCGGTCGCTGCCGAGGGCGCGGGCGACGCCCTCGACGACGCGGACGTCGGCGGCGGGCGCGCCGAGCTGGGTGCCGGCCACCTGGAGGAGGCGTTCGCGCAGCTGCTCGCAGGCGTTCTTGACGGCGGCGCCGTTGAGGTCGGCGCCGGCGCTGGCGGCGGTGGCCGAGGTGTTGGGCACCTTGTCGGTGCGGGTGGGGGCGAGCCGGACCTTGTGCAGCGGGATGCCGAGGGTGGTCGCGGCCACCTGGAGCATCTTGGTGTGCAGGCCCTGGCCCATCTCGGTGCCGCCGTGGTTGATCAGGACGGAGCCGTCCTTGTAGATCAGCACGAGGGCGCCGCCCTGGTTGAAGGCGGTGAGGTTGAAGGAGATGCCGAACTTGATCCCGGTGACGGCGAGGGCCCGCTTGGTGTGCGGGTGCGCCGTGTTGAACGCCTCGATCTCGCGCCGCCGTTCGGCGACGGCGCCGTTCTCCCGCACCTTGTCCCAGACGGCGCCGATCCGTTCGGGCTGGGTGAGCGGCTGCCCGTAGGGGGTGGTGTGGCCGCGCCGGTAGAAGTTGCGTTCGCGCAGCTCCATCGGGTCGAGGCCGAGCAGCGGCGCGCACCGGCCCATGATGTCCTCGATGACGAGCATGCCCTGGGGTCCGCCGAAGCCGCGGAAGGCGGTGTTGGAGACCTTGTGGGTACGTGCGATGCGGCCGGTGACGCGGGCGTTGGGGATCCAGTACGTGTTGTCGATGTGGCACAGGGCGCGGGCGACGACCGGCTCGGACAGGTCGAGGCTCCAGCCGCCGTCCGCGGTGAGGCCCGCGTCCAGGGCCTGGATGCGGGCCTCGGCGTCGAAGCCGATGCGCCAGCGGGCGTGGAAGCCGTGCCGCTTGCCGGACATGGTCAGGTCCTGGGTGCGGGTCAGGCGCAGCCGGACGGGGCGGCCGGTGAGCTTCGCACCGAGCGCGGCGACGGCCGCGAAGCCGTGCGGCTGCATCTCCTTGCCGCCGAAGCCGCCGCCCATGCGCAGGCACTGCACGGTCACCTCGTGGCTGCTGAGCCCGAGGACGTGCGCGACGATCTCCTGCGTCTCGGAGGGGTGCTGGGTGCTGCTCTGCACGAAGACCTGGCCGGCCTCGTCGATCTGGGCGAGCGCGGCATGGGTCTCCAGGTAGAAGTGCTCCTGGTCGGAGAACTGGAACTCGCCGCTGAACACGTGGGCGGAGTCGGCGAATCCGGCGTCGATGTCGCCGGTCTCCATGACGGGCCGGGCGCCGTGGAAGCTGTCGGCGGCGATCGCCTCCTCCAGCGTGATCACGGAGGGCAGTTCGTCGAGGTCGACCTCGACGGCCTCGGCGCCGAGCCGGGCCGCTTCCAGGGTCTCGCCGAGCACCCAGGCGACGGCGTGGCCGTGGAACATGACCTCGTCGGGGAAGAGCGGCTCGTCGTGCTTCATGCCGGCGTCGTTGACGCCGGGCACGTCGGCCCCGGTCAGGACGCGGACCACGCCGGGCACGGCGAGCGCGGGCGCGGTGCGCAGGGCGGTGATCCGGCCGTGGGCGTGCATCACCTGGACGGGGTGGGCGTGCAGCACGTCCTTGGTGCGGGCGACGAGGTCGTCGGTGTAGAGGGCGGTGCCGGTGACGTGCTGGACGGCGCTCTCGTGCGGCATCGACCGCCCGACGACGGCCTTCTCCGGGCGCTCGGACAACTGGCTCATGCCGACACCTCCGCGGTGGTCTGTGCGTACAGCTTCTTCAGGCTCTGGCCGAGCATCGCGGAGCGGTAGAGGGCGCTGGCCCGGTGGTCGCTCATCGGGGTGCCCTCGCCGCGCAGCACGCGGGCGGCGGCCTCGACGGTCGCTTCCGTCCAGGGCTCACCCTCCAGGGCGGCCTCGGTGGCGAGCGCCCTGATCGGGGTGGCGGCCACACCGCCGAGGCCGATGCGGGCCTTGCGCACGGTGCCGTCCCGGACGTCGAGCGCGAAGGCGACGGCCACGCTGGAGATGTCGTCGAAGCGCCGCTTGGCGATCTTGTGGAAGGCGGTGACGGGCGACAGCGGCAGCGGCACGCGCACGGCGCGGATCAGCTCGCCGGGGCGGCGCACGCTCTGCCGGTAGCCGGTGAAGTACTCGGCGAGCGGCACGACGCGCTCGCCGTCGGCGCCGGCGAGGACGACCGACGCCTCCAGGGCGAGCAGCGCGGGCGGGCTGTCGCCGATGGGCGAGCCGGTGCCGAGGTTGCCGCCGAGGGTGGCGCAGTTGCGGATGAGGCGCGACGCGAACTGCGGGAACAGGTCGGCGAGGAGCGGCACGGAGCCGGCGAGTCCGCGCTCGATCTCGCTGAGGGTGAGGGCGGCGCCGATCTCGACGTGCCCTGACCCGGTGCGCAGTTCCCGCAGTTCGGGCAGCCGGTCGACGGCGATCACGCAATCGGCCCTGCGGGAGCGGATGTTGACCTCGACGCCCCAGTCGGTGGATCCCGCGACGACCGTCGCGTCGGGCCGTTCGCGCAGCAGCCGCAGCGTGTCGGCCAGCGTGTCCTTCCGTACGAACGTCCGCTCGCCCTGCGTGTAGGAGGTGGCGACGGGGGCGGGCGGCGCCTCGTCGCGGCGGCGGGCCAGGGTGTCGTCCTCGCCCGGCGCGCCGACGGCGAACGCGGCGTCGCGGATGGGCCGGTAGCCGGTGCAGCGGCACAGGTTGCCGCTCAGGGCGTGCAGGTCGAAGCCGTTCGGCCCGTGCTCGGCGCCGGTGTCCCCGGCGGGGTGGGCGCAGCGGTCGGGCCGGTAGTACTCGGCGGCCATGCTGCACACGAACCCGGGGGTGCAGTATCCGCACTGGGAGCCGCCGCGGACCGCCATCTCCTCCTGCACCGGGTGGAGTTCGCCGTCGGCGGCGCCCGCGGCGAGGCCTTCCGCGGTGACGATCTCCTGGCCGTCGAGCGCGGCGGCCGGGATCAGGCAGGCGTTGACGGCGACCCAGTCGGTGGGCCGGTCGGTGCCGGGGCGGGCCACGAGCACGGAGCAGGCGCCGCATTCTCCTTCGGCGCAGCCCTCCTTGGTGCCGGTGAGGCCGCGCTCGCGCAGCAGGTCGAGGGCGGTGGTGTGGGGCGGGGCCGGTGCGAGCGGGATGTCGGCCCCGTTGACCGTGAGTTGAACGTGGTTCGCCAAGGTCCAGGCAGCTTTCTGTGTGCGCGCCGGATGTCAGGGAAGGGCGCGGGAGGGCACGCGGGTGCGGCGTGCCGAAAGGCGGTGGAGACGTGAGACCCGGAAGGAGTGAGGGGGTGGGACCGCGAGGGGCACCCCAGGAGGCCGGAAGGGCGGTCAGCAGCCGTGTGCGATGCGGCCCGGCGCCCAGGCGGTGCGCTGGGCGAGACGACCGAGATCGGAGCAGGTGTTCATCCGCCGGTCGCCTCCCTTCGTCCTGCCGCGCGTTCGCCGCGCGCGTTCCGTCACGCGCGGGCCGATGGCACCCGGACGCTAATCGCTCGGGCCGCGAGGGGTCAAGACCCCTCCGCACTTCGGACACACGCGCGCGCTAGCACCGCTCCCACCTGCGCACAAGAGCTGATCGGCCGACAACCCTGTCCCCCGCCCGGCCGCTCCCCCGTCGCTCCGGTGGCTCAAAGATGGCCGGTTAGAGGCGTGCAGGACAACCAGGTCTGCCGGTTCCGCCCGGGCGAGCCGCGGGTGGTCCCGGCGTCAACCCGCTGTCGTGGCCGATGCCGTGAGCGTTCAGGGACGCGGGCAGGGTCGCGGCGGGCGGCGAACGAGTTCGAAGGGCCATCCCCATGACTAACCCACAAGTGGCTGACGTTCCCTGTCACCCGGTGGATGAGAAACTCCCCGCACGAAAGCTCATTCCGTCGGCGCTCCAGCACATCGCCGCGATGTACTCCGGGGTGGTCGCCGCGCCTCTCGTGATCGGCCCGACGGTCGGTCTCAGTGCGGGCAACCAGGTGCTGCTCATCTCGGTGAGCCTGTTCATCGCCGGTCTGTGCACGCTCACCCAGACGCTCGGCGTCGGCAAGGTCCTCGGCAACCGGCTGCCGTTCGTGAACGCCGCCGCGTCCGGCGGCATCGCGCCGCTCCTCGCGATCGGCCAGAACACGGCCAAGGGGCACGAACTCCAGACGATGCTCGGCTCGCTGCTCGTGGCCGGTGCCGTGTGTCTGGTCATCGGCCCGTTCTTCGGCAAGCTGATGCGCTTCTTCCCGCACCTGGTGACCGGCGTCGTCATCACCCTCATCGGCGTCTCGCTGATGCCGGTGCCGGTGCGCTGGGCGCAGGGCGGGGCGGGCGCCGAGAACTTCGGCTCCACGTCCAACCTGGCGCTCGCCGCGTTCACCCTCGTCATCATCGTGGCCATGCAGCGCCTGTTCACCGGGTTCCTGCGGCAGATCTCGCTGATCCTCGGCATGGTGATCGGCACGCTCGCCGCGGTGCCGTTCGGGATGCTGAACACGAAGACGTTCGAGTCCGCGCCGCTGGTCTCGATCCCGACGCCGTTCCACTTCGGCATGCCGGAGTTCCAGATCGCCGGGATCATCTCGATGACGATCATGATGCTGGTCCTGATGACGGAGAGCGCCGCCGGCATGCTCGCCGTCGGCGAGATCTGCGACCGTCCCGTCGACGGCCGCACGATCAGCAGCGGCCTGCGCATCGACGGCCTCGGCACGATGATCGGCTCGCTCTTCGGCGGCTTCGCCATCAGCGCGTTCGCCCAGAACATCGGCGTCGTCTCGCTCACGAAGGTGCGCAGCCGGTTCGTCGTCGCCACGGCCGGCGCCGTCCTGCTCGTCCTCGGTGTCTTCCCGGTGCTCGGCGCGGTCGTCTCGCTCGTCCCGATGCCGGTGCTCGGCGGCGCGGGCCTGGTGCTGTTCGGCACCATCGCGATCAGCGGCGTGCGGACCCTGTCCCGCGCCCACCTCGACGAGGGCGCCAACATCGTGATCGCCGCGGTCTCCCTCGGCGTCGGCCTCATCCCGCTCGCGGCCCCCGAGGTCGTCGCGAACGGCAAGGTCGTGCAGCCGGGCATCTACCACGCGTTCCCGGACTGGGCGCAGACGATTCTCGGTACGGGCATCTGCGCCGGCGCGATCACGGCGGTGCTCCTCAACATCGCCTTCAACCACCTCGGCAAGAAGAAGCCGCAGGAACAGCCGGAGCCCGAGGCGCGGCCCGCAAAGCCCACCGCGCCCGCCGAGCCCACCGAGGCCGTACCCGCCGGCGACCCGGTGGCCGGCAAGAGCTGAGCGGCCAAGGGGGGAGGGACGGACGCGGCACGGAACGCCGCGCCCGCCCCTGAGCGTCCTCGGCATCTGAACACCGCGCGCCCCTGACCACGGCGCGCCGAAGGCCCCGGTCGCTCCGTTCGGAGCGGCCGGGGCCTTCACCCTTTGCCTCCGCCGGCCGGCGGAGCGTCAGCTCCAGAGGGCGTCGGCGAGGGACGCGCCCAGGAACGCGGCGCCGAGCCCCGCCGCGATGCTTCCGAGCACGTTCACCGCCGCGTAGAAGCGTGCCCCCGTCTCCGCGAGCCGCAGGGTCTCGTAGGAGAAGGTGGAGTACGTGCTGAGCGCGCCGCACAGTCCGGTGCCGAGGAGGAGCTGGACCTGGGAGGACGCGGCGCCCGCCGCGACGGCGCCGGTGACGAGGCCGAGGACGAGGGAGCCCGTGACGTTCACGGCGAAGGTGCCCCAGGGGAACACGGAGTCGTGCCGGGTCTGGACGGTGCGGTCGGTGAGGTAGCGCAGCGGGGCGCCGACCATGGCCCCGGCGATGACGAGGAGCCAGTTCACGCCGTGTCCTCCCCCGCGCGGCCCACGTAGCGGTGGACCTCGCAGTCGTCGAGGATGACCAGGCCCTCGGTGACCAGTTCGTCGATCTGCGGCAGGAACGCGCGGACGCGCTCCTCCGTGTCGACGATGAAGATCGCGACGGGGAGGTCCTCGCTGAGCGAGAGCAGCCGGTGGGTGTGGATGAGGGACCCGGCGCCGAAGCCCTCGATGCCGCGGAACACGGAGGCTCCGGCGAGGCCCGCCTTGTGCGCGCGGTGCACGATCTCGGCGTAGAGCGGCTTGTGGTGCCAGGTGTCGTTCTCGCCGACGAAGATGGTCGCGCGCAGCGCGGGCCCGCTCAGCGGGCGGGCGGCGCGGGCGGGCTCCGGTGCGGTCATCGTGAGGTCCTCCGTTCGACGACGCGGCGGGTCAGGTGGGCGGCCGCCCAGACCGCGGCGAGCGCGGTGACGGCGGTGAGGCCCAGGTAGCCGAGCGCGGTGCGGGCCGCCCCGGCGTCGGTGAGCCGGCGGATGTCGACGGCGTACGTGGAGAAGGTGGTGAAGCCGCCGAGGACACCGGTGCCGAAGAAGGGGCGGACGAGCCGGTGGGCGGCCCACACGTCGGTGATGACGACCATGAAGACGCCGATGACGGCGCAGCCGATCGCGTTGACGGCGAGCGTGGTCCACGGGAAGGCGCCGGGGGCGGTCGGCCAGATCAGGGCGGCGCCGTACCGGGCGCAGGCGCCGATCGCGCCGCCCGCGGCCACGACGGCGAGCACGGGGCCCTGGCCGCGCAGGATCGCGGGCCGCGGGGCGGCGGCGGGCGCTGGTGCGGCGTCGGGGTCGACCGGTTCCTCGGTCATGGACGTGCGGGCCTCTTCCACGGGTGTGTCTCCTACTCGCCGGAACGCCCGCGCCCGGTGCGGGCAGGGCGTGCGTGATCGCAAGTAGGGACCGTTGGCGGCGTGCTGCCGCGGTTGGGTACGGCGGGCCCCACCGCCGTACGGTGCGCCCGGGGCCGCGTGGGCCGGAGCGATCACCGCCCGAAAATCCTACCCCGCCCCTCGCGGGGACCGCCTGCCGGAGCGCGGCCCCCGCGAGGCCGGCTCAGAGATCGGCCCCGAGTCCGCCCCCGCCGACCACGACGTAACTGCACTGCGTGTACGTGTAGCCGGGCTGGATGCGGCCGCCCGCGGCCCGGCCGCGCGCGGTCGCGCTCGCGCCGCCCGGCTTGTGCAGGAAGTGGTAGGTGCCGGCGGGCAGCCGCAGCGTCTTCTTCGGGTACGTCCGGCCGCTCGCCTTGCAGGCCTTGCCGCGTCCGGCGGCCTCGCTGGAGTACGTCGAGCAGGAGCCGCAGGCGCCGACGGTGATCCGGCCGGTGACGGGCCCCGTGTAGAGGATCTCGACGGGGTCGGGGCCGTCGTTGCTGATGACGAGTTCCATCCGGGCCCCGCCGGGCGTGCCCGTGGGCGGCAGGCGGTCGCCGGCGGAGGGGCGCAGTTCGGCGATCTCGGCGGCGGTGGCGACCTGCCGGGCCCGCGCCCGGCGCTTGTCGCTCTCGTAGGTGCCGGCGAAGTCGGTCAGTGTCTTGCGCGCCTCGCTGAACTCCTTGTCCTTGAACTGGTCGATGCCGCACGCGTACGTGCCGTCGCGCACGGCCCCGGCGACGCGGCCGCGCAGATGGCCGGGCACGGGTGCGGGCAGCGCGTTCGCGGTGTCCCCGATGCGGCGCAGTTCGTCGGTGGCGCGGCAGGGTTCGGCGCCCTCGATCGCGCCGGAGCGTTTGTCGACGGCGGCGCGCAGGGCCGGCTCGACGCGGCCGGCCTGCGCCGAGTCGGGGAACGTGCGCAGGAGTCGGCCGAGTTCGCCGCCCTCTCCGTCGCTGCCGGCGGTGCCGAGCTTGCCGGTGCCGCAGTCGAGGAGCGCGGTGGCGAGGGGCTGGTCGGGCCAGGTCGCGAGGTCGCCGAGGACGTCGCGGTCGATGGTGTCCGGCACGTCCCGCAGGTGTTCGAGCGGGGCGACGGCCGCGCAGCGGTCGTTCTTGCGGTAGGGCGCGGAGACGGCCTTGTAGTAGGCGTCGAGGCTGGCGTGGACGCGGTGGGCGGCCCGGGATCCGGGGTGGTCCTCGGTCAGGTCGCGGTAGCGGCCGAGGGCGGTCAGGTAGGTGCTTCTGGCGCGGGCGAAGTCCTGGCCGGAGGCGTCCTGGACGAGGGCGTCGGCGGCGGCCAGCCGGTCGAGCAGCATGTCCTCGACGGCGTCGTCGCGCAGTCCGTCGTACGCGTAGGCGCCGCCGGCCGGGACGGCGAGCAGCACCAGGCCGAGCACGGCGGCCAGGATCGGCCGGACGGCGGGGGCCGTGGGTCCGGGGCGCAGTGCGCGGCGCGCCCCGTCGAGGGCGGCGAGCAGGAGGAGCGCGCCGTAGCCGGTGAGGGCCCAGGCGGGGACTCCGTCGGGGTCGGCGGGCAGGGCCACGACGGCGAGCGCGACGGTCGCGGCGAGGCAGACGAGGGCGGGCAGCCATCTGCGCAGCAGGACATAGCCGAGGCCCAGTCCGCAGAGGTTGAGCAGGGCCACGGCCAGGGCGCGGAGCGGCTCGGCGGGGCCCGGCGGCGCGGGCGGCGGGGAGGGCGGGGGCGGCGGGCCCCAGGACGGCGGCGGTCCCGGCGGCACGGGTGGCGTCGGCGGAGGGGTGCCGGGCGGGTTCGGTGGCAGGGCGTCGGGCGGCACCGGCGGAGGAGGTCCGAAACCCGCACCCCCCACCGGCCCTCCGGCCGAACCCTCTGCTCCGTCGGACGCGTCCCCCGGCCACCTCATAGCGGTCCCCCAACCGTCAGGTGTCACACCCAGGTTGTCACGATCCGGGGTGTTTCGACGCCTGTCAATCGCCCGGAGGGCACCACTTTCCGGCCGCCGACGGCCCGCTTTCCGGCCACGGGAAGAACAGCAGCTCAGGCCACTATGCACCCCGGCTATACATCCGGCGTATACACACTATGTATAGTGCGCGCATGTCTGCCGCACCCGTGAAGATGACGAAGATACGAAGGGGGTTGCGCGCGGCCGCGTTCGCGCTGACCGCCTCCACCCTGACCCTCGCCCTGAGTGGCTGCACGCAGTACGACACGACGAAACCCAGCGCCGCCCGCAGGGCGGAGGCCGTCGACGTCGGTGACGCGCGGGCGGTCGATCTCGGCGACCGCGCACGGGACTTCGGCACCGTCGACTGCCGGCGCGCCAAGTGCGTGGCGCTCACCTTCGACGCGGGGCCGAGCGAGAACAGCCCCCGGCTGCTCGACATCCTGAAGGAGCGCAAGGTCCCCGCGACGTTCTTCCTGCTCGGCAAGAACCACATCGCGAAACACCCGGAGCTCGTGCGGCGCATGGCGCGCGAGGGCCACGAACTGGCCAGCCACACCTGGGACCACAAGATCCTGACGGATCTCGGGGACGACGAGATCAGGGACGAGCTCCGGCGCACCGACGACGCCGTCGAGCACCTGACCGGGCGGCGGCCCACGCTGATGCGGCCGCCGCAGGGCCGCACGAACGACCGCGTGAGCGCCCTCGCGAAGGAGGAGGGCCTGGCGCAGGTCCTGTGGGACGTGACCTGCAAGGACTACGCGACCACCGACTCGGCGCTGATCCGCGAGCGGGCCGTGTCCCAGACCCGGCGGGACAGCGTCATCCTGCTGCACGACCTCTACAAGGGCACCGTTCCGGCCGTCCCCGGCATCATCGACGCGCTCAAGGAGAAGGGCTACGTCTTCGTGACGGTGCCCCAGCTCCTCGCGCCGGGGAAGGCCGAACCGGGCAGGATCTACAAGCCCTGACCTCTGAACGGGCCTGCCGCGGCGGCTACTTCAGGCGCACCGGCAGGCTTCCGTACCCGTAGCCGATGAAGGACTCGACGTGCGTGGCGCCGTCCTCCAGGGCGAGGCCGGGGAAGCGGTCGAAGAGGGCCGGCAGGGCGATCGCCGCCTCCAGGCGGGCCAGCGGGGCGCCCAGGCAGAAGTGGACGCCGTGGCCGAAGGCCAGGTGCTCCTTGTCGGCGCGGGCGATGTCGAAGCGGTCCGCGTCCGGGCCGTGCCGGCGCGGATCGCGGCCGGCCGCCGCGTACGAGGCGAGGATGGCCTCGCCGGCCGCGATCCGGGTGCCGTCGGGCAGGTCGATGTCCTCGACGGCGTAGCGCAGCGGGAGGTTGGCGATCGAGGGGGCCCAGCGCAGGGTCTCCTCGATGACCTCGCTCCACGGGATCTCGCCGGAGCGGACCCGGGCGAGCTGGTCGGGGTGGGTGAGCAGGGCGTGCGCCGCGTTCCCGACGAGGTTCACGGTCGTCTCGTGGCCCGCGCCGATGACGAGGAGCAGGGTGTCGATCAGCTCCTGCTCGGTGAGGCCCGAGCCCGCGTCGTCGCGGGTGGCGATGAGGGCGCTGGTCAGGTCGTCGCCGGGCTGCGCGCGCTTGGCCTCGACGAGGGCGCCGAGGAGCTGGTGAACCTCCTGGAGGATCGCCTGCGCCTGTTCGGGCGTCACGGTGGTGTCCATGATCCCGGCGACGAGCCGGGCGGCGTCGGCCCGCTGCGCCTCGGGCACGCCGAACAGTTCGCAGATGACCTGCATCGGCAGCGGGTGCGCGTACGCGGAGCGCAGGTCGGCGCGGCCGTCGGGAGCCGCCGCCATGGCGTCGAGCAGTTCGCCGGCGATCTGCTCGATCCGCGGGCGCAGGACGTCGGTGCGGCGCTTGGTGAAGGCGGGCGCGATCAGGGTGCGCAGCCTGCGGTGGTCGGCGCCGTAGGCGTTGAACATGTTGGAGACGCCGACCCAGTTGACGATCCAGGACTGCCGGTGCTCGCCCGCGATCCACTCGGGCCAGTGCTGGTCGGGATCCTTGGACACGCGCGCGTCGGCGAGCAGCCCCTTCAGGACGTCGTACGAGGTGGGGGCCCAGGCCCGTATGCCGCCGGGCAGTTCGAGCAGGGCGGCGCAGGGGTGGGCGGCGCGCAGCCGGTCGTTCTCGGCGTGCAGGTCGCGGCCCGCGGGGTCGAGGACGGTGGGGGTGACGGGTGCGGTCATGAGGTCTTCTGCTCCTGTGGGGGCGCGGCGGGGCGGGCGTCGACTGCGGGACGCCCGGGTTGCTTCATGATCGTTTACTTAACTGATCGTAGGCGCCCGTGAGTTGATGCCCAGCCGGACGACACGCCCACCCGATCCCGGACGTGGCGCAGCTCACCCGCGCGCGGCCCGTCTACCATCGCGCCATGGCCGCCGATATCCGGATCGTCCGCGAAACGCCGCTTTCCCCCGCCGAGGCCTGGCGCCGGATCACCGACTGGGAGCGGCACGGCACGGTGGTGCCGCTGACCCGGGTCACCGTCCTCACCCCGCCCCCGACCGCCGCCGGCACCGTCTTCGTGGCCCGCACCGGCCTCGGCCGCCGCCTCGCCTTCGACGATCCGATGGAACTCGTCGCCTGGCAGCCCCCGCGCCGCTGCCGCATGGAGAAGCGGGGCCGGGTGGTCCGCGGCTGGGCCGAGTTCGAGGTACGGGCCCTGGCGGGCGGCGGGGCGCGGGTGGAATGGCGCGAGGAGCTGCGCGTGCGCGGGGTCCCGTTCCTCGCGGACCCTCTCCTCGCGGCGGCGGGCCGCGCGCTGTTCGGGCGCGCACTCAACGCCCTTCTGTCCGACGGCCCTTGACCGGGCGCCCCGCGCGGTACAGGTCGAACACCATCGCCCGGCGCCGCGCCGTCGTGGCTGGTCGCGCGGGTCGCCGGCCCCTTGCGGGGCGGCCGAGTCGTGGGTCAGGCCACCGAGTCGATGCGGCGCGGGGTTCCCGGTTCGTGGTGGATCGGGGTGTGGGCGCCCGTGAGGGAGGCGCCGGTGCCGCCGCGGCGGTTCGCGACGATCTCCGAGGCGATGGAGACCGCCACCTCCTCCGGCGTGCGGGCGCCGAGGTCGAGGCCGATCGGGGAGCGCAGGCGGGCGAGGTCCAGTTCGGTGACGCCGACCTCGCGCAGGCGCTCGTTGCGGTCGAGGTGGGTACGGCGCGAACCCATCGCGCCGACGTAGGCGACGGGCAGGCGCAGCGCGAGTTCGAGCAGCGGCACGTCGAACTTGGCGTCGTGGGTGAGGACGCAGAGCACGGTGCGGCCGTCGACCTCGGTGCGCTCGAGGTACTTGTGCGGCCATTCGACGACGAGCTCGTCGGCCTCGGGGAAGCGCGCGGCGGTCGCGAAGACGGGCCGGGCGTCGCAGACGGTGACGTGGTAGCCGAGGAACTTGCCCATCCGCACGAGCGCGGAGGCGAAGTCGATGGCGCCGAAGACGATCATGCGCGGGGGCGGGACCGAGGACTCCACGAGGAGGGTGAGCGGGGCGCCGCAGCGGGAGCCCTGTTCGCCGATCTCCAGGGTGCCGGTGCGGCCGGCGTCGAGGTAGGCGCCGGCTTCGGCGGCGACGGTGCGGTCGAGTTCGGGATGGGCGCCGAAACCGCCGTCGTACGTGCCGTCGGGGCGGACCAGGAGGGCGCGGCCGAGCAGGTCGGCCGGGCCCGCGACGATCCGGGCGAGGGCCGCCGCCTCCGCCGTGGCGGCGGCCCTCAGCGCGGTCTCGATCACGCCCCGCACGGCCGGGTCCCCGGCGCGTACCGGCGTGACGAGGATGTCGATGACGCCGCCGCAGGTCAGCCCCACGGCGAAGGCGTCGTCGTCGCTGTACCCGAAGCGCTCCAGGCGGGTGACCCCGTCCTCGAGCGCCTCCTGGCACAGCTCGTAGACCGCCCCTTCCACACAGCCGCCGGAGACCGAGCCGATCGCGGTGCCCTCGCGGTCGACGGCGAGAGCCGCGCCGGGCTGCCGGGGCGCGCTGCCGCCGACGGCCACCACGGTGGCCACGGCGAAGTCGCGTCCCTGCTCGGCCCATCGGCTGAGTTCTGCCGCGATGTCCAGCATGTCTCGGTCTCCTTCGGCGATGACGTGGAAGGGGCGGCGGGCGTCAGTGGACGCCGAGCCAGCCCTCGATCGGGTTGAGGGCGAAGTACACGAGGAAGATCGCGGTCAGGCCCCACATGAAGGCCCCGATCTCCCGCGCCTTGCCCTGGGCGATCTTGATGGCGACCCAGGAGATGACGCCCGCGGCGACACCGGTGGTGATGGTGTACGTGAAGGGCATCAGGACCACGGTGAGGAACACCGGGATCGCGGTGGCGCGGTCGGCCCAGTCGACGTGCCGGGCGTTCATCATCATCATGGCGCCGATGACGACGAGCGCGGCGGACGCGACCTCCTGCGGGACGATCGCGGTGACCGGCGTGAAGAACAGGCAGGCCGCGAAGAACAGGCCGGTGACGGCGGAGGCGAGACCCGTGCGGGCCCCCTCGCCGACGCCGGTGGCGGACTCGACGAAGACGGTCTGGCCGGAGCCGCCCGCCACACCGCCGATGGCGCCGCCCGCGCCGTCGATGAACAGCGCCTTGGACAGGCCCGGCATCCGGCCCTTGTCGTCGGCGAGCTTGGCCTCGGTGCCGACGCCGATGATGGTGGCCATCGCGTCGAAGAAGCCGGCGAGCACCAGGGTGAAGACGATCATGCCGACCGTCATGGCGCCGACCTCGCCCCAGCCGCCGAACTCGACCTTGCCGAAGAGCGAGAAGTCCGGGGTGGAGACGGCGCTGCCGTGCAGTTCGGGCGCTCCGTTGGCCCACTGCTTGGGGCTGATGACACCGGTCGCGTTGAGGATCATCGCGACGACGGTGCCGGAGATGATGCCGATCAGGATCGCGCCGGGGGTGTTGCGCGCCTGCAGCATGAAGATCAGGAGGAGCGTGCCCGCGAAGAGCAGGACGGGCCAGCCGGCGAGTTCGCCCGCGGGGCCGAGCGTGAGCGGGGTGGCCTTGCCGACGTGCACGAAGCCGGACTTGTAGAGGCCGATCAGGGCGATGAAGAGGCCGATGCCCATGGTGATGCCGTGCTTGAGCGCCAGCGGGATCGCGTTCATGATCATCTCGCGCAGGCCGGTGACGACCAGGAGCATGATCACGACGCCGTACATCACGCACATGCCCATGGCCTGCGGCCAGGTCATCTCGGGGGCGACCTGCGAGGAGATCACACCGGAGACGGACAGGCCCGCGGCGAGCGCGAGCGGCACCTTGCCGACGAAGCCCATGAGGAGCGTGGTGAACGCGGCGGCGAAGGCGGTCGCGGTGATCAGGGCCTTCTGGCCCAGGGTGTCACCGGCGGCGTCCTTGCCGGACAGGATCAGCGGGTTGAGCAGCAGGATGTACGCCATGGCCATGAAGGTCGTGACGCCACCGCGCACTTCGCGTGCGACGGAGGATCCTCGTTCGGATATGTGGAAGTACCGGTCGAGCCAAGACCTGCCGGCGGGCTGGCGCGTGCCCGCGCCCGCGTCGTCGGCGGTGGTCTTCGGCTCCACAGACTGCTGGGTCATGGTGCCTCGTTTCCCAAGGTTCAAAGGGGCACCCGCGAAATACTCGTATTCAGGCGGGTTTTGGGATGGCTGCACGACCCGGGGGACGGCCCGAGGCGCATGGGGTTCTGGAGGACTGAGTGCTTCCGGGTCCTTCAGGTGTTCACCGGTCCGGCCCCCGCGGGGGCCGGACCGGCCGACGGATCAGGCGGAGACCGTGCCCGTCAGGTGCTCGGGGCGGACGGGGGTCCGGTCGAGCGCGAGACCCGTCGCGTTCCGGATCGCCGCGAGGACGGCCGGGGTGGACGACAGGGTGGGTGCCTCGCCGATGCCGCGCAGCCCGTACGGGGCGTGCTCGTCGGCGAGTTCGAGCACGTCGACCGGGATGGTCGGCGTGTCGAGGATGGTGGGGATCAGGTAGTCCGTGAAGGACGGGTTCCTGACCTTGGCGGTCTTCGGGTCGACGATGATCTCTTCCATCACCGCGACGCCGAGGCCCTGGGTGGTGCCGCCCTGGATCTGGCCGACCACGGAGAGCGGGTTGAGCGCCTTGCCGACGTCCTGGGCGCAGGCCAGTTCGATGACCTTGACCAGGCCGAGCTCGGTGTCGACCTCGACGACGGCGCGGTGCGCGGCGAACGAGTACTGGACGTGCCCGTTGCCCTGCCCGGTGCGCAGGTCGAAGGCCTCGGTGGGCCGGTGGCGCCACTCCTCCTCCAGCTCCACGACCTCGTCCTCCAGGACGTCGACCAGGTCCGCGAGGACCTCGCCGCCGTCGGTGACGACCTTGCCGCCCTCCAGGAGGAGTTCGGCGGTGGCCCAGGCCGGGTGGTAGGTGCCGAGCTTGCGGCGGCCGATCTCCAGGACCTTCTCGCGCACCAGCTCGCAGGCGTTCTTGACGGCGCCGCCGGTCACGTACGTCTGCCGGGAGGCGGACGTGGAGCCGGCCGAGCCGACCTGGGTGTCGGCGGGGTGGATGGTCACCTGCGTGACGCCCAGTTCGGTGCGGGCGATCTGCGCGTGGACGGTGACGCCGCCCTGGCCGACCTCGGCCATCGCGGTGTGCACGGTGGCGACGGGCTGGCCGTTGATGACCTCCATGCGCACCTTGGCGGTGGAGTAGTCGTCGAAGCCCTCGGAGAAGCCGACGTTCTTGATGCCGACGGCGTAGCCGATGCCGCGGACGACGCCCTCGCCGTGCGTGGTGTTGGACAGGCCGCCGGGCAGCTGGCGCACGTCGGCGCCCTCGCTGGACTCCCACTGGCGCTCGGGCGGCAGCGGCATCGCCTTGATGCGGCGCAGCAGTTCGGCGACCGGGGCGGGCGAGTCGACGGGCTGGCCCGTCGGCATGATCGTGCCCTGCTCCATGGCGTTCAGCTGGCGGAACTCGACCCGGTCCATGCCCAGCTTGTCGGCCAGTTTGTCCATCTGGGCCTCGTACGCGAAGCAGGCCTGGACGGCGCCGAAGCCGCGCATGGCGCCGCAGGGCGGATTGTTCGAGTAGAGGGCGATGGCCTCGATGTCGACGTCGTCGATCACGTACGGGCCGACCGACAGGGACGAGGCGTTGCCGACGACCGCCGGGGAGGCGGAGGCGTAGGCGCCTCCGTCCAGGACGATCTTGCACTTCATGTGCGTGAGCTTGCCGTCCTTGGTCGCCCCGTGCTCGTAGTAGAGCTTGGCGGGGTGGCGGTGAACGTGCCCGAAGAAGGACTCGAAGCGGTTGTAGACGATCTTCACGGGCTTGCCGGTGCGCAGGGCGAGCAGGCACGCGTGGATCTGCATCGAGATGTCCTCGCGGCCGCCGAAGGCACCGCCGACGCCGGAGAGCGTCATGCGGACCTTCTCCTCGGGCAGGCCGAGGACCGGGGCGATCTGGTGGAGGTCCGAGTGCAGCCACTGGGTGGCGACGTACAGGTCGACGCCGCCGTCCTCGGCCGGCACGGCGAGGCCGGACTCGGGGCCGAGGAAGGCCTGGTCCTGCATGCCGAAGGTGTACTCGCCCTTGACGATGACGTCGGCGCGCTTGGCGGCCTCGTCGGCGTCGCCGCGCACGATGGGCTGGCGGTGCACGATGTTCGGGTGCGGTACGTGCCCGGCGTGGTGGTCGTCGCGGCCCTCGTGGACGAGGATCGCGTCCGGCGCGGTCGCGGAGGCCTCGTCGGTGATGACGGGCAGCTCGCGGTACTCGACCTTGATCTTGGCGGCGGCGCGGCGCGCCGTCTCCGGGTGGTCGGCCGCGACGATCGCGACGGGCTCGCCGTGGTGGCGGACCTTGCCGTGAGCGAGGACGGGCGTGTCCTGGATCTCCAGGCCGTAGTTCTTCACGTCCGTCGGCAGGTCGTCGTACGTGAGGACGGCGTAGACGCCGGAGGTGGCGAGGGCCTCGCCGGTGTCGATCGAGACGATCTCGGCGTGCGCGACCGGGGAGCGCAGGACCTGGCCCCACAGCATGTCCTCGTGCCACATGTCGGACGAGTACGCGAACTCGCCGGTGACCTTGAGGGTGCCGTCCGGGCGGAGCGTGGACTCGCCGATGCCGCCCTTGGTCTGCGATCCCTGCGTGACCTTCGCGGGGATACCGGTGGTACGGGTGTCAGCCATGTCCTCAGACCTCCTCGGACTGGCGCGCGGCGGCGAGCCGGACCGCGTCCATGATCTTCTCGTAGCCCGTGCAGCGGCACAGGTTGCCGGAGAGGGCCTCGCGGATGTCCGCGTCCGACGGGTTGGGGTTGCGCTCGAGCATCTCGTCGGCGGCGACGAGCAGACCCGGGGTGCAGAAGCCGCACTGGACGGCGCCCGCGTCGATGAACGCCTGCTGGATCGGGGCCAGTTCGGCGCCCTCACCGGTCTGCGAGTCGGTGCCCTTCGCGGACCAGCCCTGGGCCTCCTGGAGCGAGGTGCCGCAGGCGCCGCCCTCGGCGTGGGAGCCGCAGGAACGCTGGGCGGCGAAGTCGGCGAGACCCTCGACGGTGACGACGTCGCGGCCCTCGACCTGACCGGCCGCCACGAGGCAGGAACAGACGGGGACGCCGTCGAGGCGGACGGTGCAGGAACCGCACTCGCCCTGCTCACAGGCGTTCTTGGAGCCAGGCAGGCCCATGCGCTCGCGCAGGACGTAGAGCAGGGACTCGCCCTCCCACACGTCGTCGGCTTCCTGCTGACGGCCGTTCACCGTGAAATTGACGCGCATTACGCGACTCCCTCCGTGCCGGCGGCGGTGCCGCGGTAGGCCTCCCAGGCCCAGGTGAGCGTGCGGCGGGCCATGATGCCGACCGCGTGGCGGCGGTACGAGGCGGTACCGCGCACGTCGTCGATCGGGTTGCAGGCGGCGGAGCACAGGTCCGCGAACTGCTTGGCGACCGACGGGGTGATGATCTTGCCGTTGTCCCAGAAGCCGCCCTCGTCGAGCGCCGCGTTCAGGAACTGCTCGGCCTCCTTGGCGCGGATCGGGGTCGGGGCCGCCGAGCCGATGCCGGTGCGCACGGTGCGCGTCTCGGGGTGGACCGCGAGACCGAAGGCGCACACGGCGATGACCATCGCGTTGCGCGTGCCGACCTTCGAGTACTGCTGCGGTCCGTCGGCCTTCGGGAGGTGGACGGCGCGGATCAGCTCGTCGGCGGCGAGCGCGTTGCGCTTCACGCCGGTGTAGAACTCGTCGATCGGGATCCTGCGGCTGCCGCGCACGGACTCGACCTCGACCTCGCCGCCGGAGGCGAGCAGGGCCGGGTGGGCGTCACCGGCCGGGGAGGCGGTGCCGAGGTTGCCGCCGACGCCGCCGCGGTTGCGGATCTGCGGGGAGGCGACCGTGTGCGAGGCGAGCGCCAGGCCCGGCAGCTCGGTCCGCAGGTTCTCCATGATCTTGGTGTACGGGACGGAGGCGCCGAGCCGGACCGTCCCCTCGCCCACCTCCCACTCGCCGAGCTCACCGATGCGGTTGAGGTCGAGGAGGTACTCGGGTCGGCGGTGGTCGAAGTTGATCTCGACCATCACATCGGTGCCACCCGCAATCGGCACGGCTGTGGGGTGCTCGGCCTTGGCGGCGAGCGCCTCCTCCCAGCTGGCGGGGCGAAGGAAGTCCATGAGTGGCTCTCTTCTGGGTCTCGTTCGTGGATCGTGCGGTGCGTGGATCGTGTGCGCTGCGTTCGAGCCACGGGATGTGCGGATCGCAGGGGCTCGTTCATGTGCTGTTCACGTGGAGTGGGCCCAGTACACCGCCGTGTGCTCCGCCAGGGTCAGTCACGGAAACCATGAAGGAGTTGGCTGACCACGACGGGTGTCTTGTAGATTCGTATGAACGGAGCACATCGGTAACCCCTCCGACTTCCTCCGGACACCGTGGGCACAGGCGTCCGGACCTGGGAAGGCATCACTTCGAGACAGATCGGCGGCGACGACGACATGCGGCTGCGCGCATTGCTGGACACGGACGCGCTGGGCCTCAGGCTCCTCGGCGGCGAGGACGAGCTGGACCGCTCGGTCCGCGGCGTGATGACCACGGATCTGCGCGATCCGAGCCGCTATCTGTCCGGCGGCGAGCTGGTGCTCACGGGCCTGGCCTGGCGGCGCGGGCCCGACGATTCCGAGCCTTTCGTGCGCATTCTCCAGTCTGCCGGAGTCGTCGCCCTGGCGGCGGGCGAGGCCGAGCTGGGAGATGTGCCCGAGGACCTGGTGCAGGCCTGCGCCCGGCACCGGCTGCCGCTGTTCGCGGTGAACGAGTCGGTGGCCTTCGCGACGATCACCGAGCACGTCGTGCGGCAGGTGTCCGGCGAGCGGGCCGGCGACCTCGCGGCCGTCGTGGACCGGCACCGGCGCCTGATGACCTCGGGCCCCGCCGGCGGCGGCCCGGACGTGGTCCTGGACCTGCTCGGCAGCGACCTGGACCTGAACGCCTGGGTGCTCTCCCCCGCCGGACGGGCCATCGCGGGCGCCGGCGCGGCCGCGCCCGAGCTGCCCGCGTCCGTGTGCGCGCGGCTGGCCGCCGAGCACCTGTCGGCGACCCGGGCGGGCCGGCGCGCTCCGCACCGGGTGGCGATCGACGGCACGACGTACTCGCTGTTCCCGATCAGGAGCGGCGGCCGGGGCGCGGCGGCCACCGCCGGCGGGCGCGACGTGCGCGCGACGGTGCTCTCGGACTGGCTGCTCGCCGTCGAGGCCGACGCGGGCGACTGGCCCGAGGAGCGGCTCGACCTGCTCCAGGGCGTCACCCAGCTGATCTCCGTCGAGCGGGACCGGCGGGACGCGGCGCGCACGGTGCGGCGCCGGCTCGCCCAGGAGGTCCTGGAGCTGGTCCAGACGGGCGCGGCGCCCGCCGAGATCGCGGCCCGCCTGCGGGTGGCCGCTCCGGTGCTCCTGCCGGGGCTCGGCACCGCCCCGCACTGGCAGGTCGTCGTGGCCCGCGTCGAGTGGCAGGACAGCGATCTCGAGGGCGGCCAGGTGGCCCAGTCGCTGCTCGAGGAGATCCTCGTCGACCCGCTGTCGGCGGGCCCGGAGCCCTCCGACCGGATCGCGGTCGCGCACAGCGGCGATGAGGCGATCGCCCTGGTCCCGCTGCCCGCCGTGGCCACCGACCACGACGGCGCCGAGCAGGGCCTCATCGCGGACGCGCTGCTGACGGCCGTACGGGCTCCGCTGTCGGCGGGGCTCGCGGACGACGGACGGCTCACCATCGGCGTCAGCGCCGCCGTGCACTCCGCGGAGGGGCTGCGCGGCGCCCTGGAGGAGGCCCGGCACGCCCGGCGCGTCGCGGCCGCCCGTACGGGGCTGGTCTGCGCGGCCGGGCACCAGGAGCTGGCCTCGCACGTGCTGCTGCTGCCGTTCGTGCCGGACGACGTGCGGCGCGCGTTCACGGCCCGGCTGCTCGACCCGCTGCGCGAGTACGACCGCAAGCACCGCGCCGAGCTGATCCCGACGCTGGAAGCGTTCCTCGACTGCGACGGCTCCTGGACGCGCTGCGCCTCCCGCCTCCACCTGCACGTGAACACGCTGCGCTACCGCGTGGGCCGGATCGAGCAACTGACGAACCGTGATCTTTCCCGCCTGGAGGACAAGCTGGACTTCTTCCTGGCCCTGCGCATGAGCTGACACGGCGTCACGGCCATATCGGTTACGGGACCCGTCCGGAACCCCACCCCTTTGTGAAATCTTTCACCCACCCCCTTGGCCGGGCACCGTGATCCGTGCTGAGATTCCGCCACGGCAACTCGGCTCGATGGCGTGCTCGGGGAGGGCAACGTGGCGCATACCGCCATGTCTGGTACCGGAACGAACCCAGCGGACGATCCACTCCAGACCGCGGTATGGCGGCTGCGCTCGCGCGGCTGCTGGGTCGACGCGGCGGCCCTCCTGGAGCCGCACGCGGCCGACGACCCCGGCGCCGCGCTGCAGCGGGCCGCGCTGTTCGTGGAGCGGTGCCTGTACACGGAGCAGGGCTGGGCGGACGCGGAGGACGCGCTGCGGGCCGCGGAGGCGGTGGCCCAGACGGACGAGCAGCGGGGCGCGGCTGCCTGCGAGCGCGGCCAACTCGCCTACGCCGCCACGCTGTTGAAGGTGCGGGACCGGGTCGACGAGGCGCGGTCCGCGTTCGGGCGGGCGGCCGCACTGATCGCGCCCGGGGCGGCGCGGCGGGCGGTGCTCGACTTCCGGCGGGGGCTGATGGCGGAGAACCTCGCGGATTCGCCGCAGGCGGCGCGGGCCGCGTACCGGCGGGCCCATGCCGGGGCGACGGCGCACGGCGACGCCCTCCTCCTGTCCTTCACGTGGCGGCACCTGGCCGGCCTGTCCCTCCGCGAGGGCGAGCTGAAGGAGGCCCGCCACGGATTCGCCGAGTCCCTGCGCCTGCGCGAGGAACTCGGCTACCTCGTGGGCACGGCGCCCGCCCTGGTCTCCCTGGCCGAGGCCGAGCCCGAACCGGAGACGAAGGCCCGCCTCCGCGAGGAGGCGACCCGCCTCTTCCGCCTCCTGGGCGGCGTACCGACGTGGCTGGCCAGCGCGTTGCCTGCGGCGGCCTGACCGTTCCGCGCGCAGCGCCGTCACCCCCTGCTCGTCGGGCGACCACCGGCCGGTGGGGGCTGGTCGCGCAGTTCCCCGCGCCCCTGAAATGCAGACGCTTCGCGTCGCATTTCCCCGACGAGGCGCACGGAGCGTGCCTTCAGGGGCGCGGGGCTGTACCCGATCAGCGACTCCGTCGCGGGGCGCGAGGCGGTGGACCCTGGGGCGCACGGAGTGTGCCTTCCAGCGGCGCGGGGCTGTACCCGATCAGCGACTCCGTCGCGGGGCGCGAGCCGGTGGCCCCTAGGGCGCACGGAGTGTGCCTTCCAGCGGCGCGGGGCTGTACCCGATCAGCGACTCCGTCGCGGGGCGCGAGGCGGTGGACCCTGGGGCGCACGGAGTGTGCCTTCAGGGGCGCGGGGAACTGCGCGAGAAGCCCCGCCGGCCGGTGGTCGGGGGCGAAACGGTACGCGGCAGACGGGTGCCGTCAGATCGTGGTGGGGTGGGGGCCGTAATGGGCCGCCAGGGTCAGGGAGACGGCCGCCAGGTCGTGGGACTCCAGCGCGTCCAGCAGCGCCACGTGCTGCGCCGCGTCACCGACCAGATCCACCCCGGCCCACACCACCCGGCGCCGAAGATCGTCCGCGACGCGTACGAGCTGCTCGTTCCCCGAAAGGCCCAGTACCGCCCGGTGAAAGGCCCGGTCCGCGTCGGCGTACCGGGCGATGTCACCGGCGCGGGCGGCGGCCAAGGTCTCCAGCGCGGCCGGACGCAGGCCGCTCCATCGCGCGGGCGCGACCGTCCGGGCCAGCCGCGACACCACCGGCACCTCGACGAGCGCCCGCACCTCGGCCAGCTCGGAGAGCTCCCGCGCCGTCCGCGCCGTGACCCGGAACCCCCGGTTCGGCACGACTTCGACGGCCCCCTCACGGGCCAGCTGCTGCATCGCCTCCCGCACGGGCGTGGCCGAGACCCCGAACCGCTCCCCCAGCGCCGGCGCCGAGTACACCTCGCCGGGCGCCAGCTCGCCGGAGAGCAGCGCGGCCCGCAGCCCGTCGAGGACCTGCCCCCGCACGGAGGACCGCTCCACGGTCCCGCGCAGGGCGACCCTGGGCGCGGGCGGCTCGCTGTGCGTGTGCTCGCCCCGGCTCTGCTCCGGCACGGTCGGCACGGTCGGCACGGACTGAGCGACAGGCCCGGCCGCACGGCCGGCCGGCGAACCCGGCGAACCCGGAGACGCGTGCGCCGCACGCCCCCCGACCTGCTCGACCCCGGTCATCCGCTCGCCGCCGTTCCTTGCCGTTCCTCGCCAATTTGTCCGAACCCAACCCAGAACCATAGGCCGCCCGGCCCGCAGTTCAAACCCCGAAACCTTCGGGTAAGGTAAGGCTTACCTGCAAACGATCGTGATTCGGTGGTCCCTGCATGACCCTCGTCACCCCGGCGCCCGCCGCGGCGCACAGCGCGGTCTCGACCGCGTACGCCCGTCTCACCGAGGTGTTCCCGAGCCTGCGCGTCATCGAGCTCGACGCCGCCGCCCCGCTGCCCGCGGAGCCCGGCTGGGTCCGCACGGAGCAGCTCGCCGAGGGCGGCGCGGCGCTCGACGCCTTCCTCGCCTGGGACGACGCGCAGGTCGTCAAGGACTACGGGCAGCGGGCCCGCCCGGACGTCGTCGCGAGCTTCGGCCTGCACCGCTACGCCTGGCCCGCCTGCCTGCTGATCACGGTCCCCTGGTTCCTGCACCGACGGGTGCCCCGCTTCCCCGCCGCGCACGTGTCGTTCCAGCGCACGCTCGGCCGGATGGCCGTACGGGTCACCGATTTCGCCTGCCTGCCCGACGACCCGGCGGCGACGCAGCCCGGCGCCCGGGTCGTCCCGGACGAGGAGGCGCTGCGCGCCGAGGTCCGGGACGCGGTCGCGGAGCACCTCCAGCCCGTCCTGACCGGTTTCGGCCCCCGGATGCGGCGCGGCCCGCGCGCCCTGTGGGGCATGGCGACGGACGAGATCGTCGAGGGCCTCTGGTACGTCGGCCATCTGCTCGGCGAGGAGCGCCGCGCGATGACGGAGCTGGCCGAACTGCTGCCGGGCACGACCAAGCCGTACGTCGGCAAGGCCGCGTTCCGTGAGCTGGCCGGACCCGACGGCCGGCCGCTGCCGACCCGCGACCGGGCGAGCTGCTGCCTCTTCTACACGCTGCGCCCCGAGGACACCTGTGTGACCTGCCCGCGGACCTGCGACGCGGACCGCGTCACGAAGCTGACGGCGACCGCCGCGGCCTGAACCGCAACCACCCCTCACCCGAACCACCCGTTCGAGTGAGGGGAATCGAACTCAACTCTCATCCTTGAGGCGGGAGTTCGAGCGTACGGCCATTTTGCGCGCCCCCTTGCACTCCAATGGCGTTCTCTTGTCCCGAATCCCCCCTGCGGGCTCGGACCGCTGGGCCAATATGGCGCCCGAAACGCCCTATCGCGATTGCAAGGGACCCCAGATGAGACTGACCGACATATCGCTGGACTGGCTGCTTCCCGGCGCCGTACTGCTCCTGGGCATGCTGGCGGCGGTGGCGGTGCTCGCGCGCGGCAGGCGCGCCGGGGACGGCAAGAAAGGCGCTTCGGCCGACGAGTCGTGGGAGCGCAGCGAGGAGCGCCGCAGGCGCAAGGAGGCCCTGTACGGCACGGCCTCCTATCTGCTCCTGTTCTGCTGTGCCGCGGTCGCCGCCGCGCTCTCCTTCCACGGCCTGGTCGGCTTCGGCCGGCAGAACCTGAACCTGTCCGGGGGCTGGGAGTACCTCGTCCCCTTCGGGCTCGACGGCGCCGCCATGTTCTGCTCGGTGCTCGCGGTGCGCGAGGCCAGCCACGGCGACGCCGCGCTCGGCTCGCGCATACTCGTGTGGACGTTCGCCGGCGCCGCCGCCTGGTTCAACTGGGTGCACGCGCCGCGCGGCCTCGACCACGCGGGCGCGCCTCACTTCTTCGCGGGGATGTCCCTGTCGGCGGCGGTGCTCTTCGACCGCGCCCTGAAGCAGACGCGCCGCGCGGCGCTGCGCGAACAGGGCCTGGTGCCGCGGCCGTTGCCGCAGATCCGGATCGTCCGGTGGCTGCGCGCGCCCCGGGAGACGTACAGCGCCTGGTCGCTGATGCTCCTGGAGAACGTGCGGACGCTGGACGAGGCCGTGGACGAGGTGCGCGAGGACAAGCGGGAGAAGGCCCAGGAGCGGACGCGGCGGCGCGAGCACGAGAAGCTGGAGCGCGCGCAGCTGCGGGCGCTCAGCCGCGGACACCGCACGTATCTGAGCCGGGCCGACGCCCCGGAGGCCGAGGCGTCGGCGGTGCCGGCCGTGACGGCGGGCGGCGGCGCCCCTCAGGGCGGCGCGGAGCCCGCCATATCGCCGGGGACCCAGCCCTCGCAGGAACAGCTGCCGCTGCGCGCGCGGCCCTCGCTGCAAGCCGTCAAAGGAGGCGCTGACCAGAAGCCGGCGGTGACCGTCGACCTCACGGCGGAGGACGACACGCAGGCCCTGCCGCGGCTCGACACCCTCGAGCAGAAGCTCAAGGACCTGGAGCAGCAGTTCGGCTGACGCCAGGTCCCGCGCCGGTGACGCCGCCCGACCCCGTGGTCAGGCGGCGTCACCGGTCAGTTCGAACCACACGACCTTGCCCGGATCGCCGGGGCCCGGCGCGCTCACGCCCCACGCGTCGGCGAGCGACTCCACGAGGAACAGGCCCCGGCCGTGCGTGCCGTCGTCGGCGGGCCGTGCGCGCGGTTCGGGCCTGCGTCCCGTGTAGTCCCTGACCTCGACCCGCAGCCCGTCGGGCCGCACGGTCGCGGTGATCTCCGCCTCGCGGTCCGTGTGCACCAGCGCGTTCGTGACGAGTTCGCTGGTCAGCAGCTCGGCGATCTCCGACTGTCCGGGATCGCCCCAGTGCCGCAGCAGTTCGCGCACCGCCCGACGGGTCTCGGGCACGGCCTTCAGGTCCGCCCGGCCCAGGGTGCGTCTGAGCTGGCGCGCTTCCTCCTCCTCCGCGGATTTCGCGTCCTGTCTGGCTGTCGTCGTGGTGCTCCCGACACTCACCGGTGAGCCCCCTCGTGCCTGCCGTCCCATTCCCCCGCCCACACGCCGATCCCGGTGCCTTCCTCGCTCTGGACTCGTCCCACCCGGTCTGTTCTCGAACGCGTACACGCAATGCATGCCCATGTGCCCTGTCCGCACTCTTGTTGATTCGTCCACCACTTCGTCCGGGTAGGGAAGCCCGGGGAAGGATCCGGACATCGGGAAGACCGGGAAGAAGGAGCCGCCGTGCACGACGACCGACACCTCGTGGAAGGCCGCCTGGAGCGGGCGATGCGCCAGTTCGTGCGCCCGGCCCAGTACCGCGACAAGGTCCCGCTGTCCCTGAGCGTGTGGCACGCTCCCGGCGAGCCGGTCCCGGTGGCCGAGGCGCTGGCGGGGACGTACGCGCCCTTCGAGCCCGGCACCGCCTGGGGCAGGCCCTGGTCGACGAGCTGGTTCCGGCTGTCCGGTCAGGTGCCCGAGGCGTGGGCGGGGCGGCACGTCGAGGTGGTCGTGGACCCCGGCTTCAGCGGGGACGGCCCCGGGTTCCAGGCCGAAGGGCTGCTGTACGACGCCTCGGGCGTCCCCCTCAAGGGCATCCATCCGCGCAACCGCCATCTGACGGTCGCCGAGCGGGCGGCGGGCGGCGAGCCGGTGCACCTGCTGCTGGAGGCGGCCGCCAATCCGGCGGTCCTGCGCGATTTCGAGCCGACGTTCCTCGGTGACGTGCGCACGGCCGGCGACCGGCCGCTGTACCGGTTCCGCTCCGCCGATCTCGCGGTCCTCGACGAGAACGTGTGGCACCTGGTGCTCGACGTCGAGGTGCTCACGGAGCTGATGCACGAGCTGGACCCGGACCGGGCCCGCCGCCACGAGATCCTGCGCGCCCTGGAGCGGATGCTCGACACGCTCGATCTGCACGACGTGCCGGGCACGGCGGCGGCCGCCCGCGCCGAGCTGGCCGAGGTGCTGGCCCGGCCCGCGCACGCGAGCGCCCACCGGGTCTCGGCTGCGGGGCACGCGCACATCGACTCGGCCTGGCTGTGGCCGCTGCGCGAGACGGTCCGCAAGGCGTCCCGCACCTTCGCCAACGTCACGGCGCTGGCCCGCGACTACCCCGAGCTGGTCTTCGCGTGCTCGCAGGCCCAGCAGTACGCGTGGGTGAAGGAGCACCAGCCGCACATCTGGGAGCGGATCAAGAAGGCGGTGGCGGACGGCAACTGGGCGCCGGTCGGCTCGATGTGGGTGGAGTCGGACGCGAACATGCCGGGCGGCGAGGCGCTGGCCCGGCAGCTGGTCCACGGCAAGCGGTTCTTCCTGGAGGAGCTGGGCGTCGAGACGGAGGAGATCTGGCTGCCGGACTCCTTCGGGTACACGGCCGCGTTCCCCCAGCTGGCGCGGCTCGCGGGCGCGAAGTGGTTCCTCACGCAGAAGCTGAGCTGGAACCAGACGAACAAGATGCCGCACCACACCTTCTGGTGGGAGGGCATCGACGGCACCCGCGTCTTCACCCACTTCCCTCCGGTGGACACCTACAACTCCCAGTTCCACGCGGCCGAACTCGCCCACGCGGAGCGGAACTTCGCGGAGAAGGGCGCGGCCTCGCACTCCCTCGTACCGTTCGGCTGGGGCGACGGCGGCGGCGGTCCGACCCGCGAGATGCTGGAGAAGGCACGCCGGCTGCGCTCCCTGGAGGGCTCCCCGCGCGTCGAGATCGAGAAGCCCGGCGCGTTCTTCGAGGCCGCGTACGCCGAGTACGGGGAGCGGGCCCCGGTGTGGTCCGGCGAGCTGTATCTGGAGATGCACCGCGCGACCTACACGACGCAGGCCAAGACCAAGCAGGGCAACCGGAGGTCCGAACACGCGCTGCGGGAGGCGGAGTTGTGGTGCGCGGCCGCCGCCCTGCGCGATCCCTCGTACGCCTATCCCTACGAGGATCTGGACCGGATCTGGAAGACGGTGCTGCTGCACCAGTTCCACGACATCCTGCCCGGGTCCTCGATCGCGTGGGTGCACCGGGAGGCGCGGGAGACGTACGCGCGGGTGCTGGCGGAGCTGGACGGGATCACGGCGCGGGCGGTGGGGCGGCTCGGCGGGGGCGGGCCCGCCGTGCTGAACGCGTCACCGTATCCGCGCCGTGAAGTCGTGGCGTACGACGGGCAGTTGGTGCGGGTGGACGTGGACGGGCTCGGCGCGCGGCCGCTGGACGCGGACGCCACGACCCCGCACGGGCCGGGCGCGCACGCGGCGGCGACGGTCGACGACGGGGCGATCGTCCTGGCCAACGAGCATCTGACGGTCACCGTGGACCGCGACGGGCTGCTCGCCTCCGTACGCGACCTGGACCGCGGCGGCCGGGAGGTCCTCGCGCCCGGCGCGCGCGGGAACCTGCTCCAGCTGCACCCCGACCATCCGACGCAGTACGACGCCTGGGACCTGGACGCGCACTACCGGCACACCCGCACCGATCTCACCGAGGCCGAGTCGGTGGAGCTGGTGGAGGAGGGGCCGTTGCGGGTCGCGGTGCGGGTGGTGCGGAGCTTCGGGGCGTCGCGGATCACGCAGGAGTACCGGCTCGCGGCGGGCAGCCGGCGGCTCGACGTGCTCACGGACGTGGACTGGCAGGAGTCGGAGAAGGTCCTGAAGGCGGCGTTCCCGCTGGACGTGCACGCGGAGCGGTCGGCCGCCGAGATCCAGTTCGGCCACGTCCACCGGGCGACGCACGCCAACACCGGCTGGGACGCGGCCCGTTACGAGATCTGCGCCCACCGCTGGCTGCGGGTCGCGGAGGACGGCTACGGCGTGGCGCTGCTCAACGACTCGACGTACGGGCACGACGTGACGCGGACCCCGCACGAGCGGGGGCTCGGCACCACGGTCCGGCTGACGCTGCTGCGGGCCCCGCACAGCCCCGATCCGGAGACGGACCTCGGCACGCACCGCTTCACGTACGCGCTGCTGCCGGGGGCGGGCACGGGCGACGCGGTCGCGGAGGGGCTGGCGCTCAATCTGCCGCTGCGGGTCGCGCCGGCGCCCGCGCTCGCGCCGCTGGTGTCGGTCGACGACCCGGCGGTGACGATCGAGTCGGTCAAGCTCGCGGAGGACCGGAGCGGGGATGTGGTCGTACGGCTCTACGAGTCGCGCGGCGGGCGCGCCTCGGCCACGCTGACCGCCTCGTTCCCGGTGGCGGGCGCCGACGAGACGGACCTGCTGGAACGGCCGCTGCGGCCCGCCGCCACCTCGGACCGCGGGCTCACGCTCGACCTGCGGCCGTTCCAGATCCTGACGCTGCGGCTGCGGCCGGCGTGAGGTGGGTCAGGGCCGGGGCACGTTGCGGAGGTTGGAGCGGGCCATCTGCACCATGCGGCCCACTCCCCCGTCGAGCACGATCTTGGAGGCGGACAGGGCGAAGCCGGTGACCATCTCGGCGCTGATCTTCGGCGGGATGGACAGCGCGTTCGGGTCCGTGACGATGTCGACGAGCGCCGGGCCCTTGTGCTTGAAGGCGTCCTTCAGGGCGCCCGCGAGCTGCTTGGGCTTCTCGACGCGGACCCCGTAGGCGCCGGCCGCGCGGGCGACGGCGGCGAAGTCGGGGTTCTTGTTCGTGGTGCCGTACGACGGGAGCCCCGCCACCAGCATCTCCAGCTCGACCATGCCGAGGGAGGAGTTGTTGAACAGGACGACCTTCACGGGCAGGTCGTACTGGACGAGGGTGAGGAAGTCGCCCATCAGCATGGAGAAGCCGCCGTCCCCGGACATGGAGATCACCTGGCGGCCGCGGTCGGTGAACTGGGCGCCGATGGCCATCGGCAGCGCGTTCGCCATCGAGCCGTGCGAGAAGGAGCCGATGACGCGGCGGCGGCCGTTGGGCGAGATGTAGCGGGCGGCCCACACGTTGCACATGCCGGTGTCGACGGTGAACACGGCGTCCTCGGCGGCGAGTTCGTCGAGGACGGAGGCGACGTACTCGGGATGGATCGGGACGTGCTTCTCGACCTTTCGGGTGTAGGCCTTGATGACGCCCTCGAGGTGGTCGGCGTGCTTCTTCAGCATCTTGTCGAGGAAGCGCCGGTTCTCCTTCGGCTTCACGCGCGGGACGAGGCAGCGCAGCGTCTCGCGGACGTCGCCCCACACGGCGAGGTCGAGGGTGGAGCGGCGGCCGAGGTGCTCGGGCCGCACGTCGACCTGGACGATCTTGACGTCCTTCTGCGGCAGGAACGCGTTGTAGGGGAAGTCGGTGCCGAGCAGGATCAGCAGGTCGCACTCGTGGGTGGCCTCGTAGGCGGCGCCGTAGCCGAGCAGGCCGCTCATGCCGACGTCGTACGGGTTGTCGTACTGGATCCACTCCTTGCCGCGCAGCGCGTGGCCGACCGGGGACTTGATCTTCCCGGCGAACTCCATGACCTCGGCGTGCGCGCCCGCGGTGCCGCTGCCGCAGAACAGGGTGACCTTCTCCGCCTCGTCGATCATCTCGACGAGCTTGTCGATCTCGGCGTCGCCGGGCCGGATGGTGGGCCGCGAGGTGACGATCGCGGTCTCGACGGACCGCTCCGGCGCCGGCTGGTCCGCGACGTCGCCCGGCAGGGTGACGACGCTGACGCCCGACTGGCCGACCGCGTGCTGGATGGCGGTCTGGAGCACGCGCGGCATCTGCTTCGGGCTGGAGATCATCTCGCTGTAGTGCGAGCACTCCTGGAAGAGCCGGTCGGGGTGGGTCTCCTGGAAGTAGCCGAGGCCGATCTCACTGGAGGGGATGTGCGAGGCGAGCGCCAGGACGGGGGCCATCGAGCGGTGCGCGTCGTACAGGCCGTTGATGAGGTGCAGGTTGCCGGGCCCGCAGGAGCCGGCGCAGGCGGTCATCCTGCCGGTGATCTGCGCCTCCGCGCCGGCCGCGAACGCGGCGGTCTCCTCGTGCCGCACGTGGATCCAGTCGATGGCGCTGTTGCGGCGGATGGCGTCGACGACCGGGTTCAGGCTGTCGCCGACGACTCCGTACATGCGCTCGACGCCCGCGCGGACGAGGATGTCGACGAACTGCTCGGCGACGTTCTGCTTGGCCATGACTCACGCGCCCCTTCGGAACCCAGATCGCTGTATGCCCGCTTCTGTCCAGGTTCCATGGAGGCACACGGGGCGCCGTCCCGCCTCCCGGTCACGCCTCCCAGACGGCCGCGGCGGTGCGGTCGTCGGCGTATCCCTTCACCCGGACCTGGGTGTCGGCGAGGAACGCGGTGAGGCCCGGCGGCTCGTCGTGCGCCCAGCGGCCCGCGAGATGGCGGGCCAGTCCGGGCTCGCCGCGCAGCGGTTCGGCGAGGCCGGCGGAGCACAGCAGCAGGGTGTCACCCGGTCGGGCGACGGAGGCGCGGAACAGGAAGGGGTCGCGGGGCGGCTCGGGGGCCGGTTCGTAGGGGCTGGGCGGGGTGGTGATGCCGAGGTCCATGGTGAGCCGGTCGCCCTCGGGGGTCGCTTCCGGGGGCGCCGCCCCGAACCCGACGACGGGGGCGCCGGTGCGCTGTTCGGCGACGCTCGGCTCGATGTCCTGCCAGTCGCCGTCGCGCAGCCGGAACAGGCCGCCGCCGCCCACCCCGAAGAAGACGCGGGTGCGGCAGCGGGGGTCGGCGGGGACGAGCAGGCAGCGCAGGGTCGCGGAGTACGCGTCGGGGTCCAGGCCCTGCTCGGCGGCGCCGGCCCGCAGCCTGCCGAGGCTGCGGTCGGTGAGCCGGTGCAGACCCGACTTGAGGTCGCCGCGGCGTCCGGTGCGGATGTCGTCGGCGAGCCGGGCGTGGCTGAGCCCGACGGCCCGCCCGATCCAGTCGACGGCCTCGGCGGCGGCGCGGTGCGCGCCCGGGGCGGCGCGGGTGCCGGTGGCCATGGCGACGAGGATCAGCGCCCCGGCCCCGCTGCCGAACCGCGCGGTGAGCAGGCTGTCCCGTCTCGGCTCGCCCCGGTAGCGGGCGGAGTCCCCGCGCACGGAGACGGCCCGCAGGGTGCAGGTCCCGTAGCGGGCGCCGTCGAGCACGGTGTCGGCGACGAGGTCGTCGAGGTCCTCGGGGTCGGCGGCGGGCAGCGCGGTGGGCTCGGCGTCGTAGGTGGGCGGGCCGTCCCCGACGTAGGCGATCGGGGCGGGGTCGGGTGCGGGTGCGACGGGGTCGGGTGCGGCGGGCTCGGGCTCGACGGCGACGGGCCGGGGTTCGACGGCGACGGGCTCGGGCTCGACCGCGACGGGCCCGGTTTCGGGCTCGCGTTCGGGTTCGGCGGCAGGCGCTTCCGCCGCCGCCTCGGCCGCCTGCGCCGCCTCCGTCACGGCACGGGGCGGCGGGACCGGGCCGGGCACGAAGGTGCGGACTCCGAAGCCGCCCGCTTCGGGGACGCGCTCCTCCGGCTCCCCGGTCTCGCCCGGCGGCGACTTCGAGAGCGCGCCGGCCGAGGCGAAGCGGTCGTCGAGGGTGTCGGCCGCCGGGGTGGGGCCGGTGTCGTCGGCGGCGCGCTCGTTCTCGTACAACTGCCCCCACCAGTCGTCCTCCTGGAGCGGTCGACCGGTGGGCCTGTCCCCCTGCTGACTCATGCCCTTATTGTCCACAGCACGGGGCGTACGAAAACGGGGCATCAGGAAATTCGGGCACGAAAATGGTCCGCCGGGCGGCCCCACCCCCCACGGGAGGGACGCCCGGCGGACCGGTTCAGGTGACGCGTCGAACCTTCGAGCGGCGTGCTAGCGCACGTCGTAGGCGCGGTTGACGGTCTGGGTGACCGCGTTGCCCTTCGCGTCGGTCAGGGCGACCTTCAGCGTGACCTGCTTGCCCGTGGCGCCGGTGTGGTCCACGGTCGCGGTCCAGGCGCCGTCCTTGCGCGCCGTCGTCGCCTCCGTCCAGGTCTGCCCGTCGTCGTACGAGTAGGAGACGGCGGCCTTCGTGAGCTCGCCCGGCGTGTAGCCGGTGTGGCCGGTGACCGAGAGGCCGATCCGCTGACCGTCCTGCGCGGGAAGCGTCTTCAGGCCGTCCTCGGGGAGCGTGAGGTGCGGGAAGAGGAGCGGGATGCCCTGCGAGTAGACGTTCTCGTCGAGGTGGGAACGGAAGGACCAGGTGGTCGTGGTCTGCGCGGACCGCTTCCAGACCCCGCTGTTGTCCAGCTTCATCGTGTTCAGGGTCATCTCGTACGCGGCGTCCTCGGACGGCACCTCGAAGACCCCGGACGGCCACGCGCTCTGCCCGATCAGCTTGCCGTCGGCCTTGAGCGTCATGCTGCCCAGGTCGCCGAACGAGCCCTGCATGCCGAAGTGTTCGCCGTCGCCCCAGAAGCCGGGCGCGACCCCGATCAGGTCGCCCTGGCGTTCGGCGGCGAGCACCTGCTTCCCGGCGCCGTCGAGCGGGGTGGTCGGGGCGACGACCCCGCCGTACCACTCCTCGGTGCGCCGCTCGCCCTTCTTGTAGGTGCGCACCGGGTCGACCATGAACTCGCCCCAGGGGAAGCTGCTGGACACCATGTGGCCGTAGCCGGTGGTGCCGCCGGAGTACAGCTCGGTGCGGGTGAACGGGGCGGGCACGGTGGCGAACTCGCCGAAGCTCGCGGTCAGTCCGCTCGGGCGGACCATCGAGGGCAGGTCGACGTAGTCGGCGGTGGTGCCCATGCCGCGGTAGGTCGCCCGGTTCGTGGCGAGGTCGCGGTCGCGGACCCGGTAGACGCGGTCGGTGCGGACCTGGCTCTCGGGGAAGGCCAGCGTGTACACGTACGGGCTCTTGGCGGTCGCCTTCCAGCGCAGGGTGGCCTCTCCGGCGGCGACGCGCGCGGCGAGGTCCGTGCCCTCGGCGGTCTCCAGGGCGAGGACCGGGAGCGGTCCGCCGACGAAGCCGACGCTCGGGTACCAGCGGCCGGCCGCCTCGCGGTAGAGGACGAGCCCCTTGACGCCGGCCTTGGCGGCGGTCCGCGCGAGGGTGCTCACGGAGCCTCCCTCGGGCAGCTTGACGAGCGCCAACTCACCCTTGGCCGCGGCGAGTTCCTCGGCCGTTCCGCTCTTTCCGTCGACGATGCGGGCGGAGTCCTCGCCGTCGAGGTTCATGGAGTTGGTGGAGCCGGTCGTCGGGTGCAGCACGGGGCCGCCCTCGACGGCGAGTTCGGTGATCTGGGGCGCGGCGGCGCGCCAGAAGCTGTCGAACTCGAAGGTGCCGTCCTGGGCGCGGCCGCGCACGTCGGCGTAGTAGGCGTTCAGGCCGCGGCCGCCCTGGACGGTGGCCGCGTGCAGCCAGGTGTCCCAGGTGCGGGCGAACCCGAGGGTGGCGCCGCGCACTTCGGTGGGCCGTTCGGTGCGGATGCCGAGCCGGTGGGCCTCGCGGGCGTCGAGGACGACGGTGGTGTCCTTGGTGATGTCCAGCTGCGGGCGGCCGAGGAAGGTCGCGGAGTCGGCGGCGGTGCCGGTCGCGGTGGGCGTCTCGACGAAGCTCGACAGGAAGTAGGCGCCGGGGCGGATCCGGTAGGTCTGCTCGGTGGCGCCGTCGTTGAAGCGGCGTTCGCCGGACGCGTCGTCGGTGCCGATGAGGTCGACGGAGGTGCTGCCGGCGGCGGGTTCGCCGCGCCGGTCGAGGATCTTGACCTTCAGGGTGACGGTCTCGGGCTCCACGTACAGCGCGAACGGTGTGCTGATGTGTGTCCCGCCGGGGCCGGTGGCGAGGACGCGGCCGGTGACGTCGCCGTACTGGGCGGCCTTGAGCGCGGCGCCCGGGTCGAGGGTCAGCGGGACCTTGACGGTGTCGCCCGCGGGGACGGTGACGGTGCGGTCGCCGAGCCTGGCGATCCGGCTGCGGACGGCGGAGCCGTCGTTGCCCGTGACGCGGTCGACGGACAGCTTCAACTGCACCGGCTTGTCGGTGGTGTTGGTGTACGGCACCGTGACGTCGGTGCGGTCGGCGTCGCTCTGCGGCCAGGTGAAGGTGCCGCCCTGGACGGCGTCCGTGCCGATGACCTTCTGGTCGATGGCGGCCTTCACGTCGAGGCGTCCGCCGCCGGTCTCCCGGACGTCGCCGGGGATGCCGGACTTCGCGGAGGAGACGAGCGCCTCCTTGATCTGCCGTGCGCTCCAGTCGGGGTGGCGCTGCTTGACGACGGCGGCGGCGCCCGCGACGTGCGGGGTGGCCATCGACGTACCGCTCATGGACTGGTACGCGTACACGCCCCGGCCGCCCGCGGCGGCTGCGGAGATGGCGACGCCGGGGGCGGCGATCTCCGGCTTCAGGGTGTGGGTGCGCCGCACGGGGCTGCGGCTGGAGAAGTCGGCGGTGGAGTCGTCGCGGTCGACGGCGCCGACGGTGAGGACCTCGGGGACGCAGCCGGGCGAGGACACGGTGTTGTTGCCCGGGCCGGAGTTGCCCGCGGCGATGACGAAGAGGGTGTCCTTCGCGGACCGGGCGAGTTCCTGTGTGGCCTGCGCCATGGGGTCGGAGCAGTCGAGCTCGGACGGGTTGCCGAGGCTCATCGAGACGACGTCGGCCTTCTGGTCGACGGCCCACTGCATGCCGGCGATGATCCAGGAGGTGGCGCCCTCGCCGTAGTCGTTGAGGACCTTGCCGTGCAGGAGGGACGTGCCGGGGGCGACGCCCTTCTTCTTTCCGTCGCTCGCGGCGCCGGAGCCGCCGACGGTGGACGTGGTGTGGGTGCCGTGACCGTGGTGGTCGTCGGTGTCGGCGGAGTCGGTGAAGTTCTTCGACTCGGCGATCCGGCCCTTGAGGTCGGGATGTTCCGCGTCGACGCCGGTGTCGAGGACGGCGACCTTGGTGCCCTTGCCGTCGTATCCGGCGGCCCAGGCCTGGTCGGCGTTCACCTGCTTGGTCGACCGGTCGAGCAGGGCCTCGACCTTGGCGTCGAGCCACAGCTTCTCAAGATCGCCGGTGCTGCGGGACTTCGGGTTCGTGAGGTCGGCCCAGAAGGCGGCGGCCTTCTTCTTGTCGGCCTTGAGGGCGACGCCGTCGACCGGTTCGAGGACCTGGCCGCGTTCGGCGCCGCGCGGGGTGGCGGGCACGGCGCGCCGCACGTCGACCGACCGGTCGTAGGTGGCGATCAGCGGCAGCGTCTCGCTGTGCGCGTCGTCGTAGCCCTGCCGGATCAGGCCGGTGACGTTGAAGAGCTCCTCGTCGACGCGTCCGGCGGCGAGCGCCTCGACGGCGCCGCCCGGGTACACGTAGAGGTTCTTGCCGGACTGCCGGGTCTGGAGCAGCGGGGTGCTGCCGGCGTCGGCGGGCAGGGCCGTGGCGGTGGTGGTGCCGTCGGCCGCGGTGGTGACCTGGACGCGGTCGCCGGTGACCAGGGTGACGGTGGCGGTCGTGCCCTTGCCGGCAGCGGCCGGGCTGCCGGTCAGGGGCCGTCCGCCGTCCGGGGCCGCCCCCTCCGCGGCCCCGGACGGAACGGCCGCCGTGACGGCCAGGACCACGGCGGTCGCCGTGCCCAGGACCCCACGCGATATCGGACGCATCGCTCGCTCTCCCCACATGAATGCGCAGGTGAATACGGGGCAAACCGCGTATTCCCGGCGGGTGTTGATGCTGCGGTGGCATGACCTTGGCAGAGTCGTCGCCGGTACAGGGGAAGATGGGCGCGGCGGGTTTGTGCCGTGGCTCTTTCCCGCCACGGGGGTGACGGAACGGACAGCCGGGGAGGGGCGTCACACGGATGTTGGGTGCGATAGGTCTGGACGAGGTGCACGAGTCGGCGTACCGCGCGCTGGTGGCGGTGGGCGCGGCCGAGGTGCCGGACCTGGCGCGGCGGCTCGCCCTCGCGGAGTACGACACGGAGCGGGCGCTGCGCCGGCTCGAGCGGCACGGGCTCGCCGCCCAGTCCTCGGGGCGGCCCGGCCGGTGGGTGGCGGCGCCGCCCGGGGTCGCCCTCGGTGCGCTGCTCACCCAGCGCCGGCACGAGCTGGACAAGGCCGAGCTGGCGGCGGCGATGCTCGCCGAGGAGTTCCGGGCGCAGGACGCGCAGCCCGCGGTGCACGACCTGGTCGAGGTGGTCACGGGGGCGGCGGCGGTCTCGCAGCGCTTCCTGCAGATCCAGCTGGGCGCGGCCGAGGAGGTGTGCGCGCTCGTGACCGGGAACCCCATCGCGGTCTCCGGGATGGAGAACGAGGCGGAGCCGCAGGCCGTCAGCCGGGGCGTGCGCTACCGGGTGGTGGTCGAGCGGGGGGTGCTCTCGCTGCCGATGGGCCTGACCGAGCTGTCCGCGGCGATCGGCCGGGACGAGGAGGTACGGGTCGTGGACCGGGTGCCGACGAAGCTGGTGATCGCCGACGGGGCGCTCGCCCTGGTGCCGCTGACCTCGCAGACCTCGGAGCCGGCCGCGCTGGTGGTGCACGCGAGCGGGCTCCTCGAATCGCTGAGCGGCCTCTTCGAGGCGGTGTGGCGCCAGGCGCTGCCGCTGCGGCTCGGCGCGAGCGGCGCCGTGACGGAGGAGGGCCCCGACGGCCCCGACGACGCGGACCTGGAGATCCTCTCCCTCCTCCTCGCCGGCCTCACCGACGCGAGCGTGGCCAAACAACTGGACCTGGGGCTGCGCACGGTCCAGCGCCGCGTGAAGCGCCTGATGGAACTGGCAGGCGTGACGACCCGGCTGCAGCTGGGGTGGCACGCGTACGAGCGGGGCTGGGTGTCCCGCTGACCGCCTCCGGCGGGGGCGGGACGACGGACGAGGGCTTCGGCCGGGGCCTTCTAGATCGCCGGGGGAGCTTGATCATGGCAACCTGACCTCATGGGAGCGTGGGAACTCCTGCTGGTCGGAGCCGTGATGGCGCTCGGCGTGTGCGGAGTGCTGGTGCCAGGTGTGCCCGGCTCGTGGCTGGTGTGGGCCGCGGTGGCCGTATGGGCGCTGCGGGACCAGAGCGGGCTCGCCTGGGGCGTCCTGGTCGGCGCCACGGCGGTGCTGCTCGCCTCCCAGGTGCTGCGCTGGCAGTTGCCGCCGCGCCGGCTGCGGCAGGCGGGCGCCACCCGCAGACTCTCGGTCTGGATGGGTCTCGGGGCGCTGGTCGGCTTCTGTGTGATCCCGGTGATCGGCGCGATCCCGGGGTTCATCGGCGGGATCTACGTCTCGGAGCGGCTGCGGCTCGGCGGGCACGGGGACGCGAAGGCGTCGACGCGGACGGCCATGCGGGCCGGGGGCTCCAGCGTGCTGGCCGAACTGTTCGCGTGCCTGCTGATCGTGGCGGCCTGGCTCGGCGCGGTCATCTGGGGCTGAGCCGGGCGGGAGCGACAGGAGCGGGCGGGCGCCTTGCCTCCTCGTCATCCATCGGATCCATCGGATCTATCCCTGCGTATTGACGCACTCACGCCCCATCTCTACCTTGCGGCAGTGGACAGCTCCGATGAATTCGGCCGCCAGGAGGCGTCATGCCCAGACCGTCCCGCCGCACCGTGCTCGCCACCGGATCCGCGTTGGGCGGTGCGGCACTCGTCGCAGGGGCGGGCGCCCTGCCCGCCCAGGCGTCCCCGGCCGGAGCGGGCACCCCGGACTCCGTGACCGCGGACCCCGACGCCTGGCGCACCGTCCTGGACGACGCCGACCTCGTCTGGCGGCGGATGCCGAAGACCTGGTACGAGGGCCCGTACCTCGGCAACGGCTTCCTGGGCAGCGGCGTCTACCAGGAGCCCGGCAAGAACGCCGTACGGTTCAACGTCCAGCACTCCGAGGTGCAGGACCACCGCCCCGAGTTCGGCTCCCTCTTCGGCCTGGCCCGCCTCCCGATCGGCCACTTCACCCTGGAGCCCGCCGGCACGATCACCGGCCTCGACTGGCGGCTCGGCCTGCGCGACGCCGAGCTGACCGGCACCCTCACCACCGACAGGGGCACCCTGCGCCTGCGCGCCCACGTCCACACCAGCCGCTCCGTGCTCGCCGTGGAGGTCGTCCCGAGCGAGGGCGAGCGCGGCTTCCGCTGGGTCTTCCACCCGGCCGACGCGAAGAGCCCCCGCACCGCGTTCCAGCCGACCCCCGCCGGCTACCAGGGCAATCCGCCCGCACAGGTCTCCACGTACGAGGACGGTACGGAGGCCGCCGTGCAGTCGCTGCTGTCCGGCGGCGAGCACGTCACGGCCTGGCGGGAGGTCACTCAGGGTGAGCGCCGCACCCTGTACGCCGGCGTCCGCCACTCGTTCCCGTCGGCGACGGCCCGCGACCGCGCCCTGGCGGACGTACGGGCCGCCGCGCAGCTCCCGTACGACACCCTGGCCGCTCCGCACCGAGCCTGGTGGCGCGCGTACTACCGCAAGAGCTTCCTGTCGGTGCCGGACGCGCGGATCCAGCGCTTCTACTGGATCCAGCTGTACAAGACGGCGTCGGCGGCCCGCCGTGACGCCCCGGTCATGGCGACCTGCGGGCCCTGGCTGGAGCCGACACCGTGGCCCGCGACCTGGTGGAACCTGAACGTGCAGCTGGAGTACTGGCTGATCCACGGCTCGAACCACCTGGAGCTCGACGCGGTGACCCGCGCGCTCGGCGAGTTCCGCGAGAACCTGACCGCCGAGATGGCGCCCGCCTACCGCGCCGACTCCCTCGGCGTCCCCCGCACGACCGACGCCCGGCTCGTCAACGGCGGCGCAACCAGCAACGCGCAGGGCTACGGAGTCGGCGTCCCCGGCCAGGACCCGCCCACCCCCGAGGTCGGCAACCTCACCTGGGCGCTGCACAACGTGTGGCTCAGCTACCGCCACACCATGGACGAGGCGATCCTGCGCGACGTCCTGTACCCGCTGCTGCGCAAGGCCGTGAACTACTACCTGCACTTCCTGGAGCCGGGCGCGGACGGCAGGCTGCACCTGCCGGCGACCTACTCCCCCGAGTACGGCGGCAACACCCGCGACTGCAACTACGACCTGATGCTGCTGAGCTGGGGCTGCCGCACGCTCCTCGAAGCGGTGGAGACCCTCGGGATCGACGACGCGCTGGCACCGCGCTGGCGCGAGGTGCTCGCGAAGCGGGTCCCGTACCCGACGGACGCGAACGGCTTCATGATCGGCGCCGACATCCCCTTCGCGAAGTCGCACCGCCACTACTCGCACCTGCTCGCCGTGTACCCGCTGTACGAGCTGACGGGCGCCGCGGCCGACGAGCGGGCCCTGATCGAGAAGTCCCTCGCGCACTGGGTCGGCTTCGAGGGCGCCCTCCAGGGCTACACGTTCACGGGCGCCGCGTCGATGTCGGCGCTGCTCGGCAAGGGCGACGACGCGCTGAAGTACCTGGGGCAGCTGATGAGCCGCTTCATCCAGGCGAACACCATGTACAAGGAGACGGGCCCGGTGATCGAGACGCCGCTGTCCGCCGCCCAGTCCCTGCACGACATGGTGTGCCAGTCCTGGGGCGGCACGATCCGCGTCTTCCCGGCGCTGCCCGCCGCCTGGACGGACCTGACCGTGCACGGCTTCCGCACCCAGGGCGCCTTCCTGCTGAGCGCGGTCCGCGAGCGGGGCGTCACCCGCTGGGTGCGGCTGGTCAGCGAGGCGGGCGCGCCGTGCGTGGTGCGGCACGGCATCGCGGGCCCGGTCGAGGTCCGCGACGGCGCGGGCCGGCCGCTGCCCCACGAGGACGCGGGCGACGGCGCGATCCGGATCCGGCTCCCGAAGGGCGCCTCCGCGCTGGTGACGGCGGCGGGCGACCGGCCGGACCTGACGGTCGCCCCCGTCGCGCCCAACGCGCCGGCCCCGCGCTGGGGCCTGCCCGCGTGACTCCGGCGTCCGGCTACCGCTCCGGCTGGGGCGCGCGGATCGCCGAGATGTCGAACTGGAGGCGGACCTTCTCGCTCACCATCGTGCCGCCCGCCTCCAGGCGCTGGTTGTAGACCAGGCCCCAGTCGGTGCGGTCGATGGTGGTGGTCCCGTCGAACCCGGCCCGTTCGATGCCGAACGGGTCGAGGACGGAGCCGAGATAGTCGAGCTGCAGATCGACGGGGCGGGTGACGTCGCGGATGGTGAGATCGCCCCGCATGAGGAAGGTCTCGCCACCGTTGTGCACCGTGGAGGTGCTGCGGAAGGACATCTCCGGGAAGCGGCGGGCGTCGAAGAAGTCGGTGCCCGCGATGTGCGCGTCGCGCTGCTCGACGCCCGTGTCGACACTGGCGACCCGGATGACGAGCTCGGCGCGCGACTCCTCGGGGCGGGCCCCGTCGAAGTACATGCTGCTGTCGTAGTCCGCGAACGCGCCGCGCACCGTGGTCACCATGGCGTGCCGGACGGAGAACCCGATGCGGCTGTGCGGGCGGTCGATGACCCAGTTCCCGGTCAGCCTGCGCAGCGAGGGATCGAGGTCGAGCGTGGCGACGCCGCCACCGGCCGGCGTGTCCGGTTCGAGCGTCTCGGTCCGACGACGGCTGAAGATACCCATGAGCGCGAGGCCCCCTTCGGAATTGGTCACTCCGTGTTATCACGCGGGGCCGCGGGGGCTCTCAGCGAGATGGGCGCCCTCGTCCGGCTTCCATCCCCTCGCCTGCAAAGATGCACAGAACCACCATGAGTGTGGATGTACGGCGGGGTGGCCGCCCCTCACTCATGGTGATCCCGCGCTCAGATGCCGCCCTCCAGGGTCAGCAGCTGGACCTTCCGTTCGAGGCCGCCCGCGTACCCGGTGAGGGAACCGTCGGCGCCGATGACGCGATGGCAGGGCCGCAGGACGAGCAGCGGGTTCGCGCCGACCGCGCCGCCGACCGCGCGGACGGCGGCGCGCGAGGCGCCGATCCGGGCGGCGACCTCGCCGTAGGTGGTGGTGGCGCCGTACGGCACGTCGTCGAGCGCGTCCCACACCCTGCGCCGGAACTCGGTCCCCTCGGGCCTCAACTCCAGCCGGAACTCCTTGAGTTCACCGGCGAAGTAGGCCGCCAGCTGCCGCCCCGCCTCCGCGAACCGCGTCTGGTCGCGCACCCACCCCTCCCCCACGCTCCGCCCGCCCTTCTGCCCGGGCACCGACAGCGAGGTCAGCGCCCCGCCGGCGTCCCCGGTGAGCAGCAGCTCCCCGAGCGGACTCGGAAAGGTCGCGTAGTACACGGTCGGCTGCGCGTTCTGGTCACTCACGATGCTTCCCACTTTCTTTCCACGAGCTTTCTACGAGAAGGTGCTGACGGGCGTAGGAACGCCACGGCCGCCAGGCGTCGCCCCCGGCCGGACCGACCGGATCGCCCGGCACGGTCACGTCGGGGTCGCCGAGGGCGCGCATCCTGATCAGGGCGACCGTGCGGGCGTCGATGCCGGGCAGGGTGCGCAGCACGTCCTCGGCGTCGTCGCGGTCGGCCCCGGGGTCCAGGCGCAGGGTCCCGTCGGCGAGCACGCGGGCGAGGGCGCCGAGTGTGCCGCCCTCGCCGACCAGCTCGTCCGGCGCCGGGAAGACGCGGTCGAGCCCGCCGCAGGGCGCGTCGAGCCGTTTCCCGTACCGCTCGACGAGCCGCGCCGCCTCCTGCGGCCCGACGACGGCCCGCACGGCGCACTCCTCGGCGTCGGCGGCCCCGGGCGAGCGCAGGCCGGGCCGGGCGGCGACCAGCGGGGCGAGCCCCGGGTCGGCGCCGAGCCGCTCGTCGATCGCGTACGGGTCGGCGTCGAGGTCGAACAGGCGGCGCAGGCGTCCGACGGCGGTCGTCAGGTCACGCAGGTCGGTGAGGTGGATGCGGGCGTCGAGCCAGCCGCCGCGGTGCTCGGCGAGGGTGCCGGACTGTTCGTGGGCGGCCTCGTCGACGGACACGATGCCGGTGCCGTACGGCAGCCGCAGCGTGCGCCGGAACACACGCGTCCCGGGCTCCCCCGTCAACTCCTCGATCCCGTCGACGCGTTCACGGGCGAGGTGGTCGAAGACCGGCCCGGCGCGGTAGGGGCCGCGGTGGGCGAGCCGGAGGGGGATCCCGGCGACCCCGGCGACGGCGCGGCCGCGCTCGGGGGCGTCGGCGCGCAGCTCGGTCGGGGTGCGGGCGTAGACCTCGCGGATGGTGTCGTTGAACTGCCGCACGCTCGCGAACCCGGCGGCGAACGCGATCTCGGTGACCGGCAGCGGGGTCGTCTGGAGCAGGAGGCGGGCCGTGTGGGCGCGCTGGGCGCGGGCGAGGGCGACCGGGCCTGCGCCCAGTTCGGCGGTCAGCTGGCGCTGGACCTGCCGCGCGCTGTAGCCGAGCCGGCCGGCGAGCCCGCCGACGCCCTCCCGGTCCACGACCCCGTCGCCGATCAGGCGCATCGCGCGCCCGACGACGTCGGCCCGTACGTTCCAGGCCGCCGACCCGGGCACGGCGTCCGGCCGGCACCGGCGGCAGGCCCGGAAACCCGAGCTCTGGGCGGCGGCGGCCGTGGCGTAGTAGCGCACGTTCTGGCGCTTCGGGGTGACGGCGGGGCAGCTGGGCCGGCAGTAGATCCCGGTGGTCCGCACGGCGAAGAAGAACTCACCGTCGAACCGGGCGTCGCGGCTGCGGACTGCTTCGTAGCGGGTGTCTTCTTCAGTACCCATGCGTCCCATTTTGCCGGGCCCTCCGGGGTGGGGCTGGCGGAAATCGGACACGGGGGTGGGGCTCGCGGTCTCGTCGCGGGCTGCGGGCCGGTGGGGCTTCTCGCGCAGTTCCCCGCGCCCCTGATGAGGCGCAGCCTCATCAGGGGCGCGGGGCAGTCCCTACAGAGGCCGCCCCTGCTTCAAGCGGACCGCGGCCCGCCCCTGGGCTCCCCGCGCCTTCCACTCCCGGCGCAGCTCCCCCCGGACCCGCGCATCGGCCCGGGCGACCAGCCGCCGGTTCTCCCGCAGCAGCTTGCGGTAACTGTCGAGCCGCCGCTGATGCAGCCGCCCGTCGGCCAGCGCGGCGGCCACCGCGCAGCCGGGCTCCGCCTCGTGCGCGCAGTCGTGGAACCGGCACTGCTCCGCCAGCTCCGTGATCTCCGCGAAGACCTGCTCGACCCCGGACTCGGCGTCGTAGAGCCCGACGCCGCGCAGCCCCGGCGTGTCGATGAGGACGCCGCCTCCGCCGAGCACGAACAGGTTCCGCGTGGTCGTGGTGTGCCGGCCCTTGCCGTCGATGTCCCGTACGGCCTGGACCTCCATCACGTCGGCGCCGACGAGCGCGTTGGCGAGCGTCGACTTCCCGGCGCCGGAGGCGCCGAGCAGCACGGACGTCCCGCCGGCCACGACGGACCGCAGCACGTCGACGCCGTCGCCGTCGCGCGCGCTGACGGGGAGCACCTGGACGCCGGGCGCCGTGTTCTCGACGTCGGAGACGAGGTAGGACAGGCCGAGGGGGTCGGGGACGAGGTCGGCCTTGCTGAGCACGACGACCGGCTGCGCCCCGCTCTCCCAGGCGAGCGCGAGGAACCGCTCGACGCGACCGAGGTCGAGCTCGGCGGCGAGGGAGACGGCGATGATCGCGTGGTCGACGTTCGCGGCGAGGATCTGGCCCTCGGACCGCTTGGACGAGGTGGACCGCACGAAAGCGGTGCGGCGCGGCAGGTACGCGCGGACGTAGCGCGGGTCGGCGCCTTCGGGGTCGACGACGGCCCAGTCCCCCGTGCAGATGACCTTCATCGGGTCACGGGGAACGACGAACTCGGTGTCGGCACGGACGACGCCGTCGGCGGTGACGACATCGCACTGCCCGCGGTCGACGCGCACCACACGCCCGGGCAGGAGTCCCTGCTCCGCGTACGGGGCGAACTCCGCGTCCCAGCCGGTGTCCCAGCCGTAAGGGAGCAGCGAAGAGGACAGGGAGGAAGAAGAGGTGAAGCTGGAGGAAGACAAGGGGTGACCCTTCACAAGGGTGGCCCCGGCGGCGCGCACGCACAGGCGTGCACGGAAAGAAGAGTGTGAGGTCAGCCGGCGGCCACGGAGGTGGAGTTGACGAACTTCCGGATGCGGGCAACGCCCGTCGCAGCGACAGTCATCGGTCGACACCTCCCGGGTCACACATGGGTCAGAGGCAGCGGCAGCCGCCTGAACAAGCACGACCCTAACCACCCCCTCCGACAGCGCGCCACTGATTTATGCCGGGGGTGCCGGCCGGGCTCCCCGCGGCGCACCAGTAGCCTGCAACGGCAGTCGGCGGCAAAGGAATGAGGCAGTACTCATGTGGGGTAGGCGGCGGAGCAACGGAACGGGTCCCCTGGTGCGGGCGGCGGTCGTGGGCGCCCAGAAGCACGGCAAGAGCACGCTGGCAGGGGCGCTGCCGGCGGCGCTGGAGGCCGAGTTCGGCCCGTCGCCCGATCCGGAGGGGCAGTTCGTCACCTCGCGCGGCCCCTACCACTTGCACGACTGCCCCGGTCTGGACGACTTCCGGTCCCGGCTCGCGGTCGGCGCCGACCAGTTGGCGGGTGTCCTCCTGGTGGTCTCCGCCGAGGACGGGCCGCTGCCGGAGACCCGCGCGTACGCAGCGGCGGCGCGGGAGGCGGGCGTGGCCCGGATCGCGGTGTACGTCAGCAAGTGCGACCTGGTCGAGGCCGAGGAGATCGCGGAGCTGATCGGCCTGGAGACCTGCGAGATGCTCCGCGAGGAGGGCTACCCCGCGAACAAGGTCCCCATGATGTTCAGCTACGCGCTGGACGCCGCCCGCGACCCGAAGTCCAAGAAGGGCCGCCGCGGCCTGGTCCAGCTGGCCCAGACCCTGGACACCCCGTTCCGCTGACCCGCGTGGGGCGAGGCGGCGTCACGCCACGTTCTGCGGGGCCGCGATCTGCCGGGTCAGCGTGTCCCGCAGGGCCGTCAGTCGGGTGATCTCCGCGTCGAGCGCGTCGATCCGCAGCTGGACGACGCCCGGGGCGGCCCCGGGCGCGGGGGCGGTGCAGCGGCGGCCGGGGTCGGCGAGCAGAAGGTCGATGCGGTCGGCGCAGGCGCGGACGTCCTGCACGGTCAGGCCGAGGGAGAGCAGGTGCCGGATGACGCGGATCCGGGCCAGGTCCCGCTCGGCGTAGACCCGCTGGCCGGTCGGCGTGCGGCGCGGGGCGGGCAGCAGGCCCCGTTCCTCGTAGAACCGCAGCGCGCGCGGGGTGGTGCCGGCGGCGGCCGCCGCGTCTCCGATACGCATCCGAAGTCTCCCTCGCCGTCACCCGGTACCGCTGGTTCAGATCTCGACCACCAGGGTTCCGAAGTGCCGCCCCTGGTGCAGTTCCTGCAACGCTCCGGGGGCCCGATCGATGCCCGGCAGCGTCACGTGCGGATGGACGAGTTCTCCGGTGCGCAGCCAGTGGGTGAGCCGCTCCCGCCACTCCTCCTCCACGCCCGGGTGCTCGGCGTCCTGGTAGCCGGCCAGAGTCACCGCGAGCTTGACGACCCGGAACGTGTCGATCGACGCCGGTGCCGTGCCGCCCGCGAGCGTCGGGTCGAACTGGCCCGACAGGGCGCCGACCAGGCCGACCCGTGCGCCGGGCCGCGCCGCTTCGAGGGCCGCGGTGAGCTGTTCGCCCCCGACGTTGTCGATGATCACGTCGTAGCCGTCCGGCGCGGCCTCGGTGAGGGCGTCGGCCAAGGGCCCGTCCCCGCGTACCACCACGGCGTCGTAGCCGAGTTCCCGCCGCAGCCGTTCGGCCTTGCCGGGGCTGCGGGTCGTGCCGACGACCCGTCCGGCGCCGAGCAGCCGGGCGACCTGTCCGGCCAGCGAGCCGACGCCGCCTGCCGCGCCGGTCACCAGGACCGTCTCGCCCGCGCGCAGCCGGGTCAGCCGGGTCAGGGCCCCGTACGCGGCGGACGCCGTGGACAGGAGGGCCACCGGATCGGGATGGTCCTCGGGCACGACCCGGACCGCGTCCGCGTCGACCACCGCGTACTCCCGCCAGCCGAGCAGGTGCGTGACCAAGGTCCCGACCGGCACGCCCGCGGTCCCGGGCCCCACGGCGACCACTTCGCCGAGGGCCGGGCCGAACAGGGGCTCGCCGGGCTTGAGCGGCGGCACCTGGAACCCGTCCGCCTCCCGCGAGATCAGGGTGCGCAGACCGGCGAAGACCAGGAACTTCCGGTTGCATACGAGGAGTTGGCCGGCTCCGGGGCGGGGCACGGGCGCCTCGGCGACCGGGAAGTGCTCCGGGGCGGGCAGACCGGCGGGATTGCTGACCAGGTGGACTTCGCGACCGAGGGACGGTGCGGACATGGGTGACCTCCGGGGCCGTGGTGCCTGAACGGTGCCGGGACGCTAACCCCTGACGTGCGGGTGAGAGGCAAGAGGACGGCCCACATGGACATCCCCGCGCCTGACCCCGCATCCTGATCCACAGACCGAACGAAGAACGCTGCGGGCGTACGGTATATCGAACGCAGCTGAAGAGGAGGGGAAGGGCGTGGGTGACTCCGAGAACTCGATCCGGGGGATGCTGGCCACCAATCTGAGACGGGCGAGGACCGAGCGGGGACTGTCGATCTCCGAGCTGTCGCGGCGTTCGAAGATCGGCAAGGCGACGCTGTCGCAGCTGGAGTCCGGCACGGGGAACCCCACGATCGAGACGGTGTTCAGCCTCTCGCGCGTCCTGGAGGTGGCCGTCTCCGACCTCCTGGACGCCCGCCCGCCCGGCGGCCTGACCGTGGTCCGCTCCGAGGAGGTGGAGGTGCTCAGCGGCGAGGGCGTCGACCTGCGTCCGCTGCGCCGCATCGAGACCGGCGAGGCCGTCTTCGAGGTCTTCGACCAGCGTGTTCGCGCCCAGCGCCGCCAGGAGTCGCTCGGCCACGTCGGCACCGAGCACACCATCGTGCAGACCGGCCGGCTCGGTGTGCGGGTCGACGGGCACGAGGTGGAACTGGGGCCGGGGGACTACGTCGGCTTCGACGCCGCGTCCCCGCACAGCTACACGGCGCTCGACGGCGACGTGCACTCGGTGCTGCTGCTGCAGTACCGGGCGGACCAGCGGCTGCACCTGTCGGACCCGGCACCGGACACCCCTCCCGCACCCGGGTCACCGTCGGCCGCTCCCGCCGCCGCACCGGCCCACACGCACTCGTCCGAAATCCGTCCGACGTGACCGTTGACACGTTCTGAACCCTCGCCGTACTTTCCCAGTGTTCGCTTTACCGAACACGGAGGGTTCGATGTACGGAACACGCGTGGCGGTGCTGGGCGCGGGCATAGTCGGCGCCGCCTGCGCTCGCGAGCTGGCTCTGGCCGGGCTCGAGGTCGTCGTCGTGGACCGCGGCGGCGCGGCGTCGGCGACCACCTCGCACGGCGAGGGCAACGTGCTGGTGTCCGACAAGGGCCCGGGCCCCGAACTCGAACTCGCCCGGCTGTCCCGCACGTTGTGGCCGCAGGTGCTCGCCGAGGTCGCCGAACGCTCGCCGCGCGCGGCGCACGCCGTCGAGTGGGAGCCCAAGGGCGGCATCGTCGTCGCGACCACCGCCGCCGGGGCCGAGGGCCTTGCCGGCTTCGCCGCCGGGCAGCGCGCGGCGGGCGTCCGCGCCGACGTCCTCGACGCGGAGCGGCTCGCCGCGGCCGAACCGTACGTGACCCGCGAGCAGACGGCGGCCCTGCACTATCCCGAGGACGCCCAGGTGCAGCCCGCCGGAGCGGCCGCCGCGCTGCTCGGCGACGCGCTCGCCGCGGGCGCGACCCTGCGCACCGGCTGCGAGGTGCTCGGCGCGCTGTCCCGGGGCGGCCGGATCACCGGGGTCCGCACCTCGGCCGGCCCGCTGGAGGCCGACTGGTTCGTGAACGCGGCGGGCCCCTGGTCCGGTGAACTGTCCGCCCGGCTCGGCGCCCCCGTGGACGTGCGGCCCCGCCGCGGCGACGTCCTCGTGACGACCCCGCTGCCGCCGATGGTGTTCCACAAGGTGTACGACGCGGACTACGTGGGCGCGGTCGGCAGCAGCGCCGAGGACCTGCAGACCTCCGCGGTCGTGGAGTCCACGCGCGGCGGCAGCGTGCTCATCGGTTCCTCGCGCCGCCGCGTCGGCTTCGACGACCGGCTGCGCCCCGAGGTCCTGTCGGCGGTCGCCGCGAAGGCCCTGCGCCTGTTCCCGGCGCTGGCCGGGGTCCCGGTGATGCGCGCGTACGGCGGCTTCCGGCCCTACGTCCCCGACCATCTCCCGGTCATCGGCGCCGATCCGCGCCTCGACGGCCTGTGGCACGCGGGCGGCCACGAGGGCGCCGGGATCGGTCTGTCCGTGGGCACGGGACGGCTGCTGCGGAATCTGATGCTGGGCGAGCCGGCGGACCTGGACGCGTCGCCGTTCCGCGTGGACCGGCCCGCCGTGCTGGGCACCGGCGCACACCCCCTGACCGAGGAGTCGATATGAGCCCCCGACGTGTCCGTGCCGGGTCCGACGCCGCGCGCCGGCGGGACCGGCCGCTGCGGATCACCGTCGACGGCGAACCGGTCGACGGGATCGCCGGGCAGACCGTCGCGGGCGTCCTGCTCGCCGCCGGCCGCCTCGCCTGGCGCACCGGCCGCTCCGGCGCGCCGCGCGGCGTGTTCTGCGGGATCGGCGTCTGCTTCGACTGTCTGGTGACGGTCGGCGAGGAGCGGGACGTACGGGCCTGCCGCCGCCGGGTCCGGGACGGTGACGTCGTCACGACCCAGAGCCGGAACGCCCCCGGGCCGGATCGTGACCCGGACCGTCGCGGGAAGCCCGGCGCGCCCGGAGCGGAGGAGCGATGACGGACCGTCATGTCGTGGTCGTCGGGGCGGGCCCCGCGGGACTCGCCGCCGCCGAGACCGCCCTGGCCGCCGGCGCCCGGGTCACCCTGATCGACGCCGGCGACCGGCCCGGCGGCCAGTACCACCGGATGCTGCCCGAGGCGTACGACGCGGCCCGGCCCGAGGTGCTGCACCACGGCTGGCGGGCCTTCGACCGGCGCCGCCGCCGGGTGCTCGCCCACCCCCGGTGCTCCTGGTGGTCCGACACCTCCGTGTGGGCCCTCGAACGCCCGGACCCGGAGCGGCCCGGCCCGCCGCGCGTGCACGTCCTGCGCGGCCCGGCCGACGCCGGCGGCCGTCGCCGCACGACCCTGGACCCCGATGCCCTGGTCCTCGCGGTCGGCGCCCACGACCGTGTACTGCCCTTCCCCGGCTGGGAGTTGCCCGGGGTGTTCACCGCCGGTGCCGCGCAGGCGCTCGCGAAGGGTGAGCGGGTCGTGGTCGGCGACCGGGTCGTCGTCGCGGGCACCGGGCCGTTCCTGCTGCCGGTGGCCGCCTCGCTCCTCGAAGCGGGCTCGCGGGTCCTCGAAGTCCTGGAGGCCAACTCCCCCGGCACCGTCGCCCGCGGCTGGTCGCGGCGGCCCTGGCAGCTCGCCGCGCAGGCCGCGAAGGGCGGTGAACTCGCGGAGTACAGCGCTCTGTTGCTGCGGCACCGGGTCCCGTACCGCACCGGGCGCACCGTGGTCGAGGCGCGCGGCGACGGCCGGGTCGAGGAGGTCGTCACCGCGCGGCTGCGCGCGGACTGGTCGGTCGCCTTGGGCAGCGAGCGCACGCTGGCGGTGGACGCGGCGTGCGTGACGCACGGCTTCAGCCCCCAGCTGGAGCTGCCCGTGGCCGCCGGATGCGCGCTGCGCACCGGTACCGGCGGGGAGTTCGTGGAGGTGGACTCCGACCAGGCCACGACCGTCCCCGGCGTCTACGCGGCCGGTGAGATCACCGGTGTCGCGGGCGCCCCGGCCGCGCGGGCCGAGGGCGCGCTCGCCGGATGGCTCGCCGCCGGCGGCGATCGGGAGGCGGCCACGCTGCGGCCGCTGCGGCGCAGCCGGGACCAGGGGCGCGCCTTCGCCGCGCGTCTGGCCCGCGCGCATCCGATCGGCGCGGCCTGGCCCGGGTGGCTGCGCCCCGAGACCGTCGTCTGCCGCTGCGAGGACGCCGACTACGCCTCCCTGTGCCGGGCGGCCGAGGCGCCGCAGACCGCTTCGGCGCGGGTCGCGAAACTGGAGACCCGCGCGGGGCTCGGCCCCTGTCAGGCCCGGATCTGCGGGCCGACGGTCGCGGAGCTGAACGCCCGGCTTTCCGGGGCGCCTGCCGAGTCTGCGGTCGAGGGCCTGCCCGCGCCCGCGCCGCACCGGCGTCCGATCGCCCAGCCCATCCGGCTCGGCGACCTGGCCGCGCCGCCCGAGCCGCACCACCCCTGAACCACCCCTGCGCCATCTGCATTCTCGTCAGGTCCCGTCAACAGGAGCAGAGTTCATGAGCGACACCCAGAAGCAGCAGCCCCTGTCCCTCGGCGGCGTGGTCGTGGCCACCGCCCTCCCCTACTACGAGGACGCCGCCGCCCCGGCCGGTCTCGCCGTGGACTACGACAAGTACGCCGACCACTGCCGCTGGCTCGTGGAGAACGGCTGCCGCGGCGTCGGTCCGAACGGCTCGCTCGGCGAGTACTCCTCACTGACCGACGCCGAGCGCCGCAAGGTGGCGCAGACCGCGAAGGAGGCGGTCGGCGACGCGGGCGTCGTGGTGGTCGGCGTGCACGGCGTCGGCTCGCACCAGGCCAGGCACTGGGCCGAGATCGCCGCCGAGGACGGCGCGGACGGCCTGCTCTGTCTGCCGCCGACCATGTACCGCGCCAACCGGGGCGAGGTCCTCGCCCACTTCGAGGCGGTCGCCTCCGTCGGCCTGCCCGTCATGATCTACAACAACCCGATCGACACCAAGGTCGACCTGACCCCTGACCTGGTCGCGGAGATCGCGCGGATCGAGAACGTGGTCGCCGTCAAGGAGTTCTCCGGCGACGTGCGCCGCGTCCTGGAGATCAAGGAGCAGGCCCCCGGCCTGGAGATCATCAGCGGCGCCGACGACGTCGTCCTGGAGAGCCTCCTCATGGGCGCCACGGGCTGGTTCGCCGGTTTCCCGAACGTGTTCCCCGCCGAGTCGGCCCGCCTGTACGAACTGGCCACCGCCGGCAAGCTGGAGGAGGCCCGCGCCCTGTACGAGCCGCTGGTCGCCGCGTTCCGCTGGGACTCGCGCACCGAGTTCGTGCAGGCCATCAAGCTGGGCATGGAGCAGGTCGGCCGGTACGGCGGCCCGTGCCGTCCGCCGCGCGGGGCGCTCACCGCCCGGATGCGCGAGCAGGTGGAGGCCGACATGGCCCGTGCGATCGCCGCGCTGGAAGCGGGGTCCGCCCGATGAGGTCGGTCCGCACGCTCAGTGCCGTCGACTCGCACACCGAGGGCATGCCCACCCGCGTCGTCACCGGCGGGGTGGGCCCGATCCCGGGCGCCACGATGGCCGAGCGCCGCCGGTACGCGATGGAGCACCTGGACGGGCTGCGCCGGTTCCTGGTCGACGAGCCGCGCGGGCACTCCGCGATGAGCGGCGCGATCCTCCAGCCGCCGACCCGGCCGGACGCCGACTGGGGCGTGCTCTACATCGAGGTCAGCGGGTTCCTGCCGATGTGCGGCCACGGCACGATCGGCGTGGCCACCGTCCTCGTCGAGACGGGCATGGTCGAGGTCACCGAGCCGGAGACCCGGGTCCGTCTGGACACGCCCGCCGGACTCGTCGAGGCCCGGGTCACGGTGCGGGACGGCCGCGCCGAGAAGGTGACCCTGCGCAACGTGGACTCGTTCGCGCTCGAACTCGACGCGTCCGTCAAGGTGCCCGGCCTCGGCGAGGTCCGCTACGACATGGCGTACGGCGGCAACTTCTACGCGATCGCCGAACTCGACCAGCTGGGGCTGCCGTTCGACCGGTCCCGCAAGGACGAGATCCTCGCCGCCGGTCTGGCGGTCATGAAGACGATCAACGAGCGGAACCGGCCCGTGCATCCGGCGGACCCGCTCATCGGCGGCTGCAAGCACGTGCAGTTCCTCGCCCCGGGCTCGGACGCGCGGCACTCGCGCAACGCGATGGCGATCCACCCGGGCTGGTTCGACCGCTCCCCCTGCGGCACCGGCACGTCGGCGCGCATGGCCCAGCTGCACGCGCGCGGCGAACTCCCGCTGGACACCGCGTTCGTGAACGAGTCGTTCATCGGTACGCGGTTCACCGGCCGGCTCCTGGAGACCGCCGAGGTCGGCGGACTGCCCGGGGTCGTCCCCGAGTTCTCCGGGCGAGCCTGGATCACCGCCACCGCGAACTACCTGCTCGACCCGAGCGACCCGTTCCCCCACGGGTTCGTGCTCTAGCGCATCCCCCGCGCCCCCGACGTATTCACGGAGGGAACCCCCGTGTCCCGTTCGACACCCGTCATACGCCCGCCGCGAGCGGCCCCGCGCGGCGGCCTGGTCGGCGCCTGCCCCGTGGCCCACCAGGCGTGGCCGCGGGACCTGCTGCCTCCGGCGCTGCGCGACGACAACCCGTGGGGGGTGCCGCAGCGGATCGACGGACGCCTCAGCGCGTGACGGGGTCCTCCAGCGTCGGGACGCACGGGGACAGCAGTGGCTCGGTGTGCGCGGTGACCGCGCCGCGGACGAGCCGGAACACCCGGACCTCGTTCGCGTGCCCGGGGTCCTCGTCATCGAGCACGTGCAGGAGTCCGTAGGACCCGGGAGCGACCCGCCCCACGTGCCGGAAGAAGGCGACGACGTCCGGCGGTGAGCGGTGGTTGGAGTGGCCGCCGAGGTGGAGGAACGGCTCGCCGTTCATCCACCTCAGGTCGAGCAGGTAGGGACTGTCGAGCGCGTCGACGCGGGTGCGGAGTGCGTCGACGGTCCGGCGCAGCCGGTCCGCGTCGTCGTCCTCGCCCGCGCTCTCGCGGACCGTGATCCAGCCGTGGTACTCGAACACCCGCCGATCCTAAGGTGTGTTCGCTCAGCCGGACTCAGCGCGGGAGCGTCTGGTCGCGCCAGCGGGTGTACTGCTCCTCGGGGTCGCCCGTGTAGGACCAGGGGACGTCGGTGGCGCGGTTGTCGAGCAGCCGGAAGACCTCGCCGAGGCGTTCGGTGAGGCCGGCCTTGGTCAGGCCGTGGGCCAGGTGGTTGAGGTCGGCGACGTCCTGGGCGCCGGGGATCCGGTGGGTGATCCACTTGTCGAGCGCGGTGGTCAGGTCTCGGCGCGCCTGTTCGTCGCTCCAGTGGTGGCTCAGGCCGAGCGAACCGCGGCCCTCCTCGGCGACCCGGTGCCGGTAGTGCTCGGCGCGGGCCACCTGTGTGAGGACGGCGAGCGGGGATCCGTCGGGGGCGTAGGCGGCGGCGTCCCAGGCGAAGTTGAGGGCCTGCCCGTAGGAGCCGTGCCAGCGCGCCGACAGGAACCGCAGGGCCTGGTGGTGGCCTTCGCGGTGGTACGGGTCCCGGGCGAGCAGCTCCTTCCACCAGGCGTGCATGTCGGGGTGGCCGCCCGGGTACAGCCGGCCCAGCGCGACCAGCGAGACCCAGGGGTAGGGGTCGGCGGGGGCGAGGGCCGCGGCCCGGTGGCAGAGCCAGGCGGCGCTGTCCAGCCGTTCGGCGCCCGGGTCCTCCCCGGCGCGCGCGGCGGCGAACATCCGCATCACCTCGGTCTCGGCCCGCAGCACGGCGGCGTCGGGGTTGTGCGGCTCCGAGGCCTGCCAGAGGTCGACGGTGCGCCGGCCGGCCGCCGCGTCGGCGAGCAGCCGGATGCGGTGGGACCGCCGGTCCCAGTCGCCGGGCGTGCGGGCCAGCAGGTCCCGCGCGCCCTCCCACCGGCCGAGCAGCATGTCCTGCCGGCCCTCGGCCAGTGCCCGGTCGCCGAACGCCGGGTCGTAGTCCGGTGTGTGCCGCTCGCGGCGCAGCCACCCTGCCATGACGAGATCCCCCTGGATGCGATGCGTGCGAACGGGACGGTTCAGAAGTCGGTGAGGACGCCGTCCCTGCGGCCTCCGGCGGCGGCCGTGACCGGCTCCGCGCCCTCGAGGGCCTCCTCGGCGGCCTGGACGTCCCGCGGGTTCAGCGGCCGCGGACGGAAGTACGAGCGGCCTCCCTGGACCCGGGCGACGGTCACCGGGATCAGCCCGAGGGCCAGCGATCCGAGTCCGATGGCCAGTTGGGCGGTGTTCATGTCCGGGATCGACACGGCGAAGATCCAGATGTTGAACAGGGCGCCGGCCAGCGGCCAGAGGCCGAGCAGCAGCAGTTTGCCGGGCGAGCGCAGCAGTTCCCGGCGGTAGGCGACGACGACGGCGATGCCGGCGAGCGCGTAGTAGAAGGTGATCAGCAGGCCGATGCCGACGAGCGCGTCCTCGAGGATCCCGAATCCGGTGCCCAGTACGGCGATCAGGCCGAGGACGAGGACGGAGAGCGCGGCGACGAGCAGCGTCGACATCATCGGTGTCTGCCGCTCGGGGTGGATGCGGCCGAGGAAGGACGGGACGGTGCGGTCGCGGCCCATGGCGAACAGGGTGCGGGTGGCCTGGAGGAGTGTCGTCTCCAGGGTCGCGACGGTGGACAGCAGCAGGGCGAGGACGAGCAGGTCGCCGCCCACGCCGGGCAGGGCCGCGTCGCCGAACGCGGTGAGGAAGCCGGCGCTGTCGGCGCCCGCGGCGGGGCCGAGCAGGACGTTCGCGCTGATCGCCACGAGGAGGAAGGTGGCGGCGGTGACGAGCAGGCCGATCAGTCCGCCGCGTCCGGCGCCGCCGCGGCCGCGCCGGGTCTCCTCGCTGAGATTGGCCGTCACGTCCCAGCCCCAGTACAGGGCGCCGGCGATGAGCGCGCCCGCGGTGAAGCTGTGGGCGGCGTCGAAGTGCCCGAAGCCGAGCCAGGAGAAGGAGAAGGACGAGGCGTGCTTGCTCCGGGTCAGCGCGGCGACGGCCACGACGACGAGCAGGAGCAGCTGGCCGCCGACGGCGACGGCGCGGGCCCGTGCGCCGAGCCGGGTGCCGAACGCGACGAGGGCCGCGATCAGCAGGAACCAGCCGAGGCCGACGCCGGTGGCCAGACCCTCGTCGCGGGCCAGGTCCTCGCCGAACAGGGACAGCGTGGCCGCGCCCGCGGGCTGGGTGGAGGAGATCATGAAGACGGTCGTCGCGACGACCACGGCCCAGCCGCAGAGGAAGCCGAGGAACGGGTGGAGGGTGCGCGCCACCCACGAGTACGTGGCGCCGGAGTTCACGTCCAGGCGGCCGAGGTGCCGGAACGCGAGCGCGATGCCGAGGGTGGGCACGGCGCAGTACAGCAGCACGGCCGGGGCGGCGAAGCCCACGGCGGCGATCAGCGCGGGGGCCATGGCCATCGCGGTGTAGGCGGGTCCGCAGCCCGCGATCGCGAGGACGATCGAGTCGAACGTCCCCAGACTCCCTGTTCTCAACCCGCTTTTGTTGCTGGCCCCGTTGTGCACCGGTTGCGCCTCTCCTAGACGTCCGTGGCCGTTGTCGGCCGTTCTCGGCCGTTCTCGGCCGCGACGTGAGCCGGATCATGCCCATGACCGGTGAGTAGCACAAGGCCAGTTCTGCGCTTTCGCGCAAACTGAGGCCGTTTCGACGCTCGTTCCGTCGAGTTGATCATCGATGCCTACGGATTTCGTTGCGGCCCTGCGTCGCTTTTCGGACGGCTCCCGCTGACCGGGAGCGGACGTGGCCCGCGCTCGGTCCCGCTGCCTACCGTCGCCGCACCACAACTCACCCCGAGGAGCCCGGCCATGTCGTCCGAGTCCACCGCCGGCCTCGCCGAGCGCGTCGCGCGCATCGAGGCGCGGCAGGAGATCGAGGAGCTCAAGTACCGCTATCTGCGGGCCTGCGACCACAAGGACCCCGAGGGGTTCCGCGCCTGCTTCGTCCGCGAGGGCGCCGACATCGACTACGGCGAGCTGGGCGCTTTCGCGACCGTGGACCAACTGGTCGGCCTCTTCCGGCAGATCGCGCTGGCCCGCGACGAACAGGGCCACCGGGTCCTGGACATGCACCACGGCGTGCACCCGGAGATCGCCTTCCGCTCCCCCACCGAGGCGACGGGCCGCTGGACCCTGCGGTTCCGGCAGCTGAACCTCGTGGACCGCACGGAGCGGGTGCTGTGCGGCGAGTACGACGACCGGTACGTCGTGGAGGACGGGGCCTGGCGGCTGGCCAGGCACCACTTCCGCAGCCTCTGGTCGCTGACCCGCCCGCTGCCCGAGGGGTACGTCGTCGACGAGAAGGGACTGCTGTGAGCGACACCTCCACACCACGCGTCGCGCTGGTCACGGGCACCGGAAAGGGCGTCGGCCGGGGCATCGCCGCCGCGCTCGGCGCGCGGGGCTGGACCGTGTACGTCACCGGCCGCGGCGAGCCGGGCCCCGGCAGCCCGCAGGCGGAGACCGCGCGCCGGGTCACCGAGGCCGGCGGCGAGGGCGTCGGCCTGCGCTGCGACCACCGGGACGACGCCCAGATCGAGGCGCTGATCGCACGGATCACCGCCGACCGGGGCCGGCTCGACCTGCTGGTCAACAACGTGTGGGCCGCGCCCGACGACATGGCCGGCTTCGAGGACCCGTTCTGGACCCGGCCCGTCACCGACTGGGAGCCGCTGATCGGCGTCGGCCTGCGGGCCCACTACGTCGCCGCCGTGCACGCGGCCCGGCACATGGTGGAGCGGGGCAGCGGACTCATCGTCAACATCTCCTCGTTCGGCGCCCGCGCCCCGTTGCACTCGGTGCTCTACGGGATCTCCAAGGCGGGCCTGGACAAGATGGCCGCCGACATGGGCCACGAGCTGGCCTCCGCGGGCGTCTCGGCGGTGTCGCTGTGGCCGGGCCTCGTCCGCACGGACGGCCTGGTCGAGGCCGGGGTGGAGGAGGTCGCCGGGTTCAAGCTGGCCGACGCGGAGTCCCCCGAGTTCGTGGGCGCGGTCATCGCCCGCCTCACGGACGACCCCCGCCTGCCCGAGCGCAGCGGCCACACCTTCGTCGTGGCCGAACTCGCCGAGGAGTACGAGGTCACGGAGCCGGACGGCCGCCGGGCCGCCTCGCACCGCGCGGCCTTCGGCGGCGGCCCCCTGTACTGACCGTCTCCGGTCGCCTGTGAGCCCGTCTCCCGTAGTGGCAGCTTCTGCCACTACGGGAGACGGGGTGCGTTCATGCCCCGCCCCACCCTCGACGACGCCGCACTGCTGCGGATTTCGTCGTGTTGCGCCGACGTCATGATCACGGCGGGCGACACGTCCGCCCCGGTGGCCGAACTGGCCGAGTCGTTCACGGACCGGCCCGAGGCCTCGATCCACCGGCTGATGCGGCTGACGTTCCAGGACCTCGGGCTGCGCCGGGTGTGGCGGGAGGCCGCGCACGAGACAGCCCGCCTGATCCGCCCTGCGGTCGAGGAGCCGACCGGGACGCCGGTGGACTCCCTCGCCACGACGCTCGCCGCGGGCCAGGCGGTGACCGCGGCCATCACGGTGCTCGAACACCTGGTCAGCGAGGAGCGTGCGCTCGGCGACCTCGTCGACGAGACCGTCCGCGCCCTCCACGGGACAGCGGCGGCCCAGGATCTCTCGGCGCAGGGCCATGTCCGCGGCAAGCTCGTGCTGGACGTGACCGCCGGCGGTCTCCTTGTCCTCCCGGTCTCTACAGGCCGGGGTACAGCGGGTGCTTGTCGGCGAGCGCGGTGACGCGGGCCTTGAGCGCGGTGGCGTCGTAGGACGGCTTGAGGGCCTCGGCGAAAACGTCGGCGACCTCACGGAAGTCGTCGGCGTCGAAACCGCGCGTGGCCAGCGCCGGCGTACCGATGCGCAGACCCGAGGTGACCATCGGCGGACGCGGGTCGTTCGGAACGGCGTTCCGGTTGACCGTGATGCCGACCTCGTGGAGGCGGTCCTCGGCCTGCTGCCCGTCCAGGTCGGACTCGCGCAGGTCGACGAGGACCAGGTGGACGTCGGTGCCGCCGGAGAGCACGTTCACGCCGTGCTTGCGGGCGTCCTCCGAGGTCAGACGCTCCGCGAGAAGGCGAGCGCCTTGCAGGGTGCGTTCCTGCCGCTCCTTGAACTCCTCGCTCCCCGCGACCTTGAACGAGACCGCTTTCGCCGCGATCACGTGCTCCAGCGGGCCGCCCTGGAACCCGGGAAACACCGCGGAGTTGAGCTTCTTCGCCAGGTCCTTGTCGCGGGCGAGGATGATGCCGCCGCGGGGACCGCCGAGGGTCTTGTGCGTCGTGGAGGTGACGACGTCGGCGTAGGGGACCGGGTTGGGGTGCAGCCCGGCCGCGACGAGACCGGCGAAGTGGGCCATGTCGACCCACAGGAACGCCTCGACCTCGTCGGCGATGCGGCGGAACTCGGCGAAGTCCAGCTGACGCGGGTACGCCGACCAGCCCGCGATGATCACCTTCGGGCGGTGCTCCTTGGCCAGGCGCTCGACCTCGGCCATGTCCACCAGACCGGCGTCGTCGACGTGGTAGGCGACCACGTCGAACTGCTTGCCGGAGAAGTTCAGGCGCATGCCGTGGGTGAGGTGACCGCCGTGCGCGAGGTCCAGACCCAGGATCGTGTCACCGGGCTTGGCCAGGGCGAACAGGGCGGCCTGGTTCGCCGAGGCACCCGAGTGCGGCTGCACGTTGGCGTACTCGGCGCCGAACAGGTCCTTGACCCGGTCGATCGCGATCTGCTCGGTGACGTCGACGTGCTCGCAGCCGCCGTAGTAGCGGCGGCCGGGGTAACCCTCGGCGTACTTGTTCGTGAGGACCGATCCCTGGGCCTCCATGACGGCGACCGGAGCGAAGTTCTCCGACGCGATCATCTCCAGGGTCGACTGCTGACGCTTCAGCTCGGCGTCGACAGCGGCGGCGACATCCGGGTCGAGCTCACGCAGGGAGGTGTGCAGCACGAATACTCCTCGGCTCAGGGATACGGAGACGCGTACGTACGGTCAGAGCGCGGCCGCGACCGGCGCGGCGGGCCCGGCGGCGACGGCGGGCGCCGCCGACTGCGTCTCGGCGCGGGACAGTTCGCGCCGGACGCGGGTGAACGGGCGGGGCCGGTTCATCGCGAGGGCGGCCGTCGTGCGGCCCTCCCTCTCGTAGAGCGCGAGGAAGCTGCCCTCCTCGATCGTGCCCTCGACGATGCGCGGCACGTCGCCCTCGCGGCGGCGCCCGGCGAACTGGATGCGGGAGCCGTACTGGTCCGACCAGAAGTAGGGCAGCGGGCGGGCTTGTTCCACCGTGCGGCCCGCGAGGAGGTTGCGTACGGCGACCCGGGGCTGGGCGGTGGCGCTGGTCCAGTGCTCCGCGCGGGCGCCCGCGACGCGGGCCACGTCGCCGACCGCGACGACGTGCGGCAGGGCGGTGACGCAGCCGTCGTCGCACAGGACGCCGTCGTGGACGGCGAGCGTGGACCCGGCCAGCCACTCGGTGTTGGGCACCGCGCCGATGCCGACGACGACCACGTCGGCCGGGAGCACCCGGCCGTCGGCGAGCCGCACTCCGGTGACCGCGGGGTCTCCCTCCAGGGCGGCGACGCCCGTCCCGGTGATGAGCGTGGCGCCGCCGCGCTCGTGCAGGGTGGAGCAGACGGCAGCCATGTCGGGGCCGAGCTGCGGCAGCAGCGGCAGAGGCGCGGCCTCGACGACGGTGACGTCGTGGCCGAGGGCGGCGCAGGAGGAGGCGGTCTCGGCGCCGATGAACCCGCCGCCGATCACCACGACCCGCTGCGGGCCGCGCAGCAGGTCGGCGCGGAGGGCCCGGGCCTCGTCGAGGGTGCGCAGCGTGTGCACGCCGGCCGGGGCGGGTCCGGGCAGGCGGCGGGCGCGGGCGCCGGTCGCGATGACGAGGCCGTCGGTGGAGACGGTGCGGCCGTCCTCCAGGAGGACGACGCGGCCGCGGGCGTCGAGGCCGCGGGCCCGCACGCCGAAGATCCACTCGGCGCCCAGTTCGAGGGTCTCGGCGTCGTCGGACAGGGCGAGGTCGCTCTCCTGCGCCTTGCCGGACAGGAAGTCCTTGGACAGCGGGGGGCGGTCGTAGGGGCGGTGCGGTTCGTCGCCGACGATCACCAGCCGGCCGTCGAAGCCCTGGGCCCGCAGTTCCCGGGCGGCGTACAGTCCGGCGAGCGAGGCGCCCACCACGGTCACGGTCCTCATGAGTGTCTGCCTTTCGCGTCCGTCGTGCGGTGCGGTGTGGTGCGGTGCGCCCGGCGGGGTGTGGAGCTCGCCGTTCCGGGGCGGGGTGCGTCAGGCCGCGGTGGTCTCCTCGGCCGCGGGGTGGACGTGGATCATGCCGTCGTCGACGGTCACCCGGTGCGTGCGGACCGGGCGGCGGGCGGGAGCACACGTGGGAACGCCCGTCCGCAGGTCGAACGACGCCTCGTGGAGCGGGCATTCGACCAGGCAACCCTCGAGGAAGCCCTCCGAGAGGGAGGCATCCTGGTGGGTGCAGGTGTCGTCGATGGCGTACAGCGAGCCGTCGGTGTGGAACACGGCGATCGGCGGCATGCTGTCGATGCGGACGGACTCTCCCTCGGGGAGGTCTTCAAGGCGGCAGACGGGAATCATGCGTCCCCCTCGTTGTTCTGGACCGACCGGTAACCTATTGTTTCGCATCACGCACTCAAGAGCGCCATGCGCAACAGAATCCGGTCGGGATGCCCGCCGCGTCAAGGGCTTCTCGCAGATGCGGCCCGCCAAAGGGCCGCCAGGTGGTGAGAATTCAGCTATGCCTCACGAGAAGAAGCAGGTCAGGAAGGGTGCAGCGAGTAAGTCCAGCACGGGCGGAAACAGCCGCGTCAGAGCCGTCCGGACGCCCTCCGAGGCGTCCGAGCTCCTGGACCCGGCCCCCGAGAAGCCGGCCAAGGGTGCCGCCGGCTCCGTGCAGTCCGTCGACCGGGCGATCAGCGTCCTGGAGAGCCTCGCGCGGCGCGGCGAGGCCGGCGTGACGGAGATCGCCGACGAACTGGGGGTGCACAAGTCCACGGCGTTCCGTCTGCTCGGCGTCCTGGAGAACCGCGGACTGGTCGGCCAGGCCAAGGACCGCGGCAAGTACTACCTGGGCGCCGCGATGCTGCGCCTGGCGGGCGCGGCGGCCGCGCGCCTGGACATCTCCCAGGAGGGCGGCCCGGTCTGCCGCGAACTGGCCGACGAGCTGGGCGAGACGGTGAACATCGCGGTCCTCGACGACGACGCCGCGGTCAACATCATGCAGGCGCGCGGCGCCGCCTCCGTCACCGCGCAGAACTGGCTCGGCCGGCGCACCCCGCTGCACGCCACGTCCAGCGGGAAGGTGCTGCTCGCGCACCTGCCCCCCACCCTGCGCGAGGGGATGGCTGCGCGCAGCCTCGCGCGGTTCACCCCGCACACGATCGTGGGCACGGCGGCGATCCGGAGCGAGCTGGAGACCGTGGACCGGCAGGGGTACGCCAGCGCCGTGGAGGAGCTGGAGATCGGGCTCGCGGCGGTCGCGGCGCCGGTCCGTTCGCACGACGGCAAGGTGATCGGCGCCATCAGCGTCTCGGGGCCGGTGTACCGGATGACCGAGGAGCGGCTCGCGGTGGTCGCCGAGCACACGGTGGCGGCCGCGGCGGAGCTGTCGCGCAGGATGGGATACGCCTGCTGAGGACGTCCCGCACACCGTACGCACGCTGAACGCGGAGTCAGGAAGGCCTGGCTCCGCGTTCTCGTGCGTTCTGGCGCCGTCCCCGTGCGCCGGGATGCGCCGGGGTGCGCCGGGTCGTGCGCCCGCCCGTCTCGCACCTCTTGAGAACAACCTCTTGACGGACTTCCGCCGCGTTCCCAAGATGTGTCTCGTCGTTCCTCATAGCGCAACGATTCGTACGATGCGCAACAGCAAGGGGGTTGGGTCGTGCCACACGAGGTCCGTGCCGTCGTCGCTCTGCAGAAGGGCGCACCCGTCGAGGTGCAGACGATCGTCGTTCCCGATCCCGGACCGGGCGAGGTCCTGGTCAAGGTGCAGGCCTGCGGGGTCTGCCACACGGATCTGCACTACCGGGAAGGGGCCATCAACGACGAGTTCCCCTTCCTGCTCGGCCACGAGGCGGCGGGGACCGTCGAGGAGGTCGGCGCCGGCGTCACCGACGTCGCCCCCGGCGACTACGTGGTCATCGCCTGGCGCGCGCCCTGCGGCTCCTGCCGCTCCTGCCGCCGCGGCCGGCCCTGGTACTGCTTCGACTCGCGCAACGCGACGCAGCCCATGACGCTGCTCGACGGCACCCCGCTCACCCCGGCCCTGGGCATCGGCGCCTTCGCCGAGAAGACCCTGGTCGCGGCCGGGCAGGCGGTGAAGGTCGACGCGGCCGCGCGCCCGGAGGCCGCTGGGCTCATCGGCTGCGGTGTGATGGCCGGTTACGGCGCCGCGGTCAACACCGGCAACGTGCAGCGCGGCGACACGGTCGCGGTCATCGGCTGCGGCGGCGTAGGGAACGCGGCGATCGCGGGAGCCTGCCTCAACGGCGCGCGCAAGGTGATCGCCGTCGACATCGACGACAAGAAGCTCGACCAGGCCGAGAAGTTCGGAGCCACCCACACCATCAACTCGAAGGGCACCGACCCCGTCGAGGCCGTGCGGGCGCTCACCGACGGCTTCGGGGTGGACATCGCGATCGACGCGGTGGGCCGGCCCGAGACGTACAAGCAGGCCTTCTACATGCGCGACCACGCGGGCACCTTGGTCCAGGTGGGCGTCCCCGACCCGGAGATGAAGGTCGAGATCCCGCTCATCGACCTGTTCGGCCGGGGCGGCGCCCTCAAGTCGTCCTGGTACGGCGACTGTCTGCCGACCCGCGACTTCCCGTTCCTCATCGACCAGTACCTGTACGGGCTGCTCGACCTGAACGCGTTCGTCACCGAGACGATCTCGCTCGACAAGGTCGAGGCGGCCTTCGAGAAGATGCACCACGGGGACGTGCTGCGCTCGGTGGTCGTCCTGTGACGGCGGCCGCCGCCGGCTCCGTGCGCGTCGAACGCGTGGTCACCTCCGGGACGTTCAGCCTCGACGGCGAGACCTTCGACGTCGACAACAACGTCTGGCTGATCGGCGACGACACCGAGGTGCTCGTCGTCGACGCCGCGCACGACGCGCCCGCGATCCTCTCCGCCGTCGCGGGCCGCCGCGTCGTCGCCGTCGTCTGCACCCACGGCCACGACGACCACATCGGCGCCGCCGTCGCCCTCGCGGAGGCGACCGGCGCCCCCGTCCTGCTGCACCCCGCCGAGCAGGAGCTGTGGCGGACGGTCCACCCCGACCGCAAGCCCGACGCCGAACTCGCCGACGGGATGCGTCTGTCGGTGGCCGACGCCGAGGTCCGCGTGCTGCACACCCCGGGCCACACCTGGGGCAGCTGCAGCCTGTACGTCCCTTCGCTCGGTGCCGTGTTCACCGGCGACACCCTGTTCCACGGCGGCCCGGGCGCGACCGGCCGCTCGTACTCCGACGCGCCGACGATCGTGGCCTCGATCCGCGACCGGCTGCTGACCCTCCCGGACGACACCGTCGTCCACACCGGCCACGGCGCGCACACCACGGTCGCCGCCGAGCGGCCCCACGTGCCCACGGCCTGACGCGGTCTCCCGCCTCCCCGGAGGCGGGAGACCGCCACCTTTCTCCCTGCCGTCCCCACCACCCGAGGAGGGGCATGTCCAGCACGTCCAGCACCCCCGAATCCGCCGCCGCCCGCGGCCCCCGCGTCGTGATCATCGGCGCCGGCATCGTCGGCTGCTCCCTCGCCGACGAGCTCACCGCCCGCGGCTGGTCCGACGTCACCGTCCTCGAACAGGGGCCGCTGCCCGCTCCCGGCGGCTCCACCTCGCACGCCCCGGGCCTCGTCTTCCAGACCGGCCCGTCCAAGACCCTCACCGCGTTCGCCCAGTACACCGTGGAGAAGTTCAACTCCCTTGAAGTGGACGGTCTTTCCTGCTTCAACCCGGTCGGCGGCCTGGAGCTGGCCACCACCGAGGAACGCTGGGCCGACCTGCACCGCAAGGCCGGCTGGGCCGCGTCCTGGGGCGTACGCGGCGAGCTGGTCTCCGCCGCCCGCTGCAAGGAACTGTGGCCGCTCGTCGACGAGTCGAAGGTCCTCGGCGGCTTCCACACCCCCGACGACGGCCTGGCCCGCGCCCTGCTCGCCTCCCGCGCGCAGATGACCCGCGCCCAGGGGCGCGGCGCCACCTTCCTGGAGCGCCACACCGTCACCGGCATCGAGCAGGAGGACGGCAAGGTCACCGGCGTCGTCACCGACCGCGGCACGTTCCCCGCCGACCACCTCGTGTCCGCCGCCGGCTTCTGGGGCCCCGTCGTCGGCCGGATGGCCGGCATCGACATCCCCCTGCTGCCACTCGCCCACCAGTACGCGAAGACGACGCCGCTGCCCGCGCTCGAAGGCGTCAACGACCCGCGTACCGAGGCCTCGAAGCCGATCCTGCGCTTCCAGGACCGCGATCTGTACTTCCGCGAGCACACCGACCGCATCGGCATCGGCTCCTACGCCCACAAGCCGCTGCCCGTCGACCCGTTCGCGGTGCCCGGCTACGACGCCGCCCGCGCCAAGAACATGGACATGCCCTCCTCGTACCCGTTCACGGAGGAGGACTGGGCGCCCAGCTGGGAGGACTGCCGTTGGCTGCTCCCCGTCCTGCGCGACGCGGAGATCGAGGAGGGCTTCAACGGCGTCTTCTCCTTCACGCCCGACGGCATGCCGGTCCTCGGCGAGAGCCGGGACCTGCGGGGCTTCTGGCTCGCCGAGGCCGTCTGGGTCACCCACTCCGCGGGCGTCGCCAAGGCCGTCGCCGAATGGATGGTCGACGGCCGGCCCTCGATCGACCTGCACGAGTGCGAGCTCACCCGGTTCGAGGACGCCCAGCGCTCCCCCGCCTACGTGCACGACCGGGGCGCGCAGCAGTTCGTCGAGGTGTACGACGTCATCCACCCGCTCCAGACGATGGAGCAGCCGCGCCCGCTGCGGGTCTCCCCCTTCTACGCCCGTCAGCAGGAGCTCGGCGCGCACTTCCTGGAGGGCGGCGGCTGGGAGCGCCCGCACTGGTACGAGGCCAACGCCCACCTGGCGGCCGACGTGCCCGAGCGGGACGCCTGGGCGGCCCGCCACTGGTCGCCGATCGCCGCGGCCGAGGCCCGGGTCACCCGCGAGAAGGTCGCCCTGTACGACATGACGCCGCTGCGCCGTCTGGAGGTCACCGGCCCCGGCGCCCTCGGCTTCCTCCAGCGCATGACGTCGAACAACCTCGCCAAGAAGCCCGGCGCCGTCACCTACACCCTGCTCCTGAACGAGTCCGGCGGGATCCGCTCCGACCTCACCGTGGCCCGGCTCGCCCCGGACCGCTTCCAGGTCGGCGCCAACTCCCCCGCCGACCTCGACTGGCTGCTGCGCCACGCCCCCGGCGACGTGCAGGTCAGGGACATCACGTCGGGCACCTGCTGCATCGGCGTGTGGGGCCCGCTCGCCCGCGACCTCGTCCAGCCCCTGACCCGCGACGACTTCTCGCACGAGGGCTTCGGCTACTTCCGCGCCAAGGAGACCTACCTCGGCCATGTGCCGGTCACGGCGATGCGCCTGTCGTACGTGGGTGAACTGGGCTGGGAGCTGTACACCACCGCGGACCTGGGCCTGCGCCTGTGGGACACGCTGTGGGAGGCCGGACAGGAGCACGGCGTCATCGCGGCCGGCCGCTCGGCGTTCAACAGCCTGCGCCTGGAGAAGGGCTACCGCTCCTGGGGCCACGACATGACCGAGGAGCACACCCCGTACGAGGCCGGGGTCGGCTTCGCCGTCCGCATGGACCGCGGCGACTTCGTCGGCCGCGCCGCCCTGGAGGCCCTCCCCGAGCAGCCGCGCCGCAAGCTGACCGCGCTGCTCCTGGACGACCCGGCGGCCGTCGTCCTCGGCAAGGAGCCCGTCCACGTCGACGGCGCCCCCGCCGGGTACGTCACCAGCGCCTCCTACGGCTACACCCTGGGCCGCTGCGTCGCGTACGCGTGGCTGCCGCCGCTGGAGCCCGGCACCGGGGTGCACGTCGAGTACTTCGGCGAGAAGGTCCCGGCCACCGTCGCCGAGGAACCCCTCTTCGACCCGAAGATGACCCGCATCCGCCGCTGAACCCTCCCCCTGCGATCCCCAGCCCTGCGATCCCCAGCCCTGCGATCCCCGGAGGCATCCGGAATGTCCCCCACCCATGACGTGATCGTGATCGGACTCGGCGGCATGGGCAGCGCCGCCGCCCACCATCTGGCGGCGCGCGGCGCCCGTGTCCTCGGCCTGGAGAAGTTCGGCCCCGCCCACCACCACGGGTCCAGCCACGGCGGCTCCCGGATCATCCGGCAGGCCTACTTCGAGGACCCCGCGTACGTGCCGCTGCTGCTGCGCTCGTACGAGCTGTACGAGGAGCTGGAGCGGGCCACCGGCCGGGAGGTCGCCACCCTGTGCGGCGGCCTCATGCTCGGCCGGCCCGAAGCGCGCGCCGTCGCCGGCTCGGTGCGCTCGGCGCGGCAGTGGGACCTGCCGCACGAGATCCTCGACGCACACGAGATCCGCCGCCGCTTCCCCACCCTGAACCCGAACGACGACGAGATCGCCCTGTACGAGGCGCGCGCCGGCCTCGTCCGCCCGGAGAACACGGTCGTCGCCCACCTCCAGCTCGCCACCCGCAACGACGCCGACCTCCACTTCAACGAACCGGTGACCCGCTGGGAGCCCCTCCCGGGCGGCGGCGTGCGGGTGCACACCGCCGAGAACACGTACACCGCGGGCCAGTTGGTGATCTGCCCGGGTGCCTGGGCTCCGCAGCTGCTCACCGACCTCGGGGTGCCGTTCGGCATCGAGCGGCAGGTCATGTACTGGTTCCAGCCCACCGGCGGCGTCGAGCCCTTCCGCCCCGAGCGGCATCCCGTCTACATCTGGGAGGACGCGCGGGGCGTGCAGATCTACGGGTTCCCTTCGATCGACGGCCCGGATCTCGGCGCCAAGGTCGCCTTCTTCCGCAAGGGCACCGCATGCAGCCCGGAGACGATCGACCGGGAGGTGCACGCCGGCGAGATCCAGGCCATGGCGGAGCACATGTCCCGCCGGATCCCCAGCCTGCCGGGCACCTTCCTGAAGGCCGCGACCTGCATGTACTCCAACACGCCCGACGAACACTTCGTGATCGCCCGGCATCCCGAACACCCCGACTCCGTCACCGTGGCCTGCGGTTTCTCCGGCCACGGCTTCAAGTTCGTGCCGGTGGTCGGCGAGATCGTCGCCGACCTCGCCCTGAGCGGCACCACCGAGCACCCCATCGAGCTGTTCGACCCCAACCGCCTCGCCGCCGCGCCCGCCTGAGGAGTACGCACGTGACGACGACCCCCGTCGCCCCCAGCCTGGTGTCCACCCTGCCCGGGCGTTACTACACCGACCCCGGCCTGTTCCGCCTGGAGCAGGAACGGATCTTCGAGACCATGTGGTTCTGCGCCGTGCGCAGCGCCGACCTCGGCAGGCCCGGCGCGTTCCGCACCGTGCAGATCGGCCGGGAGAGCGTCCTGATCACCCGGTCCCGCACCGGGGAACTGCGCGCCTTCCTCAACACCTGCCGGCACCGCGGCGCCCGGATCTGCACCGAGGAGTCGGGCGAGGTGCGCCGCAACCTCCAGTGCCCGTACCACGCCTGGACGTACGACCTCGACGGCAAGCTCGTCGCGGCCCCGAACCTGACGAAGATGCCCGACGTCGACCGCGCGCGGTACGGCCTGGTGAAGGTCGCGCTGCGGGAATGGCTCGGCTACGCCTGGGTGTGCCTGGCCGACGCACCGCCCTCCTTCGAGGAGACGGTGATCGGCGCGGCCGTCGAACGGCTCGGCGACGTGGCCGCCATCGACCAGTACCGCACCGAGGAACTGGCGCTCGGCAAGCGCATCACCTATGACGTGAAGTCCAACTGGAAACTGATCGTCGAGAACTTCATGGAGTGCTACCACTGCGCGACGATCCACCCCGAACTCACCGAGGTGCTCCCCGAGTTCGCGGACGGCTACGCGGCGCAGTACTACGTGGGCCACGGCGCCGAGTTCGGCGACGATGTCCTGGGCTTCACGGTCGACGGCAGCGAGGGCTTCGAGCGGCTGCCGGAGGTCGCCGACGGCCAGGACCGCCGCTACTACGCGATCACGGTCAAACCGACCGTGTTCGTCAACCTGGTGCCGGACCACGTGATCCTGCACCGCATGTTCCCCGTGTCCGAGGACCGCACGATCGTCGAGTGCGACTGGCTGTACGCCCCGCAGGTCGTGGAGTCGGGCGCCGACGTGTCGAAGTCGGTGGAGCTGTTCCACCGGGTCAACCTCCAGGACTTCGAGGCCTGTGAGCGCACCCAGCCCGCGATGTCCTCGCGCGCCTACCGCGACGGAGGTGTCCTGGTGCCGACCGAGCACCACATCACGATCTTCCACGAATGGCTCACCCGGCAGCTGGGGGTGGACCATGTCTGACCTCTACATCGACGGCGCCTGGACCTCCGCGCGCGAGGGGCGCGCCCGGGAGATCCGCTGCCCCGCCGACGGCTCGCTGGTCGCCGTCGTGGACGAGGCCGGGCCCAAGGACACCCTGGAGGCGATCGCGGCCGCCCGGCGCGCCTTCGACACGGGGCCCTGGCCGCGCACCGCGGCCGCCGAGCGCGGCGACCTGCTGCTGCGCGTCGCGGACCTGCTGGCCCGGGACAAGGCCGTGCTCGCCCGCGCCGAGTCCCTCGACACGGGCAAGCGGCTCGTCGAGAGCGAGTACGACATCGACGACATCGTGAACTGCTTCCGCTACTTCGGGCGGCTCGCGGCGATCGACGACGGACGTGTCGTCGCGACGGGCGTGCCCGACGCCGAGAGCCGGATCGTGCACGAGCCGGTCGGTGTCTGCGCGCTGATCACGCCGTGGAACTATCCGCTGCTCCAGACGGCGTGGAAGGTGGCGCCCGCGCTCGCCGCCGGCAACACCTTCGTCCTCAAGCCGAGCGAGCTGACCCCGCACACCGCGATCCACCTCGTGCGGCTCCTGGAGGAGGCCGGGCTGCCGCCGGGTGTCGCGAACCTGGTCCTGGGCGCCGGGCCCGAGGCGGGCGCCCCGCTCGCCGACCACCCGGACGTGGACCTGCTGTCCTTCACCGGCGGGCTGCGCACCGGCCGCCTCCTGATGGCGGCCGCCGCCGGCACGGTCAAGAAGGTCGCGCTGGAACTGGGCGGCAAGAACCCCAACATCGTGTTCGCCGACGCCGACTTCGACACGGCCGTCGACATGGCGCTCACCGCGGTGTTCCTGCACTCGGGGCAGGTCTGCTCGGCCGGGGCGCGGCTGCTCGTGGAGGATTCGCTGCACGACCGGTTCGTCGACGAGGTGGTACGCCGGGCCCGGGAGATCCGGCTCGGCGGCCCGTTCGACGAGCGGGCGCAGACCGGTCCGCTGATCTCGGCGGGTCATCTGGAGAAGGTCGAGGCGTACGTCGCGCGAGGTGTCGCGGAGGGGGCGGTGCTGCGGTGCGGCGGCGCCCGGCCGGACGGAGCGGCGTACGAGAAGGGCCACTTCTTCCCGCCGACCGTGCTCGACGAGTGCGCCGCCTCCATGTCGGTCGTCCAGGACGAGTCGTTCGGCCCGGTCCTGACCGTGGAGCGGTTCACGACCGAGGACGAGGCGGTGCGCCTGGCCAACGACACGATCTACGGACTGGCCGGCGCCGTCTGGACCGGCGACGAGGCGAAGGCGCGCCGGGTCGCCGCCGGTCTGCGGCTCGGCACGGTGTGGATCAACGACTTCCACCCGTACGTCCCGCAGGCCGAATGGGGCGGCTACAAGCAGTCGGGCACCGGCCGTGAGCTGGGCCCCGCAGGGCTCGCGGAGTACCGCGAGACGAAGCACATCTGGCGCAACACCCGCCCCGAGCCGCAGGGCTGGTTCGCCTGATCCAGACGTGACTCCCCCACTCAAGGAGACGTCGATGAAGCCGACTTCCGACAGCAGCATTTCTGACGACAGCACTTCCGACGGCAGCACTTCCGACGACAGCGAGCTCGCCGAGTTCGGGTACCGGCCCGAACTCAAGCGCACGCTCGGCAGCTTCCACACCTTCGCCGCGGGCATCAGCTACATCTCGATCCTCACCGGCACCTTCCAGCTCTTCTACTTCGGCTACGCGAACGGCGGCCCCGCCTACTGGTGGTCCTGGCCCATGGTGTTCGCGGGCCAGATCATGGTCGCCCTGTGCTTCGCCGAGCTGGCCGCCCGCTATCCCGTCGCCGGGTCGGTCTACAACTGGGCGAAGAAGGTGGGCAATCCGCACATCGGCTGGCTCGCCGGCTGGATGATGCTCCTCGCCTCGGTCGTGTCCATCGCGGCCGTCGCCCTCGCCTACCAGCTGACGCTGCCGCAGATCTCGTCCTTCTTCCAGTTCGTTGGGGACGGCACGGGCACGTACGACGTGGCCACGAACGCCGTGATCCTCGCTTCCGTACTGATTCTGTTCACCACGCTCGTCAACGCGTTCGGCGTCAAGCTCATGGCCACCATCAACACGGCCGGTGTCTTCATCGAGCTGATCGCCACCGTCGTCCTCATCGTCCTGTTCGCGGTGCACATCGTGCGCGGCCCGCAGGTGGTGACGCAGACCGCGCACACCGGGGACGGCCAGTCCTTCGGCTATCTCGGCGCCTTCCTCGTCGCCTCGCTCGCCTCCGCGTACGTCATGTACGGCTTCGACACCGCGTCCTCGCTCGGCGAGGAGTCCCTGGACCCCTCGCGCAACGCGCCGCGCGCCATCATCCGCTCGATCGTCGCCTCGTTCGTCCTCGGCGGGCTGATCCTGCTGCTCGCCCTGATGAGCGTCTCCACGCTGCACGGCGAGAAGCTCTCCTCGGACGGACTGCAGTACGTGGTGCTCGACGTGCTCGGCCCGACGGCCGGCAAGGCCATGCTGTGGTGCGTGCTGATCGCCGTCACGGTGTGCGCGCTGGCCGTGCACACGGCGGCGATCCGCCTCGCGTTCGCGATGTCCCGGGACAACAACCTGCCCGCGTCCTCGCTGCTCGCCCGGGTCAGCCCGCGCTTCAGGACACCGGTCGCGCCGGCCGTGATCATCGGGGTGCTGTCGCTCGGGATCCTCGTCGTGAACATCCGCCAGCCGCAGATCTTCACGGTCGTCACCAGCATCGGCATCGTGATGATCTACATCGCGTATCTGCTGGTCACCGGGCCGATGCTGGTGGCGCGGCTGCGCGGGAAGTGGCGGCCCGCCGACGGCGGCCGGTTCTCGCTCGGCCGCTGGGGACTGCCCGTCAACATCATCGCCGTGCTGTGGGGCACCGGCATGACCGTCAACCTGCTCTGGCCCCGCGCCGCCGTCTACAACGCCACCGCCCCGTTCCACTGGTACCTGCGCTGGGGCGCGTTCCTGTTCGTCGGCGTGATCGCCTCCGGCGGGTTCGCCTACTACTGGTTCGTCCAGCGGCACCGCACCTGCGTCCTCGCCGAACACGCCGCGCGGGCCTCGGAGTCCGCCGCTCCCTCCCTCCCCGAAGCCCACCCGGAAGAGGTCACCACCCGATGAGCACCGATGCCGGCAACGACACCACCACAGCCACCGATGTCTTCGACTACGTCGTCGTCGGCGGCGGCACCGCGGGCAATGTCGTCGCGGCCCGCCTGACCGAGGACCCGGACGTCACGGTCTGCGTCCTGGAGGCCGGGCCGAGCGACGTCGGCGACGACAACGTGCTGCGGCTCGACCGCTGGATGGGCCTGCTGGAGTCCGGCTACGACTGGGACTACCCGGTCGAACCGCAGTCCAGCGGCAACAGTTTCATGCGGCACGCCCGCGCCAAGGTGCTCGGCGGCTGTTCCTCGCACAACTCGTGCATCGCCTTCTGGGCGCCCGCCGAGGACCTCGACGCGTGGGCCGCCGGCGGCTGTACGGGCTGGACCGCGGCCGACCTGTTCCCGCTGTACCGGCGCCTCGAGAACAACGACGCCCCCGGTGACCACCACGGGCGCTCCGGACCGGTGAAACTGCGCACCCTCAAGGGCGCCGACGACCCGTGCGGCACGGCCCTCCTGGAGGCCTGCGCGCAGGCGGGCATCCCGACGACGCCCTTCAACACGGGGACGACGGTGGTGCGGGGCGCCAACTGGTTCCAGATCAACTCGGACGAGAACAACGTCCGCCAGTCGTCCTCGGTCGCGTACCTCCACCCGATCATGGGCCGGCGGCCCAATCTGGAGGTCCGCACCGGGGTGCGCGCCAAGAAGCTGGTCTTCGAGGGGCGGCGCTGCGTCGGCACCGAGTACCTCGACCCGGACCAGATCCACACCCGCACGGTCCGCGCCCGGCGCGAGGTCATCGTCTCCTGCGGCTCGATCGACACCCCGAAGCTGCTGATGCTGTCCGGCATCGGCCCGGCCGCGCATCTGCGCGAGACCGGCATCGACGTCCTCGTCGACTCCGCGGGCGTCGGCGAGAACCTCCAGGACCACCCCGAGGGCGTCATCATGTGGGAGGCGAAGCAGCCGATGCCCACCCGGTCCAGCCAGTGGTGGGAGGCGGGCATCTTCTACGACACCGAGCCCGGCCTGGACCGGCCCGACCTGATGTTCCACTACGGGTCGGTGCCCTTCGACATGAACACGGCCCGGCACGGCTACCCCACCACCGAGAACGCGTTCTGCCTCACCCCGAACGTGACCCGCGCCCGCTCCAAGGGCACCGTGCGGCTGCGCACCCGCGACTACCGGGACAAGCCGAAGGTCGACCCGCGCTACTTCACGCACGAGCACGACGTCCGCGTGATGACGTACGGCCTGAAGCTGGCCCGTCGCATCGCCGAGCAGCCGGCCCTCGCGGGCTGGAAGGGCGCCGAGCTGGCACCCGGCCCGGACGTGCGCACCGACGACGAGCTCCTCGACTACATCCACAAGACCCACAACACCGTCTACCACCCCGCCTGCACGGTGAAGATGGGCGCCGACGACGACCGCCTCGCCCCGCTCGACGCCCGCCTGCGCGTCAAGGGCGTCGAGGGCCTGCGCGTCGCCGACGGCTCGGTCATGCCGGACCTCGTCACGGTCAACCCGTGCATCACGACGATGATGATCGGCGAGAAGTGCGCCGACCTCCTCAAGTCCGCCCAGCGCTGACCCCACCGCACCACCGGCCCGGGCCCCCTGTCAGCCGACCGGCGACAGGGGGCCCGCCGGCGTTCGCCTGACGCGTAGTGGCTCCCTGCCCGGACCGGGGCGCCGCAGGATGCCCGTATGACGACCCCGACGCCGCAGGGCCTCACCTTCGACCGGGCCGCCGCCCGCTACGCCGCGAACCGGCCCTCGTATCCTCCCGAACTGCTCGACGCCATCGAGGAGTCGACCGGACGGCCGCTGCGCGGGGCGCGGGTGGCCGACGTCGGAGCCGGGACGGGGCTGGGCACCGGGCTCCTCCACGGCCGCGGGGCGCACGTCGTGGCGGTGGAGCCGGGGCCCGGGATGGCCCGCGAGTTCCGGCGCCGGCTGCCGGACGTGCCGCTCGTGCTCGGGGACGGCAACCGGCTGCCGCTGGCGACCGGCTCCCTCGACCTGCTCACGTACGCGCAGGCCTGGCACTGGACAGACCCGGAGCGGTCCGTGCCGGAGGCGCGCCGGGTGCTGCGGTCCGGGGGCGCGCTCGCGCTGTGGTGGAACGACTCGGACGACACGGTGCCCTGGATCGCGGAGCAGACCGCGCGCCTGATCCACCTGTTCGGCAAAAGCGGCGGAACCGGGCCTGATCCACAGGCCCGGTTCCGCCGACTGCCGGCCGGGGTCCACTTCGCGACCCGGCAGGTGTACTGGTCCCGCCACGTGCCGCTCGACGGGCACCTGGCGAACCTGAGCAGCTTCTCCGACTTCCTCGTCCTCGGCGAGGAGCGCACGGCCGCTTTCCTGGCGGCCGAACGCGCCCTGCTGGCCGAGGTGTTCCCGTCGGGCACCGTCGAGGAGCGCTACGTCGTCAGCCTCGCCGTCGCCCGGCCGTGACGGGTCAGCCGGCCTTCTCAACGAAGTCGGTCGTGTAGGTCTTCTTCAGGTCGATCGTGGCGTCCTTCAGGTTCGGGTTGAAGGACTTCAGGACGCGCTGGACCGTCGCGGGGCCGTCGGCCGGCATGCGGCCGTCCTTCGTGAACATGGGCAGCGTGCTCTCGATGGCCTGCGCGTAGAGGCCCTCGCCGCCCTGCGCGTAGTCGCTCGGCATCTTCGCGGCGATCTCCTTCGCACTGTGCGTCGACATCCACTTGAGGGTGCGGACGAACGCGTCGGTGAGCTTCTGGACCGTGTCCTTGTGGCCGTTCACCCAGTCCGTGTTCATGTAGAGGCTGGAGGACGGGTACAGGCCGCCGAGGGCTTGCTTCGAGCCCTCGGGGGTGCGCATGTCGACGAGGACCTTGCCGAGCTTCTTGTCGAGGATCTGCGCGACGGTCGGGTCGGTGGTCATGCCGCCGTCGATGGAACCCTTCTGCAGCGCGGAGATGAAGGTCTGGCCCGCGCCGACCGCGACGTTCGTGAACTGGTCGACGGCCACCCCGTCGTGCACGCCGAGGTACTTGGTGAGGAAGTCGGTGGAGGAGCCGAGGCCGGTCACGCCGAGCTTCTTGCCCTTGAAGTCCTTCGGCGACTTCAGGTCGCCCGCCGCCTTGTTGGAGACGATCTCGACCTCGCCGGGCGTCTGGGCGAGCTGCACGACGGACTCGACGGACTTGCCCTTCGTCTGGAGGTCGAGGGTGTGGTCGTAGAAGCCGACGACGCCCTGGACGTTCCCGGCGACGAGGGAGGTGGTGGCGTCGATGCCGGCGGGCTCGCTCAGGAGCTCCACGTTCACGCCCTCGTCCTTGAAGTAGCCGAGGCGCTGGGACAGCATCGCGGGCAGGTAGATGACCTTGTCGATGCCGCCGACCATGATCTTGACCTTGTCGCCCTTGCCGCCGCCCCCGCCCTCGGTGGCCTTGGAGGAGACCTCGTCGGCGCAGCCGCTCAGCGCGGCGAGCGCGACGAGGGCCGCGGTGGCGGCGGTGAGGCGGACGGTGAGCTTCTTGCGGGACATGGGCGCTCCTGAGGAAGGGGGGAGGGTGCGGGAGGTCAACGGGCTTCCGTGGCGGCCGGCTTCCAGCGGAACAGCTTGTTCTCGAGGAAGGTGAGCAGCGCTTCGGCGAGCAGGGCGACGACGGCGAGGATGACCATGGCCGCGTAGACGCCGGCGGAGTTGAAGGTGCCCTGGGAGGCGGAGACGAGCAGGCCGATGCCCTTGGTGGCGCCGATGTACTCGCCGACGATCGCCCCGATCAGGGCGAAGCCGAAGCTGACGTGGAGGCTGGTGAAGATCCACGAGGTGGCGGCGGGGATGACGACCTGGAAGGTGACCTGACGGTCGCGGGCACCGAGGATGCGGGCGTTGTCGATGAGGTGGCGGTCGACCTCGCGGGCGCCCTGGAAGGCGTTGAAGAAGACGGGGAAGAAGACCAGGACGACGGCGGAGGCGACCTTCGAGGCGGGGCCGAGGCCGAACCAGATGAGGAAGATCGGGGCGAGGACGATCCGGGGCAGCGCGTTGAGGACCTTGATGTACGGGCCCATGACGTCGGCCAGGAAACGGACGCGGCCGAGCGCGATGCCGAGCACGACCCCGGCGACGACGCCCACGACCCAGCCGAGCAGGGCTTCGTAGAGCGTGTACCAGATCTGTTCGAGCAGGGAGCCCTGCGGGGTTCCGTGCAGCGCCCACTGCTGGATCTGGTCCCAGATCTTCGAGGGCATCGAGAAGTTGAACGGGTCGATGATCCCGGCGCGGGAGAACCACTCCCAGACGCCGAGGACGAACACGAGGACGGCGGCGCGGGCGGCGAGGACGACGGCGCGGCGGCGGCGCGCGGCGCGGGCGCGTTCGGCGGTGCGGGAGGACACCGGGGCGTCCGTCTTCGCGAGGGGGGCGGCGCTCGCGGTGGTGTCAGGCGACATGCTGGGCGCCCCTTTCGCGGGTGATGCGGACTTCCTCGCCGAGCGAGGACCAGATCTCGCGGTAGATCTCGACGAAGCGGGGTTCCAGGCGGATCGACTCGACGCGGCGCGGGCGCGGCAGGTCGACGGTGAAGACCTCCTTGACGGTGGCGGGGCCCGCGGTCATGACGACGACCTTGTCGGCGAGGGCGATGGACTCCTCCAGGTCGTGGGTGACGAAGACGACGGAGGATCCGGTGCCGGCCCACAGCTCCATGAGCTCGTCCGACATGAGGGCGCGGGTCTGGACGTCGAGCGCGGAGAACGGCTCGTCCATGAGGAGGATCGACGGGTCGTTGACGAACGTGGCGGCGAGGGCGACGCGTTTGCGCTGGCCGCCGGAGAGCTGGTGCGGGTAGCGGTCCTCGAAGTCGGTCAGGCCGACGCGGGCCAGCCAGGCGCGGGCCCGCTCCCTGGCCTCCGCCTTGGGGACGCCGCGGAAGCGGGGTCCGGCCATGACGTTGGACAGGACGGTCCGCCACGGGAAGGTGGCGTCCTGCTGGAAGACGAAGCCGACCCGCTCGTCGATGCCGCGCACCGGGGTGCCGGAGAGCATCACCTCACCGTCGGTCGGCTCCTCGAGGCCGCTGACGAGGGTGAGGGTGGTCGACTTGCCGCAGCCGGTGGGGCCGACGACGGCGACGAACTCGCCCTGCTGGACGGTCAGGTCGAGGTCGTGGACGGCGGTGTGGGAGGCGCCGGAGGGGGTGCGGAAGGCCTTGCGCACCCCGCGCAGTTCGATGGCCGGACTGGAAGTCATGCCGCGGAACCTAGGAACCGCCGGAGCGCGGCGGAAGTTTTCTCCGGCAACCGCGGATTGTGCGCGTAAAAGGGATTCTGCTCATTGTGCCGACGGCCTCGGCGCCGGGTCCCGCCGGAACTCTTCCCAGGTCAGACCGGGCCGGTTACGGTGCGGGCACCCTCGTGCAACGTCTGGTCGCGCGAGGAGGTTCCCGAAGGCAGGTGTCAGAAGTGGCCCGCTTGCGCATCGGCTGGCCGAGGCAGGTGTTCGCCCAGGTCCTCATCGCCCAGCTCCTCATCACGACCGGGGTGCTGCTGCTCCTCACGGGCCTGTTCCTGCAGCCGCTGCGGACCCAGCTCGACGACCAGGCCGAGCACCAGGCGCTCGCCGTCGCGCAGACCACGGCCGCCGATCCGCAGATCGCGGAGGGGCTGCTGACGACGCGGGCCGAGCCCGGCGGGCCGGTGCAGCGGCAGGCGGAGCGGACCCGGCGGGCCACCGGTGCCCTGTACGTCGTGGTGATGGACCGGCGCGGGATCCGCTGGTCGCACACGGACGCGCGGGAGGTCGGCCACCGGGTCTCGACGGACCCCTCGATCCCGCTGCACGGACATGTCGTGCTCCAGGTCGACCGGGGCACGCTGGGGCGCTCGGCGCGGGCGAAGGTGCCGCTGCGGGACGCCACCGGCGAGGTGATCGGGGCGGTGTCGGTGGGTATCGCGTACTCCGGGGTGCAGGACCGGCTGCTGTCGGCGCTGCCCGGACTGCTGCGGTACGCGGGGACGGCGCTGGCCGTCGGGGCGTGCGCCGCGTTCCTCGTGGCCCGCACCCTGCGCAAGCGCACGCACGGGGTGTCCGTCGCCGACATCTCCGCGCTGCTCTGCGAACGGGAGGCGATGCTGCACGCCGTGCGCGAGGGCGTCATCGCGCTGGACGGGCGCGGGCGGGTGCGGCTCGTGAACGACGAGGCCGCGCGGCTGCTCGCGCTGGAGGACGGGGCGGAGGGGCGGGGCCTGGACGAGGTGCTGCCGCCGGGCCGCTCGCGCGACGTGATCGCCGGGGAGGTGACGGGGCGGGACCTGCTCACCGTGCGCGAGAACCGGGTGCTCATCGCGAACCGGATGCCGACCCCCGACGGCGGCGCCGTCGTCACGCTGAGGGACCGCACCGAGGTGGAGCTCCTGGGCCGCGAACTCGACTCCATCAAGGGCCTGTTGGATGCCCTGCGCGCCCAGGACCACGAGCACGCCAACCGGCTGCACACCGTCCTCGGCTTCCTCGAACTCGACCTGACCGAACGGGCCCGCAGCTACGTCGCCGGGCTCACCCGGGCGCGGCGCGCCTGCGCCGAGGAGTTCGCGGAGCGGGTACGGATGCCGATGGTGTCGGCGCTGCTCGTCGGCAAGTCGGCGATCGCCTCGGAGCGGGGTGTGACCCTGCGCCTGTCCGACCGCACGCACCTCCCGACCGGGCTGATCGACGCGCGGGACGTCGTGACCGTGCTCGGCAATCTCATCGACAACGCGCTGGACGTGGTCGGCGGCGGGCGCGCCGCGCGGCCCGTCGTGGAGGTGGAGGCGTTCGTGGAACGGGACACGGTCGTCGTACGGGTCAGCGACAACGGGCCCGGCGTGCCCGTGGAGTTGCGGGACACGATCTTCCAGGAGGGCTGGAGCACCAAGGAGTCCCCCGCGCACCGCGGGCGCGGGCTCGGCCTCGCCATGGTGCGCAGTCTCGCCGAGCGTTACGGCGGCACCGCGCGCATCGCCGCGCGGGCCGGCGGCGGCGCCGTCTTCACGGTCACCTTCCCCGACATCGTGTCCCGGCCCGCCCCGGCCACACCGTACCCGTCCGTCCTGGCTGGAGAACCCTCATGATCGATGTCCTGGTGGTGGACGACGACTTCCACGTCGCGGAGATCAACGCCGCCTACGTGGAGAAGACCCCCGGCTTCCGCGTCGCGGGCACCGCCCACACGGCCCTCCAGACCATGCGCCTGCTCGACTCCCGCGAGGTCGACCTGCTCCTGCTCGACCACTACCTCCCCGACCGCACCGGCCTCGACCTGGTGCGGGCGCTGCGCCGGCAGGGGGTGCGCAGCGACGTCATCATGGTCACGGCCGCGCAGGACGTCGAGGTCGTGGAGGCGGCGCTGCGCTACGGCGTCCTGCACTACCTCGTCAAACCGTTCACCTTCGACGGCCTGCGCTCCCGGCTGGAGAGCTACGTCGAACTGCGCCGCTCCCTGCGGGACGCGGGCGGCCGCACGGCGCCGGGCCAGCAGCGCATCGACCGCATCTTCGGCGCGGTCCGCACCCCGCCCGGCGGCGCCACGCCCCCGGCGAAGGGCTGGTCGGGCCCCACCGCGGACCTGATCTACCAGGTCATCGCCCGCTCCGAGACCCCGCTCTCGGCCCAGGAGGTCGCCTTCCGCGCGGGCCTCAGCCGCTCCACGGCCCAGCGCTACCTCCGCCACCTCCAGGACACCGGCACCCTCCGGCTGACCCTCCGCTACGGCGACGCGGGCCGGCCGGAGCACCGGTACGGGGCGAGCGGGGGGTGAGGTGTCAGGATTTCGGGGCGCGGTGGAGCTGGATCTCTCGGTTGACGAAGAGGTGGACGTAGCCGCAGCGCCAGCAGATCAGGCCCGTCGCTGTCTCGTCGGCCCAGGCCAGGTTGAAGAGTTCGCCGCCCGTGCTGTTCAGCTTCACGCCGCGCTCGCGGAACAGGTCGCTCTTGCAGACCTGGCAGGTGATCCACATCTCGCCCAGTGAGGCGCGTACGGGCTTGGCCATGGTCGTTCCCCCCGTCGTCCGGTCCAGCGATCATGCATCGGGCCCGCGCGCCGGTGAAGGAACTTGAGCAACTCCTGAGCTACCGGGGCGGGAAGCGGAACGGGACGCCGAGATGCGTGGCCAGGGCCTGGCCGGCCTCGGTGGCACGGGGGCCCGGGTTCTCGTGGATCAGGGCGAGGGAGGCCTCGCCGGACGGGGAGTCGAGGATCGCGACGAGTTCCACGAACCAGTCGTGGACCGTGTCGCCGTCCCAGACGGCCTCGATCGCGACGACCCGGCCGGGGTGCGCGGCGGCGCGGGCCGTGAGGGCGGGGACGTCGAGGGGGTCGGGGCGCCGGCGCTCGACGCGGTCGCCGAGCGTCTCGTAGCGGGCGGCGACCACGTCCTGGGCGGCGTTCAGGCCGAGCCCCTCGTGGCGCAGGGCCTCCCAGAGGGTGCGGACCGCGAACAGGAAGCGGTCGCGGAGCACATCGGCGTCGACCGCGCGCCGGGTCGCTTCGTCGGCGCGGGCCCACCAGCCCGCGGGGTCCGGTGGGCCTGCGTCGTCGTTCATGCCGGGGATCTTGTCATGACCGGGCGGCGGTCAGACAGCCGTGCCGTAGACCCCCATCTCGTAGATCGAGTAGCCCCAGGTCGAGTTCCGCTCGACGCCCTGCATGCGGACGTACGAGGCGGCCTCTCCGCCGGTGAGGCGGACGACGTCGGTGCCGCAGGCGGCCGGGGTGCGGGTGGCGGCGGTGGTCCAGTGGACGCCGTCGGCCGAGGTCTCGATGCGGTACTCGGTGGCGCAGGCGCTCTCCCAGGCGAGGGTGACCGCGGCGACCTTCGTGGGGGCGGCGAGTTTGATCTGCACCCAGGAGTCGTCGGCGTATCCGGAGGCCCAACGGGTCTGGTTCGAGCCGTCGTTGACGTTGGCGGCCTTGAGGCGGTCGAGGTTCTGCTCGACGCTGGAGGCGGTGGCGGTGCCCTTGAGCGCGAGGTTCTCGGAGCCGTCCGCGGAGCCCCACAGCTCGATCACCATGTCGGCCTGGACGAGGAACGTGTCGAGGACGCCGTCGGCGACCTTCACGGGCGCCTTGCCCCAGGTGTTGCGGGCGGGGTCGACCTTGACCGCGGCGGCCTGCTCCTGGAGTTCACGGGCCTGGCCGAGGAGGGTGCGGGCGCGGTCCTCGTCGCCGTCGACGCGCGCGGCGAGCGCGTCCAGCATGGTGACGGTGGCCTTGCCCCACAGGGCGGTCGCGTCGAGCCAGGGCCCCGCGTCGGTCACGAACCCGGCCTGCACGGAACCGGCGCGGATGCGCGCGGGCGCCGCAGCGATCTCCTGCGCGTAGGTCCGCAGACCGGCGACGGCCGCGTCCCGCTCCCCCGCCTTCCAGCGGGTCCAGAACTGGTCGATGCGGGCGTCGAGTTGGGGCGCCTGCTCCTGCCAGGGCTTCGGCCCGAAGGTGGGCGCGAGGTGCTCCAGGTCGGAGAAGACCCGCAGCGCGCCGGCCGCCTCGCGGTCACCGCCCGCGAGGTAGTCCATGGCCTGCTTCCAGGTTGCGTCCGCGTCGTAGGCGCGGTCGTTCCAGGCGAAGGAGGCGGAGCCGAAGACGGCGACCTTGCTGGCGTAGGGCTGGTTCATCGGGTTGGCGACGATGCCGCTCAGGTGCTCGGACAGGCCCGCCTCGCGCTTGTCGTACGGGCCGAGCAGCAGCCGGCCGCTGGTCTGGCCGTAGTCGTTGACCGGGTAGTTGTCCCACACGAAGACCTTGCGGCCGAAGAGCTGGGAGGCGGCGTCGGCCTGCGCGTTCGTGATGGACGGCGGGACGACGTCGGTGCCGGTCCACATGACGACGACGGCCGGGTCGAGCGTGGCGCGCATCGTCTGCTTGTACGCGGTGTCGGTGAGGTCGCCGTACTCGGTGGGCACCATCTGGAGCGGGTGCGCGCCCTCGTGCGTGGCGACGAAGTTCTTCTGGACGTCGTTGAGGAGGTCGACCTGGGCCTTGGCGGCGGCGGCGCGGCCGGGCGCCCCGTACGCGGTCTGGTCGCCCGCGCAGTTCCACTTGGTGTAGCTGATGTCGTCGAGCGGGATGGAGAAGGCGCGGACACCGAGGTCGTAGACGGCCTGGAGCTTCTTCTTCAGGGCGGCGCGGTCGGCCGGGTCCGAGTAGCAGATGGAGCCACCCGGTGAGACGGCGAAGGTGAAGCGGACGTGGTTGGCGTCGGCGCGCTTCACGAGGGTGCCCAGCTCGGTGACCTTGTCGGCCGGGTACGGGTCGCGCCACTTGTCGCGGTGGTAGGGGTCGTCCTTGGGCGCGTAGACGTACGTGTTGGCCTTGACGTCGCCGTAGAAGTCCATCTGGTCGAGGCGTTCGGCGGGCGACCAGGGCTGCCCGTAGAAGCCCTCGATGGTGCCGCGCAGGGGCATCGCCGGCCGGTCCTCGACGCGGGCGCCCGCGATGCGCCAGACGCCGTCGGCCCGGACGAACAGCTGGCGCAGGGTCTGCACGGCGTAGAACTGTCCGGCCGCGTCGGTGCCGGCCAGGGTCACCTGCCGGTCGTCGTCGCGGACGGCGACGCGCAGGGCGTAGCCCTCGGCGGCGTCGGGTGCCTTCGTGTCGCCGAGCGCGCGGGCGATGTCGGGGCGGTCGGCGGGGCCGAGCCGGAGGACCAACTGCCCGTGCGGCAGGGCCGATCCTGGGGCGAGCACGTCGACGCGGTCGGCGCCGTGGGCCTTCAGCTCGCGTACGAGGCGGTCGCGGGCGGCGGCGTCGGTGCGGTCGTCGGCGACGACGGCGACGCGGCCGGTGACCTCGGCGTCGCCGCCCTCGCGGGCGATCTCCCGGGGCGCGGGCGCGACGGAGGGCAGCGGCTGCTCCGCCGCGCGGGCGTCACGGGAGTCGGGGGCGGCCGTGGCGAGGGGGCCGAGGGTGAGCTGGCCGGCGGCCAGGCCGGTGACGAGGAGTGCGATGCCGAGGAGGGTGCGGGATCTCTTGCCGGAGCGCTTCACGGGCAACACCTGTCGTTTTCTGCTCGGTTGACGAGTTCTCACATCAGATACGCGCAGGGGGCGGGCTGTGCGCCACCGTGGCACAGAGCCCGTAGCATGTCTAGACCTCTTGGTCTAGACCTCCTTGGCGTCCTGGGAACTCCTGCCGTTCCCGCGGGCCGGCGGCCCGACCGGCAGCCCCTTCGGCTCCTTGATCCGCTTCATGATGATCTGCGAGTTCACCTCGGTGACCCCGTCGAGGGCGGTGAGCCGCTCGATCCACAGCCGCTCGTACGCCGCGAGATCCGCGACGGCGATCCGCAGCAGACAGCCCGGACTGCCGAAGAGCCGGTACGCCTCGATGACGTCGGGAATGTCCTGGAGCGCCCGCTCGAAGGCCTCGACGGACTCGCGGTCGCGGCGCACCTCGATGGAGACGAGCACCTCGAAACCGCGGCCGACCGCCTCCGGGTCGATGATCGCGCGGTACCCCTGGATGACGCCGTCCTGCTCCAGCTGGCGCACCCGCCGCATGCAGGGCGACGGACTCAGGCCCACCCGCTGGGCGAGCTCCTGATTGCTGAGCCGCCCGTCTGCCTGAAGCTCACGCAAGATATTCAAATCGATCCGGTCCATCGAGCAATTATCCCCCACGCTACGCGCGCAGAAGCGGCAACTTCGCAATCCGATTGCGCGCCGTTCGATTTACCCTTGCGAGGAATCCCCCTGCTCGTCTCGTCTTCCCGACGATCCCTGTCACGCGCCCGTGACCCCGCGACCCGTGAGGCAGCCGCCATGGACACCAAGAACATCACCCTCATCAGCACCGGCGGCACGATCGCCAGCCGCTGGCAGGGCACCGGTTACGCCGCCGACGCGGGCGGCGACACCGTCCTGGCCAGCGCCGCCGTGCCCGACGGGGTCGAGGTGCGGGTGCTCGACCTGTTCAACGTGAACAGCTCGCGGATGACCACCGAGCGCCAGCTCACGCTGCTGCGCACGGTGCGGGAGGTCCTCGCCGACCCCTCGGTCGACGGCATCGTCGTCACGCACGGCACGGACACCCTGGAGGAGTCCGCGTTCCTGCTCGACCTGCACCACGACGACCCCCGCCCCGTCGTGTTCACCGGCGCGCAGAAGCCGCTCGGCGCGACGGACGGCGACGGCCCGGGGAACATGTACGACGCGCTCCAGGTGGCCGCCTCCGTACGCGACCTCGGCGTGCTCGTCGTCTTCGACGGCAAGGTGCACGCCGCGCGCGGCACCGTGAAGACGCAGACCCTCGCCGCGGACGCCTTCTCCGACCCGTCGGCCGACGTGCCGGTGGGCCGGCTCGGCTTCGGCCGGGTCGACATCCGGCGCACCCCGCAGCGGCCCGCGCCGCTGGCCGTGCCGCCCGTCGACACCGCGATACCGCGCGTCGACATCGTGATGCACCACAGCGACGCCGACCCGGCCCTGTTCGAAGCGGCGATCGCGGCGGGGGCGCGCGGGATCGTGCTCGTGGCGACCGGGGCGGGGAACGCGACGCCGGAGTTCGTCGAGGCGGTGGGCTCCGCCGTGCGGGCGGGTGTTCTCGTCGCCGTGTCCACGCGGGTGCCGGCCGGGCCGCTGGCCGAGATCTACACCGGGGGCGGGGCCGTGGATCTGGTGGCGGCCGGAGCGGTGCTCTCCGGAGTCCTCCGGGCCGGGCAGACCCGGGTGGCCGTGCTGTCGGCGCTGCTCTCCGAGGGGGCGGCGGATGTCCGGGGGAAGCTGGTGCGGGAGCTGCTCGGGGTGTCGGAGGGGGCCGTGGCCCAGGCGGCGTGACGCCGTAGCTCCGCCGGCTTCTCCGCCGGGTGCGGCTTGCGTCGTGGCTGGTCGCGCAGTTCCCCGCGCCCCTGAGATGCGCACTCCGTGCGCGATCTCATAGGGCGCACGCAGCGCGCCCCTGAAGGCGCGGCGAAGCCGCATGCCTTCAGGGGCGCGGGACTGTATCCATATGCGGCTCCGCCGCGTGGGCGCGACCAGCCCCCACCCGGGCCGCAGACGGCCACGCGGCGGCGGAGGCCCCCACCGGGCCTCTGCCGGTCACGCGGCGGCAGCGCCACGGCGAGGGTCAGATCTCGACCGACTCCGTGTTCGGGGCGAGGCTGTCCATGAAGGAGCTCACGGAGAAGACCGCGCGGCCGGCGCCGGCGGGGCCGTAACCGGGCGGGGACGAGAGACCGAACTCGTCCATCGTGGAGCGGTACGCGTCGAGCAGCCGGATGTGGTACTCCAGCGGCGCCCCCGCGGGGTTCGCCTTGCCGAGCGGGGTCGTCGGCTCGGGGCACCAGGTCGTGAAGCGCGGGGTGATGCCCTGCGACATGAAGAAGCGCAGCCCCTCGGTCGTGGAGGTGATGGCCTCGTCGACCGTCTTGAAGCCGAAGGGCTCGGCCATCTCGACGCCGGCCACGAAGTTCGGGATCACGTTGCGCGCGCCGAAGATGTCGGCCGAGTCGAGGATCCGCTTGTGCCACTCGTCGCGGCCGACGTACCGCTCCTTGCCCGGGCAGTACATCTTGAACAGGTACTCGTCCCACACCTCGTAGTTGGGGTGGTAGATCTGGATGCCGTAGTCCTTGAAGCGCTGGACGTCGTCCTTCGGCAGCGCCTGGGCGACGACCTTGCCGATCCAGCGGCCCGGGAAGTGCTCCTCGATGGCCTTCGCGTAGCGCCCGTAGAAGTCCGCCTCGTCCAGGCCCTGCACCTTGGACGTGATCGCGCCGCCGGTGAGGGTGTACGCGGTGGAGGACTTCGCGGTGTCGTACTGGTCGATGATCGAGAGCGCCTCCAGCACCTCGTCGACGTCCTTCACGCCCGTGTACGGGCGGCCGGCCGCCTTGTGCTGGCGCCAGTTGTGGTTGATGTCGCAGTACTGGCACTCCTCCTTGGCGCCGAAGTACTGGCAGACGCGGAAGGCGGTCAGGTAGATCAGGTAGCCCCACTGGATGGTCGGGGCCACCTCCATGACCGACTTCCCGTTCGAGAGCTTGTGGCGGTAGTACTCCGGCATCGGGGGGACGCCCACGTCGGCGATGCGCTTGCCGTCGAGGTAGAGGCCGAGCATGCCGTCCTCGTTGGCCGCGACGCGGTACGGGGAGGACGGGTTCACGCGGACCGAGACGACCGTGCGGCGCAGGCCGTAGGGGCCGCCGGTGAGGACGATCTCCTCCGGCGGGCGGCGCAGGGCGGCCTCGCCGAGCTCCGGGAGCGTGCCGTGGTCGAACGAGAAGATGAAGTACGACTTGGGCTTGACCTCGCCGCCCTCGTTGTCGCTGAGCGCCGACGGGTCGAACGCGACGCCGCCGCGGAGCAGGTCCTCCTTGAAGACCGCCTCCTTCGGAACGTGCGGGAAGCGCTCCATCAGGTCCTCGACCAGTGCCGTGCGGCTCTCCGCCTTGTCGGCCATCCCGTCCATCCCGTACACCCACTCCTCGTTCGCTGCCGGGCCGTGCTTCGACCTCTCACGGTATGCCCCCGGTTGTCCCTCAGCCCTGGCGGGTCCCCGCTCGGGCCGTGATGTGGGCCGGCGCCGCGATGCCCACGGGGAGGGCCGGATCCGCGGTGGGGGCGCCCCAGCGGGAGCTCAGGGGCAGGACCCCGGCCCACAGGCCGAGCTCGGCGTCGGGCGAGTCGCCGTCGTCCGGAGGGCCGTCGCTGATCTTGACGGAGGCCTCGTCCAGGGGAAGGGCGAGGAGGGTGGTGGCGGCGAGTTCCTTGCGGCTGGGGCGGCGGGCGTAGTCCCACTGGCCCGGGGCCGTGTGCTCGGTGAGGATGCGCAGGCCCTCGGCCTTCTCGGCCTCGTCGGTGACCTTGCGCGGGGTGCCGTAGATCATCGCGCAGCGGTAGTTGACGCTGTGCTCGAACACGGAGCGGGCCAGGACGAGGGCGTCGACGTGGGTGACGGTGACGCATATCGTCGCGTCCGGGTCGGCGGCGAGGCTGCGGCTGGCGACGGAGCCGTGGAAATAGAGGTGGTCGTCGTCCCGTCCGTAGACGGTCGGTACGACCATGGGGACGCCGTCGACCATGACACCGAGGTGGCAGACGAAACCGGCGTCGAGGATCGCCTCGAGCTCCGAGCGCTCGAAGCGGGCCTTCTCCTTCATGCGGCGCAGGCGGGTGCGGTCGGTGGGGATCAGGGTGCGGGGGCCGGCCTCGGCCTGACTTTGGGGCTGGGTGCGTGATGGTTCCGTGTGGGTCATGCGGCGGAACAGTACCGGGCGCCTCCGGCGGTTGATCATCGGCCCTGTCCAGGAAGTTGAGCCCACCCATTCATCCCCGGGCCCCACCCGTAGCGCCCCCTGACGGGGCCCCGCCCCTCAACCCACCTCCCCCGACACGCTCTCTCCGGGCTCTCCGGGCTCTCCGGGCTCTCCGGGCTCTCCGGGCTCTCCGGGCTCTCCGGGCTCTCCGGGCTCTCCGGGCTCTCCGGGCTCTCCGGGCTCTCCGGGCTCTCCGGGCCAGCGTCTCTCGTCTCCGGCCCGCCAACTCGTGTTACTCGGCACCTCTCGTTGGCCCGCCCCCTTCTCCCACCCTCCCGCCCCCTCCGGGGGCGTCGGCCCGGCGCCCGGCCTCGGGGCAGCGCCCCTGGCACGGGGTACGCATCCCGGCTGCCGGCCTCCAACCCGGATCCGTCTCCGGCCGACCCAGCCTTGGGCCGGCGCCCCTGCCGCGCGTACACATCCCGGCCGACCCAGCCTTGGGCAGTCTGCCGCCTGGGGCGGCACGGGTGGGCAAGGCGGCACCCAGGTGCCGGGTGCGCGATTCGGCGGGCCGCGGCTACAGCGCCACGCGCCGTAGGGGGCCGAGCCCGTCGCCGACCACCGCGCCGTCGTGGCTGGTCGCGCAGTTCCCCGCGCCCCTTAGGGGGCACAGCCACCCCGGCGCCGATGGGCGGGGCGCCCCCGCCGCCGGGCCGACGTCCCCGGAGGGGGCCGGTGGGCGGGAGAGGCCGAGGCAAGAGTGCGCCCCGACGCACTCCGGCGCCCCCCCAGGGGCCCAGCCCGTGGCCGACCACCGCGCCAGCGTCGCTGATCGCGCCCACGCCGCGGAGCCTCATGTCGGACACAGCCCCGCGCGCCTACGGGGCGCACTCGCCCAGCCCTACGGGCTCGGGGCACACCCCATACCCACGCGGCGGAGCCTCATATCGGACAGAGCCCCGCGCCCTAGCTGGGGCAGGCCCGGTGCCGGGCCGACGTCCCCGGAGGGGGCGGGTGGGCGGGAGCGGGGCTTGGGCCAGGGGCACAGGGTGCGGGCTCGCACTGTTGCGCCCCTGGCCGGCCGAGGCCGGCGCGGGGGTGGTGGAGTCTGCCTCTGCCCCTTGCGGGGGCTCCCCCACGCGGGCCCGGAGGTGCCTGCCCCTGCCCCTTGCAGGGGCTCCCCCCACACGGGCCTGGAGGTGGCCTGCCCCTGCCCCTTACGGGGGGCTCGGCCCGTGCGGGCCGAGTGGAGCGCCAGCGCTTCAGGCGGCGTCGGCGTAGGGGCCCGTACCCGAGGGGCTACCGTCGCGCCGCCTCGTGGCCGGCGCGGCGGCCGAAGAAGGTGCCGTCGCCGAGGGAGGCCCCGCTGGCGTAGCCGCCCGTGGCGATGCCGGTGGTGGCGCGGCCGGCGGCGTAGAGGCCGGGGAGGGGGCTGCCGTCGACGTGGAGGACGCGGCCCTCCGTGTCGGTGGTCAGGCCGCCCAGCGCGAAGCCGGCCGTACGGGGGCTCAGGTCGACCGCGCCGAGCGGGCCCTTCAGGGGGCGCAGCCAGGCCGCCGCCTTGTGGTGGACGGGGTCGCGGCCCTGCTCGGCGTGGCGGTTGTAGAGGTCGAGGGTCGATTCGAGGGCGCCTTCGGGCAGGCCCATGGCGGAGGCCAGCTCGGTGGGTGTCTCGGCGACGACCGTGGGGGACGTACGCAGTTGTTCGGCGGCCCGCGTGGCGGCGTCGGCCTCCTCGAATCCGGTCTCGTCGAGGACGAGCCAGCAGCCGTTGCCCTGGTGGAGCAGGGATGCCTGGCCGATGCGGCCCGCGTAGGTGTCCTCGTTGATGAACCGCTGCCCGTGGGCGTTCACGACGATGCCCCGGATCAGGTGCTGCGGGTCGACGCCGACGGCGACCTCGCAGGCGTCGAGATGGCTGACCTGCGCGCCGAGCGCCTGGCCGAGCCGGATGGAGATGCCGTCGTGCTCCTCGACGGCCGCGCCGGGCCGCCCGCTGAGCCGGGGCGTGTGCGCGCCGACCATGGCCTCGTCGTAGGTGAAGGACCCGGTGGTGAGGATGACGCCGCGCCGGGCGCGGACGTGGAGGGTGCGGCCGAAGGAGCGGGCCCGCACTCCGCACACCCGGCCGTCGGCGGCGACGACCAGTCCGTCGACGCGGGTGTCGTAGCGGGCGGTGACGCCGAGCCGGGACGCGGTGCGCACGAGGGGTTCCATGAGGAGCCGGCCCCGGCCCTGTTCCCCGTTCGGGGCGCCGGTGAGCGGCCCCGCGCAGGGCAGGTGGCCGCGAGGCGCCGGGTCGGCGATCGCGGTGAACGGGTGGGCGTTCTCGCCGCCCGAGTACATGAGGCCCTCGTCGCCGTACGCCTCCCAGGCCGGCTCGCCGAAGAACGCGGGGCGGAAGGCCACTCCGCAGGTGCCGGTGAGCCAGTCGTAGTGCTCGGGGCTGCCCTCGCTGTAGAGGCGGATCTTGTGCGGGTCGCCACCGGGGCCGAGCGCGGCGGTGAGGAACGCGGCCATGTTCGCGGGGGTGTCGTCGTAGCCGCAGGCCCGCTGGAGCGCGGTGCCGCCGCCGAGGTAGATGAATCCGCCGGACAGCGCGGCTGCCCCGCCCCAGCCGCCGGCGCGTTCGAGGACGAGGACCTCGGCGCCCTGCTGCGCGGCGGCGACCGCGGCCGCGGCGCCGGCGACGCCGTACCCGGCGATCACCACCTCCGCGTCGGCGTCCCATTCCGGAACCGTGCTCTCGTCGATCGGCCGCATCCGTACGCTCCTGAGGCTGGGGCTGCTCGTGGACGTGCCGGAGGCTAGGGGCCGGGACGGGTCGGGCGCGGCCGCCGTTCCCGGTCACCGGGACGAGGAGCCGCCCTCAAGGAGACGCGGGCCGGACCGGAGCGGTGCGGGATGCCGAGCTGGTGGCTGACGGTGGCGGGTGCCAGGCCGTTGCGGCGGGCGAGTTCGCCGGTGGTGCGCGGGGTGTCGGGGTCGGCGAGGAGCGCGGCGCGGCTGCGGCCGATGGGCCGGCCGGTGGCGGGCCCGCGCGGCCGGTCGAGGGCGGTGCCGAGGCCGGCGGCCGGGTGGTGGAGCACGACCTCGCCACCGGGTTCGCGCCGCACGCAGATGTCGGCGCCGCGCGCGGGGGGGCACGAGGACGCCCCCCTCGCCGGTCGGTGTACACGAAGCCGGCGACCGGCCACCGCTCCGCGTTCGTGGTCGGTCTCGGATTCATGCGCGAGCACGGCCGCCGGCCGGCGCTGCACGACCGGAACACCGCCCTGAAACAGCCGGGCCCCGGCCGTCTGGGGGCGGCCGGGTCCCGCCGCGCAGCGCCCGGGGGCGGTTGACATGATGGGCGGGTGAACTTCCGGTCGATCTACTCCCAAGGTTTCGCCCGCGTCGCCGCCTGCACGGGGCACGCCGCGATCGCCGACCCGCTCGCCAACGCCGAGGCGGTCCTGCGCCAGGCGCGGCAGTGCGCGCGGGACGGTGTCGCGGTCGCCGTCTTCCCCGAGCTGGGCCTGACGGGCTACTCGATCGAGGACCTGCTGCTGCAGGACCCGGTCCTGGACGATGTCGAGGCCGCGCTCGCCGAGGTCGTGGCGGGCTCCGCGGACCTGATGACGGTGCTCGCGGTGGGCGCCCCGCTGCGCCACCGGCACCGGATCTACAACTGCGCGGTCCTGATCCACCGCGGCCGGATCCTCGGTGTGGTCCCGAAGTCGTACCCGCCGAACTACCGGGAGTTCTACGAGCGCCGCCAGATCGCGGGCGGCGACGACGAGCGGGGCGGCACGATCCGGGTCGGCGGCGCGGAGGCCCCGTTCGGCACGGACCTGCTGTTCGCGGCCGAGGACGTGCCGGGGCTCGTGCTGCACGCCGAGGTGTGCGAGGACATGTGGGTGCCGGTGCCGCCGAGCGCCGAGGCCGCGCTCGCCGGGGCGACGGTGCTGCTGAACCTGTCGGGCAGCCCGATCACGGTGGGCCGCGCCGAGGACCGCGGGCTGCTGTGCCGCTCGGCGTCGGCGCGCTGCCTGGCCGCGTACGTGTACTCGGCGGCGGGCCTCGGGGAGTCGACCACGGATCTGTCGTGGGACGGCCAGACGATGGTCTACGAGAACGGCGCGCTGCTCGCCGAGACGGAACGCTTCGCGCAGGGCGACCAGTTCGCGGTGGCGGACGTCGACCTGGACCTGCTGATGCAGGAGCGGCGCCGGATGGGCACGTTCGACGACAACCGCCGTACGCACGCGGCCCGCACCGGCGACTTCCGCCGGGTCGGCTTCGAGCTGGCGGCGCCGGCGACGGACTTCGGTCTGCGGCGCCGTGTGGAGCGTTTCCCGTTCGTGCCGGCGGACGCGGAGCGGCTCGCGCAGGACTGCTACGAGGCGTACAACATCCAGGTGTCGGGGCTGGTGCAGCGGCTCGGTTCGATCGGGAACCCGAAGGTCGTGATCGGGGTGTCGGGCGGTCTGGACTCGACGCACGCGCTGATCGTGGCGGCCCGCGCGATGGACCGCATGGGCCGGCCGCGCACCGACATCCTGGCGTACACGATGCCGGGCTTCGCGACGAGCGACCACACGAAGTCGAACGCGCACCAGCTGATGGAGTCCCTCGGGGTGACCTCGGCGGAGCTGGACATCTCGGACACGGCGCGGCTGATGCTGAAGGAGATGGGCCACCCGTTCTCGGAGGGCGAGCCGGTCTACGACGTCACGTTCGAGAACGTGCAGGCGGGTCTGCGCACCGACTACCTGTTCCGGCTGGCGAACCAGCGCGGCGGCATCGTGCTCGGCACCGGTGACCTGTCCGAGCTGGCGCTCGGCTGGTGCACGTACGGCGTCGGCGACCAGATGAGCCACTACAACGTGAACTCGGGTGTGCCGAAGACGCTGATCCAGCACCTGATCCGGTGGGTGGTGAGCAGCGGGCAGTTCGGTGACGAGGCCGGCAAGACGCTCACGGCGATCCTGGACACGGAGATCAGCCCCGAGCTGGTGCCCGGCGAGGAGCTCCAGTCGACGGAGTCGAAGATCGGCCCGTACGCGCTGCACGACTTCACGCTGTTCCACGTGCTGCGGTACGGGTTCCGGCCGACGAAGATCGCGTTCCTGGCGTGGCACGCGTGGCGGGACAAGACGGCCGGTGCCTGGCCGCCCGGCTTCCCGGAGGAGGACCACAAGGAGTACGACCTCGCGGAGATCCGGCACTGGCTGGAGTACTTCTGCAAGCGCTTCTTCCAGTTCGCCCAGTTCAAGCGGTCCGCGATGCCGAACGGGCCGAAGGTGTCGGCGGGCGGTTCGCTCTCCCCGCGCGGCGACTGGCGGGCTCCGTCGGACGGGAACGCGCGGGCGTGGCTGCGGGATCTGGAGCGCTGGTCGCCGGCCGAGGTGGAGTCCGACGGGTCACCGGTCTAGTCGCCCTCAACTGTGCGGGATTCGCTACCGGGATTCATTCGCAGTGCTCCGGCCTTCAGCCCGGGGGTGAAGCGATTCTGGTCGTGGCGACGCGGAGCGTCGCGGTGGCCTTCCGTCGGAGCCGGAGACTCGCTGCCGGGAGGGTGGCGGATCGCTCACACGCTCCCAGCGACGACACGAGTTCGCGTTGCCTAGTGTGATCGTCACGCAACTCCGGTACGCCTTCAGGCTGTACCCGAACGCCGTCCAACAGGCCGCGTTGGCCAGGGCGTTCGGGTGCGCCCGCGTCGTGTTCAACGACGCGGTGCGCGCCCGCGAGGAAGCACGCAGGGCCGGGCGGGCGTTTCCGACGGCCGGTGACCTGTCGAAGAAGCTGATCACGCAGGCGAAGCGGACGAAGGAACGGTCCTGGCTGGGCGAGGTCTCCGCCGTGGTGCTCCAGCAGTCCCTGCGCGACGTCGAGAGTGCAGTGCGGCGTTGATGTCCCGGTCATGACGGGTGCCGCAGGCGGCGCAGGTCCATTCCCTCACGTTCAGGGGTTTGGGTCCGTCCTTGGCACCGAACATCAGACAGGCCGCCGGACTGGCGGTATCGGCCTGCGGAGCGCCGGTAAGACCAGAACCCGTTCTGGCACAGCGCGAAGAAACAGGAAGCCACAGATTCCCGACCGGAAACCGTGCCACGCAGCGGCACGGTAACCCGTCGGAGAAGGCCAGAATCCCCGCCCTTCAAGGCGAGGAGCATGTCAAGGTGTTGCGATGACTGACGCCACAGCACCCCGTACCGATGCCGAGGCATGGCAGCAGGTGCGCGAGCGGATCGACACCACGCGCCCTCACCCGGCCCGCGTCTACGACGCCCTCGTCGGCGGCAAGAACCACTACGCGGTCGACCGGGCGGCGGCGACCAAGGCCCTGGGTCACAATCCGCGCGGCTACCTCGACGTGCGGCACAACCGGGACTTCATGCGGCGGGCGGTGCTGCACCTGACGCGGGATCACGGGCTGCGCCAGTTCCTCGACATCGGCACGGGACTGCCGACCCGGCCGAACGTCCACGAGATCGCCCAGGGCGTCGACCCGTCCGCCCGGGTCGTCTACGTGGATCACGACCCGGTGGTGCTGGCGCACGCGCGAGCCCTGCTGTCCGGCGGGCCCGAGGGCCGGACCGCCTATCTCGACGCGGACCTGCGCGACCCGGCCGCGATCCTGAAGGGCGCCCGCGACACCCTGGAATGGGACCGGCCCGTGGCGCTGGGGCTGGCGGCGGTGCTGCACTTCGTCCCCGAGCCCGAGGCGTCCGCGATCACGGCCGAGCTCACGGCGGCCCTGCCGTCGGGCAGCGCGGTGTTCCTCAGCCATCTGACGGCCGACCTCAACCCGGACACGATCCTGCCGGGCCTGAAGGCGACGGGCATGCCCTTCACGCTGCGTTCGCGCGCCGAGGTGCTGCGCTTCCTCACGGACAACGGCCTGGAGCCCGTCGAGCCGGGTGTCGTCCCCGTGCACCACTGGCACCCGGACGGCACCTGGCGGCACACCGAGCTGGAGCCGGCCGAGGAGGCGGCGCTGGACCCGCTGGAGCGGGCGGCACGGCGCGGCATCGGTGACGTCCGGGACGAGGACATCAACATCTACGGGGTCGTGGCGCTCAAACCCTGAGGTCCGGTGGGCCTGGACAGCTCGGTGAGACGGCCCGGCGGCGCCGGGGCGCACGGAGCTATCGTCGGAGGCATGATCCGCAGCACCGCGTTCACCGAGGCGCTCGCCGCCGGCCCGCTCGTCCTCGACGGCGGGATGTCGAACCAGTTGGAGGCGGCCGGGCACGACCTGAGCGACGAGCTCTGGTCGGCCCGGCTGCTCGCCGAGGACCCGGCCGCGATCGTCGCCGCGCACCGGGCGTACTACGCGGCGGGCGCGGACGTCGCCATCACCGCGAGCTATCAGGCCACGTTCGAGGGGTTCGCGCGGCGCGGGGTCGGACGGGAGCGGGCCGGTGAACTCATCGCGTCCAGCGTCCGGCTGGCCCGGGAAGCGGCCGACGCGGAGCCCCGGACCGGGGAGCGGCCGCGGTTCGTCGCCGCGTCCGTCGGGCCGTACGGGGCGATGCTGGCGGACGGGTCCGAGTACCGGGGGCGCTACGGGTTGAGCGTCGCCGAACTGGAGGCGTTCCACCGGCCGCGGCTCGACGTGCTCGTGGAGGCGGGGCCGGACGTGCTCGCGCTGGAGACGGTGCCGGACGCGGACGAGGCGGAGGCCTTGCTGCGGATCGTGCGCGGGGCGGGGGTGCCGGTCTGGCTGTCGTACAGCGTCGCCGAGGGGCGCACGCGGGCCGGGCAGCCGCTGGAGGAGGCGTTCGCGCTCGCCACGGAGGCCGAGGAGGTCGTGGCCGTCGGGGTCAACTGCTGCGCGCCCGAGGACGCGGACGAGGCGGTACGGGTCGCTGCTCGGGTCACCGGGAGGCCCGTCGTCGTGTATCCCAACAGTGGGGAGCGGTGGGACGCCGTGGCCCGGGGCTGGCGCGGGGAGTCGACGTTCGGGGCGGACCGGGTGGACGGCTGGTGCGGGGCGGGGGCCCGTCTGATCGGGGGCTGTTGCCGGGTGGGCCCGGACGGCGTCTCCGCGATCGCCGGGACGCTGGCGTCGCGCCGGACGTGACGCGGTCGCGCTCCCTGCGGTGTGGGCCGAGGTGCACCACAGTCGTCCGCCGCGCCGTCATGGCTGAGCGCGCCCACGCGGTGGAGCCGCAAGTCGACACGGCCTCGCGCCCGTCACGAGGCGCCGTCGGCTAGGAGTCGGCTCGGGCCGCCCAGGTCACCGCCGCCGCCAGATGCGTGCGGAAAGCCGGGTCCTCGTAGGCGGAGGGGGCGTGGCCCAGGGAGGTGTAGAAGACGCGGCCCGCGCCTTGGTGGCGGCACCAGATGAGGGGGTGCGCGGGTCCCGTACCGGCGCCGGTGTAGGAGGACTCGTCCGCGCGGGCCAGGACGCCGACGGCCGGATCGCGCGCGGGGTCCGCGTCGAAGTCGTACCACTCGTCCGTCCAGTTCCAGACGGGAGGAAGGTGACGCGTCGCGGGGTGGGAGCGGTCGGTGACGAGGACGCGGCCCGGCTGGTACGCCGGGTGCCCGGCGAAGCGGGCGCCCAGCAGCTCCCCGAAGTACGGCCACCCGTACTCCGCACAGGCCGCCGCGTGCACCCCCACGAACCCCCCGCCCCCGTCGACGTACGCCGCGAGCCGCTCCCGCCCCGCGTCCGTCAGCACCTCCCCGGTGGTGGACACGAAGACGACCGCGCCGGGCCGCTGCCCGAGCGCGTCGGCGAACTCGTCGGGGTCCTCGGCGTGCCGTACCCCGAACCCGAGGTCGCGCAGCGCCCGGACGCCGTGCGGGATGGACGCGTGCCGGTACCCCGTGGTGCGGGTGTGGACCAGGATCGTTGGCATGCCGGGACCCTAGCCAGCGCGGCGCCGGCCGCGTCCGATCCGTACAAGACCTGTGCCGTACGCCGTGCCTACGGTGGCCGCATGAGCAACGAGAACTCCGTGCGTCTGGACGCCATCGGCGTCGCCACCTCCGACCTGCCCGCCGCACTCGCCTTCTACCGCCGGCTCGGCCTGACGTTCCCCGAGGGCGCCGAGCGGCTGCCGCACGTCGAGGCCGAACTGCCGGGCGGCGTCCGGCTGATGTTCGACCCCGTGGACGGCGCGAAGGACCTCGGGCGGGGACGCGTGGGGCTGGCCTTCCTGTGTGCGGGCGGCGCGGCCGGGGTCGACGCGAAGTACGCGGAGCTGACCGGGGCCGGGCACCACGGCGAGGCGGAGCCGTGGGACGCCGACTGGGGGCAGCGGTACGCGGTCGTACACGACCCGGACGGGAATCAGGTCGATCTGTTCGCGTGGTTGTGAGGCCCCGCCTGACATCCCGCCTGGATTCCCGTCTGAGAACCCGTCGTCTGAGAACCCGCCTGGAACCCGGCCGGGGTGCGGCCCGTCAGCGTCTTCACGTCGCGGGTCAGATGGGCCTGGTCGGTGTAACCGGCGCGGGCCGCCGTCTCGGCGAGGGGAACGCCCGCGCGGGTGAGCGCGAGGGCCCGTTGCAGCCGCAGGACGCGGGCCAGCGTCTTGGGGCCGTAGCCGAACGCGGCGAGGGAGCGGCGGTGCAGCGCCCGCGCGCCGAGCCCCGTCGCCGCGGCCGTACCCGCGACGGTGCGCCCCGCGCCGAGGGCCTCGACGACGTGGGCGAGCAGCGGGTCCGGTGGTCCGACGGCGCCCGCGATCCGGGCGGCCTCGGCGGCGAGCGCCGCGCCCGGGTCGGCGGCCGCGTCGATCCGCTCGGTGATGCGCCGGGCCTCGGCGGCGGGCCACAGGTCGGCGAGGTCGACGCGCCGGTCGCGCAGTTCGTGCGCGGGGACGCGGAGATACGCGGGCGCGGTGCCGGGGGCGAAGCGGACGCCGGCGTAGAGGCGCCGCGCACCGGGCCCGGCGGCGTGCGCGCGGGTGTCGGGTCCGGCGACGAAGAGCCGGCCCTCGCTCCAGATGAGGTCCATGCAGCCGTCGGGCAGCACGGATGCCCCGGTTTCGGGGGCGGCGCCCGTCGTGCGGGTCCACAGGACGGCGCCGGGCACGGAACAGGCCCGCTCCCGGTACGGCCCGCTCATCCCCGGTACTCCTGCGGGCTGACCCCGTACTCCCGCTTGAACGCGCTGGACAGGGCGAACGCGCTGCCGTAGCCGACCTGGCGGGCGATCGCGGCGATGGTCAGCCCGCTGTCGCGCAGCCGGTCGGCGGCGAGCGCGAGCCGCCAGCCGGTCAGGTACGTCATCGGGGGCTCGCCCACGAGTTCCGTGAAGCGGCGGGCGAGCGCGGCCCGCGAGACCCCGGCCTTCTCGGCGAGCGCGGCGACGGTCCAGGGGTGCGCGGGGTCGTCCTGGACGAGCCGCAGCGCGGGGCCGACGACGGGGTCGCCGAGCGCCCGGTACCAGGCCGGGGCGTCGGCCTCGGGGCGGGAGAACCAGGCGCGCAGCGAGGAGATGAGCAGCAGGTCGAGGAGCCGGTCGAGGACGACGTCCTGGCCGGGTTCGTCGCGGGTGATCTCGTCGGCGACGAGCGGGGTGAGCGGGCACTGCCACACCTCGGTGGGCAGGACGAGCAGCGGCGGCAGCGCGTCGAGCAGCCGCCCGCTGAGCTCGCCGCGCATCTGGTAGGTGCCGATCAGCATCTTCGCGGGGCCGTCCGGGGACTCGCCCCACTCGCGCACGCCGAGCGGCTTGTAGCGGCCCGCGTGGGCGGGGCCGAGCGGCCGGCACTCCTGGCCGGGGCCGATCTCGGCGCGGGGCGCGGTCGCGGGGTCGTCGCAGCAGACGTAGGGGTCGGGGCCGCGGGCGATCGCGATGTCCCCGGGGCGGACGCGGCAGGGCGCGCCGTCGCCGCCGGGCAGGATCCAGGCGTCGCCCTCGACCATGATCATCACGGTGAGGGGTGCCTCGTCGGCGATCCGTACCGACCACGGCGGCTCGAAGCAGGCCCGGATCATGAAGGCCCCGCGCGCCCGTGGCCCCTCCAGAAGACCTGCGAGTACGTCCATGGCCCCGAGCGTAGACGGACGCGTATGGGCGTGAGCGGCTCACCGATGTTTCCGCGTCCCGGGCCGCAGTTGAGTGGAGGCATGACAGCGAACGAGAACGAGATGCGGACGGTACTGGTGACCGGGGCGACCGGTCGGACGGGTGGCCGGGTGGCCGAGGCGGCGCGGGCCGCCGGCCTGGAAGTGCGGGCGGCCTCGCGGTCGGGCGCGGTGCGCTTCGACTGGGCGGACCCGGCGACGTGGGACGCGGCGCTGGACGGCGCGGACGGGGCGTATCTGGCGTTCCCGTCGGACATCGGGGCGCCGGACGCCGCGCCCGCCGTGGGGGCGCTGGCGCGCCGGGCGGTGGAGCTCGGGGTGTCCCGGCTGGTGCTGCTGTCGGCGCGCGGCGAGGACCAGGCGCGGCCGGCGGAGGAGGCCTTCCTCGCGGCGGGCGGGAGGGCGACGGTGCTGCGCTGCGCGTGGTTCCACCAGAACTTCGGCGAGGGCCCGCTCGCCGAGCAGGTCGGCGGCCCCGAGCTGGTGTTCGCGGCGCCGCGGGAGCTGCGCGAGCCGTTCCTCGACGTGCTGGACATCGCGGACGTGGCGGTGACGGTGCTGCGGGACCCGGCCGGACGGTGGGCGGGCCGGGCGCTGGATCTGACCGGGCCCGAGCTGCTGACGTGGGGCGAGGCCCTGGCGGCGGTCGCGGCGGCGACGGGCACGGAGAAGACCTACGTGGGCGTGCCCGCGGCGGCCTACGGGGACGCGCTGCGCGGGTTCGGGGTGCCGGAGGAGGAGGTGGGCTTCCTGGTGGAGCTGTTCGAGACGCTGCTGGACGGGCGCAACGCGGCGCTGAGCGGCGATGTGGAGCGGGTGCTCGGGCGGGCCCCGCGCCGCTTCGCGGAGTTCGCGGCGCGGGCGGCGGCCGCCGGCACGTGGAAGCGGGCCTGAGCGGACCGGACACCCGGTCCGGACACCCGGTCCGAGTCGCCGGACAGCCCCGACAGCCCCTAGTCCGTGTCGTGGTCGCGCGGGGTGTCGTGGTTCTGGGAGGTGTCGTCGGGGTGGGGGTGTTCGCGCCGGGTGTGGGTGCGCAGGCGGGACGTCACGTCCTCCGGGGGCAGGAACTTGGACCAGCGTTCGGGGAACTCGGAGGGCATGTCGGGGTCGTCGGGGTCGTGCTCATCGTTGCGGTGCGCGGCCCAGGCGATGTACTCGGCGGCGACGGCCTCGCGGTGACGCTCGTTCGCCTCGCGCGCGGCGGCCGTGGCGACGGACGGCCAGACCCGGTCGATCGCAGCGTTGACCGCGGCGCCGACGAGCACGGCGAACGCGGAGACGCCGATCCACAGGAGCACGGCGACGGGCGCGGCGAGGGAGCCGTAGATCGTGGGGCCCTCGATGGTGTTGGTGATGTAGAGGCGGAGCAGGAAGCTGCCGGGGATCCACATCGCGAGGGCCACCAGGGCGCCGGGCACGTCCTCGATCCACGGCGAGCGCACGGGCACGGACACGTGGTAGAGCGTCGTCAGGAAGGCGACGGACAGGACCAGGACGACCGGCCAGTACAGGACCTGGACGACGGTCTCGGACCAGGGCACCAGCGCGATCACCGCGTCCGGTCCCGCGATCATGAGCGGCAGCGCGATGGAGCCGACGACGAGCCCGACGAGGAAGAGCAGGAAGGCGAGCAGCCGGGTCTTCACGATGCCGCGCACCCCGTCGAGCCCGTACATCACGGTGACGGTGTCGACGAAGGTGGAGACGGCGCGGGAGCCCGACCACAGGGAGATGAGGAAGCCGATGGAGATGACGTCGGGGCGGCCGCCCTTGATGACGTCGTCGAGAATCGGTTCTGCGATCTCCTTGACGCCCTCGTCCGTCAGGACGGTGCGGGACGCCTCCAGGATGTTGTCGCGGACGCCGGCGATGGTGTCGGCGCCGGTCCAGGTGTCGACGTAGGCGAGCAGGCCGACGAGGGAGAGCAGCAGCGGCGGCACCGACAGCAGGGTGAAGAACGCCGCCTCGGCCGCGAGGCCCAGGATGCGGTACTCCATGCACGAGTTGACGGTGTCCTTGAGCAGCAGCCAGGCGGTCCTCCGCTTCGACACGTTCCGGTAGAGAGCTCGGGCCCGGTGGAGACGGCCGGACGGCCGCTGGGGCGATTCACTTGCTGGCTGCACGCCCTAACGTTATCCGGCGCGCGGCAGTGCCCCGCTCCCCCGGTGCCCGGGGCCGCGCCCGCCCCGGCGGTAGGTTCGCGGGCATGGCAGCGAGCACGCACACGGTGACCAACCAGCCCCCGCCGCTGACGGCGTACGACGTCTTCGGCACCGACCTCGCCCTGGTGGAGGGACTGGACCGGCATCTGGACCCGGAACACGTGGAGGCCGCGCGCCGGGAGCTGACCGAGCTGGGCCGCGCGGCGGGCAGCGCGCAGGTCCAGGAGTGGGCCCGGCTGGCGAACGAGCGTCCGCCGGTGCTGCGCACCCACGACCGCTACGGGCACCGGATCGACGAGGTCGAGTTCGCTCCGGCCTGGCACCGGCTGCTCGGCAAGGGCGTCGGCGCCGGGCTCACCTCCGCCTGGGGCCGGCCGGACGGCCATCTGCGGCGCGCCGCCGCGTTCCTGGTGTGGTCGCAGGCGGAGGCGGGTCATCTGTGCCCGCTGTCGATGACGTACGCGGCGGTGCCCGCGCTGCGCGCCGAGCCGGACCTGGCGGCGGTGTGGGAGCCGCGGCTGGCCTCGGCGGTCTACGAGTCGGGGCTGCGGCCCGCGGGGGACAAGGCGGGCGCGCTGCTCGGCACGGCCCTGACGGAGAAGCAGGGCGGCAGCGATCTGCGGGCGGTGACGACGCGGGCGGAGCCGGTGGCCGGCGAGGACGGGGCGTACCGGCTGACGGGGCACAAGTGGTTCTGCAGCGCGCCGATGTCGGACGGGTTCCTGGTGCTCGGGCGGGCCGCGGACGGGCTGACCTGTTTCCTGGTGCCTCGGGTCCTGGACGACGGCACCCGCAATCCGTTCGCGCTGCAACGCCTCAAGGACAAGCTGGGCAACCGCTCGAACGCGACGGCCGAGGTGGAGTTCGACGGGACGTGGGCGCTGCGGGTCGGCGACGAGGGGCGGGGCCTGGCGACGGTCATGGGGACGGTGGCGGCGAGCCGGCTGGACTGCGCGCTCGGCTCGGCGGCCCTGATGCGGCAGGCGGTGGCGCAGGCCATCCACCACTGCACCCATCGCACGGCGTTCGGCGCGCCGCTGGCCGAACAGCCGCTGATGCGCAACGTGCTGGCCGATCTGGCGCTGGAGTCGGAGGCGGCGACGACGCTGGTGCTGCGGCTCGCGGCGGCGCTCGACCGGGCGGAGGCGGGCGACGAGCGGGAGCGGGCGCTGCTGCGGATCGCGGTGCCCGCCGCGAAGTACTGGGTGACGAAGCGGTGTGCTCCGCTGGTGGCCGAGGCCCTCGAGTGCCTCGGCGGCAACGGGTACGTGGAGGAGTCGGGGCTGCCCCGGCTGCTGCGCGAGTCGCCGCTCAACTCGGTCTGGGAGGGCTCGGGCAATGTGCAGGCGCTGGACGTGCTGCGGGCGCTGCGGACCGAACCGGGCGCGCTGGACGCGTTCCTGATCGAGCTGGGCCGGAGCCGGGGCGCCGACCACCGGCTCGACGCGGCGGTGCGGGGCCTGCTGACCGAACTCGGCGACCTGGACGGGGTGGAGGCTCGCGCGCGGCGGCTCGTGGAGCGGATCGCGCTGGTGCTGCAGGGTTCGCTGCTCGTGCGGTGCGCGCCGGACGAGGTGGCGGACGCGTTCTGCGCGGCGCGGCTCGGCGGGGACGGGGGCGCGGCGTTCGGAACGCTGCCGCACGGCGCGGATCTCGCCGGGATCGTGGAGCGGGCGCGGCCCATGGAGTGACCGGGGACGGCCCGGTCGCGGGGCACGGGTGCGGGGATGGTGCTGCGCCGACACGGCACCATCCCCGTCCGTCCGTGCCAGTTTCAAACGCCGTACGGTTGTTCGCCAGGGTTGCAGGGGGTTGCAACGTTCCTTCGGAAGTCGCCTCCCCGTACGTCCCGGAGGTGCACGATGGGCGTGCCTCCCCCCAAGGGCCCGCACATCTCTCCGTACACGTAGGAATCAGGCATGGACCAGGAGTCGACGATCGACCTGACGCGGCTGTCCGCGATGGACGCGGCGCTGGCGGCGCGGATGCTCAAGGGGGTGCGGGACGCGACGCTGTCGGGGAACCGGCCGCGGGTCAGGCCGCGCCCGGTGATCCGTGAGTCCTGGGGGCGGATGCTGCGCGGCGGCGTCGACCCGGACCACGACGTGCGGCGCGGGCTGCTCGGCGTCGACGAGGTGGAGGAGCGCCGGCAGACCTCGCCGCTGCTGCCGGTGCTGCCCGTGCTGCGGGAGGCGCTGGTCACGGTCGCGGAGGCGGCGCAGCACATCATGGTGGTGAGCGACGCGGACGGCCGGATCCTGTGGCGCGAGGGGCATCCGACGGTGCTGCGGATGGGCGACCGGCTCGGTTTCGAGGTGGGCGCGCACTGGGCGGAGGACGTGGTCGGGACGAACGGGGTGGGCACGCCGCTGGTCACCCGGCGCCCGGTGCAGGTGTTCTCCGCCGAGCACTTCGTGCGTTCGCACCATCCGTGGACGTGCACGGGCGCGCCGATGACCGATCCGCGCGACGGGCGGTTGCTGGGTGTGGTGGACGTGAGCGGCCCGCTGGAGACGATGCATCCGGGGACGCTGTCGTGGGTGCACGCGGTGGCGCAGCTCGCGGAGGCGCGGCTGCGCGAGCGGCATGTGAACGGTCTGGAGCGGCTGCGGGCGGTCGCGGCGCCGGTGCTCGCCCGGATCGGCGGCCGGGCGCTCGTGGTCGACGCGCACGGGTGGACGGCGGCGGTGACGGGGATGCCGCTGCCGGACCGGGTGGCGCTGCCCCGGTCGCCCGCGGAGGGCCCGTGCTGGATCCCCTCGCTCGGGCCGTGCACGCTGGCGCCGCTGGCGGGCGGCTGGCTGGTCCGGCCGCGGCGGACGGCGGAGCCGCAGACCGCCGCCCGGATCGTGCTCGACGTCAGCCGGCCGCGGCACTGGTCGGTACGGGTGTGGGGCGCGGCTGGCTCGTGGACGCACGAACTGAGTCCGCGGCACGCCGAGTTGCTGTATCTGCTGGCGTTGCGCCGGGAGGGGCGCACGGCGGCGGGCCTGGCCGAGGACCTGTTCGGCGATCCGGCCCGCACGGTGACGGTGCGGGCCGAACTGTCCCGGGTCCGCCGCTATCTGGGCTGTCTGCTGGAGCACCGCCCCTACCGGTTCCCCGAGGACGCGGAGGTCGAGGTGGTGATGCCGGCCGACCCGCGGGATCTGCTGCCGCACTCGACGGCTCCCGCGGTGGTCGCGGCGCGGGGCGGGTTCGACGGGTAGTACCCTCCGCGCCCATGCTTCGGTTCAGACTCAGGCCCAGGACGGAACGCAGGTACCGCACGCCGCTCGGCGCCCACCAGTTGTGGATGGTGTCGCTGAGCGCTCCGGTGAGCCGGGACCGGGACGCGTCCCGTACGACGCTGTACCCGTTCACCCGGATCGACGACGACAAGGCCCGGCTCTGGCTGGCCGGGCAGTGGGAGATCGCGACCCGCGAGGAACTGCTCGGGCGGCTCGGTGGGCTCGCCCGCTCCGGGTACCGGGCGTCGGCCCGTGCGCGGTACGGCGTGGAGCCGCTGGCCTGGGACATCGCCCTGTACACGGACATCACGCGGCGCGGCTTCGGCTGCGGGCTGCTGGACGAGGCCGACGCGTGGAACCTGCTGAGGAACGTGGTGCCGCAGCTCGCCCGCACGTACGACTCGTGGCAGGAGTACGCGGAGGACTATCTGCTCGGGCGGCGGATCTGGCGCGAGGACCTGAGCGGCCGGGCGTCCTCGCCGCAATCGCTGCCGGCGCCCCAGAGCGTCGCGGACGCGCACGTGACGGCGCTGCTCGATCCGGCCGACCGGAAGAGCCCCTGGAACCTCGTTCCGTGGGACGCCATCCGGCGGCCGGACCGGCCGGTGGGACGGTGACTCAGCCGGCGTTCAGGGCGCCGACGGAGACGGGCCCCTGGGCGGCGACGGGGTTCCCGGCGAAGTCGCGGGGGCCCGCGTCGGGGTGCGGGACTCCGGCGCCGATGACGGGCGAGCCGGGCCGCGGGGTGTAGGCGGCGGCCGCGTCGGCGAGACCGGTGGCGGTGCCGGGCGCGGTGAGCTGCGGGTCGGCGCCGGTGCCGCCCGGGTTGTCGGGGACGGAGCCGACGCCGTACAGCGCGTTGTGCGACAGGGTGACGCCGCCGGAACGCAGATTGAAGTTCGCGGTGCCGGCGCCCGCCTTCTGCACGACGTTGTCGACGAAGGCGATCTCGTGCCGGTTGGTGGTGTTCTCGTTGACGACGGTCTGGCTGACGCCGTCGCCCATGTAGATCGTGTTGTGCAGGAAGCGGACGTCGGAGAACGTGCCGCGGCAGGTCTCGATGCCGCGGAAGTGGTCGTTCTGGCTGACGTTGAAGCGGATGACGGCGTCGGAGAGGGCGCCGTCGGCGGTGCAGACGAGGAAGAAGCCGCCCGCGTTGTCGTGGCTGTAGTTGTACTGGAAGACGGTGCCGTTCGTGCCTTCGTCCACGTCGTACGCCATGCCGTCGCGGGTGGTCTCGCCGCCCGAGGTGTCGTTGTACTGGAAGACGGTGCCGTCCGCGTTGTACGGCCACATGCCCGCGTTGTAGCCGGCCGAGCGGCGCTGGAAGCCGCGCAGGGTGTTGTGCTCGACGAGGGCGCCGTCGGTGACGGTCATGACGATGCCGTCGCCACCGAGGTCAGAGAGCGTGTTGCCGCGCACCACGACCCGGGTGGAGGGGGTCCAGGCCGGTCCGCCGGGCTTGTAGTCGCTGATGCCGGGGCGCTGGCTCCAGGTGGAGGAGACGCGGATGCCGCCGCGGTCGATGTGGTCGAGGCGGTTGTTCTCGACGCGGACGTCGTCGAAGCGGCTGGGCACGCGGGTGCCGGTGGCGGCGAACAGGATGCCCTCGGAGCCGTTGGCGTCCTTGGTGTCGTCGCCGAGCACGTCGTGGATCGTGAGGTTCGTGATCCGGTAGTGGGTGCCGGTGCCGTAGTCGTCGAGCAGGACGCGGACGCCGCGGCGCTTGGTGCCGGGGTTCGCCGCGTTGGTGATGTCGAGGTCGGACAGTTCGATCCACTCGGTGTTGCGCAGCAGCACGGCGTCGACGGCTCCGTTGCCGTCGACGACGGGCTTGGCGGCGGCCGGGTCGCCGTAGGCGCCGATCCGTACGGGGGCGCCGGCGCGCCCGGCGCCGGCCGGCGCGAGGGTGCCGGCGCACCGGGTGCCGCGCTTGAGCACCACCGAGTCGCCGGGCCGCAGCCGCTGCCCGTTGACGGCGGCCAGACTTCGCCAGGGCGTCTTCGCGGTACCGGTCTCGGGCAGCCCGCCGGGGGCCTGGCAGTCGACATGGTGGACGCGGGGGGCGTCGTGCGGGGCGGCGCCGGCGGCGGGCGCGGTCCCCAGCGCCGCCGCCACGCAGCCCGCCGCGGCGAGCGCTGCGGTCGTGATCCGTCTCATGCGCCACAGGGTGTCGGCTGCGCCCACCGGTGAACATGGACAAACGCACCCGGTGCGTGGACATCCGGGCGAGCGAGCCGCCGGGCCGGCCGGGACAGACAGGTCCGCCCCTTGGACAGATGTCCAAAGGGCGGACCTCAGGGGTGGCTGCCGGGGATCAGACGCCCGGGATGCCGCGGGCGGCGAACGCCGCGCGGACCGTCGACGCCGCCTTCGCGCCGTACATCTTCTCCGCCGTCGCGATCGTCGCCTGAGCGGCCGCCGAGAAGCTCGTGTCGGGGGCGAAGTCGAACTGGGCGTTCACGATGATCCGGTCGGCCGTGCGGGCGCCCAGGGCGCCGCGGATGTCGAACAGGGCCCGCGACCAGATCTCGCCGTCCGCGTGCACCTCGCCGACCTTGTCCGCGTACGTCTTGTCGGTGTCGACGCGGCGCAGGCAGTGCGGGGCGGAGGAGGTGTACGAGGTGGAGTCCCAGTCGGCGACGCAGGCGAGGTCCGCCTTGCGCGGCCAGCCGTACTTCGCGTCGGCGTGGTCGCCGACGGCGACGGCGAGGTAGTCGCCGAACGCCTCGCCGATCGAGCCCGCCTCCTCGGAGGTGCCGAAGCCGGGGACCTGGGCGTTGTGCACGGCGTGGCCGTACTCGTGGACGATCACCTCGGCGTCCTCGGCGTCGTCGACGCCGCCCTTGCCGAAGCGGATCTCGGCCTTCTTGTCGGTGAAGAAGGAGTTGTCCGCGCCCCACTGGTTGATGCGGACGGGCTGGGCGCGGTCGTTGGCGCCGCGCAGTTCGCTGCCGAAGCCGAGCGACTGCAGGTACTCCTGCGCCTCGTTGACCCAGAAGTAGGCCATGACCTGCTCGAACTGGTCGTCGTGCCGGGTGTAGGTGCCCGCGTCGGCGACCTTCGCGGAGGCGCCCGTGTCCGATCTGACGTAGGCCCATTTGCCGGTGAGGCCGCCGCTGGAGTCCAGGTTGCGCAGGGCCGCGGAGGCGTAGGCGGCCTCCGGGATCGCGGACGCGGCGTCCTTGCCGTCCGTCAGGGCCTGGTCACCGGAGGACTGGACGGGATTGACCATGAAGATGCGGCCCTGGGGCGCCGCGGGCGCGGCGAGGGCGGGAGCGGCGAGCGTGGAGAAGGCCACGGTGAGGGTGGCCGCGGCGAGCAGACCGCGGGGTGTGCGGTGGGACATCGAACATCCTCCGGATGGGGTGGGACGTGGGAGGTGACTTGCTGCGCGTCGCGGATCCTCCCGCATCCTGAACACCCTTGGCCAGAGTCTGTCCGACATGATCCGATGAGTGACATGAACAGCAGCACCACCACCGTCACCACCTGGTCGCTCGAACAGACCTCCCCCGCCGATCTGCGCCCCTCCGCCCCGCCCGCGGGGGACACCCTGCGGATCGTGCGCGCGGAGGTCCCCTCCCCCGAGTTCAGCCGCTTCCTGTACGCCTCCGTGGGCGGCGACATCAAGTGGATCGACCGCCTCGGCTGGACGTACGCACAGTGGGAGGAGCAGCTCGCGCGTCCCGGCGCGGAGACCTGGGTCGCGTACGACCGGGGCACGCCGGCCGGGTACGTGGAGCTGGACGCGCAGGACGACGGCGCCGTGGAGATCGTCTACTTCGGCCTGATCCCGGCCTTCCGCGGCCGCCGGATCGGCGGGCACCTGCTCTCGTACGGGATCGCGCGGGCCTGGGACCTGGCCGAGCGATGGCCCGAGCGGACGCCGACCAAGCGGGTGTGGCTGCACACGTGCAGCCTCGACGGCGAGCACGCGATGGCGAACTACGAGAAGCGCGGCTTCCGCCTCTTCCGGACCGAGACGGCCGAGGAGCCGCAGGTCGTGACGCCCGGCCCGTGGCCCGGCGCCTTCCCGGCGGTCTGAGCCGCCCCCACCCGAGCGCGATCCGGGCATAAGGTGAGCTTTCGCCTGCCCGTGATGTGACCGGCGCCACCATCTTCCACAATGCGAGACATTCTCGTCCATATTTTGGACGATGGTGGACCAGGTCCAAAGTCCCATGACACGCTTCCGTCATGTCTACAGCTGGAACCGCCTTGGTGAGTCGACGCCACGTCGACTTCGGCCGCATGTCCAGCGCCATCTGTCCGGCGCGCTGACCGCACAGCACCGCCGCGTCTCCCGCTTCACCCGTCACCCCCTGCGCACCGCCGCGCCGCAGCGCGAAGTGTGCTGCTCAGAGCCGCCCTCAGCCTTTCTTGAAGGACGTACACCCATGGCTGCCACCCCCGAAAAGCCCGCTACCGCCGCGCCCCGCCGCAAGGTGAGCCGTCACCGCGGCGAGGGCCAGTGGGCCGTGGGCCACCACACGCCGCTCAACGGCAACGAGCAGTTCAAGAAGGACGACGACGGTCTCAATGTGCGGACACGCATTGAGACGATCTACTCCAAGCGCGGTTTCGACTCGATCGACCCCAACGACCTGCGCGGACGCATGCGCTGGTGGGGCCTGTACACCCAGCGCAAGCCCGGCATCGACGGCGGCAAGACGGCCGTCCTGGAGCCGGAGGAGCTGGACGACCGCTACTTCATGCTGCGCGTGCGCGTGGACGGCGGCCGGCTCACCGTGGCGCAGCTGCGCGTCATCGGCGAGATCTCCGAGCAGTACGCGCGCGGCACCGCCGACATCACCGACCGGCAGAACATCCAGCTGCACTGGATCCGGATCGAGGACGTGCCCGCGATCTGGGAGAAGCTGGAGGCCGTGGGCCTGTCCACGACCGAGGCGTGCGGCGACTGCCCCCGCGTGATCATCGGCTCCCCGGTGGCCGGCATCGCCGACGACGAGATCATCGACGGCACGCCCGCCGTGGACGAGATCCACGACCGCTACATCGGCAACAAGGAATTCTCCAACCTGCCGCGCAAGTTCAAGACCGCGATCTCCGGTTCCCCCGTCCAGGACGTGGTCCACGAGATCAACGACGTGGCCTTCGTCGGCGTGGAGCACCCCGAGCACGGGCCCGGCTTCGACCTGTGGGTCGGCGGCGGTCTGTCCACCAACCCCCGGCTCGCGGAGCGTCTGGGCACCTGGGTGCCGCTGGACGAGGTCGCCGACGTCTGGGCCGGCGTGGTCGGCATCTTCCGCGACTACGGCTACCGGCGCCTGCGCAACCGCGCCCGTCTGAAGTTCCTGATGGCCGACTGGGGCCCGGAGAAGTTCCGCCAGGTCCTGGAGGACGAGTACCTGGAGCGCAAGCTGATCGACGGCCCGGCGCCCGCCGAGCCCTCGCAGAAGTGGCGCGACCACATCGGTGTCCACCGGCAGAAGGACGGCCGCTTCTACGTCGGGTTCGCCCCGCGCGTCGGCCGGGTGGACGGCGCCACGCTCACCAAGATCGCCGAGCTGGCCGGCGCGCACGGCTCGGACCGCCTGCGCACCACCGTCGAGCAGAAGATGATCGTCCTCGACGTCGCCGAGGACCAGGTCGACTCGCTCGTCGCGGGCCTCGAGGCGCTGGACTTCCAGGTCAAGCCGTCGCCGTTCCGGCGCGGCACGATGGCCTGCACCGGCATCGAGTTCTGCAAGCTGGCGATCGTCGAGACGAAGGGCCGCGGCGCGCAGCTCATCGACGAACTGGAGCGCCGCCTGCCCGAGTTCGACGAGCCGCTCACCATCAACCTCAACGGCTGCCCGAACGCCTGCGCCCGCATCCAGGTCGCGGACATCGGTCTCAAGGGCCAGCTGGTCCTGGACGACAACGGCGAGCAGGTCGAGGGCTACCAGGTGCACCTCGGCGGCGCGCTCGGCCTGGAGGCCGGCTTCGGCCGCAAGGTGCGCGGCCTGAAGGTCACCTCGGCCGAGCTGCCCGACTACATCGAGCGGGTGCTCAAGAACTTCCAGGCGGAGCGCGAGGACGGCGAACGCTTCGCGACCTGGGCGGCCCGCGCGAGTGCGGAGGCCCTGTCATGAGCGAGCGTGCCGCGCCCTTCTTCTGCCCGTACTGCGGCGACGAGGACCTGCGTCCGAACGAGGCGGGTCACGGCGCCTGGCAGTGCGGGGCGTGCAACCGGGCCTTCCAGCTGAAGTTCCTCGGGCTGCTCGCCCAGGGACTTCGGCGCACCGACGGTGGAGGCGAAAAGATATGACGACAGCTCACATCACCTCGGACACGGACGAGTTGAAGGCGCTCGCCGAACAGGCCGGGCGCGACCTGGAGGACGCCTCGGCCCTGGAGATCCTCCAGTGGGCGACGGAGACCTTCGGGAACACGTTCTGCGTGACCTCGTCCATGGAGGACGCGGTCGTCGCGCACCTGGCCTCGCGGGCGATGCCCGGCGTCGACGTCGTCTTCCTCGACACCGGCTACCACTTCGAGGAGACCATCGGCACCCGCGACGCCGTGGAGGCCGTGATGGACGTCAACGTCATCACGCTCACCCCGCGGCAGACGGTCGCCGAGCAGGACGCCGAGTTCGGCCCGAAGCTGCACGACCGCGACCCCGACCTGTGCTGCGCGATGCGCAAGGTGCGGCCCCTCCAGGAGGGCCTCGCCGGCTACACGGCGTGGGCCACGGGACTGCGCCGCGACGAGTCCCCGACCCGGGCGAACACCCCGGTCGTCGGCTGGGACGAGAAGCGCCGCAAGGTGAAGGTCTCCCCCATCGCCCGCTGGACCCAGGACGACGTCGACGCGTACGTCGCCGAGCACGGCGTGCTCACCAACCCGCTCCTGACGGACGGCTACGGATCCGTGGGCTGCGCCCCGTGCACCCGCCGCCTCCTGGAGGGCGAGGACGCCCGCGCCGGCCGCTGGGCGGGCCGGGCCAAGACCGAGTGCGGACTGCACGGCTGATGACGACGGCACCAGAGACTTTGGAGAAGCAAGTGACCGGAGCCACCATCTGGCTCACGGGTCTGCCGAGTGCCGGCAAGACCACGATCGCCAACGAACTGGCCGCGACGCTGCGCGCCGAGGGCCGCACCGTCGAGGTGCTCGACGGCGACGAGATCCGTGAGTTCCTCTCGGCGGGCCTCGGCTTCAGCCGCGAGGACCGGCACACCAACGTGCAGCGCATCGGCTTCCTGGCCGAACTCCTCGCCCGCAACGGCGTGCTGACGCTCGTCCCGGTCATCGCCCCGTACGCGGACAGCCGCGAGGCCGTCCGCAAGCGCCACCAGGGCGCCGGCACCGCCTACCTGGAGGTGCACGTGGCCACACCGCTCGACGTGTGCTCCGTGCGCGATGTGAAGGGCCTGTACGCCAAGCAGGCCGCCGGTGAACTGAAGGGCCTCACCGGGGTCGACGACCCCTACGAGGTGCCCGAGTCGCCCGACCTGCGCATCGAGTCGCAGAACCAGACCGTGCAGGAGTCCGCGGCAGCGCTCCGCGCGCTGCTCACCGAGAGGGGTCTCGCCGCATGACGACCGTAGCTTCGAACGTCTCCGAGGAGACGGACAGCCCCTACGCGCTCACCCACCTCGACGCGCTCGAGTCCGAGGCGGTGCACATCTTCCGCGAGGTCGCGGGCGAGTTCGAGCGGCCGGTGATCCTCTTCTCCGGCGGCAAGGACTCGATCGTCATGCTGCACCTGGCGCTGAAGGCGTTCGCCCCCGCGGCGATCCCCTTCTCGCTGCTGCACGTGGACACGGGCCACAACTTCTCCGAGGTCATCGACTACCGCGACCGGGTCGTCGCCGAGCACGGGCTGCGCCTGCACGTCGCCTCGGTGCAGGACTACATCGACCGCGGCGTCCTCAAGGAGCGCCCGGACGGGGTCCGCAACCCCCTGCAGACGGTCCCGCTGACCGAGAAGATCCAGCAGGAGAAGTTCGACGCGGTCTTCGGCGGCGGCCGCCGCGACGAGGAGAAGGCCCGCGCCAAGGAGCGGGTGTTCTCGCTGCGCGACGAGTTCTCCCAGTGGGACCCGCGCCGTCAGCGCCCCGAGCTGTGGCAGCTGTACAACGGCCGCCACGCGCCCGGCGAGCACGTCCGCGTCTTCCCGCTGTCCAACTGGACCGAGCTGGACGTGTGGCAGTACATCGCCCGCGAGAACATCGAGCTCCCGCAGATCTACTACGCGCACGAGCGCCCGGTGTTCAAGCGTTCCGGCATGTGGCTGACCGCCGGCGAGTGGGGCGGCCCGAAGGACGACGAGACGGTCGAGACGCGGCTGGTCCGCTACCGCACCGTCGGCGACATGTCCTGCACCGGCGCCGTCGACTCCGACGCGACGACGATCGAGAAGGTCATCGCCGAGATCGCCGCCTCCCGGCTCACCGAGCGGGGCGCGACCCGCGCCGACGACAAGCTGTCCGAGGCCGCGATGGAAGACCGCAAGCGCGAAGGGTACTTCTAGACATGAGCACCACCACTGCCGAGGAGCTGGCCGGTCTTTCGGCCACCACCCTGCTGCGTTTCGCGACCGCGGGCTCCGTCGACGACGGCAAGTCCACGCTGGTCGGCAGGCTGCTGCACGACTCCAAGTCGGTCCTCGCCGACCAGCTGGAGGCCGTCGAGCACGCGTCGCGTTCGCGCGGCGCCGCCGAGCCGGACCTCGCGCTGCTCACCGACGGCCTGCGGGCCGAGCGCGAGCAGGGCATCACCATCGACGTCGCCTACCGCTACTTCGCGACCCCGCGCCGCCGCTTCATCCTGGCGGACACCCCGGGCCACGTGCAGTACACGCGGAACATGGTGACCGGCGCCTCCACCGCCGACCTCGCCGTCGTCCTCGTCGACGCCCGCAACGGCGTCATCGAGCAGACCCGCCGGCACGCCGCCGTGGCCGCGCTCCTGCGCGTCCCGCACGTGGTGCTCGCGGTCAACAAGATGGACCTCGTCGACTACGAGGAGTCCGTCTTCGCGAAGATCGCCGAGGAGTTCACCGCGTACGCCTCCGACCTGGGCGTCCCGGAGATCACCGCGATCCCGATCTCGGCGCTCGCCGGTGACAACGTCGTGGAGCCGTCCGCCAACATGGACTGGTACGGCGGCCCCACCGTCCTGGAGCACCTGGAGACGGTGCCGGTCAGCCACGACCTGACGAGCTGCCACGCCCGGCTGCCCGTGCAGTACGTGATCCGGCCGCAGACCGCCGAGCACCCCGACTACCGCGGCTACGCGGGCCAGATCGCCGCGGGCACCTTCCGCGTCGGCGAGTCCGTGACCGTGCTGCCCTCGGGCCGCACGTCGAAGATCGCGGGGATCGACCTGCTGGGCAAGGCCGTCGACGTGGCGTGGACCCCGCAGTCCGTCACCCTCCTCCTGGAGGACGACATCGACATCTCGCGCGGCGACCTGATCGTGCCGAGCCACGACGCCCCGGCCACCTCGCAGGACGTCGAGGCGACCGTGTGCCACGTGGCCGACACCCCGCTGACCGTGGGCCAGCGCGTGCTGCTCAAGCACACCACCCGCACGGTCAAGGCGATCGTCAAGGAGATCCCGTCGCGGCTCACCCTCGACGACCTCTCCCAGCACCCGGAGCCCGGGCAGCTCGTCGCCAACGACATCGGCCGGGTCAAGGTCCGCATCGCCGAGCCGATCGCCCTCGACTCGTACGCGGCCTCGCGCCGCACCGGCTCGTTCCTGCTGATCGACCCCTCCGACGGCACCACGCTCGCGGCCGGTATGGCCGGCGAGGCGTTCGCCGCGGAGAAGGAGCTCCCGGTCGCGGACGACGAGGGCTGGGACTTCTGACCGCCATGGCCCTCATCGACTACTACGGGACGTTCGCCAAGGAGGGCGGCCGCGTCGGCAGCGGCGCCCTCGGCAGCGGACAGGGCGGGGTCGCGCGATGTGCGTGCTGACGTACGCGCACCGCATGCGCGCCCTCACCCCCCGCACCCACGCCCTTCGACGACATCGAAGACCTGCCGACCTCCCGGCCGCACCCTGACGGTGTGACCGCCGGGCCAACGAGAGGAAACCCTCCCGTGCCTGCCAACTTCCCTTCCCCGAAGCGACGTTCGCTGCTCGCCCTGACCGTCCTGCCCCTGCTCGCGCTGACCGCGACGGCCTGCGGCTACGGGTCCGAGGCCGACAGCGCCAAGGAGAACGTCGCCGCGAAGGGCAAGGCCCTGTCCGCCGACACCGTCAAGATCGGCTACTTCGGGAACCTGACCCACGGCACCGCGCTCGTCGGCCGCCAGCAGGGCCTCTTCCAGAAGGAGCTGAAGGGGACGCAGGCGAAGTACGCGACCTTCAACGCGGGCCCGGCCGAGATCGAGGCGCTGAACGCCGGCTCCATCGACATCGGCTGGATCGGCCCCTCCCCCGCCATCAACGGCTTCACCAAATCGCAGGGCAAGTCGCTGCGCATCATCGGCGGTTCGGCGTCCGGCGGCGTGAAGCTGGTCGTGAACCCGAAGAAGATCAAGTCGCTGAAGGACGTCAAGGGCAAGCGGATCGCCACGCCTCAGCTCGGCAACACCCAGGACGTCGCGTTCCTGAACTGGGCCGCCGAGCAGGGCTGGAAGGTCGACGCCAACTCCGGCAAGGGTGACGTGTCCGTGATCCGCACGGACAACAAGATCACCCCGGACGCCTTCAAGTCCGGCTCCGTCGACGGCGCGTGGGTCCCCGAGCCGACCGCCTCGAAGCTGGTCGCCGAGGGCGGCAAGGTGCTCCTCGACGAGGCCGACCTGTGGCCCGGCAAGAAGTTCGTGATCACGAACATCATCGTGTCGCAGAAGTTCCTGAAGGAGCACCCGGACGTCGTCGAGGCGGTGCTGCGCGGCTCCGTGAAGACGAACAAGTGGATCACCGCGAACCCGGACGAGGCGAAGGCGGCGGCCAACAAGCAGCTGGAGCAGGACTCCGGCAAGGCGCTGCCCGCCGAGATCCTCGACCCGGCGTGGAAGTCCATCGCGTTCACGGACGACCCGCTGGCCGCGACGCTCGACTCCGAGGCGGCGCACGCGGTGAAGGCCGGCCTGCTGGAGAAGCCCGACCTGTCCGGGATCTACGACCTGAAGCCGCTCAACAAGGTCCTCGCGGCCGAGGGCGGCACCAAGGTCGACGACGCCGGTCTCGGCGTCAAGTAGCCCACCAGCCAACCCAGTTCCCAGGAGGTGACGACCATGGCGACCATCCTCGCCAAGGCTGCCGACTCCGCCGCGGTGGCGGACGGCAAGGCGACCCGGATCGAGCACGTCTCGAAGTCCTTCGCCACACCCGCCGGCCCGCAGCTCGTCCTGGACGACATCAGCCTCGATGTCGCTCCGGGCGAGTTCGTCACCCTCCTGGGTGCCTCGGGCTGCGGCAAGTCGACGCTGCTCAACCTGGTCGCGGGGCTCGACGCCCCGTCGGCCGGCTCCATCGCGACGGACGGGCGGCCCGCCCTGATGTTCCAGGAGCACGCCCTGTTCCCGTGGCTGACCGCGGGCAAGAACATCGAGCTCGCCCTGAAGCTGCGGGGCGTGCCGAAGAACGAACGGCGCGACCGCGCCGAGGAGCTGCTCGAGCTGGTCCGGCTGCAGGGCGCGTACGGCAAGCGGGTCCACGAGCTGTCCGGCGGCATGCGCCAGCGGGTGGCGCTGGCGCGGGCGCTCGCGCAGGACGCGCGGCTGCTCCTGATGGACGAGCCGTTCGCGGCGCTCGACGCGATCACCCGGGACGTGCTGCACGGCGAGCTGACCCGGATCTGGGAGGAGACCCACCTCTCGGTCCTGTTTGTCACGCACAACGTGCGCGAGGCGGTGCGGCTCGCGCAGCGCGTGGTGCTGCTGTCCTCGCGGCCGGGCCGGATCGCCCGCGAGTGGACGGTCGACATCCCGCAGCCGCGGCGCATCGAGGACCCCGAGGTCGCCGAGCTCTCCGTCGAGATCACCGAACAACTGCGTGGGGAGATCCGCCGCCATGGCAAGGACTGAACCGACGGCCACCGCCACGGTGGAGCCCGCCGACGCGGTCGCCGCGAAGGACGACCTCGCGGGTCTGGAGGCGGGCCTGGACGCACTGGAGACGGTCCAGTCCGGGCGCACCCCGTTCTCGAAGACGTTCCGCGAGAAGATCTTCCCGCCGCTCACGGCGGTCGTGCTGGTGATCCTGCTGTGGCAGGGCCTGGTCTCGTTCGGCGTGGTCGACGACCCGACGAAGCTGCCGCCGCCGTCGGCGGTCTGGGACGAGGTCCAGACCGCGTGGCTGAAGGGCGAACTGCTCGGCTACATCTGGACGAGCGTCTCGCGCGGCCTGCTCGGCTTCTTCTTCGCGCTGCTCATCGGCACCCCGCTGGGGCTGCTCGTGGCGCGCGTGAAGTTCGTGCGCGCCGCGATCGGCCCGGTCCTGTCGGGCCTCCAGTCGCTGCCGTCGGTGGCGTGGGTGCCGCCGGCCGTGCTCTGGCTGGGCCTGGACAACTCGATGATGTACGCGGTGATCCTGCTCGGCGCGGTCCCGTCGATCGCGAACGGTCTGGTCTCCGGCGTCGACCAGGTGCCGCCGCTGTTCCTGCGGGCGGGCCGCACGCTCGGCGCGACCGGCGTGCGCGGGCTGTGGCACGTGGTGCTCCCCGCGGCGCTGCCCGGCTACCTGGCCGGTCTGAAGCAGGGCTGGGCGTTCTCGTGGCGTTCGCTGATGGCCGCCGAGATCATCGCGAACTCGCCGGACCTGGGCGTGGGCCTCGGCCAGCTCCTGGAGAACGGGCGCACGGCCAGCTCCATGCCGATGGTCTTCCTCGCCATCCTCCTCATCCTGATCGTCGGCATCGTCATCGACCTGCTGATCTTCAGCCCGCTGGAGCGGCGCGTCCTGCGCGGCCGCGGCCTTCTCGTCCGGAGCTGAGCACGCCGTGTCCCGCCCCGTCCTCCTGGTCATCGCCCACGGCAGCCGCGACCCGCGGCACGCCGCGACGGTGCACGCCCTGGTCCGCGAGGCGCGGGCGCAGCGGCCGGGGCTGCGCGTGGAGACCTCGTTCCTGGACTTCAACGTGCCGGGCCCGCTCGGTGTCCTGGAGTCCCTCGCGGCGGAGGGCGTCCGCGACGTGGTCGCCCTCCCGCTGCTCCTCACCCGGGCGTTCCACGCGAAGGCCGACATCCCGGCGGTCCTCCGTCAGGCCCCGTCGTCCCTGCGCGTCCACCGCGCGGACGTCCTCGGCCCGTCCCCGCTCCTCCTGACGGCCCTGGACCGCCGTCTGTACGAGGCCGGTCTCACGCCGGCCGACAAGCCCACGACCGGGGTCGTCCTGGCCTCGGCGGGCTCCACCGACCCGGAGGCGATCGCAGTGATCGCAGACATCGCGCGGGAGTGGCGGCACACCGGTTGGTGCGCCGTGCGGCCTGCGTTCGCCTCCGCATCCCTTCCCCGCACCGAGGACGCCGTCCGCGCCCTGCGCGCCCTGGGCTGCGCCCGCGTCGCCGTCGCCCCCTACGTCCTGGCCCCGGGCCGCCTCCCGGACCGCATCGCGGCGGGAGCGGCCGAGGCGGACGTCCTGTCCGGCGTCCTCGGACCGGCGCCGGAGGTGGCGCGGGTGCTGATCGAGCGCTACGAGGAGGCGTCGGCCGGCGCGTTGGCGGCGCTGGGGGCCTGAGGGTGCCCGCGGGACCGCGGTCTATCCTCGGCGCGTGCCGAACACGTCAGCCTCAGCCTCCGTGGGCCTCGCCCGGGTGATGGCCCACTGCGGGGGCGACCCCGCCGAAGCCGTACGCCATCTGGCGGCCGCGATCGCCGCCGCGCCCTCGGACCCCGAGTCCTACGCCGTCCTCGCCGACCTGTGGCGGGACCGGCCCGCCGACCTCGCCGGAGTCGTCGACGGGGGGACCTCCCTGCCCGCGGTCCTCGCGCTGTCGTACGTCAGTTTCCTGCGGGGCGACATGGACACCGCCGCGCTGGCGATGGGCTCGGTCACGGGGGCTCGGCCCGACGTCGCGTGGGCCGACGCTCCCTGGTTCGGCGACGACCGTTTCCTCGGCTCGGTGAGCGCGGACGCGCTGGCCGAGGCCGCGATGCGGACCATGGACCACGGCCACGACCTGGACAGCGACGGCATGCGGGAGCGGGTGCGGCCCTGGCGCGCCGCCTTCGACGCCGTCGTCGCCGGCCGGCCCGCGGCGCAGGCGCTCGCCCGGATGGCGATCATGCTGCGGGCCTGCGGTCTCGTCGAGGCGTCCCTGGAGCTGTGCGACCGGGCGGACGCCGTCGAGCGGGTGATGTTCACCGAGGTCGTGCGGGCGGGCACCTGGCGGAAGGCGGGGGACACCGAGCGGATGGTCGCCGCGTTCGAGCGGGCCCTCGTCCTCGACCCCGCCAACTGGTCGCTCCATCTCGACCTGGCCGATGTGCGCGCCGAGCAGGGGGACTTCGCCGAGGCCGCCCGGCTGGCCGGCGAGGGGCTGCGGCACGAGCCCGCCGAGCCCGCCCTGCGCGCGGCGGCCGCCGCCTACCGCGCCCGGCACACGGGCGCGCCCGCCGACCTGAGCACGCTCATCGAGGTCGCGCCGCTGCTGCCGAACCCCGCGTACCGGGACCTGCTGATCGACCTCGCGTGCGCGGGGCCGGGCCTTCCGGCCGAACTCCTCGCCACCGCCCGGGGACTTCGGGCCGGCTGAGCGGGTTCAGCCGCACAGGCGCTCCCCCAGCTCGCTGCGCGCGTACCGGACGCTGCGGCCGCTGCGGGTGCGCCGCAGGAGTCCGGCGTCGTAGAGGACGGACAGGTGCTGGCTGACCGCGCCGGGGGTGACCGACAGGCGGTGGGCGAGTTCGGTCGTGGACGCCGGGTCGGCGAGCAGGAGCAGGATGCGGGCGCGGGGCACGCCCAGGAGGCGGCTGAGCGCCGCGTCGGTGACCGGGGGCGGGGTCTCGGAGATCGTGGCGCGGCCGCGGGCCGGGTAGCTGAGCAGGGGCGGCAGCGTGGGGTCGATGTTCGTGTGCGCGCCGAGCGCGAACAGCGTGGGGATCACGACGAGGCCCCGGCCGCCGATCTCGATGTCGGCGGTGGGCCACGGGTGGCCGTCGCCCTTCTTCCTGATGGTGAGCACCTCGCCGTCCCAGGTGAGGCGCGGGTCGAGACTGGAGAACAGGCCGCCCGCGCCCTCCTCGGCGAGGACCTTCCCGCGGTGGGCGAGGTCGGCTTCGAGCACGGAGTGCACGCGCGGCCACCAGTCGGAGGCGAGACAGGTGTGCCAATAGTCGTCCAGGGCACGGCAGATGCGGTCCAGGAGTCGCTCCGGGTCGGCGAGTCCGTCCCGCAGGACCGGCGGGAGGTCCACGGCGTCGGCGCCGTACGCGGCGGTGAACTGGGGGCGCAGCAGGCCGGGCGGGGTGGTGCGCAGCTCGGCGAGCTGGCGGGCGAAGACGGGGCGCGGGCGGTCGGGGCGCGGGGTGAGGAAGTCCGGGATCCACAGTCTCGGGGCGATCAGCGCGGCGAGCAGGTCGGCCTCGTCGAGGCGCCGGAAGGCGGGGCCCAGCCGGCGCAGCCAGGGGCGCTGGTGCGGGTAGCGGGCGGAGTCGCGCCAGCAGCGCAGCGAGTAGACGGCTTCCTGGAGCGGGGAATAGGCGAAGGAGGTGCGGGCGAGGTCCCCGACGACGAAGCGGAACTCGATCACTGCGCGCCCCCACGGCCCCGGCGCCCCGCTCCCCCGGCGAGGCTCTGTCCAGAGGCTAGCTCCCCTCGGAAACCGGCTCCCGACGGAGGCCGGCTTTAGTCAGGGGCTAAAAGAATGTCGCCGGGGCGGGGCGGGCCGGTTCCCTGGAGTCATGACCTCGTCACCACCGGTCCCCTCACCCGTGTCCGCCGCCGAACGGGTGCCCGCCACCCGCTTCGCCGGTCTTCTGCCGACCGATCCGCAGCTGCTGCGCCTGTCGTTGCTGACCCTGCTCAACGCCTTCGGGCGGGGCCTGTTCTTCCCGGTCAGTGTCCTGTACTTCACCCGTGTCGTGGGCCTGGGCGCCACGTCGGTGGGGGTCGGCCTCACGATCGCGGGCCTGTTCGGCATCGCGGCCGGGGTGCCCGCCGGTCGGGCCTCGGACCGGTGGGGGCGCCGCCCCGTGCTGACCGCGCTGTGGGTGGGGTGCGGGGTGATGCTGGTCGCGTACACGGTGGTCGGCTCGTACGCCGCGTTCCTGGCGACGGCGATCGGCTACGCGGCGCTGTGCCAGGCGAGCATGGGCGTGCGCAACGCCCTGTACGCGGACGTGCTGCCGCCCTCGACGCGGGTCGAGGGGCGGGCGCATCTGCGGATGGTCACCAATGTGGGCATGGGGATCGGCGGCGCGTTCGGCGCGCTGGCGCTCCAGGCGGACAGCCGCGCCGGGTACACGGTGCTGATCCTGGTGGACGCCGTCGCGTTCACGGTGTCCGCGCTGATGGTGCTGCGGCTGCCGGGCGGCGCGGGACGGCGGGCGGAGCGGGACGCGCCGGAGGGCAGCCGCTGGCGGGCGGTGCGCGATCTGCCGTACCTCGCGGTGACCTGCTCCAATGCCGTACTGGCCTTGCAGTACAGCCTGTTGGAGGTGGGTCTGCCGCTGTGGATCGTGCAGCACACGGACGCGCCGCGCTGGACCGCGGCCCTGCTGATGATCCTCAACTGCGTCCTGGTGGCGCTGCTTCAGGTGCGGGTCACGCGGGGTGTGGAGGACCTGCCGGGCGCGGTGCGGGCGATGCGGCGCTCGGGGCTGCTGCTGGCGCTGTCGTGCGCGGCGTTCGCGTGCGCGGCGGGCCTGTCGCCGATGGCGGCGCTCGGGGTGCTCGTGGTGGGCGCGGTGGTGCAGGTGCTCGCCGAGGTGCTGTCGGCGGCGGGCGGCTGGACGGTCGGCTACGGGCTCGCCGACGCCCGGGCCCAGGGCGTCTACCAGGGTGTGTTCAACTCGGGGCAGGCCGCGGCGACGATGGCGGCGCCCGCCCTGGTGACGGTGACCGCGATCGAGCACGGCCCGCTGGGCTGGGCCGTGCTCGCGGTGCTGTTCGTCGGCGCGGGCCTGGGCATGGCTCCCGCGGTGCGCCGGGCGCGACGGGACGCCTGGCGCGGCGAGTGACCGGGCGCGGCCCGGCGGTCAGCGCGGGTCGCGTCCGCTGAGGGCGAGGGCGCGGGTGAAGTCCGATGCGCCGTCGGGCAGTTCGATCGCGGCGCCGAAGCCCTCGTACTGGCGGTACATCTCGGCGTTCGCGGAGACGACGTCGAGGATGACGGCGCCCGCGGCGTCGGAGACCTTGAAGTCCTGGCCCGTGGCGTGGGCCACGTCCCAGCCGTGCAGGGCCAGTTCGAGCAGGAGCAGGGCGGCGACCTCGGGGGCGGCCTGCTGGGCGAAGCCGAGGTCGATCTCGCCCTCCCACGCGGCGGGCTCGGCCCAGGCGGCGACGGCCCGGTCGAGCTGGGCGGCGAAGGCCGCCGCCCACTCGGGGTCGGTGGTGAAGTCGCGTGCGGTCAGCTCGTCGGGGAGCGCCTTGCGCAGGGCGCGGTGCTCCAGGCCGTGGGAGCCGTAGAGCACCCAGTGGTTGACCAGGGTGCGCACGTCCCAGTCGCCGCAGCCGGACGGCTCCCCGAGCCGGCTCTGCCCGACACCGGCCGCGACGCGGGCGGACTCGGCGGCACACTCGCTCAGATGGGGCTGTACGTTCTCGCGTCGAAGTTCCATGCCGTCGACTCTACGGAGCGGGCCGCGCGGTCTCTTGAACAAACGCGACAGGTGTCAGCGGGCGGCCCGCGCGTCGACGGCGGCGGTCAGTACGGCGACCGGTGTCGCCCCCGGCGGGCGGCCCTGGCGCGCGGCCTGCCCGGCCAGTTCGCCGAGCACGTCGTTGACGGGCGTGGGGATTCCGTGCTCCCTGCCCAGGCGGCCGATCTCGCCGTTGAGCCAGTCGGCCTCGATCGTGCCGGTGCCGCGTTTCAGCGACTGCCAGGAGGAGCCGCCGCCGCGCGGGGTCCCGTCGAAGGACTCGAGCCGGATCCGGTCCCCACGGCAGGCCCGCTCCTCTTCCGGGGAGGCGTAGGGGATGCCGGCGGCGGCGAGGACGGCCTCGCCCTCGGCGCGGGCCCGCGCGTGCAGGGCCCGGGTCGCGTCGGAGGTCCGCTCCGCGCACAGCGCCTCGATCGCGTTGGAGAGGTTCGCGAGGAGCTTGGCGTACTTCCAGCGCATGACGTCGGCGACGACCGGGGCGTCGAGGCGGGAGCGCTTCAGGGCGGCGGCGATCTCCCGCGCGGTGTCGTCGGCGCCCGCCGGGTAGCCGCCGAGGTGGAGGATGCCGGTGAGCGGGGTGCCGTCGGCGCGGACGATGCCGGGCTCGAGGAAGGTGGCGGGGAGCCAGACGCACATCGCGTACACGCGCCGGAAGGCGCGTGCGGCGAACCGCTCACTCGCGACGCCGTTCTGCGCGCACACGAGCGGGAGCCGCTCGCCCGCGGTGCCGCCGCCTTCGACGGGCCGGCCGGACCAGGCGTCGATCGCGGCGACGCTGTCCTGGGTCTTCACGGCGAGCAGCAGGACGTCGTCGTCGCGCAGGGTGCCGAGGGCCTCGGGTCCGTCCACGACCGGGGGCCGCAGCAGGTGCTCGCCGTCGGGGGTCCGCAGGCGCAGGCCGTGGGTGCGCAGGGCCTCGTACTGGGGGCCGCGGGCGACCAGTACGACGTCGTGGCCGGACTGGGCGAGCCGCCCGCCGACGGCTCCGCCGACCGCTCCTGCTCCGATGATCACGTAGCGCATGGGGCCGAGCCTGCCACGGGATTCGGGATCCCGAGTGGTCCTCGATCGGATGGGGTCGGATACGGTCGGAGCATGTCCGCCTCCCCGCACCCCACAGCGCCCGCGCCGCACCCCGCCCCCGAGTTCTTCCTCGGCGGCGATCTGCCCGTGCGGCGGCTCGGGTACGGGACGGTGCAGCTGGCGGGGCCCGGGGTCTGGGGTCCGCGCGGCACCGACGCGCAGGCCACGGCCGTGCTGCGGCGGGCCGTCGAGCTCGGTGTGACGCTGGTCGACACGGCGGACAACTACGGGCCGGGGCTGGTCGAGGAGCGGGTCGCGGCGGCCCTGCACCCGTACCCGAAGGGACTGGTCGTCGCGACGAAGGGCGGCGTGGTGCGGACGTCCGCCGAGGCCTGGCACGTCGAGGGGCGGCCCGAGCGGCTGCGCGCGATGTGCGAGGAGAGCCTGCGGCGGCTGCGCACGGACCGGATCGACCTGTACCAGCTGCACCGCTTCGACCGCGAGGTGCCGATGGCCGAACAGCTGGGCGCGCTGCGGGAGTTGCGGGACGCGGGCAAGGTGCGGCACGTGGGTCTGGACTCGGTGACCGCCGAGCAGCTGCGGGCGGCGCTCGATCTGGACATCGTGCCGATCGTGTCCGTGCAGAACCGCTACAACGTCCTGGACCGGGTGTCGGAGCCGCTGCTGCGGCTGTGCGAGGCGCGGGGCATCGCGTTCCTGCCGTGGTTCCCGCTGGGCAACGGCGGCCTCACCGACCACCCGGAGTGTGCCGCGATCGCGCGGGACCACGGCGCGACGCCGTCGCAGATCGCGCTGGCCTGGCTGCTGCACCACTCCCCCGTGCTGTGTCCGACGCCGGGCACGGGCTCGGTCGCGCACCTGGAGGAGAACCTGGGGGCGGCGGCGATCCGGCTGACGGTGCGGGAGCTGGCCCGGCTGGACGCGCTCACTGCGACGCCGTGACCTCCGGCGCCGTGAGCTCCACGAGCTTCTCGACGGTGTTCCAGTTGCGGCTGGTGGCGATCAGGCCCCGGTTGAGCGCGGCGCTGGAGAGGCGGGCGCCCAGCTTCGAGGTGCCGAGTCCGGTGGGCGCGTAGAGATAGAGGGCGCGGTCGCCGAGGCGGAAGTCCTCGGGGGCGTACGCGGCCGGGTCGACGGCGGCGAAGCGCTCCGGGGTGACCGGCTCGGAGAAGTACGTGACGTGCAGCTGCTTGCCTTCCAGCTCGGCGGCCGGGAAGGGGCAGTCGTCGCGCACGGCGGTGAGGTAGGCGTGGTCGCGCACCACGACCTCGACGGTGAAGCCGAACTCGGCGGCGATCGCCGCCTCGATCTCGCGGGCGAGCACGTCGTCGTCGGCGACCCGCGCGGTGAAGGCCGCGTTGCCGCTCTGCAGGTAGGTCCGTACGCCGGTGTGGCCGAGGCTCTCGATCAGCGACCGCAGCCGCGCCATCGGGACCTTCTTGGCCTTGACCCCGCCACCCACGTTGATGCCGCGCAGCAGCGCCGCGTATCGCTTGACCGTCATGCGCACACCCTAGGGCGTGTCCGTGCGGTCCCCGGGACGCCGAGGCGGCCGCCGTGCCCCGTGGGGGTGAGCACGACGGCCGCCGGTCGGTGCCGACCGGGGTGTTACTCGACGATCTTCAGGAGCTTGTTCGGGGTGCCCTCGGTCGCGTTCTTGATCGCGTCCGGGGTGGCACCGTCGGTGAGCGCCTTGGCGACGTCGGCCGGGGCGGCGTCCGGGTGGCCCGCGAGGTAGACGGCGGCGGCGCCGACGACGTGCGGGGTGGCCATGGACGTGCCCGAGATGGTGTTCGTGGCGTCGTCACCCGTGTTCCAGTCGGACGTGATGTCCGAGCCGGGGGCGTAGATGTCCACGATCTCGCCGTAGTTGGAGAAGTCGGACTGCTCGTCGTCCTTGGTGGAGGAGGCGACCGTGATGGCCTCCGGGACGCGGGCGGGGCTGGACTGCGAGGCGTCGGACGACTCGTTGCCCGCAGCGACGGCGAAGGTGACGCCGGACGCGATGGACTTCTGGACCGCGGCGTCGAGCGCCTCGTCCGCGCCGCCGCCGAGGGACATGTTGGCGACCGAGGGGCCCTGGTGGTTCTGGGTCACCCAGTCGATGCCGGCGACGACCTGCTCGGTGGTGCCGGAGCCCTGGTCGTCGAGGACGCGGACGGCGACGATCTTCGCCTTCTTGGCGACGCCGTGGGCGTCACCGGCGATGGTGCCGGCGACGTGCGTGCCGTGCCCGTTGCCGTCGTCGGCGCTGTCGTCGTTGTCGACGGCGTCGAAGCCGTAGGAGGCGCGGCCGCCGAAGTCCTTGTGGCTGATGCGGACACCGGTGTCGATGACGTACGCGGTGACGCCCTCGCCGGCGGAGTCCGGGTAGGTGTACTTGCTGTCGCCGGCGGTGTCCGCCTGGTCGATGCGGTCCAGGCCCCACGACGGCGGGTTGTCCTGGGTCGCGTCGATGTGGAACTTCTTGTTCTGGACGACCTTGTCGACCGACTTGTCGGCGGCGAGGCGCTTGGCCTCGGTCTCCGAGAGGCCCTTGACCGAGAAGCCGTTGACGGCGGACTTGTAGTTCCGCGCGAGCGTGCCGCCGTACTCCTTGGCCAGGTCCTTCTTCGCGTCGGCGCCGGTCTTCTGGTCCAGCAGCACGATGTAGCTGCCGGAGACGGCGCCCTTGGCGTCGAGGCCGTAGACCTTGCCCTCTGCGGGGGCGGCGGCGCCGGCGAAGCCGCCGGTGAGGACGGTGACGCCCACGGCGGTGGCAGCGGTGGCTATCGCAGCGGTCAGCTTGATGGAGCGGCCACGCTTGTGAGTTGCCATGAAGAGGGGTCTCCTCGTGGTGTGTGGGGGGATGTGAAGTTCTGCGCACAAGACAGCGTGCGCGCACGGTTCTACGCGCGTGGGGGCGCGCAAATTCGTGCAACCTCGGTCAATCTCCGGAAGATGTCCCGGGGTTGGGACGAAACCCTGTCCGATTGACGCGATCAGATCAAGGCCTACATACACCTGTGACTTGTTCAACAAGGTTCTGTAATAACAAACAAGACAGATCGGCCAGGCGGCGCAGCAATTCGTGCCAGGACGACAGCACTTGACAGCAAAAGGCGAGGGCCCGCGTCGGGTGACGCGGGCCCTCACTTGTGAAGAAATCCGGAGCGGAATCCGGGACGGATCAAGCGACGGCGGACAGCCCGTTCCCCTCGGACCCGCCGTTCTCCCCGGACTCCCGCCGCTGCTCCGACTCCTCGAACGACGCGAGGGTGCGGCCGAAGTCACGGGTGGACAGCAGCAGCTTGTAGATGATGGCGAGTTCGAAGACGAGCAGCAGGGCGCCCGCGACGACGGTCGCGCCGATCACCTGGTCGACGAGCGGGCCGACGATGAAGACGGCCATCTGGAACTCGATGCCGCTCACCAGGTGCGTGCGGATGCGGTGCCGCAGCAGGAAGGAGCGGAAGCGCAGGTAGATCGGGAAGCGGCTGCGGAACTCCTGGTGCAGGTCGACGACCTGCGCCTTGCGCCGCTTGACGGGCGCCTCCTCGCCGGCCTCCTCCCGCGCCTCGTCGGCCGGGACGGCCTCCTGCTCCTCCAGGGCCTCCTCGTCGCGCGCGTCCTGCGAGGCGGTGCGCAGGTCCTGCTCGATGTCGGCCTCGGGGTTGGCCCGCAGCAGGTCCTCCATGAAGGCGATGCCCGCCGCGTTCTCGGCCCGGCGGGCGGCGCGCATACGCGACTTGATCTGCTTGCGCATCGTGTGCCGGGTCTTGAAGATCTCCAGCGAGTTGATGTAACGCAGGCCGTCGAGGAAGACGACGACCACCGCGAGCCACACATAGATGAGCTCACCGGTGCGGTGGTACTGGCCGGCCATCAGCGCGACGGCACAGGCCATGACGCGGATGCGGTCGAAGATGTAGTCGAGCCACGCGCCGAAGACGGAGCCCTGCCCGGTGAGGCGGGCGACCTTGCCGTCCATGCAGTCGAGGATGAAGCTCAGGTGGTAGACGACCGCGCCCAGGATCAGCCAGCGCCAGTCCCCCATCGCGAAGCAGGCGGCGGAGACCAGACCGAGCAGCAGGGCTCCCCAGGTGATCTGGTTCGGCGTGATGCGCGTCCATCGGGCCGTCAGCCGGACGAGCGGCGTGGCGACCGGATCGACGAGCAGCACGGTCCACCAGGCATCGCGCTTCTTCTGGGTGATGCGACGTACCTCGCGCAACGGCGGTATGTCTCGGGGCATCGTGCCGACCATCTTTCCTCTGTTCAGAACATGTTCACCTCACGCTAGGAAGCGGTTTCAGCAAGATTCAAGATGCTCGGTGTACAACCTTTACCGAGGGGTAACGGTCGTACGGGGCAACCGGATCCAGGAGAGCTGCAAGGAGATCCGCCGTTACCCGAGCGTTATCCGACCGAGCGGATTCCGTGCCTCCCCCGTCGGCGGCTACCGCTGGTACCGCGCCAGGACCAGGTTCCCGTCGTCGACCAGGCGGCGGCGCAGTTCGCCGAGGCCGATCGCGCCGCTGTAGTACTCCTGGAGCGCGGGGGTGGCCACTTTGTCCTTCCACTCCGGATAGCCCCGCACCGACTGGGCCGGCGCCGGGCTCAGGTGCGCGGCGAGGGCCGTGCCGACCGCCCAGTCGTCCTTCGCGGTGCGCAGCGCCGGGTCCTTCAGGGCCTCGGCGCCCGTGGGCAGCATCCAGTCGCCGCGCGCGAGCCGCACCATGTTCGGCGGCCGCAGCAGGAAGTCGATGAACCGCGCGGCCTCCTTCTTGTGCGGGCTGTCCTCGGCGACCGACAGGGTCTGCGGGCTGACGCCCTGGGCGAGCCCGTCGGCCCCGGCCGGTGCGGGCAGCACCTGCCAGTCGAAGCCCTTCGGCGCCTGCTGCGCGATCTGCTGGCGATAGGAGAAGCCGAGCGGGACCATCGCGTACTTCCCGGCGAAGAAGCCGGGCAGGGTGTCGGAGCCGCCCATGCCGAGGGTCGTGCCGGAGGCGCTGCGGTCGGTGTTCACCTGGTCGTGCACCGTCCGCGGCACGACCGCGTCGGCGGCCCCGAAGCGGACGGTGACCTTGCCGTCGGCCCCGCGGTGGAACAGCCGGCCGCCCGCCGAGAGGGACAGGTTCAGGGTCGCCGACACGGGTTCCTTGAGCGGCCAGGCCACCCCGTAGCGGCCCTTGCCGCTGAGCTTGCGGGTGACCGCGCGGAACTCGTCCCAGGTCCACGGGTGCGCGGGCGTCGGCACCCGGACCCCTGACTCCTTCAGCAGCTTCGCGTTCGCGACGAGGACGCGCGGCTCCTGGAGGAACGGGACGCCGTACACGCCGCCGGCGAAGGTCGCCGTCTGCCAACTGCGCTCGGGGATGTCGGACTTCAGCCGGGCGGGAAGGTACGGGCGCAGGTCGGCGAGGTGGCCGCCGTACGCGAAGTCGGCGAGGTCGTCGGAGGCGTCGTGGATGATGTCGGGCGCCTCGCCGCCCTCGAAGGAGGTGAGGAGCTGGTCGTGGACGCTGTCCCAGCTGCCCTGGACGTACTTGACGCGGATGTCGGGGTGCAGCTCGTTCCACTCCGCGACGAGCTGCTTGTTGGCGTCGACGGACTCCTTCTGCCAGGCCAGCGACTGGAACTCGAGGGTGATCCGGCCGCTCCCGTCCGCCCCGTCGCCCGAGTCGCCGGTGCAGCCGGCGAGGAGCAGGGTCAGGGACGCGGCGAGCGCGGTCAGGGTCGTCCGGAGCCCGGTGACACGACAGGGCATCACTTCACCGCCCCCGCCAGCAGGCCGCCGGTGATCCGCCGCTGGATCACGGAGAAGATCAGCAGGGACGGCAGGGTCGCGAGGAACGCGGCGGCGGCGAGCGGCCCGAGGTCGGCGACGCCCTCGGCGCCCAGGAAGTGGGTGAGGATCACCGGCAGGGTCTGCCTCTCGGGCGACTTCATCAGGACCAGCGCGAAGAAGAACTCGTTCCACGCCGTCACGAACGCGAACAGGCCCGTCGCTACGATGCCCGGCGTCAGCAGCGGCGCCGTCACGGAGACGAGGATCCGCAGCCGGCCCGCGCCGTCGACGGCCGCCGCCTCCTCCATCTCGCGCGGCACGGCCCGTACGTAGCCGACGAGCATCCAGAGCGCGAAGGGCAGCGCCCACACGACGTAGACCATGATCAGGCCGGGCAGCGCGTTGATCAGGTGCAGGTTCTTCAGGATCAGGAACAGCGGGATGATCACCAGGACGAAGGGGAACGCCTGGCTGACCACGACCCAGCCGGTCGCCGCCCGCGACAGGAACGAGCGGTGCCGGGCCATCACATAGGCCATCGGGGTCGCGATGACGACGGCGATGACAGCGGCCGACACGGCCACGAGCAGCGAGTTCCCGGCGGCGCGCAGCAGTGGCTGCTCGTCGAAGGCCTGCCGGAAGTTGTCGAGGGTGGGGTCCTTCGGGATCCAGGTGGGGTGCAGGCTCGCGAGTTCGCGCGGGGGTTTGAACGCGGTGGAGACCAGCCACAGGAACGGGAAGGCCAGGAAGACCAGATAGGCGAGGAGCGCGAGGTACTGGCCCGCGCGGGCGGGCTTCGAGGTCCGCATCACTGCTCGTCGGCTCCCTTCAGCCGGCCCACAAGATAGAGGGCGAGGAGCACGGAGATCACGGCGACCATGACGCAGCCCATCGCCGCCGCGTAGCCGAACTGGCCGTAGCGGAAGGCCTCTTCGTACGCGAACAGCATCGGCAGGCGGGTGCGGCCGCCGGGGCCGCCGTTGGTCAGGACGTAGACGAGGGCGAAGGAGTTGAAGTTCCAGATGAAGTTGAGCGCGGTGACGGCGAGGGCCACCGGGCGGATCGCGGGCCAGGTCACCGTGCGGAAGCGGCGCCAGGCGCCGGCCCCGTCCATGGCGGCCGCCTCGTGCAGCTCGCGCGGGGTGTTCTGGAGCCCGGCGAGCAGGGCGACGGTGGTCTGCGGCATGCCCGCCCAGACGCCGACGACGATGACGGCGGGCAGCGCGGTGGCGAGCCCGGTCAGCCAGTCCCGGCCGTCGCCGAGGCCGAGGTCCGCCAGCGTCTGGTTGAGGACGCCCGCGTCGGGGTGGTAGACGAGCCGCCACATGATGCCGACGACGACCTCCGGCATCGCCCAGGGGACGATCGCGAGGGCCCGCGCCAGCCAGCGGAAGCGGAGGTTCTGGTTGAGCAGGAGGGCCAGGCCGAGCGCGAGCAGGAACTGCGGCACGGTGACGCCGACGGCCCACAGCAGGCCGATGCGGAACGAGTCCCAGAACAGGGTGTCGTGCAACAGGTCGCTGAAGTTGAGGGCGCCGACCCACCGGGTGGGCTCGGTGCGGCCCGACTGGGCGTCGGTGAGCGAGAGGCCGATCCCGTACAGGAGGGGGCCGACGCTCAGGACGAGGATGGGCAGCAGCGCGGGCAGCACGAGGAACCAGGCACCGCGGTCGCCCGGGGGTCCGGCGCCGCGGGGCGCACGGGCCGGGCGGTCCGTCGCGGGTCGCTTCACTGTGGTCGCCGTGGTCACCGGTGCGACTCCTTCGGGCCGGTTCGGGCGTTCGGACGGCACGTGCGGCTTCCGGCCGCCCCGGCGGCCCATGTCATGGCTCTGTCATGGTCGTGACCCCGTCCTGCCACGTCAAGACATTCGGACGAGTGCGAGACTGAGCCCGTGGCTCAGGCAGGAAGCGCGGGAGGCTCATGATGGACGAGGCACGGGCACGGGACGTGCTGGCGCGCGCGGGTGTGGTGGACGGACCGGCATCCGGCGCCCGGCTGCTCGCCCTCGGGGAGAACGCGGTGTTCGCCGCCGGGGACCTGGTCGTCAAGGTGGGCCGGGACAGCGCCACGGGCGGGACCGAACTGCTCGACCGGGCGCGCCGCGAGGTGGCGATCACCGGCTACCTGGCCGAGCACGGGGTGCCCGCGGTGCGCGCCGCGAAGGACGACGTGCTCGTGGTCGACGGGCACCCGGTGACCGTGTGGCACCGCATCCCCGACGCGGTGCGGCCCGCCGAGCCGCGCGATCTGGCCGAACTGCTGAAGCGGGTGCACGCGCTGCCCGCGCCCACCGGCATCACCCTGCCGCGGCGGGAGTTGCTGGGCGGCGTCGAGCGGTGGCTGCGCCTTGCCGGGGACGCGATCGATCCGGCCGACGCGGACTATCTGCGGGAGCGGCGGGACGGGTTCGCCTCCGCCGCGGCCGCGCTCACCCCGCACCTCGCCCCCGGGCCGATCCACGGGGACGCCCTGCCCCGCAACGTGCACATCGGGCCGGACGGGCCGGTGCTCGTCGACCTGGAGACGTTCTCCTGCGACCTGCGGGAGCACGACCTCGTCGTGATGGCGCTGTCCCGGGACCGGTACGGGGTGCCCGCGGCGGCCTACGACGCGTTCGTCGGGGCGTACGGGTGGGATGTGCGCGAGTGGGAGGGGTGCGCCGTGCTGCGGGGGGCCCGGGAGACCGCGTCCTGTGCGTGGGTCGCCCAGCACGCGCCGAGCAACCCCAAGGCGCTGGCCGAGTTCCGGCGGAGGGTGGCGTCCTTGCGGGACGGGGATCCGGCCGTGCGGTGGTATCCGTTCTAGGGTCGGCTCTCCCGCCGTGGGCACGGGGCTCCGCCCCGGACCCCGGTCCTCAAACGCCGGACGGGCTGGGTTCGCTGGGATCCACGGCGAGCTCGCGTATGGGCCACACCGGGTCCACCGTCGCGGTCTCGTCACCCTTGCTTCTCAGGAAGGCCTGGAAGTCCGTCGCCCACTGCGCGTACCAGTCCACCTGACGGCGGTGCAGTTCGGCGGGGCCGAGGGCGGCGACCTTCGCGTGGCGCTCGCCTATCGCGCGGGCCAGCCGGGCCGCGGCCAGCGCGTCGGCCGAGGCGTCGTGCGCGGCGTCGAGCGTGACGCCGTACTCCGTGCAGACCGCCTCCAGGTTCCGCTTGCCCCTGCGGTAGCGGTCCACGCTGCGGTCGATCGTGTACGGGTCGACGACCGGGGCCGGGTCGAAGCCGAGCCGCTCGCGCAGCGAGGGCAGTCCGTACCGGGCCAGTTCGGCGGAGAGCAGGGTCAGGTCGAACGTCGCGTTGTACGCCACCACCGGGACGCCCGTGCGCCAGTACCCGACGAGGACCTCGGCGATCGCGTCGGCGACCCGGTCCGCCGGCTCGCCCTCGGCTCTCGCCCGCTCGTCGCTGATGCCGTGCACGGCGACCGCGTCGGCGGGGATGGGGACGCCCGGGTCCGCGAGCCACTGGCGGTGCCCGAGCACCGCGCCGTCCCTGACCTCGATGACCGCGCCGGTGACGATGCGCGCCTCGCGCGGATCCGTCCCCGTCGTCTCCAGGTCGAAGCCGATCAGCAGCTCCCGGTGCCAGCCCATGGCAGCCCCCTTCTCGTGGTGCGTTCCCCCAGTGGCCACCACCTTCGCACGGGCCACTGACAATCGGCCCGGCACCCCGTTCCCGCGGGATCTACGACACCGGCCGCGCGTCCGCCCAGGCCTGCTCGAATTCGTCGCGGTACGTCACGAAGAGCCCGTTCTCCCCGGTGTCCGGGGACCGGCCCGAGCGGACCACGCGGCCCCCGCCGCGCAGCACGAGCACCGGCGCCTCCATGCCGCGGGCGCGCCGCAGATAGGTCTGCACGACGGCGACCCCGTCCGAGCCGTCCCCGTCGACGAGGTACGCGGTGAAGCGCGGGGTCTCGTCGAAGACCTGGATCTCGAAGGCCCCGGGGTCGCGCAGCCGGGCCCGCACGCGCCGCATGTGCAGGATGTTCATCTCGACGGCGCGGCTCAACTCGCCCCTTTTGAGTCCCAGTTCCCTTTCGCGGCGTTTGACCGCACTGGAGGCCGGGTTGAGGAAGAGCAGCCGGACTCGGCAGCCGGACTCGGCGAGCCGGATCAGGCGGCGGCCGGAGAAGTTCTGCACCAGCAGGTTGAGCCCTATGCCGATGGCGTCGAGGCGGCGGGCCCCGCCGAACAGGTCCTCGGCGGGGAACTGGCGCAGCAGCCGCACCCGGTCCGAGTGGACGGCGACCACGTCCGCGTACCGGTCGCCGACGAGGTCCTCGACGGCGTCCACGGGCAGTCTGCGGGCGGACGGCACGTCCGACCCGGCGCCGAGTATCTCCAGCAGGCGCGCGGAGGCCCGCTCGGCCTGGGCGAGGACGGCCTCGGACAGGGCGCGGTTGCGGGAGACCACGTTGCGCGTGACCTCCAGCTCGTCGAGGGCGAGCTCGACGTCGCGCCGGTCGTCGAAGTACGGCTCGAAGCACGGCCAGTGCTGGACCATCAGCTCCCGCAGCTGCGGAAGGGTCAGGAACGACAGCACGTTGTCGTCCGCCGGGTCGAGGAGGTAGCCCTTGCGGCGGCTGACCTCGCGCACGGCGACCGCCCGCTGCACCCACTCCTGCCCGGCGGGCCCGGCGGCGGCGACCACCCAGTCGTCGCCGTGCACGGGCTCGTAGACGGGCCGCAGGACGGCGGCGACGACGGCGCGCAGCCGCTGCTCCACCAGGTTCAGCCAGATGTAGGCGCGGCCGGCGCGCTGCGCGCGCGTGCGCACCTCGCGCCAGGCCTCGGTGCCCCAGTCCAGTTCGGGTCCGATCTGCGAGCCCACGTCCATGGGCCGGGCCAGCGACACCGCTCCGGGCGGGATGTCCGCGGAGGCCGCCCCCTGGCCGTCCTGGCCCTCGTGACCCTCGTCGCCTGGGGGCAGCTCCAGCCCTCCCGAGCTCACCCGCTCCGCACCGCCTTCCGCCCCCGAGCCGTTTCGCGCCTTCCCCTCGGCAACGATCAAGGAAGGGTACTCCGGGAGCGGGCGGCGGTGCAGCCCGATGCGGGCGTCAGTTTCTCAACTGCCGTTTCCGGGAACCCCGTTCTGCCCCGCCAGGTCGGCGGGCGTGAGCGGATTCATAGCGGTCACGTCCCTGGGGGCCAGCGAGAAGCCCTGCCAGTGGACCGGCATGGGCTGCTGGTCCTCGTCCCGGGCGATGTGGTGGAACCCTATGTTGACCCACGTGATCGGGTGGGTCAGTGTCTCGCCGCCGACCCACTTGTCCACGCTCGTCCCGCCGCAGTGCGCCGAGGGGTTGTCGCTCGCGTACTGCTCGCACTTCTTGTACTCGGTGAAGTACACGTCGTGCTTGGTGAAGGAGCGTCCGGGGAAGCGGCTGGAGCGGCCGGGGACGAACTCGTAGGAGCGGGGGTGCCCGTCCTTGTTCTTGCCGGCCTTGGAGACGACGCGCCACCAGCGCATGTCCTTGACGTCACCGGCGAGTTCCTTGGTGACGGGGGTGCGGGTCGTCTTCGTGGTGGGCGAGCCGGCGCCGTGCGGCGCGGTCACCTTGGAGTCGTACTGCTCGACCTTGGCCTTGGGCGAGCCGTCCAGGCCGAAGTTGAGCCGCCAGAACACGTTGTGGCTGTGGCTCTCCGCGTAGGCGGTGGCGCCCTTGCCGATGGGCCAGCCCTTGCCGTCGGTGCCGTCGTAGTCGTACGGGGAGAGGCTGCCCGTCGCGCCGACGTTGGAGGTGATGGTGCCGTCGGAGGAGAAGCGCCACTCGGTGATGTACTCGTACCAGGACGCCTTGTTGACCGTGTACAGGAGCAGGTCCTTGCCCTGGGCGCTGTAGAGCTTGCCGCTGCCGCCGGTCGACTCGTCGTCGCTGAGCCGGTACGCGTGCCCGCGCGCGCGTGTGGTGGCGCACAGGCCCTTCACGTCGCCGGTGTCGGGGACCTTGACGGTCTTGATGGTGCCGCCGGGGCACTCGGCGGGCCGCAGGTTCTGCAGGGCCTGGCCGAAGTCGGTGCCGGTGATGTCGTCGTACTCGGCCTGGCCGTCGTCGTAGGGGACGTGGACCTGGGCGAGCCGGGCGCTGGTGAGGACCTTGATCGGCGCGGCCTCGCCCTTGGGCTGGTAGCTGACGTCGTCGAGGACGAGTCCGGCCAGCGTGTTGTAGTGCCAGCACATGCGCCAGGTGGTGCCGCCGTCGAGGGTCTGCTCGATGCGGTACGCGGCCGAGCAGGCGGGCGCGTCGGCCGCCGCGGCCCGCTGCGGGGCGGCGGGGGCGGCCTGGGCGCCGGGGCTCGTGGCGAGCCCGCCGAGCAGGGCGGTGACGGCGAGGCCGGTCAGGGCGAACGCGCGGCGTCTGCGCGGCTCGCGGCCGGTGGACGTCCTGGTGGGTGTCTCGGGCATGCGGAAGTGCTCCCTCGTGCAGGAGAAGAAGTCGGAGGTCGAAGGAGGGCCGTGACGGCCCGGCTCAGGAGAGACGGCCGACCGTGCGGTCGCTGAGGTCGACGACGAGGGCGCGCGTGTCGATCCACGGGCCGCTCTTGACCTTGGTGATGACGCGCAGGCAGCGGTGCGTGCCGCACGCGGCGAGGTCCGCCGGCACGTTCGCGACCGTGCCCTTGCGGAAGACCATGCCGCTGAGCTCCAGCTGGTCCGGCCCGGTGAGCTTCTTGCCGGTGGCGTCCTTGTAGTCGGCCCGCAGGCCGGCGCCGAGCCGGTCGCCGATCAACAGCTGGGCCGCCTCGGTCAGTTCGTCCTTGCCGGGCGGCGGCTGCACTCCGTGGTCCGTGCTGGTGTCCTCGACCTTGCCGGTGTCGAGATTGACGGTCTTGGTGACGACCGCGTCGCTCTTGTAGTCGTAGTAGACGACGTCCGCGCGGCGCTGGGCCGCGGCCGTGCCGCTCAGGCGCGGGTCGGTCTCCGTCAGGTTCGTCGACAGGTGCTCCGGGCCCCGGTCGCCCTCGACGTCCAGGGCGTTCCTGCGCAGATTGCCGCCCGCCACCGCGAGCCGCTCCGCCCGGTCGATCTCGGCGTCGGTGAGCGGATCGCGTCCGACGCCCTTCTCCCCCTCCTCCGGCGCGGCCTCGACCGTGCCCTCGGGAGCCACCGCGTCCCGCTCGGCCGCCGCGGCCTTGGCCGCGTCCCCCGCGGCCCCGGCGTCGTCGGGCAGGCTCACGCCCACCGCCACGGCGGCTCCGGCGACCGCGAGGGCCACCCCTGTCACCAGCTTGCCCAGATGGCGTCTTGCTAGCGCGCGCACATCTTCCCCCTGCTTCCCCGGTTCCCCGCCGGGCCGCCCCGGGCGGTCCCGGCCTCACATGGTCGCCCGGTAAGAGGGGTCCAACTCCGGTGTGGTTCCGTCGATTTCGGGGAGATCGTGCGACAACGTCCGTACCCGCAGGGCGACGAGGAAGGCGAGGGCGGCGGCGACGCTGCCCACGGTGAACGCGGCCGCCGGGCCGTACGTCTGGGCGAGGCGTCCGGCGGCGGCGAGGGTGACGGCCTGGCCGCCGACGAAGGCGCTCGCGGCGACCGTCATGCCCTCGGCGAGCCGTGCGCGCGGCACGGCCCGCTCGGTGAGAGCGAACGCGGTGATGAGGTTCGGGGCGAACAGGGCGCCGAACAGCATCACGAAGACGTAGAGGAGCGGCAGGGTGTGGGTCGCGATCAGCGGGAGCGACAGGAGGGCGGCGCCCGCCGTGGCGACGCGCCAGCGCAGCGGCAGGGCGAAACGTACGGGCACGGCGGCCATGGACAGGCCGACGACGGCGCTCATGACGCCCATCGCGGCGTAGACAAGCCCGGCTTGGTCCTCGGCCCCGAGTTCCTGGGTGAGCGCGGTGATCCCGGCGCCGAGTCCGCCGAGCAGGACGCCCAGGAGGACGAGTCCGAGCCGTACGAGGTGCACCTGGCGCGGCATGCGGGGACGTGCGCCGCGCGCGCGTGCGGCTTCGGCGGGGCGGTCGGCGCGGGGGACGGCGGTCGCCGTCGGGTGCAGGGCGAACCAGGTGCCGCAGACCGCGACCAGCAGGGCGGCGGCCCCGAACGCGTAGGCGGGGTGGGCGAGGACGGCGGCGACGCCGATCAGGGCGGGGCCGAGGACGAAGGACACCTCGTCCGCCGTCGACTCCAGGGACAGCACGGCGTCCACCGTCCGCTCCCCGCCGCCCGCGCGGCGCACGAGCGCGACCCCGCGCGCGCGGGCGAGCGGCCCGATGCCGGGGACCGTGGCGCCCGCGAGGACGGCGAGCATTACGAGGAGCGGCGTGGCGAGGTGCTGGAGCGCGCCCAGGGTGTAGGCGGCGATCGCGAGGGCGTTGAGCAGGGAGGCGACGAGGACGACGGGCCGCTGGCCGTGCCGGTCGGCGAGCCGTCCGACGAGCGGGCCGAGGGCGACCTGGCCGAGCGCGAGGGCGCAGGCGACGGTGCCGCCGGTGGCCAGCGAGCCGCTGGTGCGGGTCACCAGGAGGACGCTGCCGAACTGGATCACCGCGACCGGGAGCCGGCCGAGGAAGGACACGAGCGGCAGCAGCCGGCCGGTCGCGGCGAGCACCTGCCGGTACGTGTCGAGGGGACGCCCGGCCTCGGTACCCTCCGGCGGGCGGCTCGGGCCGGACTCCTCGGTGGCGGTCGCCGGGGTGTCTGTGGCGGTGCCGTTCGTCGGGGTGTCGGGGCCGGTCTTCTGGGTGCTGGGGCCGGTCATCGTCCGACGTTAACGACCGCCGTTCGCCCGCACGCATGGGGGAATGACACGAAACGCGCCCGCGCGGGTACGTAGCTTCGCATGACCCCTCAGCGCGCCCAGGTCCCGACCGCCACGTACCGGCTCCAGCTCCAGCCCGCCTTCGGGTTCGCGGCCGCGGCGGAGGCGGTGCCGTGGCTGGCCGGGCTCGGGGTCTCGCATCTGCACCTGTCGCCGGTCCTGGAGGCGGTGCCCGGCTCGACGCACGGCTACGACGTGGTCGACCACGGCCGGGTGCGGGCGGAGCTGGGCGGCGAGGAGGGGCTGCGGGCGCTCGCCGCGCGGGCGCACGAGCACGGGCTCGGCCTGGTGGTGGACATCGTGCCGAACCACATGGCGGCGTCCGTGCGGCACAACCGGCCGCTCATGGAGGTGCTCCGGGAGGGGCCCTCGTCGCCGTACGCGCGCTGGTTCGACGTCGACTGGGCGGCGCAGGGCGGCCGGATCATGCTGCCGGTGCTGGGGACCCCGCTGCGGGACGCGCTGGCGGACCTGTGGGTGGACGGGGACGTGCTGCGCTACCACGAGCACGTGTTCCCGCTGCGGGAGGGCACGCGCGGGCTGCCGCTGCCCCGCCTCCTGGAGGCGCAGTGGTACCGGCTCGCCTGGTGGCGCCTGGCCCGCGCGGAGCTCAACTACCGGCGCTTCTTCACCATCTCGGACCTGATCGCGGTGCGCGTGGAGGACCCGGAGGTGTTCGCGGCGACCCACGCGACGGTGCTGCGCCTGATGGTGGAGGGGGTCGTCGACGGGCTCCGGGTGGACCATCCGGACGGGCTCGCCGATCCGGGCGGCTATCTGCGCCGCCTGTCGGAGGCGGCGTCCGGCCACTGGACGGTCGTGGAGAAGATCCTCGCGGACGGCGAGGAGCTGCCCTCGGCGTGGCCGGTGGCCGGCACGACGGGCTACGACGCGCTGCGGCGGATCGACGGCCTGTTCACGGACCCCGGGGGCGCGGAGGCCCTGGACGGTCACTTCCGGCGCTTCACGGGCGCGCCGGACGACCTCGGCGGGCGCTGGGCGCCGACGGTGCGGCGGGCGGCGCGGCACGTGGTCACGTACGAGCTGGCCGCCGAGGTGGAGCGGCTGGTGCGCGAGGCGGCCGCCCTGTGCGCGGCGGACCCGGCGCTGCGTGATCACGCCGTGTGGGCGCTGCGCACGGCGGTGCGCGAACTCCTCGTCCGCGTCCCCGTCTACCGGCCCTACGCGTCCGGTGGCGACGCCCCCGAGACGGTGCTGACGCCGGCCGACGCGACCGCGGCCAAGGCGGCGTTCACGGTCCCGGAGGAGGCCCGCGCGGTCGACGCCGTACGGGAGTTGGCGCTGGGGCGGCACGGGCGGGACCCGGCGCACACGGCGTTCCGCGACCGGTTCGCGCAGACGGCGGCGGCGCTGCGGGCGAAGTCGGTGGAGGACTCCGCGTTCTACCGGTACACGCCGCTGCTCTCGGCCCTGGAGGTGGGCGGCGAGCCGGCCGCTCCGGCGGTGACCGTGAACCGCTTCCACGCGTACTGCACGCGGATGCTGCGCGCGTGGCCCGACGCGTCGACGGTGCTGTCGACGCACGACACGAAGCGCAGCGCCGACGTGCGGGCCGCCGTGTCGGTGCTCTCGCAGTGCCCGGACCGGTGGGCGGCACTGGTCGACGAGGTCACGGCGCGGACCGCGCACGACGACCCCGCGCGCCCGGGGCCCGGGGCGGCGTGGGCCGCGTGGCAGACGGTGGCGGGGCTGGGTCCCGCCGATCCGGAGCGCGTCCAGGAGGCGATGCTCAAGCACGCGCGCGAGGCGGGTCTGGACACGACCTGGACGGAACAGGACGCGGTGTACGAGGAGGCGCTGCGGGCGTTCGTCGCGGCGGGTCCGTGCGGTCCGCCGGGCGAGGCGGTGCTGCGCCTGATGGCGGAACTGCGGCCCCACGTACGGGCGAACGTGCTGGGCGCGGCCCTCGTCCACCTCACGATGCCGGGCGTCCCCGACCTGTACCAGGGCACCGAGCGGGAGTACCGGGCCCTGGTCGACCCGGACAATCGGGCGCCGGCCACGTTCGGGGACGCGGGCGAGGAGGACGGGGACGGCCTCTCGGCGGAGAAGGAGTCGCTCACCCGGACCGTGCTCGCGCTGCGCCGGGAGCACCCGGAGTGGTTCGGCGGCAAGGGCGCGTACGAGCCGCTGACGGCGCGGGGGCCGGGCGCTGAGCACTGTGTGGGCTTCACGCGGGCGGGCCGGGTGGCCGTGGCGGTCACCCGCCTGCCGCTGCGGCTCGCGGACGCGGGCGGCTGGCAGGACACGGCGCTCCCGCTCCCGGACGGCACCTGGGCCGAACTCCTGGGCCCGGAGCGGAGGTTCTCGGGGCACGCGCGTGCGGCGGAACTGTTCGCGGACCGGCCGGTGGCGCTGCTGGTCCGGGTGTGACGCTCAGCCGAGGTGGACCCGGAGGGAGGACGGGGCCCGGGTGAGGAGGCCCTCGGGGGTGGGGCGGAAGCCCGGGGCCCAGCGCAGGTGCGGGAAGGTGGACAGCAGGGCGTGCAGTCCCGTCCGCGCGGTGAGCCGGGCGAGACGGGCGCCGAGGCAGGCGGGCCCGGGGGCGGCGGGGGTGCGGAACAGGTCGTAGCGGTCGGGGTCGGCGAACCGCGCGGCGTCCCGGCCCGCCGCGCCGGCCAGACAGGCGACGGTGGCCCCCGCCGGTATCGTGCCGCCTTCCGCCGGGACCGGCGCGAGGGCGCGGCGCAGCACGATGTGCGCGGCGGGGTCGCGGCGCAGGGACTCGGTCCAGGCGCCGTCGGCGAGGTCCGGGTCGGCCCGTACGAGGTCCAGTTGGGCGGGGTGGTCGAGGAGGTTCGCCAGGAGCGCGGCCAGGGCCCCGTCGGTCGCCTGGCCGCCCGCGCCGAGCAGCACGGCGACGAGCCCGGTGACGGCGGTGTCGGACAGGGGTCCGTCGTCGTCGGGGGCGGCGCACAGGACCGACAGCAGGTCGGTGCCGGGGTGCGCGCGGCGGCGCACGGCGTGGGGGCGCAGCAGGGTGTGCAGGGCGGCGGTGCCGAGTGCGGTGCGGTGACGCGCGGTGATGTGCGCGGTGGTCTCGTGGGGCAGGCCGAGCGCGGCGACGACCGTGGCCGCGGGCAGCCAGCGGCAGAACTCGGCGACGAGATCGGCCTCCTGACGGCGGGCCAGGCGCCGGGCCAGGACGTGCGCGGTGCGCTCGGCGCCGGCGGCGAGGGCGGCCAGGGCCCGGTCCTGGAGCGCCGGGGAGAGCAGGGCGCGGCGTGCGGCGCGGGGGACGTCCTCGGGGTGACCGGGGGTGAGGCGCGGGTCGTGCCGGTGCCCGTGGGCCGGGCGGGGCCACGCGTACGGGGCACCGGTGGCCGCCGCGGGATCCACGTGCCCCAGGTCGGTCCCGCCGCCGGACGGGCCCCGGCCGGGCCGCTCGTCCGGCGGGGGTGCGTACGGATCACGGTCCTCTGACGGACACGCCGGGAGCGGGCCGCCGCCCATGGGGCCGGCGGCGAGGGACTCGTCGTGCACGCGCGCGTACGGACCCACGCCGCACGGTCCGGGTGAACCGTCGCGCCGAGCGGAGTCGGCGCCCGTGCCTGCGGTACCGAAGGACGCGTCCGGCACGCGCGCGTGGCGGTCACCGGCCCCGCCCGGGGGCGCGTCGGCCGGCGGGAGCGGGCCGCTGCCGGCGTGCCCGGCGCCGAGGGGCTCGTCGTGGCCGCGCGGGTACGGGCCCGCGCCACCCGGCCCGAGAGGCACGAGGCGGGGGTCCGTGAGGGCGGAGGTCACATCGGCATGGCGGCTCAGCAGCCAGGCGCCGAACGGCTCGTCGTACACGAGAGGGTGTGTGTCACGCAGGCGGCGGTACAGGGGGTACGGGTCGCGGGCCACCGCCGGGTCCGTGAGGCTCGGCGGGCGGGGCGCGGTCCGCGCGGGGGCTCCGGGCGCGCTCGCGTCCGGTCCGGTGGGGCACAGCACCGGGTCACCCCCAGGGCCGGGCGCGCACGGGGCGGCGCGCGAATGCCCTCAGCGGACCACCGGGTCCGGCCCGGCGCAGCCCCCGGCGGGCCGTACGGGTGAGCCGGCCCCGTCCCCGTACGGCCACGCGGCGCGCAGCGGGTCCACGAACCGTGCGGCGGCGCCGGTCGGCTCGACGCGGGCGGACACGGCCGGGGGCGGCGCCGGGGCGGGTCGACGGTGAGCACGACGCAGTCCTCGCCGACGGCCCCGGTGCCCCTGTGCGCCGGGGCGGTGCACACGCCGACCCGGCCCACCCCGTCCACGCCCACCCCACCCTGTCAGAGGCCGTGGGCGAGACCTTCCTCACCCTCGCCGGACGCGGACCGCACCAGCGGTGAAGGAAGCGACCGGCCTTCTTGACACCGGCGGCCGGGCGTGGGGTACTGCGGATTGCTGACGCGGGAGCACCAACGGGGGTGAGTCACCTGACGGAGCAGCGGTACCCCAACTCGGCCGAACTGGCCCGGTCGGCAAGGGAGCTGACGGCTCACCGGCCCGACCTCTGCCGCCTGCGGCGGATCGGCACGTCCCGGGCGGGCCGCCCGCTGCACCTGCTGTCCGTCGGGCACGATCCGCGCACCGTGCTGATCGTCGCGGGCGCGCACGCGAACGAGCCGACGGGCGGCGCCACGGCGCTGCACCTCGCCCGGCGCGCCCTGGTGGACAGATCGTTGCGCGAGGACCGGTCCTGGCACTTCCTCCTGTGCGCGGACCCGGACGGTGCGGCCCTGCACCGCACTCCGGCTCCGCGCACACTGCTCGAGTACCACCGGCACTTCTTCCGGCCCGCGGGCGAGGAGCAGCCGGAGTGGTCCCCCTCGGTGCTGCCGCCGGACCGGCTGCCGCCCGAGACGCGGGCACTGACCGGGATCATCGACGAGCTGCGCCCCTACCTCCAGGTGTCGCTGCACGGCACCGAACTCGGCGGCAGCTGGGTGCAGTTGACCCGGGACATCCCCGGTCTCGCCGAGCCGTTCGCGAAGTCGGCGGCGGAGCTGCACATACCGGTGGAGACGGGCGCGTCCGACGCGGCGGGCTGGCCGGCCTCGGGTCCCGGTGTGCACGTGATGCCGGCGCCGGACGCGCGGGCCGCGTTCCCGAGCCTGCCGGACGACGCCCGGCACTCCACCTGGCACCACGCCCACCGCTACGGCGGCTCGACGGCGATCGTCGAGGTGCCGATGTGGGCCAGCGACCTGGTCGACGACCCGGCCCCGCACCCGGCGCCGGAGCACGCGATGCGCCGCCTGTCGCAGCGGCTGAGCCAGGACACCCGGCGGGTGGAGGCGGTGCTCGCGCAGGCGCTGCCGCGGCTGCCCGACACCGGGAGCCCGCTGCTGCGGGCTGCGCGCTGGGCGCTGGCCCTGGTGCCGGGCCTCGCGCGGGACTGGGCGCAGCCCCCGCCGCCGGACGCGACGATGGCGTACGTCGGGAGCATCGACGCGTTCGCGCGGCGGCTTCCGCTGCGGGCCGCCGCGATGCTGCTGCGGGTCCTCGAGGAGGCGGATGACGAGGCGGCGCCCCGGCTCGACGCCCTCGTCACGGACTGGTGCGAGGGGTACGCCGAGCGGTTCGGGGCGCGCTGGGTGCCGCTGGCCCACCAGGTGGAGCACCAGGCGCGGACGACGATCGCGGCGGTGCGGCACGCGCGCGCCGAGGGCGACGTCTGAGCCGCCCCCGGCCGGCCGTGCGTCAGTCGGCGAGGCGGAAGAGGGAACCGGTGGAGGCGTACAGGACGCAGTCGCTGGCGAAGTTGCGGGCGTAGGCGACGCGCCGGCCGTTCCACATGCCGTGCGCGTACGCGGTGAGCGGCTTGTAGACCATCGGGCACATGGCGTCCTCGTCGGCGCGCAGCCGGTCCACGTCACCGGCGGCCTCGGCGAGTTCGGCGCAGGCCCGCTCGGTGTGCGGGTGGTCGCCGCGTTCGGCGGTGCAGTCGAGCAGGGCGCTGCTGGTGGCGCCGGTCGGGCCGTCGCCCTGCATGACGGTGACCCGCACCCAGTTCCCGGTGTCGGTGGGCGGGGCGTCCGGCGGCGCCGCCTGCGCGCCGGCGGCGGTCGTGCCGAGCAGGGCGGCCGCGGCCGCCGCGGCCGCCAGGGCGCGGCGCGCCGTCGTGAGCGTGGCCTTGACCATGGGGTGTCACCGTTCCTCGCGTTCGGGAGTACGCGCGGGCGGGGGCCCGCGGTGCATCCCTGACCGCGCGGGCGGGCGCGCCCCACCGGACACGCGGCCGTGTCCCCCGAACGGGACGGCGTGGCGCATCAGTCGGCGGACAGCCGGAACGACATGTGGCCGAACGCGACCTGGTCCCCGTCCCGGACGACGGCGGCGCCGACGACCCGCCGGCCGTTGACCGACGTGCCGTTCGTGGAGCCGAGGTCGCGCAGCACCCACAGGCCGCCCTGCGAGGTCAGCTCGGCGTGCACCCGGGAGACCGACTCGTGGCTGAGCCGCAGCCGGTTGGCCGGGTCGCGGCCGATGCGCAGCGGGTACGGGTCGCCCTGCCGCGGCAGCATCAGCTTCGGCAGCCGCTCCACGGTCCAGGCCCGGCGCATCCGCACCGTGAACCCGGAGACCGCGCCGACGGCCCCGACCACGGCCCGGGTCCAGCGGCCCTCGGTGCGCAGGTCGGCGGTGAGCGCGTCCAGTTCGTCGGGGCGGCGGGCGGCCAGGGCCAGCTCCATCCGGCGCACGAAGGTGTCGTGGGAGAGCCTCCCGAGCGCGACACCGTCCTTGAGCACCTTCAGCGCACGGTCCCGCTCGGCGTCGGAGAGCCGCGCCGGGTGCGTGTGGTGTTCGAACGATGACGTCACACCGCGATTGTCGGGCAGCGGAGGCCGGAGTGTCCAGAAAACGAGACGGGCCGTGTCCGGACCCGGACGATTCCGCGCCGGGCCCGGGCGAATCCACCCCGTGAGGATCATTCCTGGCGCACGATGGACACCTCGTCACCGTCTGATCGCGAGGAGAACGCTCCGTGCAGTTCGAGGTGTGGGCACCACAGGCCGAGCGGGTCACGCTGCACTGCGAGGGCGCCACGCGCGCGTTGACGCGGGCGGCCGGCAGAGACGGCTGGTGGGCGGGCGAGGCTCAGGCGGCGGACGGCGCGCGGTACGGGTTCGCGCTCGACGACGGCCCGGTGCTGCCCGACCCGCGCTCGCGCCGCCAGCCGGACGGCCCGGACGGGCTGAGCGCGGTGGTCGACCACGACCTCTACGCGTGGCGCACGGACGGGGCCGGTCAGGGGCTGCCCGGTGCCGTCCTGTACGAGCTGCACATCGGCACGTACACGCGGGAGGGCACGCTCGACGCGGCCGCCGCGCACCTGGGCGAGCTGGCCGAACTGGGCGTGACGCACATCGAGCTGATGCCGCTGTGCCCGATGCCGGGGCGGCACGGCTGGGGGTACGACGGGGTCGCCCCGTGGGCGGTGCACGAGCCGTACGGCGGGCCCGAGGCGCTGAAGCGCTTTGTCGACTCGGCGCACGAGCTCGGACTCGGCGTCGTCCTCGACGTGGTGCACAACCACCTGGGCCCGTCGGGGAACCATCTGGGGGCGTTCGGCCCGTACTTCACGGACACCGCGCGGACTCCGTGGGGCGACGCGGTGAACCTGGACGCGCCCGGCTCCGACGAGGTGCGGGACTACTTCGTCGGCAGCGCGCTGGCCTGGCTGCGCGACTACCGGCTCGACGGACTGCGCCTCGACGCGGTGCACGAGCTGCGCGACCGGCGGGCGCTCTCGTTCCTGGAGGAGCTGTCGGCGGCCGTGGACGCGCTCGCCGAGGAGCTCGGCCGGCCGCTGTTCCTGATCGGCGAGTCCGACCTGGCCGACCCGCGGCTCGTCACCCCGTGCGAGGAGGGCGGGCTCGGACTGCACGGGCAGTGGAACGACGACGTCCACCACGCCGTGCACGCCGCCGTCACGGGCGAACGACAGGGCTACTACGAGGACTTCGCGCGGGCTCCGATGGCGGCCCTGGCGAAGACGCTGACGCACGGCTTCTTCCACGACGGCACGTACTCGGCGTTCCGCGGGCGGCACCACGGGCGCCCGGTCGACCGGGCCCGGATGCCCGCGCACCGGCTCGTCGCCGCGACCCAGACCCACGACCAGATCGGCAACCGGGCGCGGGGCGAGCGGCTCTCCGCGCTCGCCGGGCCCGGGCTGCTGGCGTGCGCGGCGGCGCTCGTGCTCACGGGCCCCGCCACGCCGATGCTGTTCATGGGCGAGGAGTGGGCGGCGAGCACGCCCTGGCAGTACTTCACGGACCACACGGACCCGGCGCTCGCGGACGCGGTGCGCAAGGGGCGGCGGCGGGAGTTCGCGGCGCACGGCTGGGCGGAGGCGGACGTTCCCGATCCGCAGGATCCGGCGACGCGGGAGCGGTCGTGTCTGGACCGGTCCGAGCGGCCGGCCGGCGAGCACGCGCGCATGCTCGCCTGGTACCGGGAGCTCATCGCGCTGCGGCGGGAGCGGGCGGATCTGCGGGACCCGGATCTCGCGGCGGTGCGGGTCGCCTTCGACGAGGGGGGCCGGTGGATCGCCTACCGGCGGGGGGACGTGCGGGTGGCGGTGAACCTGTCCGAGGTGCCGGTGTCGATCCCGCTCGGTCGTCCCGTTGCGCGCGTGCTGGCCGCGTGGGAGCGGGTGGAGGGTGCCGGCGCGGAGGGAGTCCTGACGGTGCCGCCTCATTCGTGCGTGATCGCCGAGGCGCCGTAGCTCCGCCCGTTCGTCGCCGGGTGCTGCCCGGTGGGGCTTCTCGCGCCGCGCGGCGGAGCCGCAGATGGACACAGCCCCGCGCCCCTGAAGGCGAGCGGTTTCGCCGCTCAGCCTTCATCGGGGAAATGCGACCCGGAGGGTCTGCATTTCAGGGGCGCCTGGCTGTATCGATCAGCGGCTCCGCCGCGGTGCGCGGCCCAGCAGGCCCCTGGGGCGCACGAAGTGTGCCTTCAGGGGCGCGGGGCCGTGTCCCTGAGCGGCTCCGCCGCGCGGCGCGACCAGCCCCCACCGGCCGGTGGTCGAGGTCCGGCCGAGGGGCCACGGCGAGTGGGCGGGAAACCCCGGGTCACTCCGAGACCAGCTCCAGGAGGATGGGCTCCCAGGCCCGTTCGACCCCGCGGCCCCAACGCCCCGTCTCCACCCCCGCGTCCAGCCCCACCAGCGCGTCACAGCGCCCGAGCCACAGTCCCCGCAGGCAGATCCGCGCCCCGCACCCGGCGAGGGTCGCCGCCCTCACCGCGGCCCGCGCTCCCACGGAGACGACCAGCCCGGCGATGTCCTCGGCCACGTCGCCGATCACCGCGTCACCCCACCCGAGGACCCCGCGCACGTGCCCGTCCGCGGACACCCGCAAGCGCTCCTCCGTGAGCCCGTGGTGGATGAGCGCCGCGCCGGACTGCGGGCCGAGCTGGGCCACGGCCCGCGCCGTGAACTGCCGCAGCCGCGCCGCGTCGAACTCCCCCTGTTCGTCGAGCCGTTGGGCCGCCGCCCCGGCCTCCCGGCGCACGTTCTCCAGGGACCGCGGCGCGACCGTGGGCACGCCCAGCGGCACGGCCCGTTCGACGGGGACCGCGCGCAGCCCCGTGAGCAGTCCGGCGAGGTCCTCCTCGCCGAGCGCGGTGACGTCCTGGATCCGGGCCGGCTCGCCCGGGACCCGCGTCTCGACGACGCAGACGAGCCCGGGCGCCCACTCCCCCGCCGCGACACCGGCCGGCAGCGCGAGCGGCAGGTGCGGGCGGACGAGGTCGCGCAGCCGCACCTCGCGCCGCAACCACTGTCCGGCCCGCGCGTCGAGGGCGAACCGCAGCACGTGCCGGTCCCCGGCCCACCAGGAGATCACCCCCGCGCCACCGGCGCCGGGCGCTTCGACAGGGCGTACCTCGGCGGTGGCGCCACGGTCCGGGAGCAGGCTCTTGAGGACGCGGCGCACCGTCTCGTCGGTGGGGTGCGGGGTCGGCGGCACGGCGGATCAGTCCACGATCGCCATGTCCCGCGCGGTGGCGTTGAGGCGCCGGCCGCCGTCCGGGGTGACGGTGACGATGTCCTCGATGCGCACACCGAAGCGGCCCGGCAGGTAGATGCCGGGTTCGACGGAGAAGCACATGCCGGGCACGAGCTCCTGCTCCTCGCCCTCGATCATGTACGGGGGTTCGTGCGTGGTGACGCCGATGCCGTGGCCGGTGCGGTGGATGAAGTACTCGCCGTACCCGGCGTCGGTGATGACCTTGCGGGCGACGCGGTCGACGTCCTGGCAGGCGATGCCGGGCCGGACGGCCTCGCAGGCGGCGCTCTGCGCGGCGCGCACGATGTCGTGGACCTCACGCTCCTCGGCGGTGGGCTCGCCGACGTGGACGGTGCGGCTGGTGTCGGAGCCGTAGCCGTGCTTGAGGCCGCCGAAGTCGAGGACGACCATGTCGCCGCGCTCGATGACGCGCTCGCCCGCCTCGTGGTGCGGGTTGGCGCCGTTGGGACCGGAGCCGACGACCGTGAAGTCGACCTGTGAGTGCCCGAACCGCTTGAGCAGGTCGGACAGTTCACGCGCGATGTCGTTCTCCTTGCGCCCCGCGAAGGCGACCTTCTTGATCTCCTCGTACGTCGCGTCGGCGGCGGCGCCGGCCGCCGCGAGCCGCTCCAGCTCGGCGGCGTCCTTGACGGCGCGCAGCATCGGCAGGGCCTCGGTGAGGGACACGTAGGAGCTGTCGGGCAGCGTCTTCTGCAGCCCGAGCAGGTGCATGGCCCAGGCGTTGTCGCTGACGCCGAAGCGGCCCGCGCCGTCCAGCAGCGGGGCCGTCACCTCGTAGGGGTCCTTGCCGTCGGTCCAGTCCCGCAGGGTCATCGCGGCGGCGCCTGCGGACCGGGCGGCGTCGGGCGCCTCCAGGGTCGGCACGACGAGCGTGGGCTCCTGGCCCGCGGACAGGACCAGCAGGGTGAGCCGCTCGGTCTCTGCGGTCACGTGGTATCCGGTGAGCCAGACCAGGTCGGGGCCGGGTGCGACGAGCACTCCGGCGAGCCCGGCGTCGGCGGCCGACTGCGCGGCACGGTCCATCCGGGCCTTGTAGTCGGCGGCGGTGAAGGGCGCGGGTGTGCCGGTCGTCATGTCCGGTGCCTCCATACGGTGAGCGGTGTCCATCGCGAGATCGTCGCGGAGCGGAACGATACGTCCACGGGCAGCATCCTGCCCGCCCTCGCAGGACCGCGCGAGCCGGTTCCCGCGCACACGGCCCCACCTCCACCCTCGTTAACGCTTGGCCATTGCCCAACCATTAACACTAATGCTTGAATCAGCTCGACCCATTAGAACCATGCCGGAACGGGACGCGTCGGCGCGTGCCGGACCCTGTCAGCCCGTGGAGGACCTCCCGCCATGCTCGTACTCGCCCAGATCAGCGATCTGCACCTCGACGGCACGCCGCGCGCGAGCGAACGGGCCCGCCGGGTGACGGAGCGTCTGCGGGCCCTGCCGGGACCGGTCGACGCCCTCCTGGTCACCGGCGACATCGCCGACCACGGCGCCGAGTCCGAGTACGAGGAGGCGGCCGCGCTGCTCGGGCTGCGCGGCGGACCGGCGCTGCCCTTCCCCGTCCTGACCTGCCCCGGCAACCACGACGTGCGCTCCGCCTACCGCAAGGCCCTGCTGGGCGAGCCCCCGGCGGACGGCCCCGTGAACCGGGCGCACCGGATCGGCGGTGCCGCGCTCCTGATGTGCGACTCCAGCGTGCCGGGCGCCGACGAGGGCGACCTCGACGAGACGACGTACGCATGGATCGAGGCGGAGCTGGACGCCCTGGACGGGGGCACCCCGGTGCTGCTCGCCTTCCACCACCCGCCGGTCGCCCTGCACCACCCGCTCCCGGACCGCTACCCGCTGGGCCGCCCGGGCCGGCTCGCCCGGCTCCTGGAGCGGCGCCCGGAGATCGTCGCGCTGATCACCGGCCACGCCCACAGCCCGGCGGCGACCTCCTTCGCGGGCCGGCCGCTGCTCGTGGGCCCCGGAGTCACCTGGACCCTGCGCCTGCCCTGGGAGGGCGAGCAGATCGCGGACCGGGACGCCCTGGTGGGCCTCGCCTTCCACGTCCTGGACGACACGCACCGCCTGACGACCCATTTCCGCACCGTCTGAACCCGGCGCCCCCTGCCGGGAGGCCTCAGGTGACGACGCCCGGCACGACCGTCAGGTCCTGCCGCCCGCCGTCGCCGTGACGGACCTTCACCCGCAGTTCGCGGCCCGGCCGGGCCTCCGCGACGCGGGCGGCGAGGTCGCTCGCCGAGCCGATCTCGTCCGCCCCCAGCCGCAGCAGCACGTCCCCGCGCACGAGCCCGGCCGTGTAGCCGGGCCCCGGCACGTGCACCGCCACGACCAGCGCCCCGGGCCCGCCGGGTGCGTCGACCACCTCCAGGCCGAGGCCGGCGCGCGCCGGCGCCCGGTCCGGGCCCGGCGCCGCCGACCGCGCGGGCGACGCGGCGGCTCCGGCCGAACCGGCCGGTCCGGACTGCCGCGCGGACGCCGGTCCCGACGCCCCCGGGGCCCCAGGCGTCCCGGCCGTCCCGCCCGTGCCCGGGGGCGCCGCCTGCTGTGCCTCCCGCATCTCGGCCATCCTGCTCAGCGCGATGACACCGGTCCCGACGGTGCCGAGGCCGATCCCGGCGAGCACCAGGACCACGGCGCAGCACAGCCCCGTCAGCCAGGTGACGAGCCGCCGGCCGCGCCGCCGCGCCGCGTGCGGCCGCCGCCTGGGCCGCGGCTCCCGATCCGTACCACTGGTGTCTTCGCGGCCACCGGAGCCTCCCGCCGGACCGGACCCCGGCAGGGACTTGGGACGCAACGCGGTCTGTTCCATAGCTCGCTCGCCTCCGTAGCTCGCCCGTCCCCCGGCCGGAGCTCTACCCTCCGGGCGGGCGCGCCACGTTCCTCGAACGAGTGAGCATGCCGGGCCGTGATCGAGCACGGCCCGGCACGACCGCCCCGGCTATCCCCCGTGGCCCGCGTGACCTTCCTCGTGACCTCCTCCGTGGTCTCCGCCGTGCCCGGCGCCGTGGTCGAACTTCAGCGCCTCCTTCGGCATCACGACGAACGGCCGCATCATCCCCATGTCCTCGTGCTCCAGCAGGTGGCAGTGGTACATGAACCGCCCGTACGCCCCGTCGAAGCGCCCCATGACACGCAGCATCTGCCCGGGCAGCGCGCGGAAGACGTCCTTGTGGCCCTGCTCGTTCGGCGGGACCGGGACCGCGCCGCCGGGCTCGGGACGGACCGGCTTCGCGGTGCCGCCCGTCGTGGCGTCGAAGCCGGTGACGTCGTACACGTCGCGGCCGAGGATCTGGAAGTCGGCGAGATGGATGTGCATGGGGTGCACGACCGGCGGGTTCACCGCGAGGTTCAGGAAGCTCCACTGCTCGTGGGAGCCCTCGGCGAGGGTGAAGCCGAGCCCGTCGTTGAACGTCCGCGCGGTGCGCCGGTAGGTCTTCACCGCCCCCTCGGCGTCGGCGACCTGGATGATGCCCTCGGCGGGCAGGCTCAGCCCCTCGGGCTCCTCGATCTCGGTCATCTCCCAGATCTCGGGGTGACCGCCGCCGCCCTTCGTGGCCGGAGGGGTCAGCACGATCAGCCGGTGCCCGTGCTCGATGTCGTGCGTCAGCCGCCGGAAGGACCCCGACAGCACGTCGGGCAGGGTGAACGGGTCCGGCGCGCACGAGGTCCCCACGCGGAACTCGAGCACGTGCGGGTACGGCACGTCGCCCGCCGGATCGGGCACGCCCGGCGCCGCGCCCGGCCCCTTGTTGACGAGGCGGACGCGGCGGCCGGCGAGCGCCCCGAAGTCGATCAGCAGGTCCATCCGCTCGGCCGGCGCGATCGTGAGCACCGGCAGCGCCCCCTCGAAGTCGACCGGCACCGGGCGCGGCAGCAGGCCGCCGTCGCTGCCGATCTGCTTCAGGACCCCGGGCACCGCCTGCCCGTCCTCGTCGACGAGGACGAGGTCGAAGATGCGCGCGTTCGACGCGTTGACGAGACGGAAGCGGTACCAGGCCGGGTCCACCTCGGCGTACGGCCAGATCCGGCCGTTGACCGTCGTGTACGGGCCGGTGAACGGGATGGAGACCGGCTTGCCCGTCTCCGGGTTCGCCGCCTGGACGACGGCCGTCTTGTGCAGCAGCCGCCCGTTGAGCGCCCCGTCCTCGTCCGTGTCCAGGTTCCGGTCGGCGAGCAGGAGCGGTATCTCACGGTCCCCGGAGGGCAGCCCGAGGGCGTCCTCCTCGTCGTCCCGGATCAGGTAGGTGCCGTACAGGCCCGTCTGCACGTTCCACCGCGTGATGTTCATGGCATGGTCGTGGTACCACCACTGCACCGCCTGGTGGTCGTTCGGGTACTCGGCGAGCTGGGCGTCACCGAAGCCCACCGCGTTGTCCGCCCAGCCGTCGTTGCCGCCGCCCGTCTGGGCGCCGTGCAGATGGGTCACGGACCAGGCGGGCAGCGCGGCCACGTCCTCGTTCGGCGGCACGCCCTCGCGGCCCGGACGGGTGGTCGGGCTCGGTGCGGCGATGGGCACCTCCACCGCCGTGACCGGGTACGCGCCGCCCTTCGGAATGCGGTTCGTCCACGCGATGCGCACGCGCTGTCCGCGCCGCACCTCGATGGTCGGGCCCGGCACCGTGCCCTCGTACCCCCACATGAGGGTCGGCGGGAGCTGCGGGTGCAGCCGCTGCCAGGTGGGGCGCAGGGCGATCTCGGTCTCCCTGCGCACGTCCCCGGCGGCGGGCCGCAGCACCGGCGGCACGGTCAACGGCGCGACGTACGGCGCCAGTTCCGCTCCCCCGGTCCCCGCCCCGGACGCCGGGTCGGACGCCGGGTCGGACGCGGTGCCGGTCTGTGTGTGCTCGATGATGTCGGTCAAGGCAAGAACACCCCCGTGTGTTCTTCTCGATTCCCCCGTTGTACGGCCGGTCAGTGGCCGTGAGCCGCGCCGTGCGGCGCTCTCACCTCCCTAGACGACACGAGTTCCGGCGAAGTTCCCTGAACCACCCATTCCGGACGCGAAGTTCCGGAAACCGCCGGGCGGCGGCGCGGGGATCCGGTCGGGCACGAAGCCGTGGGCCCGGCCGGCGAGGTAGCCGGCCCGGTAACGGTCCACCTCGGCGTGCCAGTTGAGGATGCCGGACGTCCAGTTCCGCAGGTCCTGGACGTATCCCTCCATCACCGCGCGCGCTTCCCGGGACAGCCGGAAGTCGTCGTAGAGGACGGGGAACTCGTGCGCGGCGATGTGCTCGAACTGCCGCATCCGCTGGGTCATCAGGTCGTTCACGATCGCGAGCGCCCGCGGGTAGTCGATGCCGAAGAAGTTCTGCACGACCAGGATCGCGTTGTGGATCTCCCCCTCGTACTCGATCTCCTTCTGGTACGAGAACACGTCGTTGAGCAGGCAGGCGTAGTCGACCGCCGCGTTCTCCAGGGCGCGCACGGGTCCGCTGCGGTACACCTGGGGCGGGACGGCGGGGCCGTGGCCCATGCGGCACAGGTTCATCGTGAGGTCGGAGCCGAAGGTGGCGCGGCGCATCTCCAGGTAGTCGACCGGGTCGGGGACCCGGTTCTGGATCTGGTTGGCGAGCTCCCACACCCAGCTCTCCGTCATCACGTCGACGGACGCCTTCACGGTGCGCTTCTGGTCGGGCGTCATGGCCGCGGTGGTACGCCGCCACAGGTCGATCAGGCCGCGCTCCACGGCGTTGACCGGCACCACCGCAGGCTCGTGACTCTCGACGGGCATGCAGGCGGACAGCCGGGCCGTGCACGCCTTGGCGGCGGCCAGGTCGCGCCGGTGCCCGAAGACCAGCGGGTAGTAGTCGTCGCCGTACGTGCCCCAGGCCAGCCACTGGGCGTTGAGGTCGAGGGCCTCGGCGTCGCTGTCGGGGGCGATGCCCGCCGCGCACAGCGCGAGGTCGCAGGAGGCCAGCTTGTCCTCGTCCCAGACGCCCTCGGACAGGATGCCCGTGCGGTGCGCCCAGGGCACGAGCCGGGCGCGGGCGCCGTCCAGCTCCGGGTTGAGCCGCAGTGCGAACGGCATGTAGATGTCCGGGATCCGGGACGGCCCCACCTTCTGGTACGGCACGTGCGTGTAGGCGCGCAGTCGCTGCGCGCCCAGGTCCTTGAGGAGCCCGACCACGTCGGTGGTCCCGGAGCCGAGGCCGGCCGGCCCGAACAGGGGCGCGGTGGCGGGCGGCGCCTCCTTGTTCATGTAGCGGCTGGACTTCATGTGCCAGGCGTGGCCTCCGGACTGCCAGTCCGTCAGTCCCTGCGTGTAGGCGGCGACGGCGGCGACCTCGTCCGGGGTGAGTCCGTGCTCGGCGGCGAGGCCGGGCACCTCGGTGAGCGCGGTGTGCTCGAACTGGTGCAGGCGCGAGGTCAGTACGTCGTTGACGGCCTCGGCCGCCTCCTGGGTGGTGCAGCCGAAGAAGGTCTCCAGGACGAGGACGCCGTTGCTGAGCTCCCCCTCGTCGCGCACCTCGCGCTCGTAGGAGAAGAGGTCGTTGCGCAGGTGGACGGCGTCGGAGAACGTCTCCATGAGGACGCGCAGGGGCCGGGAGCGGGCGACGGCGGCGGGGACCTCGGCGGTCGCGTACTCGACGAGTCCGGCCGACCAGGGGGCGCCGCCCACCTTGCGGCGCATCTCGATGTACTCGACGGGGTTGGCGATCCGCCCCTCGTTGATGTTGGACAGTTCCCACATCGACTCGTTGAGCAGGTGCTCGGTCGACTCGGCGAAGCGGCGGCGCCACTCCAGGGACATGGCGGGCACGGTGCGCCGCCACAGGTCGATCAGACCGGCCTCGACCGGGTTCTCCGGCTCGGGCACGGCCGTAGCGAGGTCCATCGGCATGAAGAGCGGCAGCCGCTCCAGGTGGTGCTTGCCGGCCTCCCGGTCGTTGGTGCGCTTGTACATGTCCAGGAAGTGGTCGTCGAAGAAGAAGACCCACACGTACCAGTCGGTGATCAGCGACAGCGCGGGGCCGTCGCAGTCGGGGTGCGTGTGCGCGCACAGCAGCCCGTAGTCGTGCGCGTCGAGGTCGCTCTGCTCCCAGACGCCGCTTCCTTCCAGCATGCCCATCTCGCGCGCCCACGCGGTGGAGTGGGCGCGCGCCTCGTCGAGGTGGGGGTTGAGCCGCGCGCGGTACGGCATGTAGAAGCGCGGCAGGTGGAACGGCTGCGAGGACGGCTCAGTCATGTGCGCGGCCCTACCCGGGGCCCGTTCCACCCATCCGCAGCGGAGCACATGATCGTCCTATCGCGTGAACGGACGCCTGTTCGGGGCGACTTCGGGAAGGCGGCGCGCTATACACGTCCCGTGCCGAAGACGCCCGTACGTGCCTGCCTGTCCCCTCGCCTGCTCGCCGCCGGCTGCGCCGCCGTGCTCGCCCTGGGCGGCGCGGCGCTCCCCGCGACCGCTTCTGCCGCGACCGCGTCGTCCGCGGCCGCCGCGCCCGTGCCGCGTACGGCGCGCGCGGCCCCGCACGCTCTCACCGAGGTCGCCTCGCTCGCGGCGGACCGGCTCGCGCTCGCCGACAAGGTGGCGGCCGCGAAGTACGGCACGCCGGCCCCGATCGACGACCCGGCGCGCGAGCGGCAGGTCCTCGACGACGTGGCCCGCCGGGCGGTGGCGCTCGGCCTGGACCCCGCGTGGGCGCAGGCCGTGTTCCGTGACCAGATGGAGGCCAACAAGCAGGTGCAGCGCGGCCTGTACGCCCGCTGGGACGCGCATCCCGAGGAGCGGCCCGCCGAGCGCCCGGACCTGGCGAAGGAGGTCCGCCCGGCGCTCGACCGCATCACGGTCGCCCTCCTCGACGCCCTGCGCGCGACGGCCCCCGCCCGTACGTCACCTGCCTGCACGCCGCTGCTGGCCTCGGCGGCTCTGCGCGCGGCGCACACGCACGGGTTCGACGCGCTCCACGCGGGCGCGCTGGCCCGCGCGCTGCCCTCGGTGTGCGGCTAGCGGGCCGCTGGGCCCGGTGTGCGGGCCGCCGGCGGGCCGCTAGCCCCAGTGCGCGGGCCGGTTCAGGCCCTGCGGTACGCGCGTGGTGGCGTCGCCGCGGGCCGCGTTGAGCTGGGCCTGGGTGAGGAACAGGGCGCCGGTGAGGTCGGCGCCGGTGAGGTTCGTGTCGCGCAGGTCGGCGCCGATGAGGTCCGCGTGGCGCAGGTCGGCGCCGGTCAGGTCGGCGGCCACGAGGAGGGCTCCGCGCAGGGTGGCGCCGCGCAGGTCGGCCTTGCGCAGGCGGGCGCCCACGAGGTCGGCGCCCCGGTGGTTCTTCCTGCGGCCCGGCACCTGCGCGCGGACGAGTTCGCTGGCCTTGAGCAGCAGCGTGTTGACCTCGTCGCGGATCGCGGGCACGTCGGCGGCGAGCAGTTCCCCGGCGCTCGCGCGGGTGAGCCGCTCGAGGTCGGCGCGGGCCCGCTCGGCGTCGCGGTGCACGGGCCGGGCCCGGTCGAGGTCCAGGACGTCGCTCAAGTACCAGAGCAGCTCGTGGAGATGGCGCATGACGGGGAAGACCTCGTACATCTGCCGGGCGGTCTTGGGCCGTTCGCGCCAGCTGACGCCTTCGTAGGTGACCTGGGAGACCTTCTGGCCCGCCCCGAAGCAGTCGAAGACGGTGCACCCCGGGTAGCCGCGGTCGCGCAGCGAGGCGTGGATGCCGCACCGGAAGTCGTCCTGGAGGTTGCGGCACGGTGAGCCCGCCGCCTTGTTCGCCGCGAAGTCGTGGGACTTGGCGAAGGGCAGCGCGACACAGCACAGGCCGAAGCAGTCGCCGCAGTCGGCGACGAGATCGAGGCGCCGGCGGCCGGTGCCGGAGGCTTCGGGGGCGGTGGCGGCGGTGGTGTCGGGCGTGGTGCGGGGGGTCTCGCGGGAGGTCACGCCCCCCATTGTCGCCGATCGCCCCCGCGCGCCCTCTTGTGGCCTTCGCGGCCCCGCGTCACCGTGGACGGCGTCCGGCACCGCCCCTCATCCCCGGGAGTCGACGTGGCCTCCTCCTTTGTCCTGCCGCACGCACTGCACGGCGACGGTCCGCACAAGGTGATCGCGGTGCACGGCTGGTTCGCCGACCGCTCCGCCTACGCGCCGGTCGTCCCCGATCTGGACCGTTCCTCCTTCCAGTACGCGCTGGTCGACCTGCGCGGCTACGGGGAGGCGAAGGACACCCCGGGCGCGTACACGACCGCCGAGGGCGCGGCCGACGTGCTGGATCTCGCGGACCGGCTCGGCTGGGAGCGCTTCTCGCTGATCGGGCACTCGATGGGCGGCAGCGTGGCGCAGCGCGTGGTCGCGACGGCCCCGCACCGGGTGCGGCGGCTCGCGGGCGTCTCGCCGGTCCCGGCGTCGGGTCTGCAACTGCCGCCCGAGCAGTGGGAGTTGTTCCCCACGGCGGACACGAAACCGGAGCACCGCCGCGCGATCCTCGACGTCACGACGGGCGGCGTCCGCCCGGCGGCGTGGCTGGACCGGATGGTGGAGCGTTCCCTGGCGGTCAGCGACGTCAAGGCGTTCCGCGCCTGGCTCGACTCGTGGACCGGCGACGACTTCCACACCGACCTGGAGGGCTGCACGACCCCCGCGCTCACCGTCACCGGTCAGCTCGACCCGGCGCTGTCGGCGGAGCTGATGCGCGGCACGTGGCTGCGCTGGTTCACCCGCGGCGAGCTCGTCGACCTGCCGGTGTGCGGGCACTACGCGATGGACGAGGCGCCGCTCGCGCTGATCCGGGTGGTGGAGGACTTCCTGCGGGCGGACGGCGCGTGAGCGGCGCGGTGCCGGACGTCTTCGACCCGCGGCTGTACGGTCACGGCGTCCCGCACGACCGGTACCGCGTCCTGCGCGACCGTCACCCCGTGGCGTGGCAGGCGGAACCGGCGGTCCTCGGCTGGCCCGAGGGCCCCGGCTTCTGGGCGGTGACCCGGCACGCGGACGTGGTGCGGGTCATCAAGGACGCGCGGACGTACTCGTCGTTCCTGGGCGCCACCCAGATCCGCGACCCGGACCCGGCGGACCTGCCGTTCATCCGCGGCATGATGCTCAACCAGGATCCGCCGTCCCACGGCCGGCTGCGCCGTCTGGTCAGCCGGGCGTTCACGCCGCGCCGCGTGGAGGCGTTCGAGAGGTCGGTGCGCGAGCGGGCGGCGTCCTTGCTGGCCAAGGCCCTCGAACCCGACGGCGCGGACACGGTGGACCTGGTCGGCACGGTCACCGACGACTACGCGCTGCTGAATCTCGCGGACCTGCTCGGCGTGCCGGAGTCCGACCGGGGCCTGATGCTGCACTGGACGCGCCGGGTCATCGGCTACCAGGACCCGGACGAGGCGGCCGGGTCCGCGGACGGCGGCCCGCAGGTGAACCCGCGCTCCCCTTCGGCGCTGGCCGACATGTTCGCGTACGCGGACGAACTGTCGGCCCACAAGCGCGCGCACCCGGCCGACGACATCATGACGACGCTCGCGACGGACCCGGATCTCACGCCGGGCGAGCGGCAGATGTTCTTCTTCCTGCTCACGATCGCGGGCAACGACACGGTGCGCAGCGCGGCCCCCGGCGGCGTGGCGCTCCTCGCCGATGACCCGTCCGCGTACGAGCGGCTGCGATCGTGCCGGGCCGACGTGCCGACGGCCGTGGACGAGCTGCTGCGCCGGCACCCGCCGGTGCTGACCTTCCGCCGCACGGCGGCACGGGACACGACGCTCGCGGGCACGCGCATCGCGCGGGGCGACAAGGTCGTCGTGTTCCACGCGTCCGCCAACCACGACGAGCGGGTCTTCCCCGACCCGTTCCGCCTGGACCTGGGCCGCTCCCCCAACCCGCACGTCTCGTTCGGTGACGGCCCGCACGTGTGCCTCGGCGCGCATTTCGCGCGGCTTCAGCTGCGGGTGCTCCACGAGGAGCTGGGCCGGGCGGCGCCGGCGCTGCGGCTCGCGGAGCCGCCGCGCCGGCTGGTGTCGAACTTCATCAACGGGATCAAGGAGCTCCGGGTGACCCGGAGCTGACCGGCTACTCCGTCGGCGACAGACGCAGCGAGATCGAGTTGATGCAGTACCGCTGGTCCGTCGGGGTGGAGTACCCCTCACCCTCGAACACATGCCCGAGGTGGGAGCCGCAGCGGGAGCAGCGGACCTCGGTGCGCACCATGCCGTGCGAGCGGTCCTCGATCAGCTCCACGGCGTCCGAGTCCTTCGGGTCGTAGAAGGACGGCCAGCCGCAGTGCGACTCGAACTTCTCCGTGGAGGTGAAGAGCTCGGCGCCGCAGGCGCGGCAGGAGTAGACGCCCTGCGTCTTGGTGTCCGTGTACTCACCGACGAAGGCGGGCTCCGTGCCGGCCTGGCGCAGTACCGCGTACTCCGCCGGGCTCAGCTCCGCGCGCCACTGCTCGTCCGGCTTCTCGACGTCGTACGACATGTGCTCATCCCTCCAGGTGGGTCAGGATCCGCGGGCCGAGGTCCGTGACGTCGCCCGCGCCCATGGTGAGAACGAGATCGCCGGGCTTGGCCATTCCCGCGATCGCGGCGACGGCGGCGTCCTTGTCGGGCGCGGCCTGCACGTCGGCGCCCGCGGCGCGGGCCGCGTCGATGATCAGGGCGCTCGTGATGCCCGGGATCGGGTCCTCGCGGGCCGGGTAGATGTCGAGGACCACGGAGGCGTCGGCGAGGGCGAGGGCGTCGCCCATCTCCTTGCCGAGCTCCTGGGTGCGGGAGAAGAGGTGCGGCTGGAAGAGGACGAGGAGGCGGGCGTCACCGGCGGCCGAGCGCATGGCCTCCAGGTCGGCGGTCATCTCGGTGGGGTGGTGCGCGTACGAGTCGATGACCTGCACGCCGTTCACCTCGCCCTTGAGCTGGAGGCGGCGCTTGACGCCGGTGTACGCCTTGAGGGCGGAGGCGAGGTTGCGGGCCGGGATGCCGAGGGCGACGCCCGCCGCGAGGGCCGCGACCGCGTTGTGCGCGTAGTGGCGGCCGGGGACCGAGACGGTGAAGGTCAGCAGCTTCCCGTCGAGCAGAACCGTCACCTCACTGGTGAGGCCGCGCGGGGTGATCTTGTGGATGCGGATGTCGGAGGACTCCGACTCGCCGTACGTGACGACCTTGAGGGACGTCGTGTCGCGGATGCGGCGGGTGAGCTCGACGGCGCCCGCCTGGTCGGCTGCGATGACGAGGGTGCCGCCGGGGACGATCTTCGAGGTGAAGGTCTCGAAGGAGTCGTAGATCTCGTCCATCGACGCGTAGTTGGCGTGGTGGTCGAGCTCGACGTTGAGGATGATCGCGACTTCCGGCGTGTACTTGTGGAAGCTGCGGTCCGACTCGTCGGCCTCGGCGACGAAGATGTCGCCCTCGCCGTGCAGCGCGTTCGAGCCCGGGGCGTCGAGGTCGCCGCCGATCGCGTACGACGGGTTCAGGCCGAGGGAGGACAGGGACACCGCGAGCATCGACGTCGTGGTGGTCTTGCCGTGGGTACCGGCCACCGCGATGGGGCGCAGGCCGTCCATGAGGGCGGCGAGGGCGTCGGAGCGGTGCACGACCGGGATGCCGAGCTCCTTGGCGCGGGCCAGCTCCGGATTGTCCTCGCGGATCGCGGAGGAGACCACGATCGCGGTCGCGTCGGGCGCGACGTGCGCGGCGTCGTGCCCGATGTGGACCGTGGCGCCGAGCGCGCGCAGGGCCTGGGCGGTCGCGGACTCGCGCGCGTCGCTGCCGGCGACGCGGGCGCCGCGCTGGGTGAGGATCTTGGCGATGCCCGACATTCCGGCGCCGCCGATGCCGATGAAGTGCGGTCGGTCCATGGCGGTAGGAAGGCCCGGTGCCATAGGTGTGTCTCCCCTGAGTCCTCTGAGGTGCCGGTGAGGTACCGGCCGTGCCGGGCCCGCGGTCACAACGCCCCCGGGCCGCTCCCAGCCTATTGCCTCACCGCTCCGGCTCCCGCACCACGGCCCGCCTCGCCCCACGGCGGGTCGCCCCACCCCTGCGGACGCGGCAAGGCGCGGGCTCGGCGGTCGGGCCACGATCCCACCCGGCGAGCATGCGCCGGCCCGACGGTGGCCCCCGGGCCACCCGCTCTCCAGGCGCTCGCCCCCTCCGCCGGGCGAGAGCGCGGGCGGGCCGCTCTCCGGCCCGGAGCGGCAGAGATCCGCGCCCCGCCGGCAGGCGCTACGCCTTGCTGTGGGAGAAGAGCTTGAGGACCGGGACGCCGACCTTGTGGCGGGCTCGGGAGGCCCAGTCGCGGTGGAAGAACTCCTCGACGTAGTGCGGGTCGGTGAGGACGATGACCTCGTCCGCGTCGACCTCGTCCACCCGGGTCTTCAGCGCGTCCAGCGGGTGGTCCTCGACGAGGCGCCCCTCGGCGGCGCAGCCGGCCTGGTGCAGGGCCGTGAGCGAGACCGCGAGGGCCTGCTCGGCGGGGCCCCGGGCGTCGTCGCCCTCGGGGACGTCGCGTTCCTTGGCCGCCTCGTCCAGCTCCCCCATCGCGACGTCGTCGATGGCCCGCAGCAGGCGGTCCGCCTGGTCGCCGCGGGGCTGGAGCAGCACGTGGAAGGAGACCTCTTCGTCGCCGTGCAAGGTCGTGACGAACTCCACGTCGGCGGACGTCAGGGCCTTCTCGATCATCAATACGCTCGTGAACACGACGGGCGCCCTTCTTCTCCTACCGTGGCCCGCCCGGGAGCGGGTCACTGGGGACCTGCGGAAACCATCCTGCCCCGTGGCCGCACGGGGTCTGCGAGTTTTAGTGTGCCCAGCGGAAGCGAAACGGAACGACTCATTCCGCCGAGTGTCGGCGACACCGGTACCGGGAGAAGAGGAAACCGTCCTCCTCCAGAAGAGATGCCAGGTCGAAACGTTCCGGCACGACAAGAGCGGAACCTCCCGCGATGCGCTGCGCGTCGCCCGCCGTGAGCATCGGCGAGAGCGTCAGACAGAGCTCGTCGAGCACCTGCGCGGCGATGAACTGACCCAGCATCCGCGGCCCGCCCTCCGTGAGCAGCCGCCGGTGCCCGCGCCCGGCCAGCGCCCTGACCGCGCGGTGCGGATCCACCGCCCGGCCCTCGCCCGCGATGAGCACCTCCGCGCCCGCCTTGCGCGCCGCCTCCACCCGGTCCGGCGGAGCCCCCGCACCGGTGATCAGGTACGTGGGGACCAGCGGCGCGGTGAAGAGCGGCAGGGTGAAGTCCAGGTCCAGGGAGCCGCTGATCACGGCGATGGACGGGGCCGGACCCTGCCCCGCCGCCTCCCGGCGCGCGGTGAAGGCCTCCCGGGCGCGGGCCGGCCGGTACCCCTCCAGGCGGACCGTCTCGGCCCCGACGACGACCACGTCGGCGAGTCCGCGCAGGGTGCCGAAGATCCGCATGTCCGTCGGGCAGGAGATGGGCTGGGAGCGGCCGTCGTGCTGGGCCGCGCCGTCCAGGGTGGAGACCATGTTGGCGCGCAGCCACACGTCCCCCTCGGCCAGGTCGGGGTAGGCGTAGGCGTCGGCGAGCGCGTCGAGGCCCCACTCACCGTCCGCGGGGCCGTCCCGCCCCTCCCGGCCCTGGTGATCTGCTGTTTCGTACGTCACAGGGAACAGGCGTCGCATGGGTGCAGTCTGGCACGGCGCCTAGACTGAGGAGCTGTGTCGTCCTCCACCGAAGCCGCAGACATCCGCCATGCGGGTACCGCCCCCCTGACCGACGCGGGCCCGCTGTCCCTGTGCGAACGCGAACCGCACGTCCCGGCGGAGCGCCTGGTCGCCGAGATGGTGCCGCCGCCGCGCTTCAGCTCGGCCCGCTTCGAGACGTACATCCCGGATCCGAACCAGCCGAGCCAGACGCAGGCCGTCCAGATCCTCGGCTCCTTCGCCGCCGGGCTCGGCGGGCCCGCCGCCGGCACCGGCAAGAAGCGCGGCCTGTTCGGCTTCGGCCGCAAGCCGGCCGTCGCGCCGAGCGCCCCGCGCGGCGTCTACCTCGACGGCGGCTACGGCGTCGGCAAGACCCACCTGCTCGCCTCCCTGTGGCACGCCACCCCGGCGCCCGCCGAGCAGAAGGCGTTCGGCACCTTCGTCGAGCTGACGAACCTGGTGGGCGCGCTGGGCTTCCAGCAGACCGTGAAGACGCTGAGCAGCCACCGGCTGCTGTGCATCGACGAGTTCGAGCTGGACGACCCGGGCGACACCGTGCTGGTCTCCACCCTGCTCGGCAAGCTGGTCGACGCGGGCGTCGCGCTCGCCGCCACGTCGAACACGCTGCCGGGCAAGCTCGGCGAGGGCCGGTTCGCCGCCGCCGACTTCCTGCGTGAGATCCAGGGCCTGTCCGCGCACTTCCGCCCGCTGCGCATCGACGGCGAGGACTACCGCCACCGGGGCCTGCCCGAGGCCCCGCCCCCGTACTCCGAGGAGCAGGTCACCAAGGCCGCGTACGCCACCGAGGGCGCCTCGCTCGACGACTTCCCGCACCTGCTCGAGCACCTCGCGCGCGTGCACCCCAGCCGCTACGGCGCCCTGACGGACCATCTGAAGGCGGTCTGCCTGACCGAGGTCAGCGCGATCCCGGACCAGTCGACGGCGCTGCGGCTCGTGGTCCTCGCCGACCGCCTGTACGACCGCGAGATCCCGGTCCTGGCCTCCGGCGAGCCCTTCGACAAGCTGTTCAGCGAGGAGATGCTGAACGGGGGCTACCGCAAGAAGTACTTCCGCGCGATATCCCGTCTGACGGCCCTGGCCCGCGACGCCAAGGGGCTCGTGCAGAGCTGAGCCGGACGTGCGGCCCCCGCCGGGGGCCCGCGCCGCGTGCTACGCGCGTGGTTCCCGTGGCGAAAGTCGCGTGATAGACACAGCCGGGTCACAGTTCCTGTCCGCCAGCAGGAGGTTGCACCCATGTCACGCACGTCAGATGCACGGCAGTCCGCAACACGACGTCAGATGCTCGCCCGGACCGGCGCGTTGGGCGCGGGCATCGCCTTCGCCGGGAGTCTCGGGGAGCTGTTCGCCGGTTCGGCGGCGGCGCAGGGCCGCAGCGGCTACGGCGACCTGGTGCCCGACCCGGCCGGGCTGCTCGACCTGCCGAAAGGATTCCGCTACAAAGTCCTCTCGCGCGAGGGCGATCCACTGCGCTCCGGCGAGGGCAAGGTGCCGAGCAACCACGACGGGATGACCGCCCTCGAGGGCAGAGGCGGCCGGGTCCACCTGGTGCGCAACCACGAGAACCGGGTCACCGCGAAGATCGGCGTCCCGACCGTCGAGGGCCTCACCTACGATCCGATGGGCAAGGGCGGCTGTACGGCCCTCACCCTCGACCGCGACAACAACGTGCTGTCGGAGCGGGTCGGCATCGCCGGCACCGCGGTCAACTGCGCGGGCGGGCCCACCCCTTGGGGAACCTGGCTGACCTGCGAGGAGACCGAGGACAAGGCGGGGACGAACGGGTACACGAAGGACCACGGCTTCATCTTCGAGGTCGACCCGGCCGACCCGCACCGCTCGGGCGCGGTGCCGCTGACCGCGATGGGCCGCTACCAGCACGAGGCGATCGCCATCGATCCCCGGCGCGGGATCGTGTACGAGACCGAGGACGCGTTCCAGGCGCCGTTCGGGCTCTTCTACCGCTTCCTGCCGAACCGGCCCGAGGGCGGTCTCGGTTCGCTGCGCGCGGGCGGCAGGCTCCAGGCGATGCGGGTGCCGGGGGTGCCGGACCTGTCCGCGGTGCAGGAGACCGGCGCGAGCTTCGGCGGGATCGAGTGGGTCGACGTGCCCGACCCGCTGGCCGCGCAGACCCCGATCCGCAACCAGGACTTCGGCCCGAAGGGCATCACCCACGCCCAGAAGCTGGAGGGCTGCTACTGGGGCGGGTCCTGCGTCTACTTCGTGTCCTCGTACGCGCGCAGCCGCGAGGGCTCGGCCGGTGACCACTTCGGGCAGATCTGGCGCTACGACCCGGCCGCACGCCGCCTCACCCTGGTGATCGTCTTCGGGCCCGGCACCGACCTCCAGCTCCCCGGCGAGGAGCCGGACAACATCTGTCTCGCACCCAGCGGCGGCCTGATGGTGTGCGAGGACGGCGCGGGCGCGCAGCACGTGTTCGGCGTGACGCGCAAGGGCGAGGTCTACGCGATGGCGCGCGGCCGGCAGAACATCGGGACGCCGGACGAGCCGGAGTGGGGCGAGTTCGCGGGCGTCACCTTCTCGCCCGACGGCGACACGATGTACGTCAACTGCTACACGCCCGGGACGACGTTCGCGGTGACCGGACCCTGGCACCGTTAGGGTCGGTCCGCCCGCGGGTCCTCCCGGGCGACCGGGAACCCGCGGGCGGAGGCCTGACATGACCAGCAAGTTCACAGAACTGGCGATCGACTGCGCCGACCCGGAGGGGCTCGCCGGGTTCTGGTGCCTCGTGCTCGGCTACGTGGTGCAGGGGCGCGAGGAGGGCCTCGTCACCATCGGCTCGCCCCAGGTGCCCGAGGGCAAGGAGCGGCCGGGGCCGGTGCCGCCGACGCTCACCTTCGCGCGCGTGCCCGAGGGCAAGAGCGTGAAGAACCGGCTGCACATCGACGTCAACCCGACCGACACGGACCAGGCGGGCGAAGTGGCCCGGCTGCTCGCCCTCGGCGCCCGGCACGCGGACGTCGGCCAGGGCGACGACGTCGGCTGGGTGACCCTGCACGACCCGGAGGGCAACGAGTTCTGCGTGCTGACCACCCGCTGTCCCTGAGCGGCGCGGGTGGCGCGCCGGGCCGCCGCGGAGCAGGATCGGGAGCACCTGCTCCGGTCCGAAAGGGGTGCGCGGTGGCGAAGAACGGCGGCAAGAAGGGCGCGGGGAGCGCCGGGAAGCAGCCGGGGGCCGTCCCCCTGCGCGAGCTGCTGCGGGTGCCGCAGGGCGAGCGCGTCGACCTGTCGTCCTACGACGCGGCGGGAACGCCCGGCGGCCCGTCCGGCAAGGCCGAGGGCGTCGCGGCGAGCGAGCGCGCGGGCGAGCGGCTCGCGGAGCTCCAGGAGCGGCTGTGGGCGGCCGGTTCGGCGGGCGGCGACCGGCGCCGGGTGCTGCTGATTCTCCAGGGCATGGACACCAGCGGGAAGGGCGGCACGGTCAAGCACGTGATCGGCCACTTCAACCCGTCCGGCTGCCGCATCAAGGCCTTCAAGGCGCCGACCGCGGACGAGCTCAAGCACCCGTTCCTGTGGCGCATCGCGCAGGCGCTGCCCGAGCCGGGCGAGATCGGCATCTTCGACCGCTCCCAGTACGAGGACGTCCTGATCGCCCGCGTCCGGGACCTCGCCCCGCGCGACCGGCTGGCCCGCCGCTACGACGAGATCAACCGCTTCGAGCAGTCCCTCGCCGAGGACGGCGTCACGCTCGTGAAGTGCTTCCTGCACATCTCCTACGCCCAGCAGAAGCGCCGCCTCCTGGAGCGGCTCGACAACCCGGACAAGTACTGGAAGTTCAGTCCGGGCGACATCAAGGACCGGGCGCTGTGGCCCGCCTACCAGGAGGCGTACGAACTCGCCCTGGAACGCTGCTCCACGCGGGCGGCCCCCTGGTACGTGGTCCCCGCCGACCGGAAGTGGTACCGGAACTGGGCGATCAGCCGTCTCCTCCTGGAGCATCTGGAGGAGCTCGATCCGCAGTACCCGAAGGCGGACTTCGACGTGGCGGAGTGCCGGGAACGGCTGCTGGCGATGCCGTGACGTGAACTCGCCGTACGACGACCGCACTTGAGGCGGCGCCCCACATGCCGCGCCGCCCGCGTGGGCAGGGTGGCCCTATGACTTCACCCTCCGCACATCCATGGGAATTCACCGACGACCGCGGACACCGGGCCTCGGCCCCCGGCGTTCCGGCGCGGATCGTCGCGTACCTCCAGGCCGGGGCCGGCCTGCACGATCTCGGACTGACGCCCGTCGGCGTCTTCGGCTCGTTCCACGACGGGGAGCGGGCGGACCGGGCGAAGGCCGGCGGTCTGCCGCTCGGGGACGTGGCGTATCTGGGGGCGGGCGCCGGGCTCGGCCTCGACGACGTGCTCGGGGTGCGCCCGGATCTGGTGGTGGCGCTCACCTACGGGGGCGGGCAGGTCTACGGGATCGATCCGGACACGGCGAAGCACCTGGAGGAGCAAGTTCCGGTCGTGGTGTTCGACGTGGGCCAGGGGCGGAGTCTGGCGGACGTGCGGGAACGGTTCGCGGAGCTCGGAGCCTCGCTCGGGGCGGGTGAGGCGCCGGCCGCCGGGGAGGGGCTGGCGCGGGCCGAGCGGGAACTGACGGAGGCCGCGGGCGCGGCGGGCGGGGCGCGGGTGCTCGCCCTGTCGCCGGGCGGGCCGGACAGCGTGCATCTGGCGCGGCCCGCGAAATGGCCGGACCTGAGCGCGCTCACGGCCCTGGGCGTGGCGACGGTCGAGCCGCCCGAGGGCCCGGGGGCCAACTGGCACACGGGCGACTGGCCGGACGCCGCCGCGCTCGCCCCGGACATCGTCCTGCTGGACACCCGGGCGAACGCGGCGCCGCGGGAGGCCTACGGCGCGTCCCCGGCGTGGACGGCACTGGCCGAGCGGGCCGCGGTCCTGCCGTGGAACCCGGAGCTCCCGCCGAGCGCGACGGCCCACGCGGCGCTCCACCGGAGCGTGGCACAGGCGCTGCGGGGCCGGTCCTGAGCCCAGGGCCCTTCGCTCACCGGTGGACCTTCCGCCGGTCGGAGCAATGCCGTCGGGGGCACGGGGCGAGGAGTCCAGAGGTACGCGATTTGTCACATTTGTAGGCTTATCGTCGCGGCGTGATCAACTCCGTACGCCGCACCGTGTCGACCTGCGTCCTCGCCGCCCTCGCCCTCGGTGCCGCCGCCTGCTCGGGCGGCGGCACCGGGCCCGCGCACCCCGCCCGGGCCGACCGGCCCGCCCAGAGCCCCTCGGCCGCCCCCTCCCCCGCGGGCGCCCCCACACTCGCCCCCGGGCCCGGGGGTCTCACCCGCGTCTTCAAGAACGCGGCCCGGTCGAAGGAGCGCGTCGTGGCGCTGACCTTCGACGCCGACATGACCGCCGACCAGGGCCCCCGCGCCGCGGCCGGCGAGCACTTCGACCACCCTCAGCTCATCTCCACGCTCCGGAGACTGAAGGTGCCGGCCACCGTCTTCATGACGGGGCGCTGGGCCGACCAGTACCCGGCCGAGGCACGCGACATCGGCGCCGACCCGCTCTTCGAGGTCGCCAACCACTCGTACAGCCACTACGCCTTCACGGACGACTGCTACGGCCTGCCCACCGTGCCGCCCGCGCGGATGCGCACGGACGTCGAGCGGGCCTTCACCGCGTTCCGCAGGGCCGGAGTCGAGCATGTCGTGCCGTACTTCCGTTTCCCCGGCGGCTGTTACGACAAGCAGGCGCTGCGGGCGCTCGCCCCGGCCGGGGTCACGGCCGTGCAGTGGGACGTGGTGAGCGGCGACGCGTTCGCCACCGACGCGGACGCGGTGTCGCGGCAGGTGCTCGACGGGGTGCGGCCGGGTTCCGTCGTCGTCCTGCACTGCACGCGCAGCGCGGCCCCGACGACGGAGCGCGTGGTGCGCACAGTCGTGCCCGAACTGCGCGCGAAGGGCTACCGGTTCGTACGGGTCTCCCAGCTGATCGGGGCCACCCGCAAGGGGTGAGCGCGTCGCCCCGCGGTCAACGGCGGGACGCCAGCGCGCAGGCCGCCGCCGCGCAGGCCCCCGCGAGCACGACCGCGCCCAGGAAAGGCAGCGCGGGCAGCGGGATCTCGCCCCGCTGGGAGCCGGTGATCAGCGCCGTCACCGCGGAGCGGGCCGGGGAGCCGGGCGCCACGAGGGTGAGCAGGGTGCCGAGCAGCAGTGCGGCCACGCCCGCGCCGGTGCCCCGGATCACCGGCCACGTGGTCAGGGCGCCCACGGCGGTACCGGCGAGGGCGCAGGTCCAGGCGGCGAGGAGTCCGGCGCCGGCCGCGGGCAGGACGGCGATCCGTACCCGGTGGCCGGTGCTCACACCGTCCGCGAGCAGCGCCACGAAGAGAGTGGCGAGGGCGCCGAGCAGGGCGGTCGCGAGCAGCGCGGTGAGCAGGCTCGCGAAGTGCGCCCGCCACGGTCCGGTCGCCGCGGCCGTGCAACCGCGCGCGGCGGACGACTCGTTGGAGACACAGATCCGGGCCAGCCAGGCCCCGGCGGGCAGCAGGCCCGCCGCCGCGTAACCGAGCGAGTCCAGAACCGGCTGCCCGCCCTGGAGCCCGACCGCGAGCACCGCCGCGTACAGCACGACGGGCGCGAGCCAGCGCTGCGAGCGCAGCAGAAGCCCGGACTGGTAGGCGAGCAGGGCCGTGGTCATCGGGACTCCGGGAGGGTGGACGGAACGGACCGGACGGCGACGACGTGCCACGGCGGCCGCGCCCCCAGCAGCGCGCGCAGCACGGCGTCGGAGTGCGTGGGGGACGTGGTGACCCGCACGGTACGGGCGTCGAGGCGGGTCAGGGTGCACGGCTGCGGCAGACCGGCCGGATCCTCCGCCGACCCGGTCGCTTCCACCACCACACCTGCCCCCTCGGCGGCACCGGACTCGCCCCGCGGGCGGCGCGGGTCGAGGCCCGCCCACGAAGCGTCCGGCACCGGCGCGACCCGCCCCGCGGCCACTCCCCACACCGCGCCCGCCGGGTGCCGCTGATCGCCGTCCACACGGACGGGGGCGCCACCGACCGCCGCGCCCCCGTCCGACGGGTCACGACCGGCGAGATCAGGGGCCACCGGCTCCCGGTCCGGCACGGGCGACACCCGGCCCCCGGCCACCTCGCCGACCGGGTCGGCCGCGCCCACCGGGCGGCGCGGGTCGTGGTCGACGGCGCCACCGACCGCCCTGCGCTCGGACACGACCCCGTCCGACTGGTCGCGGCCGACGAGAGCCGCGCCCTCCGACTCCCGGTCCGGCACAAACGCGACATGGCCCCCGGCGCCGGTTCCGGCGGGATCCGGTCCCGTCGGTTTCCGGTCCGGCACGGGTGACACCCGGCCCCCGGCCACCTCGTACACCGCGTCCGCCGCGCCCTCCAGGCGGCGTGGGTCGTGGTCGACGTAGACGACCGTGCCGCCCGCCGCCGTGCGTTCGGCCACGGCTCGGTCCAGTTCGTCACGGGCGGCGGGGTCCAGGCCCGTCCAGGCCTCGTCCAGGATCAGCAACTCCGGTGCGGCGAGAAGTGCCTGGGCGACGGCCACCTTCTGGCTGCTGCCCTTGGAGAGTTCGGCGAGCGGGGTGTCCGCGTACGCGGCGGCGCCGAAGCGTTCCAGCTGCTCGCGCGCCCGCCGGGTCGCCTCGGGGCGGGCGAGGCCGTGGATGCGGCCCAGGTGGGTGAGGTAGCCGAGCGCGGTGAACGGCAGGGCGGCGGGGAAGCGTTCGGGGACGTAGGCGGTGCGGGGGCGGCCGAGGACGCGGCCGGCGCCGGGGGCGTCGATCCCGGCCATGACGCGCAACAGGGTCGACTTCCCCGACCCGTTGGCGCCGCGCACCCGGACGAGGGCGCCGGCCGGCACATCGAGGTCGACGTCGCGCAGGACCCAGGGTCCGCGGAGCCCGTAGCGGCGTCCGACGCGGCGGAGGGCGAGCGGGCCCGTGGGCGGTGCGGTCGGGGTCGGCATGGCGACCATGGTGGCGCATCGCGGCAGCGGGCGCGGCGGCTGCTGGCAGACTGGTGGTGTGACCAGCGACGACGACCTGAGCAAGGCCCCGGGCCGGGACGGCCTGCCGCCCGCCGACAGCCCGTTCCGCACCGAGCCCACCCCGCGTGACGAGGCCCCGCAGTTCGTGCTGCCGCTCGTGGCGCGGATCGAGCGGGCCGAGCCGCCCGCGCGGACGGCCGCCCTGGAGACCGCCGCGCGCGCCGTCCTCGTCCTGCTGTCCGACGACCGCGCGCTCGGCGACGGGGAGTGGGCGCAGGCCGTGCGGGACTGGCAGGACGCGCGGATCCGCAAGGTGGTGCGGCGGGCCCGGGGTGCCGAGTGGCGGCGTGCCGAGGCGCTCGACGGCATCACGGTGACGGGTGACGGAGCGCAGGTGCGGGTGTTCCCGCCGGTGCCGCTCGACGGCTGGCCCAAGGACCTGGCCCGCCTCCAGGTGTCCGGCACTGACCTCGACGACCCGGAGCCGCCGCCCGCCCCGGACCCCTCGGCGCCGGTCCTCTGGCTCAACCCCGACCTCGGGATGACGGCGGGCAAGGCGATGGCGCAGGCCGGGCACGGCGCGCAGCTGGCCTGGTGGGCGCTGTCCGAGCCGCAGCGCAAGGAGTGGCGCGAGGCGGGCTTCCCGCTGGCGGTCCGTACCGCCGACCCGGCGCGCTGGGAGCCGCTGACCCGGGCCGGTCTGCCGGTGGTGCGGGACGCGGGCTTCACGGAGATCGCGCCGGGTTCCTGCACGGTGGTGTCGGAGGGCGGCACCCGGTACGCGCCGCTGGGCCGCGTGACGGGGCAGTACGGCTGAGGCAGGCCCTCGGGCCGAACCTCAAATGTTGCTCTGAACGTCCTCGCTCGTGGATTCGGGCGCGCGCGGCGGGGCCATGACACCTGCACGCGGCAGCACGACCACGCGGCAGAGGGGGACGGACATGGAGCGCCTGACAAGGCTGGGCACGGGGATCGGCTGGCGGCCGGAGATCGCGGAGATCGTCGAGGCGATGCCCGGCATCGACTGGGTCGAGGCGGTCGCCGAGAACGTGTGCCCGGGTCATCTGCCCGAGTCGCTGGTGCGGCTGCGCGAGCGCGGCGTCACCGTCGTGCCGCACGGCGTCTCCCTCGGCCTCGGCGGCGCGGACCGGCCCGACGAGGGGCGGCTCGCGGATCTGGCGTCCCGCGCGCAGGCGCTGGGCGCGCCGCTGGTCACCGAGCACATCGCGTTCGTACGGGCCGGTGGCGAGCGCACGGCGTCGCCGCTCCTGGAGGCCGGGCACCTGCTGCCGGTGCCGCGCACCCGGGACGCGCTCGACGTGCTGTGCGCGAACGTGCGGATCGCGCAGGACGCGCTGCCGGTGCCGCTCGCGGTGGAGAACATCGCGGCGCTGTTCTCCTGGCCGGGCGAGGAGATGACGGAGGGCCAGTTCCTGTACGAGCTGGTCGAGCGCACCGGGGTCCGGCTGCTGATCGATGTCGCGAACCTGCACACCAACCACGTGAACCGGGGCGAGGACCCGGCGAAGGCGCTGGCCGAGCTGCCGGTCGAGGCGATCGCGTACGTCCACATGGCGGGCGGCTTCGAGCGCGACGGCGTCTGGCACGACAGCCACGCCCACCCGGTTCCGCAGCCGGTCCTGGACATCCTGGCCGACCTGGCCTCCCGGGTGACCCCGCCCGGCGTCCTCCTGGAGCGCGACGAGAACTTCCCGGACGACACGGCGGAACTGGGCCGCGAGGTCGAGCGGATCCGCGAGGTGGTGGCAGCGGCCCCGGCCGCCCCGTCGGAGAGGACCGGCGCGCGCTCCCGGCCCGACGCCCCCGAACCCGTCGCCGAGTCCACCCGCGGCCGGGTCGCCCTCGCCCAGGCCGCGCTGCTGTCGGCGCTGGTGGCCGGGACGCCCGCCCCGGAGGGGTTCGACCGGGTGCGGCTCGGGGTGCAGGCGCGGGCGCTGGCGGGGAAGCGGGCCGATGTCGTCGCCAAGGTGGCGCCCGAACTGCCGGAGATCCTGGGCGGGGCCGCGTACCGTGCGGCGTTCCTGGGGTACGCGCAGCGGCGGCCCATGACGGGCGGCTACCGGCGGGACGCGCTGGACTTCGCCGAGGACCTGCTGCTCGGGCAGCGGGTCACGGAGCCGGGGGCCCGGCGCCGGCTGACCGACTGGTGGCTGGAGCGGTCGGGCCCGGCCCCGCTCTCGGGACGCCCGGTGGCGCGGGCACTGCGGGCCGCCCGGTTCGCGCTGCGCCGGGGCTGAACCGGTGCACCGGTGGGCGGCCCGACCGGTCTCGTCGCCGGGTACGGCCCCGGTGGGGGCTGGTCGCGCCCCGCGGCGGAGCCGCTGATGGACAGAGCCCCGCGCCCCTGAGGCAGCCCCATGGGCGGTCCGCCCTGCCCCAGGCCACCCCCGCCCCGCGGAATTCTCGTCCGCATATTGAACGGGCCATAGCGGTTACCCGGAGTCCTGCCGTAGAAACTCCCCATGTTCTGGGTCCTGTTCCTTGTACTGGCCAGCGGCCTGGCCCTGGTCACGTGCGGGCGGCTGTGCCTCGCCGCCGTGCGGGCGGCCGACGCCGAGCGCGCCGCGGGCGACGGCGAGGGCCCGCACGAGCGGGTGCTGTCCCTGTACGAGACGGCGTTCCTCTCGGGCGGCCCGCGCCGCGTCGCGGACGTGGCGCTCGTGTCGATGGCCCGCAGCCGCCGGCTGCTGCTCGCGCACACCGGCTGGGCGACGGTCGTCGACCCGGTCGGCGGCGACGACATGGAGCGCTCGGTGATCGGCGCGATCGGCCCGCAGGGCCAGTCGCGGATAGCTCCGGTGCGCTCGGCCACGGCGTCGGGCGACGCCGTCCGCACGCTCACCGAACGTCTCGTGGCGGCCGGCCTCGCCACCCCGGACACGACCCGCACCACGGTCGCCTCCGGCGTGGCCCAGGTGAAGGCGGCGGCCGCGGCGATCGTGGTCCTGGCGGCGGTCGCGACGCTGATGCCGGGTCAGGAGCCGCCCAGGAACATGCCGGTGGCGCTGTGGTTCCTGCTGCCGCTGCTGCTCACCCTGTGCTGTTTGTTCGTCGCCCGGTTCGAGATCCACCCGTACACGCACTGGGCCTCCCCCACCGGTCAGCGCCTGCTCTCCGCGCTGCCCGACGGCACGGGCAGCCTGCTCGCGGTGGCGCTGCGCGGGGTGCCCGCGGTGGACGACCCGGCGCTGCGGTCCGCGTTCGCCCACCCGGCACGCGACCCGCTCGACCCCGAGGACCGGCTCTGAGGCGTACGGGCGCGGCGGCGCATCGGGGTCATTGATCCGACACCGGCGACCCGGTGCTTTACTTCGCCAACTGCCGCCCCAAGGATCCCTTTTGTTCACGACGAAAGGGATGAGACCGAGCGATGAGAGCAGCAGCGTCCGCCTCCGCCCGCTACGCCGCCGCGGGATCGCTGGTCCTGGCCGCGTTCGCGGCCGGCCCCGCCCCCGCCGCGGGTGCCCTGCCCGCGGGCCCCGACGACGCCCGCGCGCGGGGCACCGCGCTCGCCGCCGAGCGGGCCGCGGCCGCCGGCATCCGGTTCGGCGCCTGCCCCGCCGAGGAGAGCCTGCCGGAGGCGCTGACCTGCGGCACGGTCACCGTCCCGCTCGACTACGCCGACCCCGACGGCAAGAAGATCAAGCTGACCGTCAGCCGTGTGAAGGCGACGGGCAAGGCCGGCGGGAAGAAGGTGGCCCGGCAGGGCTCGTTCGTCTTCAACCCGGGCGGCCCCGGCGGCAACGGCATGTACTTCCCGCTCGCCGGGATGATGCCGGAGTGGAAGCGCATCGGCGCCGCGTACGACCTCGTCGGATACGCGCCGCGCGGCGTGGGCCGCTCCGCGCCGCTGTCCTGCCGGGACCCGAAGCAGCTCGGCAAGGGCCCCACGCTCGCGCCGACCCACCCCTCGGAGTCGTACAAGAAGGAGCGGATCGCCCGCGCGAAGTCGTACGCGCGGGGCTGTGCCGAGCGCAATCCGGACCTGGAGCACTTCACGACGCTGAACAACGCCCGGGACCTCGACGTCCTGCGGGCCGCGCTCGGCGAGCAGCGGCTCACGTACATGGGCGCCTCGTACGGGACCTACATCGGGGCCGTGTACGCGACGCTGTTCCCCTCGCACGTGCGCCGGATGGTGTTCGACTCGGCGGTCGACCCGTCGCCCGGGCGGGTCTGGTACCGGAACAACATGGCCCAGTCCGCCGCGTTCGAGCGCCGCTGGGCCGACTTCCGCACCTGGGTGGCCGAGCACGACGACACGTACGGTCTCGGCAGGACGGCGGAGGCCGTGCGGCGGTCCTACGAGGAGGTGCGGGCACAGCTCGCGCACACGCCGGCCGGGAAGAAGGTCGGACCGGGCGAGCTGCAGTCCGCGTTCCTCCAGGCCGGCTACTACGACGACTACTGGCCGATCCGGGCGCTGGCCCTGTCCGAGTACCGGGCGGGCAATCCGGAGCCGCTGATCGGGCAGGCCGCGCCGGTGGCGTCGCCGGTCGCGGCGAAGGAGAACGAGAACGCGGGCGCGGTCTACACGGCCGTCGAGTGCAACGACGCGCCGTGGCCGGAGGACTTCCGCGTCTGGGACCGGGACAACACGCGGCTGGCGCGCGTGGCCCCGTTCGAGACGTGGGACAACGTGTGGACGAACCTGCCCTGCGCGTACTGGAGCGGGCCGCGTCAGCAGCCGCTCGACGTGCGGACGCTGCCGGGGGCGCTGCCGCCGACGCTGATCCTCGCCGCGGAGCGGGACGCGGCGACACCGTACGCGGGCGCGAAGGAGATGCACCGGCGCATCGCCGGGTCGGTGCTCGTGACCGAGCGGGACGCGGGCACGCACGGCGTGGGCGGCGGCCCCAACGCCTGCGTCAACGGGCATCTCGACGCGTACGTCCTGGACGGGCGGCTGCCCGAGCGGCGGTCGGCGTCCTGCGCGGCGCACGCGGCGCCCACACCGCTGGGCTCGGGCGGACCGCCGGAGAAGGCGCTGCGGGCCCGGTGACCCGCGCGTGAGAACGGCTGAGGGGCGGGGCCAGGCGGCCCCGCCCCTCACTCATGCCTCACTCGTGCCTCAGGCGAGACCGGCGACCAGGTCGGCGACGCTCTTGCGGCGGCCCGTGTAGAACGGGACCTCCTCGCGCACGTGCCGGCGAGCCTCGGAGCCGCGCAGGTGACGCATCAGGTCGACGATGCGGTCCAGCTCGTCGGCCTCGAAGGCGAGGATCCACTCGTAGTCGCCGAGCGAGAACGAAGCGACCGTGTTGGCGCGCACGTCCGGGTAGCCGCGGGCCATCTTGCCGTGGTCGGCGAGCATCTTGCGGCGCTCGTCGTCGGGCAGCAGGTACCACTCGTAGGAGCGCACGAACGGGTAGACGCTCACGTAGTTGCGGGGCGTCTCGTCGGCGAGGAACGCCGGGATGTGCGAGCGGTTGAACTCGGCGGGGCGGTGCAGCGCCATGTTCGACCACACCGGCTCCAGGGCCCGGCCCAGCTTGGTGCGGCGGAAGAGGTTGTACGCCTCCTGCAGCTGGTCGGCGGTCTCGGCGTGCCACCAGATCATGAGGTCGGCGTCGGCGCGCAGGCCGGACACGTCGTAGGTGCCGCGGATCGTGACGTCCTTCGCGGCGAGCTGGTCGAACAGCTCCTGGACCTCGTCCGCGTAACCCGCGCGGTCCTCCGGCAGGACGTCCTTCAGCTTGAAGACGGACCAGAGGGTGTAGCGGATGACCTCGTTGAGGTCCTTGGCGAGCTTGCCCTTGTTCGGGATCCGGGCAGCCTCGGGGGTGGTCGTGGTGTCGTCGCTCATGCCCTTATTCTCCCGCTCCGCCGTGCAGGCTCTGCACCGGGTTCGCCTCCAGGGCCGCGCGGCCGCTCGCGTCGCCGCGCAGCTCGTCCACGGCGGCGTACGCGCTCGCGATGCAGGCGGGCACGCCGACGCCGTCGTACGCGGCGCCGCACACGGCGAGGCCGGGCAGCTGTCCGACGAAACCGCGGATCCGGGCGACCCGGTCCGTGTGCCCGACCGGGTACTGGGGCAGGCCGTCCTGCCAGCGCGTCACGTGCGAGGCGACGGGCGAGGCGTCCAGGCCGGTGGCCTCGCGCAGGTCGTGGCGGGCCACGCCGACGAGGTCGGCGTCGTCGCGGCCGAGGTCCTTCTCGTCGCCGTAGCGGCCGACGGAGGTGCGGACGATGTGCAGGTCCGGGTTCTCGCCCGCGATCCAGCCCCACTTCTGGGAGGCGAACGTGGCGGCCTTGATGGTGTGGCCGTCGACAGGCGGCACGAGGAAGCCGCTGCCCTCGGGGAGTTCGGCCGTCTTCTTGGCGTAGGCCAGGGTGATCAGGGCCATGGAGGCGTACTCGATGCCGCGGAGTTCCTGGGAGGCCATGGGGGCGGCCGTCCGCAGGAGGCCCGCGGCCGGCGTCGCGGGCAGGGCGATGACGACCTGGTCGGCCTCGAAGGTGCGGCCGGATTCGGTGACCACGCGCCACTGGGGTGCGGGGTGCGTGGCCGAGCGGGCGGCCCCCTGCGCCCCCAGGGTGACCGCGCGCTCCCCGAACACGATCTCGGCGCCCCTCGCGCGGACCGACTCGGCGACGGCGGTCGGAAGGGTTCCGATGCCGCCCTCGATGCCCATGAAGACCGGGCCCGTCTGCTGGGTGCGGGCCGTCTTGGCCTGGAGGGCCCGCACCGCCGAGGTGAGGGAGCGGTGGTGGCGGGCCTCGGCGAAGAGCTGGGGGACGGCGCTGCGCAGGGAGATCTTGTAGGCGTCGCCCGCGTAGACACCCCCGAGGAGCGGTTCGACGAGACGGTCGACGACCTCGCGGCCGAGGCGGGCGGCGACGTACTCGCCGACGGCGACGTCCTCGCCCATCTCGGTGGGCGGCAGGTCGGCGTCGAGCTCGATACGGCGCAGGCCCTCGTCGGAGAGGACGCCGGCGAGCGCCTCCGCGGTGCCGGGGACGCCCATGACGTGGCCCTTGGGCATGGGGCGCAGCGCGCCGCGGGTCCACAGGGAGGCGGTGGCGGTGCCCGGTGGCTGGAGCCGGTCGCCGAGGCCGACCTCGCGGGCCAGGCCGACCGCCTCGGGGCGGCGGGCCAGGAGCGACTCGGCGCCGAGGTCGACGCGGGCGCCGGCGATCTCGCCCGCGCGGAGCTTTCCGCCGATCCGGTCGGAGGCCTCCAGGACGGTGACCCGTACCGGTTCGTCGCCGTCGAGCAGCCGGTGGGCCGCCGCGAGTCCGGTGATGCCGCCGCCGATGACGAGGACGTCCTTCTGCCGCCCGGTCGCCGTGGATGTGTCCGCTTCCGGTGTCTCCGCTTCGCGCATGTCCCCACTCTCTCAGAAGGGCTCCGGCGCACCGACGTGTCCCTAACGTGACCGCTTCGGGACCGTGCGGCAACCACCCGAAGGGCGGCTCGCGCGTCGAAGGGGGCGTCCATGTCGGTTCCGTTCCACGGGTCCTGGGGGTACGTCCATGCGTGCTGGTGCTGCACGACGGCTGCGGCCGGTTCATGTTCTGGTGGTGCCGTTGCTCGGCGCCGTGCTGGCGGTCGCGGGCTGTTCCGGGGCCGGCGGTGACTCCGGCGGGTCGAGCAAGGCGGCCGCGGCCGACGCCAAGTCCGGGGGCGGGGCCGCGCGGGACGGAGCGGCGGCCCCGTCCGGCGAGAAGGCGGCGCGCAAGGCGCCGAGGCTCAGCGGGGTCCACATCATCCGCACCGCGCATCTGACGGTCCGGGTGAAGGACGTGCCGCAGGCCCTGGACCGGGCGCGGTCGCTGGCCGAGGACGCGGGCGGCATCGTCGGCAGCGAGACCACCGACCGCGACGGCCGCGGCCGTGAGCGCACGCTGGTCACGCTCCGGGTGCCGCAGGAGTCGTACGCGGACGTGCTGGAGCGGCTGTCGGGCAGCGGGAAGCTGCTGGAGCGGAACGTGACGGCGAAGGACGTCACCGACCAGGTCGTCGACGTGGACAGCCGGATCAGGTCGCAGCGGGCCAGTGTGGCGCGGGTGCGGGAGCTGATGGACCGGGCCACGAAGCTCAGCGACGTGGTCACGCTGGAAGGCGAGCTGAGCAACCGTCAGGCGGAGCTGGAGTCCCTGCTCGCGCAGCAGGCGTCACTGAAGGACCGCACGACGCTGGCCACCATCACGCTGCGGCTCACCGAGTCGGCGCCCGCGGGGGCCGGTGACGAGGACGACGGGCCGGGCTTCCTGGACGCGCTGGCGGGCGGCTGGGACGCGTTCGTGTCGGTGCTGCGCTGGATCGTGCTCGTCCTCGCGGCGGTGCTGCCGTTCGCGGCGGTCCTGGCGCTCGCCCTGTTCCTGTGGCTGCGGGTGCTGCGGCCCCGGCTGCCGCGCCGCCACCCCGTGCCGGTGGCACCGCGGCCGGGTCCGCTGCCCGCGCACCCGGAGCGCGGGTCCGACGACGAACGGGACTGACGGGACCCGGCGCGGTGCGCGCACGTAGCGTGGGCGCATGAGTGCTGGAGAACGTGTGCGTGAGCGGCTCGTGGTCATCGGCGGCGACGCGGCGGGCATGTCCGCCGCGTCGCAGGCCCGGCGGCTGCGCGGCCCCGACGAGCTGGAGATCGTGGCCTTCGAACGGGGGCACTTCTCGTCGTACTCGGCGTGCGGCATCCCGTACTGGGTGGGCGGCGACGTCGAGGACCGCGACCAGCTGGTCGCGCGCTCGCCCGAGGAGCACCGCGAGCGCGGCATCGACCTGCGGATGCGGACCGAGGTCGTCGAGATCGACGTGACCGGCCGGCGGGTGCGGGCGCGCGCGGTGGACGGCGCGGGCGAGTACTGGACCTCGTACGACAAGCTCGTGATCGCGACCGGGGCGCGCCCCGTGCGGCCGGAGTTGCCGGGGATCGACGCGGCGGGCGTGCACGGGGTGCAGACCCTGGACGACGGGCAGGCGCTGCTCGACTCGCTGCGCGCGGCGACGGGGCGGCGGGCGGTCGTCGTCGGCGCCGGGTACATCGGGGTGGAGATGGCCGAGGCGCTGATCCGCCGCGGTTACGAGGTGACGGTCGTGAACCGGGGCGCCGAACCCATGTCGACCCTGGACCCCGACATGGGGTGCCTGGTGCGCGAGGCGATGACCGGGCTCGGCATCACGATGGTCGACGACGCCGAGGTCACGAAGGTCGTCACGGGGGGCGACGGGCGCGTACGGGCGGTGGCCACGCGGGACGCCGAGTACCCGGCGGACGTGGTGGTGCTCGGCATCGGGGTGCGGCCCGAGACCTCCCTGGCCCGGGCCGCGGGGCTGCCGGTCGGCGCCTTCGGCGGGCTGCTCACGGACCTGTCGATGCGGGTGCGCGGGCACGAGGACATCTGGGCGGGCGGCGACTGCGTCGAGGTGCTCGACCTCGTGTCGGGGCGCGAACGGCACATCGCGCTCGGCACGCACGCGAACAAGCACGGGCGGATCATCGGCACGAACGTGGGCGGCGGGTACGCGACGTTCCCCGGCGTCGTCGGCACGGCCGTCAGCAAGGTCTGCGACCTGGAGATCGCGCGGACCGGTCTGCGCGAGAAGGACGCGCGGCGCGCGGGCCTCCAGTACGTGACGGTGACCGTGGAGACGACGGGCCGGGCCCGGTACTACCCCGGGGCGGCGCCGATGACGGTGAAGATGCTGGCCGAACGGGACAGCGGGCGCCTGCTGGGGGTACAGATCGTCGGCCGCGAGGGAGCGGCGAAGCGGGTCGACATCGCGGCGGTGGCCCTGACCGCCGGCCTGACGGTGGAACAGGTGACGTCCCTCGACCTCGGCTACGCCCCACCCTTCTCCCCGGTCTGGGACCCCATCCAGGTCGCCTCCCGCAAGGCGGCGGGCGCGGTACGCAACGCCTGACGGACACCTTTGCCCTGTCGCATCCGCCCCAGCGCCTCCGTCGGGGGGGCACGAGCACCACGCCCCGGGAGCACGCGAAGCGTGCCTCCCAGGGGCGCGGGGAACTGCGCGAGAAGCCCCACCGTGCGGCACCCGGCGACGATCGTCAGCCCCTACGGCGGGGCGGGCCGGGGCCGACGCCGGCCCGAACGCGCGCCCGGCACCGCCACCCGTACCGCGCCGGGCCGAACGCCCCCGGAGGGGGCGGGTGGGTGGGAGCGGGGCCGGGGCAGACGTCCCCCGTCAGTGGCGCGCGACCGTGTCCGACCAGCAACCCCACCGCGGGGTACGAGCAGCACGCCCCCGGAGCACGCGAAGCGTGCCTACCAGGGGCGCGGGGAACTGCGCGAGAAGCCCCACCGTGCGGCACCCGGCGACGATCGTCAGCCCCTGCGGCGGGGCGGGCCGGGGCCGGCTGGAGCGTCGGGGCTACTTGGACGTCTGCGTGTGGACGTGGTCGACCAGACGGGTCAGGGCGTCGGGATTGGTGGTGGGGAGGACACCGTGGCCGAGATTGAAGACGTGGCCCTCGAGCCCCGCCGCCGCGTCGAGCACCTCACGGGTCTTGACCTCGACCGCCTCCGGCGTGGAGAAGAGGATCGCCGGGTCGAGGTTGCCCTGCAGCGCCTTGCCGGGCCCGACGCGGCGGGCGGCCTCGTCGAGCGGGACGCGCCAGTCGACGCCGACGACGTCCGCCCCGGCCTCGCCCATGAGCCCGAGCAGCTCACCGGTGCCGACACCGAAGTGGATGCGCGGCACCCCGTACCCGGCGACGGCGTCGAAGACCTTCTTCGAGGCCGGCATGACGGAGCGGCGGTAGTCGGCCGGGGCGAGCGCGCCGACCCACGAGTCGAAGAGCTGTACGGCGCTGGCGCCGGCCTCGATCTGCACCTTCAGGAAGGCGGAGGTGATCTCGGCGAGCCGGTCGAGCAGGTCGGCCCACAGCTGCGGGTCGCCGTACATGAGGGCCTTGGTGTGCTCGTGGTTGCGCGACGGCCCGCCCTCGACGAGGTAGCTGGCGAGGGTGAAGGGCGCGCCGGCGAAGCCGATGAGCGGGGTGGAGCCGAGCTCCGCGGTGAGCAGGCCGATGGCCTCGGTGACGTAGGAGACGTCGTCCGGGGTCAGGTCGCGCAGCTGCGCGAGGTCCGCGCGGGAGCGGATCGGGTTCGCGACGACGGGCCCGACACCGGGCTTGATGTCGAGGTCGATGCCGATGGCCTTGAGCGGCACGACGATGTCGCTGAAGTAGATCGCGGCGTCGACCTTGTGGCGGCGCACCGGCTGCAGGGTGATCTCGGCGACGAGTTCCGGCCGCATGCAGGACTCGAGCATGGGGATGCCCTCGCGCACCTTGAGGTACTCCGGCAGCGAGCGCCCGGCCTGCCGCATGAACCACACGGGGGTGTGCGGCACGGGCTCGCGCCTGCACGCCTTGATGAAGGCGGATTCCCTGGTGGCTTCGATCGTCGCTGACGGCTGCTGGCCCGTGGCCTCGGTGTTGGCACTCACACGGGAAAGTCTCGCACGGCCGCCCGGCGGGCCGAGACGGTGTCCTTGGCGGGTGTCCCTGCCTGCGCGCGGCGCGAGTTCCCCTTAATCTTCCCCGCATGGCTGCGGCTCAGGGACGACGGTCCGACGGCCCGGACGGGCGGTCCGGGATGAGTGAATCGGTGCGGGAGGGGCAGAACGCTCGGGACATGAACGCTGCACACGAGGACGACCCCACCCCCCTTCCGTTCCGCACGGCGGTCGACGCCCTGCGCTCCGCGCGGCTGCGCCCGGAGATCGAGATCGACCCCACGCGCCCGCCGCAGCGCCTGGCCCCCTACTCGTACGCGCTGGAGGCGGCCGTCGTCGACGGCGAGGAGGATCTGGCCGACGGCCGGCTCGTCCTGCTGCACGACCCGGCCGGGCACGAGGCGTGGCACGGCACGTTCCGCCTGGTGACGCTGGTGCGCGCGGAGCTCGAGCCGGAGATGGCGGCCGATCCGCTGCTCCCCGACGTGTGCTGGTCGTGGCTGACCGGCGCGCTGCAGGCCCGCGGTCTGGGCTACGGCGAGCCGTCGGGCACGGTCACCCGGGCGAGTTCGCACTACTTCGGCGGGATCGGCGACCGGCCGTCCGCTTCGCAGATCGAGATCCGGGCGTCGTGGACGCCGCGCGAGGGGCTCGGCGGGGTGCCGGACACGGCGGCGCACCTCGCGGCGTGGTGCGAGCTGCTGTGCCAGGTGGCGGGGCTCCCGCCGGTGCCGTCGGGTCCGCCCGGGTCGGACGGCTCGGTGGTGACGCTGCCTCAGCGCCGGGGGCCGCGCCCCTCCTGAAAGGTGTCGTGTGCAGGGGCTTTTTTCGGCCGCGTCGGGCGAGTGTCCGACGCGGCCGTCGCTCGTTTGCCCCCACGGGACGATCACGGCCGCTCCGGTTCGGATCGCTTCGATCTTCGTTCGATCTTCGGATGATCGATAGTGCGTCCGAATTGCGTGAATTGTTACTCACCAAATCGTGATCTTTCTCTAAAGGCAGGCAGGTTTGGTGCCGAAGACCTCTGTGACCTTGAAAGCACGGTTCATCCCGGCTTCATCCCCAGAGCCGGCTCCGTCCCGCACCCCAGGAGGCCTGGTGTCCGTTCTCCTCGAGCAGCCCTCAAGCCTGGTCGCCTACCGCCCGAACAAGCCCACCGCGATGGTGGTCGTGGCCGACCCGCGCGTCCGCTCCACCGTCACCCGCCATCTGTGGGCGCTCGGTGTTCGCGACGTCATCGAGGCCTCGTCCGTCGCGGAGGCTCGTCCCCGCATCGGCAACCCCCGGGACATCTGCGTCGCAGACGTCCACCTCCCCGACGGCTCCGGCCTCACCCTGCTCTCCGAGACCCGGGCGGCGGGCTGGCCCAACGGCCTGGCCCTGTCCGCCGCCGACGACATCGGCGCCGTGCGCAACGCCCTCGCGGGCGGTGTGAAGGGCTACGTCGTCACGGGCACCCGGACCAACGTCGGAATGCCCACCCGCCCCGGCGCCGCCCCGATCGGCTCTGCCGCCGCCCGTATGCACCGCCGCCCCCCGGGTGCCCCGAGCCACCCGGGCGGCTACCGGGAGCTGTCGGGCCGTGAGGTGGAGGTCCTGCGGCTCGTCGCCGAGGGCCAGTCGAACAAGGCGATCGGCGTCTCCATGGGCCTGTCCGCCCTGACCGTCAAGAGCCACCTCGCCCGGATCGCACGCAAGCTCGGCACGGGCGACCGGGCCGGGATGGTGGCGGTGGCCCTGCGCACCGGAATCATCCACTGATCGCAGACTGGCCGGATCCTTCCGTTTCACACCCCTTCAGCGCCCGTCGACGGAACGTTCCGTCGACGGGCGTCGTCGGTTGACAGATACCCTTGACAGGTGACAGACGCCCAAGAGACCGCAGCAGCCAGCACCCCGACCGAAGGGACAGCGGTCCCGCTGCTCGAGCCGCGCGAGGGCATCCCGCCGGTGATCGCCGACGAGGCCGCGCTCGCCGAGGTGGTCGCGGCCTTCGCCGCGGGCACCGGCCCGGTCGCCGTCGACGCCGAGCGCGCGTCCGGCTACCGCTACGGGCAGCGCGCGTACCTGGTGCAGCTGCGGCGCGAGGGCGCGGGCTCCGCGCTGATCGACCCCGTCGCCTGTCCCGACCTCTCCGCCTTCGGCGCCGCCGTCGCCGACGCCGAGTGGGTGCTGCACGCCGCGACGCAGGACCTGCCGTGTCTGCGCGAGATAGGCATGATCCCGTCGACGCTGTTCGACACCGAGCTGGCCGGGCGTCTCGCCGGGTTCCCCCGGGTGGGGCTCGGCGCGATGGTGGAGAACGTGCTGGGCTACGTGCTGGAGAAGGGCCACTCCGCGGTCGACTGGTCGACGCGGCCGCTGCCCGAGCCCTGGCTGCGCTACGCGGCCCTCGACGTGGAGCTCCTGGTCGACCTGCGCGACTCGCTGGAGAAGGAGCTCGACCGGCAGGGCAAGCTCGACTGGGCGCACCAGGAGTTCGACGCCATCGCCTCGGCCCCGCCCGCTCCGCCCCGCAAGGACCCCTGGCGCCGCACCTCCGGCATGCACAAGGTGCGCCGGCGCCGGCAGATGGCGGTCGTACGGGAGCTGTGGACGGCGCGGGACAGGGTCGCGCAGCGGCGTGACGTGTCGCCGGGCAAGGTGCTGGGGGACGCGGCGATCGTCGAGGCGGCGCTCGCGCTGCCGCAGAACGTGCACGCGCTGACCGCGCTGCCGGGCTTCGGCCACCGGATGGGCCGCCGTCAGCTGGAGCAGTGGCAGGCCGCGGTGGACCGGGCGCGGGAGCTGCCCGAGTCGGAGCTGCCGCAGCCGGGCCAGCCGCTGACCGGTCCCCCGCCGCCGCGCGCCTGGGCGGACAAGGACCCGGCGGCCGCGGCGCGCCTGTCCGCGGCGCGGGCGGGGGTCTCGGCGCTGGCCGAGCAGCTGAACATGCCGCAGGAGAACCTGATCACGCCCGACACGGTGCGCCGCGTCTGCTGGGAGCCGCCGGTTCCCGCGGACCCGGACGCGGTGGCGGCGGCGCTGGCCTCGCACGGGGCGCGGCGCTGGCAGGTCGAGCAGGTGACCCCGCTCCTCGTGAAGGCGCTCGCGACGCGCGTGTGAGCGCTCCCGTCCGGCTCTGTTGCAGGATCCGGACATCGCCGCGGTGTCGGATCGGCTCGGAGATCACTAGTTTCTGAGCATGTTCAAAAACAGGCGGGGAGAGTTCCGGCAGGAGTACGCGGACTGGGTGCGGGACTTCGAGGAGGCGCGGGAGCGGCGGGCCGCGCTGGGTGACCCGGACTGGACGCGCGGAGCCACGCTCCCCCGCGCCCTCGTCCGCAGCGTGCAGCGCTTCCAGGTCGGGGAGGACGGCGACGGGGGCGCGCTGCTCGCGAAGGCGGCGCGGGCCGGGGACCCTTCGTACACACGGGCGGCGCGGCTGTTCGTGGCCGAGGAACAGAACCACGCGCGGCTGCTCGCCGAGGTGCTCGGCGCGGCCGGGGCCGGCACACTGCGCTCGCACTGGAGCGACGCGGTGTTCGTACGGCTGCGGCGCCTGCTCGGGCTGCGGCTCGAACTGCTGGTGCTGATGATCGCCGAGGTCGTGGCCCTCAGGTACTACCGGGCGCTGCGCGACGGCGCGCCCGATCCGCTGCTCGCCGAGGTGGCCGGCCGGATCCTGGCCGACGAGGAACGCCACGTGCCGTTCCACTGCCGGCGCCTGCAGGAGGGCTTCGCCGGGCTGCCGCGGCCCGCGGTGCGGCTGGTCGTCCGGGGCTGGCGGGTGCTCCTCGGCGCAGCCGCCTGGGTGGTCGCCGCCGATCACGGCGCGGCCCTGCGCCGCTGCGGCGTGACCCGCCGCGCGTTCGTCCACGAGGTCGTCGCCTCCTCGGCCCCGATGGCCGCGTACATGGCCGGAGCCGGTACGGGCGCCGCCGCGTCCGGTACGGGCGACACTCAGGTGCGGCAGCCCCTACGATCGCCCGCGTGACGGACGGCATGGCGGGGGCGTTCTCCGGCCTCTTCCGCAGACGCGGGCGCACGGCGCCGCACGGAGACGAACTGGCCCGGGTCGAGGCGGAGATCACCGCCTTCGGGGAGGCGCTCGCCGGGCATCCCTTCCGGCCGGACCATCAGGCGCACGGCTCCCGGCTCCTCGCCGACCACCAGCGCGCACTGGACGCGTACGAGCGGGCCAAGCGCGACTTCGCCGGCGACCGGACCCTGCGGGACGCCGCCGACGTGCTGCGCGCCCTCGACGAAGGGCGCCACGCACTGGCCTGCGTGGACGCCGCCGTCGCGGGCCGGCCGCGCCCGCACCGGCTTCCCCTCTGCTTCTTCGACCCCCGTCACGGGCCGTCGGCCCAGGAGGTCCGCTGGGCCCCGGCCGGGGGCGCCGCGCGGACGGTCGCCGTCTGCGCCGCCGATGCCGTGCGCCTGGCCGAGGGGCGGGCGCCGATCGAGAGCGGGCTGCGGGAGCGGACCCCGGACCCGCGGGCCGCGTCCCGCACGAAGCGGCGCCCCGCGCACGAACCCGCCCCGCCCGCCTCCGCCGGGGACCCGTACGGGACCTGCCCCCTGCCCGCGGGGACGCGGCAGCGCCGGGAGAACCGCGGCAGCGCGGAAGTGCAGCTGAGCCGCACCGACCGGCGCGCGCCCGCGCTGCTGGTGGTTCACCTGGAGCGGGCCGACGGCTCCTGGGCCGACCTGACCGGCCCGGCGGGCGCCGGCGGGCAGCGCCGGCAGCTCCTCACGCACGGCTCCGTGCTGACGCGGGCCGTCGTCCCGGTCCCCGCCGACGGCCGGGACACGATCCATCTGTCCCTGCACACCCGGCGCGGGTGGCGGATCTGGCTGCACCCGATGGAGGACATCCCGCTCCTGACGGGCGAGGTCAGCTCGACCGGCACGTACGTCCTGCGGCATCCCGGCGGCCGGGAGCCGCTGCGTGTCACCCAGCACGAGGGGTCCGCCTTCTCGCTGCACGCCCTGCGGTCCGACTTCCGGCCCGGGGAACTCCTGTGCTAGGGGACCGGCGTGTTCACGGCCGCGGCCCTCGCGCCGAAGAAGCCCTGCCTGCTGTACGTCCGCTCGCGCGGCCCGTGGACGCTCGCCCCGACGGGGGCTCCCAATCGGCGCTGAGCCCTCTTTTGGAAGTGTGACGTTCGCCGCTCCGGGCGAGGGGGCTGGGCAGCATGGTTACTCGCAAGTAGCATGAAGGGGTGAGCGCGCGCTCAGGTGCGCGCCGCGGCAGTGCCGTCCCGCATCTTGGAGGAGAGCCATCGTGCCTCGTACCGTCAGGGACGTCGTCTTCGTCGACGGCGTCCGCACCCCGTTCGGCAAGGCGGGCCCGAAGGGCATCTACCACGAGACCCGGGCCGACGACCTCGTCGTCAAGGCGATCCGCGAGCTGCTGCGCCGCAACCCGGCCCTCGACCCGGCCAAGATCGACGAGGTCGCCATCGCCGCGACCACGCAGATCGGCGACCAGGGTCTGACCCTGGGCCGCACGGCCGGCATCCTGGCCGGGCTGCCGCAGTCCGTCCCCGGCTACTCGATCGACCGCATGTGCGCCGGCGCGCTGACCGCCGTGACGACGACCGCCGGCTCCATCGCGTTCGGCGCCTACGACGCCGTCATCGCCGGTGGCGTCGAGCACATGGGCCGCCACCCCATGGGTGAGGGCGTCGACCCGAACCCGCGCTTCGTCAGCGAGAAGCTGGTCGACGAGTCCGCCCTGTTCATGGGCATGACCGCCGAGAACCTGCACGACCGCTACCCGACCATCACCAAGAAGCGCGCCGACGAGTACGCCGTGCGCTCGCAGGAGAAGGCCGCGAAGGCGTACGCGAACGGCAAGATCCAGCAGGACCTGGTCCCGATCTCCGTGCGCAACACCAACGCCGAGGTCGGCGAGACGGGCTGGGGCCTGGTCACCGCCGACGAGCCGATGCGCCCGGGCACGACCCTGGAGAACCTCTCGGGTCTCAAGACGCCGTTCCGCACGCACGGCCGCGTCACGGCCGGCAACGCCGCGGGTCTCAACGACGGCGCCACCGCCTCGATCATCGCCTCCGAGGACTTCGCCCGGGAGAACAACCTCCCGGTCAAGATGCGCCTCGTCTCCTACGCCTTCGCCGGCGTCGAGCCCGAGGTCATGGGCTACGGCCCGATCCCGGCCACGGAGAAGGCCCTCGCCAAGGCCGGCCTGTCGATCTCGGACATCGGCCTGTTCGAGGTCAACGAGGCCTTCGCCGTGCAGGTGCTCGCCTTCCTGGAGCACTACGGCATCGCCGACGACGACGCGCGCGTCAACCAGTACGGCGGCGCCATCGCGTTCGGTCACCCGCTCGCCTCCTCCGGCGTCCGTCTGATGACGCAGCTGGCCCGCCAGTTCGAGGAGCAGCCCGAGGTCCGTTACGGCCTCACCACCATGTGCGTCGGCTTCGGCATGGGCGCGACGGTCATCTGGGAAAACCCGCACTTCGAGGGGGACAAGTGAGCACCACCGCCGAGCTTCTGAAGGGTGCGGCCGAGCTGTTCCCCGGCGAGGTCGTCACGTCCGCGCACGTACGGCACCTCGAACTGCCCTACGGTGCGGGCCGCTTCGCCCTCATCACGCTGGACAACGGCTTCGACCACACCAAGCCGACCACGTTCGGCCCGGGTTCGCTCGCGAACCTGAACGTCGCGATCGACCAGGTCGAGGCGGAGGCCAAGGCCGGTGAGATCGTCGGTGTCGGCATCACCGGCAAGCCGTTCATCTTCGCCGTCGGCGCCGACCTCAAGGGCGTCGAGCTGCTGAAGAACCACGACGACGCGCTCGCCATCGGCAAGGGCGGCCACGAGGTCTTCAAGCGTCTGTCCGGCCTCGCCGTGCCGACGTTCGCGTACTACAACGGTGCCGCGATGGGCGGTGGCGTCGAGGTCGGTCTGCACTGCTCGTACCGCACCGTCTCCAAGGCGCTGCCCGCGTTCTCGCTGCCCGAGGTCTTCCTCGGTCTGGTCCCCGGCTGGGGCGGCTGCGCGCTGCTGCCGAACCTGATCGGCGCCGACAAGGCCGTCTCGGTCATCATCGAGAACAGCCTGAACCAGAACAAGCAGCTCAAGGGCAAGCAGGTCTTCGAACTCGGCATCGCGGACGCGCTGTTCGAGGGTGCGGACTTCCTGGAGCAGTCGCTGATCTGGACGGCGAACGTCCTCAAGGGCGATGTCGTGGTCGAGCGGGCCGGCATCGACCGCGGCGAGGCCTGGGACCAGGCCGTCGCGCGCGGCCGGTTCATCGCCGACTCCAAGGTGCACGGCGCGGCCCCGGCCGCCTACCGCGCCCTGGAGATCATCGCCGCCGCCAAGGACGGTGACCTGCAGGCCGGGTTCGACGCCGAGGACAAGGCGCTCGCCGACCTCATCATGGGCGGCGAACTGCGCGCCGGCATCTACTCGTTCAACCTGGTGCAGAAGCGCGGCAAGCGTCCCGCCGGCGCCCCGGACAAGAACCTGGCGCGCCCGGTCACCAAGGTCGGCGTCGTCGGCGCCGGTCTGATGGCCTCGCAGCTCGCCCTGCTGTTCCTGCGCCGCCTGGAGGTGCCGGTCGTCCTGACCGACATCGACCAGGAGCGCGTCGACAAGGGTGTGGGCTACGTCCACGCCGAGATCGACAAGCTGCTCGGCAAGGGCCGCATCAACCAGGACAAGGCCAACCGCCTGAAGGGCCTGGTCTCCGGTGTCCTGGACAAGGCCGAGGGCTTCGCGGACGCGGACTTCATCATCGAGGCCGTCTTCGAGGAGATCGGCGTCAAGCAGCAGGTGTTCGCCGAGGTCGAGGCCGTCGCCCCGGCGCACGCGATCCTCGCCACGAACACCTCGTCGCTGTCCGTCTCCGAGATGGCGTCGAAGCTGAAGCACCCCGAGCGGGTCGTCGGCTTCCACTTCTTCAACCCGGTCGCGATCCTCCCGCTCCTGGAGATCGTGCGCGGCGAGCAGACGGACGACGCGGCGCTCGCCACGGCGTTCGGCGTCGCCAAGAAGCTGAAGAAGACCGCCGTTCTCGTGAAGGACGCCCCGGCGTTCGTCGTGAACCGCATCCTCACCCGCTTCATGGGCGAGATCCAGAACGTCATCGACGAGGGCACCCCGGTCGAGGTCGCGGAGAAGGCGGTGGAGCCCCTGGGCCTGCCGATGTCCCCGCTCGTCCTCCTCGAGCTGGTCGGCCCGGCCATCGGTCTGCACGTCTCGGAGACCCTGAACCGCGCCTTCCCGGAGCGCTTCACCGTCTCCCCGAACCTCGCGGCCGTCGTCAAGGCGGGCAAGCGCGGCTTCTACGTCTACGACTCCGGCAAGCCGGAGCTGGACCCCGAGGTCGCCGCGCTCCTGAAGCAGGGCGATGTCGTCCTGACCGAGGAGCAGGTCCGCGACCGCGTGCTCGACGCCGTCGCCCAGGAGATCGGGCTCATGCTCGACGAGGGTGTCGTCGCCGAGGCTCAGGACATCGACCTCTGCCTCATCACCGGTGCGGGCTGGCCCTTCCACCTGGGCGGCATCACGCCGTACCTGGACCGCGAGGGCGTCTCCGAGCGGGTGAACGGCAAGAAGTTCCTCGAGGCGGGCGTGGCCAGCGTCCCCGCGTAGCGGAACGCACGGGCGGCTCGCCGCCCGACCACCTGTGTGACCGAGGGGCGCGGGTACGGCGGATCAGTTGGGGCTGATCCGCGGTTCCCCGCGCCCCTTTCGGCGTTCATCCTGGACCCATGGACGATGTGCTCGTGGTCGACGGGGCCAATGTGGTGGGGTCGGTGCCCGACGGGTGGTGGCGGGACCGGTTCGGGGCCGCCGTGCGGTTGCGGGACAGTCTCGTCGCGTACGGGCAGCGGCACGGGGTCGAGGTCGTGCTGGTCGTCGAGGGGGCCGCGCGCGGGGTCGAGTCCGTGGTCGGGGTGCGGGTGGAGTCGGCCGCGGGCAGCGGGGACGATCACATCGTGGAGCTCGTGGGGCGGCTCGGGCGGCCCTGCACCGTCGTCACCGCCGATCGTGAACTGCGGGCCCGGGTCGAGGCCCTGGGGGCGCGGACGGTCGGGCCGCGTGCCGTGCGGTCCTCAGAGCCGCCGCCAGTCGGGTGAGAGCGTGAGGCCGGGGCCGTCCGGGTCCTGCCGGGTCAGGCGCGGGGCCCCGTCGGCGCCGCGGATCGCGACGACGACACGGTCGAGGGCGTCGAGGGCGAGGGCCGGGTCGCCGGTGCAGGCCACGCCCGTGTCGGACCACCACATGCCGTGCCGCTCGGCCTCGGTGGCGCAGACGCCGAGCAGCAGGGTGCCGTCCGCTCCGCGCTGGGCGAGGACCGTGCAGTCCTGGCCGTCGACGCGGGCGCGCAGGGCCGCGAGGGCGCCGTCGCCGGGCGAGCCGCCGATCGGCACGACGGGGCCGCCGCGCCGGTGGGCCACGACCGAGGCGGACTCCGGGTCGGTCCAGTAGTACGTGAGGCGCCCCGGAGCGGTCTCCAGGGCCGTGCCGGACCCGGCGAGCGCCCCGCACTCCAGCGGGGGTTCCACGGCGCTCAGGGCGCCGTCCGGGGCGTCCTGGGCCCAGAGCCGTACGCCCTGCTCCGAGGGCACGGCGACCTCCACGTGGCCGTCCGAGGTGGCCGCGGGGACGGGGCCGTCGCCGAGGCGGGAGCCGCGCAGGTCCTCCCAGCGCCCCCACTTGCCGTCCTTCTGCTCGCGGCGCAGCTGCAGCCCGCGCCCGGCGTTGCGCAGGAAGACGAAGACGGTGCCCTGTGTGTCGACGGCGGCGGTCGGCACGCCGGCCTTCCGGCCGTTCTCCGCGGTGCGGTACGGATTGCCGAGCGAGCGCCACTCGGTGACGGGGCGTCCGGACTGGTACTGGATGGCGTGCACGATCTCGACGCCGGGGTCGTCGGCGCGCGGGCGCCGGGCGAGGAGGTGCACGATCCCGTCGGCGCCCTGCGCGATCACGAGGTCGGTCAGGTGCTCGGCCGGGAAGAAGTCGGGGCCGGTCCACTCGGGGCCGCCGGGCCGTCGCTCGGTCCAGCGCAGCAGCCCGTCGTCGGAGGGCGCGTGGAGGGTGAGCCTGCCGTCCTTGCCGCGGGTGAGCCAGCGGCCGCGGGCCGTGCCCGAGAGCGGGTGCCCTATCGCGTCCCCGGTGTCCTCGGCGGGTGTGCCGCCGACGGCGCGGGCAAGGCCCGCGGAGTCCGTCCCCCTCCTCCGCATGGCTGGGTTCACCTTCCCGTTCCCGCCGCGTCGACTGCACGGCATCCACGCTCGACGCGCACATCATAGGCACGCGTCGAACGCTTCTGCGATCACTGCTTGGCGGGGTTCAGGCGGCTGTTGCGGCGCCCGTAGAGGAAGTAGACGACCATGCCGATGACCATCCACACGCCGAAGCGGAGCCAGGTCTCGCCGGGCAGGTTGAGCATCAGCCACAGGGACGCGGCGATGGAGACGATCGGCAGGACCGGGACCCACGGGGTGCGGAAGGCGCGGGGCAGGTCGGGGCGGGTGCGGCGCAGGACCATCACGCCGACCGCGACGACGACGAAGGCGAACAGGGTGCCGATGTTCACCAGCGTCGCCAGCTCGTTGATGCTGGTGAAGCCGGCCACGACCGAGATGATGACGCCGAGCAGGATGGTCGGCCGGTACGGGGTGCGGAACTTCGGGTGGGTCTTGGAGAAGAAGCGCGGCAGCAGTCCGTCGCGGCTCATCGCGAAGAAGACGCGGGTCTGCCCGAGCAGCAGGATCAGACAGACCGTGGTGAGGCCGACGGCGGCGCCGAAGCTGATGACGCCCGCGTAGAAGGGATGCCCGACGTCCTTGAACGCGTCGGCGAGCGGGGCGCTGACGGACAGTTTCGTGTAGTGCTGCATGCCGGTGACGACGAGGGCGACGGCCACGTACAGGATCGTGCAGATGAGGAGCGAGCCGAGGATGCCGCGGGGCATGTCGCGCTGCGGCAGCTTGGTCTCCTCGGCGGCGGTGGCCACGACGTCGAAGCCGATGAAGGCGAAGAAGACGATGGACGCGGCCGTGAAGATGCCCATGAGGCCGAAGTTGGTGGCCTCGTAGCCGAACATCAGCTGGACCAGGGGCGCGGTCTCCCAGCCGCCGCCGCTCTCCGGGGTCACCGGGTCGGGGATGAACGGCTTGTAGTTGTCGCCCACGATGAAGAACAGGCCGGCGACGATCACGATCATCACGACGGTGACCTTGATGGCGACGACCAGCGCGGTGATCCGGGCGGACAGCTTCATGCCGAGGACCAGGACGGCGGTCAGCACGAGGACGAGGAGGAAGGACAGGATGTCGAAGGTGCCGCCCGGCACGTCCGGCCCTTCCAGGGACACCGGTAGGTGCCAGCCGATGTTGTCCATCAGCGACCGCACGTAGCCCGACCAGCCGACGGCGACCACCGCCGTGCCGAGCGCGAACTCGAGGACCAGGTCCCAGCCGATGATCCAGGCGGGCAGCTCGCCGATGGAGGCGTACGCGAAGGTGTACGCCGATCCGGCGACCGGCACGGTGGACGCGAACTCCGCGTAGCACAGCGCGGCGAGCGCGCAGACGATGCCGGCGGCGACGAAGGCGAGCGCGGTCGCGGGGCCCGCGTTCTCCTTGGCGACCTTGCCGGTGAGGACGAAGATGCCGGTGCCGATGATGACGCCGACGCCGAAGACGGTGAGGTCCCAGGCGGAGAGGGACTTCCTGAGGGCGTGCTCCGGTTCCTCGGTGTCCCGGATCGACTGCTCGACCGTCTTGGTCCGGAACAGGGACTGGTTCCCGTTCCCGTTCGACTGCTGGTCGACGCTCATCGGCGTACCTCCGTAGCCATGGCCGTACGCCCATGATTCAGGCAGTCGGCTGCGGGCGCGCGTCGAGACCGGGTCCTTTCACACGATCGGGCCGGTCGTGACCTCCTGTGGAGGTCCGGCCGGCCCGGAGGCGTGCGCGGGGTGCGGGTCAGTCGCGGGCGGGCTCCACGGCGGCGGCCGTCTCGCGCTCGTAGCGGCCGTCCAGCTTCGCCACCAGGCCGGTGACCTGGCGGGCGATGTCCGGGGCGGTCAGGCCGATCTCGGCCATGATCTCCTTGCGGGAGGCGTGGTCGAGGAAGCGCGGCGGGATGCCGAAGTCGCGCAGCGGGACGTCGACGCCCGCGTCGCGCAGCGCCTGGGCGATCGCGGAGCCGACGCCGCCGACCCGCGAGTTGTCCTCGACGGTGACGACGACGCGGTGGCGCTCGGCCAGCGGGGCGAGGGCCTCGTCGACCGGCTTGACCCAGCGGGGGTCGACGACGGTCGTGGTGATGCCCTGTTTGTCGAGCAGATCGGCGATCTCCAGGCACATCGGGGCGAGCGCGCCGACGGAGACGAGCAGCACGTCGGGGCGGTCGCTGCCGGGCTCGCGCAGGACGTCCATGCCGCCGGCCTTGCCGACGCCCTCGACGGCGGGGCCGACCGCGCCCTTGGAGTAGCGCACGACGGTCGGGGCGTCCTCGACCTGGACGGCCTCGCGCAGCTGGGCGCGGACCTGGTCGGCGTCGCGCGGCGCCGCGATGCGGATGCCGGGCACGACCTGGAGGATCGACATGTCCCACATGCCGTTGTGCGAGGCGCCGTCCGTGCCGGTGATGCCGGCCCGGTCCAGGACGAAGGTGACGCCGCACTTGTGCAGGGCCACGTCCATGAGGAGCTGGTCGAAGGCGCGGTTGAGGAAGGTCGCGTAGACGGCGAAGACCGGGTGCAGGCCGCCCGCGGCGAGGCCGGCCGCCGAGGTGGCGGCGTGCTGCTCGGCGATGCCCACGTCGTAGACCCGCTCGGGGAACTCCTCGGCGAACTTCTTCAGGCCGACGGGCTGGAGCATCGCGGCGGTGATCGCGACGATGTCCTCGCGCTCGCGGCCGAGGCGGACCATCTCGTCGCCGAAGACGGAGGTCCAGTCGGCGCCGGAGGCCTTGACGGGCAGGCCGGTGTCGGGGTGGATGGGGCCGATGCCGTGGAAGCGGTCCGCCTCGTCCTCGACGGCCGGGCGGTAGCCGCGGCCCTTCTCGGTGAGGCAGTGCACGATCACGGGGCCGCCGAAGCGCTTGGCGCGGGTCAGCGCGGACTCCAGGGCCTCGACGTCGTGGCCGTCGATCGGGCCGACGTACTTGAGGCCGAGGTCCTCGAACATGCCCTGGGGCGAGATGAAGTCCTTGAGGCCCTTCTTGGCGCCGTGCAGGGTCTCGTAGAGCGGCCGTCCGACGACGGGGGTGCGCTCCAGGATGTCCTTGCCGCGGGCCAGGAAGCGCTCGTAGCCGTTCGTGGTGCGCAGGGTCGCCAGGTGGTTGGCGAGGCCGCCGATCGTGGGGGCGTAGGAGCGCTCGTTGTCGTTGACGACGATGACGAGCGGGCGGTCCTTGGCGGCCGCGATGTTGTTGAGCGCCTCCCAGGCCATGCCGCCGGTGAGGGCGCCGTCGCCGATCACGGCGACGACGTGGTCGTCGCTGCGGCGCAGCTCGTTGGCCTTGGCGAGGCCGTCGGCCCAGCCGAGGACGGTGGAGGCGTGCGAGTTCTCGATGAGGTCGTGCTCGGACTCCGCCTGCGCGGGGTAGCCGGACAGTCCGCCCTTCATCTTCAGCTTCGAGAAGTCCTGGCGGCCGGTGAGCAGCTTGTGCACGTAGGACTGGTGGCCGGTGTCCCACAGGACCTTGTCCTTGGGGGACTCGAAGACGCGGTGCAGGGCGATCGTCAGCTCGACGACGCCGAGGTTGGGGCCGAGGTGGCCGCCGGTCTTCGAAACCGCGTCCACGAGGAAGGTCCGGATCTCTCCCGCCAGCTGGTCCAGCTGCTCCAGGCTGAGCCGGTCCAGATCGCGCGGTCCCGTGATGCGGGTCAGCAGCGGCACCCGTGCCTCCTTGCAATAGAGCGGTGTGTAGCTGGCAGGCCTGTCCGAGCTTGCCGGGTCCGTCGAGTCTAATGTTCCGCCGCCGGGGGTGGCGGGCGGGCCGGGCGTTCGGGGGGTGTCCCCCGGACGCGACGGTGCCCGGCGTCCTCGTCGACGCCGGGCACGGTCTGCCAGGTCAGGCGGTCAGGCGCGACCGGCCGACTTCTGGGTCTTGCGGGTGATCGAGTCGATGACGACCGTGGCGAGAAGCACACCACCGGTGATCATGTACTGGATCGGCGTGGCGATGCCCTGGAGGGCGAGGCCGTACTGGATCGAGGTGATGACGAGGACACCGAGCAGCGCGTTCCAGGTGCGGCCGCGGCCGCCGAAGAGGCTGGTGCCGCCGATGACGGCCGCCGCGATGACGTTCATCAGGAGGTCGCCGGAGCCGGCGCTCTGGTTGGCCGCCGCGATCTTGGAGGCCCAGAAGAGGCCGCCGACCGCCGCGAACAGGCCCGCGATGGCGAACACGGAGATCCGTACCGCCGTGACGTTGATACCGGCGCGGCGGGAGGCCTCGACGCTGCCGCCGAGCGCGAAGACCTTACGGCCGTACGCGGTGCGGCGCAGCAGGAAGTCGCTGCCGACCAGGACGATGCCGAAGAGCAGCACCGCGAGCGGCAGGCCCTTGTACTGGTTGAAGATCACCGCGACACCGAAGACGCCGATCGCGAGGAGCACGGTGCGCATCAGGATGTCGCTGAGCGGCCGGGACGGGATGCCCGCGAGGGCGCGCCGGCGGTTGCCGAGGTACGTCGGCACGAAGTAGCCGAGGACCGCGACGACGGCCAGGCCGTAGGCGGCGGCGACGTCGGAGAAGTAGTAGCTGGTGAGCTTGCCGACGACGCCTTCGCTGTCGATGTTGATCGTGCCGTTGGAGCCCAGGATCTGGAGCATGAAGCCGTTCCAGAACAGCAGGCCGGCCAGCGTCACGGCGAAGGCGGGGGCGCCCACGCGGGCGAAGAAGAAGCCGTGCAGGGCTCCGATGACGGCGCCCGCCGCGAGGGCGGTGAGCACGGCGAGCCACTCGTTGACGCCGTGGGTGATGCTCATCACGGCCATGATCGCCGAGGAGACACCGGAGACGGAGCCGACCGAGAGGTCGATCTCGCCGAGCAGCAGCACGAAGATGATGCCGACGGACATCATGCCCGTGGCGACCATGGCGACGAAGATGTTGTTGAGGTTCTCCGCGCCCAGGAACGCCGAGTTCAGGCTCTGGAAGATCGCGCAGATGACGATCAGGCCGATGACGACCGGTATGGCGCCGAGGTCGCCGCCCTTGATCTTCCGCTTGAACTCGCTCAGGTAGCCGGCGAAGCCCTGCTCGCGCACGAGCAGGCGGGGGTCGACGGCCGCGACGGACGCCCCGGCGGCCGCCGGGGCCGCGTCCACGGTCCCCTGGGTCTTGTCGAGGCTCGGGTTGGTCTTGTCGACGCTCACTTCTGAGCCTCCCCGTTGGTGCGCGCCGCACGTCGGGTCACCGCGTTGTCCGTGGCGCCGGTGATGGCGGAGATGATCTCTTCCTGCGAGGTGTTCTTCACCTCGAAGACGCCGTTGTTGCGCCCGAGGCGCAGCACGGCGACCTTGTCGGCCACGGCCTTCACGTCGGCCATGTTGTGGCTGATGAGGATGACCGCGTGGCCGCGCTCGCGCAGCCGCTCCACGAGGTCGAGCACCTGTGCGGTCTGCTCGACGCCGAGGGCGGCGGTGGGCTCGTCCAGGATCACCAGCTTGGGCTCGCCGAGCATGGAGCGGGCGATGGCCACGACCTGGCGCTGACCGCCGGAGAGCGAGGCGATCGGGATGCGCACGCTGGGGATGCGGATCGACAGGGTCTCGAGCAGCTCGCGGGAGCGGCGCTCCATCTCGACCTCGTCGAGGACGCCGCGGCGCTTGATCTCCCGGCCCAGGAACAGGTTGCCGACGACGTCGATGTTGTCGCAGAGCGCGAGGTCCTGGTAGACGGTCGCGATGCCCAGACCCTGGGCGTCCTGCGGCTTGTTGACCGCGACGGCCTTGCCGTCCCACTCGATGACGCCGTCATCGATGGGGTGCACGCCTGCGATCGTCTTGACCAGGGTGGACTTTCCGGCACCGTTGTCGCCGACCAGGGCGACCACCTCACCGGCGTGGACCTCAAGCTCTACGTCGGTGAGCGCCTGGACGGCACCGAATCGCTTGGAGACCCCGCGCAACGCCAGCACGGGCGTAGCGGACACGTGAACCATCTCCTTCGCCGCCAAAGGCCTGACCCGGCGGGAGGTTTGAACAGAAGTGAAGTCTGAGGGGGGGTGTTCGTCCGGCGCCCCGCCGTTAGCTTTGCGGGGCTGTCGGCGGCGGGGCGCCGGACGTTCGGGGGGCGCGTGGGCGCCGGACCGACTACTTCAGGCCGATCTTGTCGCAGGCGGCCTTGTACTTGGCCGTGCAGATCTCGTCGAGGGTGTAGTACCCCTCCTTGACGACCGTGTCCTTGATGTTGTCCTGGGTCAGGGAGACGACCGGGACGATGACCGACGGGATGCCCTTGTCGGTGCCGCTGTCGACGGTGCTGGTCTGCAGGGAGCTGTCGACCTTGCCGGTCTTCGCGATGGAGACGGCCATCTTGGCGACGGTCTCGGCCTCCTGCGGGTACGACTTGAAGACGCTCATGTACTGGTCGCCGGTGACGATGCGCTGCACGCCGGCGAGCTCGGCGTCCTGGCCGGTGACCGGGGGGAGCTTCTTGAGGCCCGCGGCCTTGAGGGCGGTGATGATGCCGCCCGCCATGCCGTCGTTGGCCGAGTAGACGCCCTTGATCTTGTCCTTGCCGATCGCGGAGATGGCGCCTTCCATGTTGGCGTTGGCGTTCTCCGGCTTCCACTCCTTGGTGTCGTAGGACTTGGCGATGTCCACCTTGCCCTTGAGCACCGAGAGCGCGCCGTCCTTGAACTGCTTCGCGTTCGGGTCGGTGATCGCGCCGTTCATCATGACGATCTTGCTGCTCGCCTTGGCGTCGGAGCCCATGGCCTTGAGCAGGGCCTCGCCCTGGGTCTTGCCGACCTCGGTGTTGTCGAACGAGGTGTAGGCGGAGATCGGACCCTCGGCCAGGCGGTCGTACGCGACGACGGGGATGCCCGCGTCCTTGGCCTTCTTCACGCCGCCGGCGACCGCCTTGTAGTCGACCGCGTCCAGGATCAGCACGTCGACCTTCTTGGTGATCATCGTGTCGATCTGCTGCGACTGCAGGGTCGCGTCCTGCTTGGCGTTGAGGTACTCGACCTTGCCCTTGCCGTTGGTCAGATCGCTGATCTGCTTCTCGATGATCGGCTTGTCGAACTTCTCGTAGCGAGCCGTCTGGTTCTCCGGCAGCAGCAGGCCGACGGTTATCGCGTCGCCCTTCTTGCCGGCGGTCTTCTCGGTGTCGCTCTTGTCGCCCGACTCCTTCGCGCTGCCACAGGCGGCGAGGGACACGGCCATGGCGGTGGCACAGAACGCAACGGCGGCACGACGCATACGCGTGTTCACTTCAGAAACCTCCCTGACGAGGCCGCGACGTTGCGGCCGAGGTAGCCGGAAGTCAACTCGGCCGCAACCCCATCGTCAAGGAGTAAATCCTTAACGAGATGGCAACGGTGTCATGCGTTCTCTAAGTGAAGACAGGTGTGGGCGCGGACGCGGTGCCGTCCAAAAGGGTTGAATCCCCCATCTCGCTGAGGGCCAGGGCGAGCGCCCCGAGGACCTCCGCGCGACCGCCCAACGCCCCTGGCAGGACCGAGAGTTGACGCGCCGCGCTGGGGATCGCGTAGCGGCTCACGGACTCCCTTATGGGGCCGAGGACGAGCTCTCCGGCCTCCGCCAGGTCGCCGCCGAGGACCACCCGGGAGGGGTTCAGCAGGTTGCACAGATTCGCGACGCCGGAGCCGATGTGACGGCCCACGTCGGCGATGACCCGGCGGCAGCCCGGATCGCCGTCCCTGGCGAGCCGTACGACGCCCTCCATGGTCAGATCGGTGCCGTGGCTCGACTGGAGCAGCTGGAGCACGTAGCGGGCCGCCGTGAAGGTCTCCAGGCAGCCGCGGTTGCCGCAGCGGCAGACCGGGCCCGACTCGTCCAGCGTGATGTGCCCGATCTCGCCCGCCGTGCCGCCCGGGCCCCGGTAGATCGAGCCGTCGATGACCAGGCCGGCGCCGACACCGCTGGCGACCTTGATGTACGCCAGGTCCCGCACCCCGCGCCCGCTGCCCCAGACCAGCTCGCCGAGGGCGCCCAGGTTCGCGTCGTTGTCGACGTGCACCGGGACGCCGAGACGGCGGCCCAGCTCCTCGGCGGGCTTGGCGCCGGTCCAGCCCGGCAGGATGGACGTGGAGCCGAGCGTGCCGCTCTCCACGTCGATCGGGCCCGGGACGCCGAGTCCGACGCCCGCGACCTTGGAGCGGTCCACGCCGGTCGCCGCGACCAGGCGCTCCACCAGCTGCTCGGCACGGTCGAAGCCCTGCGCGGCGCTGGCGTCCACGTCCAGCGGCTCGGCCTCCTCGGCGAGGACCTGGTGGGCCAGGTTGCCGATCGCGACGCGCAGGTGCGTGTGGCCGAAGTCGACGCCGATGACGATGCCCGCGTCGCCGCTGAGCGACACGCTGCGGGCCCTGCGCCCGCCGGCCGAGGTGGGCGTGACCTCGACCGTCCCCCCGTCCTTGAGCTCCCGGACGATGTTGGAGACGGTCGCCGCCGACAGACCCGTCGTGCGGGCGATCTCGGCCTGTGTGAGCGATCCGGCGAGGCGCACGGCGCGCACGACCCGCTCCAGATTGGCCCGGTGCAGCGACGACTGCGACCCCGGAGTCTCCATTGACTCTCTCCACCCTTAGCCCTATGGCGGGCGGCCCCCGTAAATGAGCCGTCCGTGGCCCGCGTCACACGGACAGTGACCGGGCCTTGTACAAGTTATGAACTCCAAGCTCCGCTGAAGGGGCCTCTGGCGTCAAGCCCTTGACAGAAATCGGTTCCTACGACGCAACGCGCGCGGGCCGCACACGCGGACAGGGGCCGGGCCCCGGAGAGCGGTCTCTCCGGGGCCCGGCCCCTGTGGCACGCGGGTGCGGCGCGACGGTGTGCGTCAGCGGAAGGTGCCCTGCGACACCGAACCGGCGATCCGCCGCTGGAAGATGATGTACACGATCAGCACGGGCACGACCGTGACCACGATGGCCGCGAACAGGCCGCCGTAGTCGATGTCGTAGACCTGCGAGGACGCGTAGGCGGACATTCCCTGGGTCAGCACCCATTTGTCCTGGTCGGTGTTGAGTGCCACCGGCAGGAGGAACTGGTTCCACAGGCCCAGGAAGTTGAAGATCGCCACCGCGGCCATGCCCGGCTTGGCCATCGGCAGCATCACCTGGAAGAACGCCCGCCAGTCACCGGCGCCGTCGATCAGCGCGGCCTCGTAGACGTCGTGCGGCAGCGACCGGAAGAACGAGTACAGGAAGAACATCGTGAACGGCAGCGCGAACGCGACGTACGTGAGGACGAGACCGGGCCGCGTGTTCAGCAGACCGAAGTTCTGCAGCTGGAAGAAGAGCGGCACGATCGCCAGGAAGACCGGGAAGGTCAGCCCGGCGAGCATCACGTAGTAGATCAGCCGGCGGCCGGGGAACTCGAACCTGGCCAGGACGTAGGCGCACATCGCGCCCAGCAGCATGACCAGGACCAGCGCGGAGACGACGATGATCACCGAGTTGAGGAAGTACTTCCCGATGTTCGCGTCGGTCCACGCGTGCGCGTAGTTCTCGAACCGCCAGCGCTTCGGCAGCTTGAACGGCGACGACAGGATCTCGCTGGTGGACTTGAACGAGGACACCAGCACCCACAGCATGGGCACGATCACGATCACGGACCACAGGATCAGCAGCGTGTGCGAGATCACCGCGAACCGGCGGTCGCTGCTCGCGGCGGCTCTCGTCAGCTTCCGGTCACGCGCCGGCTTGCGGTCCGTCGTCTGTTCCCGGTCGGCAACAATGGCGCTCACCGAGCACCTCCCTTGACCGCGCCACGACGGGCCTTGGCCCCGGGCGCTTTCTTTCTGCCCTCGCCCTCGCCGCCGCCCGTCAGACGGTTGACGAGGAACACGAGTGCCGCGAACACGAGGGTCACGACGGCGAGCACGACACCCATGGCGGTGGCGAGTCCGAACTGCTGCTTCGCGAAAGCGACGTTGAACAGCCGCTGGCTGATCGTCAGGGTCGAGTTGTTCGGGCCACCGCCCGGCAGCATCGCCTGGACGTAGACGAACGAGTCGAGCGCGGCGATGCCCAGGTAGATGTAGCCCGTCTGCACGGTGTCCCGGATCGACGGCAGGGTGACCGAGAGGGTCATCCGCAGCCGGCCGGCCCCGTCGATCCTCGCCGCCTCGTACAGCTCCGCGGGGACGCCCTTGATCGCGGCGATGAAGAGCACCGCGTAGAAGCCGACGAGCCCCCAGACGATGACGAACATCAGGGACGGCATCGCGCTCGCCGTCTCGCCCAGCCAGGCGAACTTGTCGAACCCGTCGAGGCCGAGGCCCGTGAGGATGCCGTTGACCAGGCCTGCGTTCGGGTCGTACATCTGCGCCCACACCAGGCCGACGATGATCGCCGGCACGACGTAGGGGAAGAACGAGACGATCCGGTAGAACGACGCTCCCTTGATGCCCCGGACGGGGCCCCTGCTGGGACCGCCCAGGGTGACGGCCACCGCGACCCCCAGGGCGAGCGTCAACGTCACCAGCGGCACGCAGACCGCGAGGATCGCGATGTTGCGCAACGCCTTCATGAAGACGTCGTCCTGGAACATCTTGGTGAAGTTGTCCAGGCCGACGAACTCGTAGTCCGGGCTGAAGCCGCGCCAGTCGGTCATCGCCCAGAAGATCGCCTGGACGAACGGGTACAGGACGAAGAGCACGAAGATGGCCAGCGGGACGCCGAGGAACGCGAGGAAGAACGTCACCCGGTCGAAGGTGAGCTTGCGGCGCCGGGGCCGCCCACCGCGAGCGGCCGGCGCCGGCCGGCGGCTCGCGGTGTCGGAGATGGTCGTTTCTTTCATCGCGGTGCTAGCTGACCTTGATCTTGTCGACGGAGTCGTCTTCCCGGATCTTGTCGGAGATCTTCTGCAGCGCCGAGGTCAGCCCCTTGCCGTCGATGTCGCCGGAGAGGAACGAGTTGAACGGCACCAGCTGGTCCGTGTTCATCCCGTAGGCCTCGACGAAGTTGTAGGTGAAGATGTTGGTGCCCGCGGCCTCCAGCATCTTCGTCTGCGAGACGAGGGCCGACGAGCCGTAACCGTCGGCGGGCACGGTGCCCTTGACGATCGTCGGGGCCAGCTTCGTCTTCGAGAAGTTGGCGGCCGCCTTCTCGGACAGCATCGCCCGCAGGACCTCCTTGCCGCCGGCCGGGTTCTTGCCCTGCTTGGGCACGATGTACGGCTCGCCCGCGGCCGCGCGGATCGCCTCGTAGGGCAGCTTCGGCTTGTCGGTGAGCGTCATCGACGGGAAACCGGTCATCTGGAAGTCGGCCTTCGTGGCCTTCTTCATCTCGTTCTCGATCCAGCCGCCGGACGGGTAGAGCAGCGCCTTCTGGTCGTTGCTCCAGATCGCCTGCGCCTTCTGGAACTGGGTGCCGGAGCCGCCGGGGACGAACATCTTCTGCTTGACCATGGTCTCCATGACCTTGATCACGCCCTGGACGGCCGGGTGCGACCAACAGCCCTTCTCCAGGTTCTCCAGCGCGAGCCGGACCTCGTCGCCGCCCTCCTTGATCGCCGAGTCGATCAGGAGCGTGCGGTAGTAGGTCGCCGCCTCCTTGCCGTGGACGAAGAGGTACTTGCCCTTCTTCTTCGCCTTCTGGCCGAGGTCGAGCGCCTCGTCCCACGTCTTCGGCGGGGTCCAGCCGTTCGCCTCGAACAGCGTCTTCGAGTACCAGACGCCGTAGACCGTCATCACGTAGTTGAGCGCGACGAACTTGTCCTTGAACGTGCCGGGGTCCTTGACGCCGGGGTAGACGATGTCGGCGATCTTCTTGCCCTCGTAGGTGTTGGCCTCGAAGACGTCGTCGAGCTCCTCGAGCTGGTCGAGGATGCCGAGGAAGCCGATCTGGTCCTCACCGGAATTGTCGATGAGGTCCGGCGGGTTGCCGCCGACGAAGCGGGGCTGGAGCTCCGGGGCGATGTCGACGACCGGCTTGACCTGGACCTTGAGGCCCTTGACCTGGCTGCCGACGACCTGGTTGGTGTAGTCGACGTAGTCGGTGCCGTAGCCGCCGTCGAAGATGGCCGCGTCGACCTTGGAGTTCTTGGCGACGCCGAACGGGTTCGTGGCGCTCTTCTCGCCCTTCGGACCGCCACCTCCGTCGCCCTTGCCCGAGGGAGAGCCACACGCCACCGCGAACGAACCCATCGCCGCGGTTGCGATCGCTCCGCGCAGGAGCGTCCGCCTGTCAAGAGAGCCGGCACGAATGGTCATCTCTGCATCCTCACTGATCGGTTGGAGCTGTACGGATGTGCTGCGTGTGCGGCCGGCGGGCCGGGTCGGCCGGGCCCTTGCCGCACTTCTCTTGGAGCGCGCCCCAGGTGCGGGTCTCCGCCAGAGGGGTCCGCGGAGCTGCGTGCCGGGGCGTTTCGCCGTCGTCCCGGTGCCGCGCGGCGGCACCGAGGGTGATCAGCTGAGCGATGCCGGAAAAGCGGTCACCGGGGCCGCGGCCGGAGCGACGGTCGCGCCCCGCTCGATCAGATCGCGATGGCGTACGCCGGGGGTGGATCCCATGCTCAAGTCCTCGCCTTCTCCAGGACTCAGGCGGTGAACCGGATCCTCCCCGGCACCGCGGTGATGTGCTGTGTCGTCCCCTCACCGAGGGGGAACGCAGGTGGAGCTGGGTGCTGCGATGAGAACCGGCGGCAAGGGGGAATCCGACGGGCCGCGCGCTCGCGCCCCCGCCGCTCTCCCCCCGTTCCCCGGGTCCGTCCTCGGCCGGTTCGCACCGGCCGGGCCAGACGCCGACAGGTATAGTCCACTTCCCGCGGGGTGGGCAAGATCGAATGCAGGTTTGGACGTCGGTCTTTTCCGAGTTGAGACCTCACGGAAACCAGCCACGGCATCGCCCCGGCCCGCATTCCCCCGCGCCGCCGGCTTTCCCGCGTTCGGAGGTCGAACGCGGGGCGCGTTTCCGTGCCCCGTACACCCGAGCGAGTCGGCACCCGGTGCGGGTGCCCGTACGGCCCAACACCCTTGACACCCTTGACCACTTGCCGCACTACTGGACCCTGCGCACCAAGTTGACAACGTTGTCCGAGCGCGCCGGGAGGGTGCAGGGATGCAGGGCGGAAGCAGGGGAAGCACGGGTCACAGAACGGGCCGGTACAGAACCGGCCGGAGCCGGCGACGGCTCGGCGTCACGGCGGTACTGGGGGCGGCCGCCCTGGTCCTGACCACTGCGGGGCAGGGCGCGGCGGCCCCGCGGCCCGACCGGGAAGGGGACGCGGCGCAGGGGTTCAGCTCCTCCTTCGAGGCGGGCCAGCCCGCGCCGGACTGGCTGAACACGGTCGACACGGACGCGGACGGGAAGAAGCGCGCGAGCGGGGTCGACGGCGGCTACGTCGCGGGCATCCCCGGCAATGTGAACGGGCACGTCACCGAGGTCCGGGCCAGCGCCGAGAACGCGGGCGGCGGGGAGACCAAGGAGAACCTGGTCGACGGGGAGGCCGGCACGAAGTGGCTGGCCTTCGCGCCGACGGCCTGGGTCGAGTACGACCTCGACTCGCCCGTCGAGGTCCGCAAGTACGCGCTGACCTCGGCGAACGACCACGACGAGCGCGACCCGAAGGACTGGGTCCTCAAGGGCTCGGCGGACGGCACGACCTGGACCACGCTGGACAGCCGTACCGGGGAAAGCTTCGGGGCGCGGTTCGAGACGAAGACGTACGCGATCGAGAAGCCGGCCGCGTACGCGCACTTCCGGATCGAGTTCACGAAGAACAACGGCGCCCCGGACATCACCCAGCTCGCCGACCTCCAGCTGTCCACGGGCGACGAGCAGGCCCCGGCCCCCGAGGACATGCTCTCGCTCGTCGACAAGGGTCCGGGCGGCTCGCCGACGGCGAAGGCGGGCGCGGGCTTCACGGGAGTGCGCGCGCTGCGCTACGCCGGCACCCACAAGACGGACGGGCGCGCGTACTCGTACAACAAGGTGTTCGACGTCAACGTGGCGGTGGAGAAGGACACCGAGCTGTCCTACAAGATCTTCCCGCAGATGGCCGACAAGGATCTCGACTACGACGCCACGAACGTCTCCGTCGACCTGGCCTTCACCGACGGCACGTACCTGAGCGACCTCAAGGCCGTCGACTCCCACGGCGGGCTCCTCACGCCGCAGGGGCAGGGCGCGGCGAAGCGGCTCTATGTGAACCAGTGGAACGCGGTGCGCTCCGGGATCGGCTCGGTCGCCGCCGGGAAGACCGTCGACCGGATCCTCGTCGCCTACGACTCCCCCAAGGGTCCGGCGAAGTTCCGCGGCTGGATCGACGACCTCGGCATCGAGCGGGCGAAGCCCGCGGAGCCTAAGGCGCACCTGAGCGACTACGCGTCGACGACCCGCGGTACGAACTCCAGCGGCGGCTTCTCGCGCGGCAACACCTTCCCGGCGACGGCCGTCCCGCACGGCTTCAACTTCTGGACGCCGGTCACCAACGCGGGCTCGCTGAGCTGGCTCTACGACTACGCCCGGGACAACGACAAGGACAACCTGCCCACGATGGAGGCGCTGGCGGCGAGCCACGAGCCGAGTCCGTGGATGGGTGACCGCCAGACGTTCCAGATGATGCCGTCGGCGGCGAAGACGGTCGACACGTCCCGCGCGGGGCGCGCGCTGCCCTTCCGGCACGAGAACGAGACGGCCCGCCCCTACTACTACGGGGTGACGTTCGAGAACGGTGTGAAGGCCGAGATGGCCCCCACCGACCACGCGGCGGCGCTGCGCTTCACCTATCCGGGCGACGACGCGAGCGTGATCTTCGACAACGTCTCCGAGCAGGGCGGCCTCACCCTCGACCGGGACAAGGGGGTCGTCACCGGCTACTCGGACGTGAAGTCGGGGCTGTCGACGGGCGCGACGCGGCTGTTCGTGTACGGCGTCTTCGACAGGCCGGTGAAGGAGGCCGCGTCGGCGGGCGTGAAGGGGCACTTCACGTTCGACGCCGGCAAGGACCGCACGGTGACGCTGCGCCTGGCGACCTCGCTCATCAGCATCGACCAGGCGGCCGACAACCTGGCGCAGGAGGTGCCGGAGCGGCGGTCGTTCACGCAGGTGCGGGACGCGGCGCGGGCCCAGTGGGACACGCTGATGCGGAAGGTGGAGGTCGAGGGCGCGACGCAGGACCAGCTCACCTCGCTCTACTCCTCGCTGTACCGGCTGTACCTGTACCCCAACTCGGGCTTCGAGAAGGTCCGTTCGGCGGGCGGCAAGGGCACGTACAAGTACGCCTCGCCGTTCTCCCCGATGCCGGGTCCGGACACCCCGACGCACACCGGCGCGAAGATCGTGGAGGGGAAGCCGTACGTCAACAACGGCTTCTGGGACACCTACCGGACGACCTGGCCCGCGTACACGCTGCTCACTCCGGGGAAGGCGGGTGAGCTGGTCGACGGGTTCGTGCAGCAGTACCGGGACGGCGGCTGGATCTCTCGGTGGTCCTCGCCCGGGTACGCGGACCTGATGACGGGCACGTCGTCGGACGTGGCGTTCGCCGACGCGTACGTGAAGGGCGTCAAGGGCTTCGACGCCGAGGCGGCGTACAAGGCGGCGGTCAAGAACGCGACCGTGGTGCCGCCGTCGTCGGGCGTCGGCCGCAAGGGCATGGAGACCTCTCCGTTCCTCGGCTACACGTCGACGGACACGCACGAGGGCCTGTCGTGGGCGCTGGAGGGCTACCTCAACGACTACGGCATCGCGCGGATGGGCCAGGCGCTCTACAAGAAGACGGGCGAGAAGAAGTACAAGGAGGAGTCGGAGTACTTCCTGAACCGCGCCCGTGACTACGTGAACATGTTCGACGGCAAGGCGGCCGGCACCGGCTTCTTCCAGGGCAAGGACGCCCAGGGCGACTGGCGCGTGAAGTCGGAGGACTTCGACCCGCGCATCTGGGGTCACGACTACACGGAGACCAACGCCTGGGGCTACGCGTTCACGGCGGTCCAGGACAGCCGGGGCCTCGCCAATCTGTACGGCGGCCGCGACGGTCTCGCGAAGAAGCTCGACACGTACTTCGCGACGCCCGAGACGGGTTCGGCGGAGGTCGCCGGCTCGTACGGCGGGGTCATCCACGAGATGACGGAGGCCCGGGACGTGCGGATGGGCATGTACGGGCACTCCAACCAGGTCGCGCACCACGTCACGTACATGTACGACGCGGCCGGGCAGCCCTGGAAGACGCAGGAGAAGGTCCGCGAGGTGCTCTCGCGCCTCTACACGGGCAGCGAGATCGGTCAGGGCTACCACGGTGACGAGGACAACGGCGAGCAGTCCGCCTGGTACCTCTTCTCCTCGCTCGGCTTCTATCCGCTCGTCATGGGAAGCGGCGAGTACGCCATCGGTTCCCCGCAGTTCACGAAGATGACGCTGCACCTGGAGAACGGCGAGGACCTCGTCGTGAAGGCGCCGGAGAACAGCGCGAAGAACGTGTACGTGCAGGGTGTGAAGGTCAACGGCCGGACCTGGTCGAAGACTTCGCTGCCTCACTCGCTCGTGTCGAAGGGCGGCGTCATCGAGTTCGCGATGGGCGACAAGCCGTCGGCGTGGGGGGCGGGCAAGGACGCGGCACCGACCTCGATCACGCAGGATGACAAGGTGCCGGCCCCGCGCCACGACGTCACGACGGGCTCGGGCCCGCTGTTCGACAACTCCTCGGCCACCTCGGCGCGTGCGGAGTCGGTGGAGCTGCCGGTCGGCGCGGACGGAGCGAAGGCGGTGCAGTACACGCTGACCTCCGAGGACCGGGCGAAGGCCCCGGCGGGCTGGAAGCTGGAGGCGTCGGACGACGGGACGTCCTGGAAGACGCTCGACTCGCGCTCCGGTGAGTCCTTCGCCTGGGACCGGCAGACGCGCGTGTTCGGCGTGAGCGACCCGGGCGAACACCGGCACTACCGGCTGGTGTTCGCGGGTGGCGCGGCGACGGTGGCGGAGGTGGAACTGCTCGGCTAGTTCCCTGAATCAATTCGTTGGACAGGGCCGCGGCACGGTGCGTACCTTCGGGGACGAACCGTGACGCGGCCCTTGGAGGTGAGACCCATGTACAGAGAAGGCAAGTGGGTGCTCCTCCTTTCCCCACGGTCAGGCGATTGACCTAGGTCGCCCGGGAGCGCTTTCGACATGGCGATCCCGAAAAGGTGAAGACCTATGGAATCAACAGAACTGACCGGTTCAGCGGTGATCACGCGCGTCGCCGATCACGAGTGGCACGCGCTGGTGGACGACCTGGTGGTCGGCCGCGGTGAGGCCTGGCGGCGGCACGACGGGCGGCTCTTCCTGAGCATCGACGTCTGGCAGGACGCGCTCTTCGACCCCCTGGTCGCGGCCCTGCTCGCGGCACTCCCCCGCCCCCTGTACACGGTGGTCGACGAGGCCGACTCCGCACTCATGTCCCGCTGGGAGCACGCCGGTTTCACCGTCGCGCGCCGCGAGGGCGTGTATATCGTTCCCACCGACCCGCGGGTCACGGGCCTCGGCCCGGTCCGTCCGCCGTCGGGCGTGACGATCCTCCCGTTCGGCGCGCCGGAGCGGAACCCCCTGCGCGATCTGGACCGCGCGGTCCGCGCCGAGGTGGAGGCCTCGCTCGGCCGGCGGGAGATGCCGGCCGAGGTGCTGCCCCGCCTCGACGACGCCGTCGTGACGGATCCGACGAAGTACACGGTGGCCGAGGAGTCCGGGCGCTACGTCGGACTGCTCCGGCTCGCGCCCGTGCCGCGGCAGCCGCGCATCGGGCTCCTCGCGGTCCGGTCCGACCGGCAGCGCGGGGGTGTCGCGCGGGCGCTGCTCGCCGATGTGCTCGGCTCCCTCCACACCTCCGGGACCAGGGCGGTGTCCGCCGAGGTCGGCGAGCGCAACGAGGCGGCCCTGGCCCTGTTCGAGACCGTCGGCGCCGAGCGCGCCGGCGGCAACGCGGAGCTGGTGATCCTCTGATGCCGAAGACGAACCGCGGTATCGAGATGGAGGGCACCGTCGTGGAGTGCCTGCGGGACGCCAGGTTCCAGGTGGAGCTGAAGAGCGGGCACAAGGTGCTGGCGCACATCAGCGGCAAGATCCGGAAGAACTACATCAAGATCGTGCCGTTCGACCGGGTGCTCGTGGAGGTCAGCCCGTACGACCTGACGCGCGGCCGGATCGTCTACCGGTACCGCTGACCAAGGCGGAGGGCCGCACCCCCGTCACCGGGGATGCGGCCCTCACCTGCCCTGCTGTACCGCTTGCTCGACCGCTTACTTGCGGATCAGGTTGCGCAGCACGTACTGCATGATGCCGCCGTTGCGGTAGTAGTCGGCCTCACCGGGGGTGTCGATGCGGACGACCGCGTCGAACTCGACGCCCGTGTCGGTGGTGACCTTGACCGTGCTCGGCGTGGTGCCGTTGTTGAGCTCGGTGACACCGGCGATGGAGAAGGTCTCCTCGCCGGTCAGGCCGAGCGAGTCGGCGTTCTGGCCGGCCGGGAACTGGAGCGGCAGGACGCCCATGCCGATGAGGTTCGAGCGGTGGATGCGCTCGTACGACTCGGTGATGACGGCCTTGACGCCGAGGAGCGCGGTGCCCTTGGCGGCCCAGTCGCGGGACGAGCCGGAGCCGTACTCCTTGCCGCCCAGGATGACCAGCGGGGTGCCGGCGGCCTGGTAGTTCTGCGAGGCGTCGTAGATGAAGGAGACGGGGGCGCCGTCCTTCGTGAAGTCGCGGGTGTAGCCGCCCTCGGTGCCCGGCGCGATCTGGTTGCGCAGGCGGATGTTGGCGAACGTGCCGCGGATCATGACCTCGTGGTTGCCTCGGCGCGAGCCGTAGGAGTTGAAGTCACGACGCTCCACACCGTGCTCGGTGAGGTACTGGCCGGCCGGGGTGTCGGCCTTGATGGCGCCGGCGGGCGAGATGTGGTCGGTGGTGACCGAGTCGCCCAGCTTGGCCAGGACGCGGGCGCCGGTGATGTCGCCGACCGGGGCCGGCTCCATGCCCATGCCCTCGAAGTACGGGGGCTTGCGGACGTAGGTGGACTCGGCGTCCCACTCGAAGGTGTTGCCGGTCGGGATCGGCAGGGCCTGCCACTGGGCGTCGCCCGCGAAGACGTCCTCGTAGGACTTGTCGAACATGTCCTCGCCGATGGCGTTGGCCACGACGTCGTTGACCTCGGCCTCGGAGGGCCACAGGTCGGCCAGGTAGACCGGCTTGCCGTCCTGGTCGGTGCCGAGGACGTCCTTGGTGATGTCGACCTTCATCGAGCCCGCGATGGCGTACGCGACGACCAGCGGCGGGGACGCCAGGTAGTTCATCTTGACGTCGGGGTTGATGCGGCCCTCGAAGTTCCGGTTGCCGGAGAGGACCGAGGTGACGGCGAGGTCGTGGTCGTTGACGGCCTTCGAGACCTCCTCGGGCAGCGGGCCCGAGTTGCCGATGCAGGTGGTGCAGCCGTAGCCGACCAGGTTGAAGCCGACCTTGTCGAGGTACGGGGTCAGACCGGCCTTGTCGAAGTAGTCGGTGACGACCTTCGAGCCCGGGGCGAGGGTCGTCTTGACCCACGGCTTGCGGGTCAGGCCCTTCTCGACGGCCTTCTTCGCGACGAGCGCGGCGGCGACCATCACGTACGGGTTCGACGTGTTGGTGCAGGAGGTGATCGCGGCGACGGTGACGGCGCCGTGGTCGATCGTGTACGTCGAGCCGTCGGGGGCGGTCACGGTGACCGGGTTCGACGGGGTGCCGTTGGTGGCGGCCGGGGCGTCGGAGGCCGGGAAGGACTCCTCGCCCGCCTCGTCGGCGGTGGAGACGTAGTTCAGCACGTCGTGCTTGAACTGCTCGGCGGCGTTCGCGAGGACGATGCGGTCCTGCGGGCGCTTCGGGCCGGCGATCGACGGGACGACCGTGGAGAGGTCCAGCTCGAGCTTCTCGGAGAAGTCCGGCTCGGCGGCCGGGTCCAGCCAGAGGCCCTGCTCCTTGGCGTACGCCTCGACGAGCGCGACCTGCTGCTCGTCACGGCCGGTCAGACGCAGGTACTTCAGCGTCTCGTCGTCGATCGGGAAGATCGCGGCGGTGGAGCCGAACTCCGGCGACATGTTGCCGATGGTGGCGCGGTTGGCCAGCGAGGTGGCGGCGACGCCCTCGCCGTAGAACTCGACGAACTTGCCGACGACGCCGTGCTTGCGCAGCATCTCGGTGATCGTGAGGACCAGGTCGGTGGCGGTGGTGCCGGCCGGGAGCTCGCCGGTCAGCTTGAAGCCGACGACGCGCGGGATCAGCATGGAGACCGGCTGGCCGAGCATGGCGGCCTCGGCCTCGATGCCGCCGACGCCCCAGCCCAGGACGCCCAGGCCGTTGACCATCGTGGTGTGCGAGTCGGTGCCGACCAGCGTGTCCGGGTAGGCCTGGCCGTTACGGACCATGACCGTGCGGGCCAGCTTCTCGATGTTGACCTGGTGCACGATGCCGGTGCCCGGCGGGACGACCTTGAACTCGTCGAACGCGGTCTGGCCCCAGCGCAGGAACTGGTAGCGCTCCTTGTTGCGGCCGTACTCCAGCTCGACGTTCTGCTTGAAGGCGTCGTTCGTGCCGAACTTGTCGGCGATGACGGAGTGGTCGATGACCAGCTCGGCCGGGGCCAGCGGGTTGATCTTCGCCGGGTCGCCGCCGAGCTCCTTGACGGCCTCACGCATGGTGGCGAGGTCGACGACACAGGGCACGCCGGTGAAGTCCTGCATGATCACGCGGGCCGGCGTGAACTGGATCTCCTGGGAGGGCTGGGCCTGCGAGTCCCAGCTGCCGAGGGCACGGATGTGGTCGGCGGTGATGTTCGCGCCGTCCTCGGTGCGGAGCAGGTTCTCCAGGAGGACCTTCAGGCTGTAAGGGAGGCGCGCGGAGCCCTCGACCTTGTCCAGCTTGAAGATCTCGTACGACTCGTCGCCCACGCGCAGCGTGCTGCGGGCGTCGAAGCTGTTCGCCGACACGACAGTCTCCTTCATATATGTGCGCGTTCCACCACATCCTGCCGACACGACCTGCTCGCCGATCCGCTAAGGTAAGGCTTAGTTAGGTAACCCTTACCGTCGAAGCGGCGAGGTCGCGCGACTGCGGCACGCCTCGGCAGATATCTCGATGTCGAGATAACTCTAGTACATCACCGAGCGGTGCCATCAAGCGGCGCCACCCGGCCCTTCACCGCGCGCCCACCCGCCCAGCCTTCCCATCGTCGTACGGCACCTCGCGCTCCACCAGTGCTACGGCCCGGACGTCGCCTTCAGGCCGCCGTCATCGGCGCAACGGAGCCGCTTGGCGAGGGCCAGCGAGAAGGAGTGAGCGACGGTGACGTAGGCACGCTTCAGCCGCTTCGGGTCGCCATCGGACTCGTGGATCATGTCCGGGTTCTCGACGTCGACAGTGACGTGGGCCGCCCCGGAGGCGGGCTCGCCCTCGGCGCGGCAGGCGAAGGAGACGAAGGCGCCGTCGGTCGCGCCGCCGGCCTGCTCGCCCATCGGGAACAGGGTGTACTTCGAGGCGGGGGGCCCGTCCGGGGCGGTGTCCCACGTCCACCAGGTGACGCGTAGCTCGTCGACGGGGGAATCGTCCGGCGGGTAGATCCGGCAGATGTCGCCCTTCGCTCTGGCCGTGGAGAGGACCGTGCCGGACAGCTCCGCGGCGGCGGCCGCCACTGTGGTCTTCTTGTTCGTGGGTTCGAACCGGTCGGAACCGGTGATCGCTTCGAGGGCCTCGCCGGCGCCCTTCGACAGCGCCGAGCCGCCGCACAGCTGCTCCGCACTCGCGACGTAGCCGGGTGTCGGCGCCGCGGCCCCGTCGCCGCCCGAACCGCAGCCCGCGGCGGCGAGCGCGAACCCGCAGGCCACGAGTACGCCACGGCGCCCACGCGCCCGAGCACCTCTGCTCACCATCGAAGTCCTTCCGCGTGCGGACACGTGCGTGGGGCCGAGAGATTGACGACCGAGAGACATACGACAGGGCTACCCTCCCCCGCAGGGGGTGGACCGTGAATGTGACGCTCGGCGCACTCGTGGCCGCCGCGGGAATCGCGCTCGCCGCGCTCGGGCTGCCGGCCGGCGGGCGGGTGAGGCGGCCCTTCCATGCGCGGCGCGCGCACGCGGCAGAACGGCGACGGTATCCGGTGGCGCTGAGGCGGGCCTGCGACATGGCGATCGCCGAGGCGCGGCGGCGGGCGGGGGCCGGGGAGCCGGCGATCGTGCGGACGGACGCGGTGCTGGAGCTGATGCGGGGGCACTTCGGGTTTCCGTACGCGCGGCGGGAGGATGCGGCGGTGGCGCTGTACGGGCGGTTCCGGGAGCGAGGGTGCGCGGTGGACTGCGTGACGGACGCCTGACGCCACCCCCTCCGACCGGCGATGGCGGGCGCGACACTCCATCAGATCCGCATATGACCGGAATCAACCACTTCCGCCACTAAGGTCACACCGGTCACGAGTGCGGTCGCTGAGCCTCCGTCAAGCCCCTTCACCCGAACGGGCCCCACGGAATGCGTCATCTCATATCTGAGATAACCTGCCGCTATGGCAGACGACTACCTCGTACGCATCGGCAAGCTCATCCGTGACGCCCGGCAGCACCGGGGCTGGACGCAGGCACAGTTGGCCGAGGCACTCGGAACCAGCCAGAGCGCAGTCAACCGCATCGAACGCGGCAACCAGAACATCAGCCTTGAGATGATCGCCCGCATCGGCGAGGCACTCGACAGCGAGATCGTGTCGCTCGGCTACTCCGGCCCGATGCACCTGCGGGTCGTCGGCGGCCGCCGCCTGTCCGGCGCCATCGACGTCAAGACGAGCAAGAACGCGTGCGTGGCGCTGCTCTGCGCCTCCCTCCTGAACAAGGGCCGCACGGTGCTGCGCCGCGTCGCCCGCATCGAGGAGGTCTACCGCCTGCTCGAGGTCCTCAACTCCATCGGTGTCCGCACCCGCTGGATCAACGACGGCGTCGACCTGGAGATCGTGCCGCCGGCCACGATCGACATGGGGTCGATCGACGCGGAGGCGGCCCGCCGCACCCGCTCGATCATCATGTTCCTCGGCCCGCTGCTGCACCGCCTGGACCACTTCAAGCTGCCGTACGCGGGCGGCTGCGACCTCGGCACCCGCACGATCGAGCCGCACATGATCGCGCTGCGCCGCTTCGGCCTCGACATCACGGCGACCGAGGGGCTCTACCACGCCGAGGTGCAGCCGGACGTGGCCCCGGACCGCCCGATCGTGCTGACCGAGCGCGGCGACACCGTGACGGAGAACGCGCTGCTCGCCGCGGCCCGCCACGACGGCACGACCGTCATCCGCAACGCCTCGTCCAACTACATGGTCCAGGACCTCTGCTTCTTCCTGGAGGCGCTCGGCGTCCGCGTCGACGGCATCGGCACGACCACGCTGACCGTGCACGGCGTCCCGCACATCGACGTCGACGTCGACTACTCCCCCTCCGAGGACCCGGTCGAGGCGATGAGCCTGCTGGCCGCGGCCGTCGTCACCGAGTCCGAACTCACCGTGCGCCGCGTGCCGATCGAGTTCCTGGAGATCGAGCTGGCCGTCCTGGAGGAGATGGGCCTCGACCACGACCGCTCCACGGAGTACGTCGCCGACAACGGCCGTACGCGCCTGGTCGACCTGACGGTCCGCCCCTCCAAGCTGGAGGCGCCGATCGACAAGATCCACCCGATGCCGTTCCCGGGCCTGAACATCGACAACGTCCCGTTCTTCGCGGCGATCGCGGCCGCCGCCCAGGGGCAGACCCTCATCCACGACTGGGTCTACGACAACCGCGCGATCTACCTCACCGACCTCAACCGCCTCGGCGGCCGCCTCCAGCTCCTCGACCCCCACCGCGTCCTGGTCGAGGGCCCGACCCGCTGGCGCGCCGCCGAGATGATGTGCCCGCCGGCCCTGCGCCCCGCGGTCGTCGTCCTCCTCGCCATGATGGCGGCGGACGGCACGTCGGTGCTGCGCAACGTGTATGTCATCAACCGGGGTTACGAGGATCTGGCGGAGCGGCTCAACTCGGTGGGGGCGCAGATCGAGATCTTCCGGGACATCTGAGGCCGTCGGTTCCGGCCGCGCCCGGGCTAGAACAGGCCGTGGCTCCGCCCGCGTTCCGCGCGGTGCTCGATCACCTCGCGGAACCACGGGTGGCGCGCGGCCGGCAGCCGGGCCGCGGTGCGCCGGAACATCCACCGGTCCACCCAGAAGTGCCCGCGCCCGCCCGGCGGGATCGGGTAGTCGCACCGTACGAGCGGGGGCAGTCCGCCCGAGACGGGTTCCGGCACCGGGCCGCGCGGCTGCGGGCGGACCAGAGTCAGCCACAGGTCGGCGGGCAGCGGCACCCGGTACGCGGAGTGGGCGGCACCGGGCGGGTCCCATGGTTCGCCGGTCTGCGGATGGACCGGGACGAGGAGCACGTCCGCGCCGTCGGCCGCCACGGGCAGCCCGGGGCCGGCCAGTACGGCGCGGCGCCGGGGCGGACCGTCGGGCAGCAGCGCGTCGAGGGCACGCTGGAAGACCTGCGCGGTGAGCCCGTCGGGCACCGTCAGCGGCTGCCCCTCGGAGGCCGCGACCAGGTGGGCCAGAGCCTGCCCCGCTGCGGCTTCCCATCGGGGGCTCCACGACCAGTAGTGGCCCGTTCCGTACCGTCCGCCGCCCCACGTCGCGATCGGCTCGAACGGCGCCGACGGCTGTACCTGGTCCACCACTTGCTCCCAGGCCAGCGGGTCTGCGGCGTCCCCGTCGGTGGGCATCCGGCGCACGGCGTCCGGCGCGAACCACACCGCCTGCCAGAGCGAGCAGTCGTCCACCCGGGTCGCGACGGGGGACGCGCAGGAGGCACACGCCATGTTGGGGCCGTCCCGTCCGTCCATGCCGCAGCAGGCTCCGTCGCTCTGCTCGGGGACCAGCCGGGTTCCGCGGACGTCACCAGGCGCGATGACGACCGCACCGGCCGGGGCGTCCGACAGCCGCGGCACCGGCAGAAACACACCGCGCCGCGCGGCCTCCCCCGGGGCGAGCTCGTCCCACGTCCGCCACGGCGGCCCCCACGGCTCCGGATCCACGGCGTACGTCCCCGCCTCCATCAGCACGGGCAGCTGGATGCCGTTCCCGTAACTGGCATGCGCGTGGGCCGGCAACGCGACCCGGAGGACATCCGTGGTGAGCCTGCCACCACACTCCGCACAGACGAATACGGCCAATACCCCTCCCCCTGAGAGAAACCCCCGCATCCTCGCACCGGCCCACCCACCGGACAATCGAATTCGGGAGCGGGGCGGCGGCTCGGGTGGTGCGGCCGCCGAAGGTGGAGCTGACGATGAGCCGTCAGCTCTTCAGGTCCCTGCCGCCACGTAGGCAGCGCCCTGGGGCGGAACCGTCCTTCCCCGCTTGTTCGTTGGCCACTGCGGAGAGGACGAAAGCCGGCGAGGGGCAGGGGACCGCATGACGCTGACGTACAACTTCCGGGCGCACCGGGGTGGGTTCGGGTTCGCTGCCGATCTCACGGGTGAGGTGGTGCCTCGGGATGTGGCGTCGCAGGGTGGCGGGCTGATCGTGCACGGGAAGGTCTCGCTCGCGCTGCCCGCCGTGCCTCTGTACTGGGAGGACTGTGCCTGGCTCGCTTTCGGGGCGGCGTTGCACGCCTCCGAGATGGTGGCGCTGCACCCGGACGGACTGGTTGTCGCGGTGCATGAACTGCGGTATCCGGGGGCCGACTACCGGTGCGAGGTCGCCGCTCTGGCGATGAGCGGGTTTCTGCGTGAGGCGCTCGGGCTCCGGGGCGCCGCGCCCTCGGTGTCGTTCGCGAAGGAGGGTGGCGGCGCCCCGGTGTTCGACTGGGGTGCGGGGTCGGTCAGCCCGCCCCCGGTGGTCCCGCGCCTCCCTTGAGGCGTTCGATGTCGGACGGCCGGACCTGGATGGCCGTGAGGGAGATGATCAGGGCCACGACCGCGAACGCGGCGGCCACGATGAAGCCGGCGGAAACACCCGCGGTGAGCACCTCGTCGCCCCAGGGCGAGGGCAGGCGGCCGGTCCGGGCGAACTGGGCCTTCTCCAGTGGGGTCGCCTGCGCGAGGAACGCGGGGACCTGGGTGTGGGCTTCGTTGTTGCTCGCCGTGCCGAAGACGGTGACGAGGATGGACAGGCCGAGCGAACCGCCCACCTGCTGGGTCGCGTTGAGCAGGCCGGACGCGGCGCCCACCTCCTGCGGCGCGACGTTCGACAGCGCCATCAGGGTCAGCGACACGAAGAGCAGGCCCATGCCGAGGCTGAACACCAGCATCGGGCCGAGGATGGAGCCGGCGTACGTCGAATGCACGTCGGTGAACGTCAGCCAGGACAGCCCGGCCGCCAGGAACAGCGAGCCGAACGCCATGAACGGTTTCGGCCCGTACTTGGGCAGCCCCTGCGAGGTGAACCCGGCCGCCACCGCGACCACCGCGCTGACCGGCAGGAACGCCAGGCCGGCCTGGAGCGGGCTGAAGTCGAGGACGCTCTGCACGAACAGGGTCAGGAAGAAGAACATCCCGAAGAGCGCCGCGGCGAGGCAGAGCATGATGCCGTACGTGCCCGCGCGGTTGCGGTCGGCGAACATGTGCAGCGGGGTGATGGGCTGCCGCGATCTGCGCTCGACCAGGATGAACACGATCAGCAGGACCACCGCGACGCCGAACGACGTGAGGGTCAGCGCGTCCCGCCAGCCCTCCTGCGCGGCACGGATGAAGCCGTAGACCAGCGCCACCATGCCGAGGGTGGACGTGAGTGCGCCCAGGAAGTCGAAGTGGCCGGGATGCCGCTCGGACTCCTTGACGTGCCGCGGGGTGAGGAAGGCGATGAGCAGGGCGATCGGCACATTGACGAAGAAGATCCAGCGCCAGTCGAGCCATTCGACGAGGATGCCGCCGGCGAGGAGGCCGATCGCGCCGCCGGCGGCCGAGACACCCGCGAACACACCGAAGGCCCGGTTGCGTTCGGGCCCTTCGTCGAAGTTCGTGGTGATCAGCGACAGCGAGGTCGGCGAGGCGATGGCGCCGCCGACCCCCTGCAAGGCGCGGGCGGCGAGCAGTTGCCACTCGGCCTGCGCGACGCCGCAGAGCAGCGAGGCGAGCCCGAACAGCAGAACGCCGAAGATGAAGACGCGGCGCCGCCCGAGGATGTCACCGGTGCGGCCCCCGAGCAGCAGCAGTCCGCCGAAGGTCAGCGTGTACGCGTTGACCACCCAGGACAGGTTCGTGGTCGAGAAGTCGAGCGCGTCCTGGATGTGCGGGAGCGCGATGTTCACGATCGTGATGTCGAGCACGACCATGAGCTGACAGGAGGCGATCACGAACAGGGTGATGGCCTTGCCGTCGCCCTTCGGTGGGGCGGCGGTCGCTGCTGGTGTCGCGGGCTCGGGATGTGTCATCGCGCATCGCCCTCGTGTGAGGACCCGTGGGCCGTTCAGCCCACCCCTCGAAAATAAGCCCGCACCCCGACAGCCACCAGTCGATCAAGGTCCCCCGAACGGCCTCGGATCTGCTCGGGACGGCGCCGTCTCAGGGCAGCATCGCCATCCCGTCGATCTCGACCAGCGCCTCCTCGTCCCAGAGGCGGACGACGCCGATGACGGCCATCGCCGGGTAGTCCCGGCCGGCCAGGTCGCGCCAGATGTGGCCCAGTTCGCGGGCGTGGGTGCGGTAGGCGGCCACGTCGGTCGTGTAGATGGTGACGCGGGCCAGGTCGGCGGGGGTGCCGCCGGTGGTGTGGAGGGCGGTGAGGAGGTTGGTGAGGGCCTGGGTGAACTGGGCGGGGAGGGTGTCGCCGACGATCTTGCCGTCCGTGTCCAGGGCCGTCTGGCCGGCGAGGAGGACCAGGCGGGTGCCGGTGGCGACGACCGCGTGGGAGAAGCCGGTGGGCGGGGAGAGGGTGGGCGGGTTGACGCGGTCGACGTGCGGCCGGGCATCCGTCATGGGCGGGCCTTTCGGAGAGGGGCGTACAACTCCTTGGCGATGATGGCCCGTTGGACCTCGGAGGCACCCTCGTAGATGCGGGGGGCGCGGACCTCGCGGTAGAGGTGTTCGAGGAGGTGGCCGCGGCGCAGGGCGCGGGCGCCGTGGAGCTGGACGGCCGTGTCGACGACGTGCTGGGCCGTGTCCGTGGCGAGCAGCTTGGCCATGGCGGCGGTGCGGGGGACGTCGGGCGAGCCCTCGTCGTAGGAGGCGGCGGCCGCGTAGACCATCAGGCGGGCCGATTCGACGCGCAGCGCCATGTCGGCGACCTGGTGGGCGACGGTCTGGAGGTCGGAGAGGGTGCCGCCGAAGGCCTGGCGGGAGGCCGTGTGGGCGAGCGTCGCGTCCAGGGCGGCCTGGGCCATGCCGACGGCGAAGGCGCCGACGCTGGGGCGGAAGAGGTTCAGGGTGCCCATCGCGACGCGGAATCCGGCGTCGACCTCGCCGAGCAGGTCGGCGCGGGTGACGGGGACGCCATCGAAGGCGAGGGCGCCGATCGGGTGCGGGGAGAGCATGTCGAGGGGTTCGCCGGTCAGGCCGGGGCGGTCGGCGGGGACGAGGAACGCGGTGACGCCGCGGGCGCCGGCTCCCTGGGTGGTGCGGGCGAAGACCGTGTAGAGGTCGGCCTCCGGGGCGTTCGAGATCCAGCACTTCTCGCCGGTCAGGCGCCAGGAGTCCGGGCCGTCCGGTTCGGCGGTGAGGGAGAGCGCGGCCGCGTCCGACCCGGCGCCGGGCTCGCTCAGCGCGAAGGCGGCGACGGCGCGGCCCGCCGTCACCTCGGGCAGCCAGCGCTCGCGCAGCTCCGCGCTGCCGTGGGCGTGCACGGGGTGGGCGCCGAGTCCCTGCAGGGCGAGGGCGGTCTCGGCCTCCGTGCAGACCCGGGCCAGGGACTCGCGCATCAGGCACAGGTCGAGCGCGCCGGAGGTGAAGAGGCGGTCCAGCAGACCCAGGCGGCCCAGTTCGGCGACGAGCGGGCGGTTGATGCGGCCCGGTTCGGCCTTCTCCGCGAGCGGGACGAGATGCCGCGCGGCCAGCTCGCGGATCTCGGCGCACCAGGCGACCTGTGACGGTTCGAGTGAGAATGACCCCATACGGCCTTGCTCCTCCCGGTCGAGCACCCTCGGCTTCCCGGGAACCGTATCGCGCCCCGTTGACTGTCGTCACCATCACGATACGCTCGATGTGCGACCAACCGACATCCGGCCATCAGCAGTCGCGTGAACGCGACGGCCCGGCGCGCCCATCCGGCGCGCGGGCCCATACGGCAAGGGGGCGCCCGGCGATGACCTCACCGTCCGCACCGCACGATCCGCAGTCCGGCCCGTCCACCGCTCCGCCCCCGCTGTCGCCCTCGGCGCACACGGACACGTTCGCCCGCGACCACCTGCCGGCGGCCGAGCTGTGGCCGGGGCTCGTCTTCGAACTGCCCGAGCTCCGGTACCCGCAGCGCGTGAACTGCGGGGCCGAACTGCTCGACGCGACGGTGGAGCGGTTCGGGGCGGACCGGCCGGCCTTCCACTCCCCCGGCGAACCGCCGTGGACGTACGGGGAGTTGAAGGCGACCGTAGACCGGATCGCGCACGTCCTGACCGACGACCTCGGTGTCGTCCCGGGCAACCGGGTGCTGCTGCGCGGCCCCACCACCCGTCATCTGGCGGCCTGTTGGCTCGCCGTGATGAAGGCGGGCGGGGTGGCCGTCACGGTGCTGGCGCAGCAGCGGTCCGCCGAGCTGGCCACGATGTGCGAGATCGCGCGGGTCGGCCACGCGCTGTGCGACGCCCGCGTGGTGGACGACCTGCTCAAGGCCGGGGTGCCGGGGCTGCGGATCGCGACGTTCGGCGGGGACGACCCCGACGACCTGCTGAGCCTGGCCGCCGGGAAGCCAGACACGTACGAGGCGGTGGAGACGGCGGCGGACGACGTCGCGCTCATCGCGTTCACGTCCGGGACGACGGGCCGGCCCAAGGGCTGCATGCACTTCCACCGGGACGTCCTCGCGATCGCGGACACGTTCTCGCGGCACGTGCTGCGGCCGATGCCCGACGACGTGTTCGCGGGAAGCCCGCCGCTCGGCTTCACCTTCGGACTCGGCGGCCTCGTGATCTTCCCGCTGCGGGCGGGCGCGAGCGCGCTGCTGCTCGAACAGGCGGGCCCGCGCCAGCTGTTGCCCGCGATCGCCGAGCACCGGGTGTCCGTGCTGTTCACCGCCCCGACCGCGTACCGCGCGATGCTCGCCGAGAGGTCCGACGGCGCCTTTGACGTCTCCTCGCTGCGGCGCTGCGTCTCCGCCGGGGAGAACCTCCCGGCGGCCACGTGGGAGGCCTGGCACGAGGCGACCGGGCTGCGGATCATCAACGGGATCGGCGCCACCGAACTCCTGCACATCTTCATCTCGGCGGCCGACGAGGCGATCCGGCCCGGCACCACGGGCCTGCCCGTGCCCGGCTGGCAGGCCCGGATCGTCGACGAGTCGGGTGCCGAACTCCCGGACGGCGAGCCCGGCTTGCTCGCCGTGCGCGGTCCGGTCGGCTGCCGCTATCTCGCCGACGAACGGCAGACCACGTACGTACGGCACGGGTGGAACGTCACCGGGGACACCTATGTCCGCGAGCCCGACGGCTACTTCCGCTATCTCGCCCGCGCCGACGACATGATCATCTCGGCGGGGTACAACATCCCGGGCCCCGAGGTCGAGGACGCGCTGCTCAAACATCCCGACGTCACGGAGGTGGCGGTCGTGGCGCGGCCCGACGAGGCGCGCGGACAGATCGCCGTCGCGCACGTCGTGCTGCGGCCGGGCGCGCGCCGGGATCCGGAGGCGCTGCGCGAATTCGTGAAGGCGGAACTGGTGCCGTACAAGTGCCCGCGCGTCATCGAGTTCCTGGACGCGCTGCCGCGTACGGCGACGGGGAAGCTGCAGCGGTTCCGGCTGCGGGAGCCGGGCGGCGGGGCGGCCCCGGCCGCGGGGTGATCCCGGGGTGCGCGCGCAGGGCGGACCGTACAGTGATCACGTGTCCGAGCAGCCCATCCACACCCCCCGGTCCCTGATCGTCACGCTCTACGGAGCGCACGGGCGGGACTTTCCCGGGCCCGTGCCCGTCGCCGAACTGATCCGGCTGCTCGGCGCGGCCGGGGTCGACGCGCCGTCGGTCCGCTCGGCGGTCTCCCGGCTCAAGCGGCGCGGGCTCCTTGTGCCAGCCCGCACCGAGGCCGGCGCCGCCGCGTACGCCCTGTCCGGCGACGCCCGCCAGCTCCTCGACGACGGCGACCGGCGGGTCTACGGGGCGCCGGCCGCGGGCGAGGGCTGGGTCCTGGCGGTGTTCTCCGTGCCGGAGTCCGAGCGGGCGCGGCGGCACGTGCTGCGGTCGACGCTCAGCGGGCTGGGGTTCGGCACGGCGGCGCCCGGCGTGTGGCTGGCCCCCGCCGGGCTGTACGACGAGACCCGGCACACGCTCGAACGGATCGGCTGCGCCGGGTACGTCGACCTGTTCCGGGGCGAACATCTGGGGTTCGCGGCGACGGCCGAGGCGGTGGCCCGCTGGTGGGACCTGCCGGCCCTCGCGAAGCTGTACGAGGCGTTCCTGGACGAGCACGAAGGGGTGCTGCGGGCCTGGGAGGGGCGGCCCGTCGCCGACCCGCGCCTCGCCTACCGGGATCATCTGCTGGCCGTGGACTCCTGGCGGCATCTTCCCTACGCGGATCCCGGGCTGCCGCGGGAACTGTTGCCGGTGGACTGGCCCGGGGTCCGGGCGTTCGAGGTCTTCCGGGCGCTGGACGGGCTCCTACGGGGTGCGGCGGCGGGATACGTGCGCGCCGCGGGGGGCTAGGCCTCGCCCGCGCCGCGGAGGGTTACGCGTCGTCGCGGGCCACCGGCCGGTGGGGGCGGGACCCGACCACTCGCCGTGGTCCCACCGGCCGCGTGTCGACCACCGGCCGGTGGGGGCTGGTCGCGCAGTTCCCCGCGCCCCTGAAATGCAGACGCTTCGCGTCGCATTTCCCCGACGGGGCGCCGCCCCGATGGAGATCGCGCACGAAGTGCGCATCTCCAGGGGCGCGGGGAACTGCGCGACCAGCCCCCACCGGAGCCGCGGACGAACGACCGCCCGCGACGGAGCGTCAGCTGGGCAGGACCAGACGGGGCTTGGGCGCGTCCAGGCGGCCCGTCTGGGGGCGCCGGCTACCGGCACGGTACGGGGCGGGCCACACCGCGCCGGGCCCCGCATACCCCTGCTCCGCGGCAGCGTGCAGCGTCCAGTGCGGGTCGTACAGATGCGGCCGCCCCAGCGCGCACAGATCCGTCCGCCCCGCGAGGACCAGCGAGTTCACGTCGTCCCAGGAGGAGATCGCCCCGACGGCGATGACGGGAACGCCCGCCTCGTTGCGGATGCGGTCCGCGTAGGGCACCTGGTAGGAGCGCCCGTACGCGGGGCGTTCCTCCGCGACGACCTGCCCCGTGGAGACGTCGATCGCGTCGGCCCCGTGCGCGGCGAAGGCCCGCGCGACGGCGACGGCGTCGTCCCCGTCGAGTCCCCCTTCGGCCCAGTCCGTCGCGGAGATCCGGACGGTCATGGGCCGGTCCTCGGGCCAGACCTCGCGCACCGCGTCGAAGACCTCCAGCGGGAACTTCAGCCGGGCCTCCGGGGAACCTCCGTAGGCGTCCGTGCGCCGGTTCGTGAGCGGCGACAGGAAGCTCGACAGCAGGTAGCCGTGGGCGCAGTGGAGTTCGAGGAGGTCGAATCCGGCACGGGCCGCGCGCCGGGCGGCGGCGGTGAACTCCTGACGGATCGCGGCGAGTTCGGGGAGGGACAGTTCGCGCGGGAGCTGGTTGTCCGGCTTGTAGCGCAGGGCGGAGGGGGCCACCACGGGCCAGTTGGCGTCCGGGTCGGGCAGGGGCTCGTCCATGCCCTCCCACATGAGGCGGGTGGAGCCCTTGCGTCCGGAGTGGCCGAGCTGGAGGCCGATCCCGGTGCCGGGCGACTGCGCGTGCACGAAGTCGGCGATCCGGGTCCAGGCGGCGGCCTGTTCGTCGGTGTAGAGGCCCGCGCAGCCGGGGGTGATGCGGCCCTCGGGGCTGACGCACACCATCTCCGTCATGACGAGCCCCGCGCCGCCGAGCGCCCGCGCGCCGAGGTGGACGAGGTGGAAGTCGCCGGGGACGCCGTCGACCGCCGAGTACATGTCCATGGGCGAGACGACGACCCGGTTGCGCAGTGCGAGGCCGCGCAGCCGGAAGGGGGTGAACATCGGGGGCGTGCCCTCGGGGCAGCCGAACTCGCGCTCGACGGACTCGGTGAAGCCGGGGTCGCGCAGCCGCAGGTTGTCGTGCGTGACGCGGCGGCTGCGGGTGAGCAGGTTGAAGGCGAACTGGCGCGGCGGCTGGTCGAGATAGCGGCCGAGCTCCTCGAACCAGGCGAGGCTGGCCCGCGCCGCACGCTGCGTGGAGGCGACGACGGGCCGCCGCTCGGCCTCGTACTCCTTCAGGGCCGCCTCGGTCGTGGGGTGTTCGTGGAGGCAGGCGGCGAGGGCGAGCGCGTCCTCGACGGCGAGCTTGGTGCCGGAGCCGATGGAGAAGTGCGCGGTGTGCGCGGCGTCGCCGATGAGGACGACGTTGCCGTGCGACCACCGGTCGTTGACGACGGTGCGGAAGGTGAGCCAGGCGGAGTTGTTGGAGGTCAGGCCGCGGCCGCCGAGCGCGTCCGCGAAGATCTTGGCGCAGGTGTCGATGGAATCGCGTACGTCGGCGTCCGCGAACCCGGCGGCTCGCCACACCTCCTCGCGCATCTCGACGATGACGGTGGAGCGCTCCGCGTCGAAGGGGTAGCCGTGCAGCTGCATGACGCCGTGCCCGGTCTCCGCGATCTCGAAGCGGAAGGCGTCGAAGGCGAAGTCGGCGGCGAGCCAGATGTAGCGGTTGCGGTGCTCCTCGATGTGCGGTCCGAACGCGTCGGCGTGGGCGGCGCGGGTGCGGCTGTTCACCCCGTCGGCGGCGACGACCAGGTCGTACGAGGCGCTGAGCTCGGCGGCCGGGGGCGCCTCGGTGCGGAAGCGGAGGTCGACGCCGAGCCCGCGGCAGCGGCTCTGCAGGATCTCCAGGAGGCGGCGCCGGCCGAGTGCGGCGAAGCCGTGGCCGCCGGACGTGTGCCGGAGGCCGCGGTGCACGATGTCGATGTCGTCCCAGCGCACGAACTCGTCCTGGAGCGCCGCGTACACGGCGGGGTCGGCGTGCTCGATGCCGCCGAGGGTCTCGTCGGACAGGACGACACCGAAGCCGAAGGTGTCGTCCGGTGCGTTGCGCTCCCAGACCGTGATCTCACGGCCGGGGTCGAGGCGCTTGAGGAGGGCGGCCGCGTACAGGCCGCCGGGGCCGCCGCCGATCACGGCGATGCGCTGAGCGGGCACGGCCGCGCTCACCTCCCCTGCCACTTCGGGGGGCGCTTCTCGGTGAAGGACGCGTGGAACTCGGCGTAGTCCTCGCCGTTCATCAGCAGCGCCTGCGTCGCGGCGTCCAGCTCGACGGACGCCGCGAGCGGCATGTCGAGCTCGGAGGTGAGCAGTGCCTTGGTCTGCGCGTACGCGAGCGCGGGGCCCTCGGCGAGGCGCTGGGCGAGGGCCTGGGCGGCCGTGTCGGCGTCGCCCTCCTCGGTGAGCTGGCTGATCAGGCCGATCCGCTCGGCCTCGGGGGCGCGCACGAGGTCGCCGAGCATGAGCAGCCGGGTGGCGTGGCCGAGGCCGACGACGCGGGGCAGCAGGTAGGCGGCGCCCATGTCGCCGCCGGACAGTCCGACCTTCGTGAACAGGAAGGCGAAGCGGGTGCTGGGGTCGGCGACGCGGAAGTCGGCGGCGAGCGCGAGGACGGCTCCGGCGCCCGCGGCGACCCCGTGCAGGGCGGCGACCACGGGGAACGGGGCCTCGCGCAGGGCGCGCACGACCTGGCCCGTCATCCGGTTGAAGTCCAAGAGCTGGGCGGTGTCCATGCCGAGCGTGGCGCCGATGATCTCGTCGACGTCGCCGCCGGAGCAGAATCCGCGGCCCTCTCCGGCCAGGACGAGGACGCGTACGGACTTCTCGCGGGACAGCTCGGCGAGCAGGTCGCGCAGGTCGGCGTAGGCGCCGAAGGTGAGCGCGTTGAGCTTCTCGGGCCGGGCGAGGGTGACCGTGGCGACGCCGTGCGCGTCCACGGCGTAGTCCAGGTGGCGCCACTTCTCGGTGCGGGGGGCGGATCCGGTGAAGGGACTCATGCGCGTGCGGCCTCCTACGGCGGGGTTCCCGGCGGCTCCTCCCCTCGAAGTTATCACCGCTTCGTGACTGCCGTCACGAGTGCGCGATAGAACGGCGGGGTGCTGGGCATGATGAGAGTGCCGGGCCCCGCACCGCACGGGCGACGGCCCGGGGACGAAGGGCCCGGGAGACCGCCGCCAGGAGACCCTGGCGCACACGCCGTACCATTCATACGGTCGAAAGCAGGACAGTCACCCCGAGCCGCCCGGCAGCTCGGCCGCCGGACCGGTGGAGCAGCCGCCGAACCGGCAGAGACGAGCCGACCGAGAGAACGAGCCGCCCGCCCCGCAGACCCCAGCCCGAGTCGCCAGCCCCGAGACCCCCGCCCTCAGGACCCGCCTTGCCCAGTCCCTCCACCCCCATGTCGTGGCGTATCGCCCTGCCGCACACGGCTGCCGCCGTGCCGGTCGCGCGCGCCCTCGTCCGTACCGCCCTGGGGGACATCGAGCCGCCGGGCGCCGACACGGACACCGCCGAGCTGCTGACGGCGGAGCTGGTGGCGAACGCGGTGGAGCACACCACGGGGGACGCGCCGATCGAGCTGGTCGTGGAGCTCCTGGAGACCGGCTGTCAGGTGGAGGTGCACGATCCGGACCCGGCGCCGCCCTCGGACCTCACGAACCCGGACGACGCCGAGGAGCCGGACCCCTGGCAGGAGCACGGGCGGGGCCTGCTGCTGATCCGGACGCTGTCGGCCTCGTGCGGGCACCGCCCCACCGATTCCGGCAAGGCGGTGTGGTTCACGCTCCCCGCGGTGCCGCGCCAGCGCCCCGCCTCCGAGGACTAGCGCCTTTCTTTCGAATCAGGCTGCCTGTGCCTGTGCGGCCCCGAGCCGGGAGTTGCGGCGCCCGTAGAACGCGTAGACGAGCGCGCCGACGACGAGGAACACGGCGAACTGGACCCACGTCGTCCAGCCCGTCCCCCAGATCAGGTACATGCAGAAGCCGACGCCCAGGACCGGGCTGAGCGGGTACAGCGGCACCCGGAACGAGCGCTTCAGGTCGGGGCGCGAGCGGCGCAGCGCGACGACCGCGATGTTGACGACGACCATGGTGGCGAGGGTGCCGATGGTCGTGAGGTTCACGACGACGTCGAGCGAGGAGAACGCGGCCGGCACCGCGAAGACCGACGCCACGATCAGCGTGCCGCGCACCGGCGTGGAGGTCTTCGGCGAGACGCGCTCGAACACGCGCGGGATCAGCCCGTCGCGGGACATCGACATCAGGATGCGGGTCTGCCCGTACATCACGGCGAGGACGACGGACGCGATGGCGACGACCGCGCCGAAGGCGACGATGCCGCCGCCGACCGTGGAGTCGGTGACCTGGTCGACGACGAGGGAGAGCGCGGCGGGCTTGTCGCCGACGGCGTCGGCGCCGAGCGCGCCGATGGCCGCGACGGCGACCGCGCAGTACAGCAGCGTGACGAGCCCGATGCAGATCATGATCGCGAGCGGGATGTTCCGCCGCGGGTTCTTGACCTCCTCACCGGCGGTGGTGACGGCGTCGAAGCCGATGTACGAGAAGAAGGCCAGCGAAGCGCCCGAGGTGATGCCGCCGGCGCCCTCCTTCAGGAACGGCGTGAGGTTGCCTTCCTGGAAGGCGCTGAAGGCGATCGCGCAGAAGGCCAGCAGGATGCCGATCTTGAGGACGGCCATGAAGGCCGTGGCGCGGGCGCTCTCGCGGATGCCGCGCACGAGGAGAGCGGCCGCCATCGCCATGACGACGACGGCGGGCAGGTTGATCACGCCGCCGTCGGCGGGTCCCGCGGACAGCGCGGTGGGCAGCTGGACGCCGAACACGCTGTCGAGCAGTTCGTTGAGGTACTGGCTCCAGCCGACGGCGACGGCCGACACGGAGATGCCGTACTCCAGGAGCAGGCACCAGCCGACGAGGAACGCGACGCGCTCGCCGAGGGCGGCGTAGGCGAAGGAGTACGAGGAGCCGGAGACGGGGATCGCGCCGCCCAGCTCGGCGAAGGAGAACGCCGTGAAGACGCAGGTGATCGCGGCGAGGACGAAGGAGACGATCACGGCGGGTCCGGCCTCGGCGACCGTGTCGGACAGGCCGACGAAGATGCCGGTGCCGACGATCGCGCCGACGCCGAAGCACACGAGCTGGAACAGCCCCATGGTGCGCTTGAGGCCGTGGCCTTCCAGGTCGGCGCCCGATTCGGCGATGAGGGTCTCGGGCGACTTGATGCGCGGGCCGGTGGGGGTCGGCGACGGCGGCATGGGGTGGTGCTCTTTTCTGGTGGTGCGGGCGCGGCGGGGTGGGCCGCATGCCGGTGGGGCCGGAGAGGTGGTCCGGCCCCATCAGTGTGAACGGGTGCTGGTGTTCTACGGGGGTTCGGGCTGCCGTACGAAGGTGCGGGCTGTCCTGCCCGGGGGCGCGGGCGCTCCCGGTGGGCTCAGGCGCCCGGGGTGCGGCCGAGGGTGGCGACCATGACGGCCTTGATGGTGTGCATCCGGTTCTCCGCCTCGTCGAAGACGACGGAGTGCTCGGACTCGAAGACCTCGTCGGTGACCTCGAGGGACTCCAGGCCGTACTTCTCGTGGATCTCGCGCCCGACCTTGGTGCCGAGGTCGTGGAAGGCGGGGAGACAGTGCAGGAACTTCACGTCGGCGGTCCCCGTGGCGCGCAGGACGTCCATCGTGACGGCGTACGGGGTGAGGGCCTTGATGCGCTCGTCCCAGATCTCCGCGGGCTCGCCCATCGACACCCACACGTCGGTGACGACGAAGTCGGCGCCGAGTACGCCCTCCTCGACCGTCTCGGTGAGGGTGATCCGCGCGCCGCTGGCCGCCGCGAGCTCACGGGCCTTCGCGACGATCTCCTCGGCCGGCCAGTAGGCCTTCGGCGCGACGATCCGCACGTCCATGCCGAGGAGGGCGCCGGTGACCAGGTACGAGTTCCCCATGTTGAACCGGGCGTCGCCCAGGTACGCGAAGGCGATGTCCGTGAGCGGCTTGGCGCTGTGCTCGGTCATGGTGAGCACGTCGGCGAGCATCTGGGTGGGGTGCCAGTCGTCCGTCAGGCCGTTGTAGACCGGCACGCCCGCGTGGGCCGCGAGCGTCTCGACGGTCTCCTGGGCGTCGCCCCGGAACTCGATCGCGTCGAACATCCGGCCGAGGACCCGCGCAGTGTCCTTGCTCGACTCCTTCTTGCCGATGTGGGAGCCGCTCGGGTCGATGTACGTCGTCGAGGCGCCCTGGTCGGCGGCCGCCACCTCGAAGGAGCAGCGGGTGCGGGTGGAGGGCTTCTCGAAGATCAGGGCGATGTTCCTGCCCTTGAGGTACTGGATCTCCGTCCCCGCCTTCTTGGCGGCCTTGAGCTCGGCGGCCAGCTCCACCAGACCGCGGAACTCCTCGGCGGTGAAGTCCAGCTCCTTGAGGAAGTGGCGGCCGGTGAGATTCATGGGGGTGCTCCTGGCAGGCTGAGGGACGGCATCACAACACTGGAAGTCTATACGATGTTCCACATTTATATACAGCGCCCCGGTCCTGGTGCGGCCGCCGTCAGCCGGACACCGGGTCCCGCTCCACCGGGCAGCTCATGCAGCGCGGGCCGCCCCGCCCGCGGCCGAGCTCGCTGCCGGGGATCTCGATCACCTCGACGCCCTGCTTGCGCAGGAAGGTGTTCGTGGTCGCGTTCCGCTCGTACGCGACGACGACGCCGGGCTCGACGGCCAGCACGTTGCACCCGTCGTCCCACTGCTCGCGCTCGGCGGCGTGCACGTCCTGGGTCGCCGTGAGCACCCGGATCTCGTTCAGCCCGAGCGCGGCGGCGATCGCCCGGTGCATGTGCTCCGGCGGATGGTCGGTGACCTTCAGCTCCCGCGCCGAGGTGCCCGGTTCGATCGTGTAGGAGCGCAGCATGCCGAGCCCCGCGTACTGCGTGAACGTGTCGCCGTCGACCATCGTCATGACCGTGTCCAGGTGCATGAACGCCCGCCGCTTGGGCATGTCGAGCGCCACGATGGTGCGGGCCGAACCGGCCTCGAACAGCTTGTGCGCGAGCATCTCCACGGCCTGCGGGGTCGTGCGCTCGCTCATGCCGATGAGGACGGCGCCCTCGCCGATGACGAGGACGTCGCCGCCCTCGATCGTCGACGGGTAGTCGGCCTGCCCCTGCGACCACAGCCGGAAGTCCTCGTCCCGGAAGAGCGGGTGGTGGCGGTAGATCGCCTCGAAGTGGACCGTCTCGCGCTGCCGTGCGGGCAGCCGCATCGCGTTGATGGACACCCCGTCGTAGATCCACGCGGAGGTGTCGCGGGTGAACAGGTGGTTGGGCAGTGGCCGGAGCAGGAAGTCGTCCAGCTCCATCGCGTGGAAGCGCACGGAGGTCGGCTCCGGGTGCGCCTCGAGGAACTCGCGCTTGGTCATGCCGCCGATCAGCGCGGTCGCCAGCTCCTGCTCCGGCAGCGTCTCGAAGGCGGCCCGCAGATGGTCGGTGGCCAGCGGCCCGTACTCCTTCTCGTCGAAGACGCGGTCCAGGACGAGGGCGCGGGCGGGGGCGACGCCCAGCGTCTCGGTGAGCAGGTCACCGAAGAGGTGCACGGTGACACCGCGGTCGCGCAGCACGTCGGCGAAGCCGTCGTGTTCCTGACGTGCCCTGCGTACCCAGAGCACGTCGTCGAAGAGCAGCTGGTCCTTGTTGCTCGGCGTCAGGCGCTTCAGCTCCAGATCGGGCCGGTGCAAGATGACGCGGCGCAGCCGCCCGGCCTCGGAGTCGACGTGGAATCCCATGGGGTCATCTTTCCCCCGCGGGGGCCGCTCGCGCGCGGGTTGTGGACGCTCGGTTCCGGTGGGGCACGGCCGCACAGCGGCCGCGCCCCTGAGATGCCACCCGAGGGGTGTGCGTCTCAGGGGCGCGGGGCGTGTCGATCAGCGGCTCCGCCGCGGGGCGCGAGAAGCCTCAACGGGCCGCGCTCGCCCGGCGGGCGCACCCGGCGGACGAGCAGGCGCGCCATCGGACCCCCGCCCCCGTCACAGCCGGGGGTCGACCGGCTCCGACTCCAGGGCCAGCACCCCGAACACCGCCTCGTGCACCCGCCACAGCGGCTCGCCCCCGGCCAGTCGCTCGACGGCCTCGAGCCCCAGCGCGTACTCCCGGATCGCCAGCGACCGCTTGTGCCCGAGGAACCGCTGCCGCAGCTTCGCGAGGTTCTCCGGCCGCGTGTACTCGGGCCCGTAGATGATCCGGAGGTACTCGCGGCCGCGGCACTTGATGCCGGGCTGCACGAGCCGCCCCTTCCCGTCACGGACGAGCCCCCCGAGGGGCTTCACGACCATGCCCTCGCCGCCGCGCCCGGTCATCTCCAGCCACCAGTCGACCCCGGCCCGCACGGATGCGGCGTCCCCGGTGTCGACGAACAGCCGCCGCGTCGTCTGCAGCAGTCCCGTCCCGTCGTGCTCGACGACCCGGTCGATGAGCGCGAGCAGCTCGTCGTGCGGCAGCCCGGCCAGCGACCGGCCGCGCACGGCGAGGATCTGGAACGGGGCGAACCGCACCCCGTCGAGGCCGTCCGTGGTCCAGCAGTAACGCCGGTACGCGTCGGTGAACGCGGCCGCGTCGACGGCGCGGCCGCGCTGCCGCTCCAGCAGGTCGCCCACGTCGACCCCGCGCGCGGCGGCCGTCTCCAGCGCCGCGAGAACTCCGGGGAACGCCGCGCCGGAGGCCGCGCCGACCGCCGCGTACTGGGAGCGCAGCAGCCCGGACGCCTTGAGCGACCAGGGCATCAGCTCGCCGTCCAGGAGCAGCCAGTCGGTGTCGAGCTCCTCCCACAGCCCGGCCGCGGTGACCGCGTCCCGCACCCGGGCGAGGACCGCCTCGGTGGTCTCGGCGTCGTCGAAGAACGGCCGGCCGGTCCGCGTGTAGAGCGAGCCGGTGACCGACCCGTCGTCCACGCCGAACCGCTCGCGCGCGGCCTCCGCGTCGCGGCACACGAGCGCCACGGCCCGCGAGCCCATGTGCTTCTCCTCGCACACGACCCGGGCGACGCCGTCCGCCGCGTACTGGGCGAAGGCCTCCGTCGGGTGCTCCAGGAAGTCTCCGGCAGCGGCTCCGCCGCGGGCCTCCACCCCGGACGTGGCGGTGGGCGCCATGGTCGGCGGCAGGTAGGGCACGAGCCGCGGGTCGACGGCGAAGCGGCTCATGACCTCCAGGGCCGCCGCCGCGTTCTCCTCGCGCACGGCGACGCGACCGGCGTGCCGGGTCTCGACGGTGCGGCGCCCGTGCACGTCGGCGAGGTCGAGCGGCCGGCCCTGGTGCCCGCCGGGCGCCTCCGTGGCGAGCGGCCGCACCGGCTCGTACCAGACCTGCTCGGCCGGTACGTCGACGAGTTCGCGCTCCGGCCAGCGCAGCGCGGTGAGCTTGCCGCCGAAGACGACGCCGGTGTCGAGGCAGATGGTGTTGTTGAGCCAGGTGGCGTTCGGCACGGGGGTGTGGCCGTAGACGACGGCCGCCTTGCCGCGGTAGTCCTCCGCCCACGGGTAGCGCACGGGCAGCCCGAACTCGTCGGTCTCCCCGGTGGTGTCCCCGTACAGCGCGTGCGAGCGCACCCGGCCAGAGGTGCGGCCGTGGTACTGCTCGGGCAGGCCCGCGTGGCACACGACGAGCTTGCCGCCGTCGAGGACGTAGTGGCTGACGAGGCCGTGCACGAACTCACGGACCTCGGTGCGGAACTCCTCGCTCTCCTTCTCCAGCTGCTGGATCGTCTCGGCGAGACCGTGCGTGTGCTGCACGTTGCGGCCCTTGAGCCAGCGCTCCAGCTTGTTCTCGTGGTTGCCGGGCACGCACAGCGCGGTGCCCGCCTTCACCATGCCCATGACGCGGCGCAGGACGCCGGGGGTGTCGGGGCCGCGGTCGACGAGGTCGCCGACGAACACAGCGGTACGCCCTTCGGGGTGTGCGCCGTCCACATAGCCCAACTCGGCGAGCAGGGTCTCCAGTTCGGCCGCGCAGCCGTGGATGTCGCCGATGATGTCGAAGGGGCCGGTGAGGTGGGTCAGGTCGTTGTACCGCTTCTCGCGCACGACGCCCGCGTGCTCGATCTCCTCGGCTCCGCGCAGCACGTGCACCTTGCGGAACCCTTCGCGCTCCAGGTGGCGCAGGGAGCGGCGCAGTTCGCGGGTGTGCCGGGTGATGACGCGGCGGGGCATGTCGGCGCGGTCGGTGCGGGCGGCGTTCCGCGCCGCGCAGACGTCCTCGGGCACGTCGAGGACGATCGCGATGGGCAGCACGTCGTGCTTGCGGGCCAGCTCGACCAGCTGACGGCGGCTCTCCTGCTGCACGTTGGTCGCGTCGACGACGGTGAGCCGTCCCGCGGCGAGCCGCTTGCCGGCGATGTAGTGGAGCACGTCGAACGCGTCGCGGCTGGCGCTCTGGTCGTTCTCGTCGTCGGCGACCAGGCCCCGGCAGAAGTCGCTGGAGATGATCTCGGTCGCCTTGAAGTGGGCGCGGGCGAAGGTGGACTTGCCCGATCCCGACGCGCCGATGAGCACGACGAGGCTCAGGTCGGTGACGGGCAGCGTCCGTCCGCTCTCCCGGTTGTCGATGTCGGTCCCGCTCATCCGTCCTTCGCCTCCTTCTCGGCGCGGTGCTTCTCTTCCCTGCTGTTCACGTCTGTTCTGTTCGCGGTCCCGCTCGGAGCGGGGGTGTCGGTCAGGCTGAAGACGGCCATCTGCGTCGGCGGCCCCACCTCGGGGTCGTCGGGCCCGACCGGCAGGTACGCGACCTCGTAGCCGTGCCGCCCGGCGACCCGCCCGGCCCACTCCCGGAACTCGGCGCGCGTCCACTCGAACCGGTGGTCGCCGTGCCGCGCGTGCCCGGCGGGCAGGGACTCCCAGCGGACGTTGTACTCGACGTTCGGCGTGGTCACGAGCACCGTGCGGGGCCGCGCGGAGCCGAACACCGCGTACTCGAGGGCCGGCAGCCGCGGCAGGTCGAGGTGCTCGACGACCTCGCTCAGCACCGCCGCGTCGTACCCCTTGAGCCGCTTGTCGGTGTAGGCGAGCGAACCCTGCCGCAGCTGGACGCGCGCGGCCTGCCGCTCCCCCATGCGGTCCAGCTTGAGCCGCCGGGCCGCGATGGTGAGGGCGCGCACGGACACGTCCATGCCGACGATCTCCGTGAACCGCGGGTCCTTGAGCAGCTCCTGCACCAACTGGCCCTGGCCGCAGCCCAGATCGAGCACCCGCGCCGCCCCGGCCTCCCGGAGCGCGCCGATGATCGCCTCACGCCGCCGCACCGCGAGCGGAACGGGCCGCTCCTCCGTGTCGGCCGTCTCGTCCACCGCGTTGTCGATCGCCTCGACCTCGGTGTCGTCCGCGTCCGCGAGCCGCGCCAGTTCGAGCCGGCCGAGCGCCTCCCTGGTCAGCGCCCAGCGCCGCGCCAGGTAGCGGCTGGTGATCAGCTTCTGCTCCGGGTGCCCGGCCAGCCAGCCGTCCCCGGCCCGCAGGAGCTTGTCGACCTCGTCGGCGGACACCCAGTAGTGCTTGGCGTCGTCGAGCACGGGCAGCAGCACGTACAGGTGCCGCAGCGCGTGCGCGAGCCGCAGTTCCCCTTCGAGCACGAGCCGCACGTACCGCGACTCCCCCCACTCGGGGAACTTCTCGTCGAGCGGCACCGCCGCCACCGTCACCGCCCATCCGAGCGGCTCGAACAGCTTCCGTACGAGGTCGGGGCCGCCCCGCGCCGGCAGCGCGGGCACCTCGACGCGCAGCGGCAACGCCTCCTCGGCCCGCTCGGGCCGCGCCGCGCACACCCCGCGCAGCGCGCTGGAGAACACCGCGCTCAGCGCGACCGCCAGCAGCGACGACGCGGCGTAGGGCCGGTCGTTCACGTACTGCGCGAGCGACGCGTCGGCCGCACCGCCACGCCCCTTGCCGCCCTTGCCCTTGCCGCTCCTCACCAGCGCCACCGGATCGACCTCCAGCAGCAACGCGGCCGTGCACCGCTCCGCACTCGCCTCGGGGTAGAGGACGTGCGCGGTGCCGTAGGAGGTGGAGAACGCCTGCGCGTTCTCGGGATGCTTGTGCAGCAGAAACCCGAGGTCGGTCGCGGGGCGTTCAGGGGTACCGGTGGTACTGATCGTCAGGAACACGCCACCAGTCTCCCGATCCCGGAGGCGCGCGACCAGCGAGTTTTGGCGAGGGGAGGCGCGGTACGACCGCCCCCGTTCCGTCGAGGACTCCTGGGCTCCGGGGCTCCTGGGCTCCTGGGCTCCTACAGCTGCGACTGGACCTGTGCGGAGATCAGCTCCAGGTGGTCCAGGTCGTCCAGGTCCAGGACCTGGAGGTAGATCCTGCTCGACCCGATCGCCCCGTAGCGGCCGATCTTGTCGACGACCTCCGCCGGCGAGCCGGCCAGCCCGTTCGCCCGCAGGTCGTCGACGTCCCGGCCGATGGCCGCCGCCCGCTGCTTGATCTCCGCCTCGTCCCGGCCGACGCAGACCACCAGCGCGTTGGAGTACACCAGGTCGTCGCCGCGGCGGCCGGCCTGCTCGGCCGCCGCCCGGACCCGGCCGAACTGCCGCTCACTGTCCTCGACGGACGCGAACGGGATGTTGAACTCGTCCGCGTACCGCGCCGCCAGCCGGGGCGTCCGCTTCGCCCCGTGCCCACCGATCAGCACCGGCACCTTGGCCTGCGCCGGCTTGGGCAGCGCCGGGGAGTCGACGAGCTGGTAGTAGGTGCCGTCGTGGGTGAACGTGGCGCCGACCTCGGTGCCCCACAGCCCGGTGACAATGGCCAGCTGCTCCTCCAGCCGGTCGAACTTCTCCTTGGGGAACGGGATCCCGTACGCCTTGTGCTCCTCCTCGAACCAGCCGGCGCCCAGGCCAAGTTCGACCCGGCCGCCCGACATCTGGTCGACCTGGGCCACCTGGATGGCGAGGACACCGGGCAGCCGGAAGGTGCCCGCCGTCATCAGGGTGCCGAGGCGGATGCGCCGGGTCTCCCGGGCGAGGCCGGCCAGGGTGATCCAGGCGTCGGTGGGACCGGGCAGCCCGTCGGACGAGCCCATGCGCAAGTAATGGTCGGAGCGGAAGAAGGCGTCGAAGCCGAGGTCCTCGGTCGCCTTCGCGACGGTCAGCAACGTGTCATAGGTCGCCCCCTGCTGGGGCTCCGTGAAGATGCGAAGATCCATACCTCCATCCTGCACGCTCGAACGTGCGTCAACCTTGCTGGTCACTCCGGTGCCCGACCCCCACGGTCGGGTGAAAATCCGTCAACCCGGCGCTGGCACGGGCCCCGTTCAGTGACCGGGACCGCCGGGTGATCGTTGGCCGGGGCGGTGCCGGACCGCCCGGCATCCGCGCCGGCGTCAACTGCCGGGCGTCTTGTGTGTCGTCCGCCTTTCCCCAGGTGGGAGGGCGAGGGCCGAGGAGGCCGTCATGTCCGAGGAAGTCGTGTCCGTACCGCAACAACAGGGCGCGCCCAAGGGTCTGCTGCAGCAGATGGAGGAGTTGATGGCGGCGCTCAACGCCGATCTGTCGCAGCTCGACGCGGACCTCCAGCAGAACTCGGGCGGTGTGCCGCACGCCGTGGCCGAGGAAGGCTGACGCTCCGGATCGGCAATCCGACGGTCCGGCAATCCGCGGTCCCGCGGTCCGGCAGTCCGGCAGTCCGGCAGTCCGGCGACCAGTACAGCCGGGTCACGTCGGGTTGCCGGTCAGGCCGTCCCGTCCGGCCATCCGGTCCGGCCATCCGGTCCGGTGGCCATCCGACCGACCCGGCCACACGGTCTGTGCACCGTCTGGCCACCCCGGCCCGGGCGACCGGTGAGACCGCCCGGTCAGGCCGCCGAGTCGGATCCCGGTGCGGGACCGCCGCCCCTGCTCCGGCCGCGGTCGGTGAGTCTGCCGTCGTCCCGCTCGGGCAGGCGCCGCAGGATCTCCAGGACCCGGTCCCGGGACTCGTCCGCCGCGTCGATCGCTTCCATGCACTGCCAATAGGCCCCCTCCTCGAAGGACTCGCTCGCCACGCCGACGAGCGCGATCCCCACATCGCCGAGCAGTGCGCCGAGCTCCAGCAACGCCCCTCGCGCGTCGCCCAGTTCGGTCAGCTGTGCCGCTCGTATGCCGCCCGCTCCGACCACCGGTCCAGCGGAGCCGCCGCTGCCCCGCGCTCCCGCCTCGCTCAGGCTCAGCGCGTCGCCCCGTAATTCCGCGGGCCCTAGCATCGCCAGCCTGCTGCCGACCGCCTGGGCCAGCGCCTGTGCCTGCCACGCCTCCCTCATGATGTCCGGCGCGTCCTGGCTCTGTGCCAGGGCCCGTCGGCCGACCCCGATGAGCCGCACCGCTTCCATCCGCGTCCCCGTCCGTCCTGCCCGAACTCCCTTGTCCACTACCCAGAGTGAGGGTCCGCGAGACGAAAAGCCAGAGGTCACCCGAAATCTGTGGACACAGAATCGGTTGTGGACAACTCTATGACTCCGAAGAGTGACGACCGGGGTCGCGGTCGACGGAATCCCGGCCGGGCGCGGGAAAACGCGACTCGTTGCGGTCGATCTTCGCGTCCAGCGCGGCGAGGGCGTCGATCCCGAGGACCTCGCACAGTTGCAGCAGATACGCGAGCACGTCGGCGACCTCGTCGCGGACCCGGTGCGCCGAGTCTGGGTCGTCCATGACCCGGGCCGACTGCTCGGGGGTCAACCACTGGAAGATCTCGACGAGTTCGGCGGCCTCGACGCTCAGCGCCGAGGCCAGGTTCTTCGGCGTGTGGAAAGGGCCCCAGTCGCGGGCGGCGGCGAAGGCGGCGAGCCGGGCCTGCAGCGCCGCGAGGTCGGGCGTCCCCGTCGGCTGTCCGGCAGCGCCGTCCGCCTCCGGACCGAGGGCGCCCTCTCCTCCCTCACCGGCCAGGCCTCCGTCCCCGCCGTCGTCCCTGCCCGCGTCCTCGTGCCCGATCCCGCGCACGCGTCCTGGCCCGTCCCCGTTTTCCGGTGCTGTGTCTGTCACGGCCTCAGGTCTACCACCGCCGCCCCGTGCGTCCGGGCCTCGGGGACGACGGCCGACCCCTCCCCCACCGCGGCGACCAGTCGGATGTGGCCGCGGGCGCACATGCGGGCGGCGAGCGCGGCCAGTTCGCGGCTCTGGGCCGGGTCGAGCCCCCGGTCCAGGCCGTCGGCGAGCACGGTCAGGCTCTGGTAGGCGTCCGGCACCTCGGCCACGGTGTCGACGTCCAGCACCCCCGGGCCGGTGAGCAGCACCAAGGCCAGGGCCAGATAGCGCAGTTCACCGTCGGCGAGGCGCCCGACGGGCGTGGCCGGGCCGCTCTCCCGGCCGACGACGGCGCGGACGAGGCCGTCGGTGCCGGTCTCGGCGAGCACTTCCCGTACGGGTCCCGCGAGTCCGGCGCGGGCCGCGGCGACGAGCAGGGCGTGCCGGTGGGCGCACTCGGAACGGGTGCGCCGCAGTACCGAGGCGAGGTTGTCGCAGCCGGCGAGCAGCATGCCGTCGCCGACCGGGACGGGGGCCCGCATCCGGGCAGGTTCGGGGTCGCAGGCGAACAGGGAGCGCAGGCCGACGACGGTCTGTTCCGCGGCGGCCAGCACCTGGCGCTGGCCCTGGGTACGGCCGGCGACGCGCAGGGGGAGCAATGCGGTGCCGAGCAGGTCGTCGGGGAGCGGGCCGCGGGTGACGGCGACGGATCCGGCGGTGTGCCAGGCGGCCTGGACGTCGCGCCGGCCCGGGTCGCGCAGGGCGGTCTCCAGGTAGGTGACGCCGGGACCGGTCAGGCGTTCGCCGACGATGCGGAGTTCGGGTTCGGCCTGCACGGCGAGGTCGAGCCGGACGGGTCCGACCGGTCCCGCGACGGTGCAGCCGATGCGGAATCCGCGGCGGTGCTGGGCGTCGGGTCTGGCCTGGTCGGGGACGCAGGCGGCGGGGTCGGGGAAGACCTCGTCGAGGTGCGCTCCCCCGCCGAGGCGGGCGAGCGCGTCGAGGGCCCGCAGCACGCTGGTCTTTCCGCTGCCGCTCGGTCCGGTCAGTACGGTGAAGGAGTTGAGGGGGACGGTGGTGCCGCGGTGTCGTGCGAAGGCCGAGAGCCGCAGCTCGGTCACGTACGGGCGGTCCGGGGTCGGGCCGGGTAAGGCGGGCGCGCCCGGCTGAAGCACGGTCATGTCGATGAACGTAGGCGCCCGCGCCCGGCAGAACCGATTTCCCTCGATGACCTTCCTACGATCGGGGGACTATGCCGCCCGGGCTTGCCCAACGGGGTCGCCGCTCGATACGACCCCGATCACTGCGGCTTCGGCCAGTACGGCCCGGATCACTGCGGATCCGGTCCGTACGGCCCGGTCGGTACGGGCCCCTTTGAGCGCGGCCCCCGTACCTCAAGGTCAGCCGAGCGCGCTCGCGCCGGCCACCAGGCCCTGGACCTCGGTGCCGGGCGGGGCGAGCAGGAACACGTTGCGGTCGACCCGGTGCATGCCGCAGCCGAGGCCGAGGACCACCCCGCTGCTGAAGTCCAGCACGCGCTTGGCGACTTCGCCCTCGGCGCCGGTGAGGTCGAGCAGGACGGGGATGCCGGACATGACGGTCTCGGCGACCTCGCGGGCGTCACCGAAGACGTTGACGCGCAGGACGACGAAGCGGCGGCGCGGCTCGGTCTCGTACTCGGGCATCGCCCGGTGGTCGACCGCGGACGGCCATTCGTTGCGGCTGCGCAGCGGTACGACCTGAGCGAGCCCTTCCCACTGTTCGTCAGTGACGTCGTGGCTGTTCAATGCCCCCACCCCGTCCGGGCTCGCACTACTGTCTGCACCGGTCAATTCTTACGCCATGTCACCCGTTCAGCCCAACAGCGACACGGACGGGCATGTCACGCGGCGAGGGTCACGGCCTGCACGGCGGGGACCTTCAGGCCGCGCCGGGCGGTGGCGAGGCTGGTGACCAGGGTGGCCGCGGTCGCCGTGGCCACCACGGCGATCCAGATGCCGAGCCCCTGGTGCGGGAGGAGTCCGTCGGTGCGGACCGCGGTGAACGGGAGGAGGCCGGCGAGTGCGGCGAGTGTGCCGAAGAACACGCCGGTGACGGTCAGGGCGATGCCTTCCACGGCGACGCCGCCGAGGACTTGCGCGGGTGTGGCTCCGGCGAGGCGCTGCTGGCCGAACTCGCGGACGCGGTAGGCCGTCGCCGCGTACAGGGAGTTGATCAGCATGATGCAGGCGAAGACGACGATGATGCCGACCACGATGAGGTTGAGCGTCTCGAGGTTCTTGTCCTCAATTGATCTGGTGAGCCCCGAGGCCTTGATCGCGTCGTTCTCGACGGCCTGCATGTACAGGGTCGCGGTGGCCATGCCGGTGAACAGGATCAACGGCATGAGGACGCCGGAGAGTTGAGGGGCACGCTGTCGCAGGTTCCGTACGGTCAGGTAGCCGCTCGCGCCGGTGAGGGCGGTGACGAGGGGTTCGGCGCGGCGGAGGACGGCGCGCAGGAGGTCGGTGGAGACGAGGGCGAAGCCGACGGAGAGCAGGATCGCGCCGTAGGCGGGGGCTGCCATGAGGGCGGCGTCGGTGGCGTTCATCGCGAAGGTGCTCGTGACCGCGAGGGCGCCGACGACGAGCGCCGCCCAGGAGGCGGCCTTGCGGGCGCGGCCGGGCCGTCGGGCCTGACCGGCGCCGTCGGCGGCCTTCGTGGCGCGTCGTACGGCGAGGAACGCGGCGCCCGCCGAGGCGAGCAGGGTGACCGTGATGCCGGACAGGAGGGCGATCGGGCCGAAGGTGTGGTGGACGGAGCCGGCGACCTGGCCGCTGTCCTTGAAGGCGTCGAGCAGGAGTGATCCGCCGAGCGCGGCGGGGCCGACGGCGAGGACGGTGGCGACGAGTGCGACGGTGACGGCTTCGCCGACGACCATGCGCTTGATCTGGGCGGGGGTCGCGCCGGTGTGCCGCAACAGGTGGATCTCCTCGGCACGTTGACGCACGTTGACGGTCAATGTGGACGCGATCGCGAAGAAGACGAGCAGGGTGCCGTAGCCGCCGACGACGCTCGCGGCGGTGGTGAGGGTGTCGGAGCTGATCTTGTCGACGCCGTCCGCGGCGGCGGTGTCGTGCATCGAGTTGAACGTCATGACGATGGTGGCGCCGAGGAAGGCGGACAGAAGTGTGGCGACGAAGCGGCCCGGGCGCTGGCGTACGGAGCGCAGGGCGAGTCCGAGCATGGTGAACACGGTTCACACTCCCATCGGGATGTTGTCGCCGAGGTGGGCTAGGCGTTCGGCGACCGCGTCGACCGTGGGCGCGGTGAGTTGTCCGGCGAGCCGGCCGTCGGCGAGGAACTGGACGGTGTCCGCGTAGGAGGCGGCGACCGGGTCGTGGGTGACCATGACGACGGTCCTGCCGTGCAGTCGGACGGCCTCCTGGAGGAGGCGGAGGACATCGCGGGCGCTGCGGGTGTCGAGTGCCCCGGTCGGTTCGTCGGCGAAGATCACGGAGGGTTCGGTGACCAGGGCGCGGGCGATGGCGACGCGTTGGCGCTGGCCGCCGGAGAGCTGGTCGGGGCGGTGCCCGAGCCGGTCGCCGAGGCCGACGTCGGTGAGGACGCGCTCGACGCGTTGCCGGTCGACGCGGCGGCCCGCGAGCTTGAGCGGCAGGATCGTGTTCTGGGCGACGGTGAGGGTGGGCAGCAGGTTGTACTGCTGGAACACGAAGCCGACGCGGGTGCGGCGGAAGCGGGTCAGCGCGGCCTCGCTGCGGGCGGGGCCGGGGCCGCCGCTCATCTCCTCGCCGTCGACGGCGACGACGCCGCTGTCGGGCCGGTCGAGTCCGGCCGCGCAGTGCAGCAGTGTGGACTTGCCGGAGCCGGAGGGGCCCATGACCGCGGTGAACGTGCCTGCGGGCAGGCTGAGGGTGATGTCGTCGAGGGCGGTGACGCGGTCGGCGCCGCCGTCGTCCGTGCCGTAGCTCTTGGTGACCCGGACCAGGCGCAGCGCTTCCGCGTGGGCCGTGTGCCGGGGTGTCCGTCCGTGGTGTCGCATGATCGCCGTTCCCCTTGTCCGGCGCGCTCTGCGCCTCTTCCCACGACGCTAGGGTCGGCGGGCCGGCGGCACACGGGGCGTACGTGGCGGGCCGGGGTGGTGCTGGGTCCACCCCGGCGGTTACGGCTGGCCCGCGGAGCGGGCGAGCCAGCGGCCGGCGTGGCGGGTGACCTCGATGGGGCGGCCGAAGCAGGCGGTCATGCGGTCGGGGGTGAGGACGTCCTCGACGGGGCCGCGGGCGAGGACGCGTCCGTCGCGGAGCAGGAGGGCGTGGCCGATGGCCGGGGAGAGCTCCTCCAGGTGGTGGGTGACGGTGACGGTGGCCAGGTGCGGGCGGCCGGCGGCGAGGCGGCGCATGGTGTCGATGAGGTCCTCGCGGGAGGGCAGGTCGAGCGCGTTGAACGGCTCGTCGAGCAGCAGCAGCGCGGGGTCGGCCATGAGGGCGCGGGCGATGAGGACGCGGGCGCGCTGGCCGCCGGAGCAGACGCCGTAGGGGCGGTCGGCGAGGTCCTTGATGTCGAGTTCGGCGAGCAGCGCGTCGGCGCGGTCGCGGACCTCGGTGTCGTAGGCCTTCCAGAGGGGTTGGACGGTGCCGGTGTGGCCGGTGAGGACGACGGTGTGGCCGGGGAGGTCGAGGGGGACGCGCTGGGAGGTGGAGACGTGGCCGATGTGGGCGCGCAGTTCGCGGACGTCGACGCGGCCGAGTCGGTGGCCGAGGACTTCGACGGTGCCGGTGGTGGGGTGGTGGGTGGCGCCGACGAGGCGCAGGATGCTGGTCTTTCCGGCGCCGTTCGGGCCGAGCAGGGCCCAGTGCTCGCCGGCCCGGACGGTCCAGTCGACGGCGTCGAGGATGATCTGGCCGGTGGTGATGCGGCGCATGCCGACGCCGTCGAGTGCGGCAACGATCCGGGCGCCGGTGCCGCCGTCTTCGGGTCGGGTGCCGGTGGTCGTGCCGTCCAGGTTGTCGCTCATGGTGCGTGCCTCCCGCCGGAACAGTAACTGTAGGTGGCACGCATACGGGTGGGTGTCCGGTTCGTGGACGGTGGACGGTGGACGGTGGGCGAGGGACGGCGGGCGCGGGGGGCGGACCGGTGGGTGACCGGTCCGCCCCGCGCCGTGGTCCGTACAGCGGCCTGTGCCCCGTCCATGCCGCGCTTCGTGGGCGCGGCTGTCTTCGGTCAACTGTTGCGCGTCAACTGTTGCAGGGCGACGTTGAGTTCGAGGACGTTGACGGTGGGTTCGCCGATGAAGCCCAGGGTGCGTCCGTCGGTGTGTGCGTCGACGAGCTTCTGGACGCGCTCGACGGGCAGGTGGTTGCGTGCGGCGACGCGGTGCACCTGGAGGTCGGCGTAGGCCGGGGAGATGGCGGGGTCGAGGCCGGACCCGGACGAGGTGACGGCGTCGGCCGGGATGTCGGCCGGGTCCACCCGGTACGTGGCGGTGGAGTTGTCCGCGACGACGGCGGCACGGGCCTTCTTCACCTGGGCGACGAGTTCGGGGTTGTCACCGGCGAGGTTGGTGGCGCCGGACAGGATCAGCTTGTACTGGGTGTTCACGCTGTTCGTGCCGAGGCCGTTCTGCGGGCGCCCCTGGAACCACTTGAGGTCGGGCTTGCCGTCCTTCGTCGTGTACGACTGGCCGATGAGGGAGGAGCCGACGGTCCTGCCCCCGGACCGGATCTCTGAGCCGTTCGCCTTGTCGGGGAAGACCGCCTGGGCGACTCCCGTGACGGCGAGCGGGTAGAGCACGCCGCACAGCACGGTGAGGACGAGCAGGGCGCGCAGGCCCGCCCAGACCAGCCGGCCGGTGTTGCCTACGGAGGTGTTCATGGTGGTCAGCACGCTTTCTGGACGTCACAGGCCGGGGATGAGGGAGAGGAGCAGGTCGATGACCTTGATGCCGACGAAGGGGGCGATCAGGCCGCCGAGTCCGTAGACGCCGAGGTTGCGGCGGAGCATGCGGTCGGCGCTGGTCGGGCGGTAGCGGACGCCCTTCAGGGCGAGCGGGACGAGCGCGACGATGATCAGAGCGTTGAAGACGACGGCGGACAGGATCGCCGAGTTCGGGCTCGACAGGTGCATGATGTTGAGCGTGTTGAGCCCGGGGTAGACGGCCGCGAAGAGCGCCGGGATGATCGCGAAGTACTTGGCGACGTCGTTGGCGATCGAGAAGGTGGTCAACGCACCACGGGTGATCAACAGTTGCTTGCCGATCTCGACGATCTCGATCAGCTTGGTCGGGTTCGAGTCGAGGTCGACCATGTTGCCGGCCTCCTTCGCGGCCGACGTGCCCGTGTTCATCGCGACGCCGACGTCCGCCTGGGCCAGCGCCGGCGCGTCGTTGGTGCCGTCGCCGGTCATCGCGACGAGCTTGCCGCCCGCCTGCTCCCGCTTGATGAGGGCCATCTTGTCCTCGGGCGTGGCCTCGGCGAGGAAGTCGTCGACGCCGGCCTCTTCCGCGATGGCCTTGGCCGTCAGCGGGTTGTCACCGGTGATCATGACGGTCTTGATGCCCATGCGGCGCAGCTCGTCGAAGCGTTCGCGCATGCCGTCCTTGACGACGTCCTTGAGGTGGATCACGCCGAGCACACGGGCGCCGTCGGTGTCCTCGACGGCGACGAGGAGCGGGGTGCCGCCGGCGGCGGAGATGGCGTCGGTGAGTGTCGTGGCGTCGTCGGCGACCTGCCCGCCGCGTTCGCGGACCCAGGCCAGGACCGAACCTGCGGCCCCCTTGCGGATGCGGCGTCCGTCGACGTCGACGCCGGACATCCGGGTCTGGGCGGTGAACTCGATCCAGGTGGCGCCCGCGAGTTCGCCCTGGTGGCGTTCACGCAGCCCGTACCGCTCCTTGGCGAGGACGACGACCGAGCGGCCCTCGGGCGTCTCGTCCGACAGGGACGAGAGCTGTGCCGCGTCGGCGACCTCGGCCTCGGTGACGCCGCGCACGGGGACGAACTCGGCGGCCTGCCGGTTGCCGAGGGTGATGGTGCCGGTCTTGTCGAGCAGCAGCGTCGAGACGTCGCCGGCCGCTTCGACGGCGCGGCCGGACATGGCGAGCACGTTGCGCTGCACGAGGCGGTCCATGCCGGCGATGCCGATGGCGGAGAGCAGGGCGCCGATGGTGGTCGGGATGAGGCAGACCAGGAGGGCGACCAGGACGACCATGTCGAGCTGCTTGCCCGCGTAGTCGGCGAACGGCGGCAGCGTCGCGACGGCGAGGAGGAAGACGACGGTCAGGGAGGCGAGCAGGATGTTGAGCGCGATCTCGTTGGGCGTCTTCTGCCGGGCGGCGCCCTCGACCAGGTTGATCATGCGGTCGATGAACGTCTCGCCGGGCTTCGTGGTGATCTTGACGACGATGCGGTCGGAGAGGACCTTGGTGCCGCCGGTGACGGCGCTGCGGTCGCCGCCGGACTCGCGGATGACGGGCGCGGACTCGCCGGTGATCGCGGATTCGTCGACGCTGGCGACGCCCTCGACCACGTCACCGTCGCCCGGGATGATGTCGCCGGCCTCGCACACGACGCGGTCGCCGACCTTGAGCTCCGTACCCGGCACCCGCTCCTCACGGCCGTCCACCAGGCGCCGCGCCACCGTGTCGGTCTTGGCCTTGCGCAGGGTGTCGGCCTGCGCCTTGCCGCGGCCCTCGGCGACGGCCTCCGCGAGGTTGGCGAAGATCACGGTCAGCCAGAGCCAGGCGCTGATGGTCCAGCCGAACCAGTCGGTCGGGTCGGTGAAGGAGAACGCCGTGGTCAGCACGGACCCGACGAGCACCACGAACATGACCGGCGACTTGATCATGATGCGCGGGTCGAGTTTGCGCAGGGCGCCCGGGAAGGACTTCAGGAGCTGCCGGGGGTCGAAGAGTCCGGCGCCGACCCGGCCCTCGCCTTCGCCGGAGCCGTGCCCGGTGGGCACGTCCTGGTGCGGGGCCCGGGTGGGAGTGACTGTGGACATGGAGCCCTCTGGATTCTTCGTCAGCTGTGACTTCTGGGTGTGAGGGCTCATTTACGCCAGTCCCTCGGCGAGCGGCCCGAGCGCGAGCGCCGGGAAGTACGTGAGGCCGGTGATGATCAGGATGGTGCCGACGAGAAGGCCGGTGAACAGCGGTTTCGCGGTGCGCAGGGTGCCGGCGGAGGCCGGTACCGGCTGCTGCCCGGCGAGCGATCCGGCGAGCGCGAGGACGAACACCATCGGCAGGAAGCGCCCCAGGAGCATGGCCAGTCCGATCGTGGTGTTGAACCACTGCGTGTCGGCGTTCAGGCCTCCGAAGGCGGAGCCGTTGTTGTTGGCGCCCGAGGTGTAGGCGTAGAGGATCTCCGAGAATCCGTGGGCGCCAGGGTTGAGCATCGAGTTCGGCGGCGTCGGCAGCGCCATCGCGAGGGCCGTGAAGACGAGGACCAGCGCGGGCGTGATCAGGATGTAGCAGGCGGCGAGCTTGATCTCGCGCGTGCCGATCTTCTTGCCCAGGTACTCGGGCGTGCGGCCGACCATCAGTCCCGCGATGAACACCGCGATGATCGCCATGATCAGCATGCCGTAGAGGCCGGAGCCGGTGCCGCCGGGCGCGATCTCGCCGAGCTGCATGCCCAGCATGGTGATGCCGCCGCCCAGCCCGGTCAGCGAGGAGTGGAAGCCGTCGACGGCACCGGTGGAGGTGAGCGTCGTGGAGACCGCGAAGATCGACGTGCCGCCGATGCCGAAGCGGTTCTCCTTGCCCTCCATGGCGCCGCCCGCGAGCTGGAACGCGGGGCCGTGGTGGGCGAACTCGGTCCACATCATCAGGCCGACGAAGGCGATCCAGATGGTGCCCATGGTGGCGAGGATCGCGTAGCCCTGCCGGAGCGAGCCGACCATGCGGCCGAAGGTCCGCGTCAGCGCGAAGGGGATGACGAGGATCAGGAAGACCTCGAAGAGGTTCGAGAGACCATTGGGATTCTCGAAGGGGTGGGCGGAGTTGGCGTTGAAGTAGCCGCCTCCATTGGTGCCGAGTTCCTTGATGGCCTCCTGGGAGGCGACGGCGCCGCCGTTCCACTCCTGGCTGCCGCCCAGGAACTGCCCGACCTCATGGATCCCTGAGAAGTTCTGGATCGCGCCGCACGCGACGAGGACGAGTGCGCCGATGACGGAGATCGGCAGCAGGATGCGTACGACGCCGCGCACGAGGTCGGCCCAGAAGTTGCCCAGTTCCCCGGTGCGGGAGCGGGCGAAGCCGCGCACGAGGGCGACGGCGACGGCGATGCCGACGGCCGCCGACACGAAGTTCTGCACCGCCAGGCCGCCGGTCTGCACGACGTGACCCATGGCCTGTTCGCCGTAGTACGACTGCCAGTTGGTGTTCGCGACGAAGGACGCGGCCGTGTTGAACGCCTGGTCCGGGTCGATGGAGCGGAAGCCGAGCGAGCCGGGCAGGCTGCCCTGGAGCCGCTGCAGCAGATACAGGAACAGGACGCTCACGGCGGAGAAGGCCAGCACACCGCGCAGGTACGCGGTCCAGCGCATCTCGGTGTCGGGGTTCGCGCCGATGCCCTTGTAGATCCAGCGCTCCACCCGCAGGTGCTTCGGGGAGGAGTAGACCCGGGCCATGTGGTCGCCCAGGGGACGGTAGGCCAGCGCCAGGGCCGCGACGAGCGCGAGGACCTGGAGCGCGCCGGCGAGTACGGGGCTCATATCTGTGCTCAGAACCTCTCCGGATAGACGAGGGCGAGGACGAGATAGGCGAGGAGGGCCACGGCCACGACGAGGCCGACCACGTTCTCCGCGTTCACAGCTTCGTCACCCCCTTGGCGACGAGTGCCACCAGCGCGAAGACCGCGAGCGTGGTGACGACGAAGGCCACGTCGGCCATCGTGAGCTCCCTGGATGAAGGTTCGAATCAGTACGGACACTGAGAGGAAACCTCCGGCCAGGGCCGGTGCCGCTTCCGTTGACGGCTCCCTTACGGGGGCGAGTGCGGCCTTGACGTGTCCTATACGGCCTTGACGCGTCGCATACGGGGGCGCCGGTGCGGATCGGGGTCGCGCCGCCCCTGCGCCTACGATCCGAGGAGACCGGTCGGCCAGTAGACCGGTTCAGCTAGCAGGGCGGCAGCGGCCGCAGCACGGAAGGACGCACGCGATGACAGACGGCGTGACGACGGACGGGATGGCGACGGACGGGCATGGCGACATGACGACGGACGGGAACGAGAAGGACTCCGTGCTGGACGACCCCGTCGGAGCGTCCCTGCGCGGAGCCCACGCGCACCTCGCCCGCCGCCGCGGCGAGGCGTTCACCTATCAGGGGGACGTCGCCACGTTCGCCGCGCTGCCGGCGGCGCCGGACGCGGCCGCGTGGGCCGAGCTGGCGGCGCTGCTCGGCCCCGGGGAGCTGGCCGACCTGTTCTCCTCCCCCGCGACGCCGCCGCGGGACTGGGAGCCCGTCTTCTCCCTCGACGGACTGCAGTTGACCGGGCCCGTAGGCGGCGAGCAGGGCTCCGCGGACGAGTCCGGCGTAGTCGAACTCGGCCCGGCCGACGTCCCGGACATGCTGGCGCTCGTCGAACGGACGCGGCCCGGACCGTTCCGGCCCCGCACGCACGAACTCGGCACCTACCTGGGCGTCCGTGCGGGCGGCTCCCTCGTCGCCCTGGCGGGAGAGCGGCTGCGGCCGCCCGGCTGGACGGAGATCAGCGCGGTCTGCACCGCGCCCGAGGCGCGCGGCCGGGGCCACGCCGCGCGCCTGGTCCGCGCTCTGAGCGCCCGGATCGAGGCACGGGGCGAGCGCCCGTTCCTGCACGTGGCCGCGTCGAACACGGCGGCGGTCACGCTGTACGAGCGGCTCGGTTTCGAGGTGCGGCGCCCGGTCACGTTCCGGGGCTTCCGTGTCCCTGGAGCGTGACCTTCTGAAGCGCGCCCCTTCTGGAGCACGGCCTTCCGAAGCGCGCCCTTCCTACGCGCGACCTTCAGAAGCATGCCCCCTGAGGCGTGCGGGTCAGCGCTTCGGCTGCGGCCTGACCGTGAGGATCTGCTGCGCCGTCCCGACGGGTCCTTCGACGTCGTGCAGGACCGTGCTGGTGACGCCGTGCCCCGCCGGGCCGAAGGTCACCGTCGTGTCGAGGCCGGTCCAGCGGCCGCGCGGCTGCCGGTGCAGGTGCAGCGTCAGATCGACGTTGGGGAACATCCACTCGTTCGGCGACTCGCGCACGGCGATACCGTTCGCGGTGTCGACGAGGGCGACGAAGGAGGCGAGCGGGCTGCTCGGTTCGCCGGCCACGAGGTCGAGCGGCGTGGAGATCCAGGCGGTGGTCCGGCCGGGCCGCGGCGGCGCGAGGGGGCGGACGTCGATCGAGGCGATGTAGCCGCCGGGCCAGTGATCCGCCATCGGCCAGGGGGCGAGCGCGTCGGGCGGGGTGAGCGGGTCGGGTCCGCCACCGGCGACGGCCGTGGTGTCGGTGGCGGCGAGCAGCCAGGCGCGGGCGCGGACCACGGCGCGTCCGGCGATCAGGACGACGGCTTCGAGGAGTTCGATGGTGCGGCCGGGCCGGACGGCCTCCACCCGGATCTCGCACTCGTCGAGGGCGAGCCGGCCGAGGATGTCGAAGCTGATCCGGGCGACGGCGAGCCCCACGGTCTCCGGGCGCGCGGCCAGGTGCCGGTCGATCGCGTGGACGACGAGGCCGCCGAGCGGGCTGAAGTGCTGCTCGTCGGGGTCCCAGGCGCCGCCCGCGTGCACGGTGGGCTTGTAGCGAAACGCGTCGATGGGCTCGTAGTAGCTGTGGTGACTGCCGGTGGACAACGGACACTTCCCCTTCCTGTGGCGGACGCCGTCGCTCGGCCGGATCGCGGCCGGGGCCGGTGCCCGGCGACCAACGTAACCGAGCGGCCGCTCACGTGTACTAGACCGGTCTAGCAGCGGCGGGCTAGGTTGGCGCGCAGCGTCCGTGAACCGGTCGTGGCCCGGCCCTGGCCCGTCAGTTGGGAGTGGCACCATGCAGCCCGCGCAGCCGTCGAAGCACACCGTTCCGCTCGACTCGGGGTGGAGCCTGGACCACGACGGGGGGCCGCTGCCCGCGCAGGTTCCGGGATGTGTGCACACCGATCTGCTGGCGGCGGGCCTGATCCCGGATCCGTTCATCGGCCGCGCCGAGCTCGAGATCGACTGGGTGGGGCGCCGCGCCTGGACGTACTCGCGGGACGTGGCTGCCGAGCAGACCACGGCGGACGAGCGGTACGAGCGCACGGATCTGGTCTTCGACGGGCTCGACACGGCGGCCCGGATCACGCTCGGCGGGCGGGAGTTGGGCCGGACCCGGAACATGCACCGCGCGTACCGCTTCGACGTCACGAACCTGAGCGGGCCGCTGGACGTGGAGTTCGCCTCCGCGTACGACGAGGCGGAGGCGGTGCGGCGCGTGACGGGCGACCGGCCGAACGTGTATCCCGCGCCGTCCCAGTACATCCGGAAGATGGCGTGCGGTTTCGGCTGGGACTGGGGTCCGACCGTGGTCACGGCCGGCCTGTGGCGTCCGGTCCGGCTGGAGCGCTGGTCAACGGCGCGGCTGGCGCGGGTCCGGCCCCTGGTGACGGTCGGTGGGGACGGCTCGGGCCGGGTCGAGCTGCGGATCGACGTGGAGCGCACGGAGCGGGGCGCGGACCGTGCGCTGACCGTGCGGGCCGATGTCGCGGGCGTCACCGTGACAGGTCAGGTGGAGGGTGACGGCGCGACCCTGGTGCTGGACGTGCCGGATGTCCGGTTGTGGTGGCCACGCGGCTACGGCGAACAGCCTCTGTACGAGGTCGCGTTGACGCTGCTCGACGGCGACGGCGGGACGGTGCTGGACGGCTGGGGGCGGCGGCTCGGCTTCAGGAGCGTCGAGATCGACCGGGCGCCGGACGAGCACGGCACGGGCTTCACGTTCGTGGTGAACGGTGTGCGCGTCTTCGTGCGCGGGGTGAACTGGATTCCCGACGACGTGCTGCCGTCCCGGGTCACGCCCGAGCGGTACCGGACGCGACTGCGGCAGACGGCGGAGGCGAACGCCGATCTGGTGCGGGTGTGGGGTGGTGGGATCTACGAGGACGAGGCGTTCTACGACGCCTGTGACGAGCTGGGTCTGATGGTGTGGCAGGACTTCCTGTTCGCCTGTTCCACCTATCCGGAGGAACAGCCGCTGCGCGGGGAGGTCGAGGCGGAGGCGCGGGAGAACGTGGTGCGGCTGATGCCGCATCCGAGTCTCGTGGTGTGGAACGGCAACAACGAGAACCTGTGGGGCTTCCGGGACTGGGGCTGGGAGGAGGAACTCGCCGGGGACTCGTGGGGCGAGGGCTACTACCTGGGGCTGCTGCCGCGGGTCGTCGCCGAGCTGGACCCGACACGGCCCTACATGGCGGGCAGTCCGTGGTCCGGCTCCTGGGACCACCACCCCAACCATCCGGATCACGGCACGCACCACTCGTGGGACGTGTGGAACCGGGTGGACTTCACCGAGTACCGGGCCGATGTGCCGCGGTTCGTCGCCGAGTTCGGCTGGCAGGCGCCGCCCGCGCTCGCCACACTGCGCCGGGCGCTGCCCGGTGAGGAGCTGGCCCCCGACTCCCCCGGCATGCTGCACCACCAGAAGGCGGAGGACGGCAACGGCAAGCTCCGGCGCGGTCTGGCCCGCCATTTCGCGGTGCCCGAGGGCGACTTCGACCGCTGGCACTATCTGACGCAGGTCGTGCAGGCGCGTGCCGTCGCCACCGGCATCGAGCACTGGCGCTCCCACCGGCCGCGCTGCGCGGGGACGATCGTGTGGCAGATCAACGACTGCTGGCCGGTCAGTTCCTGGTCCGCGATCGACGGCGACGGCCGCCTCAAGCCGCTCCACCACGAGCTGCGCCGCCTGTACGCGGACCGGCTGCTCACCCTTCAGCCCGGCGCGGACGGTCCGGTGCTCGTCCTCGACAACCAGTCGCCGGAGGTGTGGAGTTGCGCGGTGACGCTGCGCCTGATGCACGCCGACGGGACGGAGGCCGCGCGGGTGTCGCCGGACGTCACCGTGCCCGCGCGCGAGGTGCTGCGGCTGCCGGTCCCGGCGAGGGCTGTTCCAGGGGCGGGCTCGGCGAAGGAGTACCTGGTCGCGGACGCCGACGGGCTGCGCGCGCTCCACTTCGAGGCGCGCGACCGTGATTTCGCCTATCCGCGGCCCCGTTTCGACATCGCGGTCGAGAGCGTCGGCGGGACACGGGACACGGTCGACGTCGTCGTCAGCGCCCACACTCTCGTACGAGACCTGCTGCTCCAGCCCGACCGCCTTGCTCCGGACGCTCAGGCCGACCGGGGTCTGGTCACCCTGCTGCCCGGCGAGACGACGAGGATCCGGGTGCACGGCGCTCCGGACTGCGGGGCCAACGCGATCCGGGCCGCCCTCTTCTGCGTGGAGCCGGCGTGAACGGCGGGCCGGGCGGCGGCATGAGCGTTGGCGGTCGGAGGGTGACCATCAGGGACGTCGCGGCGGCGGCCGGGGTGTCCAAGGGAGCGGTGTCGATCGCGTTCAACCACAAGCCGGGGCTGTCCGAGCCTACGCGCGAGCGGATCTTCGGGGTGGCGCGCGAGCTGGGCTGGGCGCCGGACGCGTCGGCGCGCAGCCTGTCGCGGCGCCGCACGGACACGGTCGGTCTGGCCCTGTGCCGTCCGGCGCGGCTGCTGGGCCTGGAGCCGTTCTACATGGAGTTCGTGTCCGGTCTGCAGAGCGTGCTCGCCGAGCGTTCTTGCTCGCTGCTGCTGCGGCTCGTCGGGAGCCGGGAGGAGGAGATCGGGCTGCAGGAGGCCTGGTGGCGCGAGCGGCAGGTCGGCGGGACGGTCCTCGTCGACCTGGACCGGGACGATCCGCGGGTCGCACCGGTCGCGGCGCTCGGCGTCCCCGCCGTCGCGGTCGCCCACCCGGATCTGGCCGGTGGGCTGCCCTCGGTGTGGCGGGACGACGTGGCCGCGATGGACGAGGCGGTGCGCTATCTCGCCGCGCTCGGGCACCGTCGGATCGCCCGGGTCGGCGGGCCGGAGCGGCTGGGGCACAGCGTGCTGCGCGAACGGGCCTTCGCCGGCGCGCTGGGCTCGCTCGGCCTCGACGCGGGGCTCCAGGTCTCGACGGACTACTCGGGTGGGGAGGGCGCCCGCGCGACCCGGGCGCTCTTGCTGCGGCCCGAGCGGCCGACGGCGATCGTGTACGACAACGACATCATGGCCGTGGCCGGGCTCGGAGTGGCCGCCGAGCTGGGCCTCACGGTCCCGGACGACTTGTCGCTGCTCGCCTGGGACGACTCCCAGCTGTGCCGGCTGACCCGCCCGTCACTGTCGGCGATGAGCCATGACGTGCACGGATTCGGGGCGGATGTGGCCCGGGCGCTCTTCGAGGTGATCGAGGGGCGCGAGCTCGGCAGGGAGCCGGTGTCGCGCCCGTCGTTGACTCCGCGCGGGTCGACGGCGGCACCGCGGATTCCTTGATGTGCCTTGATTGTTGTTGATCGTCATTGATTGTCGTTGACGACCTTGATGCTGCTCTGATGCTCAGCGTCGTCCCTTGAGCCGCTCCACGGCTGTGACCCCGACGGCGGCGAGCCCGACCTGCACGGCAAGTTCGATCCAGTCGACGCCCCGGGTGTCGGCGACGCCGAAGGCGCCGGCGACGGCCGTGCCGACCAGGGCCGCGCCAATGCCGACGAGGATCGTCCACAGGACGCCGATGCGCTGACGGCCCGGGATCACCAGGCGGCCCAGGATGCCGATGACGATGCCGATCACGATCGCGGTGAAGATGCCGGAGATCTCCATGACTGATGCCTGCCCCTCGTCGAGCCGCTACGACGCCCCGTGGGGATGGACGCGGCCGGGGCCCGGCGGGTTGAGCGGGCGCCGGGTCGGGCGGGGTCGGGGGCGGTCGGATCGGTCAGGGGTCGGGCTTCTCCTGCGGCGCGGGTGCCTGGTGAAGGTGGCGTGCCTGGTCGTCGTAGCCGCTCAGTACGGCTCTGAGCTGCTCCAGCGATTCCTCGGGGATGTCGGGCGGAGCGGACTCGACCACGTAACGGGCGGCGGCCACGAGGGCCGCGAACTCGAAGGCGTGGGCGGTCGCCCGCAGAACGCCGGGCCGGGCCCACTCCAGGCGCATGATCAGCCCTTCGACGACAGGTATTCCTTGATCTGGCCGAGTTCCTTCTCGAAGTCGTCGTAGTCCTCGCGCATCCCGTTGAGGTAGGCGCTCCAGCCGAGGCTGTTCTTGGCGTAGTGGACGGCTTCCTGGATCTCCTCGTCCGTGGCCCCGAACAGCTTCGCGGCCTCGGTGTGGAACAGCGTGCAGTAACGGCACTTCGTCTCCGAGTGCAGTGCGATCCCGATGAGTTCCTTGTACTTGTTCGGGATCAGCGTCTCTCCGAGTTCGAGCTTCTTGAAGATCTCCCACTCGTAGTCCAGCAGGTCGTCGGGGATCGCGGAGAAGAAGTGAGGCACGAGCCCCAGCGTCTCCTTGATCTCCGCCTCCACCTCGCCCCGGTTACGTCCCGCCATGGCGACCACTTCCTCTCAGCCGAAGCGGAACCGGTTCTCCTTGTCCACGATATGCCTGGGCGGGGGGCCCAGGCATATGCAGACGTGTAGACGTGTACCCGGCGGGCACTTGGCCCGGCCGCGCTCGGCGCCGGGTCACCACCGGTCGATCAGCGGTGTGTCCGGTGCGTGCCGGCGCCAGGCTTCGGTGAGGCGGGCGAGGCGGGTCGGGGCGGCGATGCCGCGTACGGTGGTGATCTTGCCGTCGGCGAGATCGAACGTCACCGCTCCGGTGATCCGGTCGCCGAGCACGAAGAGGACGGCGGGGGCGCCGTTGACGAGCGCGTAGTGGAGGGCGAGCGGGCCGCCGGCGAGTCGCCGCTTCGCCGGAGTGGGCTTCAGGCCCGCCCGTACGACGGCGGCGATGCGCGACGGAGTGTCGTACCGCAGCAGCTTCTCGGCGAGGCCGCCGACGCCGTCGGAGATCGCCGTCGCGTCGTCCGTGAGGAGCTCCACGAGTCGTTCGGTGCGTCCCGAGGAGGCGGCGGCGAGGAACTCCTCGATGATCCTGCGGGCGGCTGCCGGGTCGGCTTCGCCGCCACCGCGGCGGGCGGCGGTGACGCGGCGCCGGGCCCGGTGGAGGTGCTGCTGGCTCGCGGACTCGGTGATGTCGAGGATCTCGGCGATCTCGGCGTGGGTGTACGCGAAGGCCTCGCGCAGGACGTAGACGGCCCGTTCGACGGGTGACAGCCGCTCCATGAGCGTCAGCACGGCCAGGGAGACGGACTCGCGCTGCTCGAAGGTGTCGGCCGGGCCGAGCATCGGGTCGTTGTCGAGGAGCGGTTCGGGCAGCCAGGCGCCGGCGGTGCGTTCCCGGCGGGCCTGTGCCGAGCGGAGCCGGTCGAGGCACAGGTTGGTGACGACCTTGGTCAGCCAGGCCTCCGGCACCCTGATCCGCTGCCGGTCCGCGGCCTGCCAGTGCAAGAAGGCGTCCTGCACGGTGTCTTCGGCGTCGGTGGCCGAGCCGAGCAGCCGGTACGCCAACGAGGCGAGCCGACTCCGGCCGGCCTCGAACCGGCCGGTGTCGAATCGATCAGTGGCGGCGCTGTCCATGCGGACCACCCCAAACGGTGCGGTGGAAGACGAATCTGACCGGGCCATCTTGCCTGTATGAGCGGGGTGTTGAGGGACCGGGTGACGCATTCGGAGGGAACGGCGGCGGCTCTGCCGACCGTGCGGCCGTGAGAGACCTGCGACGCCGACCGGGAGACTACGCGACCGCCTTCTCGGCAGGCGCGTTCTCGGCAGGCGCCATCTTTTCGGGCGCGTTCTGCGGGGCCGCCAGCCGGTGCTTGCGCTTGGGCAGGCCGAAGGTGGGGTGCGAGGTGGCCCACAGCGCCATCCCGACGATGCCGTTCTTGATCCGCGCGGCCTTCCGGCCGCCCATGAACCGCGGCTTGGCCCGCCCTTCCTTGTCGACCATCTGCACGATCCCGTCCAGCCGCCCGAGGCTGATGTGGTTGCCCACGTACTCCAGCTTGCCGTTCGGGATCTCACGCCCGGTCAGGCGCCCCACGACCGCGTCCGCGGCCTGCCGGCCCGTGTAGCCGGCCGAGGCGCAGGACATCGGCAGCGGCCGGCCGTTGTCACCGACGGCGTAGGCGCTGTCGCCGACGGCGAAGACGTCCGGGTGCGACACGGACCGCATGGTGCGGTCGACGGTGATGCGGCCGTCGTCGGTGACCTCCAGGCCGCTCGCGGCGGCGAGAGGACCGACGACGAATCCAGCGGTCCACACGGTCGCGTCGGACGCGAGGACGGTGCCGTCGGAGCACAACACCCGTGCGGCTTCCACGGCTTCGACACTGGTGTGCTCGACGACGGTGACGGCCAGGCGGGCGCAGGCCTCGCGCAGGTGGCCACGCGCACCGGCCGAGAGCGCGGCGCCGAGCTCACCGCGGGCGACCAGTGTCACCGACAGGCCGGGCCGTGACTCGGCGATCTCGGTGGCGGTCTCGATGCCCGTCAGTCCTTCGCCGACGACCAGCGCGCGGCCGCCCTCGCCCCGCTCCTCCAGGCGGTCCAGGCGCTCACGCAGGCGTCGTGCCGAGGGCCGGGCGGAGATGTCGAAGGCGTGCTCGGCGACACCCGGGACGCCGTGATCGGCGCCGTGGCTGCCGAGCGCGTAGAGCAACGTGTCGTAGCCGAGTTCGCCGCCGCCGTCGGCGTCGGCCACGGCGACGACCCGGCGGTCGGGATCGACGGCGGTGACGCGGCCGACACGCAGCCGTACCGCCGTGCCCGCGAAGACGTCGGCGAGCCGGGGAGCCGCGATCTCCTGCCCGGCGGCGAGCTGATGCAGCCGCATCCGCTGGACGAAGTCCGGCTCCGCGTTGACCACGGTGATCTCGGTGTCGGCCGGTGCCAGCCGGCGCGCCAGGGTCCCTGCCACGTAGGTCCCCGCGTACCCGGCGCCGAGGACGACGATGCGGTGCTTCATGAGGTGCTCCCGTCGGTTCGCTTGCTGTCAGCGACTTGAGCGGGACAGCCCCTCGATCCCTGACAGAAACCTCATGTGACCTGAGTCACACCATGATGATTACGCACCACAGCACTGCCGACGGGAGACGAACGACATGCGGGTGCCGCCACGACGCGCGGTGGCGGCACCCGGAGAAACAGCAGGTCAGCGACCCTTGTCAGCCGGCTCCAGAATCGCCACGCACTCCACGTGGTGCGTCATCGGGAACAGGTCGAACGCCCGCAGCGTCCGCACCTTGTACCCGCCGTCCTTGAAGTACGCGATGTCCCGCGCCAGCGCGGCCGGGTCGCAGGCCACGTAGGCGATGCGGCGGGCGCCGAGGGTCGTGAGGTGGGCGACCGTCTTCTTGCCGGCGCCGGCGCGCGGGGGGTCGAGGACGATCAGGTCGACGTCGGTGATGCCGGTGCGGGGCAGGACGGCCTCGACCTTGCCCTGTTCGACGCGGACGCGGTCGAAGGAGGCGAGGTTGTGGCGGGCGTCCTCGACGGCGCGCTTGCCGGACTCGATGCCGAGCACCGCGCCCTTCTCGCCGACGCGGTCCGCGAGCGCGCCCGCGAAGAGGCCGACGCCGCAGTAGAGGTCGAGGGCGGTGTCGCCCTTGCGCGGGAGGAGGCCCTGCATGACGGCCTTCATGAGGGTGTCGGCGGCCTTGGGGTGGACCTGCCAGAAGCCGCCGCTGCCGACCCGGTAGGTGCGGTCGTCGGCGCGCTCGCGGACGAAGGGGCGGCCGTGGACGCGGTGGACTCCGCCGTCCTTCTCGCCGACCCGCATGACGGAGACCGGCTTGTCGAGCTCGACGATGGGCAGTCGGGCGCCCGGCTTCGGGGTGAGGATCACCTGGCGGTCCTGGGAACCGCTGGCGGCGATGGCCTCGACCGACTCCATGCCGGTCCAGTCCCGCTCCTCAATGCCCAGTTCGGAGACGCCCTCGGCGGCGATCATGCAGTGCTCGACCGGCTCGACCTCGTGCGAGCGGTGGCGGCGCAGGCCCGCGCGGCCCTCCGGCGTCACGGCGTACTGCACGCGCGTGCGCCACTGCGGCACCTCGCCCGCCGGAAGCTTGTCGCCCTCGGCCGGCATGACCGTGCCGTCCCAGCCGGCCTCCTCGGGGGTCAGGCCCGCGAGGCGCTGCAGCTGCTCGGCGATGACCTCGCCCTTGAGGCGGCGCTGGGCGCCGGGCTTGGCGTGCTGCCAGTCGCAGCCGCCGCAGCGGCCGGGACCGGCGTAGGGGCAGGGGGCCTCGACGCGGTCCTTGGACGCCTCAAGGATCTGCACGGCGTCGGCGCGCAGGAAGCGCGCGCCCTCCTCGCCCTCGGTCACGCGGGCGACGACGCGCTCGCCGGGCAGGGTGTGCCGCACGAAGAGGACCTGGCCCTCGGCGGTGCGCGCGATGCAGTGGCCGCCGTGCGCGACGGGACCGACCTCGACCTCGTACTCCGTCCCCACCAGTGAGGTCTTCGGTTCTGCCTGCATGGCGGGGCTCCAGTACGTCAAGGGGGTGGCCGCACGAAAGCGGCCGGACAACAGCCCACCAGTCTACGTGGCTGTCGTCCGGCCGCTCACCACACGGCTGCGCCGGCTGCGCGGCTACTTGCCGCTGGACTCCTTGGTCCGCTTCTCGACGGGTCCGCGGCGTACGGATCCGGGCGCGTTCCATTCCTGGCGCCTGCGGGCGCGCAGCTTGGCGGCCTCGGAGGACTCCAGCTGGTAGGGCACGGAGGTGACCATGATGCCGGGGGTGAACAGGAGGCGTCCCTTGAGGCGCAGCGCGCTCTGGTTGTGGAGCAGGTGCTCGTACCAGTGGCCCACGACGTACTCGGGGATGATCACGCTGACGGCGTCGCGCGGCGACTCCTTGCGGAGGTTCTTCACGTACTCGATGACGGGCCGGGTGATCTCGCGGTAGGGCGAGTCGAGGACCTTGAGGGGTACGTCGATGCCGCGGCGCTCCCACTCCTCGCGCAGGGCCTTGGTCTCGGCCGGATCAACATTGACGCTCAATGCCTCGAGCGTGTCCGTACGCATCAGCTTGGCGTACGCGATCGCGCGCAGCGTCGGGCGGTGGATCTTGGAGACCAGCACGATGGAGTGGACGCGGGAGGGGCGGACGCTGTCGTCGGACGGCGTCTCCGGTGCGGCGATCTCCTCGGCGACCCGGTCGTAGTGCTTGCGGATCGCGGTCATCGTCGCGAAGAAGATGCACATGCCGAGCAGGGCGACCCAGGCGCCGTGGGTGAACTTGGTGACCAGGACGACGACGAGGACGAGGCCGGTCAGGAAGCCGCCGAAGGCGTTGATCGCGCGGGAGCGGATCATGTGGCGGCGCTTGGCGGGGTCCTTCTCGGTGCGCAGGTGGCGGTTCCAGTGGCGGACCATGCCGGTCTGGCTGAGCGTGAAGGACACGAACACGCCGACGATGTACAGCTGGATCAGGCGGGTCGAGTCGGCGCCGTAGATGACGACGAGCAGGGCGGCCGCGCCCGCGAGCAGCACGATGCCGTTGGAGAACGCGAGGCGGTCGCCGCGGGTGTGCAGCTGGCGGGGCAGGTAGCGGTCCTGGGCGAGGATCGAGCCGAGCACCGGGAAGCCGTTGTACGCCGTGTTGGCGGCGAGGAACAGCACGAGGGCGGTGGCCGCGGCGAGCACGATGAACAGGAAGCTGCCGTTGCCGAAGACGGCCTCGGCGACCTGGGTGATGACCGGGTCCTGCACGTAGCCCGAGCCGACCGGCACCCCGTTCTTGAGCAGGTCGTGCGCCGGGTTCTCGGCCATGCGGACCTTGGTGACGAGGGCGAGGCCGATGATGCCGACGAGCATGGTGATGGCCAGCGCGCCCATCAGGGACAGGGTCGTCGCCGCGTTCTTGGACTTGGGCTTGCGGAAGGCCGGGACGCCGTTGGAGACGGCCTCGACACCGGTGAGCGCGGCGCAGCCGGAGGAGAAGGCGCGCAGCAGGAGGAAGACGAGGGCGAAGCCGGCGAGGCCCTGCTCCTCGGCCTTGATGTGGAAGTCGGCGGTGGGGGCGCGCATGGTGTCCCCGAGCACGATGCCGCGGAAGGCGCCCCACGCGATCATGATGAAGACGCCGACGACGAAGACGTAGGTGGGGATCGCGAAGAGCGATCCGGACTCCTTGACGCCGCGCAGGTTCATCAGGGTCAGCAGCAGGATGACCGCGACGGCGCACAGCACCTTGTGCTCGACCACGAACGGGATGGCCGAGCCCAGGTTCTCGATGCCTGAGGTGATGGAGACGGCGACGGTGAGGACGTAGTCCACGAGCAGCGCGCTGGCGACCGTCAGGCCGGCCTTGGGACCGAGGTTGGTGGTGGCGACCTCGTAGTCACCGCCGCCGCTGGGGTACGCGTGCACGTTCTGCCGGTACGACGCCACCACGGTGAACATCACGACCACGACGGCCAGGGCGATCCACGGGCTGAAGTGGTACGCCGAGATGCCCGCGACGGAGAGGACGAGGAGGACCTCTCCGGGCGCGTAGGCAACGGAGGACAGGGCGTCGGAAGCGAAGACGGGGAGGGCGATGCGCTTCGGCAGGAGCGTTTCTCCGAGCCGGTCACTGCGCAGTGCGCGCCCGATCAGGATCCGTTTGGGCACGTCGGTCAGTTTGGACACGCAGAGGATCGTAAGGGTTCGAACGTGGGGCCGCCCACCCACCACCCCCCAACTCCGCCGGATGCCCGGAATACGGACGGCCGGAGGGGGTTCGGTGCGCGTCCCGTAGGCCGTGCGCGGCTCCCGTGGGACGGTGATGATCCAGGAGCCGACGCGGAGGTCGTGTTCGAGCGGACAGCCGATACGGTGGTGCCGAGCGCGAGCCGCGAAATGCCCGCATCGTGCCCGAGAGCCGGCCGCACAGGCCGGACCGAGCCGCGAGAGAGAGACATGAGCAGGACGTTTACCCAGGTCGGTAGGCCTATGAGGAGTGCGTGGTAGGGCCGTGCATATCGTGATCATGGGCTGTGGCCGCGTAGGGTCCCAACTCGCCCAGACTCTGGAACAGCAGGGGCACACGGTCGCCGTCGTGGACCAGGACCCGACGGCCTTCCGCCGTCTGGGCTCCGGTTTCGGCGGCCGTCGCGTCACCGGCGTCGGATTCGACCAGGACACCCTGCGCGAGGCCGGCATCGAGGAGGCGGGCGCCTTCGCCGCCGTCTCCAGCGGTGACAACTCCAACATCATCGCGGCCCGGGTGGCGCGCGAGATGTTCGGAGTGGAGAACGTGGCGGCGCGCATCTACGACCCCCGCCGCGCCGAGGTCTACCAGCGCCTCGGCATCCCGACCGTCGCGACGGTCCGGTGGACCGCCGACCAGATGCTGCGCCGGCTGCTGCCGTCGGGCGCGGAGCCGCTGTGGCGCGACCCCACCGGGGGCGTCCAGCTCGCCGAGGTGCACGCCTCGGACGCCTGGGTGGGGCACAAGATCAGCCGCCTCCAGGACGAGACCGGTGTGCGCGTGGCGTTCCTGACCCGGCTCGGCGAGGCGATCCTGCCGACGTCGCAGACGGTGCTGCAGGAGGGCGATCTCGTGCACGTGATGATGCGCACGGACGACGTCGACAAGGTCGAGGCGGCGTTCGCCGAGGGTCCTGAAGAGGAGGGCGGTCACTGATGAGGGTCGCCATTGCCGGAGCCGGCGCGGTGGGCCGCTCGATCGCGGGCGAACTGCTCGAGAACGGGCACGAGGTCCTGCTGATCGACAAGGCGCCGACCGCGATCTCGGTCGAGCGCGTCCCGCAGGCGGAGTGGCTGCTCGCCGACGCCTGTGAGATCACCTCCCTGGACGAGGCGGCGCTGCAGCGCTGCAACGTGGTCATCGCGGCCACGGGTGACGACAAGGTCAACCTGGTCGTCTCACTGCTCGCGAAGACCGAGTACGGCGTCCCGCGCGTCGTCGCCCGCGTGAACAACCCGAAGAACGAGTGGCTGTTCAACGAGTCGTGGGGCGTGGACGTCGCGGTGTCGACGCCGCGTCTGATGTCGGCCCTGGTCGAGGAGGCGGTCAGCGTCGGCGACCTGGTGCGCCTGCTCCGCTTCAGCCACGGCGACGCGAACCTGGTGGAGCTGACGCTGCCGCCCGAGTCGGCGCTCGCCGGCACGCGCGTGGGTGACGTCCAGTGGCCGCAGGACACCTCGCTGGTCACGATCATCCGTGGCACGCGGGTCCTGGCGCCCAGCCAGGAGGACTCCCTGGAGGCCGGTGACGAGCTGCTGTTCGTCGCGGCGCAGGCCCGGGAGGAGCAGCTGGAGGATCTGCTGTCGGTGCGGCGCGAGGACGCGTAGCGCCGCCGGACGGACGTGAGCAAAGGGGTGAGCCCCGGTGAGCAGTGCTCGCCGGGGCTCACCCCTTTGTTCGGTGTGCGGGCGTCTCAGGCCCCTGCTCGGTGCGCGGGCGTCTCAGGCCTCGCGGCGGTGGCGTGCGCCGCCGCTCTTGCGTTCGGCGGACCGTGGCTCGGCGCCGGTGCCGGCGGCCTCCATCTCGGCCTTGCGCGCGGCCTCGGCCTCCTCGGCCGCCTCCATCTCCGCGAACACGTCGATGGGCGCGGGCGCCTTGGCGAGGAAGACCCAGGTGAGCCATACGGCGAGCAGGAACGGCGGGATCTTCAGGGCGACGAGCACCCAGCCGAACTGCGTGGTGTCCGCCCACCAGTAGAGCGGGAAGAGGATCGCGCACTTGGCGAGCAGGATCAGGCCCCAGGCCCAACTGGCCTTCGCGTAGGCCTTCTTGCGGCCGGGGTTACGCGTGCGCCACGACAGGTTCTCCTTGAACACCGGTCCGAGGATGAGCCCGATGAGCGGCACCCCGCAGATCGTGGTGATCATGTACGCGAGGGAGAGGCCCAGCGTGTAGAGCATGCCGGGGAGGTAGAAGTCCTTGGCGTTGCCCGTCATCATCGCGAAGGCGACACCGAAGGCGACGCCGAAGACGCCGCTGAAGGCGTGCTTGACGGTGTCCCGCATGACCAGTCGCACGACGACGAGCGCCAGGGACACCGCGACGGCCGCGATGGCCGACATGCGCAGGTCCTTGTTGATCGTGAAGATGGTCACGAAGAGGAGGCCGGGGGCGACGGTCTCCACCATGCCCCGCACGCCGCCGAAGGCCTCGAAGAGCGCGGCCTCGGTCACCGCCTTGGAGTCGGCGGTCTCGGCATCGGCATCGACTCCGAGTTCACGATCGGTCGGCTTGTCGAGCGACGTCACCGGCTACTCCCGTCCGAGCGGTCTGAGTTCGTACTTCGGGTTGAAGAGCACCCTACGGCCATGGCTCATCGAGACCCGCCCGGAGGCGATGAGCTTGCGGCCCGGCTCGATCCCGACGATCGAGCGGCGCCCCAGCCACACCACGTCCAGCGCGGCCGAGCCGTCGAACAACTCCGCCTCGAGAGCGGGGACTCCGGCACGTGGCCGCAGGGTCACCGTGCGCAACGTACCAGTTACGGTGACCATCTGTCGGTCCTGGCAGTGGTCGATCCGCGTGCAGCCCGTGGTCTGCGAGTCCTCGCGCAGCTCCTCCGACTCCAGGTCCTCCTGGGAGGTGGACAGTCGGTCGAGCATGCGACGGAACCGGCCGGCCGGCTTCTCGGACGCCCTGTCGGAACGGGGAACAGCACTCATGAAAGGAAGCCTACCCGGGCCCGCGGACAGGCGGGAAAGGGCCGCTTCCCGGTGAGACCCACCTCTCCCCGCGCCGGTGCGGCCTACTTCTCGAAGCGGTAGCCCATGCCCGGCTCGGTGATGAAGTGCCGCGGGTGCGAGGGGTCCGTCTCCAGCTTGCGGCGCAGCTGCGCCATGTAGACGCGCAGATAGTTGGTCTCGGTGCCGTAGGAGGGGCCCCACACCTCCTGGAGGAGCTGCTTCTGGCTCACCAGGCGCCCGGTGTTGCGCACGAGCACCTCCAGCAGGTGCCATTCGGTGGGCGTGAGCCGGACGTCGCGTCCGTCGCGGTGGACCTTCTTGGCCGCCATGTCCACCGTGAAGTCCTCGGTCTCGACGATGCCCTCGTCCTCGCCGCCACCGGTGGGTTCGGCCCGTCGCACGGCCGCGCGGAGCCGGGCGAGGAGCTCGTCCATGCCGAAGGGCTTGGTGACGTAGTCGTCCGCGCCGGCGTCGAGGGCCTCCACCTTCTCGTCGGAGGAGTGCCGTGCGGACAGGACCAGGATCGGTACCCGGGTCCAGCCGCGCAGTCCCTTGATCACCTCGACGCCGTCCATGTCGGGCAGGCCCAGGTCGAGGACGACCACGTCGGGGTGGCGGGCGGCCGCGAGCTGGAGCGCCTGGGCTCCGTCGCCCGCCGCGTCCACCTCGTACTTGCGCGCCTTCAGGTTGATGACGAGGGCGCGGACGATCTGCGGCTCGTCGTCGACCACGAGCACCCGGGTCATGCGTGCCTGCCTCTCTGCGTCGCTGCTCCCGGTGCGGCGGCCGCCGCCCGGGGGGTGCGGGGCGCCGCCCGCAGGGTGAGGACCATGGTGAGGCCGCCGCCCGGAGTGTCCTCCGCGGTCAGTGTTCCGCCCATGGCCTCGGCGAACCCGCGCGCCACGGCGAGCCCGAGGCCCACACCGGCGCCGCGCGGAGCGTCACCGTAGCGCTGGAACGGGGCGAAGATGCGGTCCTTGGCCTCGTCCGGGACGCCGGGCCCGCGGTCGACGACGCGCAGCTCCACGCGGTCGCCCAGGGCACTGGCGGAGACGAGGACGGGTTCGTCGTGCGGGCTGTACTTGACGGCGTTCTCGACGACGTTGGCGACGGCGCGCTCCAGGAGGCCCTTGTCGACGGTCACCATGGGCAGCGTCTCGGGCACGTCCAGCTGCACGCTGGCCTCCGGGTCGGGTACGCCGACCAGGGCCATCGGGACCACCTCGTCGAGGTCGATCTCCCTGATCAACGGGTTGATCGTGCCGGTCTGGAGCCTTGACATGTCGAGGAGGTTGCCGACGAGGTGATCGAGGCGGTCCGCGCCCTCCTCGATGCCGGCGAGGAGTTCGGCCCGGTCCTCGGGCGACCAGTCGACGTCCTCGGAGCGCAGGGAGGAGACGGACGCCTTGATGCCGGCGAGCGGGGTGCGCAGGTCGTGGCTGACGGCGGCGAGGAGAGCGGTGCGGATGCGGTTGCCCTCGGCGAGGGTGCGGGCGCGGTCGGCCTCGGACTGCAGGCGCTGGCGGTCGAGCACGACGGCGGCCTGCGCGGCGAACGCGGCGAGCACGCGGCGGTCCTCGGCGGGCAGCACCCGGCCGGAGAGGGCGAGCACCATGTCGTAGCCGCCGCCGACTGGCATGTCGACGTCGGCGTCCTCGGGCCGGTCGGGCGGGTGGGGTCCGACGCTGCCCGCGACGGTCCAGGGCTCGGTGTCGCCGGCGCGCTCCATGAGGGCGACGGACTCCATGGCGAAGGTCTCGCGGACCCGCTCCAGGAGCGCTTCGAGGCTGGTCTCGCCGCGCAGCACGCTGCCCGCGAGGAAGGACAGGATCTCGGATTCGGCGCGCAGCCGGGAGGCCTGGTGGGTGCGGCGGGCGGCCAGGTCGACGACGGAGGCGACGGACACGGCGACGCCCACGAAGATCGCGATGGCGACGATGTTCTTGGGGTCGGCGACGGTGAACAGGTGTTTGGGCGGGGTGAAGAAGTAGTTCAGGAGCAGGGAGCCGAACGCGGCCGAGGCCAGCGCCGGCAGCAGTCCGCCCACGAGGGCCGCCGCCACGGTCAGGGCCAGGAACAGCAGCATGTCGTTGGCGAGGCCGAGGTCGGCGTCGACGTGGGTGAGGGCGAGCGCGAGCAGCGCGGGGCCGCCGACGCCGATCAGCCAGCCCCACACGATCCGGGACCGGCCGAGCCGGGCGCCGCGGGCGACGGGCAGTCCGCGGCCCTTGGCGACCTCCTCGTGCGTGACGATGTGGACGTCGAGGTCGGGCCCGGACTCGCGTGCGACGGTGGCGCCGACGCCTGGTCCGAACATGTACTGCCAGGTCTTGCGGCGCGAGGAGCCGAGGACGATCTGGGTGGCGTTGACGCCGCGCGCGAACTCCAGGAGCGCGGCGGGGATGTCGTCGCCGACGACGTGGTGGAAGGTGCCGCCGAGGTCCTCGACGAGGGTGCGCTGGACGGCGAGTTCCTTGGGCGAGGCCGCGGTCAGGCCGTCGCTGCGCGCGATGTAGACGGCGAGGACCTCGCCGCCGGCGCCCTTCTCGGCGAGCCGCGCGGCGCGCCGGATGAGGGTGCGGCCCTCGGGTCCGCCGGTGAGGCCGACGACGATGCGCTCGCGGGCCTGCCAGGTGGAGCGGATGTTGTGCTCGCCGCGGTACTCCTGGAGGTACTCGTCGGCGCGGTCGGCGACCCACAGGAGGGCCAGTTCGCGCAGCGCGGTGAGGTTGCCGGGGCGGAAGTAGTTGGACAGGGCCGCGTCGACCTTGTCGGGCTGGTAGATGTTCCCGTGCGCCATGCGGCGGCGCAGCGCCTGGGGCGACATGTCGACGAGTTCGATCTGGTCGGCGCGGCGGACGAACTCGTCGGGGACGGTCTCCTGCTGCCGTACGCCGGTGATGGATTCGACGACGTCGCCGAGTGATTCCAGGTGCTGGATGTTGACGGTCGAGATGACGTCGATGCCGACGGCGAGCAGTTCCTCGACGTCCTGCCAGCGCTTGGCGTGGCGCGACCCGGGCACGTTCGTGTGCGCGAGCTCGTCGACGAGGGCTACGGCGGGGGCGCGGCGCAGCACGGCGTCGACGTCCATCTCGGGGAAGACGGCGCCGCGGTAGGTGATCTCCTGGCGCGGGATCCGTTCGAGGCCGTGCAGCATCACCTCGGTGCGGGGCCGGTCGTGGTGCTCGACGAAGGCGACGACGCAGTCGGTGCCGCGCTCGACCCGGCGGTGCGCCTCGGACAGCATGGCGTAGGTCTTGCCGACGCCCGGTGCGGAACCGAGGTAGATCCGGAGCTTGCCGCGTCCCATGGCCTCATCGTCTTCCTGTCACCGCCGCTCGCGGTATCGCAGAGTCGACCCTACGGCCAGGAATTCTCGCAAATGGGACGGAGGCCTGGTGAACGGGCCTCTTTGACAGAACTCTGATGCGGTGCGGGGGGCGCGTCGGGTGCGTCAGGCGCGTCCGTGCTCGACGATCTCGCCGTCGCTGAGCTCCAGGACGCGGTCGGCGAGGTCGAGGAGCGTGGCGTCGTGCGTGGCGACGAGCGCGGTGACGTTCTCGCTGCGGACGACGGCGCGCAGGAGTTCCATGACGGCGAGCCCGGTCTGCGCGTCGAGCTGTCCGGTGGGCTCGTCGGCGATGAGCAGGGCGGGGGTGTTGGCGAGGGCGCGGGCGATGGCGACGCGCTGGCGCTGGCCGCCGGAGAGCTCGCCGGGCCGCTGTTTGGCGTGCCCGTCGAGGCCGACGAGGGAGAGCAGCAGGTCGACGCGCTCCTCTCGCTCGCGCGGGTCGGCGCCGCGCATCCGCAGGGGGATGCCGACGTTCTCGGCGGCGGTGAGGATCGGGATGAGTCCGAAGGACTGGAAGATGAAGCCGATGCGGTCGCGGCGCAACTCCAGGAGGCCGTTCTCGCCGAGGCCGGAGAGTTCGAGGCCGTCGACGACGATGCGTCCGCTGTCCGGTTCGTCGAGGCCGCCGACGAGGTTGAGCAGGGTCGTCTTGCCGGATCCGGAGCGTCCCTTGAGGGCGACGAGTTCGCCGCGCGGGATCTCGAAGGAGACGCCGCGCAGGGCGTGGACGGCGGCGGCGCCGGATCCGTAGGAGCGGTGCAGGTTCTCGACGACGACCATCGGGCCCTGTGGGTCCTTCTCCAGGACGGTGGTTCTCGCCTCGGCGCTCTCGCTCATCGGTACCGCTCCCCCGTACGTACGTTCCCGGCCGGGCGCCAGTATGGCCGCTGGGCGCCCGGCCGGGCAATGGTCGAGACCAGCTCGGACCGGTCATGGCCGGCGGGTTCCGACAGGTCCGGCGGGTCAGGCGGGGTTCTCCGCGTGGGTGAGGGTCTCCCAGGCGACGAACAGGTTGTTGGAGCCCGCGGGCCGCTGCTGTTCGGTGAGCTTCTGGGTGTTGGTCATGGCGGTGCCCAGGCGGGTGTGCAGGGCGTTGTAGCCGACCTCGGTGACGGGCCCGAGGCCGCGCTTCACGGTGCCGCCGCACAGCCAGCTCGGCGGCGTCTCACCGAGCTCGTAGCGGGACTGGAAGCCGAGCGCCTGGCGCAGCCGCTCGCCGACGTCCGTGCCGTACAGGTCCTGGCCCTGGATACGGCTGGTCTCGGCGATGTGGGAGATGGACGCGATGCCGTATCCGGTGTGGGCGAAATCGCGGCAGGTCTCCTGCGTCAACCCGGTCACGAAGGTGGACTGGCCTTGCCAATACTTGACGATCTTCTCCTTGGTATCGAGATGTTGACTCGGCACCGTCTTGGGCAGTGCACCGTCCGAGGCCAGGTACACATACGCGGGCGTGCGTGTACGGAAGGTGGCCATCGCCTTGTCGTACGAGGCCTTGTCCTCCAGGAAGACGGAGATGCCGACGGCGGCCTCCGTCATCGTGAGCTCCCAGTTGCCGTTGGAGTTGGAGCCGTTGATCACCTCGGGCAGGTAGACGTCACGCAACATGGTCCTGAAGCGGCCCTCGTTCGGCCAGCCGCCGGTGTACGTGTACTTGATGATCTCGGCGGCCTTGGGCCAGGAGGAGCCGGCCCAGCCGGTCTGGAGCGGGGCGTTGCTGTTGGTGTGGTCCTGGAGGGTGGCGGACCAGGCGTCCATGAGCGCGATCGACTTCTTCGCGTAGCGCTCGTCCCGGGTGAAGTACCAGGCGAGCGCGTCGGTGTACGCGGCGATGGCGTCCTCACGCTCGTCCGTGCAGCCGTAGTTGGGGTCGGAGTAGGAGCCGCACTCGACGATCGCCCGGGGCTTGGGTGTGCGGTTCAGGTCGGCGTACTTGCTGGCCTTCATCTGGTCGAAGGCGCTCTTCCAGGGCTGGGCACCGGCGTCGATCTTGGCCTTGGCGAGGTCCAGCTGCCCCTGGGAGACGGTGACGCCGGGGTGGGCGAACGCGGCGGGGGCGGCGTCGGCGCGGTCGGCGCCGGGCCAGGCGAGGGCTCCGGCGACCAGCGCGGTGACGGAGGCGACGGAGGTGAGGAGGGAGGCAAGCAGGGTGGTGCGCGGTCTTCCGTGACGAGCCTGCATGGTGGGGGCCATCCGTTCTCGTATGTGAACGTGGGGCGCCGATGTGAACCACGGCGCTGGCCGGTGACCCTAGGTACGGACCAGCATCCCGTCAAGTGCTCGGGAAGGGACGGCAGTTGAGGCCCCTGCCCCTCCAGCCTCCAGCCTCCGACCTCCGACCTCCGACCTCCGACCTTCGACCTTCGGTCCATGACCCCTGGGCTGACACGAAAACGGCCGGGGCCGCACACCCTCTCGGGATGTGCGGCCCCGGCCTCGTGCCTGTGCGGGTACCCGCGCGCCGATCGCGTCAGCGGACCTCGGTGATCTCCGGGCCACGGGCCAGCTGACCCATGCCGCCGGAGAAGCGCGAGCCCTCCTGGGCGTCCTGCGCGGCGCCCTCGGCGACCATCTGCGCGTCGTCGGGGAGCTTGAGGACGATCGGGTCGCGCGGGGCCATCGGGCCGTCACCGCGCACGACGACGGTGTCCTTGAAGATCTGCTCCAGCAGGCCGGCAGCCTGCGGCTGCACCGCGCCCTGGCCGGAGATGACACCGCGCAGGAACCAGCGCGGGCCGTCCACACCGACGAAGCGCACGACCTGGAAGCCGCCCGTGCCGTCGGGCAGCTGCACAGGCACCTGAGCCCGCAGCTCCCAGCCGAGCGGACCCTCGACCTCGTCGATCACACCACCCTGCTGAGTGATGCCACCGGCGATCTCCTCGCGGACCTCGCCCCAGATGCCCTCCTTCTTGGGGGCGGCGAAGGCCTGCAGCTGGACCGCGCTGTCCTGGAGGACCACGGTCGCGGCGACGATCGCGTCGCCCGCGACCTCCACCCGCAGCTCCATGCCCTCCACGCCGGGGACGAAGAGCCCGCCGAGATCGACGCGGCCCTCACCGGGCTCGCGGACCTCGGAGGAGTCCCAGGGGCCGTCGGGACGCGGCTCGGGCTCGAGCCGCACACGCTCCTGCTCCCCGTCGACCCCGGTGTCGACGCCGTCGACCTGCTCGGCCTCGCCCGCCGCGTCCACTGCGTCTTCAGCGGAGCCGTTCTTCTTGCGACGTCCGAACACGTCACTGTCCTTCCCGGTCGGATACGACCGAAGCGTATCGATTCCCACCCTTTTGACCGCCTGTGCCCTCATGGGCGCCGGTGGAGCCGCCCACAGAGGCGTGTCCGCCGGTGGACCCGAATCCCCCCTCGGCCCGCACCGAGTCGGGAAGCTGCGCCACCTCGCGGAAGCGCACCCTCTCGACCTGCTGGACGACCAGTTGGGCAATCCGGTCGAAGCGCTCGAACCGCACGCTCTCGCGCGGGTCGAGATTCACCACGATCACCTTGATCTCTCCACGGTACCCGGCATCCACCGTCCCTGGGGCATTCACCAGGGCGACACCGCAGCGTGCGGCGAGACCGGACCGTGGGTGCACGAAGGCCGCGTACCCCTCGGGCAGGGCGATGGAAACACCGGTCGGCAGGACGGCCCGCTCGCCGGGGGCGAGCTCGCACGCCTCGGTGGTGCGCAGGTCCGCGCCGGCGTCTCCGGGGTGCGCGTACGCGGGCAGCGGTACGTCGGGATCGACGCGCGTGATGAGCACGTCGAGGGGCTGGTGCGTCACGGGTTCACCTCGAAGGCACGGGCACGCCGGATCTGGTCCGGGTCGCTCATGGCCGCCTGGATCTCTTCCTCGCGGCCGTTCTCGATGAAGTGGTCGACCTTGACCTCGATGAAGAGGGCGTCGGCCCGGACCGCGACGGGCCCGTCGGGGCCGCCGATCCGGCCGGTCGCGGTCGAGTAGATCTTGCGGCCCGCGATGGCTGTGATCTCGGCGGACAGGTGCAGCACGGTGTCCACGGGCACCGGACGCACGTAGTCCGTCTCGAGACGGCCGGTCACGGCGATGGTCTGGATCAGCCAGTTCAGCGAGCCGAGCGTCTCGTCGAGCGCGGTCGCGAGCAGCCCGCCGTGGGCGAGCCCGGGCGCTCCCTGGTGCGCGGGGCGCACTGTGAACTCGGCGGTGACGTTGACGCCGTCACCGGCCCGCGCCGCCAGATGCAGCCCGTGCGGCTGCTCGCCGCCGCAGCCGAAACAGTGCCCGTAGTGCGCGCCGATGAGCGAGCCGGGGGCGGGGGCGTCGGGGTGCCGCACCGGCGCTATGGCGTCGGCGGGGGGCGTCAGAGCTGCTGAAGTACCACTCACAGGCGCAGACCTTACCCGCGCGTCCAGTGCGTTCACGCATCGTGCCAAGCTTGAGCGCATGGAGCTCTCGACGACGCCTTACGAAGAACGCCTCACCGCCCCGCGCGCGTGGTGGCTCGTCACGTTCCTGGTGGGTGTCGCGTGCGGCCTGACGCTGCTGCCCTTCGGCACGCTGCCGCTGCTCGGCGGCTTCGTCGGCGGCCTGCTCTTCGCGGCCGTGATCACCAGCTCGTACGGCTCCGTGCGGGTCCGCGTCGTGGGTGACGCGCTGATCGCGGGCGACGCGAAGATCCCGCTGGCGGCTCTGGGTGACGTGGAGGTCCTGGACGCGGAGGAGGCGCGCGCCTGGCGCACGTACAAGTCCGATCCGCGCGCCTTCATGCTGCTGCGCAGCTACGTGCCGACGGCGGTGCGTGCGGAGGTCACCGATCCGACCGATCCGACGCCGTACGTCTACGTGTCGACCCGGGAGCCCGAGGCGCTGGCGAAGGCGCTGCGCCGGGGCTGACGCGCGGGGGCGCGGGCCGGGTGGCCGGACGGGCCGGGCGGGTGCCCGGACTCAGTCCTCGATCTCCAGGGCGTCCTTCGGGACGTCCAGGGCCGGCAGCTCGGGCAGGGCGTCCCAGGGCACCTGGAGGCGCCTGAGGTCCTTGCGCACGCGCTCGGCGAGCTTCTTGGTGTCCCGGCGGTTCATGACCGCGCCGACGGCCGCGCCGACCATGAACGGCGTCAGGCTCGGCAGGTTCCGCACCATGCGCTTCATGATCTGCTGGCGGAGCTCGCGCTTCATCTGACCGCCGAGCGCCGCGTTGATCGTCATCGGTTTGGACACGTCGATGCCGCGCTCCTCCGTCCAGGAGGTCAGATAGGCGCTGGTGCGCTCTTTCAGACCGCCGGGCGGGCGCAGTCCGTAGACCTCGTGGAGCTCGGCGATGAGCTTGAGCTCGATCGCGGCGACTCCGGTGATCTCGGCGGCGAGCTCGGTCGGCATCGCGGGCGGTACGGGCAGCATGGCGGCGGCGCCGACTCCCGCGCCCACGGTGGACGAGGCGTTGGCCGCGCCCATGACGAGCTTGTCCGCGAGCTTCTCGGGGCCGAGGCCCGGGAACTGCCGGCGGAGCGTGGCCAGGTCCCGGACGGGGACCCGTGGCGCGTTGTCGATGATCCGGTCGGCGATGTAGCCGATACCGGCCTTGGCGGCGGCACCGCTTCTGACGATCCCCGTACGCGCGGCGCTGCCGCTCTTGGAGATGCCTGTCCGTGCGGCGCTGCCGCTTCTGCGTATGCCGTCCCTCACGGCCGCCGTACGGCTTCTGGCGGGCGGCTCCTCGGGCCGGGTCACGGCGCTGTGACCCGCTGAGCGCAGGTCCACCGTGCCGGTGGCCGTCGGGGCGCCCGCCGTCTGCCGGTCGTCCGCTGATTCGAGCGAGGCGTCTTCGAAGGGTGAAGAGCCTCGCTCGTCTTCGCGCACGGCCTCGGACGGGCCTTGTGCCGTCCCCGGGTCGTCCTTCTTCCGGGTCAGGCGCTTCCAGGGCGGGGTCGAGCCGGTCATGCCCGACCCTGCCTCAGTCGCAGTCGCGGCAGATCGGCTGACCGTTCTTCTCCCGCGCGAGCTGGCTGCGGTGGTGCACCAGGAAGCAGCTCATGCAGGTGAACTCGTCCTGCTGCTTGGGCAGGACGCGGACGGCCAGCTCCTCGTTCGAGAGGTCGGCGCCCGGAAGCTCCAGGCCCTCGGCCGCCTCGAACTCGTCCACGTCGACGTTCGACGCGGACTTGTCGTTCCGCCGGGACTTCAGTTCTTCGATGCTGTCCTCGTTGAGGTCGTCATCGGTCTTACGTGGGGTGTCGTAATCCGTTGCCATGTCGCTCTCCCCCTCTGGGTGTATGCGGTGTCTCAGCGCACGTAACGCATGAGAGGCCGGACTTGTGCCCGACCTGAGGCGGAGATTTTGCCTCACATCAAGGTCTGTTACTCAATCGACACCCAACCGGACTCCTCTTGAGTGATCGGCTTGGGTGGCGAACGGGACCGTACACGGTCCGATCAACGCACCGCACAGGCGCCATCCCGTGTACTTCCCGTGATCAGGGCGCCCGAAAACCCGGATTTTCCCGGCTTTCCGAAGGCCCGTGCGCTCACAGAGCGTGGATGGCCGGAAATTCGCCCATGTGATCGATCACACACGGACTCCCCGGGTGCAGGTCCCGAAAATTCCGCTAAAAGCGAACTCCTCCAGCGCGTCGGCGGAAGCATGTCAGATCCGCAGGCGCGCCGCACATCGAACGCCTCTAGATCGGCAGGGTGACGCGCATCACGAGCCCACCCACCTCGCGGGGTGTGGCGGTGATCCGGCCGCCGTGCGCCCGGGCCACGGACCGGGCGATGGACAGACCGAGGCCCACTCCCTTGTCGCTGCCGGTGCGCTCGGTGCGCAGCCGTCGGAACGGCTCGAAGAGGTTGTCGATCTCGTACGCGGGGACGACGGGGCCCGTGTTGGCCACGACGAGGACCGCCTGGCCGTGCTGGGCCTCGGTGTCGACCTGGACCCAGCCGCCCTCGCGGACGTTGTACCGGATCGCGTTCTGCACCAGGTTCAGCGCGATGCGCTCCAGGAGTACGCCGTTGCCCTGGACGACCGCCTCCTTGCGCTCCCCGCGGATCTCCACGCCCTTCTCGTCGGCCTCGGCCCGGGCCTGGTCGATCGCCTGCGAGGCGACCTCCGCCAGGTCCACGGGCTTGCGCTCGACGATCTGGTTGTCGCTGCGGGCGAGCAGGAGCAGGCCCTCCACGAGCTGCTCACTGCGCTCGTTGGTCGCGAGGAGTGTCTTGCCGAGCTGCTGGAGCTCCACGGGGGCGCCGGGATCGGAGAGGTGGACCTCCAGGAGGGTGCGGTTGATCGCCAGGGGCGTGCGCAGCTCGTGCGACGCGTTCCCCACGAAGCGCTGCTGGGCCGTGAAGGCCCGCTCCAGGCGGTCGAGCATCTCGTCGAAGGTGTCGGACAGCTCCTTGAGCTCGTCGTCCGGGCCGTCCAGCTCGATGCGGCGCGACAGGTCCGTGCCGGCCACGCGGCGCGCGGTGCGCGTGATGCGGCCCAGCGGGGACAGCACACGGCCCGCCATCGCGTACCCGAAGGCGAACGCGATGACCGCGAGGCCGAGCAGCGCCATGAGGGAGCGGCTCAGCAGGACGTCCAGCGCGTGGTTGCGCTGCTGGGCGACGCAGTCGTTCAGCGCGCTGTTCAGCTCGCTGGCCGGGAGCTTGGTGCCGTCCGGAATGTTGCAGACGCTGCTGGAGACCGTGCCTTCGACGATCTTGAAGGGGAGCTCGCTGCCCACGTTCAGGGCCTGGGCGGCGAGCAGGTAGATGATCGAGAGGAGCAGGATGCCCGCGATCAGGAACATGCCGCCGTAGAGCAGCGTGAGCCTTATGCGGATCGTGGGCCGGAGCCAGGGGAAGGGCGGTTCGTCCTTCGCCCCTGGCTTCCAGGTCGGTTTCGGGGGCGCCGAGGGGGGCGCGGGGGTGGCGGCCATGGAGAACTCAGATCCGGTAGCCCGAGCCGGGCACGGTGACGATGACGGCGGGCTCGCCGAGCTTGCGGCGCAGGGTCATGACGGTGACGCGCACGACGTTCGTGAACGGGTCCGTGTTCTCGTCCCAGGCCTTCTCGAGGAGCTGCTCCGCCGAGACGACGGCGCCCTCGCTGCGCAGCAGGACCTCCAGGACGGCGAACTCCTTGGGCGCGAGCTGGACCTCCTTGCCGTCACGGAAGACCTCCCGGCGGTTCGGGTCGAGCTTGATGCCGGCGCGCTCCAGGACGGGCGGCAGCGGCACGCTCGTGCGGCGGCCGAGCGCCCGCACGCGGGCTGTCAGCTCGCTGAACGCGAAGGGCTTGGGGAGGTAGTCGTCGGCGCCCAGCTCCAGGCCCTCCACGCGGTCGCTGACGTCGCCGGAGGCGGTGAGCATCAGGATGCGGGTGGGCATGCCCAGCTCGACGATCTTGCGGGCGACGTCGTCGCCGTGCACGAGCGGGAGGTCGCGGTCGAGGACGACCACGTCGTAGTCGTTGACGCCGATGCGCTCCAGGGCGGCCGCACCGTCGTACACGACGTCGACGGCCATGGCCTCCCGGCGCAGTCCGGTGGCCACCGCATCGGCGAGCAGCTGCTCGTCCTCGACGACGAGTACGCGCACGTCGCTTGTCCTTCCTCTGGTCACCTGCGGGCAGCGCTCGGGCGCACACGGGCAGGTTCGGTCACGGGGTGTGAGTCACCATCCTGCCCCTTTCGGCCATAAACCGGCTGTAAGGCGGTGTGAGGCCCCGGGAATGCCGGTTTTTCTCGTGGGGTTGAGGTTTCCGCGGGAGGAAGCACGGGGAGGACGGGTTTACACCCGCGATCACGCTTTGTATGTGGCATGCCACGAGCCGCTTCCCGTAAGGCGTTTCGGGACGTGATCGCCCCTTCCACCGGGCACACCCCCGTGCCACCGACCCACGACCCAGGACGAGGGGGCGCAACCATGGACGCATTCACCGCAGGACTTCTGCAGCGCATAAGGGCGGCCGAGACCGACCTGACGCGGGCGCGCGAGACCGGCGACGACTTCCTTGCCGAGGTCGAGCAGGGCGAGCTGGACGACCTGCGTCGTCTCGCCGCCGAGCACGGCGTGGAGATCCACGCCTGAGCGTCAGCGCTTCGCAGTGAACTCAGTGAGCACGCGTGAGGGCCCCGGCGCCTGGTTCGATCCAGGCGGGCGCCGGGGCCCTCACGCGTGTCCTGGGCCGGTGGCTCAGTCGTGCCAGGCGCCGAGCGCTTCCAGCCAGGCCTGGAGCGGCTCGAACAGGCCGGGAGGCGCGGCGATCGCGAGCTCGGGCGACACGGGGACGCCGGGGCGGCCGCCGGTGAGCGCGCCCGCCTCGCGCGCGATGAGCTCTCCGGCGGCGTAGTCCCAGGGATTGAGCCCGCGCTCGTAGTACGCGTCGAGCCGGCCCGTGGCGACGTCGCACAGGTCGATGGCCGCGGAGCCGCCGCGCCGGATGTCGCGCACGCGCGGGATCAACTGGCGTACGACGTCGGCCTGGTGGACGCGGCGTGACTCCAGGTAGCCGAAGCCGGTGCCGACCAGGGCCTGCTCGAAGGGGGGCGCCACGCGCGCGTGGGCGCGGCGGTCGTTCACGTACGCGCCCTCACCGAGGACCGCGCGGTAGGTCTCGCCGCGCAGTGGTGCGGCGACGACGCCGACGACGGTCTCGCCGTCCTTGCGGGCGGCGATGGAGACGGACCAATCGGGGCGCCCGTACAGGTAGTTGACTGTTCCGTCGATGGGGTCGATCACCCATTCGACGCCGGTGGTGCCCTGGGTGGCGGCGCCCTCCTCGCCGAGCACCCCGTCGTCGGGGCGGCGCTCGGCCAGGTAGTCCGTGATCAGCTTCTCGGAGGCGATGTCCATCTCGGTGACGACGTCGACGGCGCTGGTCTTGGTGGCGGCGACGCCGAGGTCGGCGGGCCGGCCCTCGCGCAGGAAGACGCCCGCGCGGGCGGCGGCCTCCAGGGCGACGTCGAGCAGTTCTGCGGTGAGGCCCTCGGGGGCCCTGTCGTCGGTCACGTGGCCGTCCTTACGCGTACGGGCTGTCGGCGCCCGCGGCGGCGGGCTTGGGGGTGCGGGCCGGGCAGCAGCCCACGGGGCACAGGTCGTGGCTCGCGCCGAGCGCGCCGAGGGCGCAGGGGGTGACCTGCCGGTCGCTCTCCGAGGCGGCCCGCTCCAGGACCAGGTCGCGCACGGCGGCGGCGAAGCGGGGGTCGGCGCCCACGGTGGCGGAGCGGCGCACGGGCAGGCCGAGCTCGGCGGCCTTGGCGGTGGCCTCGGTGTCGAGGTCGTAGAGGACCTCCATGTGGTCCGAGACGAACCCGATGGGGGCCATGACGACGGCCGGGACCCCGGCCTCGTGCCGCTCCTCCAGGTGGTCGCAGATGTCGGGCTCGAGCCAGGGGATGCTCGGGGCGCCGGAGCGGGACTGGTAGACGAGCTGCCAGGGGTGGTCGACGCCCGTCTCCTCGCGCACGGCGTCGGCGATCAGCCGCGCGACGTCCAGGTGCTGCTTCACGTACGCGCCGCCGTCCCCGTGGTCCTCGACGGTGCCGGAGGTGTCGGCCGCGGCGGTGGGGATGGAGTGCGTGGTGAACGCGATGTGGGCGCCGTCGCGCACGTCGTCGGGCAGGTCGGCGAGCGACTTCAGGACGCCGTCCACCATGGGGCGCACGAAGCCCGGGTGGTTGAAGTAGTGGCGCAGCTTGTCGACGCGCGGCAGCGCCCGGCCCTCGGCCTCCAGGGTGGCGAGCGCGTCCGCCAGGTTCTCCCGGTACTGGCGGCAGCCCGAGTACGAGGCGTACGCGCTGGTGGCCAGGACGAGGATGCGGCGGTGGCCGGCGGTGGCCATGTCGCGCAGGACGTCGGTCAGGTAGGGCGACCAGTTCCTGTTCCCCCAGTACACCGGGAGGTCCAGGCCGTGGTCGGCGAAGTCCTTGCGCAGGGCGTCGAGCAGGGCCCTGTTCTGCTCGTTGATGGGGCTGACGCCACCGAACCGGAAGTAGTGCTGTCCGACCTCCTTGAGCCGCTCCTTGGGGATGCCGCGGCCCTTCGTCACGTTCTCCAGGAACGGGACGACGTCGTCAGGGCCTTCGGGGCCGCCGAAGGAGAGCAGCAGCAGGGCGTCGTAGGGGCGGGCGTCCGGGGTGGCAGCGTGCGCGTCTGGCATGGCTTCGATCCTGCCACCCGCCACCGACAGGCGGGGAACCGCCATGCCACCGCTCCGTGACACGCGTAAGCTGTATCAGCTGCACTTACGCCTTACCCCTTACGTCCGGCCCCGCCGAGCCGCGCTGCGGTGTGCCTGGACGACGCCTGACCGGAGTCGAGTTGCCCAGCCCGTACCGCGCCATTTTCGCCCTCCCCGGCACCAAGAGCTTCTCGGTGGCCGGGTTCCTGGGCCGGATGCCCCTGTCGATGATGGGCATCGGGATCGTCACGATGATCTCGCAGCTGACCGGGCGTTACGGGCTCGCGGGAGCCCTGTCGGCGACCGTCGCGCTGTCGGCGGCGGCCATCGGCCCGCAGATCTCACGGCTCGTGGACCGGCACGGGCAGCGCCGGGTGCTGCGCCCGGTCACGCTGGTGTCCCTGGTGGCGGCCGCGGCGCTCCTGTTGTGCGCGAAGTACGCGGCGCCGGACTGGACGCTCTTCGTGAGCTGCGCGTTCATCGGCTGTGTGCCGAGCGTCGGGTCGATGATCCGGGCCCGGTGGGCGTCGCTGTACTCGGAGACGCCGCGGCAGCTGCACACCGCGTACTCGTTCGAGTCGGTCATCGACGAAGTGTGCTTCATCTTCGGGCCGATCATCTCGATCGGTCTGTCCACCGCCTGGTTCCCGGAGGCGGGCCCTCTCCTGGCGGCGTGTTTCCTCGCGGTCGGCGTCTTCTGGCTGACCGCCCAGCGGGCCACGGAGCCCACGCCGCACCCGCGCGAACAGCACAACGGCGGTTCGGCGCTCCGCGCGGGCGGCCTGCAGGTGCTGGTGGCCACCTTCGTGGCGACGGGCGCGATCTTCGGGGCGGTCGACGTGGTGACGGTGGCCTTCGCCGAGGAGCGCGGGCACAAGTCGATGGCCAGTGTCGTGCTCGCCCTGTACGCGGCCGGGTCCTGTCTCGCGGGCGCCCTCTTCGGGCTGCTGCACTTCAAGGGGGCTCCCGCCCGCAGGTGGCTGGTGGGAGTCGTCGCGATGGCCGTGAGTATGATCCCCCTCCAACTGGTCGGGGGCCTGCCGTTCCTGGCCGTGGCGCTCTTCGTTGCGGGCCTGTCCGTCGCACCGACGATGATCACGACGATGGCCCTCGTCGAACAGCACGTACCACGCGCGAAACTGACCGAGGGCATGACCTGGGTGAGCACCGGACTCGCGGTCGGTGTCGCGCTCGGTTCCTCCGCGGCCGGCTGGGTGATCGACGCCGCCGGCGCGAAGGCCGGGTACGGGGTGCCCGGAGTCTCGGGCGCCGTCGCGGTCGTCGTCGCGCTCCTCGGCTATCGCCGGCTGCAGCAGCCGGTTCCGCAGCGGGGAGGGACTTCCGATGAGCACGGCGCAGACGGGCAGCACGAAGAGCGGCGAAGCGTGGCGTAACTGGGCGGGGAACGTCGTCTCCCGCCCGGTGCGCGAGGTGACGCCCGCCTCGGTCGAGGAACTGACCGAGGCCGTGCGCCGGGCCGCCGAGGACGGCCTGAAGGTGAAGGCCGTCGGCACCGGTCACTCGTTCACCGCGGCAGCCGCTACCGACGGGGTGTTGATCCGCCCTCAACTGTTGACGGGCATCCGCGGCATCGACCGGGAGAACGGCACGGTCACCGTCGAGGCCGGCACTCCGCTCAAGAGGCTCAACATGGCCCTGGCGCGCGAGGGTCTGTCGCTCACGAACATGGGCGACATCATGGAGCAGACCGTCTCCGGGGCGACGAGCACCGGCACGCACGGCACGGGCCGCGACTCGGCCTCGATCTCGGCGCAGATCAAGGGCCTCGAGCTGGTCACGGCGAGCGGCGAACTGCTGACCTGCTCCGAGAAGGAGAATCCCGAGGTCTTCGCGGCCGCGCGGCTCGGCATCGGCGCGCTCGGCATCGTCACGGCCCTCACCTTCGCCGTGGAGCCGCTCTTCCTGCTCACCGCGCGCGAGGAGCCGATGGCGTTCGACCGCGTCCTCGCCGACTTCGACGAGCTCCACGCGGAGAACGAGCACTTCGAGTTCTACTGGTTCCCGCACACGGGCAACTGCAACACCAAGCGCAACAACCGCAGCGCGGGCCCGGAGGCCCCGGTGTCGAGGGTGAGCGGCTTCGTCGAGGACGAGCTGCTGTCCAACGGCCTGTTCCAGGTGGTCAATTCGATCGGCCGCGCCGTGCCCGCCACGATCCCGGCGATCGCCAAGATCTCCAGCAAGGCCCTGTCGGCCCGGACGTACACGGACATTCCCTACAAGGTCTTCACATCCCCGCGCCGGGTCCGCTTCGTGGAGATGGAGTACGCGGTTCCGCGCGCGGCCCTGGTGGACACGCTGCGCGAGCTGAAGTCCATGGTGGACCGCTCGAACCTGCGGATCAGCTTCCCCGTCGAGGTGCGCACGGCCCCGGCCGACGACATCACGCTGTCGACGGCGTCCGGCCGGGACAGCGCGTACATCGCGGTCCACATGTACAAGGGCACCCCGTACCAGCGGTACTTCACGGCCGCGGAGCAGATCTTCACGGCCCATGAGGGGCGCCCGCACTGGGGCAAGGTGCACACGCGCGACGCCGAATACTTCGCGTCGGTGTACCCGCGCTTCGGCGAGTTCACGGCGCTGCGCGACCGGCTCGACCCGGACCGTCGGTTCGGCAACGCCTACCTGCGCCGGGTCCTGGGCGACTGACGACGCGGCCGGCCCGCCCCCTACTGGGCGGCCGGCTGTCCCCCGGCGCCGGCGGCGCCCTCGGCGGCTCCGGTGGCCGAGCCCTCGTCGCCCGTACCGGATCCCGCGCTCTGCGACGGGGTGGGCGTGGGCGTCGGGCTCGTGGAGGCGCCCTCGTCGCCGGAGCCCGCCCCCGGGTCCGTACCGGAGTCGTCGCCCGAGCCGGTGCCCGTGCCGGCTCCGGTGTCCGGGTCGGTGCCGCCCCCCTTGCCGGTGCTGCCGCTCGGCGACGGGTCGGCCGTGCCGTCCTGGGCCGCACCGCCGTCCTGCTGCCGCGTGCTGTCCTCGGTGCCGGTGCTGCTGCCGTCGGACGGTCGCGTGGACGTGCCGGGCGCGGGGGTGTCGTCGCCGGAGGACTTCCCATGGCCGGTGAAGGCGTCGCGGAACGTGGTGCTCCCGCTGTCTCCGTTGAAGCTGTGGCCGGACACGAGCTCGTACGTGGTGATGCCGCCCATGGTGACGCCGAACACGAGTGCGGCGGCGATCAACGGCCGCTTCCAGCTCTTGACGCGGGAGCGGTGAACCGTGCCCTCGGTGAAATCGTCGCCCGTGCCCGCGAGCTCCGGCTCGGCGGGAGAGAGCGGGCCGGACGGGTCGTACGGGCCGGCGTCGGCGGTCCTGAGCAGGCGGGTCGCCTCGTCGACGGGGCTCGCGGCCAAAAGCTGGGTGCGCTCCGGGTCTGCCGTGCCGAGCAGCCGCGTCCGTTCCGGATCGCTCTCGGGGTCGTCGGGCAGGAGATCGGCGACGGCTCCGGTGTCGAGGATCCGGGTGCCGTCCTCGTCGGCCGGCCAGGCGTCGTCGTCCGCGCCGGAGGGGCGGCCCCAGGTCGTGGTGGTGGGCAGCACACCGGCGGCGGACTGCGGGACGCCGGTCGCGACGGCCTTCTTGGAGGTCATGACCTGCGTCGCGTCCATGGAGGCGTCGGAGCGGAAGGTCCGGGGCACCGGACGCCCTTCCGCGGTGACGGGGACCTGACGGCCCTTCGGCTTCGTCTGGACCGCGGCGTCACGTATCTGCTCGCCGGTCCGCTTGAAGAAGTGCTGGAACACGGTGCCTCCGCAGGTCGCGAGGGCACTCACGACACCGGCGCCGAGGATCGTCCCGTAGACACCGAAGCTGGAGGCGAGTTTCGCGGCCACGACGGCGGCGACCGCACTGCCCGCCACCTGAGGCACGCTCAGATCCAGCCGCTTCTTCTCCTTGACCTCGTCCTGACCGTCCTTGGAGTTCTCCGGCTTCTCGCCCATCTGTGGATCTTGCCTGCCTTTCTCGACATAACGCCCAATACACAGGAAGCCCTCGAGGCTACGCGAACTTCTTGTGTCGCACGACAAGGGGACGTACGGACGAAGAGCGCAGTTCCGGTTCTGCAGATTTCGTGAAGCACGCCACGCGAATCCCCCACGAATCGCCCTTCCGGTACCGGGGCCCCGTACCCAACTCCCCTCCCCTGTGAGAAGTTCGGCGGCGTGCCGATCCACGTGAGTGGCCCGAATGGAGTACTGTTGCGAGCCCTGGGCCCGGTCTCCCGCCAGGGTGCCCGAGGCCTTCCAGGACCGTCAGGAGGGGGCTCGTTGCACAGGGTGACGACTTCGGTCACTTAGCGTTGCGAACAGGTAACCGTGCCATAACGGCGATCCTGGGCCCGTGCCCGACACGCCGGGCAACTCAGCAAGGTTGTGGCAGGCTGCACCCGGGCAGGCCACACTCGACTAGCGGAAGCAGCGACGCACGTGACGTCGGCAGGCACCACCCGGGAGGTCCCCATGCCCGAACTGCGTGTCGTGGCCGTCTCTAACGACGGCACACGGCTGGTGCTGAAGGCTGCGGACAGCACGGAGTACACGCTTCCGATCGACGAGCGCCTCCGGGCCGCGGTACGCGGCGACCGTCCGCGCCTCGGCCAGATCGAGATCGAGGTGGAGAGCCATCTCCGCCCCCGCGACATCCAGGCGCGTATACGAGCCGGTGCCTCCGCCGAGGAGGTCGCCCAGCTCGCGGGCATCCCCGTCGACCGTGTGCGCCGCTTCGAGGGCCCCGTGCTCGCGGAGCGTGCCTTCATGGCCGAGCGGGCCAGGAAGACTCCCGTGCGCCGTCCCGGCGAGAACACCGGCCCCCAGCTCGGCGAGGCGGTGCAGGAGCGGCTCCTGCTGCGCGGCGCCGACAAGGAGACCGTCCAGTGGGACTCGTGGCGCCGCGACGACGGCACCTGGGAGGTCCTGCTCGTCTACCGGGTCGCGGGTGAGCCGCACTCGGCGAGCTGGACCTACGACCCGCCGCGCCGGCTCGTCCAGGCCGTGGACGACGAGGCGCGCTCGCTGATCGGCGAGTCCGACGACATCGGTGCGCCCGAACCCACGTTCCCGTTCGTGCCGCGGATCGCCCGGCTGCCCCGGGACCGGCCGCTGGACCGCGCCCTGGACCGGCAGTTGGAGCGCCCGACGCCGCCGGAGCCCTCCTCCGAGGAGAACCTCCCGGCGATCGCGTCGTCGTCTTCGGAGCGGGACTCGCTGACCAGCCTCCTGGAGGCCGTGCCGAGTTACCGCGGCGACCTCGTGCTGCCGGAGCGTCCGTCGGCGGCCCCCGAGCCGCCTCCGCTGGAGGAGCCGGAGCCGCCCGCGGCCGCCGAGGCCGTGGAGGAGCCGCCCGCCGCGTCGGCCGGTGCGGGATCCGCGTACGCGGACGTGCTGATGCCGCGCAGCGTGGCGGGACACCGGGACCGGCTCACCGGGACCACGGACCGCCAGGCCGAGGCCGACGGGGTGCGTCCGGGACGCCGTGCCGCGGTGCCGAGTTGGGACGAGATCGTCTTCGGTACGCGCCGCAAGAAGCAGGACTGACAGAAGGCCAGGACTGCCGGAGGTAGCGGGAAGAACCAGTTCCCGCAGAGGCGAACGACAGCGTCGGGGCCCGCGCCGAGTGATCGGTGCGGGCCCCGACGGCGTCTCACCGCACGGGCGTCACTGGGGATCCGGGCCCGTCGCCACCGGACGGGACGCGTCCGAGGACCACTCCGACCAGGAACCCACGTAGAGCTGCGCGTCGATGCCCGCCACGGCCAGCGCGAGCACCTGGTGGGCGCCGGAGACTCCGGAGCCGCAGTACACGCCGACCTGGTCCGGATCGCCGGTCGCGCCAAGGGACTTGAAGCGCTCCGCGAGCTCGGCCGCCGGGCGGAACCGGCCGTCCTCCGCGACGTTCTCCGTCGTCGGCGCCGACACCGCGCCCGGGATGTGGCCGCCGATCCGGTCGATGGGCTCCACGTCGCCGCGGTAGCGCTCGGCCGCCCGCGCGTCCAGAAGGAGACCCGAGCGGGCCAGCGCGGCCGCGTCGTCCGCGTCGAGGAGCCCCTTGGCACCCGGTGCAGGGGTGAAGGTACCGGCCCGCGGGACCGGTACGGACGTCTCCAGGCGGCCGTCCCAGGCCGCGAGGCCGCCGTCCAGGACCCGTACGGACGGGTGACCGGCCCAGCGCAGCATCCACCAGGCGCGCGCCGCCGCCCAGCCCTGGCCGCCGTCGTACACGACCACGTCCCGGTCCGCCGAGACACCCGCGGTCCGCATCGTGGCGCCGAACGCCTCCGTGTCGGGCAGCGGGTGGCGCCCGCTCGTACCCGCGTGGCCTGCCAGTTCCGCGTCCAGGTCGATGAAGACGGCCCCCGGGATGTGACCGGCGCGGTACTCCGCGCGGCCGTCGAAGGCGGGCTCGCCGGCGGCCTTGGCGGTGCTCAGCTGCCAGCGGACGTCGAGCAGCACGGGCGGGGTCTCCCCCGCCAACTCGCTCGCGAGTTCGGATGCGGTGATGATGGCATTCATGGAGGCCATCCTTGCTCATGGGCTGGCCCGAGCGGCGACGTTCGGCTAGCGTGCTCGATCGACTACCGAGCGTTCATCCCCGGTCACGGCCGGGATGTGGCGCCGCGACGACTGCGCGACCCGAATGCGGGCACCCAAGGCGAGGGCCCGGTCGGTTACGGCGTGGTCCGGGAGCTCCGCGCGGCACGGAGTGCCGCCATCAGAGGAGAGAGTGACGATGACCGAGGCAGCGGCCCGGCACGCACCTGGCACCCCCTGCTGGGTGAGCCTGATGGTGCACGACATGGCGGCGACCCAGGAGTTCTACAGGGCGCTGTTCGGCTGGGAGTTCGGGCCCGGACCCGAGCAGCTCGGCCCGTACGTGCGGGCGCTGCTCGACGGCAAGGAGGTGGCCGGGATCGGTCAGCTGCCGCCGGACCGGCAGCTCCCCGTGGCGTGGACGCCCTATCTGGCCTCGGACGACGCGGACGCGACCGCCGAGTCGGTGCGGCACTGCGGCGGCACCGTAGGGGTGGGGCCGCTGGACGCCGGGGAGGCGGGGCGGATGGCGATCGGCTCCGATCCGGAAGGCGCGGTGTTCGGCATCTGGCAGGCCGCTGCGCACCTGGGCACGGGGCTGACCGGGGTGCCGGGCACGGTGGCGTGGAACGAGCTGGTGACGCGGGAGACGGCGAGCGTCGCGAAGTTCTACGAGGCGGTGTTCGGATACGCCGAAGAGGCCGTCGTCTCGGCCGACTTCGACTGTCTGACGCTGTGTCTGGACGATCGCCCCGTGGCGTCCGTGCAGGGCGTCGGGCATGCGCTCCCCCGGGATCGCGGGCCGCACTGGATGACGTACTTCGAGGTCGCGGACGTGGACGAGTCCGTCGAGCGGGTCGCGGATCTGGGCGGGCATGTGGTGCGTCCGCCCCGGGACGGCGCGCACGGGCGGGTGGCGACGGTGGCGGACCCGGAGGGCGCGACGTTCGCGCTGGTGACGTCGCGGGAGCGGGAGCGGGACAGGTAGGCGTTCCTGCGGCCGGTGCCGCCGGGCGGTCAGTCGGCGGCGACGGGCAGCACGTCCGGGGACAGGGCTCCGGCGCGCGTGGAGGCGGCGGTCATCCGGCGCCGGTGGTGGCGCCGGCAGAGCACCTCGTAGCCGATCTCGTCCTCGGCGTGGTTCACGTCGCCGACCACGACCTGGGCGCCCTCGACGACCATCTCGCCGTTGATCGTGCGCGCGTTGTGGGTGGCGCGGGCTCCGCACCAGCAGAGCGCCTCGACCTGCAACACCTCGACGCGGTCGGCCAGTTCGACCAGGCGCTGCGAGCCGGGGAACAGCTTGGAGCGGAAGTCGGTGGTGATCCCGAAGGCGTAGACGTCCAGGTCCAGGTCGTCGACGACGCGGGCCAGCTGGTCGATCTGGCCGGGCGCGAGGAACTGGGCCTCGTCGGCGATCACGTAGTCCACCCTGCCGCCCTGGGAGAGGTGCTCGACGACGTACGCGTACACGTCCAGGTCGTCGGCGACCTCAACGGCGTCGGTGACCAGGCCGAGGCGCGAGGAGAGCTTGCCCTCGCCGGCCCGGTCGTCGCGGGTGAAGATCATGCCCTGGAGGCCGCGCGCGGAGCGGTTGTGCTCGATCTGCAGAGCCAGGGTGCTCTTTCCGCAGTCCATCGTTCCGGAGAAGAACACCAGCTCGGGCATGGGGAAGTGAGCACCTTTCAGGGGAAGTTCAGGGAGGACTGACGGGTCGGTCGGGCGGGCGTGGCGCGTTCAGGAGCGTACTTCGAGGAGGGGCACGAGCTGCTCGGCCTCCGTCATGGAGCCGTGGTTGCCGACCATCTTCGACTCGTTCGGCTCGTTCTCGGACGCGATGATGACGACGTCGTCCCGGGCGGCCGCGATCACGTCGCCGAGGCGCTCGTAGACCCGTTGATCGATCTGTGGACCGAACCAGCCGGCGGCGATCGCCTCGTCGCGGCTCGCGATCCAGAACTGCTCGCCGAGGACCTCGCGCCAGACGGCGAGGACGTCGCCCTGGGCGCCCGGGACCGCGTACACGTGGCGCGCGCGGCCCTCGCCGCCGAGCAGGGCGACTCCGGCGCGCAGCTCCCAGTCCTCGTCGAAGTCGATGCGCGACTGCTCGTCGAAGGGGATGTCGATCATGCCGTGGTCGGCGGTGACGTACAGGGCGCTGCGGGGCGGGAGCTGCTCGGCGAGGCGCTGGGCGAGGCGGTCGACGTACATGAGCTGGCCGCGCCAGGCGTCGGAGTCGACGCCGAAGCGGTGCCCCTTGCCGTCGACCTCGCTGTAGTAGGTGTAGACGAGCGAGCGGTCGCCCGCCGCGAGTTGCTCGGCGGCCAGGTCCATGCGGTCCTCGCCGGAGAGACGGCCGTGGAAGGTGCCGCCGCTGAGCGCGATCTTGGTGAGCGGTGTCGACTCGAAGGCGGGTGCGGAGACCTGCGCGGTGTGCACTCCGGCGGCGTGGGCGCGCTGGAAGACGGTCGGGTACGGCTGCCAGGTCTGCGGCTTCGTCCACGGGTTCCAGCGGAGCTGGTTCATGAGCTCGCCGGTGTCCGGGTTGCGCACCGTGTAGCCGGGCAGGCCGTGGGCGCCGGGCGGCAGGCCGGTGCCGACCGAGGCGAGGGAGGTCGCGGTGGTGGCCGGGTAGCCCGCGGTGATCGGGCGGCCGGTGCCGCCGCGCGAGGACGCCATGAGCGAGCTGAGGAAGGGTGCCTCGTCGGGGTGCTCGCGCAGCTGGCGCCAGCCGAGGCCGTCGATGAGGAAGACGCAGGCGCGGTCGGCCGGGGCGAGCTCGGGGATCGCCGCGGTGCAGTCGGGGACGCCGAGGTGGGAGCCGAGGGTCGGCAGCAGGTCGGCGAGGGAGCCGGAGCCGTACGCCGGGACGGGAGCGGTGTGGACGGGCAGGGGCTCTACGTCGTCCCAGGCGGCCTGGGTCATCGGCGTCCCGCGTCCGCTGTCGCCTCGGACAGGGACTGGGCGAAGGTCAGTGCCTGGCGGACCGTCTCCGGGCCGTCGCCGGCCTCGCTGACGCGCAGGCTCAGGTCGTCCGCGGTGGAGCTGCCCGTGTAGCCGTGGTCCGCCTCGCAGTTCGGGTCGCCGCAGGCGGCGGGCTCGAGGTCGATGCGGGAGACGGCGCCCCAGCCGATGGTCAGGACGACCTCGCGCGGCAGGGTGCCGGGGACGTACTTCTCGGGGTTCGCCACGACGCGGCTGAGGACGACCGAGGAGATCCGGCCGATCTTGACGGACTCGGTGGAGGTCGTCGCGTAGGGCGTCGGGGAGGTGCTGTCGGCGGCCTGCTCGTCGGTGTGGCTGACGATGAAGCGGGTGTCGGTCAGGACCAGGACGGTGACATGACGGCGCACCTCGTTCGCGTCGAACGTGGTCTCCTGGTGCACGAGGTACGACGAGATCGCCTCGCCGCCCACCGCGGCCTCGACCGCCTCGGCCACGAGGGCCGGGTAGTAGCCGCTGCGCTCGATCGCCGCGCGCAGCCCTTGGGTCGTCGTACTGGTCTTGGCCATGCCGTCCATCCTAAGGCCCGTACGGAGGCCTCCGGTGCGCCTGTGGACAACGCTCGCGGGGCCCCGGCCCGCCCGTGGCCGGGTCAGAAGGCGACGGGAAGGGTGCGGGGGCCGAGGTCGTCGCGGGCGGGTGGTGGCGCGAGGCGGACGGAGGCGCCGAGGACGGTGACGCCGTCCTGGGCGACCACGACCGGTTCGAGGGCGACCGCCACGACCTCGGGGTGGTCGTCGACGAGTCTCGAGACGCGCTGGAGCACCTCTTCCAGGGCGGGTGTGTCCACGGGGGCGGCGCCGCGCCAGCCGAACAGGATCGGTGAGGTCTTGATCGAGCGGACGATCGCCTGGGCGTCCTTGTCGGTGACGGGGATCAGTCGGTGCGCGGTGTCGCCGAGCAGCTCGGAGGGGGCTCCGGCGAGGCCGAAGGAGAGCACGGCGCCGGCCGCGGGGTCGATGACGGCGCGGACGACGGTGTCGACGCCGCGCGGTGCCATGGCCTGGACCACGGGGCGCAGCTCGGCCGGCTTGCCGAGGCGGTCGGTGAGCTCTTCGTAGGCGCGGCGCAGCTCGCGCTCGTCGGCGAGGTCGAGGCGGACGCCGCCGAGGTCGGCGCGGTGGCGCAGGTGCGGGGCGGTGGTCTTGAGCGCGACCGGGTAGCCGAGCGCGGCGGCGGCCTGTGCCGCCTGGTCCGCGTCGGGGGCGGGCAGGGTCTGGCGGACGGTGATCCCGTAGTGGGCGAGGAGGATGCGGGTGTCCTCCGGGGTGAGCTCCGCCCCGCGCGGGTCGTCGTCGGCGGCGAGCGCGGCGGCGATCAGGGTGGCGGCCCCGGTCTCGTCGATGTCCTCGTACTCGGGAACCTTCCCGGGCTCGGCCGCGTCGCGCCGCCACTGGGCGTACTTGACCACTTCGGAGAGGGCGTGGACGGCGCGCTCGGCGGCCGGGTAGGCGGGGATGAGGCGCGGGGCGGCGCCGGCCGGGGTCTCGGCCGTGGCGGGGGCCGGGCGGGGGGCCTGGGTGTCGGGCGCGTTGGGTCCGGTGCTGACCGCGCGGGAGAGGGCTTCGGCGAGGCCGCCGAGCTCGACGTGGACGACGAGGACCGGCTTGGCGGGCACGGTGGCCGCGGCGGCACTGAGGGCGGCCGCGAGCTCGGCGTCGCCGGTGATGTCCTCCCCCACGGCGGGCATCGCGGTGACGACGACGGAGTCGGTCTTGTCGTCGGCGAGGGCGGCTTCGAGCGCGGCGCGGAAGTCGGCGGCGGTGGCGGCGGTGGTCAGGTCGCGGGGCGGCTTGGGGCGCAGGCCTTCGGAGAGGCACACGTCGTAGGTGAGCAGGCCGAGCGATTCCGAGTTGCCCAGGATGGCGACGCGGGGGCCGGCGGGCAGCGGCTGGCGAGCCAGGAGGAGGCCGGTGTCGACGAGCTCGGTGATGGTGTCGACGCGGATGACGCCGGCCTGGCGCAGGAGGGCGGAGACCGTGCCGTAGGGCAGGCGGGTGGCGCGGACGGTGTGCCCGGTGGGGGCGACTCCGCTGTGCCGGGCGCCCTGGACGACCACGAGGGGCTTGGCGGTGGCGGTGCGGCGGGCGAGGCGGGTGAACTTGCGGGGGTTGCCGATCGATTCGAGGTACATGAGGGCGACGTCGGTGTCGGGGTCGTCGTACCAGTACTGCAGGACGTCGTTGCCGGAGACGTCCGCGCGGTTGCCCGCGGAGACGAAGGTGGAGACGCCGGTGACTCCGGTGACGCCGCCGCCGCGGCGGTGCAGGCGGGACAGGAGGGCGATGCCGATGGCGCCGGACTGGGCGAACAGTCCGATGCGGCCCGGGCGTGGCATCTCGGGGGCGAGCGAGGCGTTGAGCCGTACGTCGGGCGAGGTGTTGACGATCCCGAAGGCGTTCGGTCCGACGAGGCGCATCCCGTAGGTGCGGGCCTGGCGGACGAGGGCGCGCTGGCGCTCGCGTCCTTCGGGGCCGCTCTCGGCGTATCCGGCGGACAGGACGACGATCCCCTGGACGCCGCGCTCGCCGCATTCGGCGACGACCTGGGGCACCTGGGGGGCGGGGACGGCGACGACGGCCAGGTCGACGGGGACCGCCGGGTCGATGTCGCGCACGGAGCGGTGGGCGGGGACGCCCTCGGCCTCGGTGAGGCCTTCCGGGTAGGCCTTGTTGACTGCGTAGAGGGGGCCGGTGAATCCGGCCTCCTTCAGGTTGTGCAGAACGCTGCGGCCCACTCCGCCCGCGGTGCGTCCGACGCCGATCACGGCGACGGAGCCGGGGGCGAGGAGCCGGTGGACGGAGCGGGCCTCGGCGCGCTGCTCGCGGGCGCGCTGCACGGCGAGGGAGGCCTCGGTGGGCTCCAGGTCGAACTCGAGGCGTACGACGCCGTCCTCGAAGCTGCGCTTCTGGGTGTATCCGGCGTCCGTGAAGACCTTGATCATCTTGGTGTTGGCGGGGAGCACCTCGGCGGCGAACCGGCGGATGCCGCGCTCGCGCGCGACGGCCGCGATGTGCTCCAGAAGGGCGGAGGCCACGCCGCGTCCCTGGTGGGCGTCCTGCACGAGGAAGGCGACCTCGGCCTCGTCCGCGGGCGCGGAGGCGGGCCGGCCGTGGGTGTCGATCCGGTCGTAGCGCACCGTCGCGATGAACTCGCCGCCCACGGTGGCGGCGAGTCCCACCCGGTCCACGTAGTCGTGATGGGTGAAGCGGTGGACGTCCTTGGCGGACAGCCGGGGGTAGGGGGCGAAGAAGCGGTAGTACTTCGACTCGTCCGACACCTGCTCGTAGAAGCTGGTCAGCCGGTCCGCGTCGTCGGTGGTGATGGGCCTGATCCGCGCGGTGCCGCCGTCGCGCAGCACGACGTCGGCCTCCCAGTGGGCGGGGTAGGCGTGCCGGTCCGACGGGGTCTCCATGCGGCAAGAGTAGGGCGGACCGCCGACAAGTGGCGCCTGTCGTACGGGTCGCGTGCCCGGCGGCCCGGGGGCACGCTAAGGGGGTCCGATGGGCCGCGGCCCGGGGGATCCGGGTCCGCAGCCCGGTGTGCTTAGAATGGTCTAGACAACCTTGAGTCACCTGAAGGGCAGCATCACATGGCTGAGCGCCGCGTCAACGTCGGCTGGGCCGAGGGCCTTCACGCCCGCCCCGCTTCCATCTTCGTCCGCGCGGCCACGGCGGCCGGCGTCCCCGTGACCATCGCCAAGGCCGACGGCAACCCCGTCAACGCCGCCTCCATGCTCGCCGTGCTGGGCCTGGGCGCCCAGGGTGGCGAGGAGATCGTCCTGGCCTCCGACGCCGAGGGCGCGGACGTCGCGCTCGACCGCCTGGCCAAGCTGGTCGCCGAGGGCCTCGACGAGCTTCCCGAGACCGTCTGAAATCGCCGAGCGCCGACTCCACGGCGTTCGGCGTCAGAACCGCGCGTTCCCTTCGAGGGCGCGCGGTTCCGCATTTCCCGGACATATTTCCGCTTCCACACCCGGGACAGCGAGCGTAATTCATCACCGAAAGACCCGACGCGGAAATTCCCTGAATAAATTCAGGCAGGCAAAACTCCGGACGGGCGATTCAATGAATGCCGTACGTCTTTGTATACGGCGGCCGTGTTAATGGTGGAGCCCGGTCGTGTTGACGGCATGTTGCGAAGTCCTCACACGCTCGCCCGCGCGGGGGACGCGCAGCCGGTGGACGGTCGTCTCGCGTGCGATGTGCGCGGCCGTCAGGGTGCGGGCGCGCTCGACGTCGCGACGGGCCACCGCGTCGACGACCGCGCCGTGCTCGGCCCAGGACTCGACGGGCCGCTCGGGGATCTCGACCGCGTACATCCACGCGATCTTGTGCCGGACCTGGGTGAGCAGGGTGATGAGGCCGGGGCTGGCGGAGGCCTGGGCGAGCGTCTCGTGGAACCAGGCGCCCAGGGGCCGCAGATCCTCGCCGCCCCCTTCCTTCGAGCGCTCCTGCCCCAGCCTGACCAGGCCCCGCAGCACCTTGAGGTGGGCGTCCGTGCGGCGCTGCGCGGCACGGGCGGCGCCGAGCGGTTCGAGGAGCATGCGGATCTCCAGGAGGTCGGCCGCCTCCCGCTCGGTGGGCTCGGCCACACACGCGCCCGCGTGCCTGCGCGTGACGACGAAGCCCTCCGCCTCCAGGGTGCGCAGCGCCTCACGGACCGGCACGCGCGAGACTCCGTAGCGGCGCGCGAGCAGTTCCTCGGTGAGTCTGCTGCCGCGCTCGTACACGCCCGCGACGATGTCGTCGCGGATCGCCGTGCATACCGAGTGCGCGGGAATGCGCATGCCCCGACCTCCGCCTTGCTCTCCGCCCGATCCCCGCGCATGACGGAGAGCGGGCGCCCCTGAAAAGCGCGATCGGCACCGATTTCCGCGCGCTCGTCCAGTGACTCTATTCCACCGTGCTCGAATTTCCGACGGGAGCTTGGAATCGAGGGATATTTTTTGGACAGCGAGGACCGGGCGCGGGATCGGCGGGATGCGGGAACGCGAAAGCCCCGGCGGCCGGCCGGGGCTTTCCTGCGGTGCGTGCTGCGGGCGTCGGGTCAGACGCCTCAGATGCCCACGCCGTGCGAGCGGAGGTACGCGACGGGGTCGATGTCCGAGCCGTACTCGGGCGTCGTGCGGGCCTCGAAGTGGAGGTGCGGGCCGGTCACGTTGCCGGTGGCGCCGGAGAGGCCTATCTGCTGACCGGGCGTCACGCTCTGGCCGACGGAGACGCCGATCGACGACAGGTGGCCGTACTGGGTGTACGTGCCGTCGTTCATCTTGATCACGATGTTGTTGCCGTAGGCGCCGCCCCAGCCGGCCTCCACGACGGTGCCGGAGCCGACCGCGTGGACGGTCGTGCCGCTGGCGGCGTGGAAGTCGATGCCGGTGTGACTGCCGGAGGACCACAGACCGCTGGACGCCTTGTAGGCGGTCGAGACGTACGAGCCGGAGATGGGCGCCACGTAGGTGTTGAGGCGCTTGCGCTCGGCCGCGCGGGCGGCACGCTCCTTGGCCTCGCGCTCCTTGGCCGCCTTCTCGGCGGCCTCACGGCGGGCTTCCTCGGCGCGGCGCTTGGCCTCGGCCTCGGCCTTCTTCTGCGCGGCGGCCTCTTCGGCGGCCTTCTTCTGGGCGGTCGCCTGGGCGTCGATCTGGGCGGCCAGGGTGTCGCCGATCGCGATGGCCTGCGTCAGACCGTTCTGGTCGGCGGGCGCGGCGGTGTCGGCGGCGAGAGCGGGGGCGGCGAGGCCTCCGATGACACCGGTCGTGGTGAGCGCCGCGACGCCGGCGACCTGCGCCGTGGTGCGCGTGAGGCGGCTCGGACGACGATGCTTCCCGGTGGCACGGGTGAACGCCATGGAGTGGCTGATCCTTTCCTTCCCTCTCGCCTACCGGGTTAGCTGACGGGTTCGGAGCAGGAAGGTCTCCTACGGGCCCCCTCCCCGTACGGGAAGAGCGTCCGATTCACCCCAGGGACTGCGGTGGGTCCCCGGCTCCCCTGGCTCGCGCCGTGGGGGACTCGGCGATGACTGTCCGGGGCCGCGGGCGCGGCTCATACGTGGCGAACAGCCGGACCGACGCTAAGCGGGACATCTTTCAATCAACAAACGGATCCCGGCTTTTGTAGCGCATGCCACAGGGCACACAGGCAACCTCTACATCAATTCGGGCATTTGCGACGCACGGTGGCGCGTCGGGCGAACCGAACGGCGTTCACGGGAAACGTGAGTGACGCCACGAAGCCCCGGAGGCCTGTGTGGCTTCCGGGGCTTCGTCCCGTTTCGGGCGGTGCCGCCCTGGCGTGGCGTCGTCGGCCGGCGACGACGCTCATGCGGTGGCGTCAGCCGGCGACGACCGTCACCTCGCCGATGCCGAGGGCCTTGACGGGCTCCTCGATCTGCGCGGCGTCGCCCACGAGGATCGTAACCAGGCGGTCCGCCGGGAAGGCGCTCACGACGGCCGCGGTGGCCTCCACGGTGCCCGTGGCGGCCAGTTGGCGGTACAGCTGGGCCTGGAAGTCCTCGGGCAGCTGCTGCTCGTCCTGGTCGGCGAGCGTGCCCGCGACGGCGGACGCGGTCTCGAACTTCAGCGGGGCCACGCCCACCAAGTTCTGCACCGCCGTGTCCCGTTCGGCGTCCGTCAGGCCCTCGGCGGCCAGCTTGCGCAGCACCTTCCACAGGTCGTCGAGCGCCGGTCCGGTGTTCGGCGTGTCGACGGAACCGCTGATGGCGAGCATCGCGGCCCCGGTGCCGTCCGCCGTGGAGCGCAGCACCTGGGCGAAGGAGCGCACCCCGTAGGTGTAGCCCTTCTCCTCGCGCAGCACCCGGTCCAGACGGGAGGTCAGCGTGCCCCCCAGGCAGTACGTGCCGAGGATCTGGGCGGCCCACACGCGGTCGTGCTTGTCGGGGCCGATGCGGCCGATGAGCAGTTGCGTCTGGACGGCTCCGGGGCGGTCGACGATGACGACGCGTCCGGTGTCGTCGGCGGTGACGGGCGGGACGGGGCGCGGCTGCGCCGTGTCACCGGTCCAGGCGCCGAGCGTGTCCTTCAGGAGGGTGTCGAGGTCGACGCCCGAGAGGTCGCCCACCACGACGGCGGTGGCGGTGGCCGGGCGGACGTGCTGCTCGTAGAAGGCGCGCACGGCCGCCGCGTCGATGCCCGCGACGGTCTCCTCGCTGCCCTGCCGCGGGCGCGACATGCGCGACGTGGCGGGGAACAGCTGCTTGGAGAGCTCCTTGGCGGCACGGCGGGCCGGGTTGGCGCTCTCGTGCGGGATCTCGTCCAGGCGGTTGCGCACCAGGCGCTCGACCTCGCTGTCGGCGAAGGCGGGGGCGCGCAGGGCGTCCGCCAGCAGGCCGAGGGCCTTCGGGAGGCGGGAGACGGGCACCTCCAGGGAGACGCGGACACCAGGGTGGTCGGCGTGCGCGTCCAAGGTGGCGCCACAGCGCTCCAGTTCCGCCGCGAACTCCTCCGCCGAGTGCTTGTCCGTGCCCTCGGAGAAGGCGCGCGCCATGATCGTGGCGACGCCGTCGAGGCCCTCGGGCTCGGCGTCCAGCGGTGCGTCCAGGTTGATCTCGACGGCGACGACCTGCTGGCCGGGGCGGTGGCAACGCAGCACCGTGAGGCCGTTGCCGAGCGCGCCGCGCTGCGGGGCCGGGAAGGCCCACGGCTTGGCGTCGCCCGCCTGCGGCCGGGGGTGGAAGTCCATGGTCGCGAGCTGCTCGGTCACCGGCCCGCCTCCTCGTCGCTCTGGTCGCTCTCGTCGGATTCGTCGGTGTCCTCGGCCGCCGTGGGCTCGTAGACGAGGACCGAGCGGTTGTCGGGGCGCAGGCGGGCCTTGGCGACCTCCTGGACCTCCTCGGCGCTCACCTCGAGGACGCGCTGCACGGCCGTGAGGGCGAGCTGCGGGTCGCCGAAGAGGACGGCGTAGCGGCACAGCTCGTCGGCGCGGCCCGCGACGGTGCCGAGCCGGTCCAGCCACTCGCGCTCCAACTGGGCCTGCGCCCGCTCCATTTCCTCGGCGGTGGGCCCCTCCTCGGCGAACCGGGCGAGCTCCTCGTCCACGGCGGCCTCGATGACGGGCACCTCCACGTCGCCGGACGTCTTCACGTCCAGCCAGCCGAGGGAGGGAGCGCCGGCCAGGCGCAGCAGGCCGAAGCCGGCGGCCACGGCGGTGCGGTCCCGGCGCACCAGGCGGTTGTAGAGGCGCGAGGACTCGCCGCCGCCGAGGACGGTGAGGGCGAGGTCGGCGGCGTCGCACGCGCGCGTGCCGTCCTCGGGGAGCCGGTAGGCCGCCATCAGGGCGCGGGCCGGCACGTCCTCCTCGACGACCTCGCGGACCTGCTCGCCGATGACCTCGGGCAGGGCGCCGTCGCGCGGGGCGGCCTTGCCGTCGTGGCCCGGGATGGAACCGAAGTACTTCTCCACCCAGGCGAGCGTCTGCTCCGGGTCGATGTCGCCGACCACGGAGAGCACCGCGTTGTTCGGCGCGTAGTAGGTGCGGAAGAAGTTCCGCGCGTCCTCCAGGGTGGCCGCGTCCAGGTCGGCCATGGAGCCGATGGGCGTGTGGTGGTACGGGTGGCCCTCGGGGTACATGAGGGCGGTCAGCTTCTCGAACGCGGTGCCGTAGGGCACGTTGTCGTAGCGCTGGCGGCGCTCGTTCTTCACGACGTCCCGCTGGTTCTCCATCGACTCGTCGTCGAGGGCCGTGAGCAGGGAGCCCATGCGGTCGGCCTCCAGCCAGAGCGCGAGCTCCAGCTGGTGCGCGGGCATGGTCTCGAAGTAGTTCGTCCGCTCGAAGCTCGTCGTGCCGTTGAGGGAGCCGCCGGCGCCCTGGACCAGCTCGAAGTGGCCGTTGCCCGGCACCTGCTTCGAGCCCTGGAACATCAGGTGCTCGAAAAGGTGAGCCAGGCCCGTACGGCCCTTGACCTCGTGGCGCGAGCCGACGTCGTACCAGAGGCAGACCGCCGCGACCGGGGTCAGGTGGTCCTCGGAGAGCACCACGCGCAGGCCGTTGGCCAGCCGGTGCTCGGTCGCTGTCAGGCCGCCGGAGCCGGCCTCGGCCGTGGCCGTGTGACCCATGGGCATGTACGTCCCTTCGATCGCGGAGAACTGCGTGAACGCGCAGAACTGCTACCAGTCCCGCCACTGTATGCAAGCGTGCTGACGCCTGGCGAAGTTCCCGCCGGGGCTACGCCGAGAGCGAGCGGGAAGCGCCGCGCGGAGCGGGCCGGAACCACGGTGCGGGTCGAGCCGGGCGCGCCGCACGGGTAGCGTGCGAGCACCCGGCGGCGGCCGCGGACCCGTCGGTATGGACGGGTCGCGATCGGTGTTGTCAGTGGGGCGGTCCACAATGGTCCGCGACAGTTCTCGTTCATGTACCCGTTCATGTTGGTGAAGGAGCCGCAGCAGCGATGGCCCGCCGCAGCACGAAGACCCCGCCGCCCGACGACTTCGAGGAGAAGATCCTCGACATCGACGTGGTCGACGAAATGCAGGGCTCCTACCTGGAGTACGCGTACTCGGTCATCTACTCGCGTGCCCTGCCCGATGCGCGGGACGGGCTGAAGCCCGTCCACCGGCGGATCGTCTACCAGATGAACGAGATGGGCCTGCGCCCCGAGCGCGGCTACGTGAAGTGCGCCCGTGTCGTCGGCGAGGTCATGGGTAAGTTGCACCCCCACGGCGACACGTCGATCTACGACGCCCTGGTGCGCCTGGCCCAGCCCTTCTCGATGCGGGTCCCCCTGGTCGACGGTCACGGGAACTTCGGCTCGCTCGGCAACGACGACCGTCCGGCGGCGATGCGGTACACGGAGTGCCGCATGGACCCGGCCGCGTCGCTGATGACCGAGTCCATCGAAGAGAACACGGTCGACTTCACGCCGAACTATGACGGCCAGGAGCAGGAGCCCGTCGTCCTCCCGGCGGCGTACCCGAACCTGCTGGTGAACGGCACGTCCGGCATCGCGGTCGGCATGGCGACGAACATGCCGCCGCACAACCTGGGCGAAGTGATCGCCGCCGCGCGCCACTTGATCAAGCACCCGGGCGCCGACCTCGACACGCTCATGAGGTTCGTCCCCGGCCCGGACCTGCCGACGGGCGGCAAGGTCGTCGGCCTGTCCGGCATCAGGGACGCGTACGAGTCGGGCCGCGGCACCTTCAAGATCCGCGCGACCGTGTCGGTGGAGGCGGTGACGGCCCGCCGCAAGGGGCTGATCGTCACCGAGCTGCCCTTCGCGGTGGGCCCCGAGAAGGTCATCGCGAAGATCAAGGAACTGGTCAGCTCGAAGAAGCTCCAGGGCATCGCCGACGTCAAGGACCTCACGGACCGCGAGCACGGCCTGCGCCTGGTCATCGAGATCAAGAACGGCTTCGTGCCCGAGGCCGTCCTGGAGCAGCTCTACAAGCTGACGCCGATGGAGGAGTCCTTCGGTATCAACAATGTGGCGCTGGTCGACGGCCAGCCGCTCACGCTCGGCCTCAAGGAGCTCCTCGAGGTCTATCTGGACCACCGCTTCGACGTGGTCCGCCGCCGCAGCGAGTTCCGCCGCAGCAAGAAGCAGGACCGTCTCCACCTGGTGGAGGGTCTCCTCGTCGCCCTTCTGGACATCGACGAGGTCATCCGTCTGATCCGCTCCAGCGAGAACAGCGCGCAGGCCAAGGAGCGCCTGATCGAGCGCTTCTCGCTGACCGAGATCCAGACGCAGTACATCCTCGACACGCCGCTGCGCCGGCTCACCAAGTTCGACCGCATCGAGCTCGAGGCGGAGCGCGACAAGCTCAACGGCGAGATCGACGAGCTGACCGGCATCCTGGATTCCGACACTGAGCTGCGCAAGCTGGTCTCGGCCGAACTGGCGGCGGTGGCGAAGAAGTTCGGCACCGACCGGCGCACGGTGCTCCTGGAGTCCGCCGGGACCGCGGTGGCCGCGGTGCCGCTGCAGGTCGCCGACGACCCGTGCCGCGTGCTGCTGTCCTCGACGGGCCTGCTGGCCCGCACGGCGTCGGACGAGCCCTTCGCGGCGGACGACGACGGCAAGCGCGTCAAGCACGACGTGATCGTCTCGGCGGTGCCCGCGACGGCGCGCGGTGAGATCGGCGCCGTGACGTCGACAGGCCGTCTGCTGCGACTGAACGTGATCGACCTGCCCCAGCTCCCGCCGACGGCCACCGCGCCGAACCTGTCGGGCGGCGCGGCGATCTCCGAGTTCCTGTCCTCCCTGGAGGCCGACGAGCAGGTCGTGTGTCTCACGACGCTCGACGAGTCCTCGCCGGGGCTCGCGATCGGCACGGAGCAGGGCGTCGTGAAGCGTGTGGTGCCGGACTACCCGTCCAACAAGGAAGAGCTGGAAGTCATCACGCTGAAGGACGGCGACCGCATCGTGGGCGCGGTCGAGCTGCACACGGGCGAGGAGGACCTGGTCTTCGTCACGGACGACGCCCAGTTGCTGCGCTTCCAGGCGTCGATCGTCCGGCCTCAGGGCCGGCCCGCGGGCGGTATGGCGGGCATCAAGCTGGCGACCGGAGCGAAGGTCATCTCCTTCACGGCGGTCGACCCGGCGGCCGACGCCGTGGTGTTCACCGTGGCGGGCTCGCGCGGCACGCTGGACGACTCGGTACAGACGACGGCTAAGCTCACACCGTTCGACCAGTACCCGAGGAAGGGCCGCGCCACGGGCGGTGTGCGCTGTCAGCGCTTCCTGAAGGGCGAGGACTGTCTGAGCCTGGCCTGGGCGGGCCCGGTGCCCGCGCGTGCGGCGCAGAAGAACGGCACGCCCGCCGAACTGCCGGAGATGGACCCGCGCCGTGACGGCTCGGGGGTCTCGCTCCCGAAGACGGTCTCGGTCGTGGCGGGCCCGGTCTAGATCTCCGCTGTGTCGTAGTCCGCTGCGTCCGGGGCGGGGTCGCCCTTGTCCTGGACGTAGCGCAGGACGCCCCACATGCCGCGCTCGTCCGCGGGGTGCGGGGCGTCGCTCTGCTCGCTCCCACTCCCGCGCTCGCTCCCACTGCCGCTCTCGCTCGCGCACGCTGCGAGCTCGTCGTGGAGGGCCTCGGCGTCGATCCCGGATCCGATGAGGACGAGCTGCGTCAGCCGCCGCTCCCCCGCGGGCCACGGCTCCGGGTAGAAGCGCAGGAAGCGCCCGACGGCGTGCACGGCGTACCTGTTGCGCGGGTCGCCCGTGCCGAAGTCGACATATCCCTTGATGCGGTAGAGCCCTTCGGCCCGGCCGTCGAGGAAGGCCATCAGCCGGCGCGGGTCCATCGGCACGTCGGAGGTGAAGGCGACGCTGTCGTAGGCGGCGTGCAGATGCCCTCTGTGGTCCGCGCCTGGGCGAAGACCATCGCGGTGCTGGTCGTCGCGGTGCTGATCCTCGCGGTGCAGGTCCTCGCGGTGGAGGTCCTCGCGGTGGAGGTCCTCGCGGTGCAGGTCGTCGAAAGAGAGCTGTCCGATCCGCTCCGTCGACGGCCGGCTGTCGAAGAGCAGGTCCGGGTCGATCCGCGCATAGGAGGCGGTCACGACGGCGGCACGCTCGGCCGCGTCCCGGACGGCGTCCAGGACGCGCTGCCGCTCGCCGTCCTCCACACGGTCGGCCTTGTTCACGACGACGAGATCGGCGAGCGCCAGATGACGCTCCACTTCGGGGTGCTTCTCCCGTGTGGCGTCGAACTCGGCGGCGTCGACGACCTCCACCAGGCCGCCGTAGACGACCCGCGGATTCTCGCTGGCGAGGACCATCCGGACGAGCTCCTGCGGCTCCGCGATCCCGCTCGCCTCGATGACGATGACGTCGATGGCATGCAGGTCATTGACCGGACGAGTCAACTTGTCGAGATAGACGTCAAGTTCACCGGCATCCACGGCACAGCACAGACAACCGTTGCCGAGCGAGACGGTGGAGTCCCCCAGTTGCCCAGCGACGGCCATCGCGTCGATCTCGATCGACCCGAAGTCGTTGACGATCGCTCCGATGCGGGTGCCCCCGCTGTGGTGCAGCAGGTAATTGAGCAACGTGGTCTTCCCCGAGCCGAGGAAGCCCGCGAGGACGACGACGGGGATCTGCTGCGGGCTGGCCTTGCTCAACGCGACCTCTCTCACGGGGCGGCTCTCGTACGAAGGATGACTGCCGCCCCAGAATACGAGCGCGTAGAAAGCCCACGAAGTGAACGATTGCTAACGCCGCTCTTTGGGCACACGTTGGACATGGCGCCGGTTTTCGTTCCCTGAGCATCCCCGCGCGCCTCCTCTCCGCCTCCCAGCCGACCAGAGCCGCTCGGCGCTCCGGGAGACGGCAAGCGCGCCGCCCACCGCTCGCCGGTCCCCGCATCCGTCGACCCTTCACCGACGACCGGCGCACGGTCGCCTGAATCGGGGGTTGACATGGTCACAAAGAGTCACTGGGCAAGCCGGAACGTGACAGCCGCGGTCGTCGGCGCCCTGGCCGGGTGCGCCGCGACTCATCTGTGGCAGCGCTTCGGCCCAGGCCCGAAAACGGCCTCCGAAGAACGCCGACGCCAGGCCCGCGCACACCAGCAACGCATGCACTGGGAGCTCCTGAGCAAGGCGATCGACGACCCGGAGCTGGCGGTGGTGATCGACAACTACGGGGTCGACGGACTCACCCCGCAGAAGCGGCGTCAGTACATGTACGCCAACCTCTGGTACATCAACGCGTTCCACAAGTACGAGGCGGGCCTGCTCGACCAGCGGGCCCTGTTCAGCGCGCTCCGCGAGCTCTTCCAGAGCGAGCACATCAGGGAGTACTGGGAAGTGACCCGTCCCCATCGCGCCTCACTGGATCCCGCGTCCAGCGAGGCGGAGGTGGGGCGTATGGCGGAAGCCCTGTTCCAGGAGATCGAGGCGGCCTCCGACACCGAGGAGTGGTGGGTGGTCGGAGAGGCGCCGTCCGAGTGACCGTCCGTCACATCGGAGAGCCGGGCTTACCCACGTACGGGTCAGCCCATACGCCGAACTGGTGAAGGAATCAAGGAACTTGCCGGAATCCACGACGCATCAGCGGTAGTCTCACGTCACATTGGGCCCCGGCGGATTTCCCCCGTGCGGGCGCCGCCTGCCCGCACGCCCGGAAAGCCCCTCACCCCGGCACGCCCAGAAAGAACCGGTTCACTTGAAGATCGTACGCCGCATCGGGGCCTCTCCACGTGAACGCGGAAGCACGTCCGGGGCCACGTGCCCGGACGTCTTCGAGCTGAGCGACGGGAACTTCGCCGTGATCGGCACAGAGGCGACCGAAGACCTCAGGGGTGAGCTGCCGGCGGACGCGGGGGTCGCCGCGTACGAGCGGATCGTGATCGTGAGCCGGGAGACCATCCTGCGCGCCAAGAAGGACATCCCCGACGTCTGACCGCGCCCGGCCCACCCCTCCCTGGGGCCGGATCAGTCGAGCGTCGGCACCGCCACCGGCGGCTCCGCGCCCACGTACCGGGCAGCCGGCCGGATGATCTTCGAGTCCTGAGCCTGTTCGAGGATGTTGGCGCTCCATCCGACGACCCGCGCCGCCGCGAAGGTCGGCGTGAACATCGTGCGCGGCAGGCCGCACAACTCCATGACCACGCCCGCGTAGAACTCCACGTTGGTGTGCAGCTCCCGGCCCGGCTTCAGTTCGGCCAGGATCGCTTCGACGTGCTGCTCGACCTCCACGGCGAACTCCACCAGCGGGCCGCCGAACCCCTCCGCGATGCCGCGCAGCATGCGCGAGCGCGGGTCCTCCGTGCGGTAGACGGGGTGGCCGAAGCCCATGATCCGGTCGCCCGCGAGGACCCGCTCGCGGATCCAGGGGTCGATGCGGTCGGGAGTGCCAATGGCGTCCAGGGTGTCGAGCGCGCGGCTCGGTGCCCCGCCGTGCAGCGGTCCGGACAGCGCGCCGACGGCACCCACGAGACACGCCGCGACATCCGCTCCGGTCGACGCGATGACGCGCCCCGTGAAGGTTGACGCATTGAATCCGTGATCAATGGTTGAGATCAGGTATTGCTCCACGGCACGGGCGCGTGCGGGTTCCGGCTCCGAACCCGTCATCATGTAGAGGTAGTTGGCCGCGTACGAGAGGTCCTCACGCGGCTCGACGGGCTCGAGCCCCTCACCGAGCCGGTGCAGCGCCGTGAGCATGGTGGGCACGACCGCGGCGGCCGCCAGGGTGTCCTCCGTGCGCCGCTCGGCGTCGATGTCGTAGACAGGCCGGAATCCCCGTGCGGCCCCGAACAGCGACAGCGCGGTCCGCAGGCCCGCGAGCGGCCCCGAGAGCGCTCCGGCCCGGGCCACGGCGGGCAGCACGGCCCGCACCTCGTCCGGCAGCCGGCGCAGCTCCGCGGTGCGGCGGGCGAAGGCCTCCGCCTGCGCCTTGTCCGGCAGCTCCCCGTGGATCATCAGGTGCCAGACATCCTCGAAGCTGCGGGTCTGCGCGAGCTCGACCGCGGAGTACTGGCGGTAGTGGTAGAAGCCCTCACGTCCCCTGACGTCACCGAGCGCGGTGTCGGTGACGACGACGCCGGCGAGGCCGCGCGGTACGTCGATGACGGGGGTGGACGTGGTCCCGTTGATCGGCATGTTTCCTCCCTGAACTTGATTCGACTGTCCACTCTTGACTCGATCTCTGTCAATATTGATTGAATCAACATTCAGTCGATGGGTACGGTGACGCGCATGAGGGATCAAGAACCGGCAGCGGCCCAGGAGGCCCGCCGACTGACCACCCGCGAGACCGCCGAACGACTGGGCGTGAAGCCCGAGACGGTCTACGCCTACGTGAGCCGCGGCCAGCTCACGAGCCGCCGCGGACAGGGGCGCCGCGGCAGCACGTTCGACGCGTCGGAGGTGGACGCGCTCGCCCGTCGCAACAAGCGGGAAAGCGCGCCAAGTTCGACCGGATCCGACCTGTCGGTGCGCACCAGCCTCACCCTCATCGAGCAGGACAGGTACTTCTTCCGGGGGGTCGACGCGACCGAGCTCGTCGCGCATCACTCCTTCGAGGAGGTCGCGGAGTGGCTGTGGACCGGCGCACTCCGCCCCGGCGCGCGCTTCTCCGCACCCAAGGAGGCCCTGTCGGCGGCCCGCCGAGCGGCCGACGCCCTGCCCGAGCACAGCAGCACGGTGGACCGGCTGAGGGTCGCGGCGGTCGCGGCCGCCACCGCCGACCCGCTGCGCTACGACCTCTCCGAGGACTCCGTCCTCGGCGCCGCCCGTTCCCTCATCCCGACGCTGGCGGCCACCCTCCCCCTCCGGAACGCCACCTACGCCGACGGCGACCCCATCGCGCAGCGCCTGTGGGGGCGTCTCTCCCACCGGCATCCCGACGAGGTGTCACTTCGCGTCCTGGACACGGCACTCGGCCTGCTCGTCGACCACGATCTGGCCGCCTCCACGCTCGCCGTCCGTGTGGCCGCCTCGGCCCGCGCCCACGCCTACGCGGCCGTCTCGGCGGGCCTGGGCGTCCTGGAGGGCCCCCTGCACGGAGCCGCGAGCGGTCTGGCGCACCGCCTCCTCCTCGATGTCCTGGACCGCGGCAGCGCGGGGCCGGTGGTGGCGGACGAACTCCGGGCGGGGCGGCCCGTCCCCGGCCTCGGGCACCGCCTCTACAAGGGCGAGGACCCGCGCGCCCAGGCCCTGTTCACCGCGCTCGAAGGGCTGCCCGCTGCCGAACCCGCCCTCGCCGCGGCACGCGACGTGGTGGCGACCACCGCCCGGCACACCGATCTGCACGCGAATGTGGATCTGGCCCTCGCGGTGTTGACCACGTCGTTCGGCATGCCCGCGGAGGCCGGCGAGACGATCTTCGCCGTCGCACGCACCGCCGGCTGGATCGCGCACGCCCTGGAGGAGTACGGGGAGCGCCCTCTCCGTATGCGGCCGACAGGCCACTACGTAGGCGTGCGACCGCCTCAGCCGCTGCCATGACCTCCGGGCGGGGGCTGATCCGCAGGTCAGGTTAGGCTCCACTACGTGAGTACGTGCGCGACCGCCTCGCGGGATCTTGACGAACCTCTCGCGGGGACCGCGGCCACCGCGCGGACCTGGCTGCTGATCGAGCAGCCCGGCCCGTGGGGCGCCAAGGCCCTGACCTCGAGCCACCTCGACCCCGCCGTGGGCCGGGCCCTGGAATCGGCGGCCGCGGGCACCGGCGTACGCGTCGCCCTGATCCGTCGCCCGGGCCGCCACGCGGACTGCCACGCCCCCACCCGCCACCAGGTCTTCCTCGCCCACACAGGTCCCGGAAACGCCTGGCTGCGCAGCGCCACGGTCGACTCCCCGGAGGAGCTGCTCGCACTCGACTTCCCCACCCTGGGCGCGGGTGACCACGGCGGCTTCGGAGAACCGCACCTCGGCGCGCCTCTCGCCCTGGTCTGCACGAACGGCAAGCGTGACCGCTGCTGCGCCCTTCTGGGCCGGCCGCTCGCCTCCGAACTGGCCGCCACCGGCGAGGAAGGCCTCTGGGAGGTGACCCACCTCGGGGGCCACCGCTTCTCGCCCACGCTCCTGGTGCTGCCGCACGGTTACGCCTACGGGCGTGCCACACCGGCGGGCGTCAAGGAGATCCTGGAGGCCGTCCGCGCGGACCGGATCCTCGTCGACGGCTGCCGTGGCGGTTCCGCCTGGGACCGCCCGGGCCAGGCGGCCGAGCTCGCGGTGCGCCGCACGATCGCGGAGCACCGCGCGGGCGTCCTCGACGTCCTCGGCGCGGAGCACAGCGCAGACGCAGACGACGTACCGCTCTGGCAGGTGACCGTCGCGCACACGGACGGGCGCCAATGGCTCGTCACGGTGGTCCAGGGCGCATCGCTGCCGCCGCGCCCCGAGAGCTGCGGGGCCGCCCTCGGCTCACCTGCTCGCATGGACGTGACGGCCGTACGCGAGCTCCCCGCATCCCAGGACTGGCATCACCCCTCTGCGTAGGGAGTCCGTCACAGGCCGGAGCGGCAGCGCTCTGTCCACGAGATCCGCGCCACAAGCACTACGGACTCCGGCGGAACGGCCCGTACCGTTCGTAACCATGAGCACCGCCTCCCCCGCCCGCCGTCTGCGCTTCGGACTGCCCCGGCGCGTCTTCGCGCAGGTGCTCCTGATGCAGGTGGCGATCGCGGCCGGGGTCGCGGTGCTGGCCACCGGGCTGTTCCTGGCGCCGTTGAGCGACCAGCTCGACGACCAGGCGATGCGGCGCGCGCTCGCCATCGCGCAGACGACCGCCGCGCAGCCGCGCATCGCGGAGGACCTGCGGACGTCGCTGCCGACGGCGGACGGCCCCGTGCAGGCCGAGGCGGAGCGGATCCGCCGGGCGAGCGGCGCCGAGTACGTCGTGATCATGAACATGCACGGGGTGCGCTGGTCGCACACCGACCGCTCGCGGATCGGGAAGGTCGTCTCTACGGACCCCAGCGACGCTCTGGCGGGCCGGGACGTCATGGAGATCGACGACGGTACCCTCGGCCGCTCCGCGCGCGGCAAAGTGCCCCTCAGGAACGCTGACGGGGCCATCGTGGGCGCGGTGTCCGTCGGCATCGAGTACGACAGCGTCCGCGCCCGACTGATCCACGCGATCCCCGGCCTGTTCGCCTACGCGGGCGGCGCACTCGCGGTGGGTGCGCTCGCCGCGTACCTGATCTCGCGCCGGGTCCAGCGGCAGACCCGTGACCTGGCGTTCTCCGACATCGCGGCCCTGCTCGCCGAACGCGAGGCGATGCTGCACGGCATCCGGGAAGGCGTCGTCGCCCTCGACCGCAGCGGGCGGATCCGGCTGCTGAACGACGAGGCGCAGCGGCTTCTCGCCGTCGACGGCGCGGCGATCGGCCTGCCCCTGGAGGCGGCGCTCGGCCCCGGCCGTACGACGGACGTGCTCGCGGGACACGTCACCGGTACCGACCTGCTCACCGTGCGCGGCCCTCGCGTCCTGATCGCCAACCGCATGCCCACCGACGACGGCGGCGCCGTGGCCACCCTGCGCGACCGTACGGAGCTGGAGCAGCTGGGCCGGGAGCTGGACTCCACCCGTGGTCTGATCGACGCGTTGCGTGCCCAGGACCACGAGCACGCCAACCACATGCACACCCTGCTCGGGCTCCTGGAACTGGAGATGTACGAGGAGGCCGCCGAGTTCGTCGGTGAGGTGGCCGGCGCTCATCGGGTGACCGCGGAACAGATCACCGAGAAGATCAAGGACCCGCTGCTCGCCGCCCTCCTGGTGGGCAAGGCGACCGTCGCCGCCGAGCGGGGCGTCGCACTGGGCGTCTCCTCCGACACCGCGCTGCCCGACCGTCTCGTCGACCCGCGCGGGCTGGTCACGATCGTGGGGAACCTGGTGGACAACGCCCTGGACGCCACGGCCGGTTCCACGCGCCACGCGCGCGTGGAGGTCGTGCTGCGGGCCGAGGGCCGCACCGCCGTCCTCACGGTGCGGGACACCGGGCCGGGCGTCCCCGCGGACCGCCGGGAGTCGGTCTTCATGGAGGGCTGGTCCACCAAGGAGCCGCCCTCGCACGGCAAGCGGGGCATCGGACTCGCGCTGGTGCGCCGGCTCGCCGAGCGCCAGGGAGGCACCGCCACGGTGACGGACGCGGCGTCCGGAGGCGCCGAGTTCGTGGTCGTGCTGCCGGAGGCGTTCACCGATTCCCTGACGCTGCGGACCGAGCCGCAGGATGCCGGTGCGCACGAGACCGAGGAGGTCTGATGATCGACGTCCTGGTCGTGGACGACGACGCGCGCGTGGCGGACGTCAACGCCGCCTACGTGGCGAAGGTGCCCGGCTTCCAGGTGGTGGGCAAGGCGTACAGCGCCGCCGAGGCTCTCGCGGCCGTCGAGGAGCTGGACGTCGACCTCGTCCTGCTCGATCACTACCTGCCGGACGACACGGGACTCGCGGTCGCCCGCGCGCTGCGCGAGCGGGGCCATCACATCGACGTGATCATGGTGACCGCGGCGCGCGACGTGGCGACGGTGCAGGCGGCGATGCGGCACGGCGCACTGCAGTACCTGGTGAAGCCGTTCTCGTTCGCCGGGCTGCGCGGCAAGCTGGAGGCGTACGCGGAGCTGCGGCGCACCCTGGACGGGGGCGGTGAGGCCGAGCAGGCGGAGGTCGACCGGATCTTCGGCGCCCTGTCCGCCACGCCCGCACCGGAGCTGCCGAAGGGCCACTCCCCCACGACGGCCGATCTGGTCCGCAAGGCCATGATGAGCGCCGACGGCCCGCTGTCGGCCCAGGAGCTCGCCGACCGGACCGGCATCAGCCGCCAGACCGCGCAGCGCTACCTGAAGCTGCTCGAGCGGACCGGTCGGGTGCGGCTGAGCCTCCGGTACGGCGACACGGGCCGGCCCGAGCACCGCTACGCGTGGGCGGCCAGCCACTGAGCCGTCCCCGTCGCGGTCCTACCGGCGACGGGGCGGCCCGTGACGGTGACGGCTGCCGTGTCCTCGGTCGCGGTCAGACGGCTCCCGCGCCGGTGAGCGCGCGCACCTCCGTCTCGGCGTGCTTGGCCTCGTCCGGGGGCTCGGTCGACGTCACGGTGCCCACCCAGCCCGCCAGGAAGCCCAGCGGGATGGAGACGAGGCCCGGGTTCTCCAGCGGGAAGAGGTGGAAGTCGACGCCGGGGATGAGGGAGGTCGGGCCACCGGAGACGACCGGGGAGAGCACGACGAGGACGAGTGCCGGGATCAGACCGCCGTACACGGACCACACGGCGCCGCGCGTGGTGAAGTTCCGCCAGAACAGCGAGTAGAGCAGCACGGGGAGATTGGCGGACGCGGCGACCGCGAAGGCCAGGCCCACCAGGAACGCGACGTTCAGGTCCCGCGCCAGCAGCCCCAGCGCGATGGCGAGCACGCCGATCCCGGCCGCCGCGACGCGCGCCACGGCGACCTCGCTGTACTGCTTGCCGGAGTGCTTGCCCGGACGGTTGCGGCGTCTCAGGGAGGCGTACAGGTCGTGCGCGACGGAGGCGGAGGAGGCGAGGGTGATCCCGGCGACGACGGCGAGGATGGTCGCGAAGGCGACCGCCGCGACGATCGCGAACAGGACCGTGCCTCCCGTGGACGCCGCGCCGCCGCCCAGGTCGAGGGCGAGCAGCGGAACCGCCGTGTTCCCCGCCGCGTTCGAGGCGCGTACGGCGTCCGAGCCGACGATGGCCGCGGCACCGAAGCCGAGCACGATCGTCATGAGGTAGAAGCTGCCGATGAGGCCGATCGACCAGACGACGGAACGGCGGGCCGCCCGTGCGGTCGGCACGGTGTAGAAGCGCGACAGGATGTGCGGGAGGCCGGCCGTGCCGAGCACGAGCGCGAGGCCCAGGCTGATGAAGTCGAAGCGGGAGGTCCAGCTCCCCCCGTAGCGCAGCCCGGGCGCCAGGAAGTCCGCCCCTTGCCCGCTGCGGTCGGAAGCGGCCCGCAGCAGCGCGTTGAAGTCGCCGTGGAAGCGGGCGAGGACGAGGACGGTGAGGGCGATCGCGCCGGCCATGAGGAGGACGGCCTTGACGATCTGGATCCACGTCGTGGCCCGCATCCCTCCCAACGACACGTAGATCACCATGAGCGCGCCGACGCCGACGACGGTCCAGGACTGGGCGGCGCCGCTCGTGCCGCCCAGCAGGAGCGCCATGAGGCTGCCCGCGCCCACCATCTGCGCCACCAGGTAGAGCACCGACACGACGACGGAGGACGTTCCGGCCGCGATCCGTACGGGGCGTTCGCGCATCCTGGCCGCCACGACGTCGGCGAGGGTGAACCGCCCGCAGTTGCGGACCAGTTCGGCGACCAGGAAGAGGACGACGAGCCAGGCGACGAGGAAGCCGACGGAGTAGAGCAATCCGTCGTACCCGTAGAGGGCGATGAGTCCGGAGATGCCGAGGAAGGAGGCCGCGGACATGTAGTCGCCCGAGATGGCAAAACCGTTCTCCATCGGCGAGAACAGACGCCCGCCCGCGTAGAACTCCTCTGCCGAACCGTGGCGGTTGCGGCTCACCCAGGTGGTGATGCCGAGGGTGACCGCCACGAAAGCGCTGAAGAGAACCAGCGCCAGAGTCTGATGCGTTCCGGTCACCACTGCCCGCCTTCGCTGCGCGCCGTTCCGTTGACGCGCCCCGCGCCGTTCGTCTGGTTGTGCGAGGAATCCTTCGTGCGGGAGGCGGTGTCGATGCCCCGGGTCATCTCCTGCGTGTCCCAGCGCAGTTCGAGCGCGGCTCGGTCGCGGCGCAGGCGCGCGTGGCGGGCGTACAGCCACGTCAGCAGGAACGTGCTGGCGAACTGTCCGAGCCCGGCGACCATCGCCACGTTCACAGAGCCGGCGACCGGCTGGGCCATCAGGTCGTGCGCGGTCGTGGCGGCGACGACGTAGGCGAGGTACCAGACGAAGAAGACCGCGGCCGCCGGGAACGCGAACCTCCGGTAGCGCGCGCGTACTTCCTGGAACGCGGCGCTGCGCTGGACCTCCAGATAGATCCCCGCCGCGCTGCGCTCCCCTGGCACGGGCTGGGCGGGCACGGTCGGCGCCGGCGCACCCGTACCGTCCAACTCGCCCCACCCCGAGGCCAGCGCGTCCTGCCACGGGTCACCGATGCCACCTCGATCACCGGCCCGGGGCTGCGCCGTCTCGCGCCCGTCGTGCTTCTCCACCGAACTCTCCTTGTCCGCGGCCACGTCGGCCGCGGACCCAAGGATGGACAGATCGGGAAGATCCCGGACTCTTCTCGCATGCCCTTCACCCCATTAGGTGACGGCTCAGGGGATTGAAGTGCCCGGTGGCCGCGCCAGACCGTGTTGATAGGCGTAACGCACCGCCTGCGCCCGGTCCTTGAGGCCGGCCTTCGCGAACAGGTTGTTGATGTGCGTCTTCACCGTCGCCGTCGAGACGTGCAGCGCCTTGGCGATCTCCTGATTGCTCAGTCCGTCGGCGATCAGCACCAGGACCTCGGCCTCCCGCGCCGTGATCCCGTCCGGGGGCTCCTTGGGTCCCGGAGCGGCGGTCTCCGCCTGGGAGAGCCGCTCCAGGAGTCTCCGCTGGATCTTCGGCGCGAGCCCCGCGTCCCCCGACAGCACGTCCTCGACCGCCCGCACGATCTCGTCACCGCCGGCGTCCTTGGTCAGGTAGCCGCGGGCCCCGGCCCTCAGCGCGGGAAAGAGCGACTCGTCGTCGGCGTACGTGGTCAGGACGACGACCTGCGTGGCCGGATACTGCTCCCGGATGCGTCTGGTCGCCTCCGCCCCGTCGCAGCGCGGCATACGCAGGTCCATCAGGACGACGTCCGGCGCCAGCTCCGCGACGAGAGCGACCGCCTCCTCGCCGTCGCCCCCGGATCCGACGACCTCGATCCCGGGCAGCAGCCCCAGGAGCATCACGATCCCTTCGCGCACCACCGTCTGGTCGTCGACCACCACCACACGGGCCGGCGGCCTGCCCGTGCGTTCCCCCGCCGCACTCCCGCTCATACGGGAACCTTCAAACTGACCACGAAACCCTCCTCGCACGGCCCCGCCTCCAACGAGCCGCCCAGCAGCTCGGCACGCTCCCTCATCCCCAACAGACCGTAACCGGCGCCACTGACAGTGAGCTCGCCCTGCGGCCCCGATGCACCCGAATCCCGTATTTCCAGGGCCACTTCCTCGGGCAGGTACTCCAGCCGCAGTGCGGCCTTCGCCCCTGGGGCGTGCTTGCGTACGTTCGTCAGCGCTTCCTGTGCGACTCTGCGGACCGCCTGCGAGGCCTCGGCGGAGAGAGGTCTGCGCTCGCCCTGCACCGTGAGCGTGGCACCGCCCGAGGAAGCGACCAGTTCCCGCAGGAAGTCCTCGAGCGGCGTCAGGTCTCCGCGCAGCGCCGAGAGAGCCTGGCGGGTCTCGTCGAGGCCGTCCCTGGCCATGCCGCGGGCGGCCACCACCCGCTCGAGGATCTGGTCCCGGTCGGCCCCGCGCTCGATGAGGATCCGGGCCGCTTCCAGGTGCACGAGCTGTGCCGAGAGACTGTGCGCGAGCACGTCGTGGATCTCGCGGGCGATGCGGGATCTCTCGGCGAGCGCGGCGGACTCGGCCTCCGCCTTCCGCGCCGCTCGCTCCTGGACCAGGAGCCTCTGGGCGCTGCCCCGGGCCTCGGCGTCCAGCCGCAGCACGTATCCGGACAGGCACAGGCCCACGGCGACGGCGGTCGTGGAGATCCATGAGTCGTCGTTGGTGAGCGCGAACGCGGCGAGCGCGACACCCGTGACGGGCACGGCGGCGATCAACGGCAGTCGCTCCAGCGCGGTGACGGCGCAACCGCACCAGAGGACCACGGCCGGCGCCAGGAAGCCGATCGTCTGGGCCAGCCCGGCGAGTACGAACAGAACGGCGAGGATGCCGAGGGAAGGCCACAGCCGGTGTTCTAGCGTGGTCCGGAAGAAGCCCCACGCCGCAACGGACGCGATCACCAGACCCACGGGAGCCGCCGCAACGGCCCAGCCGGGGACGTCGCGCTGCGTGATCGCCGTCCACAGCAGGACGGTGATCACGACCACCCTGACCAGCCAGGACAGCATCCACCGTGCGCGGGTCTTCCCCTCGCGGGAGAGCGCCTCCCGCGAGGGCCACGCCATCACGTCTCGCTGACTCACCTGCGGTCCTCCCAGGCCGGCTGCGGGACAGCACCAACGTACGCCGACTCCAGGGCGCCGGCCCGCCACATCAGGACCCCGGACCGGGCCAGCAGTGAGACGGCGAAGCCGAGCATGAACGCGTCACTGCCGAGGTGGACGCCCATCGCGAGGCCGATGCCGGCGACGGCGACCCGGGCGGCGACCCCGCCGGCCCAGGCTCCGGCCGTGGCGACCGTACCCTTCGTCCAGACGTCCCCGTGCTCGTCGGCCCACAGCCGTGTGGTGAACGCCCAGCCGATCCCAATACCGACGCTCACCAGCAGTTCGACGACGAGCAGGATCACGGAGCCCGTCATGTGGTGCGGGTCGGCGACCTTACCGTCGCGGAGCGCGAAGAATCCGAGGGCCACGGGCAGCAGCCACCACTTGCGGTCCATCGACAGGCGCTCGGTCCTGAACTGGCGCACGACGACCAGGGCGACGACGGCGACGATCACCAGGACTTCGGTGGGACCGGACATGACGGCCTCCGTGAATCGGTCGGAGCGGAGTGGTTCAACGCCGTCGACACTACGGAAACCGGCAGGTCAGGAGATCGGAGCCGGGGTGGATCCCGGGTGGATCAAGCGGCTCCACCCGTGGGTGGAGCCACCGGGGAACGCGTCTGGCCGGTGGCGGCCGGCGGTGCGCCCGGAGGCGCGGCCGGCCGTCACCGGCCAGGTCGTCACTGCGCGTCGGTTGCTACGCGTCGATGCGCGAGCGGTCGAGCGTCGCGGCGGAGCTGCTGATGAACTCCTTGCGCGGTGCCACATCGTTGCCCATGAGCAGGTCGAACACCTGCTCAGCGGCGTCCAGCTCGCCGATGTTGATCCGGCGCAGGGTGCGGTGGCGGGGGTCCATCGTGGTCTCGGCCAGCTGGTCGGCGTCCATCTCGCCCAGACCCTTGTACCGCTGGATCGAGTCCTTGTACCGCACGTTCTTGCGCTGGAACTCGAGCAGCGTCTCGCGCAGCTCGCGGTCGGAGTACGTGTACACGTACTTGTCCTGGCCCTTCTTGGGCTGGACCAGCTCGATGCGGTGCAGCGGGGGCACCGCGGCGAAGACCCGGCCCGCCTCGACCATCGGCCGCATGTAGCGCTGGAACAGCGTCAGGAGGAGGCAGCGGATGTGCGCGCCGTCGACGTCGGCGTCGACGAGCAGGATGATCTTTCCGTAGCGCGCCGCGTCGATGTCGAAGGTGCGCCCGGAGCCAGCTCCTATCACCTGGATGATCGCACCGCACTCGACGTTCTTCAGCATGTCCGAGACGGACGACTTCTGGACGTTGAGGATCTTGCCGCGGATCGGCAGGAGCGCCTGGAACTCCGAGTTCCGCGCGAGCTTGGCGGTGCCGAGCGCGGAGTCGCCCTCGACGATGAAGAGCTCGCTGCGCTCCACGTCGTCGCTGCGGCAGTCGGCAAGCTTCGCGGGAAGCGACGAGGACTCCAGGGCCGTCTTGCGGCGCTGCGCGTCCTTGTGCTGGCGGGCCGCGATGCGGGTGCGGGCCGCCGCGACGGCCTTCTCCATGACGGCGCGTGCCTGCGCCTTGGCGTCACGCTTGGTGGACGTCAGGAACGCCTTGAGCTCCTTGGCGACCACGTTGGCGACGATCCGGTTGGCCGCGGAGGTACCGAGGACCTCCTTGGTCTGGCCCTCGAACTGCGGCTCGGCGAGGCGCACCGTGACGACGGCGGTGAGGCCTTCGAGGGCATCGTCCTTGACGACGTCGTCCTCGGCGACGCGCAGCAGCTTCTGGCTGCGCAGGACCTCGTTCATCGTCTTGGTGAGCGAGCGCTCGAAGCCCGTCACGTGGGTGCCGCCCTTGGGGGTGGCGATGATGTTCACGAACGACCTGAGGGTCGTGTCGTAGCCCGTGCCCCAGCGCAGCGCGATGTCCACGCCGAGCTCACGGGTGACCTCGGTCGGTGTCATCTGGCCGTGGTCGTCCAGGACCGGGACGGTCTCCTTGAAGGTGCCCTGTCCGGTGAGGCGCAGGACGTCGCAGACCGGCTTGTCCTGCGCCAGGTACTCGCAGAACTCGCTGATGCCGCCGTCGAAGCGGAAGGACTCCTCGCCCTTGCTGCCTCCGTCCCCGAGGCCGAACTCGTCGCGGACGACGATGGTCAGGCCGGGCACGAGGAACGCGGTCTGGCGGGCGCGCTGGTGCAGCGTCTCCAGGGAGAGCTTGGCGTCCTTGAGGAAGATCTGGCGGTCCGCCCAGTAGCGGATGCGGGTGCCGAGGCGGGCCTTGGGGATCTTCTTGGTCTTGGTCAGGCGCGCCGAAGGGTCGAAGGCCGCGTCGGGGCCGGGCTTGGCGAAGGCTCCGGGGACGCCGCGCCGGAAGCTGATGGCGTGCGTGTGCCCGTTGCGGTCCACCTCGACGTCGAGACGCGCCGACAGCGCGTTCACCACCGAGGCGCCCACGCCGTGGAGGCCGCCGGAGGCCGCGTAGGAGCCACCGCCGAACTTTCCGCCCGCGTGGAGCTTCGTCATGACGACCTCGACTCCGGAGAGGCCGGTTTTGGGCTCGACATCCACGGGGATGCCTCGGCCGTTGTCCCGCACCTCGACGGAGCCGTCGTCGTGCAGGATCACCTCGATGTGGTCGCAGTAGCCGCCCAGGGCCTCGTCGACGGAGTTGTCGATGATCTCCCAGAGGCAGTGCATGAGGCCGCGGCTGTCGGTCGAGCCGATGTACATGCCCGGTCGCTTGCGGACTGCTTCGAGCCCCTCGAGGACCAGCAGGTGCCGCGCGGTGTAGTTGGAACCGTCACGGTCTGCTCCGGTCAGCAGCGCTGTGGACGGCACGGACGTCTCGGCGGTCACGCGGTTCGCTCCTCGCTGAATTTCAGATGGGGCCCTTGTGGGTAAAGGGCCGGCGTCGGTCGCGCGTCAGAGCCTACCGAGGCCTGGTAGAGCCGTTGTACCGCCACCCTCACCTCGACCAAGACTAGTCCAAGCTCGCATGAGTGTTCGATCCCTCGATGGAGTGAAGCACACATCACGTTCCCTTCCAGGCATGAACCATTTAGGCTCCGGGCACGTCCTCATGAACAACCGGCATCCCAGCCGGGGAGGACCGACCTGACAGAACGCGCGAACCCGTAAGACACGTAAGAGACGCAATACGGCACATTCGCCGCCACCCGGCGACAGACAGCCGGCCTCGAAGAAATTTTTCGAGGAAAAGCCGCGAGCGGGAACGTTTTCGGCCTGGTTGGATGTTGACCCTGGTACGACAGCTCGTCGAGCTAGAGAAGAGGCGACGTGACTACTGTTCTGACCCCCGCGAGCCCGCTGACGGCCGCTGACCGCTGTGACCGTTGCGGCGCCCAGGCATACCTGCGCGTCGTGCTCCTCAGCGGTGGTGAACTGCTCTTCTGCGCCCACCACGGTCGCAAGTTCGAGCCGGAACTCAAGAAGATCGCCGCTGAGATACAGGACGAGACGGAGCGGCTCACCGCCGTTCCGGCAAGCGCCGAGACCGAGGAACGCTGACGCCTCGCACCCACGACGAGCCAGCTCCGGCGTCATCAGGCCGGTGAGCGGGCGGCCCTCCCTGCACCCCAGGGATGGCCGCCCGTCCTCGTATCCGTACGGTCCCACCGCCCTCTCAGGCCCGCGGGACCGTCACCTTCACGCCCCCTCGGACACCGAGGGCAGCCTCGAGGTGCGCTGCTCGAGCACGCGCAGAGCGTCCGAGACGCGCGTGTAGACGCCCGGGCTCTCCGGGCGCCCGCAGCCGCTCCCCCAGGACACCAGGCCGATCAGCTTGCCCTGGGCCACCAGTGGCCCGCCGCTGTCCCCCTGGCAGGCGTCCTTGCCGCCTTCGGGGACGCCCGCGCAGAGCATCGAGTCGGACTGATAGGTGCCCTCAGGACCGCCCGGATAGGCCCTCTCGCACGCACTGTCGGCGAGCACCTGCACACGGGCCGCGTGCAGCGTGCGCGCGTAGTCACCCGCGCCCGTGGTGTCACCCCAGCCGTAGACGGCCGCTCCCGTACCGGGGCGGTAGGCGGGGTCACCCTCGTCCGCCATGGGGATCACGTATCCCGCGGGCAGTGCCGTGGACAGTGTGATGACGGCCACGTCCCCCGCGTTCGTTCGTTCGTCGTAGTCGGGATTCACCCACATGCTGCGCACGGGGATCTCCGCGCCCGCCGTCGATTCGAGATCGTCCCGGCCGGCGATCACCTTGAGGTCGCGGACCGTCCCTCCGGGCCCACCGATCACGTCGGGCCCGAGACAGTGGGCCGCGGTGAGCACCGTGGACCGGTCGACGACGACGCCCCCGCAGAACTGCCCCGACCGGCTGCCTCCGAACCGGTCACGACTGGACAGGGCCACCGCCCACGGGCTGTCGCCCACGCTGACCTGCTGCCCGCCGACGACCCCGTCGTCGGCGGCCGCGCGCGACGGCGAGGCCAGGGGCGACACGGCCACCGCCGCCAGGACGGCCAGGGACGTGGTCAGCACTCTCGCACGGGCATGACGCATACGGTCTCCTCACTCCAGGTTGTTCACAGCACACCCAGAGTGATCCACTTCGGTGGCACGCGCACCGCGAGTCCGCGTGGTGTCGCGGACACGCCGAAGGCCCGGCACTCCCCACGGAGGGGGCGTACCGGGCCTTCTGAGGGTCCTTCAGGAGCCGTCGACTAGTCGAGGTAGTCGCGCAGGACCTGCGAGCGCGACGGGTGGCGCAGCTTCGACATGGTCTTCGACTCGATCTGGCGGATGCGCTCGCGCGTCACGCCGTACACCTTGCCGATCTCGTCGAGGGTCTTCGGCTGACCGTCGGTGAGACCGAAGCGCATGGAGACCACGCCGGCCTCGCGCTCGGACAGGGTGTCGAGGACCGAGTGCAGCTGCTCCTGGAGGAGCGTGAAGCTGACGGCGTCGGCCGGGACGACGGCCTCGGAGTCCTCGATGAGGTCACCGAACTCGCTGTCACCGTCCTCGCCCAGCGGGGTGTGCAGCGAGATGGGCTCGCGGCCGTACTTCTGGACCTCGATGACCTTCTCGGGGGTCATGTCGAGTTCCTTGGCCAGCTCCTCCGGGGTGGGCTCGCGGCCCAGGTCCTGGAGCATCTGGCGCTGCACGCGCGCGAGCTTGTTGATGACCTCGACCATGTGCACCGGGATACGGATGGTGCGGGCCTGGTCGGCCATGGCGCGGGTGATCGCCTGACGGATCCACCAGGTGGCGTACGTGGAGAACTTGTAGCCCTTGGTGTAGTCGAACTTCTCGACCGCGCGGATCAGACCGAGGTTGCCCTCCTGGATCAGGTCCAGGAAGAGCATGCCGCGGCCGGTGTAGCGCTTGGCCAGGGAGACCACGAGGCGGAGGTTGGCCTCCAGCAGGTGGTTCTTGGCGCGGCGGCCGTCCTCGGCGATGATCTCGAGCTCGCGCTTGAGCTTCGGAGCCAGCTTGTCGGCGTTCGCCAGCTTGTCCTCGGCGAACAGGCCGGCCTCGATGCGCTTGGCGAGCTCGACCTCCTGCTCGGCGTTGAGCAGCGGGACCTTGCCGATCTGCTTCAGGTAGTCCTTGACCGGGTCGGCGGTGGCGCCGGCGGCCGCGACCTGCTGCGCGGGCGCGTCGTCCTCGTCCTCGTCGGACAGGACGAAGCCCTGGCCCTCGGCCTCGGGCTCGCCCTCGGCCTTGCCGGTGGCGGGGGTCTCCTCGGTCGCCTCGTCCTCGAGAAGGTCGTCGTCCTTCTTGGCGGCCGTCTTCTTGGCCGCGGTCTTCTTCGCGGTCGTCTTCTTGGCGGCGGCCTTCTTGGTCGTCGCCTTCTTGGCCGCGGCCTTCTTGACCGGCGCCTCGTCCGCCGACGCCCCGGCGGGAGCCTCCGCCGCGGGGGTGCCGGTGGCGACCTTCTTGGCGGTGACGGTCTTGGCCGCGACGGTCTTGGTGGTGGTGCGCTTGGCCGGACTCTTGGCTGCGACGCTCTTTCGGGGACGCTTGGGCTCAGCGGCACTGACCATCAGCGTCACACCCTCTTCCTCGAGGATCTGGTTGAGGCTGCGCAGAACGTTCTTCCACTGAGTGGCCGGAATCTGGTCGGCCTCGAACGCACGGCGTACGTCGTCGCCGGCGATCTGGCCATCAGCCTTTCCCCGCTCAATGAGCGCCATGACAGAGACGGACTCGGCGATCTCCGGCGGGAGCGTACGGGATGTGCTGGCCGACACGAACAACCTCTCGGAACGTTGGAAAACGGCTTCCGGCCCCGTCCTGTGTGGACCGGAGCCGACGACCGCCGGCTTGGGGATGGGCCGACGTCGCGGGCGGGGGCCGGGGAGATACACAGCGCCACGAACGGCTGCCGTATTCCCTCCTCGGCTGTCACCTCTTAGGTCATCGCGCTGTTCCGAGGAGCGTTACGCCCAATCTGCGTGGCCCGAGTCACACCCCGTAAGCGGTCAAAAAATGACGTATGCGGGCAGATGCGGGCGCGATCCAGCCCCTACGGGACCTGACTGCCGGATCCGAGACGTAACGGACCCGCTGCGGGAACCCCGCAGCGATCACCGGCCAGCCTTCCAGAGAGACCCGCTCGGCGGAATACCCTCCGGCCTCCAAGTGGCGAGTCACCGGATGGCGCCCACCGAAACGTGCCTGCGGCACACCAGGGGGCGCTCCGGCGACATCCGGGGAGTCCGCTCAATCCGATCCGGCGCGTCGCACGACCCGAGCCGTACTCCCCGCTCCTCGCGCCCCCGCGCACGCTCTCCCCGGTCAGTGCTCGCGGGGGCCCGGCACGAGGTGGACGGTCAGCAGCTGACGCATGGCCGCCTCGGCGCCGACTCCGTCGCCCGTGGCGAGCGCCTCGACGATGCGCGCGTGGTGCGCGACGGTCGTCTCGTTCGGCCGGTCACAGCCCGTGACGGGCCCGCCGGAGACCTGCAGGGCGGCCGAGACGATGCCGGAGAGGTGTTCGAGCATCCGGTTGCCGGCGAGCTGGATCAGCAGCGCGTGGAACTCGGCGTCGGCACGCGAGAAGGTGATCGAATCGCCCTGTCCGAGGGCGTGCCCCATGATCTCGACCATGTCGGAGAGACGTTGCTGCAGATCGTCGCGGCCGTGTCCGGCGGCGAGCCGGGCGGCGAGCGGCTCGATCGTCCAGCGCAGCTCACCGAGCTCCCTGCGCTGGTCGTCACGCTGCGGTCCGAAGGCCCGCCACTCGATGATGTCGGGGTCCAGCAGGTTCCAGTCGCTCACGGGGCGCACGCGCGTGCCCACGTTCGGCCGGGCGCTGACCAGCCCCTTGGCCTCGAGGACGCGGAGCGACTCGCGGACGACGGTGCGGGACACCTCGAAACGCTGGCCGATCTCCTCGGGGACCAGCGGGCGGTCGGCGCCCAGGTCCCCGGAGACGATCATCTGCCCCAACTGCTGGACGAGTTGGCCGTGCAGGCCGCGGCCGCGGCTGCCGGCGGGGCGTCGGCCGACGCGGCCCAGATCGGCGTCGCCGGTGTCCCACGCGGGTGCGCCGACGCGGTCGACAGGAGCCTCCGCATAGGGGTAGCGATCGAGTTCGCCCGGTCCGGAGAGGCCGGATTCGGCGGAGCGGGCGGTGGTCATCATGGTGTGCGCAAGGGTACTCACGGAATCTGTTGTCGGCGTTGCCTCCAACTCCCTTGAGGTCTTTGGTGAAAAGCACACGAAAGGGTGATCGCCGTCCTCACTGTAATTGACGCCTTATCGGAAAGAAGTGAGCGTTCCAGGGGGAGTTGTGGACAGCGGCGGACCCGCAGACCGAAAAGGGTCCTCAGCGCACCCGGGGGCGCACCGCTGTGAGCACGTATGCGCAGAGCAGCGCGGTGAGCGACAACATGAGCGCAGCACCTACAGGTTGAACGATCATCCGCACCGCGGCCGCCGCGTAGCGCTCCGCACCGAAGGGCCAGTGCACCAGCGTGAGACCGCTCAGACGGCCTGGAAGCCCCGCGGCCGTTCGCACAGACGGTCCCTCCAGGGCCTTCTGTACGAGCGGGACGATCACGATCGGCACGGCCACGACGGCGGCGAGCCCGGCGGTGGTGGACCGGAAGACCGCGGAGGCCAGGACTCCCGCCCAGGCGCAGGCGACGACGAGGACGAGCCAACTCGCGCTCAACGAGAGCCAGTCGGCGGGGACTTGTGTGAGTTCGCCGCCGTATACCAGATGGAGCATGGCGGCGTCGCAGGCGATCACGAGGGTTGACATGACGACAGCGGTCGCGGCACCCACGGCCAGCTTGGCCGTGAGCAGTCCCAGCCGGCGCGGTACGGATCCCCGGTCGATACCGAGGGCGGGGTGGCGGAACTCGTCGCCGAAGGCGAAGGCGCCGAGCAGGCCCGCGCCGAGTGCGGCGGGGGGCAGGGGCAGCTCGTGCGGCCAGGCGGCGAGCAGGCGCGGCTGCGGTGTGTGTCCGACCCGGGCGAGGAACAGGGAGAGGAGTGCGGACAGGACGAGAGCGAGGCCGACGGTCACGTAGCCGGTGGGGATGCCGGTCGCGCGGCGCAGCTCGTAGCGCAGGGGGCGCAGGGGGCTGCGCGCGGACCAGACGGTGATGGGCGGCGGCAGGGGCGAGAGGGTGGGGGGCGCCTCTGCGCTGCGGTCGCTGCTGTCCCGGGACGGCTCTTCATCCGTCGCGAGCGCCACGTACTTCGAGTCCGGCGCGTCCATGGCGCCCTTGTCCTCGTTCGGAGCGGCCGCGGGGGTCGACGGCATACCGGTGGCAGACGTGAACGCGTCTGCCGGAGCCAGCAGGTTGGCGACCTCGCCCCTGCCGGCGTCGGCCGCACGATGCCCGCCCCCGGGCGGCACTACAAGGCCGCCCTCCGCGCCGTGGCCACGCTCAGGGTCGTTCGGCCCGACCGGGGATTGCGGAGTCTGCGCGGGGCCCGATTGCGGGCCCGCGTCCCCGATCTCGTCGGCGAGTTGGTGTACCAGGATCCCGTGGCGGAACGCGGTCTCGCCCACGTCGGCGCAGGTGCTGCCGTACACGGAGAGGCGGCTGCCGTCCTCGGTGACGACCTCGACGGACCGTTTCGCCCTGCGTGCTTCCTTGGCCAGCAGCACCGCGAGGCGCGCGGCGTGCGGGCTGCGGACGGCGACCCGGGGGCGCAGCCGTGTGCGGGCGAAGGCACTGGCTTCCTGGTCTGCCACGACCTTTCCGCCGTCCAGCGAGACGACGTGATCGGCCGCCCGCGCCGCCTCTTTGGGGTCGTCGGTGGTGAACAGCACGGTGCCGCCGAGGTCCGCGTACGTCCGCAGGGCGCCGTGCAGCCAGCTGCACTCACGGTGCGACAGCCCTTCGGAGGGGCCGTCGAGGACCAGGGTGTGCGGGTCCGCCAGGAGCGCTCCGGCCAGGCCGAGCCGGCGGTCCATTCCGCGCGACAGCGTGCCGAGGCGCTGATCGCGCAGGCTCACCAGGCCCACGGCCTCCAGCACTTCGTCCGCGCGCTCGACGGACACGCCCGTCGCCGCGCACAGCATGCGGAGTTGGCCACGCACCGACCGGGCGGGGTGCCCCGGGACGTCACCGAGCAGGACGCCGACTTCGCGCGAGGGATGCGGAATGCGGTGCAGCGGGCGTCCTCTGAAGTACGTGATGCCACGGCCCTGTTGCAGTGCGAGCATCAGCCGTACCGCGGTGGTCTTGCCCGCGCCGCGTGGGCCGAGCAGGGCGGTGACGTATCCTCCGTGCGCCTCGAAGGACACGTCGTCGACGGCAGGCGGGCCCTCCTTACGGGCGTTGCTGGTCAGTCCGATGGCCTGGATCATCGCTTCTCTCGCAGGAGGGGAGACCGCTCGGCGGCCGGGGCCCGTCCATCGGTCCTACGACAGCGAACCCCGTGGGTACCGCAGCAAGATAACGCGATATTTCTGGCTTTTCGGGCAGGGAGCGGGCGTGAGTGTCCCTGCTTTGCGGCTCCGTGAGCCGAGTCGGGTCGTACCGGTCAGACCTCGGGGCGCAGCATCGGCGGGTTGAGCAGCGTCGCTCCGCCCGCGCGGAAGAGCTGGGCGGGGCGTCCGCCCTGGCGGGTGGTCGTTCCCCCGGTCGGGACGAGGAAGCCGGGCGTGCCGGTCACCTTGCGGTGGAAGTTGCGCGGGTCGAGGGCGACTCCCCACACCGCCTCGTAGACGCGGCGCAGCTCCCCGACGGTGAACTCCGGCGGGCAGAACGCGGTGGCCAGCGAGGAGTATTCGATCTTCGAGCGGGCGCGCTCGACGCCGTCCGCAAGGATCTGCGCGTGGTCGAAGGCCAGCGGCGCCGCCTGCTCCCCCTCCCGGCCGAACCCGCTCTGGTTCATCAGCTCCTCGACCGGCGCCCACCGGGCACTGTGTGCGTCGCCGCCTGCCCGGGGCGCGGGCAGGTCGGGCGCGAGGGCCAGGTGGGCGACGCTGACCACGCGCATCCGCGGATCGCGCTTGGGATCCCCGTACGTCGCGAGCTGCTCCAGGTGTGCGCCGTTGTCCTGCGCCGGCACGCCCGGGTCGTGGGCGCGCAGGCCGGTCTCCTCGGCCAGCTCCCGGGCTGCCGCCTCCGTCAGGTCCTCGTCGTCCCGGACGAACCCGCCGGGCAGCGCCCAACGCCCCTGAAAGGGCGGCTCACCTCGCCGTACCGCCAACGCGCACAGGGCGTGGCGGCGCACGGTCAGCACGACCAGGTCGACGGTGACAGCGAAGGGCGGGAAGGCCGACGGGTCGTAGGGTGGCATGGAACGATCATAGTCGTCTGCCTGACGATAAACACCTCCTTCCCTCATCGTCGCCCCACTTCGTGCCCCGCGCCCGCACACGTCCGTCGCGCACGGGTCGCCGGCCGGTCAGACCCCCAACTGGAGTCCGTCGGCGGCCTCCTCGACCATGGCGAGGCCGAGGCGGGTGACGCGGACCGCGAAGGGTTGCCCTGCCACTTGCAGGCCCGTCATTCCGACCGCCCCGAGGGGCGCGCTGCGCATCGGTGACAGGGTCACGGTCCGGGCCGGCGCGTCCGGCCTGATGCCCGCGAGCGAGACCAGGAGGTGCACGCCGCCCGCGGCCGCGACGGCGGCGGGTCTGCACGCGGCGGGGTGCGGCACCGGGGAGCCGCGCTCGGTCCGCTGCTCCCCCGCGTACATCTCCGGCAGGCGGTAACCGAAGGATTCCGCGGCATCGATCACCCCTCTGAGCAGGGACGCGGCTTCCTTTTCGTAGCCCGCGGTGGTCAGTCCCGCGACGGCCACCGCCGTCTCGTGGATCCGCACCGCGCCGGAGTGGTGGCCGAACGGGTTGTACGCCCCTTCCTTGGCGCCGAGGCTCCGCAGTCCCCAACCGGAGTCCAGGGCCGGCCCTCCGAGCAGCCGGGCGAGCTGTTCCGTCTGCACCTTGTCGAGCAGGCCGGGTGCGGGGGCTCCCGCGCCGAGGAGGCCGGTGTCGAGCAGGTGTGCGGCGCCGCTGCCGAGCTGTGCGATCGGCCGCCCGTCCGGTGTGCAGGCCGCGGCGGGCCTGCCCCCTCCGAGGTCCTCCACCCAGAAGTCCTCGCGGAAGCGGCGCCGGAGCTCCTCGGCCCATTGGCGCAGCTCGGCACCGTCGGGTCGGCCGTACGCGTCCAGCAGGTCGGCGCCGAGGACAGCGGCCCGGTGCGCGTGGGCCTGGGTCTCGCAGCGCCGTGGGCCGCCCGGCCCCGGATCCGGCAGATAGGGATGCTCCCGTTCGACCGCGGTGCGCAGCCAGCGCAGGCACCGCTCCGCGGCGGGGAGCAGTTCGACGACGTCCTGTTCGGCGAGTCCCCAGCGTCTGGCTTCGGCCAGGAGCACGGGGAATTGGAGGGTGGCTTCGATGCCGGTGCTGCTCGGCGGAAGTTGAGCGCCTGCGTGCCGCAGAGGCCCTGGAATGCTGCCGAAATCCGGTCCCGGGGAGGCCGATTGAGTGCGGGCGAGCGCACGGAGCGTTCCCGCGGCGAGGCGGGTCCCCAGAGGGAGAGCCATGCGGGCCGCGGCCAACGCCTCGGCGGGCGCCGGTCCGCAGCGCCAGGGCGCGCCCGCGGCAAGTCGTACGTCCAGCGGGTGCTCCGGGTCGCGCACCAGCAGCGCGTGGAGATCATCTACACAGGCCCTCAGAAGGGCGCCCGTGCGTGGGTCGTCCCCCTGGGCCTGCGCCGAACCGAACAGCCGCCGCCCGGCGCCCGGCGCCGAGCTGCCGCTCCCCGTGTCCGCCCGCAGTTTCAGCTCCACGGTGCGCGAGCCGCCGGGCGGGAGGTCCAGTTCCCAGCGCAGCAGGCCTGCCGAGGCGAGCGCGTCAGTGGGCGACGGCACGGCGGTCACCACCGCGTATCCGGCGGCCGAGGACCACCGCATCCCCGAGTCGTGGACGCTCGCGGGAAGTTCGCGGACGATGCTTCCCGCGGCCACCGCGCCGAGTTCGGCAAGGTCCGTGCCCAGGGAGATCTCCAGGGGCAGGCGTAACCGATGCCGAGCCGAGCTGTGCAGCGTGATCCGCTCGGTGCCGTCGGCGTGACGGACGCGCTCGACGATCACGTCGGGGTCGGGTCCGGCCTCCGGCGAGGCCCGCACCGTCGACACGAATCGGGCCCGGTCCGCCGCGATCATGCGGGCCTGCACGGCGAGAGGCTCCCGGCCGCCCACGCGGACCTCACAGCGCGAGAGCAGGCGGCGTCCGCCCCGGTACACGCCGTCGAGGCCGTGGGCCTTCAGCTGCCCGTGATCCGAGGAGATCGCGAGCCCGGGCAGGGCCACACAGATCAGCGACCCGTGCGTGGACGGCAGGTCCGCGCTGCGACGCGGTGCCGCGGCCTGCTGCGGTGCACCGGCCGCCCGTCGCTGTTCCCACTCGCCCATGGGCCTCATCCCTCGAACGCGGCCGAGCGAAGCGCCGGCGTGCCGCCGGGCTGCCGAACACCTCGGCGGCGCGGCCCGGCCGTCGCTTCCGCCATCCACGTGAACGGCGCGGTCCCGCCGCAAGTAACGCCCCAGCGCCTCGAAACAACGCCATCGACGGCGGCGCCCGGCGTGTTCGCCCCGGCTCATCCCTCGCCCCTCTGACGCTGGTGAACGATGCGGCGGCGCCCTGAGGGACGGCGCGGCGCACGCGTGCCCGCCCGGCCGGGCCGCGTGCCCGCTCCGGGCCGTCGCTCGCCCCGCCGCCGCAGGGCCGCCTCCAGGCCACGGGCCGCGCGCGAGACACCCGGATCGACCACGTGCTTCGTGCCCGGGACGAGTGGCTCCGAGGTCTGTTCACCGGAGCCACCCTCTCCTTCGGTGATCCCTACGGCCGCCCCTTCTGTAAGCCCTGCAGCCTCCCCTTCTGTGATGCTTGCGACCTCCCTTTCCCTGAAGCCTGTGTCCTCCGCTTCCCTGATGCCTGCCGCCACCGCTTCCCTGATGCCTGCCGCCTCCGCGTCACCTTCACCTCGATCAACCAAGGGGTCCGAGGCCTCGTCGTGGTCCGCCCGCCGGCCACGCAGCGAGCGCCGCACCGGCTCGGGGTCCAGGCCCCCCGAGCGGGCCTCGTTGAGCAGACGGGCGAAGACGTAGTCGGGGTCCGCGCCGAGCGCCATCTCCAGGGCCACGTCCGCCTCGACCGTGTCGCCGAGCGACCAGGCCACCCATCCCGCGAGGGTCAGCGGCGCCGCGGCGTGCTCGCAGTAATCGCCCACACAGCGTCGGGCCAGCGCGCGCCACAGGCGCAGCGCGCACGCCGCTTCGTCGCCCTCCATCCACTCCGCGGCCCGGTCCCTGGTCTCGCGGTCCTGCAGACCGAGGATCAGGACCGCCGCCTCGTCGTGGGCCAGCAGCTCGTCGTCCTTGAGGTCCGCCTCCAGCGCGTCCGGCGCGCTGGAGGCGTCCGCGAGACGGCGCATGCACAGCCGCGCCAGATCGAGGGTCTGGGCCTCCACGTCCGCACGCCTGTGCGGACTCAGCATCCTCGGAACAAGGTCCATGGACGCGGCGTCGAGCGCCCTCTCCTGCTCCGGTCCGAGAGCGGTGACCAACGGAGCGAGGCGTGCCTTGACCTCCTGCTCCGAGGCCCGGACCTGGATGCCCGCGTACGCGGCGGTGGCCGCCATCACCGAGGTGCCCGGGCCCGTCACCGGATTCCCGTCGGGCGGGCAGCAGTCGGGGCGCACGCAGCAGTAGGACCAGTAGTGATCGGCGGAGAGGCACAGGGCTTCCGTCACCGGTACGTCCAGGGCGCCGCAGGCCGTGCGCAGGAGCTGGGCCAGCGGACGCAGCCGCTCCATGGTCAGCCGGCCCGTGCCGGCGCGTGCGGGTGCCGGGTCCTGGCAGAGGAACGCGATGATGCTGTCGGGCTTGCCGTCGCGGCGCACGCACTCGCCGATCAGGCAGCGCGCGAGCAGGTCCGCGACGGCAGGCCAGTCCTCGGGCCGGTCGGGGATGCCGAGGCGCACCCGGCCACCGAACCGGCCCTCGTGCAGGGCGACCAGGACGATGCAGTCCTCGGGCCGGAAGCCGAGCAAGTACGGCAGCGCCTCGGCCAGTTCGCCGGCGGAGCGCAGGGTGATCTTGGCCTCGCCGGTGACGCCGACGGGCTCGCTGTGATTCGTCATGCGAGGACCATGCCGCGGATCACCCGACTCCGGTTCACCCTGTGGATAACCCCCATCAGGGACACGTCATGAGTTGTCCACAGGTCACGGGGCTCGTTCGCGCGATGTCGGTGCCATCGGGTTGCATGGGGGCATGAGCAACGAAGACCTGCGGAACGCGGCCGACACCGTACTCGCCCGACTTGTCGGAGACCCGAGTGGCACCGCCCGGCTGCGCGAGGACCAGTGGCGGGCGATCGAGGCGCTGGTCGCCGACCACAGACGCGCCCTCGTCGTGCAGCGGACCGGCTGGGGCAAGTCCGCGGTGTACTTCGTGGCCACGGCGCTGCTGCGCGAGCAGGGCAGTGGGCCGACGGTCATCGTCTCGCCGCTGCTCGCCCTCATGCGGAACCAGGTGGAGGCGGCCGAGCGCGCGGGCATCCGCGCCCGCACGATCAACTCCTCGAACACCGAGGAGTGGGACGCGGTCCGTGCCGAGGTCGCGGCGGGAGAGGTCGACGTGCTCCTGGTCAGCCCCGAGCGGCTGAACAACCCGGATTTCCGGGACAACGTCCTGCCGCAGCTGGCGGCGGCCACCGGCCTCCTGGTGGTGGACGAGGCGCACTGCATCTCGGACTGGGGGCACGACTTCCGTCCCGACTACCGGCGGCTGCGCACCATGCTGGCCGAACTCCCGTCGGGCGTCCCGGTGCTGGCCACGACGGCGACGGCGAACGCCCGCGTGACGGCCGACGTCGCCGACCAGCTCGGTACGGGCTCCGGCTCCGACGCCCTGGTGCTGCGCGGCCCGCTGGATCGCGAGAGTCTCAGCCTCAATGTGCTGGAGCTGCCCGACGCCGCCCACCGGCTGGCCTGGCTCGCCGATCACCTCGACGACCTGCCGGGCTCCGGCATCATCTACACGCTCACCGTGGCGGCCGCCGAGGAGGTCACCGCGTACCTGCGGCAGTGCGGTCACACGGTCACCTCGTACACGGGCAAGACGGAGAACGCGGACCGGCAGCAGGCCGAGGAGGACCTGCTGGCGAACCGGGTGAAGGCGCTCGTGGCGACATCCGCGCTGGGCATGGGTTTCGACAAGCCCGACCTCGGGTTCGTCGTGCACCTCGGCTCGCCCTCCTCCCCCATCGCCTACTACCAGCAGGTGGGCCGCGCCGGCCGCGGCGTCGAGCACGCCGAGGTACTACTGCTTCCGGGCAAGGAGGACGAGGCGATCTGGCGCTACTTCGCCTCGCTCGCCTTCCCGCCCGAGGACCAGGTGCGGCGCACGCTGGACGTGCTCGCGGGCTCCGAGCGGCCGCTGTCCCTGCCGGCGCTGGAACCGCTGGTCGAACTGCGCCGCTCCCGCCTGGAGATCATGCTCAAGGTGCTCGACGTGGACGGCGCGGTGCACCGGGTGAAGGGCGGCTGGATCTCGACCGGCCGGCCGTGGGTCTACGACACGGAGCGGTACGTGTGGGTGGCCAAGCAGCGCGAGGCCGAGCAGCAGGCCATGCGGGACTACGCGACGACGACCGGCTGCCGCATGGAGTTCCTGCGCCGGCAGCTGGACGACGAGGCGGCCGCCCCGTGCGGCCGGTGCGACAACTGCGCGGGGGCACGGTTCGACGCCGCGGTGTCGCCGCAGGCACTGACCTCGGCCCGCGGTGAGCTGGGGCGCCCCGGCGTGGAGGTGGAGCCCCGGAAGATGTGGCCCACGGGACTCGCCTCGGTCGGGATCGACCTCAAGGGCCGTATCCCCGCGGGCGAGCAGGCGGCGCCGGGACGGGCGCTCGGCCGCCTCTCGGACATCGGCTGGGGCAACAGGCTGCGCCCGATGCTCGCGCCCCAGGCACCGGACGGTCCGGTGCCGGACGACGTGGCACGGGCCGTCGTGGAGGTTCTCGCCGACTGGGCGAAGGGGCCGGGGGGCTGGGCGTCCGGTGACGCCTCGGCTCTGCCACGCCCGGTGGGCGTGGTCACGATGGCCTCGCACACCCGACCGCAGCTCATCGACTCCCTGGGCCGGGGCATCGCTCAGGTGGGCCGGATGCCGCTGCTCGGGCAGATCGCGTACGAGCCGGGCAGCGACACGGCGCACATCCCGCGCAGCAACAGCGCGCAGCGTCTGCGCGCGCTGGACGGCACCCTGGTTCTGCCGCCGGAGCTGGCGGGCGCGCTCGCCGAAGCCGCGGGGCCGGTACTGCTGGTGGACGACTACACCGAGACGGGCTGGACGCTGGCCATGGCCGCGCGGTTGCTGCGCCGGGCCGGCGCCGGGGCGGTGTTGCCGCTGGTCCTGGCCGTCCAGGGCTGAGGCCTCGACCGGAGGAGCCGCGGTGGGCCCCGGGGAGCAGTCTCGGGCGCCCGGCCGCACATGGGTGTCCCGAGCTATGGGCAGGGATATTGAAGACGCATCGTCAGATACCGGGCCTCGGCGCCAATTGCTCGTTGCCGAGCGACAGTACGACGGGAAGAATCGGGAGTGCTCCCCGCGCGGCTCCCGTGGTCCGGTAGGGCTGTGCCGCGGTGCGCTCCCACAGTCCGCCCCTGCCCTCCTCGTGGGCGTCCAGCCGAAGGGAGGACCGTGACCTTCGGATTCGCTCCGTCCTCGGCGGCATCGTTGTCCGCGTCCTCGATGCGCACCGAAAGGTCCGCCGATTCCGTCAACCGACCGACCAGGCTGCTCGAACCCACGGAGTGGGCAGCGGCCGGTATCCCGCTGCTGCGCAATCCGCGTGAGGTGGTCAGCGGGCTGCACAGCCGCCACCGACCGATCCCGCAGACCGCTGTCGTGGCGGTGCTCGATCCCGAGGAGCGACTGCGCGCGAGCGCCTCGTTCACCCGCCGCGAGAGCCACACCGACGGCTGGACGTTCCGCAACTCCCTGCTGTCGCAGCTGCGTCGGGTGATCCCGCACGACCTGCGCCGCCGCACCCCGGTCCGGACAGCCGTCCTGCTCTACTGCCGCGAGGGCGACGCCCGTTGGACGGAGGAGGACGGGGCCTGGATGTGGGGGCTGCGCGACGCCTGCACCCTGCACGGGCTGCGCTGTGGTGCGTACATCACCATGACGCGGGACGGGTGGCAGGTGCTCGGCGAGGGCCGCGGCGGCCGGAGCCCCGGCCTGGGGTCCGCCGCCGAGAGCCTCGGGAGCGCCGAGCCTCCCGCGCCGCGCACGGGTGGCGCCGCGACGGAGATGCTCCGCCGGGCGGCCGCGCGCTGAACGGGTCGGCGGCGGCCGCACACCGGCCTGCCGGACTGGCCGGGCACCGCCGGGCGGTGCGGGCAGCCGGCAAGCCGGGCGTCAGACCCCGGCGCCCAGCAGCGGGTTGATGCGCTGCGGCTCGCCGCACACGATCAGCAGGGAACCGGCCCGGCCGAGAGCGAGCGGAAGAGCCGGTCCGGTCGCCTCGTCGGCGCCGTTCACGGCGACGACGACGACCGGGCGGGTCCCGGCGCGGTCCAGTGCGGAGGCGTCGGCGTAGAAGACGTCGTCGCCCGCGTCGTGCTGCGCCCAGTAGGCGTCGGCACCGAAGGACAGCTCGTGCGCGGCCCACGGGTGCGGGTCGCCGGTGGTGATCACGAGGACCTCACCGGGTGCGCGACCGGAGTCGAGCAGCAGGTCGACGGCTTCCTCCGCGGCGTCCAGCGCGCCCTCGGCCGAGGCCGGGATCAACTGGACCTGCGGGCCGGCGGGAGTCGGCGGGGCGGCCGGGGCCTTCGGGCCCGGCTTGGGGGCACCGGCGGCGTCACGCGGCGTGCGCTGCGCGGGCGGCATGGGCCTTGCGGGACCCGGACGACCGGGACGCGGCGGCGCCGCGGGACGCGGGCCGGGTACGGGGCGAGGGGTCGGCGCGGTACGGCCACTGGCCGGAGTCGCGCGGGGACCCTGGGCACTCTCGTGAATCTGAGGCTCCTCGGGAATGAGAGGCATGAGCTGATATCTATCAAACGCAGGTGCGGATCGCGCCAGCGGGTGGCACATCAGTGCGAGTGCAGCGGTCAGAAGTCGAAGCCGAGCTGGCCCTCGATCTCAGGAACGCTTGCATCCGCCCAGCTGCGGGCCTTCTTGAGGTGCCGCCACTGGGGCAGCGCATCAAGATACGCCCACGACAGTCGGTGGTGCGGGGTGGGCCCCCGCTCCTCCAACGCGGCACGGTGCACCGGCGACGGGTATCCGGCATTGGCCGCAAACCCGAAGTCTGCATGGTCGATGCCCAGTTCGGCCATCATTTTGTCGCGGCGGACCTTCGCGATCACCGACGCCGCGGCGACAGCGATGCAGGAACGGTCCCCCTTGATCACCGTACGGACCTGCCACGGCGTACCCAGGTAATCGTGCTTGCCGTCCAGGATGACGGCGTCGGGCCGCACCGGCAGGGCCTCCAGGGCCCTCACGGCGGCGAGCCTGAGCGCGGCGGTCATCCCCAGGTCGTCGATCTCCTCGGGCGAGGCGTGGCCGAGGGCGTGGGCGGTCACCCAGCCCTCCAGGACGTCCGCGAGCGTCTCACGCCGCTTTGGGCTGATCAGCTTGGAGTCGGTCAGTCCCTCGGGCGGTCGGCGCAGGCCGGTGATCGCGGCACATACCGTGACGGGACCGGCCCAGGCGCCCCGGCCGACCTCGTCGACACCGGCGATGATCTTGGCACCGGTAGTGGCGCGCAAGGAGCGCTCGACGGTGTGGGTGGGTGGTTCGTACGGCATGGCGCCAACAAGCCTACGCCGCCCGAGGGGCTCGGCGACACCCGCCTCCGCTCAATCCGGACGCCGCTCCAGGAGGGGCACCATGACCCGGTCGATCATCTCCACCAGATCCGCCTCCTCCCATTCACTCCCGCACACCTTGGAGCGGTACATCATCATCGCGGGGATGACGTCGCACACGTAGGGATCGACGGCGTCGGGGCGCACCTCTCCCCGCTCGATCCCGCGGCGTACGACCCCCTTGATCAGCTCGACGCTCGGCTCGACGACCCCTTCGACGATCACGGAGTGGAAGCGCTCCGCGGTGAAGGTGTCGCACTCGTGAAGCACCGAGCGCAGCGCGGAGCCGGGGCGCGAGTACATCGCCGCCCGCATCTGCCGACACAGCTCCAGCAGGTCCTCGCGGACGCTGCCGCGATCCGGGGCGGAGTCCAGCCGGGGCAGCCCCGCCTGCAGCGCGTCGACGACGAGGTCCTCCTTGGAGGGCCAGCGCCGGTACACGGCCGCCTTGCCGGTCTGGGCGCCCGCGGCGACGCCCTCCATCGTCAGCCCGTTCCAGCCGACCGTGCTGAGCTGGTCCAACGCGGCTTCCAGGATGGCCCGTTCCAGCACGGCGCCACGCCTGCGCAAGGAGACGGAACCCTGGGGCGGGGCGGCCGTCCAGCGCGAACTAACCATCGTCATCTCTCCGTTGAGCGGTCCGGGAGGGGCCGGGAGTGGCCCGAGACACACGGCGGCGAGTTCAGTGAACGGTTGCGTTCACTGAAGGGGACTCACTACCGTTGAAGCGACAGTGAACGCTCTCGTTCACTAATGCTCTCGTGGGGGATCCATAGTGACAACCTCTCAGTTAACGCAAGATCAGAAGCCGCGAGCAGCCCGCCGGGAGGGGCATCCCGGCATCGCACTCACCGTCATCGCCGCCTGCCAGCTCATGGTGGTCCTCGACGCGACGATTGTGAACATCGCGCTCCCGCACATCCAGGACGCCCTCAAGTTCTCCACCACCGACCTGACCTGGGTGGTCAGCGCGTACACCCTGACCTTCGGCGGCATGCTGCTGCTGGGCGGCCGCGCGGGCGACATCCTGGGACGCCGCCGGGTCTTCATGACCGGCATCCTCCTGTTCACCGCAGCCTCCTTGCTGGGCGGCCTGGCCCAGGAGCCCTGGCAGCTGCTCGCCGCCCGCGCTCTGCAGGGAGTCGGCGGCGCCATCGCGTCACCCACGTCCCTGGCCCTCATCACCACCACGTTCCCCGAAGGCCCGGAGCGGAACCGGGCGTTCGGCGTCTTCGCCGCCGTCTCCGCGGGAGGCGGAGCCGTCGGACTGCTCGCGGGCGGCATGCTGACGGACTGGCTGGACTGGCGCTGGGTGCTGTTCGTGAACGTACCCATCGGCATCCTCATCGCCGTTCTCACGCCCCTGTACATCACGGAGTCGAAGCGCCATCCAGGAAGCTTCGACATCGCCGGCGCGCTGACCTCCACGTTCGGCATGGTGGCGCTCGTCTACGGCTTCATCCGGGCGTCCGAGGAAGGGTGGCGGGACAGCCTGACGCTGGGCTCGTTCGGCGCCGCGGTCGTGCTGCTGCTCGCCTTCGCGATCGTCGAGCGGCGCGCCAAGGACCCGATCACGCCGCTGCGCATGTTCGCGGACCGCAATCGGTCCGGAACGTACGTGATCATGCTCAGCCTCGCCGCGGCGATGTTCGGCATGTTCTTCTTCATCGTCCTGTTCGTGCAGAACGTGCTGGGCTACTCGCCGATCAAGGCCGGCCTGGCGTTCCTGCCGGTCACCGCCGCGATCGCGGTCGGCGCGGGGCTCTCCCAGCGCTTCCTGCCCACCCTGGGCCCCAAGCCCTTCATGGCCGCCGGCACGGCGCTGGCGGTGCTGGGGCTGACCTGGCAGACGTTCGTGACGCCGGAGAGCTCGTACGTGAGCGGGGTCCTCGGCCCGATGCTGGTGTTCGGCGTCGGCATGGGGCTGAACTTCGTGACGCTGACGGTCACGGCGGTCTCCGGCGTGGCCCAGCACGAGGCGGGCGCGGCGTCCGGCCTGCTCAACGCGACACAGCAGGTGGGCGGCTCGCTCGGCCTCTCGATCCTGACCACCGTCTTCGGCTCGGCGAGCCGGGAGGAGGCCAAGCAGCAGCTGCCGGACTTCATGGCGCACGCCTCGCCGGAGCAGAAGGCGGCGTTCCTCAAGTCCCACGAGCTGCCCGCACCTTGGGGGCACGAGGTACTGGCGCACGGCATCTCGACGGCGTTCATCCCGGCGGCCGCCATGGCGCTGCTCGCGCTGGCCGTCGCGCTCGTGGTCGTCAAGGTGCGCAAGAGCGACCTGGAGGCACTCTCGGGTGTCGCCGGGCCGGCCGGGGGCTGACGCCCTGGCGGGGGACGTGGATGCCGGGCCGCCGGTTGTCGGCCAGGGGCCCGGCATCCACGGCGCCGTACGCGAGCGGCGCCCGAGAACAAGACCTTCCGGAGCGGTCTACGCCTTCCGGTCCGTGGCCCAGTCCGGGAGGGCTTCGGTTCTTTCCAGCCAGGCGGCCGGAGGAGCACCCGCAGGGCTGGAGGCGACGATCCCGCCGACGATCGCGCAGGTCGTGTCCACGTCACCGCCCACCTGGGCGGTGCTCCAGAAGGCACTCTCGTAGTCGCCGAGCCCCCGGGCGGCCGACCAGAGGGCGAACGGCACGGTGTCGTGCGCCGAGGTCCGCCGACCGCAGCCGAGCACCGCCGCGACCGTCCCCGGGTCCCCGTAGTCGAGCATGTCCCGGGCCCGGCGCAGCCCGGCGCCCACCGCGCTGCGCGGCACGAGCGCGATCACTCCGTCCAGCAGGTCGCCCGGCGCGGGAGGCCCGGCCGGAGCCGCCACGAGGGCGGCCGCCGCGGCCACGGCCATCGCGCCGACGACCGCCTCACGATGCTGGTGCGTGGGGTACGCCGAGATCTCGGCCTGGTGGGTGGCCTGCTCAGGGTCGTCGGCGTAGTAGGCGCCGAGCGGGGCGATCCGCATCGCCGCCCCGTTCCCCCACGAGCCCTGGCCCTTGAACAGCGCCGAGGCAAGTTCCCGCCAGTCGCCGCCCTCGCGGACCAGCCTCAGCAGCCGGTTGACCGCGGGGCCGTACCCGCGGTCGAAGTCATGGTGCTCGGCGAACGACCGGGCGAGGTCGTCCTGGTCGATCCGGCAGTGTCTGGCCAGGACGGCCACCACGGAGCAGGCCATCTCGGTGTCGTCGGTCCACTGCCAGGGGCCGTCGGGCAGGTCACGGCGCTTGAGCAGCGGATAGTTCTCCGGAACGAAGAACTGTGATCCCAGCGCGTCCCCCACGGAGAGGCCGCGCAGGCTGGACAGGGCGCGGTCCACGCGCCCTTCGGGAGAGGAATCAGCGATCATCGCAAAGCCACTCTAACCGGTGATCCCATATGGCTCCGGTTCACGCCAGCGTTCGAACGGCCGGTCCAGGGTGTACTTGCCGTTCTCCCCGAGAACGAGCGAGCGTGTCTCCGCGTTCCCGGGATTCGACAGCGACTCGAAGTCCGCGACGCTCCAGTGGAACCAGCGCATGCAGAACAGCCGCATCGTGAGCCCGTGCGTCACCAGCAGCACGTTCGGCGGGTGCCCGGGGTCCTCGAAGCTCCGGTACAGGCTCTCCAGGAAAGCGCCGACACGGTCGTACACGTCGGCCCCGGACTCTCCCTGCGCGAAGCGGTAGAAGAAGTGCCCGTACGCGTCCCTGTACGCCTTCTGGAGCCGCACGTCGTCGCGGTCCTGCCAGTTGCCCCAGTCCTGTTCCCGCAGGCGCGGCTCCTCCCGGACCCGTACGAGACCGGGATCCAGGCGGAACGCCCGGAACGTCTGGTGCGTGCGCCGGTAGGGCGAGACGTAGACGCTCACCCGCTCGTCACCGAAGAGGTCACGCAGCTCGCGGCCGGTGCCCTCCGCCTGGCTCCACCCCTTCTCGGTCAGCGCCAGCGCGTGATCGGGCTCGCGTTCGTACACGGTGTCGTCCGCGTTTCCCTCGGACTCGCCGTGCCGGACCAGAACGATGCGCCGTGGTCGTGCCATGCCAAGACAGTAGATCGACCCGGCCGGTTCCGAGCACCCGTACGGGCTCCATCCGGCGTAGATCACAGGGCACGCGCGTGGGGCGCGTTCACACCGTCCAGCTCGGCTCCAGTCCGACGATGTCGCCGCTCACGTCCAGGACGTCGGTCTCCGTCTGGGCCCGCGCGGAGAGCCGCTCCACCCGGTTCACCTGGTACTTGCCGCGCTCCGCCTCGGAGCGCCACATGGAGAGGACCAGGAACTCGTCGCCGGGCGCCTCTCCGAAGAGCCCGCGGATCATGCCGGGTGAGCCGGCCATGGCCGGGTTCCAGACCTTCTGCTGCATCAAGGTGAAGTGCTCCGCCCGCTCCGCGTGCACCTTGAGGTGCGCCACCCGCACGACGTCCGCGTCCGTGAACTTGGCCTCGAACCCGGTCTTCACGTCGAAGCTGTAGTCGAAGAGCTTCACCTGTATGTCTTTGAACGTGCCGGACTGCGCCGCGGCGAGCCGGTCGTGGGAACGCGCCATGAAGGAGTCGTAGAAGGCCCGGCTCTCCCAGAAGCCGAACACATGGGCCACGTCGGACCGACGCCTGCTCCAGCCTCCGCCCTGTCCCCTGAACCCCGGCTCCCCGAGAAGCCCCGCCCATTTCCGCTGTCCCCGCTCGAACCCCCGACGGTCCACCACGGTGCAGCGAATCCACTTGACCAGCACCGCATCATCGTACGGCGCGGCGCATGACGTGGCGTCACTCTCGGGTGCAGTGCCGGGACTTCGGGAGGCGCGCGTGAGTGGCCGACGGCAAACGGTCGGTCCCCCTGTTGTCGGTGGGACGACGTAGCGTGTCGGTAGCACTCAAACATCGCGCCGAGAAGGGGGAGTTCGGTGAGCAGCCTGCGCAAGGGGATCGAGAAGATCGAGGTCGGACTGAAGTGGGACCCGAGCCCGATCGGCTCGCCTCCCCATGATCTGGACCTCGTGGCGGCGACGTACACGAGCGACGCGCCGCACGGCGATCCCGACTACGTCGTGCACTTCGACAGCCGTTCGCCGGACGGCACCATCACGCTCGACCGGGACAGCCGCACGGGTCAGGGCTTCGGCTACGACGAGGTCATGACGCTCGAACTGGAGCGTCTGGCACCGCGTTACGCGCGCGTGGTCGTGGGCGTGGCGATCCAGCAGGGCGAGGAGGGCACGGACCGGACCAAGGTGTTCGGGGACGTGACGAGCACGGCGGTGCGCATACGGGAGGGGTACACGGAGCTGGCGCTCCACGACTTCGCCTCGGTGCACGGATGCTCGGCTGCGACCGTGGCAGAGTTCGTGCGGGGGGCCGACGGCGAGTGGTCGTTCCACGACACGGTGCACGGCTTCGACGGCGACCTCACCTCGTTCGCCGCCGCGATGGGCGCGCTCTAGTCCGCACTCGGGCGCCGGCGGGTTCGCCGCGGACGGCGAAGAGGGAGCCGACCGTGGGTCGACTCCCTCTTCGTGTGCCGCTCAGGGGCCTGCGCGGCGGCGCGTTCTCACGGCCACCGCGTCAGTCCCGGGCCGCCGGTTCAGCTGCAGCCGCTGGTGGAGCCGCAGCCCTCGCAGATGTAGCAGGATCCGGCGCGCTGCATCTTCGTACCGCAGGAGAAGCAGAGCGGGGCGTCGGCCTGGATGCCCAGCTGCATCTCGACGAGCTCGGCGCTGGTGTGCGCCTGCTTCGGGGCGGGCACCTCGGCGGCGACCGCGGCCTTCGGCGTCTCGACGGCCTTCAGCTCCTGCGCGCGGGGCGCGGACTGGGCCAGGCCCTCGACGTCGACCTCGTCCTCGGTGGGCTCGTAGGAGCCCGTCTCCAGGTGACGCTGACGCTCCTCGGCGGAGTGGATGCCGAGCGCGGAGCGCGTCTCGAAGGGCAGGAAGTCGAGCGCCAGGCGGCGGAAGATGTAGTCGACGATCGACTGCGCCATCCGCACGTCCGGGTCGTCCGTCATACCGGCCGGCTCGAAGCGCATGTTGGTGAACTTCGAGACGTAGGTCTCCAGCGGCACGCCGTACTGGAGGCCGACCGAGACAGCGATGGAGAAGGCGTCCATCATGCCCGCGAGGGTGGAGCCCTGCTTCGACATCTTCAGGAAGACCTCGCCGAGACCGTCGTCCGGGTAGGAGTTGGCGGTCATGTAGCCCTCGGCGCCACCGACGGTGAAGGAGGTGGTGATCCCCGGGCGGCCCTTGGGCAGACGCTTGCGGACCGGGCGGTACTCGACGACCTTCTCGACGGTCTCGCGGATCGTCGCCTCGGCCTTCGCGGTCACCTCGGCCTTCTCGTCCTCCTTCTTCTTGGCGGAGAGCGGCTGGCCGACCTTGCAGTTGTCGCGGTAGATGGCGAGCGCCTTGACGCCCATCTTCCAGGCCTCGAAGTAGACCTCCTCGACGTCCTCGACCGTCGCCGTCTCCGGAAGGTTGACGGTCTTGGAGAGGGCGCCCGAGATCCACGGCTGGATGGCGGCCATCATGCGGACGTGGCCCATCGCGGAGATGGAGCGCTCGCCCATGGCGCAGTCGAACACCTCGTAGTGCTCGAGCTTGAGGCCCGGGGCGTCGATCACATTGCCGTGCTCGGCGATGTGGGCGACGATCGCCTCGATCTGCTCCTCCTGGTAACCCAGGCGGCGCAGGGCCTGCGGCACGGTGCCGTTGACGATCTGCATCGAGCCGCCGCCGACCAGCTTCTTGAACTTGACCAGGGCGAGGTCGGGCTCGAGGCCGGTGGTGTCGCAGGACATCGCGAGACCGATGGTGCCGGTCGGGGCGATGACGGACGCCTGCGCGTTGCGGAAGCCGTTCTTCTCGCCGAGGCGGACGACGTCCTGCCAGGCCTCCGTGGCGGCGGCCCAGATCGGGCTGTCCAGGTCGTCCATGCGGACGGCCGCGGTGTTGGCGTCGGCGTGCTGCTTCATGACGCGCTGGTGCGGCTGGGCGTTCTTCGCGTAGCCGTCGTAGGGGCCGACGACCGCGGCGAGCTCCGCGGAGCGCTTGTACGAGGTACCGGTCATCAGCGACGTGATGGCGCCGGCGAGGGCGCGGCCGCCGTCCGAGTCGTAGGCGTGGCCGGTCGCCATGAGCAGGGCGCCCAGGTTGGCGTAGCCGATGCCGAGCTGGCGGTAGGCGCGGGTGTTCTCGCCGATCTTCTCGGTCGGGAAGTCGGCGAAGCAGATGGAGATGTCCATCGCGGTGATGACGAGCTCGACGACCTTGGCGAAGCGCTCGACGTCGAAGGACTGGTTGCCCTTGCCGTCGTCCTTGAGGAACTTCATCAGGTTCAGCGAGGCGAGGTTGCAGGACGTGTTGTCCAGGTGCATGTACTCGCTGCACGGGTTCGAGCCGTTGATGCGGCCGGACTCCGGGCACGTGTGCCAGTGGTTGATGGTGTCGTCGTACTGGATGCCCGGGTCGGCGCAGGCCCAGGCGGCCTCGGCCATCTTGCGGAAGAGCGACTTGGCGTCGACCTCCTCGATGACGTCACCGGTCATACGGGCGCGCAGGCCGAACTTGCCACCGGACTCGACGGCCTTCATGAACTCGTCGTTCACGCGCACCGAGTTGTTGGCGTTCTGGTACTGGACGGACGTGATGTCGTCGCCGCCCAGGTCCATGTCGAAGCCCGCGTCGCGCAGGGCGCGGATCTTCTCCTCTTCCTTCACCTTGGTCTCGATGAAGTCCTCGATGTCGGGGTGGTCGACATCCAGGATGACCATCTTGGCCGCGCGGCGGGTGGCGCCGCCCGACTTGATCGTTCCTGCGGAGGCGTCGGCACCGCGCATGAAGGAGACGGGACCCGAGGCGTTGCCGCCGGAGGAGAGCAGTTCCTTGGAGGAACGGATGCGGGAGAGGTTCAGGCCGGCGCCGGAGCCGCCCTTGAAGATCATGCCCTCTTCCTTGTACCAGTCGAGGATCGACTCCATGGAGTCGTCGACGGCCAGGATGAAGCAGGCGGAGACCTGCTGGGGCTGCGGCGTGCCCACGTTGAACCACACCGGCGAGTTGAAGCTGAAGATCTGGTGCAGGAGGGCGTACGCCAGCTCGTGCTCGAAGATCTCGGCGTCGGCGGGCGAGGCGAAGTACTTGTAGTCCTCACCGGCCTTCCGGTACGTCTTCACGATGCGGTCGATGAGCTGCTTGAGGCTCACCTCGCGCTGCGGAGTGCCGACGGCACCGCGGAAGTACTTGCTGGTGACGATGTTGACCGCGTTCACCGACCAGAAGTCGGGGAACTCGACGCCACGCTGCTCGAAATTGACCGAGCCGTCGCGCCAGTTGGTCATGACGACGTCGCGATGCGCCCACTCCACCTCGTCGTACGGGTGCACGCCGGGGGTGGTGTGGATGCGCTCGATACGCAGACCCTTGGTGGCCTTGGAACCCTTCGCGCGGGAACCTCGTGCCGGGCCGCTCGCCGTCTCTGTCATGCCGCCTCCCATATATCGGGCTAAAACGCCCTAAAGTGCCTCGATCTTCCCGTGGCACGGTGTGTGTCTTGTATTGCGGTGCCGCTTTCGCCGCCCGCAACAGGTCTCTGGATGCCGCCGTCGGCCCGTGGGCCGTCAGTCGGCGGCGTGGGCGGGCACGGGGACTTCGACAGTCCCGCCGGTCCCGCTCTCACTCTCTGCGCAATCCCTGCCCGCGTCGTCCGCCGTCGCGCCGGGCGCTTGTTCCCTCAGCTCCGCGATCGCCGACTCGAAGTCCTCCAGCGAGTCGAACGCCCGGTACACGGACGCGAATCGCAGGTAGGCCACGAGGTCCAGCTCCTGCAGCGGTCCCAGTATGGCCAGGCCCACGTCATGAGTGGTCAGCTCGGCGCTTCCGGTGGCGCGCACCGCCTCCTCGACCCGCTGGCCGAGCAGGGCGAGGGCGTCCTCGGTCACCGGACGCCCCTGGCACGCCTTGCGGACGCCGTTGATGACCTTGGTGCGGCTGAAGGGTTCCGTCACGCCGCTCCGCTTGACCACCATCAGTGAGCAGGTCTCCACCGTCGTGAAACGACGGGAGCAGTCCGGGCACTGACGGCGCCGGCGGATGGACGTGCCGTCGTCGGTGGTGCGGCTGTCGACGACACGGCTGTCGGGATGCCTGCAGAAGGGGCAGTGCATGAACTCCAACCCTCCTTCACGGCACGACTCGATAGCCTCGAAAGGGCTGGTCGCACCTCCCGAAGCAGCCCCAAGCATAGGCGATGGCCACGGCCCCGATGGACGCGGGACCACAACTTCTGGGCTGCCGAGGCAATCCAACCACTACATCTGGGGTTTGGCCGCCTAATCGGCCCTACGCGTGTCGCGGCGCCGTTTCGGGCCCCACGAGGGCGCGCGGCGCCCCTGAACGCAGGCGCCCGCGGGTTCGCGGGTACGGAGAACGGGGGTCACGGCCGAGCGACCGAGGTGCGGATGGCAGACTGATGCAGCCTGCGGAGAGGTCCTCGACCCCGGCGGTGAAGCGTACCGGATTGAGCCGAAATGCCTCACTCCGACAGCGGTAGCCATACACCCGAGCGCATGATCACGACAAGTAATCTACGGTTTTTCACTCGAACGTGTGTTTGGCGCAACCTTTCGAAAGGAACTACCGTTGGCTAGCTAGGGAGACATTCTCGAGAGGGGCCCACCGACGTGACCACGACCGCAGACAGTGCCACCATCACTGCCCAGGGCCGCGCCCAGGGCCGACTCGAGCCGGTGCATGCCATGAATGACGCCGCCATGGCCCAGGAGGGCCCCAAGCCAGGGCGCTCGTTGCCCGGTCGGCCCCCAGGAATCCGCGCGGACAGCACGGGCCTCACGGACCGGCAGCGCCGCGTGATCGAGGTCATCCGGGACTCGGTGCAGCGGCGTGGGTACCCGCCGTCGATGCGTGAGATCGGCCAGGCGGTCGGCCTGTCCAGCACGTCGTCCGTCGCGCACCAGCTGATGGCTCTCGAGCGGAAGGGCTTCCTGCGCCGCGACCCGCACCGTCCGCGCGCGTACGAGGTCCGCGGCTCCGACCAGCCGAGCACGCAGCCCACGGACACGACGGGCAAGCCCGCGGCGTCGTACGTGCCGCTCGTCGGCCGGATCGCCGCCGGTGGCCCGATCCTCGCCGAGGAGTCCGTCGAGGACGTCTTCCCGCTCCCCCGGCAGCTGGTCGGTGACGGTGAACTCTTCGTCCTCAAGGTCGTCGGTGACTCGATGATCGAAGCAGCGATCTGTGACGGGGACTGGGTGACCGTCCGCCGCCAGCCCGTCGCGGAGAACGGGGACATCGTCGCCGCCATGCTGGACGGGGAGGCCACGGTCAAGCGCTTCAAGCGCGAGGACGGTCACGTCTGGCTGCTCCCGCACAACGCCGCGTACCAGCCGATCCCCGGCGACGAGGCGACCATCCTCGGCAAGGTCGTGGCCGTACTGCGCCGCGTCTGACGCGCTCCCCGACCGGGCCCCGGAACCAACTGCGCCGGTTCCGGGGCCCTGCACTGTCCGGATTCCCGATCGAACACCTCGGGCTCGGCACGCATGCGTATGAGGCCTGGAGCCGCTCGCACGCACGGGGCGGCCGTTCCGGGCCGTGAGTGGTACGGCGACCTGGATCCGGCCGCTCTTGCCTGGCCTGCGCGTCTACTCCTCGTCGGCCTCTGCTCCGGCCTTCTCGCCGGCCTGCGCCGCGGCGTCGATGGCCGCGAGCGAGCGGCGTACCTGGTTGCGGTCCACCGTGTACCAGAAGTCGGGCATCGAGGCCCGCAGATAGCTGCCGTAGCGAGCCGTCGCGATGCGCGGGTCGAGGACAGCGACGACACCGCGGTCGCCCGTGGCCCGGACGAGCCGGCCCGCTCCCTGCGCCATCAGCAGGGCGGCGTGGGTCGCGGCGACGGCCATGAACCCGTTGCCTCCCGCGTCCTCCACGGCCTTCTGGCGGGCGCTCATCAGCGGGTCGTCGGGGCGCGGGAACGGGATCTTGTCCATGACGACCAGCTGGCAGCTGGCGCCCGGGACGTCCACGCCCTGCCAGAGCGACAGCGTGCCGAACAGGCAGGTCTTGGGGTCCGCTGCGAAGCCCTTGATCAGCTCCCCGAGGGTGTCCTCGCCCTGCAGCAGGATCGGGTACTCGGGGATGCGTGCGCGCAGCTCCTCGGCCGCGGCCTGGGCGGCCCGCATCGAGGAGAACAGGCCGAGCGTGCGGCCGCCGGCGGCCTGCATCAGCTCGGCCAGCTCGTCCATCATGTCGGTGCGCGTGCCCTCGCGCGCGGGCCGGGCCAGGTGCTTGGCGACGTAGAGGATGCCCTGCTTCGGGTAGTCGAAGGGCGAGCCGACGTCGAGGCCCTTCCACTCCGGCAGGTCGTCTCCGTGCGTGCCTTCCGGGGCCAGGCCGAGCGACGCCCCCACCCCGTTGAAATCACCGCCGAGCTTCAGGGTCGCCGAGGTCAGGACGACGGAGCGGTCGGTGAAGAGCTTCTCGCGGAGCAGCCCGGACACCGACATCGGGGCGACCCGCAGGGAGGCGCCGAAGCGCTCGTGGCGCTCGTACCAGACGACGTCCCACTCCGACCCGTTCGTGATCCGCTCCGAGACGTCGTGGATCGTCTCCACGGAGGCGAGTGCCTGCTTGCGCACCGCGTCCTCGTCCTGGACGGACTTGTCCCGCGTGGAACCGAGCGCCGTGATCACAGTGCGGGCGGCGTCGCGCAGTGCCATCAGGGCGTATCCGAGATCCTCAGGGATCTCCTCGAGGCGGCCCGGCAGCGCGAGCTCCATGAGCCGCTCGAAGCCCTCGGCAGCGGTCTGGAGCTGGTCGGCCGCCTTCTCGTTCACGAGCTTGGCGGCGCGGCGCACCGCGCGGTTGACCTGGCCCGGAGTGAGCTCTCCGGTCGCCACTCCTGTCACCCGGGAGACCAGCTCGTGGGCCTCGTCCACGATCAGCACCTCGTGCTGCGGCAGGACCGGCGCGCCCTCGATGGCGTCGATCGCGAGCAGCGCGTGGTTCGTGACGATGACGTCGGCCAGCTTGGCCCGCTCCCGGGCCATCTCGGCGAAGCATTCCTGGCCGTACGCGCACTTCGACGCGCCCAGGCACTCCCGCGAGGAGACGGAGACCTGGGACCAGGCCTTGTCGGAGACGCCGGGGGTCAGGTCGTCCCGGTCGCCCGTCTCCGTCTCGTCCGCCCAGTCCCGCATCCGCAGCAGGTCCTGGCCGAGCTTGCTGGTCGGAGCGGCCGCCTCGAACTGGTCGAAGAGGCCCTCCTCCTCTTCCTGCGGCACTCCTTCGTGAAGGCGGTGCAGGCACAGATAGTTCGACCGGCCCTTGAGCATCGCGAAGTTGGGTCGGCGCCGCAGCAGCGGGTGCAGGGACTCCACGGTGCGCGGCAGATCCCGCTCGACGAGCTGGCGCTGCAGCGCCAGTGTGGCCGTGGCGACCACCACGCGCTCCCCGTGGGCCAGCGCCGGCACGAGATAGCCGAGCGACTTTCCGGTACCGGTGCCGGCCTGGACCAGCAGATGGGAGCCGTCGTCGATCGCCTCGGCGACCGTCTCGGCCATGGTCACCTGGCCAGGGCGCTCCGTGCCGCCGACGGCGGTGACGGCGGCGTGCAGGAGCTCGGGGAGTGAGGGCTTCGTCATAGCTCGACCACCCTAAACGGCACCACTGACAATCCCGCGATCACGGTTGGTGCAGGGGGTTGGCCACGGTGCCGTGCACGGCGGCGTGCGGCCGGTGGGCGCGGTCGCGGTAGCCGTCCAGGTGCAGACGGTTGCGGTTGAGGCACAGCCGCTCGATACGGGGAGTGAGCAGGTCGAACATCTCGTACCGGTCCTTGAGCTCCGGGAAGCGCGCCTGATGGTGCAGGATCTCGGCCCGGACCAGCGACCAGAACGCGTGCTCGGGCACGCCCAGCTGCTCCTCGCACAGCGGCGCCAGGTAGCGGAAGACGCCCACGAAGAGTCCTGAGTGGATGAACTGTGTCAGGAAGTCGGGGTGCTCCGTGAGCAGGACCTCGCGTACGTCCTGAGGCATCGCCGCGTGCTCGGGCAGCGGCTCGGCACTGATGTTGACGTCGTCCACGAAGTCCTTGACCGCGAGGCGGACCGGGACGTCCTGTTCGTCGAACACGACGATGGCGTTCTCTCCATGGGGCGAGAAAACCGTGCCGTAGTGGTACAGGAAGCGCAGCAGGGGCGGCAGCAAGGCTGTGAAGAGCCGGGTCAGCCAGGTCTTGGGGTCGAGTCCTGAACGCTCCACCAGTTCGGCGACGAAGGCGCGCCCCTGGGGGTCGGTGTGCAACAAGGAGGCGAGCGTCCGGGCCCGCTCCCCCGCGGCCAGGTGGCGCGTCACCGGCTCGCGCCAGATTGCGCCCAGGAGCTCCTTGTACTGGTAGGGGACTTCGTCGAGCCGGTCGTACAAGGAGTGCTCGACGGTCACCGAGGCCACCTCGCCGAGCAGGATGACGCCGCACTCGTCCCTCAGGAAGGGGTCGGCGTCGCGCAGTGTCCGCATCCATGTGGTCACGGCCGGCGCCGCGACGGTGCGTTCCGTGGGGAGCCCGCGCCATACAAGGGTGTTGAGGATCGACAACGGCAGTTTCACCGTGAGCCGCTCGGGGCGGCTGGTGTTGAGGAAGGTACGGATGGATTGCTGCGGCAGTCGCAGGTCGCCGTCGCTCGGGAGCGGGACGATGGTGCCGTCGGCGACGGCGGGTGCGAAGAGCGGTAGGACGATGTCGTCCCACTGCCAGGGGTGGACGGGCAGGCAGAGGTAGTCGCCGGGGTCCAGGCCCCGGTCACGCAAGGTCCGGTCGAACAGTTCCCTTGTCGGTGCGTCCAGTTCGCGGGAGTAGAGGGAATCCGCCGATGCGAGTCCTGCCACGCCGCGATATGTGGCGAGGCTGGTGTGGACGGCGATCCAGGGGAGGGTCGTGGGGTGTCGGGCCTCGGGGGTCCAGCGGGCCGCGTCGGTGGCGGAGAAGCCGAGGCGGCCCTTGTTCAGGACGAGCCAGGGGTGACCGGTCTGATGCCCCTCGAGCTCGGCGTATCCGAGGTCGGCGAGCTGCGCGGCGCTGAGCGCGGTGTGGTCGAGGCGGGCGTCGGCGGCGAGGGTGACGGTCAGTTCGCGGATGAGGTGCCCGAGCGTGGTGCCGTCCAGACCGAGGAGGTCGCGGGCTCGGACGACGAAGTCCAACGGGTCGGTGGCGGGGCGCCCGGGCTCGCCCGTCGCCGAGTCCGTCGCATGGGACACCCAGGTCAGGGAATCCGGGTCGACCTGCCAACTGCCGTAGGCGCCGCGTCGGGCGCGGAAGTGGAGGATCGCGTCGTCACCTGACGTGGGACCGGCGGGCACGGTCAGGGCGTAGGGCTGGTGGCCGGTCTCCGCCGGGTCGGTGCGTTCACCGTCGGTGGGGTCACCGACGGTGGGGATGGTCTCGGTGGGTTCACCCTCGGTGGGGAGGGCCTCGGTGGAGGCGCTCGGCCCGAACGGCCGGGCGGGGCTGTCGACGGGTGTCGGGCTGAGGATCTCCTCGTAACTGAATTCGGCGATGAGCTTGGCGACCAGCCGCGCACCCGCCCGGCCCCAGTTCTCACGCGTCAGCTCGGGCGGGTCGTACAGCACGTGCGGCTCGGTGGAACTCGGGGCGTCGGACGGATTCGGCACGGGGACTCCTCGCGAGGGAACCGGATCGGGGTGAGCGGTGTACTAAAAGTGATCGGCTCGCAGCACGGAGCGCAGAGCTCGGTCACGGATCATGAGCGCGGCCCGTTTGTCCGACAGGTCGACCTCGGCGGAAAGACGGAAGCCGGCGCTCAGAAAGGCTGAGACGGAAGGGGTGTTGCGGATGTCGGGCTCTGCTACGACACGTGCGCAGGAGGGCCGGTGGTCGAGGATCAGGTCCGCGACCACCGTGAGCAGGGCTGTGCCGAGACCTCGCCCTCGGTCGGCGACCCCGCCGATGAGCAGATGGATACCGGTGTCGTGGGGACGGGCCGGGTAGTACCGGGCGAGCGGGTCCAGGTCGGCGCGGTAGATCTCCCAGTAGCTCATCGGGGTGCCGTCCAGGACGCCGAGGCAGGGGACGCTGCGGCCGTCGCCGCTGAGCTGCGGGCGCAGATGGTCCGCGGTGACCGTGTCCGGGCCCGCCAGTTCCCAGAAGGCCGACACGGCCGGGTCGTTCATCCATCGGCTGATGAGGTCCAGGTCCCGTTCGAGCCGTACCGGCACGAGTTGGAAGACACCTGCGGGTGTGGCGGCGGGGCCCCACTCCCCCACGTTGTCGAGCAGGTCGTGCTGGAGCGGCGGCAGCGGGTCCGGGCTCGACCGCTGCTCGCCGGCGGGCCGGGCCGCGGGCAGGGCGCTGTCCTGCTCGGCGATGAGTCCCAGCAGCTCGTCGGGGAGCCGCAGGTCCACGGTGTCCCGGCCGTCCTCGTCCTCCGCGCGGGATGCGGTGACGGCCGGATCGGCGGTGGGGGTGGTACCGGCGTCGGTGCTCGCATCGGTCGGGGGCACGGCGGGTTCCTCTCGGACAGTGAGTGGGGTGCGGGCTTCGGCCGCAGAAGAGCTGCTTCGCCGAGGCTGCATCCGGTGCCCCGAGTCTTCGGAGCACCGGGAGTTCTTCGGCGGAAGGAACGGAGACAGAGGACAGAGACAGAGGGATGGAGCGAGAGGGAGTGGGAGAGCGCTCGCGAAGGTGCGCCCCTCAGGAAAGGAGAGGGTTGGCGATGGTGACGTAGACGGATTGGGTGTCGACCGGGCCGACGAGCTCGTCGAGGCCGTGGAGCCGGGTGAGCAGGTTCGCCTTGCACCGCAGGGTGGTCGTCTCGAGCAGCCGGCTGGGGAGCGGGCTGCGCAAGCGGTCGGGTCCGGTGGCGACGCCTTCTAGGAATCGGCGGAAGGCCGCGAGCAACAGGCGTTCGTCCGCGAGCCGTTGGGAGCCGAAGGCCCCGATGAGACCGAGGACGTTGTTGATGCCGAGGTAGTAGGCGAAGCGCTCGTCGGTGACCTCGTCGGAGACGAAGGTGTCGCTGCGCTGCCCGATGCCGGGAAGCCTGCGGTCGAGCTCGACGCGCCGGGACTCTCGGAAGTAGTAGCCCTGGTTGTCGCGGTAGCGCCCGCCGGTCGGCCAGCCGTCGGGGTCCAGCAGGAGCACAGTGTTCTGTTGGTGGGCCTCGAGGGCAATGCCAGCCTCGCTGTCGAGCCAGAGCACAGGGCGCACGACATGTTCCAGGTAGCGCAGGAACCACTCGGTGGAGACGGCTCCAAGGGATCTGCCGGTGCGCGCCGCGAGGCCGGTGACGAGGTCGGCGAGGCGAGAGCTCAGCGGGTGGCCCTCGGACCGGTCTTCCACGCGGCCGGCCGGGAGACCGGCGGAGAGATCAGTGGACAGACCGGTAGAGAGAGGTGCGGAGGCACGGGTCGAAGGACGCGGGGAGACGAGGCCGGCGACGCAGCAGGCGTCGCCCGGGCCGAAGGGGTTGTTGCGGATCATCACGTCGAGTCCGGGCACGGGTGTGCCGGACGGCGCGTCGACGGCGAGCCAGGCCGGGTCTCTGACGATGTCGAAGCCGGGGTGCGCGGCACGCCATTGCGCGGCGAGTCCGGTGCGGAGGAGTCGATGGACCTCCACGCCCCTGTGGAGTTCCTTACGGAGGTTCTCCCTGCGGGAGTTGGTGATGCGCAGGCCGAGGGAGAGCTTGAGCATCGCCGGGGAGTCGGGGCGGTACAGGGTGCGGACGGAGGAGGTGGGATACCAGGCGTCACCGTTGGGGCCGAGGTCGCGCAGCAGGCCGGAGTCGAAAAGGGCTGTGGTGTCGGCGCGGTGCTGGAGCTCCCGTGCCTGCCAGGGGTGAACGGGCAATGCGGCCCAGCCCGCGGGCAGCGGCAGTTCGGTGCCGGCGAGTTGGGAGGTCAGGTCGGCTGCGGTGACAGGACGGCCGCGTTCGGTCCAGGCGGAGTCCTGGGCAAGGACGTCGGGTGAGACGGCGATCCAGTGGAGGGGGAAGGAGCCGCGCACTTCGGGTGAGTACAGGCGCCCTTCGGCTTCGGAGAGACCTTCGCGGCTCTTCGGGGTGGGGTGCAGGGGGTGTCCGAGAAGCAGTGACTGTTCGCCGGCGAGGAAGCGGTCCAGGACGTCGACGGGCCGGGCACGTCGGTCGGCGAGGAATTCGGCGGTGCGCCGGACCGAGTCGGCGACCCGGCCGACCAGGTCGCTGCCGTCACCGGGCGGTACGGGGCCGGGGTCGCCGGGGAGCAGGTCGGACGACGGGGCAGTCACGGGCTGCTCGGCGTGAAGAGAAGCTGCTCCGGACGCGCCCCCATCGGTTTCCGGCGTCGCCACCGACCCCGACGCGGACGCCGGCCCCGTCGCCGAGGTGACGACCTGCCCTGCCTGCGCTTCCGCACCGGCCGCCGTCTCGTCTCCGGAGTCGTCGGCCGTGGCGTCGATGGCGGAGCCTTCCGCGCCGGGCCCGGATTCACGGCTCAGCAGGGCGGCGAGGGTGACGGCGTCCGCGTACGGCGCGGAGCGGGGGCCGTTCTCCAGGCGGGGCAGGCCGAAGCGGTGCCAGCCGGTGGGTGACCAGTAGTGGACAGGGACGAGGAGTGCGGTGCCGCTCGCGGGCAGGGGGATGCGGAGCGGGCCGCGGGAAGGAGGGGCGATGTCGTTCTCACGGACCCAGCAGCGCAGCAGGTTCTCGATTGCGGCCGCCTGGGCGGCGGTTGCTGCGTCGGTGTGTTCCAGGAGGTCGGTGCCGCCGGAGGTGGTGCGCGGCCGGTCTCCGTCCTGGCCGTCGGCGGTCTTCTGGCGGGGCACGGTGTCCCGGGCCATGGCGTGGGGGGACTGGGTGTCGCAGGCGCCTGCGGAGGGTCGGGGACGGCCGTCGGAGGCGGGAGTCGCGTTCAAGGGGGCTTCCTCGCGTGGGGTGGTGGGCTCCGTGATGCGGTGGTCCGGTCGGTCCGGTGTGCCGATTCCGCGATGGGTCGAGGCAGGCCGTTGGGGGCTCGGCCGGCTCCGGCTAGGTGAGGTGCTGGGCTCGGGCGACGGCCGCGAAGGCGTCCGCGAGCCGGTCGATGACGGCAGCGGCCTGCTCATCGGTGATGGTCAGCGGCGGCAGGAGACGTACGACGCTGGAGTGCCGTCCGCCGAGTTCGACAATGAGTCCGCGTTCCAGACAGGCGTCGCGTACGGCGCCGGCGATGCCGGGTGCGGCCGGACGCGGCGCGCGGTGATTCGCGAAGAGCGGGTCCTCGGAGTGGTCGGGTCTGGAGGGGAACAGGTCGCCGTCGCGCAGTTCCTCGCCCCGCACCTCTCCGCCCCGCACATCGCGAGCCCGTCCGCCCTGTCCCCCCGCGCCACCGCCCTGCGCAGGAACGCCGGCGCCGCCCCGGTGGAGACTCCGGCCCTCGAGCCCATTCCTGGGCGCGGGCGCGGACAGGGACGCGGAGGCATGGGCGGAGGCCGAAGCAGAGGCAGGGCCGGACGCCGTCGGCCGGCCCGAGGAAGGGTCGGGGTCGACCAGTTCGACGCCGATCATGAGCCCCCGGCCGCGGACGTCACCGATGTACGGAAACTCCTTCGCCAAAGCGTTCAGTTGGTCGAGCATGCGGGCGCCGAGGGTGGCGGCGCGGGCGGCGAGGTCGTTCTCCCTGACGTAGGACAGGGTCGCGGCGCCTGCGGCCATCGCGAGTTGGTTGCCGCGGAAGGTGCCGGCGTGGGCACCCGGGGGCCAGACGTCCAGGTCGTCGCGGTAGACGATGACGGCAAGGGGGAGGCTGCCGCCGATCGCCTTGGACAGGACCATGACGTCGGGGACGACCCTGCTGTGGTCGACGGCCCAGAAGGCGCCGGTGCGGCCGACGCCCGTCTGCACCTCGTCGGCGATGAGGGGGATCGAGCGTTGCTCGGTGATGGCGCGCATGCGGCGCAGCCAGGAGTCGGGGGCCGGGATCACTCCGCCTTCGCCCTGTACGGGTTCGAGGATCATCCCAGCCGGCTGGGGCACTCCCGCTTTGGTGTCGTCGAGGAGCGACTCGGTCCAGTGGGCGGCGAGTTCGGCGCCGCGGGGGCCGCCGACGCCGAAGGGGCAGCGGTAGTCCTGGGGATAGGGCAGGCGCGTGACGCGGACGTCCGTCGCGCCGCCGGACGCGGCCAGCGCTCCCGCGGTCATCCCGTGGTAGGCGCCCGTGAAGGCGAGCAGGCCGGTGCGGCCGGTGGCGGCGCGGACGAGTTTGAGCGCGGCCTCCACGGCGTCCGTCCCCGCGGGGCCGCAGAACTGGATGCGGGCGCGGTCGGCGAGGCCGGGCGGCAGGGTGCGGAACAGTTCGGTGGTGAAGGCGTCCTTCACCGGGGTGGCCAGGTCGAGGACGTGCAGTGGGGCCCCGGAGTCGAGGACGCCGCGGATGGCTTCGAGCACCACGGGGTGGTTGTGGCCCAGGGCGAGCGTGCCGGCTCCGGAGAGGCAGTCCAGGTAGCGGCGGCCGTCGGCGCCCTCGATGGTGAGCCCCCGTGCCCGTACGGGCACGATCGGCAGCGCACGCGCGTAGGTGCGCGCGGCCGACTCCCGCGCGGACTGGCGGCGCAGGATTCCCTCGTGCTCGGTGGTGCCGCGCGCGGTTGCTCCGCGCGCCGCCGCGTCGTTCGGGGCGGCCGCCGGCACGGGCGAAGGATCGGTCACGGCCACGTCTGCTGGTCCTCCCGCTGGGCGTACGGCCGACACGGGTCGTCGGCTCACCTGTGGGCGGCACGCAGCGGTGCGCGCTTCCTGCGGCTGTCCGGGCGCCGGGCCGGGACGGACCGAGGGCTGCGCGCCGACTGCGAATCCCCCGTGCGTACCAACGACGGGAGGGCGCGAGGAACACGGGTCGCGCATCGACGAATGACGAGACCTTTGTCACGCCGCCGTCACGCGGCGTAGGGGGTGGCCCGCACACCACCCCTCGCCGCCGAACGACTCGCCCCGGCCTCCGCGCCCCTCGACGGTCAGCCGTGTACGGCTCGGGCTCCGTCCGCCTCGGTGCCGCTTTGGTGCCGCTCGGTCCCAGTTGGTCCTGTGCGAACGCGGGCCGACGGCCGCCGCCGGGGCCGTTCCGAGGTCGGGCCGGGGCGCGTCGGAGCGAGGGAAGCGCAGGCCACAGTGGGCGTGAGGGGCGGTTGAAGGGGGTGCTCGCCTTGTAGCCGAACCGTTGCGGATCCGTCGGTCGGCTCCGACGGCACCGGCATAGTGTGGGGTGCCGTTCGGGGAGGGACTCAAGGCGCCCGTCCCCCGCACGAGTACGGCAGTGCACGATGACGAAGCCCAGGGGGATTCACGACATGCGACCCACACGCCCGCTGTTCGCCGCTCGCCGCGCAGGGAGTGCGCGCGGGAGAACGACCCCCGTGGTGGCGGCTGTTGCGCTCGGCGCCGTCCTCACGCTGACCGCCACCGCGTGCGGTCCGACCGAGGACGACGCGAACAGCAAGCCGACGGCCGCCGCGCCCGCGGAGGGTGACGGCATCCAGGTTCCGGACGACATCAAGGACCGGCTCAAGGAGCACGGGATCGATCTGGACAAGTGGAAGGGCGGCGAGTGGAAGAACTGGGACAAGGACAAGTGGCTTCGTGAGGCGAAGGACTTCGTCAATCCCATCATCGACGGTCTGTGGGACTCGGACCGCATGCGGGACGCGGACAAGAACCCGGACCACGAGGTCGACGACAACGACATCTCGGGCGACCAGGGTGTGACCGACCCGACGCCGAAGCCGGTGCGGGCCGCCGCTGCCGCGACGCCGTACCACGACAGCGCTCCGTACGCGGGCAAGCTGTTCTTCGACGGGCCCGAGGGTTCGATGGTGTGCTCGGCCACGGTCGTGACCGACCCGGCGCACCCCGGCAAGTCGAACATGATCTGGACGGCCGGCCACTGCGTCCATGCGGGCAAGAACGGCGGCTGGTACCGGAACATCGCGTTCGTGCCCTCGTACAACAACGGCGGCAAGTCGGCGGACCAGCTGCAGGGTGCCGCCAAGAGCGAGGTCGCTCCGTACGGCGTGTGGTGGGGTTCCTGGGCGCAGACGTCCGACCAGTGGATCGAGCAGGGCGGTCCGACCGGTGGTGAGGGTGCTCCGTACGACTTCGCCGCGATCCACGTGACGCCGGAGAAGGGCAGCACGGGCAAGTCGCTGGAGGAGACGGTGGGTTCCGCGCTTCCGGTGAACTTCAACGCCCCGGCGGTGCCGGAGATCGCGCAGCTGACCGCGAAGGGCTACCCGGCGGCGCCGCCGTACGACGGCCAGAAGCTGTACCAGTGCGCCGACAAGCCGGGCCGGCTGTCGCTGAACGACACGGACCCGACGATGTACCGCATCGGCTGCACGATGACCGGTGGTTCGTCCGGTGGTGGCTGGGTCGGCCAGGGTTCCGACGGTAAGCCGGCGCTGGTGTCCAACACCTCGATCGGCCCGGTGACTTCGGGCTGGCTCGCCGGTCCGCGCCTGGGCAAGGAGGCCAAGGGGATCTACGACGCGGTGAGCAAGAAGTACGCCGGGCAGTAGCAGCCTTCCGGTTCGAGGTGGGCTACGGGCGGCGGTGAAAGCGCTGCCCGGGCCCGCCCCGGCCGGTTCGTCCGGCGGTTCGTCCGGCGGTTCGTCCGGATCTTCGGCGGGATCTTCGGCGGGAGTGGGGAAACCTTCACCACCCCGCTGCAGTTCGTCCTCGACCTCACAGGCATAGTGGGGTGCTGTGTCACAGCGGGTCCACAGGGACATGCGCTCCGCTCATGACACGCTCATGACAGTTTCGCGTCGACGGCGGTGTCGCGCCGCCGGGTCCGACGCACGTTTTCCACTCGGGGGTACTCGCACCATGCGTTCCATACGTCCGTCCGCCACGCGCGCGCGGGGGCGTCGCGGCGCTCTCGCCGTGACCGGACTCGCCGTGGTCCTGGCACTGACCGCCACGGCTTGCAACGACAGCAAGGATGACGCCGCGGGCGGCAAGCCCGCCGCCGGCGCGTCGCAGGGTTCCGACGGCGCCAAGCTGCCCGGGGACATCGCCGACCGGCTCAAGGAGCACGGCATCGACCCCGACAAGTGGAAGGACGGTGCCTGGAAGAACTGGAGCAAGGACGACTGGCTGCGCGAAGCCAAGGACTTCGTGAACCCGGTCATCGACGGGCTGTGGAAGCCGGAGCGGATGAAGTCCGCGAAGGATCCGAACAAGACGATCGCGGCGAAGGACTACGCCGACGACCAGGGCGTCTCCGACCCCGACCCGTCCCCGGTGCAGGCCCGTCCGGAGAAGACGCCGTACCACGAGAACGCCGCGCCGGTCGGCAAGGTCTTCTTCGACTCCCCCGAGGGCTCAATGGTCTGCTCGGGCACGGTCGTCAAGGACCCGCGCAACCCGGGCCGTTCGAACCTGGTGTGGACCGCGGGCCACTGCGTGCACGCCGGTTCGGCGGGCGGCTGGTACCGCAACATCATGTTCGTGCCGTCCTACAACGACATGGGCAAGTCCGCCGACGCCCTGCGCAACGCGACGCAGCAGGAAATCGCCCCGTACGGCTCGTACTGGGCGGACTGGGCGTCGACCTCGAACGAGTGGATCAACGGCGGCGGTCCGACCGGCGGCGAGGGCGCCCCGTACGACTTCGCGGTGCTGCACGTGAAGCCCGAGCAGGGCACCAAGTCCCTGGAGGAGACGGTCGGGAACGCGCTCGACGTCGACTTCACCAAGCCGTCCGTGCAGTCGGTCGGTTCGATGGGCGCCTGGGGCTACCCGGCCGCGCCGCCGTACGACGGTCTGCTGATGCACAAGTGCCTCGACCGTCCGGGCCGGCTGTCGCTCGAGCCGACGCTGCCGACGATGTACCGCATCGGCTGCACGATGACGGGCGGCTCCTCCGGCGGTGGCTGGTTCCGCGTCCGCGGCGGCAAGACGGTCCTGGTGTCGAACACCTCGATCGGCCCGGCGGACAACACGTGGCTGGCCGGACCGCAGCTCGGTGACGAGGCCAAGCAGGTCTTCGACACCATGAGCGAGAAGTACGGCAGCCAGTAGCGAGCGGTACGGCAGCCGGTCGGGCAGTGACGGCCGACCGGCTGGCGTACGACTTCCGACACAGAAAGGAGGGCCCGCCCCGAGCGCATCGGGGCGGGCCCTCCTTTCTGTCGTGCCGGCGTGCGGGACGGCCGCGTCAGCTCGCGATCGCCGCCGGAGCGTACGGCGCGAGCTCGGCCGCGAGCTCCTCGTGGACGCGTGCCTTGAGGAGCGTGCCCTCCGGGGTGTGCTCCTCGGAGATCACGTCACCGTCCGAGTGGGCCCGCGCCACCAGCTGGCCGTGGGTGTACGGCACGAGTGCCTCGACCTCGACCTCGGGACGCGGCAGCTCGGCGTCGATGAGCGCGAGCAGCTCCTCCATGCCGGCGCCCGTGCGGGCGGAGACGGCGATCGAGTGCTTCTCGACGCGCATCAGGCGCTGGAGCACCAGCGGGTCCGCGGCGTCCGCCTTGTTGATCACCACGATCTCGGGGACCTCGGTGGCCCCGACGTCACGGATGACCTCGCGCACGGCGGCGAGCTGCTCCTCCGGCGCCGGGTGCGAACCGTCGACCACGTGGAGGATCAGGTCGGAGTCGCCGACCTCCTCCATCGTGGAGCGGAACGCCTCGACAAGGTGGTGCGGCAGATGCCGGACGAAACCGACCGTGTCGGCCAGCGTGTACAGCCGGCCGCTCGGGGTCTCGGCCCTGCGGACGGTCGGGTCCAGGGTGGCGAACAGTGCGTTCTCCACCAGGACGCCCGCGCCCGTCAGGCGGTTGAGCAGGGACGACTTGCCCGCGTTCGTGTAGCCGGCGATGGCGACCGAGGGCACCTTGTTGCGCTTGCGCTCCTGGCGCTTGATGTCGCGGCCCGTCTTCATCTCCGCGATCTCACGGCGCATCTTCGCCATCTTCTCGCGGATCCGTCGCCGGTCCGTCTCGATCTTGGTCTCACCGGGACCACGGGTGGCCATCCCGCCACCGCCGCCGCCACCCATCTGCCGGGACAGCGACTGACCCCAGCCGCGCAGTCGCGGCAGCATGTACTGCATCTGCGCGAGAGCGACCTGCGCCTTGCCCTCTCGGGACTTGGCGTGCTGGGCGAAGATGTCGAGGATCAGGGCGGTCCGGTCGACCACCTTGACCTTGACGACGTCCTCGAGGTGGATGAGCTGGCCGGGGCTGAGCTCACCGTCGCACACGACGGTGTCGGCTCCGGTCTCGAGCACGATGTCGCGCAGTTCGAGCGCCTTGCCCGAGCCGATGTACGTGGCCGCGTCGGGCTTGTCCCGGCGCTGCACCACACCGTCGAGCACGAGCGCGCCCGCCGTCTCGGCGAGGGCGGCCAACTCCGCGAGGGAGTTCTCCGCGTCCTGAACCGTTCCCGATGTCCACACACCGACGAGCACCACACGCTCCAGGCGGAGCTGTCGGTACTCGACCTCGGTGACGTCCTCGAGCTCGGTGGAGAGGCCCGCGACGCGGCGCAGGGCCGCACGCTCGGAGCGGTCGAACTGCTCGCCGTCCCGATCTCCGTCGATCTCGTGGCTCCAGGCGACGTCCTCTTCCATCAGGGCATCGGCCCGAAGACCTTCGGGGTAGTTCTGCGCGAGGCTCTGCGCTTCCTGGGAAGGGGAAGAAGAGGAGGTCATTGGATCCTTACGTCTGTGGGATTTCGGAACATCGTGACGGAGACCAGCCTCCGTCACCTGTGACAACGCTCGGCCCGGCCCCAGGATTCCCGGTGGCCCGCCAGCCGCTCCGCGCCGTCGACCTGAAGATGTTCGCACGGAACGGGGCGTCTCGTCATCAGGGTTTTTCCCCGGTGTGCCGGGCCGAAGCCTACTTCTCCGCCGTCTTCACCGGCTCGACCTTCCAGTCCGGGTGTCCGGGCATGGGCGGCGTCTTCTTCCCGTACAGCCAGGCGTCGAAGAAGCCGTTCAGGTCGCGTCCGGCGATCTGCGAGGCGAGTGCGACGAAGTCGGCGGTCGTGGCCGTGCCGTCGCGATGCGTGCTCACCCACTGCCGCTCCAGGTTCTCGAAGGCCTCCTTGCCGATCTCCTCCCGCAGCGCGTACAGGACGAGGGCGGCGCCGTCGTAGACGACCGGCCGGAAGATGCTGATCTTCTCGCCCGGCGCGGGGCTCTTCGGGGCGGCCGGCGGCCCTCCGTCGGCGCGCATGGCGTCCGACGCCCCGTAGGCGGCGCGCATCCGCTTCTCCATCGGGCGGTCGCCCTTCTCCTGCGCGTACAGCTCCTCGTACCAGGTGGCGTGCCCCTCGTTGAGCCACACGTCGGACCAGGTGCGCGGGCTGACGCTGTCGCCGAACCACTGGTGGGCCAGCTCGTGGACCATGACCGACTCGACGTACCACCTCGGGTACTCGGAGCGGGTGAAGAGGTCGCGCTCGAAGAGGGAGAGCGTCTGGGTCTCGAGTTCGAATCCGGTGGTGGCGTCGGCGATGACCAGCCCGTAGTTCTCGAACGGGTAGCGGCCGACCTTGCTCTCCATCCAGGCGATCTGCGCGGGCGTCTCGGCGAGCCAGGGATCAAGCGTCTTCACGTCCTCGGTGCGCACGACGTCGCGCACCTCCAGGCCGTGCGGGCCCTCGCGGCGCAGGACGGACGAGCGGCCGATGGAGACCTGGGCCAGCTCCGTGGCCATGGGGTGTTCCGTGCGGTAGGTCCAGTCGGTGGTGTCCCCCGCGCGCGTGGTGCTCACGGACCGCCCGTTGGCGACGGCGGTCAGCTCCTTGGGCGTACGGACGTGGAACGTGAAGTACGCCTTGTCCGACGGGTGGTCGTTGCACGGGAAGACCCGGTGCGCGGCGTCCGCCTGGTTGGCCATCGCGAGGCCGTCCTTGGTGCGCACCCAGCCGATCTCCTCCTTGCCGGGCACGGGGTCGCTGGTGTGCTCCACGGTGATGTGCAGCGGCTCCCCCTGTACGACGGACCGCGTCGGCGTCACGACCAGGTCCTCGCCCTTCGTCGTGAAGTCCGCGCGCAGGCCGTTGACCTTCACGGAGTGCACCGTGCCGTGCGAGAAGTCGAGGTTGATCCGGTCGAGCATGGACGTCGCCTGCGCGTCGATCTTGGTGACGGCGTCGAGCGGCTTGCTGTTGTCGCCCTGGTAGGTGAAGGCGATGTCGTACGACTGGACGTCGTAGCCGGGGTTGCCGAGGTGCGGGAAGAGGCGGTCGCCCACGCCGAGCGGGGTCGCGGACTGCGGCGCGGCGGCGGCGAGCACGGCGAGGGAGACACCGGCGGCGAGCAGTGCGGCGGTGCGGGGCGTTCGGGAGCTGAGCAGCATCCCCTACGGCTATCAGCGCGCGCCCCGAAGGCCCGGACGGCACGCGCCGGACCACCCGAACGAGACCCCGGGTTCGCTCAGTGCGCCCCGGCGGCGGCGTGCCGGGCGCGGTCCACGTCGTACACGCCCGGCACGTTGCGCATCGCCCGCATCAGGTTCTGGAGGCGGTCCGCGTCCGGGAGTTGGAGGGTGTAGGTGTGGCGGACGCGGCCCTGGTCGGGCGGGTCGACGGTCGCCGAGATGATGGCGACGCCCTCGAGCGCTATGGCTTCGGTGAGATCGGCGAGGAGGTGCGGGCGGCTGAAGGACTCGGCGATCAGCGTGACGCGGTACTCGGCGGTCTCGGCGTCGGCCCAGCGCACGCCGATCTCCGCGCGCCCCGCCGCTTTCATGCGCGCCACGCCGGAACACTCGACGCGGTGCACGGTGACGACGCCGCCGCGCACCGCGAAGGCGGTGATCTCGTCGGGCGGTACGGGCGTGCAGCAGCCCGCGAGGCGCACGCCGGCGCCGGGCTGGTCCACCACCGCGTTCGCCGCGGCGGGGCGGGCCGAGGGGCCGCTGTAGGCGGCCCGCGGCTCCGGTTCCGGCTCGGGGGCGCGGGGGCCCTCGGGGTGCGCGGTGAGCCAGCGGCGGATGGCGATGCGGGCGGCCGGGGTCTTGGCGTGGTCCAGCCAGTCGCGGGACGGCTCGGAGGCCGCGTCCTGGTCCATGAGGAGCTGCACGGTGTCGCCGTCGGAGAGGACGGTGCCGAGCGCGGCGAGGCGTCCGTTGACCCGCGCGCCGATGCAGGCGTGGGCGTCCTCCCCGTACTGCGCGTACGCGGCGTCGATGCAGCTGGCGCCCGCGGGCAGCCCGATGGTGCCGCCGTCGGGCCGGAACACGGTGATCTCGCGGTCCTGGGCCAGGTCCTCGCGCAGCGTCGACCAGAACGTGTCGGTGTCGGGCGCGGACTGCTGCCAGTCGAGGAGGCGGGAGAGCCAGCCGGGGCGGGTGGGGTCGGAGCGCTCGCCGACGGTGTCCAGGTGCTCCTCGCCGGAGGGCGTGTAGGGATTGCCGAGGGCGACGACGCCGGCCTCGGCCACCTTGTGCATCTGGTGCGTGCGGATGAGGACTTCGGCGACCTCGCCGTCGGCGCGGGCCACGGCGGTGTGCAGCGACTGGTACAGGTTGAACTTGGGGACGGCGATGAAGTCCTTGAACTCCGAGACGACCGGCGTGAAGCAGGTGTGCAGCTCGCCCAGCACGCCGTAGCAGTCCGCGTCCTCGGAGACGAGGACGAGCAGGCGCCCGAAGTCGGCGCCGCGCAGCTCGCCGCGCTTGCGCCGCACGCGGTGCACGGAGACGAAGTGCCGGGGCCGGATGAGGACTTCGGCGGTGATGCCCGCCTCGCGCAGCACGCCGCGCACCTCTTCGGCGATCTCGTCGAGGGGGTGCTCCGTGCGGGCCGCGTTCGCCGCGATGAGCTCCCTGGTCTGTTTGTACTCCTCGGGGTGAAGGATCGCGAAGACGAGGTCTTCCAGCTCGGTCTTGAGCGCCTGGACGCCGAGGCGCTCGGCGAGCGGGATCAGGACGTCCCGCGTGACCTTGGCGATCCGTTCCTGCTTCTCCTGGCGCATGACGCCGAGGGTACGCATGTTGTGCAGACGGTCGGCGAGTTTGATCGACATGACGCGCACGTCGTTGCCCGTGGCGACGAGCATCTTGCGGAAGGTCTCGGGCTCGGCCGCGGCCCCGTAGTCGACCTTCTCCAGTTTGGTGACGCCGTCGACCAGATAGGCGACTTCCTCGCCGAACTCGGTGCGCACCTGGTCGAGGGTGACCTCGGTGTCCTCGACCGTGTCGTGGAGCAGGGAGGCGGTCAGGGTGGTGGCCTCGGCGCCCAGCTCGGCCAGGATCAGCGTGACGGCGAGCGGGTGCGTGATGTACGGCTCGCCGCTCTTGCGCATCTGACCGCGGTGCGAGGACTCGGCGAGCACGTAGGCGCGGCGCAGCGGCTCCAGGTCGGAGTCCGGGTAGTGCGCGCGGTGGGCCTCGACGACGTGGCTGATCGCGTCCGGGAGCCGGTCGCGGGTCGCGGAGCCGAGCAGCGCGGCCCGGCCGAGGCGGCGCAGGTCGATCCGTGGGCGGGCACGCCTGCGAGGTGCTTCGGGCGTGATCGGCCCGGGCGTCGCGGGGTTGGTCGCCTCCGCACTCATGAGCACCTCCGGCTTGATCGACCGGCGGCGGGCTGGCGGGGGCACCCGTCCGGACCGGTGCTTGATGCTACCGAGCCCATCACGTGGCGCAGTCCCCCTCTCGCCCAGCGTGAAACGGATCACCCATTCGAGCGAAGGCTTACGGGTTTACGGTTTCGATCGCCGCGAACCAGTCCGCGTCGATCTCACCTTCGGCCACGATGACCGCGGGCCCGGTCATCTCGATCTCCCCGTCCGCCCGCTCGGTGATGCTGAGCCGGCCGCCGGGCAGGTCGATCTCGTACGTCACCGGGGTGCCGTCGGCCACGGGGTCGTGACCGTCGCGGCGGGCCGTGGCGACGGCCACCGCGCAGGCTCCGGTGCCGCAGGACCGCGTCTCGCCGACGCCACGCTCGTGCACGCGCATGGCGACGTGGCGCGGGCCGCGGTCCACGACGAATTCCACGTTCACCCCCTGCGGGTAGGCGCTCGCCGGGGTGAACGGGGGCGCGTCGTAAAGGGTGCCCGCCTGGGCGAGGTCCTCGACGAAGGCGACCGCGTGCGGGTTGCCCATGTTCACGTTCCGGGCGGGCCAGGAGCGGTCGTCCACGGACACGGTGACGTCGCCCTCGGGGAGCGTCGCGCGGCCCATGCCGACCGTGACGAGGCCTTCCTTGTCGATGTGGACCGCCTTCACGCCGCCGCGGGTGGCCACCGCCACATCGCCCTCGGCGACGAGACCGGCGTGCTGGAGGTAGCGGGCGAAGACCCGTACGCCGTTGCCGCACATCTCGGCGACGGAGCCGTCCGCGTTGCGATAGTCCATGAACCACTCGGCCTCTTCGGCCATGTGCCGCGCGTCGGGGTGCGCGGCGGAGCGCACGACGTGCAGGAGGCCGTCGCCGCCGATGCCCGCCCTGCGGTCGCAGAGCGCGGCCACGGCGGACGGCGGGAGCGCCACCGCGTTCTCCGCGTCCGGGATGATCACGAAGTCGTTCTCGGTTCCGTGACCCTTGAGGAAAGTGGTCATCTCTCGATCGTACGGGGTCAGCGCGCCGGGGGTGAGCGGGGGCCGTGTGCGGCCGGTCACCGCAGGCGGGCGACGCGCCAGACGGCCAGCACGGCGACGGACGCCACGACGACCACGTAGGCGCCCACGACGCGCCAGTCCGGTCTGCGGCCGGAGCCGCGCGGCGGAAGGCCGGGCATGGTGTAGCCGACGCGACGGGCGGCCATCATGCCCCAGCCGGCGGCGCAGGAGCTGATCAGCAGCCCGAGCATCGCGACCACGGCGCCGCCGTCGCCGAACTCGAAGAACAGGGGGAAGGCGAACATCAGGGAGCCGAGCGTCGCCAGCATGACGATGGGCGCGAGCTGCCAGATGCGGAGCCTGCGCTGCGGGCGGAGCTCGACCTCGACCTCCGCCGCCTCGTCCTGCGCGGCGATCTCCTCGGCGGTCGGCCCGTCGGCGATCACGCCGTCCGGGGTCGCCTCAGGACCGTCAGGGCTCAACTGATCCCCGCCTGGTGCGGTGTCACGAGGGCTGGCCTCCATCGCCACGCGCCCTCCCACTCCGGACTCCACTGGTCGATCGATGGTCGATGATGGCACGCCCGGAGTGGCCGGGATGACCGCCCGGGCGTCCCGATGCCATCACGTGATCAGGCTGTAACCGGTCGTTCGATCAACGTCATTGCCCGGGCCGGGAGTTCCCCGCGGTCCGCGACGGCTCCGCTGAGCCAGTGGACGCGGGGATCGCGGCGGAACCAGGAGTCCTGGCGGCGCGCGAAGCGCTTGGTGGCGCGCACGGTCTCGGCGCGCGCCTCGTCCTCGGTGCAGTCTCCGGAGAGCGCCGTCAGTACCTGCTGGTAGCCGAGGGCCCGGGAGGCCGTGACGCCCTCGCGCAGGCCCTGGTCGGCGAGGGTGCGGACCTCGTCGACGAGTCCGGCCTCCCACATGCGGTCCACGCGCGTGGCGATGCGTTCGTCGAGCTCGGGGCGGGCGACGTCCACACCGATCTGCAGGGTGTCGTACACGGAGTCGTGACCCGGCAGGTTGGCCGTGAAGGGCTTGCCGGTGATCTCGATGACCTCCAGGGCGCGCACGATGCGCCGCCCGTTGCTCGGCAGGATGGCGGCGCCGGCCTCCGGGTCGGCGGCGGCGAGCCGCGCGTGCAGGGCGCCGGGGCCGCGCAGTGCGAGCTCCTCCTCCAGGCGGGCGCGCACCTCGGGGTCGGTGCCGGGGAACTCCATCTTGTCGATCGCGCCGCGTACATAGAGGCCCGAGCCGCCCACCAGGACGGGCCAGCGGCCCTCGGCGAGGAGGCGGTCGATCTCGGCGCGGGCGAGCTTCTGGTACTCGGCGACGCTGGCCGTCACGGTGACGTCCCAGATGTCGAGCAGGTGGTGCGGGACTCCTTCGCGCTCCTCGGGCGTCAGCTTGGCGGTACCGATGTCCATCCCCCGGTACAGCTGCATGGAGTCGGCGTTGACGACCTCGCCGCCGAGTTCCTTGGCGAGGAAGACACCGAGATCTGACTTTCCGGCGGCGGTCGGCCCGACGACGGCGATGACCCGCGGGGCGGGAGCTGCGCTACTCACCGTCCCAGTCTCGCAAACCTTCTTGCCGCTTCTCGAACGAGCTACGTGACGAGCCCGGTGCGGGGTCGTTGCCTGTTGCGAGGTTCCAGCCGCCGGTTTCGAGGACCGGCGACCCGGGCGGCGCAATGGGACGCACCGGGCAGGGCGGGATTTCGCCCGCACGAGTACCGTATGGAGTTGAAATGGGCGTTTTTGCCATGTTCCGCCGGAAGGCCAAGGACAGCGAGGAGGCGTCGTCGGCCGAGACCGAGGCCGCCGTCGTGACGGCCGACGCCGAGCCCGAGGCCACGGAGGCCGAGGGCGACCCGGCGCCGGCCCCCGCGGAGGCGGAGGGGTCCGCACATGCCCCGGAGACGGACGAGCCGGCGGCTCCCGCCGCGACCGACGCGGTGGAGATCCCGAAGCAGCAGTCCGCGGAGCAGGCGGCCGACAGCGAGGCCGGCGAGGGCGCCCGCCAGTAGCACCTGCCGCGCACGCCCGTCCGGGCGTGGGACATCCGCGAGGAAAGTGAGATCCATGGGCTTCCTGGACCAGCTCAAAGCCAAGTTCGGCCCCGCCAAGGACAAGGCCTCCGGCCTCGCGCAGCAGCACGGGGACAAGATCGACCAGGGCCTCGACAAGGCCGCCGACATGGTCGACAAGAGGACCAAGGGCAAGTACAGCGACAAGATCCAGCAGGGCACGGCGAAGGCCAAGGACGCCGTGGACCGGATGTCCGAGTCCCCCGACCGGGGGGCCCAGGGCAAGGGGGGCGACGGCACCCCGCCGACCCCGCCTCCGGCCTCCTGACGCCACGCGCGTCACCTCGTGCGGACGGCCGCGAAGCCATCGGGCTTCGCGGCCGTCGCCGTGTGCACACCATCTGTCTAGACGTACGGGCGCCTTCGCCTTGTAGACGCGTGCGCGCCTTGTAGTCGCGTGCGCGCCTAATAGACGCCTGCCCGCCTTGTAGACGCCTGCGCGTCCTGTGGGCCGAGTGCAAGGGCCCACCAGTAGGCTTCCCAGAAGGCGCCGCTACGTCCAGGAGGCCACGAAGTAGCCGACCCCGTACGGCGCGTCCTCGTAGAGGAGTCGGGCCGTGCCGGGCTCCTTGTCCCAGGCTCCGAGGAGGATCTGCCACGGGCCCCGGCCGGAGATCTTCAGGGCACGGGCGAGATCCGCGTCCAGGTTCGGGAAGCGGCCCTCGTCGTCCAGGTCGCGCAGCGCGGCGGCGATCTCCGCGTCGACGCCTTCGGCGCGCTCGTCCAGGTAGCCGGGCGCCTTCACGGTGCGGCAGGCGCTGCCGTCGCCCATCACGAGGAGGCCGACGCGGTCCGCGTACCCGGCGATGTGGACGCCGTCCTCGCCGTTGACCGGCCAGGAGCGGTCGTCCGTGACCTCGTAGCCGCGCACCGGGCCGTCCCAGCCCGCGCGGGCGAGCAGCCAGGCGCCGACGGCGAGGGAGGGCGGCAGCTCGGCCTCCGCCTCGGTCTCCCGCTCCTCCGCGGGGGCGGTGCCGAGGGTCACGTCGAGGTCGACGCCGAAGGGGCGGAACGAGCCGCGGGCGCCGGCCGCGTGGTGCGCGTTGCGCGCCCCCTGGCCGACGACCACGATCAGCTCCGGGCGGGCCGCGATCATCGCTCCGATCGCCTCGTCGCACGCCGCGCGGGCGGCGTCCAGCTCGGGGGCGGCACCCGCCGCCACCTCGGGCACGAGCAGCGGGGGGCAGGGGCACACGGCGGCAGCGACAAGCATGATCGGCAGCCTACTGCGCGGGCCGACGCCCGTGACCGGGGGCCGCCGGTCGCACGCGCGGCGACGCAGCGGGCCCCGGGCGGCCGGCCGCGTCAGTCGACGGCGCAGCCTCCGGTGGCCGCCGGCAGCGGCTCCGGGACGCCGATCTTCGGCAGGCCGAGCATGACGCCCTGCGCCTTGTCCCGCGTCTCCTGGGTGCGCTTCTCCCAGGCGTCGCCCGCGCGGGTGCGGCGCACGCTCTGGACGGCGCCCTCGGCGAGCAGGTGGTGCGGGGCGGCGTAGGTGATCTCCACGGTGACCACGTCACCGGGGCGGACCTCCTCGTCCGGCTTCGTGAAGTGCACCAGGCGGTTGTCGGGGGCGCGGCCGGACAGGCGGTGGGTGGCGCCGTCCTTGCGGCCCTCGCCCTCGGCGACCATGAGCTCCAGGGTGCGGCCGACCTGCTTCTTGTTCTCCTCCCAGGAGATCTCCTCCTGGAGAGCGACCAGACGTTCGTAGCGCGCCTGCACGACCTCCTTGGGGATCTGGTTCTCCATGGTGGCGGCGGGGGTCCCGGGACGCTTGGAGTACTGGAAGGTGAAGGCCTGGGAGAAGCGGGCCTCGCGCACGGCGTGCATCGTCTGCTCGAAGTCCTCCTCGGTCTCGCCGGGGAAGCCCACGATGATGTCGGTCGTGATGGCGGCGTGCGGGATGGCGGCGCGGACCTTGTCGATGATGCCGAGGAAGCGCTCCTGGCGGTACGAGCGGCGCATCGCCTTGAGGACCGTGTCCGAGCCCGACTGCATCGGCATGTGGAGCTGCGGCATCACGTTGGGCGTCTCGGCCATGGCGGCGATCACGTCGTCGGTGAAGTCGCGCGGGTGCGGGGACGTGAAGCGGACCCGCTCCAGGCCCTCGATCCGGCCACAGGCGCGCAGCAGCTTGCTGAAGGCCTCGCGGTCGCCGATGTCGCTCCCGTACGCGTTCACGTTCTGGCCGAGCAGCGTGATCTCGGAGACGCCCTCGCCGACGAGGGCCTCGATCTCGGCGAGGATGTCGCCGGTCCTGCGGTCCTTCTCCTTGCCGCGCAGCGCCGGGACGATGCAGAAGGTGCAGGTGTTGTTGCAGCCGACGGAGATCGACACCCAGGCCGCGTACGCGCTCTCGCGGCGGGTCGGCAGCGTCGACGGGAAGGCCTCGAGCGACTCCGCGATCTCGACCTGCGCCTCTTCCTGGACGCGGGCGCGCTCCAGGAGGACGGGCAGCTTGCCGATGTTGTGCGTGCCGAAGACGACGTCCACCCAGGGCGCCTTCTTGACGATGGTGTCGCGGTCCTTCTGAGCGAGGCAGCCGCCCACGGCGATCTGCATCCCGGGGCGCGAGGCCTTGCGGGGGGCGAGCCGGCCGAGGTTGCCGTAGAGCCTGTTGTCCGCGTTCTCCCGCACCGCGCAGGTGTTGAACACCACGACGTCGGCGTCGCCGTCGGAGCCCTCGGGGGCGCGGACGTATCCGGCGCCCTCCAGGAGGCCCGAGAGGCGCTCGGAGTCGTGGACGTTCATCTGGCACCCGTAGGTGCGTACTTCGTACGTCTTGGGGGGATTGGGAGAACGATCGTCCACGGCGGACGGACGCGGGTCGCTGCTGCTCATACGGACAAGGGTATGGGGTTCGCGGGGGCGCCCCGTGCCGCCTCCTCCCGTCACGCCCGGCATCCGGCGGCGGGCGGGCCGTGACGTGCGCCGTCAACCCTGGTCAGCCCCCGCCCCCACCTGGCAGGATCGCGCCCATGCCGCTCACCGCCCTCCGCCGCCTGCGCCCGGCCCGCCGCCACGTCCTGCGGGGATCCGTGGCCGGGCTCGTGGTGGTGGGGCTGCTGTTGTGGTGGCTGCTGCCGCTGGAGGACGAGGCGCCGAGCGGGCAGGTGACGTTCAGCACCGGCGCCCCGACGGGCGTCTACGAGAAGTACGGGAACCTGCTGAAGACCGCCATGGCGCGTGATCTGCCCCGCGTCGACGTGCGGCTCGACGGCAGCGAGGGCTCCTGGGACAACGTACGGCGGGTGGCGACCGGCAAGGCCGACTTCACGATCGCCGCCGCGGACGCGGTCGCCAAGTACCAGCTCGAGGGCCGGCCCGGCGCCGAGCAGCTGCGCGCCTGCGCCCGCCTCTACGACGACTACATGCAGCTGGTCGTGCCCCGCTCGTCCAAGATCAGGTCGGTGGCCGATCTGCGCGGCAAGCGGGTCGCCGTGGGCGGGAGCGCGTCCGGCGTGCGGCTGATCGCGAACCGGATCCTGCTGGCGGCGGACCTGGACCCGCAGAAGGACATCGTCCCGGTCGGCCTCGGGATAGACACCATGCCGACCGCTCTGCAGGCCGGCCAGATCGACGCCTTCTTCTGGTCGGGCGGCCTGACGACGCAGCACGTGCGCACGCTGTCGGAGCAGTTCCCGATCCGTCTCGTCGAGCTCGGCAGCCTCATCGACGAGCTGCACGCCCAGGGCGGCTCCTCGCGCTACTACAGGGCTGCCACGATGCCGGCCGACGCCTATCCGCACGCCCAGCACGGCAAGGCGGTCAATACGCTGGCCGTGGCGAACCTGCTGGTCACGACGGAGCGGATCGATCCGGAGATGGCGGAGGCGGTGACCCGAACGGTCATCGACAGCCGGGACCACATCGGCGCGCGGGTGCACGCGGCGCAGCTCGTCGACCTGCGCACCGCGATCTACACCGATCCGCTCACCCTGGACGAGGGCGCGCGGCGCTACTACCGCTCGGTCAAACCCTGAGCCCTGAGACCGCTGAGTCCAGCCGCTGAGCCCGAGCCCTGCCCTCAGCGTTCAGCCCCCAGCTCTGGCTACCGCTCGGCCAGGTCCTGCTCGGCGTCCGCCCCCGCGCCCTGACGCGGCAGCGGCGCGGCCCTCGGCACCCGGAGCGTCACGCGCAGCCCGTGCGGTTCGTGATGGGCGTACGCGATCGAGCCGCCGCCCGCGGTGAGCAGGGCGCGGGAGATCGACAGGCCGAGGCCGGAGCCCTTCACGTTCTGGTGGCGGCCGCTGCGCCAGAAGCGGTCGCCGATGCGGGCGAGCTCCTCGTCGCGCAGGCCGGGGCCGCCGTCGGTGACCTCGACGGCGGTGGTCTCGCCGCCCGCGACGACCGTGACCGTGACCTGCTCGCCCTCGGGCGTGAACTTGAGCGCGTTGTCCACCACGGCGTCCAGGGCGCTGGACAGGGCGATCGGGTCGGCCCAGCCGGTGACGGCGGGGCAGTGCGCGACCAGGCGTACGCCCTTGTCGTCGGCCGTGAGCCGCCAGGCCTCGACGCGCTCGGCGGCGAGCGCCCCGATGTCGGTCAGCTGGAGGTCGGCGCCGGCGTGCTCGGCCAGGGCGAGGTCGAGCAGGTCGTCGAGGACGCGGGCCAGGCGCTTGCCCTCGGCCTGAACGGATGCGATCTCCTCATTTCCCTCCGGCAGTTCGTAGGACAGGACCTCGATGCGCAGCAGCAGGGCGGCGAGCGGGTTGCGCAGTTGGTGCGAGGCGTCGGCGACGAAGGCGCGCTGCTGCTCCAGCACGTCCTCGACGTTGTCGGCCATCTCGTTGAACGACCGGGCCAGGCGTCTGAGTTCCGGCGGGCCGCCGGCGGCCGCGACCCGTGATTTCAGCCGGCCCGTGGCGATGTCGTGGGTGGTGGCGTCCAGGACCCGTACGGGCCGCAGCACCCAGCCGGTGAGGCGCAGCGCGGCGCCCACCGCGAGCAGCATCGCGGCGACCTCGCCCGCCGCGATGATCAGCCAGCCGCGCAGGGTCTTGGCGCGCATCGCGCCGGTGGGCGAGTCGGTGACGACGACGGCGACGACGTCACCGTCGCGGATGACCGGGGAGGCCACCACGAGGCGTCCGTGCCGCCAGGGCCAGACCTGGGACGGGTCGTGGCTGCGGCGCGAGTACAGGGCCTCGTCGAACGCCTCGCGCAGGGCGCCTCCCGCGGGCACTCCGAAGGCGCGCGGCGAGCGGGCCATCGGCACGTGGTCGCGGAAGAAGACGCCCGCCTTGATCCCGTAGACGGTGTAGTAGCGGTCGAGTTCCTTCTGGAGGGTCTGGCGGCGCTCGTCGGGGGCCTGTGCGCCGTTCTCGCCGGGCCGTGTCGTGACGAACTGGGCGAGCGAGGCGAAGCGGGCGGTGTCGTCGATGCGGTCGACGACGACCTTCTGCTGCTCGGCGGAGGCCACGCTCACGGCGAGCGGGAAGCCGAGCGCGAGCAGGACGCCCGCCATGAGGACGATGAGCAGCGGAAGCAGACGGGCGCGCACCCGGGGACTCTACGGCTTCCGCTAGGCGGCCGGGGCGACGAGCCGGTAGCCGACGCCGCGCACGGTCTCGATCAGGGCGGGCATGCGCAGCTTGGAGCGCAGGGAGGCGACGTGCACCTCCAGGGTGCGCCCCGTGCCCTCCCAACTGGTGCGCCACACCTCGCTGATGATCTGTTCCCGCCGGAAGACGACCCCGGGCCGCTGCGCGAGCAGGGCCAGCAGGTCGAACTCCTTACGGGTGAGCTGCACCGCGGCGCCCTCCACGGTGACCTGCCGCGTAGGCAGGTCGATGACCACGTCGCCGAGCAGCACCTCGTGGTCGGACGCGGGGGCGGCCTCCTCCTGGACGCTGCGCCGGCTGACCGCGTGGATACGGGCGAGCAGCTCCCCCGTGTCGTACGGCTTGACCACGTAGTCGTCGGCGCCGAGGTTCAGCCCGTGGATGCGGGAGCGGACGTCCGCGCGCGCGGTGACCATGATGACGGGCGTCGAGGTGCGCTTGCGGATCTTGCCGCAGACCTCGTAGCCGTCCTGGTCGGGCAGTCCCAGGTCGAGCAGGACGACGCCGAAGGCGGCCGGGTCCGGGACGAGGGCCTGGAGGGCTTCCTCCCCGTTGCGCGCGTGCCGCACCTCGAAGCCGTGCCGGGAGAGCACGGCGGACAGGGCCGCGGCGACGTGGTCGTCGTCCTCGACGAGCAGCAGTCTCATTCCGGCCCCCTCACCTGTGTCGATCCCATGGGTTCACCAAGGCATCCACGCCGATCCATGAGGAAGTCGTCAAGGGTCTGCGGGCCTCGTCGGTGTTCCGTTATGCAGCCGGTACGCGAGGGCCGCGACCCTTCACAGATCGTGTCCGGTTGCGACCGGATCGTTATGCTCAATTTCCCCTCAGATGTAATGACGCTGGTCGTACCGGGTTACTACTGTCCTCCCAACCGAGGAGGATGGAGCAAGACCCCGATGACCGAAGTTTCGGTGACCAAGGACGCCACTCCCCCCGCGGGCGACACACTGGTCGCGCTGAGCGCAGTCAACAAGCACTTCGGCGCTCTGCACGTGCTCCAGGACATCGACCTGACCATCGCGCGAGGCGAGGTCGTGGTCGTCATCGGCCCGTCGGGCTCCGGCAAGTCGACGCTGTGCCGCACGATCAACCGCCTGGAGACCGTGGACTCCGGGTCGATCACGATCGACGGCAAGCCGCTGCCCCAGGAGGGCAAGGAGCTGGCCAGGCTGCGTGCCGACGTGGGCATGGTCTTCCAGTCCTTCAACCTCTTCGCGCACAAGACGGTGCTCGAGAACGTGACGCTGGGCCAGGTCAAGGTCCGCAAGGCGGACAAGAAGAAGGCCGAGGAGAAGGCGCGCGCGCTGCTCGACCGGGTGGGCGTCGGCGCCCAGGCGGACAAGTACCCCGCGCAGTTGTCCGGCGGACAGCAGCAACGTGTCGCCATCGCACGGGCGTTGGCGATGGACCCGAAGGTGATGCTCTTCGACGAGCCCACGTCGGCGCTCGACCCGGAGATGATCAACGAGGTCCTCGAGGTGATGCAGCAGCTCGCCCGGGACGGCATGACGATGGTGGTGGTCACGCACGAGATGGGCTTCGCCCGCTCCGCCGCCAACCGTGTCGTCTTCATGGCCGACGGCCGCATCGTCGAAGAGGCCACCCCCGACCAGTTCTTCAGCAATCCGCGCAGCGACCGGGCCAAGGACTTCCTGTCGAAGATCCTGCACCACTAGACGCGCGCCGTACGTGCGCCCTCGGGCCCAGGACCGAGGCTCCGCGCGCGTCGACCTCTCAGACTGCCGAATCTGCCGACACGAAGGATGTTCACGATGAATCTCCGCAAGTCCGCCGCTGTCGCGGCCACCGTCGCCGCTCTCGCCCTGACCGCCACCGCGTGTGGCGGCGAGTCCGGCAACGCCGGTGACAAGCCCGCCGGCGGTTCGGGTGGCAAGAACCAGCCGAAGCTGCCGACGTACACGGTCGCCAAGGACGTCAAGGTCGACTCCCCGACCCTGAAGAAGGCCCAGAAGGCCGGCAAGATCGTCTTCGGTGCCAAGGACGACCAGCCGTTCCTGGGCTTCCAGGACACCGACGGCAAGCGCTCCGGCTTCGACATCGAGATCGCCAAGATGGTCGCCGCCGACCTCGGCTTCAAGCCCGACCAGATCGAGTTCAAGACGGTCGACTCGAACGTCCGTGAGACGACCATCTCCAAGGGCGAGGTCGACCTCTACGTCGGCACCTACACGATCAACGACGAGCGCAAGAAGCAGGTCGGCTTCGCCGGCCCGTACTTCATGGCCGGTGCGGACCTCCTGGTGCGCGCCGACGAGAAGGGCGTCACCGGCCCCGACTCGCTCAAGGGCAAGACGGTCTGCTCCATCAAGGGCTCGACCCCGCTGCAGGAGATCAAGAAGCCCAAGTACGGCGCGAAGACCGTCGAGCTGTCCAAGTACTCCGAGTGTGTGCAGCAGCTGCTGAACAACGAGGTGGACGCGGTCACCACGGACGACGCGATCCTCAAGGGCTACGCCGCCCAGCGCCCGACGAAGCTCAAGGTGGTCGGCAAGCCGTTCACCAAGGAGCCGTACGGCATCGGCATGAACAAGGACGACAAGGCGCTGCGCGACGCGGTGAACAACGCCATCGAGGCGCACGAGAAGAACGGCGACTACAAGAAGGCGTACGACGCGACGCTGGGTCTGTCGAAGTCGGCCTACACCGAGCCGCCGGCCCTCGAGCGCTACTGATCGCGCGCTCTTGACCGGCGCGCTCCGCGCCTGAGGAGTACGCCCCGCTCCGGGCGCGCCGTCCGCGGTGCGCCCGTGGCGCGGCCTTTCCTGCCCGCCCGCCGCCCACGAGGACTTCCCCGTGAACGTATTGCTCGACTATCTCCCGGAGTTCCGCGAGGGGTTCATAGGCACCGTCCTGCTGACCCTGGCCAGCGGGCTGCTGGCGATGGTCCTCGGCGTGATCATCGCCGGGTTCCGTGTCTCCCCCGTCCCGCCCCTGCGCCTCTTCGGCACCGCATGGGTGACGCTCTTTCGCAACACGCCCCTGACGCTGCTCTTCCTGATCGTCTGGTTCGTCCTTCCGGTGATCTTCTTCCCGGGTCTGAACCCGTGGATGAAGGCCCTGATCACGCTGGGCTGCTACACGTCGGCGTTCGTCTGTGAAGCCGTCCGCTCCGGCATCACCACGGTGCCGCTGGGCCAGGCCGAGGCCGCCCGGTCGATCGGCATGACCTTCTCGCAGACGCTGCGTCTCATCATCCTGCCGCAGGCCACCCGTACGGTGCTGCCGCCGCTCAGCTCGATCTTCATCGCGCTGACCAAGAACTCCGCCATCGCGGGCGCCTTCAGCGTCGCCGAGCTCTTCAGCGTCCAGAAGCTGCTGAGCGACAAGGGCTACACGATCGGCTGGATCTTCCTGTGGGTGGCCCTCGGCTACCTCGTCATCACCTTCTCCATCAGCGGTCTCTTCCGGCTGCTCGAGCGGCGCATGGGGGTCGCACGATGAGTAGTTCGAGCGTCCTCTACGACGCCCCCGGCCCCCGGGCCAAGGTGCGCAACCGGATCTACACGGTCGTCGGCTCCCTCGCCGTCCTAGGCCTGATCGCCTTCACGATCTACCGGATGAACGTGAAGGGCCAGCTGGAGCCCGAGGTCTGGAACATCTTCAACAACGCGGGTGTGCGCACCAACATCCGCGACGGCGTGCTGACCACCCTGCAGGTGTTCGCGGTCGCCGGCGCGCTCTCCCTGGTGCTCGGTCTGCTTCTCGCGGTCGCGCGGCTGTCCGACCACAAGGCGGTCAGCCGGTGCGCGACGGGCTTCATCGAGCTGTTCCGCGCGGTCCCGCTGCTGATCACGATCTACGCCTTGTGGGTGCTTTTCCTCACCTACAAGGAGAACCTCGGCGTCGTCGGCGAGAACTCCGGCTTCTGGGCACTCGTCATCGGTCTGACCGTCTACAACGGCTGTGTGCAGGCCGAGGTGCTGCGGGCCGGTGTGAACGCCGTGCCGCGCGGCCAGGTCGAGGCCGCGTACGCGCTGGGCATGCGCAAGACGCAGGTCATGACGATGCTCCAACTGCCGCAGGCCGTACGGGCGATGCTGCCCACGGTGATCAGCCAGCTCGTGGTGACCCTCAAGGACACCTCGCTCGGCTACGTGATCCTGTACCCGGAGCTGCTGTACGCGGCCCGCCAGATGGCGAACAACATCATCGTCAACGGCGAGAACCCGATCACCGCGGTCGTCATCGTGGTCGGCGTCATCTACATCGCGATGTGTCTGGCCCTGTCCTGGCTGGCCTCCTGGATCGAGCGGCGCGGCCGCCGGGCCAGGAAGGGCATCGCCGTCGCCGCGGCCGCCGAGCCCGTCGTGGAGCTGGCCGAGGCCGACCAGACGCTCTCCACGCCCAAGGACGGCAGCGCCTGACGGGGCATCACCCGGGCCGACCCGATCGGCCGTCGTGACGGAGGCAGTGGCATGATCGCCACTGCCTCCGTCACTTGACGCAAGCACCGGCAATGGGTTGCATACGCTCTGTGAACGCGCACCCCGCTCCAACTGCCTCTCCCTGTACGTCCAGTACGCCGCCCGCGCCCTCGGTCGCGGCGCCTTCCGGGGCAGGAGGAGCCGCGCCGTGGATCCGGTGATCGTCGTCGGCGCCGGGCCCGTCGGCCTCGCGCTGTCCCTCGCCCTCGCCCGCCAGGACGTGCCGTCCGTGGTGCTCGACGAGGGCTCCGGCAAGGACGAGCAGCGGCCGGCCCGCACCGTGGTGCTCCGCGAGGACACCGCCGCGTTCGTCGAGCGGCTGGCCGGGCGGTCCTTCGACCGGGTCGGCGCGCGCTGGACCGGATGGCGCTCCCTGCGCCGCAAGCAGGAGATGCGCGCGCTCACCTTCGGTGAGGACCTGCCCGCTCCGCTGCACCTGGCCCAGCACGAACTGACCGGCGCGCTGCGCGCGGCCGTCGCCGGGGAACCCCTGGTCGAGCTGGCGGTCGGCAGCCGACTCGACGCGATCGAGAACGACGCGTCGGGCGTGACGGCCCGCACGCGCGGCCCCGAGGGCACCGTGTGGCGCGGCAGCCACCTGGTGGGCTGCGACGGTCCCCGCTCGACCGTCCGCAAACTCCTCGACATCCGCTTCCCCGGGCGCACGGCCGTCGAACGGCACGCGGTCGCCGCGCTGCGGACGGAACTTCCGTGGCCCGGTGAGGCGTTGCTCCATCGGAACCCTCCGTGGCGGACCTCGGGCCCCTCGGGCTCGGAGATCGTCGGCCGCCCCCTGGCCGACGGTGTCTGGCGCCTGGACTGGTTGCTGCCGCCCCGCAGCGACCTGGTCACCCCTGACGTGCTGGTCGCGCGCGTCCGGGAGACCCTCGCGGGCTGGTGCGGGGGCTCCACCCCGCCGTACGAACTGCTCGACACGGGCGTGCACACCGTCCACCACCGGCTGGCCCGCCGCTGGCGGGTGGGGCGTGCGTTCCTCGCCGGTGACGCCGCGCACCTGTTGGGCGCGCTCGGCACACAGGGCCTCGACGAGGGGCTGCGCGACGCCGACAACCTGGCCTGGAAGCTCGCCCTGGCCTGGCACGACGGTCCGCGGGGCGGGTCGTCCGCGCTGCTCGACAGCTATCAGGCCGAGCGCCGCGCCGTCGTCGCCGGCCGGCTGCGCGCCGCGGACCAGGCGCTGCCGATACTGCGCGGGGGCGGCGGCCTGCGCTCGTACGTGCCCGGTGCCGCGCGAGGGCACGACGCACTGCTCACGGACGGTCACCTCGGGCTCGGCCCGCTCGGTGCCCCCGGCGCCTATCCGGACTCCCCGCTCGCCGCTCCGCTCACGGCGGCGGCTGCCGCGATCGGTACGGAGCCCGGTGCCGCGGTGTCCGACGTCCGCGTGACGGCGCCGGACGGGTCGACGGTGCGGCTGCGGGACCGGCTCGGTCTCGGGCGGCTCCTGGTGGTCCTGGTCGCACCCGGTACGGGCGTGTGGGACCGCAAGCACTGGATGTCGGCGGGGCTGATGCCCCGGCTCGCGGAGGCGGTCGCGGCCCTGCCGCAGGAGACGGAGCTGCTGGTCACGGAGTCCTATCCGCAGGCTGCGGCACACACGGTGCTGCTGGTCCGCCCCGACGGGCATCTGGTGACGGCGCTGAACGGCGTGCGCCCCGCCGAGCTGCTGGAGGCCGCGCGGAGCGCGCTCGGCGCGCCGGCCGCTCCCGATCAGGCCGAGGACGAGGCGGCCGAGGGCGAGCCGGTGCGCAGCGGTGCGCGCGGGAGTGGCGGTGGCAGTGGCGGTCAGGGCAGCGGTGGTGGCCGTGGCCGTACGTCGGGAGGCCCTGCCCGGGGGTGAGTTGACCGGCCTCCGCCACCGTGGTGTACTCCGGAGCGTGACGATCGACACCGATGTGCGCCTGTGGCGGAGGGTCCATATGGACCTGGTCCGCTACGCGGGCTGCACGTGTCGCCCGTCCTGCTGAATTCGCATCTTCTCCCCTTTCCGCGTGCCCGCGGTTCTTCGCCGCTGCTCGGCGCCCGCGTCGTCCCGACGCCTGCGGCACGCGCCCTTCGCGAACTCCAGGACGGTCAGCCGTGTCACTGCCCATGCCCTCCCGCACGCCTTCGGTCCCGGTCGCGCCCGACGCGGCGCCGCCCACCCAGGCCGATCTGCTCGACTTCGTCCGCCGCACCGCCGCGGACCGTGACCTCGTGGCCTCGCTGCCGCTCGATCCGGAGGGCCGCACCTGGGTGCGGCTGGACGGGCCGGGCGGCAGCGAGGCCTGGCTCATCGGCTGGCCGCCGGGCACCGGCACGGGCTGGCACGATCACGCGGACTCGGTGGGCGCGTTCCTCACCGCGTCCGGCCAACTCACCGAGAACTCCCTGGCCACGCGCCTGCCCACGGACGGCTGGAAGACCCTGGAGCTGTCCGAGGACGTCGACAGGGAACGCGCGCTGGGCCCGGGCACGGGGCGCGCCTTCGGCGTCCACCACGTGCACGAGGTCCTCAACCCGTCCCCCACCGAGCACGCCGTCTCGGTCCACGCCTACTATCCGCCGCTGCCACGGATCCGCCGGTACAGCCGTACGGGTCAGGTCCTGCGCCTCGAGGCGGTCGAACGCCCGGAGGACTGGCAGTGACCACGCCCCCGAACCCCGTCCCCAATCCCGGCCCGGACTCCGTGCCGGCTCCCGTCGGTATCGATGACCTGCTCGCACGCGTGCGGTCCGGGCTCGACCGGATCGAGGCACGCGAGGCCTTCGCGCTAGCCTCCGCCGGCGACGCCCTGCTGGTCGACATCCGCTACGCGGCGCTGCGCGAGCGCGACGGTCTGATCCCGGGCGCTCTCGTCGTGGAGCGCAACGAGCTGGAGTGGCGGCTCGATCCCTGGGGCAGCCACCGCTCCCCCGAGGCGACGGGCCACGACCTCCGCGTCGTGGTGGTCTGCAACGAGGGCTACGCCTCCAGCCTCGCGGCCGCGTCCCTGCGACAACTGGGCCTGCACCGGGCCACGGACCTCGTGGGCGGCTTCCAGGCCTGGCGATCGGAGGGGCTGCCGGTGACGGGGCCGGACGCCTGACGACGCTGCTGGGGAGGCCCCGGGAGGGCTGGGCACAGGAGAGCCGGCGGCTCAGGAGAGGGCTCTGAGGAGGGGCGGTCAGGAGAGGGGCCCCGGGAGACGGTCAGGAGCGGGGCTCAGGGTGAGGCCTCGGGCTCAGTCCGGGAAGCCCAGATCCTCCGTGTCCTCCCCCTCTTCCTCCAAGGCCTGTCTGACCACGCGGAGTGCCATGCCCTCCGGGTAGCCCTTGCGCGCGAGCATGCCGGCGAGGCGGCGCAGGCGCTTGTCCCGGTCGAGGCCCCGGGTGGAGCGGAGCTTGCGGGCGACGAGTTCGCGGGCGGTGTCCTCCTCCTGATCCGAGTCCAGCTGCCCCACGGCTTCGTCGATCACGGCGGAGTCGACGCCCTTGGTGCGCAGTTCCCTCGCGAGGGCCCGGCGCGCGAGGCCCCGGCCGTGGTGTCTGGACTCGACCCAAGCGTCCGCGAAGGCGCTGTCGTTGATCAGTCCGACCTCCTCGAACCGGGACAGCACCTCCTCCGCCACCTCGTCCGGGATCTCCCGCTTGCGCAGCGCGTCCGCGAGCTGCTTGCGGGTGCGCGGGGTCCCGGTGAGCAGGCGCAGACAGATGTTCCGCGCCCGCTCCGCCGGGTCCCCTGACGGCTCCCCTCGCCCGGCCCTCGACGAGTCGGGGGAACCGTCGTCCTGCGCGGCGCCGGGCGGATCCCCGAACCCGCCCCGGCGCCGCCGCCCGCGCGACCCGCTTGCGGCACGCGAACGTCCACCACGGCGCGGTCCGTCCACCGCGCCCTCCCCCGGAGCGACGTCGTACCCGGCTTCCCCGGGCACGGCGTCGTCGTACTGCCCGGCACCGCCGTGCCCCCGGTCCTCGGGGACGGCGGGGCCGGCGTCGTACTCGGCCCAGTCGGTGCGTCGTGTCACGGACTAGCTCTTGGCCGCCGCGGCCTTGGACTTGGCCGCCTTGGGCGCGGGGACCGACTTCGCCGCGTCCTCGGCGGGAGCCGTGGCCGCCGCCGCGTCCGTGCCCGGCTCGCTGCCCGGCTCCTCCGGACGGACACCGACGCCGAGCTTCTCCTTGATCTTCTTCTCGATCTCGTTGGCCAGGTCGGGGTTGTCCTTCAGGAAGTTGCGCGCGTTCTCCTTGCCCTGGCCGAGCTGGTCGCCCTCGTACGTGTACCAGGCGCCGGCCTTGCGGACGAAGCCGTGCTCCACGCCCATGTCGATCAGGCCGCCCTCACGGGAGATGCCCTGCCCGTAGAGGATGTCGAACTCGGCCTGCTTGAAGGGGGGCGCGACCTTGTTCTTCACGACCTTGCAGCGGGTGCGGTTGCCGACCGCCTCCGTGCCGTCCTTCAGAGTCTCGATGCGGCGGATGTCGATACGCACCGAGGCGTAGAACTTCAGCGCGCGGCCACCGGTCGTGGTCTCCGGCGAGCCGAACATCACGCCGATCTTCTCGCGCAGCTGGTTGATGAAGATGGCGGTGGTCTTGGACTGGTTGAGCGCACTGGTGATCTTTCGCAGGGCCTGGGACATCAGGCGGGCCTGCAGACCCACGTGCGAGTCGCCCATCTCGCCCTCGATCTCCGCACGCGGCACGAGCGCGGCGACGGAGTCGATGACGATGAGGTCGAGGGCGCCGGAACGGACCAGCATGTCGACGATCTCGAGAGCCTGCTCGCCGTTGTCCGGCTGCGACAGGATCAGGTTGTCGATGTCGACGCCGAGCTTCTTCGCGTACTCGGGGTCGAGCGCGTGCTCGGCGTCCACGAAGGCCACCGCGCCGCCGGCCCGCTGGGCGTTGGCGACGGCGTGCAGGGTCAGAGTCGTCTTACCGGAGGACTCCGGGCCGTAGACCTCGACCACACGGCCGCGCGGCAGGCCGCCGACGCCGAGGGCCACGTCGAGCGCGGTCGACCCGGTGGGGATGACCTCGATGGGCTCGTTCGGCCGCTCGCCCATGCGCATCACTGCGCCCTTGCCGAATTGCCGTTCAATCTGTGCGAGCGCGGCGTCGAGCGCCTTCTCGCGGTCGGTTCCTGCCATGGGTTCCACCCGGTTTGCTTGTGTCGATCGCTTCACGTCAAAGACGCTAACGCCTGCCACTGACAATCGGCCTCGACGCCCGTCCGCCTGTGGATAACTCGAGGCTCCTCGCCGGGCCACCGCCGCCCGGACCCCTTGGGAATCCTGGGCAGCGAGCCCTTGGACACTCAATAAGAATGGATGTTCGATTTTAGTGTCAAGCGCACCACGCGGGGCACGGGCGACGGATCCGGTCCCGATACTGGTGCCATGGAACTCGTCTTCTTCATGACCCTGCCCGGGCTCGTGATCCTCCTGACGGTGATCGCCTTCACCGACCAGCTGCTGCTGCGCGCGGGCCGGGCGGGCATGCTGCCGTGGCGCAACAGTGCGCGGCAGGGCCAGATATCGGCGACGGGGTTCGAGCAGCTGCACGCGAGCCTGTCGCCGGGCAAGCAGAACGAGCTGAAGGAGCGGCAGTCCGCTCTGGTGCTGCCCGACGGCGAGGACGACGGAGCGCCGCCGAACCGGACGACGGTGGATCTGGCCGGCGGCACCGCGGTCGTCCGCGTGCCGCGCCCGGACCCGTCGGCGCCGGCCCGTACCCAGGACTAGGCGTCGGCCCGTACCCCGGGACCGGTCGGCCCGTCCCCGGGATCAGTCGGCCTGCTCCTGGTTCTGCCGGCGCCCCTGCACCGCACGTCGCAGGCGCGCCGCGAGCGACTCCCCGGTCCGTCTGCGGTGGCCGTGCACCCGCGGGTCGTCGGTGACGTCGTACCGCTTCACATACGCGCCGAGGAAGGCCTGCAGCGTCGCGACCGCCGGAATCGCGATCAGCGCGCCGACGGCACCGAGCAGCGCCGTGCCCGCGATGACCGAGCCGAAGGCGACGGCGGGGTGGATGTCGACCGTCTTCGCGGTCAGCTTCGGCTGCAGCACATAGTTCTCGAACTGCTGATAGACCACGACGAAGCCCAGCACCCACAGCGCGTACCAGGGGTCGACCGTGAACGCGATCAGCATCGGCAGCGCGCCCGCCAGGTACGTGCCGATCGTCGGAATGAACTGTGAGACGAGTCCGACCCACATGCCGAGCACGGGCGCGTACGGCACGTCGAGCAGCGCGAGCAGGATGTAGTGCGCGATCCCGGAGATCAGCGCCATCAGACCGCGCGAGTACAGGTAGCCGCCCGTCTTGTCGACGGCGATCTCCCAGGCGCGCAGCACCTCGGCCTGCTTGGCCGGCGGCAGCACCGAGCACAGGGCACGCCGCAGCCGCGGGCCGTCGGCGGCGAAGTAGAACGAGAACAGCAGTATCGTCAGCAGCTGGAACAGCCCGCCGAGCACCTGTGTGGACACGTCCAGGACGCCGGTCGCGCTGTTCTGCACGTACTTCTGCAGCCAGTCCGAGTGGAGCAGGCTGTCCTGGACCTCGACCCGGTTGAGGTCCGTGTGGAACGTCTGGTTGATCCAGTTGATGACCTGGTCGAGGTACTTCGGGAAGTCCTCGAACATGTCCACGATCTGGCCCGCGAGCATCGAGCCGAGCAGCACGATGAAGCCGGCTCCGGCGATCATCACGCCGAGGAAGACGATGCCCGTGGCGAGGCCGCGACGCATGCCCCGGCCCGCCATCCAGCTCACGGCGGGCTCCACGGCGAGTGCCAGGAAGAACGCGATCAGTACGTTGATCAGCAGTCCGGTGACCTGGTGGAAGGCCCAACTGCCGAGCTGGAAACAGGCGATGAGGGTGAGGGCGAGCACCATGGCGCGCGGCAGCCAGCGCGGCATGCCCGCGCGCGGCACCGGGCCGGGAGGCGCCGCGGGGGGCGTCGTGCCGGGCGGTGCGGCGTCGGCCGTCTGGAGGGTCTCGTCTGTCGCTGCCACCGTGCCAGTCTCGCCCACGTCACCGACAACCCGTGACCGCCCCCGATCCGTCACCCTGCTCAGCGCTTCTCCGCCGGCACGTTCATCGTGGAGCACACGACGCGCCAGACGTCCTTCGCCTCCCAGCCGTCGTCGAGCGCCTGGTGGACCGTGCGCCCGCCGAGCCCCGCCATCACGTGGTCGCGCGCGAACGTGTCGGCGTACCCGGATCCGAAGTGATCCGCCATTAGCTGCCAGAAGACCGTCAACCGCATGACCCCAGTATCCCGCCCTTGAGAGTGCAGCCGGGCCCGGGGCACTTGTCGTACGGGCTGTGCGCCCTACGGTCGGAACATGGCCGGAACCGGAGCATCCCCACGCCCCTCATCGCCCTCCTCACCCTCCTCGCCCCCGGCGTCGCGGCTCGCGCGGGCCGAGGCGTTCATCTGGTCGACCGCACGCGTCCTGGAGCAGCGCCGCTTCGCCTATCACTTCCTCACGGGCGAGTCCGACGCCGCCGCCGATGCCGTCGAGACCGCCCTGAACGCCTACGGCACCGAGGACGACGGCTACGGACACGCGCTCGAACCCGATCTGCGGGGTCCGGTCAGCCAGCCCCTGCACACCGGGCACGCGCTCCGCGTCCTGGACACGATCGGGCGCTGTTCGGGCCGGAGGGCGGACCACGTGTGCCGCTATCTCACCGCCGTCTCCACTGCGGAAGGAGCCCTTCCGGCGGTGCTTCCCAGCCAGCGCGGCTACCCCCATGCCCCGTTCGTGCCGGTGGTCGACGACCCGCCGAGCGAGCTGCTCGCCACCGGTCCCGTCGTCGGTCTGCTGCACCGCAACGAGGTGTGGCACGCCTGGCTGTTCCGGGCGACGGAGTTCTGCTGGGCCGCGGTCGACTCCCTGAAGACCTCGCATCCGTACGAGATCGAGGCGGCGGTCGCCTTCCTCGACGGTGTGCCGGACCGCTCACGCGCGCGTGCCGCCGCCGACCGGCTCGGCCGCCTGGTGCGCGAGCAGCGCCTCGCCGTGCTGGACCCCGCGCAGCGGGACACCTACGAGGTGTCGCCCGGCTACGCACCGGGTGAGCATCATTTCCCGCACGACTACGCGAAGGCGCCGGAGTCACTGGCGTGCGCGTGGTTCACCGACGAGGAGATGGCGCGTTCGCTGGACCACCTGGAGAGCGAGCAGCAGGAGGACGGCGGCTGGCCGGTCAACTGGCGCCAGTGGTCCCCGGCGGTCGTCCTGGAGGCGCGCCCCCTTGTGACCGTCGAGGCGCTGCGCACCCTGCGCGCCTACGGGCGCCCCTTGTAGGAAGCGTCCGACTTCTAGGAAGCGTCCGCCTTGTAGGAGGACTCCGACGCGAGCGGCCTGTCCTCGTCCTCCATGGCAGGTGTCCGGTCCGCGCCGTCCGCCTCGTCCGCGTCTCGCAACAAGAGGGCCGCGATCGCGAGTGCGGTGCCCCGTGGGGAGGAGAGATCGAGGCCGGTCTGTTCGGCGATCTTCGCGAGGCGGTTGTCCACCGTGTTCGGGTGCAGTCCGAGCGTTCCGGCGGTCGCCCTGCGGTCCTGCTGGTGGCCCAGGTGTGTGCGCAGCGTCTCCAGAAGCTCGGGGCGCGTGGCGATCGGGTCGAGCAGGGCGGCGATGCGGCCGCTGCTCTCGTCGCGCCGCGACAGGTGGTACTCGAGCAGGACGTCGTCGAGCCGGTGCAGGCCGTGCGGGAGGCCGCACACGCGCGCGATGCGCAGGATCTCGGTCGCGGTGCGGGCCGCCTCCGCGATCCGGCCCGGCTCGTCGGCCCGCACGGCCGCCACACGGACGCGCAGGCCGCTGGCCCGGCGCAGGAGCCGCGGCAGGTCGCCGGACGGCTCGCAGTCCCCCGGGACGACGACGCGGCCGCCGTCGGCCTCGACCACGGTCAACACGTCCGCGCCGAAGGCGTGCTCCAGCACGCTCTGCACGCGGCGCAGCCGGCGCCGTACCGCCACGGGGCCTTCCTCGGGGGGTGCCTCCAGACCGAGCGCCAGCACGAGCGCGGGCCCTTCCAGACGGAACGGGGCGAGCAGCGGGTGCCCGGGCGGGAGCATCCCGTCGAGCAGGCCCCGCACCGACGACCGCCGTTGCGCGCGCCGCTCGGCCTCCAGGGCGGACCGCTCGTCGAGGTAGGTCTCGGCGACGGCGCCCACGACTCCGGTGTGGGAGCGCAGGAGGGCGTCGACCAGTTCGAGAAGCGCGGGTTCCTCACCGGGGCGTGCGACGTCGCGCAGGGTCTGCCAGAGCGCGTAGACGCCGAGGGTGTGGGTGCGCAGCAGGAGGTGCAGCGGCATGCCCTCCTCGGCGCGCTGGGCGGCCCGCTCGCGGAACAGCCGGTGGTCGCCGTCCCGGCCCCGCCCGCCGCCCCCGGCCTCACCGGGCTCGCCGACCTTGCGCAGGAACAGGCGGACGCCGTGCCGCGCGGTGGCCGCGATCTCGACGTCCTTCACGTCGTCGGGCAGCTCGGCGTAGCCCGGGAGGGCCTCGAAGGACTCCCGGGACATGCGGCGGGCCAGTTCGTTGACGCGGGGTTCGCAGCGGGCGGCCAGGGACCGCGCCTCGGGCGACAGGGGCACGTGCGGGGCCTCCCTCGGCTGGGCCCGCGGGGTCGGGGCGCTGGGAGGCGTCACCTTACCCACGCGCCCCGCGCGGATCGGTCATCCGGTTACCCAGGCCCACCGCGCGACTCGGTAATCCGGTTACCCAGGCCCACCGCGCGACTCGGCAATCCGATTGCCCAGGCGTCCCGCGCGGTCCGGTCATCCGGCCAGCGCGCGCACTCCCGCCGTGACCACGACGGCGGCGCCGACCACCACGAGGAACGGGGCGCGCAGCACCAGGGCGACGGCCGCCGCCGCGACCCCGGCGGCCTTGGCGTCGAGCACCAGGACGCGGCCGTCCGCGAACGTCTGCTGGGCCGTGAGCGCCGCCAGCAGAGCGACCGGCAGCAGCGCCGAGAGGCGCTGCACCACAGGGCGTTCCAGCGCGCCGGCGGGCACGAGCAGGCCGATGAGCTTGACCGCGTAGCAGCCGACCGCGGTGACTCCGATGGCCATCCAGAAGTTCATCGGTGCTCTCCTCCTTGCGACGCGCGACGCGACGCGCGCCGGTCACCGCGCTTGTGGCCCTCGGCCCAGAGCACAGCCGGTGCGGCCAGTGCGGCGACGAGTACGGGGACGCCCGCGGGCAGCACGGGCAGCAGTCCCAGCCCCAGGACGACGGCGATGCCCGCGACGGCACGCTCCGTGGTGCTCTTCAGCATGGGTGCGAGCAGGGCGAGGAACACGGCCGGTCCCGCAGCGTCGATGCCCCAGGCATCGGTGTCGCCGAGGGCCTCCGCGCCGAGGGCGCCCAGGAGGGTGGTCAGGTTCCACAGCACGTACAGGGTCAGACCCGTCACGGTGAAGCCGATGCGGGCGCTGCGCCGGGTCGGCTGCGCGAGGGAGACGGCGGCTGTCTCGTCGATCACCCAGTGCGCGGCGAACGGGCGCACCGCGCGCGGCAGAGCGAGCAGTTGGGAGAGCCGCAGCCCGTAGAACGCGTTGCGCACCCCGAGGAAGAAGGCGCCGGCCGCCGCCGTGAACGGGTTGCCGCCGCCCGCCAGCGCTCCGACGAGCGCGAACTGCGAGGCCCCGGTGAAGACCAGAAGGCTGAGCGCGCACGTCTGGAGCACGGTGAGGCCGCTGCCCGCCGAGGTCACGCCGAAGGCGAAGCCGGATAGTCCGACGGCCACGCCGACGCCGAGCGCGTCCCGGACGACGGCGGCATCGGGTTTGCGGGCCCCGCCGCCTGTCTCCTCGGCCCGTATGTCTGTCGATGTCGACTGTCGTTCGGTCGACTGTTCTTCAGCCGACTGTTGTTCTGCCAGGTCCTGTTCTGCCACGTCGTGAAAGCTACGAGAGGAGGACCTCAGCGGTCTTGTACGTTCTTGCGCTCCCTCGTGCGCTCTTTCTGGTAGGCGCCCGGCGGCACCCCGACGATGCGGGTGAAGTGCCGGTTCAGATGGGGCTGGTCCGTGAAACCCACGGTCGCGGCGACGTCGGCCGGCGGTGTGCCCGCCTCCAGGAGGCCGCGTGCGCGCCGCACGCGCGCGTCCGTGAGCCAGGCGTGCGGCGGCATCCCGTAGGCGTCGCGGAACGCCCGCAGGAGGGCGAAGGGGCTGGCGCCCAGTTCGGCCGCGAGGGCGTCGAGGGAGGGCGGGTCCGTCATCCGGTCCTCCAGGAGCTCCCGCGCGCGGGCCGCGGCGGCGGCCCCGGCGGAGCGGCGCGGCCGGGCCTCGATCGCGGTGCCGTGGTCGCGGAGCATCCGGGCGAGCACGACGCGGAGCAGACTGTCGGCGGCCAGCGCGTTGCCCTGCTCCGCCGCGCGGTGCACCTCACGGATCAGCCGCGCAGCGTAGGGGTCGGTGACGATGGGCTCCGCGAAGGCGGCGCTGCCGCGGACCGTGGTGGTCTCGGCGGCGACCTCCGCGACGAGCTCGGCCGACGGGTACAGGGTGAAGTACGCCCACCCGTCGGGCCCGCCCGCCTTCGCGGTGTGCGCGACCTCGGGGTTGATCATGACGACGCTGCCGGGGCCCGCGTGGAGCGTGTCGCCGGGTATGCCGACCGCTTCGACGCCGTGCGTGACCGCGCCGAAGACGAAGCCGTCGTGGCTGTGGCGCGGGAAGGTGTGCCGGACGTAGCGGGCGCGCAGCAGGTCGAGTCCGGGCAGCCGTTCGTACTGCCAGTGCCGTGCCCATTCGCCCTGTCCCGCCATGGCCTCCATTCTGCGTCATGTCACGCGCCGTGAGTTCACCGTTTCCGCAGGTCACGGCTGATGTCAGTGGTGGGGTGCAGGATGGGGGCATGGTCAGGTCCAGCGACGGAGCCCGGGACACGGGCGACGCTCACAGCGCCCTCGACGCCCGTGGGACCCACGCGGCGCTCGACGGCTTCTCCCCCGCGACCCGCGGCTGGTTCACGGGGGCCTTCTCCGCGCCCACGTCCGCGCAGGCCGGGGCATGGCGGGCGATCGGCGCGGGTTCGGACGTGCTGGTCGTGGCGCCGACCGGTTCCGGCAAGACGCTGGCGGCGTTCCTCGCGGCGCTGGACCAGCTGGCGTCCACGCCCGCGCCGGCCGACCCGAAGAAGCGCTGCCGGGTCCTGTACGTGTCACCGCTGAAGGCGCTCGCGGTCGACGTCGAGCGCAATCTGCGCAGTCCGCTGACCGGCATCCGACAGGAGGCGGTGCGCCTGGGCCTGCCCGAGCCGGAGGTGAAGGTCGGGATCCGCTCCGGTGACACCCCCCAGGCGGAGCGCAGGGCGCTGGCCACGCGCCCGCCGGACATCCTGATCACGACGCCCGAGTCGCTGTTCCTGATGCTGACGTCGGCGACGCGGGACGCGCTGACGGGCATCGAGACGGTGATCCTGGACGAGGTGCACGCGGTGGCGGGCACCAAGCGCGGCGCGCATCTGGCGCTCTCCCTGGAGCGGCTCGACGAGCTGCTGCCGCGCCCGGCCCGCCGCATCGGTCTGTCGGCGACGGTCCGCCCGGTCGACGAGGTGGCCCGCTATCTGTCGCCGCAGCGCAAGGTGGAGATCGTCCAGCCGCCGTCCGGCAAGGAGTTCGACCTGTCGGTGGTCGTGCCCGTGGAGGACCTCGCCGAGCTGGGCGGTTCGCCGGTGGCGGACTCGGACCAGGGGGCCGAGCGCCCCTCGATCTGGCCGCATGTGGAGGAGCGCATCGCGGACCTCATCGAGGCCCACCGCTCGACGATCGTCTTCGCCAACTCCCGCCGCCTGGCGGAGCGCTTGTGCAACAGGCTGAACGAGATCGCGTACGAGCGCACCACAGGAGAGTCGCTTCCCGAGGACCACTCCCCTGCGGAGCTCATGGGCGGCTCGGGCGCGGCGGCGGGCGCCCCCACCGTCATCGCCCGCGCGCATCACGGCTCGGTGTCCAAGGAGCAGCGCGCGCTGGTCGAGGAGGACCTGAAGGCGGGCCGGCTGCCCGCGGTCGTCGCCACGTCGAGCCTGGAGCTGGGCATCGACATGGGCGCGGTCGACCTGGTCGTGCAGGTGGAGTCGCCGCCCTCGGTGGCGTCCGGGCTCCAGCGGGTGGGCCGCGCGGGTCACCAGGTGGGCGCCGTCTCCACCGGTGTCGTGTTCCCGAAGTACCGGGGCGACCTGGTGCAGTCGGCGGTGGTGACGGAGCGCATGCGCGCGGGCTCCATCGAGTCCCTGCGCGTCCCGGCGAACCCACTGGACGTGCTGGCCCAGCAGCTGGTGGCGATCACCGCCCTGGACACGTGGCAGGTCGACGATCTGCTCGCCCTCGTACGCCGCGCCGCCCCGTTCGCCTCGCTCCCGGAGTCGGCCTTCACGGGCGTCCTCGACATGCTGGCGGGCCGCTATCCGTCCGACGCGTTCGCCGAGCTGCGCCCGCGCGTGGTGTGGGACCGCGTGGCCGGCACGGTCACGGGCCGCCCCGGCGCCCAGCGGCTCGCCGTCACCTCGGGCGGCACGATCCCGGACCGGGGCCTGTTCGGGGTGTTCCTCGCGGGAGCCGACCCCAAGAAGGGCGGCGGCCGCGTCGGCGAGCTCGACGAGGAGATGGTCTACGAATCCCGGGTCGGGGACGTGTTCACGCTGGGCACCAGCTCCTGGCGGATCGAGGACATCACGCGCGACCGCGTCCTGGTCTCCCCCGCCCCCGGTGTCCCCGGCCGCCTGCCGTTCTGGAAGGGCGACCAGCTGGGCCGCCCGCTCGAACTGGGGCGCGCGGTGGGCGCGTTCCTGCGCGAGGTCGGCTCGCTGGCACCCGAGGACGCGCGCGGCCGGCTCACCGCGGCCGGACTGGACACCTGGGCCGCGGACAACGTGCTGTCCTACCTGGCGGAGCAGCGCGAGGCGTGCGGACACGTCCCCGACGACCGCACCATCGTGGTGGAGCGCTTCCGCGACGAGCTGGGCGACTGGCGGGTCGTGGTCCACTCCCCCTTCGGCGCCCAGGTGCACGCCCCCTGGGCGCTCGCCCTCGGCGCCCGGCTCAGCGAGAAGTACGGCATGGACGCCCAGGTCATGCACGCCGACGACGGGATCGTGCTGCGGCTGCCCGACGCCGACCTGATGGGCCTGGACCTGCTCGACCAGGAGCCCTCCAAGCCGGGCCTGGAGCACGACACCGAACAGGCGCCCATCGGAGCGGCCGACGTCGCCTTCGACAAGGGGGACGTGGACCAGATCGTCACCGATCAGGTCGGCGGCTCCGCCCTGTTCGCCTCCCGCTTCCGCGAGTGCGCCGCCCGCGCGCTGCTGCTCCCGAAGCGCAATCCCGGCAAGCGCACACCGTTGTGGCAGCAGCGCCAGCGCGCCGCGCAACTGCTGGAGGTGGCGAGCGAGTTCGGCTCCTTCCCGATCGTCCTGGAAGCCGTACGGGAGTGCCTCCAGGACGTTTTCGACGTACCGGGCCTCGCGGAGCTGATGGGCGACATCGAGTCGCGCAAGGTCCGGCTCGTGGAGGTCACCACTCCGGAGCCGTCCCCCTTCGCCCGCTCCCTGCTGTTCGGCTACGTGGCGCAGTTCCTCTACGAAGGGGACTCGCCGCTCGCCGAGCGCCGCGCGGCCGCCCTGTCCCTGGACTCGCGGCTGCTGGCCGAGCTGCTCGGGCAGGCGGAGCTGCGCGAGCTGCTCGACGCGGACATGCTCGCGGAGCTGGAGCAGGAGCTCCAGTGGCGCACCGAGGACCGACGGATCAAGGATGCCGAGGGCGTCGCCGACCGGCTGCGCATGCTCGGCCCGCTCACGGACGCCGAGCTGGCGGAGCGCGGTGCGGAGCCCGGCTGGGCCGAGGAGCTCGCGGGCGCCCGCCGAGCGATCCGCGTCCGTGTCGCGGGCACCGACCACTGGGCGGCGATCGAGGACGCGGGACGTCTGCGCGACGCGCTGGGCACGGCGCTCCCGGTCGGCGTCCCCGAGGCCTTCACCGAGCCCGTCAAGGACCCGCTCGGCGACCTCCTGGCGCGCTATGCCCGTACGCACGGGCCGTTCACCTCGACGCAGGCCGCCGCGCGCTTCGGACTGGGCGCCGCGGTCACCGAGGGCGCGCTGCAGCGCCTGGCCGCGGCCGGCCGGGTCGTGCAGGGCGAGTTCCATCCGGCGGGGATCGGCCAGGAGTGGTGCGACGCGGCGGTCCTGCGCCGGCTGCGCCGCCGGTCGCTGGCCGCGCTGCGGCACGAGCTGGAGCCGGTGCCGCCCGCCGCGCTGGCCCAGTTCCTGCCCCAGTGGCAGCACGTCGGCGGCCACGGCCTGCGCGGCGTCGACGGCCTGGTGCGGGCGATCGAGCAACTGCAGGGCGCCTCCGTGCCGGCCTCGGCCCTGGAGAAGCTCGTCCTGCCGTCCCGTGTGAGCGGCTACGCACCGGCGATGCTGGACGAGCTGACCGCGACCGGGGAGGTGGTGTGGGCCGGCGCCGGCTCCCTGCCCGGCAAGGACGGCTGGGTGAGCCTCTATCTGGCCGACACCGCGCCCCTGCTCCTGCCGCCCCCGCACCCTCTGGAGCAGTCACCGCTCCACCGCGCGGTCCTGGACGCCCTGTCAGGCGGCTACGGCCTGTTCTTCCGTCAGATCGCCGACCAGGTCCGTGCCACGACCCACCCCGAGGCGACCGATCCCCAACTCGCGGACGCCATCTGGGAGCTCGCCTGGTCCGGGCGGCTGACCAACGACACGCTGGCCCCGATGCGCGCCCTTCTCGGCTCCGGCCGCACCGCCGGTTCCACAGCGCACCGCGCGCGCCGAGCCGTCCCGCGCGGCCGCTACGGAAGCCTCACCGGCGGGGCCCGCCCCGCCTCGCGCACCGGCCCGCCCACGGTCGCCGGGCGCTGGTCGGTGCTGCCGGACCAGGAGCCCGATGCGACCGTGCGCGCGCATGCCCTGGCGCGGACCCTGCTCGACCGGCACGGCGTGGTGACCCGGGGCGCGGTCGCCGCCGAGGGCGTCGAGGGCGGCTTCTCGGCGACGTACCGCGTCCTGTCCGTCTTCGAGGAGAGCGGGCAGGCGCGGCGCGGCTATGTGGTGGAGGGGCTCGGCGCCGCCCAGTTCGCGATGGACGGCGCGGTGGACCGCCTGCGCGCGGCGGCGAACGCGCGCGATCGCGGTGCGGCCCCGCCCGACCCGTACGCGCCCGTCGACGCCCCGGCCCCGAAGGGTGCGGCGCCCCGCGCCCTGGTCCTGGCCGCGTCCGATCCGGCGAACGCGTACGGGGCGGCCCTGCCCTGGCCGGAGCCCCCGACGGGCGCGGGTCACAAGCCGGGCCGCAAGGCGGGCTCCCTGGTCGTGCTCGTCGACGGCGAGCTGACGGTCTACATGGAGCGCGGCGGCAAGACCCTGCTGGCCTGGCCGGCCGCCGACGGGCCGGACGATCCGACCCCGGCCGGGGTCACCGCGGATCCGAGACTGCCCGCCGCCGCCCAGGCGCTGGCCGACGCGGCCCGCTCCGGCGCGCTCGGCACGATCACGGTCGAGCGGATCAACGGGACGGCGGCACTGACCTCCCCGTACGCCCCTCTCCTGGAAGGAGCCGGTTTCCATGCGACGCCCCGCGGCCTGCGCCTGCGCGCCTAGACCGTGCCGCGCAGAGCACGGACGGACTGTCCCCGTGCTCCAGGACAGGCAGGGCAGCCCACGCCGCAACGCACACGCCTAGGCTGGCCCCATGCCCGAAGGAGACACCGTCCTACAGGCCGCGCGGCGCCTGCACAGCGCGCTCGCCGGCCAGGTGCTGATCCGCTCCGACCTGCGCGTCCCCCGGTTCGCCACGGCGGATCTCACCGGGCGCACGGTGCTGGACGTCACCCCGCGCGGCAAGCATCTGCTGACCCGGATCGAGGGCGGCCTGACCCTGCACTCGCACCTGCGGATGGACGGCTCCTGGAAGGTGTACGCACCGGGCGAGCGCTGGCGCGGCGGCCCGGCCCACCAGATCCGCGCGATTCTGGGCACGGCGGAGCGCACGGCCGTCGGGTACCGCCTGCCCGTGCTCGAACTCCTGCGCACGTCCGAGGAGTCCAAGGCGGTCGGCCATCTCGGTCCCGATCTGCTCGGCCCGGACTGGGATCCGGACACCGCCCTGGCGCGGCTGCTCGCCGACCCGTCCCGCCCGCTCGGCGAGGCCCTCCTGGACCAGCGCAACCTCGCGGGCATCGGCAACATCTACAAGTCCGAGCTCTGCTTCCTGCTCCGGGTGACCCCCTGGCTCCCCGTCGGCGAACTGCCGCCCGGCACCGCCGAGCACATCGCGCCGCTCGCGAAGAGACTCCTCGAGGCCAACCGGGACCGCCCGATCCGCGTCACCACGGGTCGCGGCCGCCCCGACGAGCGCCTCTTCGTCTATGGACGCGCCCCGCGCCCGTGCCTGCGCTGCCGCACCCCGATCCGCGTCGCGGACCAGGGCGACGGCACCCGCGCCCGCCCCACCTACTGGTGCCCCGCCTGCCAGCAGGGCCCGTCGCCCTCCCCTTGACCGGGCAACCGGGCAATCCGCGCACACCAATTGACGACCCGTCAGAAACGCTCGTACGGTCCCCTCATGTCGGTCAAGGCGTACGACCTCACCGGACGCACCGCATTCGTCACCGGCGCCGCGAGCGGGATCGGGCGCGCCACCGCGGTGCTCCTGGCCGACGCCGGTGCAGATGTGCACGGCGCGGACCGCGACACCCGGGGGCTGCACGAGACGGCGGCCCTCATCAAGGAACGGGGCGGCACGGCCCATGTCCACACGGTGGACGTGACCGACCGGGCCCAGGTCTCCGAGGCGGTGGCCACGGCCGTCACCACGTCCGGCGACCTCGACGTCATGGCCGCGGTCGCCGGCATCATGCACCGCAGCACGGTGCTGGAGACCCGGGACGAGGACCTGGACCGCGTCCTCGCGGTCAACTTCAAGGGCGTGCTCCACGCCTGCCAGGCAGCGGCTCAGGCGATGATCGCCGCGGGCACCCGGGGCAGCATCGTCACGATGGCCTCCGGCGCGGTCGACACCGGCGGTCCCGAACTCCTCTGCTACGGCGCGGCGAAAGCGGCGGTCGTGCAGCTCACGAAGACTCTGGCCACCGAGATGGGACCGCACGGGATCCGCGTCAACGCCGTGGCCCCCGGCTGGATCCGCACCCCTATGACACACCGGCAGGACGAGACCGAGCAGGCCCGCGCCGAGTCCGTGATGGCGCGCATGTCGCCGCTGGGCCGGGTCGGTGAGGCCGAGGACATCGCCCACGCGGTGCTGCATCTCGCCTCGGACGCCGCCTCGTTCACGACGGGTCAGATCCTCCGCCCGAACGGAGGCGTCGCCATGCCCTGGTGACGCCCGACCACACTCCCCCGCCGAGCTCCCGGCCCACGCCCAGGGCCCGGGTCCGCACGCGCCGCGCCCCGTGCCGGCCCGGCGCCCCGACGACACCGACCGCCCGCGACTTCGGCAGGGCGTGCACCGGCAGCAGACTCAAACCCCATCCCCCGGCGGCGACCGCCCCCTCGAACGCCCCCGCGTCCGGCGCGAACGCGAGCCGCAGCACCCCCCACCACCACAGCGCGCCGAGCGCCAGGGCGGGTATGAGGCGCAGCAGCCGTCGTCGGCTCACCGCCACCGACCGCACCACCGCACCACCGCCTCGCCGCTCCGCTCCACCGCTCCGCTGTTGCGCCGTCGCGGTGGCTCAGCCGCCGTTCTCGGCCTGGAACATCCAGTGGTGCTTCTCGAGGTCGGCGGTGATGCCGATGAAGATGTCCTGGCTGACGGGGTCCGCCTCACCGGTCGCCACGACCCGGTCCCGCATCTGGGTGATCACGGCGGCCAGCGCGTCCACGAGGATGGCCACGGCGTCGACGTCCTTGATCCAGCCCTCGGGCACCGCGTCGATCCCGCTCGTGCCGGCCACCGTCGCGGCCCGCCCGTCCGGCGGGACGCCCAGCGTCGAGGCGCGTTCGGCGACCGTGTCGGAGTGCAGCCGCGCGGTGTCGACGACCTCGTCGAGCTGCAGGTGCACGGAGCGGAAGCGCGGGCCGACCACGTTCCAGTGGACCTGCTTCGCCACCAGCGAGAGGTCCACGAGATCCACCAGAGCGCCCTGCAGGGCCCCGGACACGGTCTTGAGTTCGGCGTCGGACAGCGGGCTCTTCACGACGTACACGGACGATCCACCTCCACAGCGGGACGATCGGAACGATCAACTCCAACCCACGATGGCACATTCAGACCAATCCGGACACAGCAGAGCGGGCCCCCGCCGCGGCAGCGGGCAACACAAAACCCCGGCGGGATTCACCCGGCCGGGGTTTCGCGCACATCTGATGCCGGTCGCGGGCGCTATGCCGCGACGACGTCCACTGCCTCCGCAGGCGCCTTGATCGTCACCCGTTCCGGCGGGACGCCGGCCACGGAGACGGAATTGAGCATCGGACGAACCGGTGCGGGCACCGGCTCCGACGGGACCGCTGCTGCCGACTCGGCCAGCTCGGCGAGGGCGAGCTCGTCGCTCACCTCGCGCATCAGCTCGGACATCCGTACGTCAAGCGCGTCGCAGATAGCGGAGAGCAGCTCGGAGGATGCCTCCTTCTGCCCCCGCTCCACCTCGGAGAGATAGCCGAGCGAGACTCGGGCGGACGAGGAGACTTCGCGCAGAGTACGGCCCTGGCGCTGGCGCTGCCGACGCAGCACGTCACCCAGCAGGCGACGGAGCAGAATCATCGGTGGCTCCCTCCTCGGACCGCGTAGCCGCATCCTTCACGCCCCACCGTACCGCCTCGTGCCGCGGCCGTGCGGGGAGCGATGTCGTGTTCACTCAGGGCTGCAAACATCAAAACCCCCCGTTCTGTTCCGTATCCTGTGCCCGCGCATTCCCACTGGCGTCGCCTGAATGTGCTCCGACCAGCTCTTCCACGAGCAGCCTCAGCACGCTCCGTACACTCTCCCTACGGATTTCCGTACGGTCGCCGTTCAACCGCAGCTCGAGCACTTTGCGGCTACCAGCGAAATTCTGTTCACCTTCGGAAGCACCCGCTCCGGGTCCGACGGCGGCCACATAGACGGTTCCCACGGGCTGCCCGTCCTGCGGCTCGGGGCCCGCGACGCCGGTCGTGGCGACGCCCCAGTCGGCGCCGAGCGCGACCCGTACGCCGGCCGCCATCTGCAGCGCGACCTCGGGATGGACCGGGCCGTGCGCCGCGAGGAGCCCCGCGTCGACGCCGAGCAGCTGGTGCTTGAGCTCGGTCGCGTACGCCGTGACGGAGCCGCGCAGTGCCTTGGAGGCGCCGGGCACCGCCACCACCTCGGCGGCGACGAGGCCGCCGGTCAGCGACTCGGCCACGGCGAGGGTCTCCCCCCGCTCCCGCAGCAGTCGCAGCGCCTCGGCGGCCTCGTGCGTCACTTCTCGGCCGCCCCCGAGGTCGACTCCGTCGACTCCGCGATCGCCCGCGAGGCCGTCTCCGCCCCCGCCTCCGCGGCGGCCTGCGACGCGGCCGAGGCCTCCGCGGCCTCCGCCAGCCCCGCGCGCCGCAGCACGACCGCCTGACGCACGTAGTCGAGCCCGGTCACGACGGTCAGGACGACGGCCACCGCCATCACCCAGAACCGGAACGTGGCCAGCGGCCCGGTCAGCGCGAGCACGTACATGCCCACGGCCGTGCCCTGCGCGAGGGTCTTCATCTTGCCGCCGCGGCTGGCCGGGATGACCCCGTACCGGATCACGACGAAGCGCAGCAGCGTGATCCCGAGCTCACGCCCGAGGATGACGCCGGTCACCCACCAGGGCAGGTCACCGAGGTAGGACAGGCAGATCAGCGCCGCCCCCATGATCGCCTTGTCGGCGATGGGGTCGGCGATCTTGCCGAAGTCGGTGACCAGGTTGTACGTGCGCGCCAGATGCCCGTCGAAGACATCGGTGATCATGGCGACGGCGAACGCCGCCCACGCCCAGGCCCGCCAGACGGGGTCGTACCCGCCGTCGGCCAGCAGCAGCGCCACGAAGCCGGGCACCAGCAGCAGCCGGATCATGGTGAGGATGTTCGCGATGTTCCACAGGCTGGCCTGATTGACGGCCGCGGCCCCCAGCTTGCCGCCGGGCGCCGGCCTGCCGGTCCCGCCCGCGGCGGATGCCGGGACTCCCGTCATCTGCCCGCCTCCTCAGTACAGTCGAGCGGCTCGGCGACGAGGTCCACTCCCTCGGTGCCGACCACCTTTGCCTCGACGATACGGCCGACGGTCAGACCCGCGCCGCCCGTGAGCCGCACCTGCCCGTCCGTCTCGGGCGCCTGGTGGGCCCCGCGGCCGAGGACGCCGTCCTCGTCGTCCACGGACTCGACCAGGACGTGCACGGTCTCGCCGACGCGCTCCTCGGCGCGCTGCGACACCAACTGCTCGGCGAGGCGCGACACGCGCGCGAGGCGCTCCGCGACGACGTCCTCGTCCAGCTTGTTGTCGTACGTGGCGGCCTCGGTGCCGTCCTCGTCGGAGTACCCGAAGACGCCGATGGCATCCAGCCGCGCGCCGTTCAGGAAGCGCTCCAGCTCGGCGAGGTCGGCCTCGGTCTCGCCGGGGAAGCCCACGATGAAGTTCGAGCGGGCACCGGCCTGCGGGGCCTTGCTCCGGATGGTGTCCAGAAGCTCCAGGAAGCGGTCCGTGTCGCCGAAGCGGCGCATCGCGCGCAGCACGCCGGGCGCGGAGTGCTGGAAGGAGAGGTCGAAGTACGGGACGACCTTGTCGGTGCCCGTGAGCACGTCGATGAGCCCGGGCCGCATCTCGGCGGGCTGCAGGTAGCTGACCCGCACGCGCTCGATGCCGTCGACACCGGCGAGCTCGGGCAGCAGCGACTCCAGGAGCCGGATGTCGCCGAGGTCCTTGCCGTACGAGGTGTTGTTCTCGGAGACCAGCATGATCTCCTTCACGCCCTGCTCGGCGAGCCAGCGCGTCTCGTTGAGCACATCGCTGGGGCGGCGCGAGATGAAGGAGCCGCGGAACGAGGGGATGGCGCAGAAGGAACAGCGCCGGTCGCAGCCCGAGGCCAGCTTCACCGAGGCGACGGGCGCGCCGTCGAGGCGGCGGCGCAGGGGCGCGCGGGGCCCGGAGGCGGGCGCGAGGCCGTCGGGCAGGTCCACGGGCGCGTGCCCGGGCAGCGCGACGCCGGAGCCGGCCTCCTGGCGCTCGGCGGGGCTGATCGGCAGGAGCTTGCGGCGGTCGCGCGGGGCGTGGGCCTCCACGCTGCCGCCGGCCAGGATGGTCTGCAGGCGACCCGAGATGTCCTCGTAGTCGTCGAAGCCGAGCACACCGTCGGCCTCGGGGAGCGCGTCGGCGAGTTCCTTGCCGTACCGCTCGGCCATGCAGCCGACGGCGACGACGGCCTGCGTTCTGCCGTGACCCTTGAGGTCATTGGCTTCCAGCAGGGCGTCGACGGAGTCCTTCTTTGCGGCGTCGACGAAGCCGCAGGTGTTGACGACGGCGACATCGGCCGACTCGGCGTCCTCGACGAGCTCCCAGCCGTCCGCCTCCAAGCGGCCTGCGAGCTCCTCCGAGTCCACCTCGTTACGGGCGCAGCCAAGGGTGACGAGTGCGACGGTACGGCGTTCGGGCATGGGCTCAAGACTACTTCGTTCCACCGACAGCCCTCGCCGGGAGGGTTGCCGGAAGATCGTCGGGGCCTCGGTCAGCCCTGCTCGGGGTCTCCCTTGGTGTACGTGAGCCGCTCGACCTGGCCGGGCTGGAACTCGTCCTCGATCTGCTTTCCGTTCACGAAGAGCTGGATCGCTCCGGCGTCGCCGAGCACCAGGTCGACCTTCTGGCTGTCCTGGAAGGTCTTGGACTGGCCCTGCTCGAGGAGGCCGTCGAACATGATCCGGCCGTTGTGGTCCTTGGCCGAGATCCAGCTGCGGCCGTCGGCCGCGCTGATCTTGACCGTGACCTTGTCCGCCGGGGCGGCGGCGATCGCGCTGTCGGAGGGGTCGGGCTTGGGGTCGACGGGCTTCTTCGTCGTCGGGCTCGGCTTCGGGGCCTTGCTGGTCGCGGGCGTGGAGCCCTCGGCGGCCTGCTGGCTGTCGCCACCGTCGTCGCCGCCGTTGACCACCGTGTAGCCGACGAAGGCGATCACCGCGACGATCGCGGCGACCATGGCGGCCGTCCAGTTCGGCCGGCGCGGCTCGGAGCGGATGCGCTCGGCCTCGAAGAGGGGCGTGGCCGGGGTGGGCGCGACGTGGCCGCCGTGCTCCGCCCCGTACTGGGCGAGCAGTGGCTCGGGATCGACGCCGACGGCGCGGGCGAGCGTGCGGATGTGTCCGCGCGCGTACACGTCGCCGCCGCAGCGGGAGAAGTCGTCCTGCTCGATGGCGTGGACGATCGGGATGCGCACCCGGGTCGACTGGCTGACCTCGTCGACGGTCAGGCCGGCGTCGACGCGCGCCTGCTGGAGGACGCGTCCGATCGAGGGACGGGCGTCGTCCACGGGCGGGGTGCGGTCTTCCGAAGGACGGTCGTCTTCAGGGGAGTTGCCGATGGACACGGGGGCGCCTTTCGAGCGTGTAGCCACCTGCTGGAGGTTCAGTCTAGGGGGGTTGCGAAAGGGTGGGGCAACCGGGCGGTCGTACTTTGTACGCCATCGGTATGGCCCGGTGACCCGACGGCGGGACGGCGGGCCGCCCCCTCGCTCAACTTGACGTACCCGAAAGGGAAACGGTTGCCCCCGCCGCCCTTACGGGTGATATCGAAATCGCAACATCGTCAGGACTGAGCCTCCCCACGGATCACCGCGAGCACTCCGTCCAGCTCGTCAGGCTTCACAAGAACGTCACGAGCCTTCGAACCCTCGCTCGGCCCGACGATGTTCCGCGACTCCATGAGGTCCATGAGCCGGCCGGCCTTCGCGAAGCCCACGCGGAGCTTGCGCTGCAGCATGGAGGTGGAGCCGAACTGGGTCGACACGACCAGCTCGGCGGCCGCGCACAGCAGCTCCAGGTCGTCGCCGATGTCCTCGTCGATCTCCTTCTTCTGCTTGGTGCCCACGGTGACGTCGTCCCGGAAGACGGGCGCCATCTGGTCCTTGCAGTGCTGCACGACGGCGTGGATCTCGTCCTCGGTGACGAAGGCGCCCTGCATACGGGTCGGCTTGTTCGCCCCCATGGGGAGGAAGAGGCCGTCGCCCTTGCCGATGAGCTTCTCGGCGCCCGGCTGGTCGAGGATGACGCGGCTGTCGGCGAGCGAGGACGTGGCGAAGGCGAGCCGGGACGGCACGTTCGCCTTGATCAGACCGGTGACGACGTCCACGGAGGGCCGCTGTGTGGCGAGCACCAGGTGGATGCCGGCGGCACGCGCGAGCTGCGTGATGCGCACGATCGAGTCCTCGACGTCGCGCGGGGCGACCATCATGAGGTCGGCGAGCTCGTCGACGATCACCAGCAGGTACGGGTACGGCTTGAGCTCCCGCTCGCTGCCCTCGGGCGTCTTGAGCTTGCCGGTGCGGACGGCCTCGTTGAAGTCGTCGATGTGCCGGTATCCGAAGGCCGCCAGGTCGTCGTAGCGCAGGTCCATCTCGCGCACGACCCACTGGAGCGCCTCGGCGGCCCGCTTGGGGTTGGTGATGATCGGCGTGATCAGGTGCGGGATGCCCTCGTAGGCGGTCAGCTCGACGCGCTTGGGGTCGACGAGGACCATCCGGACGTCCTCGGGGGTCGCCCGCATCATGATCGAGGTGATCAGGCAGTTGATGCAGGACGACTTTCCGGAGCCGGTGGCGCCGGCGACGAGGATGTGCGGCATCTTCGCCATGTTCGCCATGACATAGCCGCCCTCGACGTCCTTGCCGAGCGCGACCAGCATCGGGTGGTCGTCCTCGGCCGCGTCGGCGAGGCGCAGCACGTCCCCCACGTTGACCATCTCGCGGTCCGTGTTCGGGATCTCGATGCCGACCGCGGACTTGCCGGGGATGGGGCTGATGATCCGCACGTCCGGGGAGGCGACGGCGTACGCGATGTTCTTGGCCAGCGCGGTGATCTTCTCGACCTTCACGGCGGGACCGAGCTCGACCTCGTAGCGCGTGACCGTCGGGCCGCGGGTGAAGCCGGTGACCGCGGCGTCGACCTTGAACTCGGTGAACACGTTCGAGAGCGAGTCGACGACCAGGTCGTTGGCGGCGCTGCGCGACTTGCCGGGCCCACCGCGCGTGAGCAGGTCGAGGGAGGGCAGTCCGTACGTGATGTCACCGGCGAGCTGGAGCTGCTCGGCGCGCGGCGGCAGGTCGCGGGGCGCGTCGGGCGCCGACTTGGTGAGGTCCGGCACGGCGAGCCGCGACGGCGTGTCCTCGGCCTTGGCGGGCGGCTGCTTGGCACGCGCGCCCGGCACCGGGGCCGAGCGCTCGGTCGACGACGTGTCCTCCTCGGCGCGCTCGGCACCGACGCCCTGGGTGAGGTCGGCGACGAGCGGCGACGGCGGCATCCCGTGCAGCACGGCCCCGTCGAGCGCGGCGGCCGCGGCGGCGGCCACGTCCACGGCGTCCAGGGGCCGCTCCATGGCGGGCTGCACGGAGCCGCGCCGGGGACGGCGCCGCTTGGAGAGGGCGTCCTCCTCTATGCGGTCCGGGTCGAACGCCTCGGGAGTCAGCGCGGCGGCGCGGCGGCGCGGGCGCGCGGGGGTGGCCTCGCGCCACTCCTCGTCGTACGCGTTCTCGTCCTGCTCGTCGAGGGGCGTGTCGTCGTGCACGATGCCGAGCTTCACGCCGAGCAGGCGCAGGCGCTGCGGGATCGCGTTGACCGGCGTCGCGGTGACGACGAGGAGGCCGAAGACGGTGAGCAGGACGAGCAGTGGGACGGCGAGCACCTCGGTGACCGTGAAGCTCAGTGGCGTCGCGACGGCCCAGCCGATCAGCCCGCCGGCGTCCCTTATGGCCTGCATGCCGTCGGCGCGCGCGGGCGCGCCGCAGGCGATGTGGACCTGGCCGAGGACGCCGATGACGAGCGCGGACAGGCCGATCACAATGCGCCCGTTGGCCTCGGGCTTCTCGGGGTGCCGGATCAGGCGTACGGCGATGATGCCGAGCAGGATCGGCACGAGCAGGTCGAGCCGGCCGAAGGCACCGGTCACCAGCATCTCGACGAGGTCGCCCACGGGGCCCCGCAGATTGGACCAGGTACCGGCGGCGCAGATCAGCGCCACGCCGAGCAGCAGGAGTGCGAGGCCGTCCTTGCGGTGCGCCGGGTCGAGCCCCTTCGCGCCCCGCCCTATGCCGCGGAACATCGCGCCCACGCTGTGCGCGACGCCGAGCCACAGGGCTCGTACGACCTTGTAGAGACCGCCGGTCGGATTGGGCGCCGGCTTGGGCGCGGCCTTCTTCGCCGCGGCCTTCTTGGCGGGTGCCTTCTTGGCCGGCGCCTTCTTGGCGGGGGCCTTTTTCGCAGGGGCCTTCTTCGCCGGAGCCTTGGTCGGCGCGGCCGCCTTCTTCGCGGGCGTCTTCTTGGCTGCGGGACGTGAGGCCATAGGTGTGAGGTTACCGGGGAGGGCGACTCGGGACACGTGTGCCCACTGCTTCACCCGTTCGTGTCGCGGTCTGACGTGCCGTGAGCTGACACGGCCTCAAGGGCCGGTCAACGCCTCGGTTCTGCTCCTCGGAGCCGCCGGGGCCCCTTGGGCCGTCCGCTCAGTTCTGCGACGGGAGCGTGGGCGCGCCGCTGCCGGTGCCGGGCTCCAGGGCGTCGAGCGCTCTGCGCAGCCCGGTCAGCTTGCGCTCCAGGTGCGCGGCGGTGGCCACCGCGGCCGCGTCCGCCGAGTCGTCGTCGAGCTGCTTGGAGAGCGCCTCGGCCTGCTCCTCGACGGCGGCGAGCCGCGCGGACAGCTCGGCGAGCAGCCCCGCGGGCTCCTTCGTGTCGCCGACGGCCTTGCCGCCGCCCTCCAGCTGGAGGCGCAGCAGGGCGGCCTGCTCCCGCAGTTGGCAGTTCTTCATGTACAGCTCGACGAAGACCGAGACCTTGGCGCGCAGCACCCACGGGTCGAACGGCTTCGAGATGTAGTCCACCGCGCCCGCCGCGTAGCCCCGGAAGGTGTGGTGGGGGCCGTGGTTGATCGCGGTGAGGAAGATGATCGGGATGTCACGTGTCCGCTCGCGGCGCTTGATGTGCGCGGCGGTTTCGAAACCGTCCATTCCCGGCATCTGGACGTCCAGCAGAATGACCGCGAAGTCGTCCGTGAGCAGCGCTTTGAGCGCTTCCTCCCCGGACGATGCCCGCACCAGCGTCTGATCGAGCGCGGAGAGAATGGCCTCCAGCGCCAACAGATTCTCCGGCCGGTCATCGACCAGGAGGATCTTGGCCTTCTGCACCATGGCCCGCCCTCCTCGCCCCGGCATGGGGCCGCCCCTGTCCGCAGGACTCGGGGTGGCTCCTGCCGCCGCCCCGGGGAACGACTCCCTTGCGCCGCCCGTCCTTGTGCCGGTCATGGTAGCCGCACCCCGCCTGTCGCCACACCCTGTCACCGCGATGTCACTGTGCACTTAGCAGAAACGTAGCGGGAGACCTGAAGGTTCCCCGCTTCCCGCACTTCTACACGAGTTCGACCACACTCAGTCAGCAAGTACACGTGAAGGTTCCGGTTTCCGGTCACTCACCGCGCATCCACTGCTCCATCACGGCGAGCAGATGATCAGGATCGACCGGCTTCGTCACATAGTCGGAAGCCCCCGACTCGATCGCCTTCTCCCGGTCGCCCTTCATCGCCTTCGCGGTGAGGGCGATGATCGGCAGCCCCGCGAACTGGGGCATCCGCCGGATCGCCGTCGTCGTCGCGTACCCGTCCATCTCCGGCATCATGATGTCCATCAGCACGACCGTCACGTCGTCGTGCTGCTCCAGGACCTCGATGCCCTCGCGGCCGTTCTCCGCGTACAGGACCGACAGGCCGTGCTGCTCCAGGACGCTGGTCAGCGCGAACACGTTGCGGATGTCGTCATCGACGATGAGGACCTTCTCGCCGCCGAACTGGAACGCGCGCCGCGGCTTCGGGGCGCTCTCCTCCCCCGCCGCGTCCCAGCGCTCGCGGCCCTGTTGCCCGTCGCCGCTCGCCCGCGCCCCGAGGTCCGTCGTCTGCTCGGGCGCCGGCGCGTGCCTGCGCCGCCGCCTGAAGAGCGCGGCCGCACCGCTCTGCGTCTCCTGGTACGACTTCACCTCGGCCGGGGTCTCCGCCTCGGCGGGCTCCGGCGCGGGGTCGAGGGCCAGCGGACGCCCCGGCTCCACGGACGGCGCCAGCTGCGCGTACCCCTGGGGCGGCAGCTCGGCGGGGTGCAGCGGCAGGTACAGCGTGAACGTGGAGCCGCGTCCGGGCTCGCTCGCCGCGTGGATCTCACCGCCCAGCAGGCGGGCGATCTCCCGGCTGATGGACAGGCCGAGTCCGGTGCCGCCGTACTTGCGGCTGGTGGTGCCGTCGGCCTGCTTGAACGCCTCGAAGATGACGCGCATCTTGCTGCCGGCGATACCGATGCCGGTGTCGGTCACCGAGAAGGCGATCAGATCGGCGTCCGCGTCCTGCAACGAGCCCGCTTCCAGGAGCTGTTCGCGGATCGCGTGGGGCACGTCGCTGCCGGCGGGCCGGATGACGAGCTCCACCGCTCCGGAGTCGGTGAACTTCACCGCGTTGGACAGGAGGTTGCGCAGCACCTGGAGGAGGCGCTGCTCGTCGGTGTGCAGGGTGGTCGGCAGTTCCGGCGAGACCCTTACGGAGAAGTCGAGTTGCTTCTCGGCGGTCAGCGGGCGGAACGTCGCCTCCACGTAGTCGACGAGCTGCACCAGGGCGATGCGGGTGGGCGACACGTCCATCTTGCCCGCCTCGACCTTCGACAGGTCCAGGATGTCGTTGATCAGCTGGAGCAGGTCCGAGCCCGCCCCGTGGATCGTCTCGGCGAACTCGACCTGCTTGGGCGTCAGGTTCGCGTCCGCGTTGTCCGCGAGCAGCTTCGCCAGGATGAGCAGCGAGTTGAGCGGCGTACGCAGTTCGTGCGACATGTTGGCGAGGAACTCGCTCTTGTAGCGCATCGACACCGCGAGCTGCTCGGCGCGCTCCTCCAGGACCTGCCGCGCCTCCTCGATCTCGGTGTTCTTCACCTCGATGTCGCGGTTCTGCCGGGCCAGCAGCTCGGCCTTCTCCTCCAGCTCGGCGTTGGACGCCTGGAGGGCCTTCTGCCGGTTCTCCAGCTCGGCCGAGCGCTCGCGCAGCTGCTCGGTCAGCTCCTGCGACTGCTTCAGCAGGACCTCGGTCTTGGAGTTGACCGAGATCGTGTTGACGCTCGTCGCGATCATTTCGGCGATCTGGTTCAGGAAGTCCTTCTGGATCTGCGTGAACGGTGTGAACGACGCCAGCTCGATCACACCGAGCACCGTGCCCTCGAAGAGCACGGGGATCACGACGACCTGGGCCGGCGGCGCCTCCCCGAGCCCGGAGGCGATCTTCAGGTAGCCGCTGGGCGCGTTGTCCACGAGGATCGTGCGCCGCTCCTGGGCGGCCGTCCCGATGAGCGTCTCGCCGGGCCGGAACGAGGTCGGCATGGACCCCATCGAGTAGCCGTAGGAGCCCAGCATGCGCAGCTCGTACGCGTCCTCGTCGGCGGTCGCCGGGTCGGCGGCCTCGTCGAGGGGCAGCGCCAGGAAGAACGCGCCGTGCTGTGCGGACACCACGGGCGTCAGCTCGCTCATGATCAGCGAGGCCACGTCGTCGAGGTCGCGGCGGCCCTGGAGCAGACCCGAGATGCGCGCCAGGTTGCCCTTCAGCCAGTCCTGCTCCTCGTTGGCGATCGTGGTGTCGCGCAGGTTCGAGATCATCTTGTTGATGTTGTCCTGGAGGACCTGGATCTCGCCCGCGGCGTCAACGTCGATCTTGAGGTTGAGGTCGCCGCGGGTCACCGCGGTGGCGACGGCCGCGATGGCGCGCACCTGACGGGTCAGGTTCCCGGCCATCTCGTTCACGGACTCGGTGAGGTCGCGCCAGGTGCCGTCCACGTCACGCACGCGTGCCTGGCCGCCCAGCTGCCCCTCGGTGCCCACCTCGCGGGCCACGCGCGTGACCTCCTCGGCGAACGAGGACAGCTGGTCGACCATCGTGTTGATCGTCGTCTTCAGCTCGAGGATCTCACCGCGCGCGTCGATGTCGATCTTCTTGGTCAGGTCGCCCTTGGCGATGGCCGTCGTGACCATCGCGATGTTGCGCACCTGGCCGGTGAGGTTCGACGCCATGCCGTTCACGGACTCGGTGAGGTCCTTCCACGTACCGGACACGCCGGGTACGCGGGCCTGGCCGCCGAGGATGCCGTCCGTACCCACTTCACGGGCCACCTTGGTGACCTGGTCGGCGAACGAACTCAGCGTCTTCACCATGGTGTTGAACGTGTCGGCGAGCTGTGCGACCTCGCCGCGCGCCTCGATGGTCACCGTGCGGGTCAGGTCGCCGTTGGCGACGGCCGCGGCCACCTGCGAGATGTTGCGCACCTGCATGGTCAGGTTGTTGGCCATCAGGTTGACGTTGTCGCTCAGGTCCTTCCAGATGCCCGTGACGCCCGGGACGCGCGCCTGGCCGCCCAGCTGGCCCTCGGTGCCCACCTCACGGGCCACGCGGGTCACCTGCTCGGCGAACGACGACAGCTGGTCCACCATCGTGTTCACCGTGGTGACGAGCTCGAGGATCTCGCCCTTGGCGTCGACGGTGATCTTCTTGGACAGGTCGCCGCGCGCTACGGCTGTAGTGACCTCGGCGATGTTGCGCACCTGAAGGGTCAGGTTGTTCGCCATGCCGTTCACGGACTGCGTCAGGTCCTTCCACGTACCCGACACACCCTGCACCTCGGCCTGCCCGCCGAGGATGCCGTCCGTACCCACCTCACGGGACACCCGCGTCACCTGCTCGGCGAACGCGGAGAGCTGGTCCACCATCGTGTTGAGGGTGTTCTTCAGCTCCAGGATCTCGCCGCGCGCGTCCACGTCGATCTTCTGCGACAGGTCACCGCGGGCGACCGCGGTGGCGACCTGCGCGATGTTGCGCACCTGGGCCGTGAGGTTGCCGGCCATGCCGTTCACCGAGTCGGTCAGGTCGCGCCACACACCGGCCACGCCGGGCACCTGCGCCTGACCGCCCAGGCGGCCTTCCGTACCCACCTCGCGGGCCACGCGGGTCACCTGGTCCGCGAAGGCGGACAGCTGGTCGACCATCGTGTTGATGGTGTTCTTCAGCTCCAGGATCTCGCCGCGCGCGTCCACGTCGATCTTCTGGGAGAGGTCACCGCGCGCCACGGCCGTGGTGACCTGAGCGATCTGCCGCACCTGTGAAGTCAGGTTGCCGGCCATGAAGTTGACGGAGTCGGTGAGCTCCTTCCAGGTGCCGCTCACGCCGTCGACGCGGGCCTGGCCGCCGAGGCGGCCCTCCGTGCCCACGTCGCGCGCCATACGGGTCACCTGGTCGGCGAAGCTCGACAGCTGGTCGACCATCGTGTTCACGGTGTTCTTCAGCTGGAGCATCTCGCCGGACACGTCGACGGTGACCTTCTGGGAGAGGTCGCCGTTCGCCACCGCCGTCGTCACCTGGGCGATGTTCCGCACCTGCCCGGTGAGGTTACGGAAAGCCGTGTTCACAGAGTCGGTGAGGTCTTTCCACGTACCGGCGGCGCCCACGACGAGCGCCTGGCCGCCGAGTTCACCCTCGACACCGATCTCCCGTGCCACGCGCGTGACTTCGGCACCGAAGGCGGACAGCTGGTCGACCATCGTGTTGACGGTGTTCTTCAGCTCGAGCATCTCGCCCGCGACGTCGACGGTCACCTTCTGGGAGAGGTCACCGTTGGCCACCGCCGTCGTGACAGTGGCGATGTCACGCACCTGGGTCGTCAGGTTCCTGAAAACCGTGTTGACCGAGTCCGTGAGGTCCTTCCAGGTACCCGCCGCGCCCGGCACATTGGCCTGTCCGCCGAGCTGGCCCTCGGCGCCCACCTCGTTGGCGACGCGTGTGACCTCGTCCGCGAACGTGCGCAGCGTCTCGGTCATCTGGTTGATCGTCTCGGCGAGCTGGGCGACCTCTCCGCGCGCCGACACTGTCACCTTCCGCGACAGGTCGCCGTTGGCGACCGCCGTGGTGACCTCGGCGATGCCGCGCACCTGGGCCGTCAGGTTGCCGGCCATCAGGTTCACCGAATCGGTGAGGTCCTTCCACACGCCGGCCACACCGGGCACCTGCGCCTGCCCGCCGAGCTCGCCCTCGGTGCCCACCTCGCGGGCGACGCGGGTCACCTCGGAGGAGAACGAGGACAGCTGGTCCACCATCGTGTTGACGGTGTTCTTCAGCTCGAGCATCTCGCCCGCGACGTCGACGGTGACCTTCCGGGACAGATCGCCCTTGGCCACGGCCGTCGTCACGAGAGCAATGTCACGCACCTGAGCGGTGAGCCGGTACGCCATGTTGTTGACGGAATCCGTGAGGTCCTTCCACGAACCCGACATTCCGCGCACCCGGGCCTGGCCGCCGAGCTTGCCCTCGGTCCCCACCTCACTGGCCACGCGCGTGACCTCGTCGGTGAAGGTGGAGAGCTGGTCGACCAGGTTGTTGACCGTCCGGCCGACCTTGAGGAACTCGCCGCGCAGCGGATGCCCGGTCCCGTCCCCCGGCCCCTGCGCCCGCAGCTCCATCCGGGGCGACAGGTCACCCTCCGCGACCGCGGAGAGCACCCTGCTGACCTCGGAGACAGGTCGTACGAGGTCGTCGACCAGGGCGTTCGACGCGCTCACCGCGGCGGCCCAGGAGCCCTCGCAGGCGCCCTCCTCCAGCCGCTCGGTCAGCTTGCCCTCGCGCCCGACCATGCGGCGCACGCGTGACAGCTCACCCGTCAGATGCAGGTTCCGGTCGGCCACCTCGTTGAAGACGGCCGCGATCTCCGACATCACGCCGTCGCCGCTGACCGTCAGCCGCTTGCGGAAGTTGCCGTCCCGCATCGCGACCAGACCGGCCAGCAGCCGGTTCAGCGAGGCCGTGTCGACCGTCGTCGTGCCACTGCCGCCGCGCGTTTTGCGCTGTTTCGTCAGGGACTGTCCGCCTTCCGCGCGCGCTTTCTTGCCCCGCGTCGCTGCGCCAGACTCCACTGTGTCCCTCCCGCAGGGGTCGACCTGTACTGCTCGGGTTGCTCGGTTTCGCTTCTACCGTCGCACCTGCGTTTCGATGCGTACCGACAGGAAGCTTGCCCAGTGTTTCACCATGGCTGAACCAGGCCATAACAGTTCGGCAGCTTCGCACACCCTCCGCACACCCGCCCGGCGGAAACACTGGCGACCGGCATCCGCACGGACGGCGAAGGTAAGTAACCTGGGCAGCGGCTGTCCACCCACCCCGGTCCGCCCGGCCTGGTCGGTGGCGGAAAACGAGCGGGCATCGGAGGGGCGGCCGAGACATGGGTACGGGAGACCTGGGCCTCGACATTCGTACAGCGAGTACTACTCGTACAGGGAGTTCTGTGATCACCGCGCGCGCGGCCGCCACCTTCGAACCCGTCGGGCGCTCCGTCGCGACCGCCCGCTCCTTCGTGCGCGACACCCTCCAGGGGTGGGGCTACAGCGACATCATCGACGACGCCGTGGTCCTGACCAGCGAGCTCGTGACCAATGCCGTCGTCCACGCGGGCACGTCCGCGGAGGTTCTGTGTCTGCGCAGTGAGGACCACGTCCGCATCCAGGTCTCCGACCGCTATCCGGAACGGGAGATCCCGCTCCAGTCCGCGGCCATCAACATGGGCAGCCCCGACCGCGAGGGCGGCCGCGGCCTCCAGCTCTGCGCCGCGCTCGCCGGCCGCTGGGGCGTCGACTACTCGGCCACCCACAAGCAGGTCTGGTTCCAACTCGACCTGCCCGAGCGGTCGGTGGGCACCCGCACCGCCGGCCCCGCGCTCCCCTCGGCTCTGCTCCCGCTCGCCGACGAGCGCGTCCGGGTCGCCGTCGTCCAGATCGACAAGACGGGCGCCATCACCGCCTGGAACGAGGACGCCGAGCATCTGTTCGGCTACGCGGCCGAGCAGGTCGTCGGCAAACCCCTCACGGACCTCGCGGCCTGGCCGCACACCCCCGGCACCAGCACCGGCATCGCCGACGCGCTCCAACTGTCGCGCTGGGAGGGCAGTTACGGCATCCGCGGCGCCGACGGCCGCGTCACTCCCGTCTACGCCTCACATCTGCGCGTGCGCGACACGGACGGCGATCCCTCCACGGTCTGCCTCCTGGTGCGCGACCACGAGCGGGCCGTCCTGCAGACTCCCTTGCGCGTGCCCGCCTCCGACTCGTCCTCGCACGGCGACGGCCAGGGCTCGGACCCCTTCGAAGTCTTCATCGGCTCGCCGGCCCCCGACGACCTCGACGGCCTCCTCCAGCGCACCGTGGAGCGCGCCCGCGACATGCTCGACGGCGACTCCGCCTTCCTCCTCCTCGCGACCGATGACGAGACCGAGTTGGAGGTCCGTGCCTCGACCGGGCTGCCCTCGGCACGTCAGCGCTTCGCGCGCGTGCCCGTCGAGGTCGGCCCCGGCCGCTACGGCTCGGCCCGTATGCCCGCCGTCCACGAGGACCTCACCCAGGTCCCCGGCGCGGTCCCGCTCCTGAACGGCACGGGGATGCGCTCGGTCGTCACGGTCCCCCTCAAGGTCGAGGGCCGCCTCACCGGCTCCCTGGGCGTCGCCGCGGAGTCCCCGGACCGCTACTCCAACGAAGAGGCGCTGCGCCTCCAGTTCGCCGCGGACCGCATCGCGCTGGCCGTCGAGTCCGCCCGCCTCGGCGAGCTCGAGAAGCTGCGCCGCGGCTCGCTGAGCTTCCTCGTGGAGGCGTCCGACCTCCTCGCCGGCACGCTCGACCGCGACCAGACCCTCGCCCTCATGGCGCAGATGACGGTCCCGACGCTCGCCACCTGGTGCGCCGTCTACACGATCGCCGACCAGTCCTCCGAGCCGTACCTCTCCTACGTCCTGCACGAGGACGAGGAACGCATCGATGGCCTGAAAGCCCTGCTTTCCAAGATCGCTCCGCCCGAGCCGGTCCCGACGCCGGGCGCCCGCATCTGGTCGGCGCCCGCCGAGGCCGCCCACCAGGCGGCACTGCGCACCTCCATGCGCAGCCTCGGCCTCGGCGAACCGGCGAGCGTCAGCTCGGGCATCGGCACGACCCTGCAGACGGCCTCGGCCGTCGGCGGCGAGACCGTGGTCCTCCCTCTGGTCGCGCGCAACCGCGTCATCGGCATGCTCACGCTCGGCAAGCCGACGGACGAGCACTTCCGCCAGGAGATCCTGGAGCTCGCCGAGGACCTCAGCCGCCGCGCGGCCCTCGCGCTCGACAACGCCCGCCTCTATTCGGAGCGCATGGCGATCAGCCAGTCCCTCCAGCGCAGCCTCCTCCCGCCGGAGCTCCCGGAGGTCCCGGGCGTCGAGGTCGAGGTCATCTACCGCGCGGCCGGCGAGGGCAACGAGGTCGGTGGTGACTTCTACGATCTCTTCCCGATCCGCGACGGCGCGTACGGCTTCGCCATCGGCGACGTCTGCGGCACGGGCCCGGAGGCCGCCGCGGTCACCGGTCTGGCCCGTCACGCCCTGCGCCTCCTGGCCCGCGAGGGCTTCGGCGGTCCCGCCGTCCTGGAGCGCCTGAACGCGGCGATCCTCGACGAGGGCGCCCGCAGCCGCTTCCTCACGCTGCTCTACGGGGAGTTGTGGCCGCAGGAGGACGGCTCGGCCGTCCTGAAGATGGTCTGCGCCGGACACCCGCTGCCGCTGCGCCTGCGCCAGGACGGCTCGGTCGTCCCGTTCGCCGAGCCGCAGCCGCTGCTGGGCGTCATGGACGACCTCGAGCTGTACGAGCAGACGATGACCCTGGACCCGGGCGACGTCCTGCTGTGTGTCACGGACGGCATCACGGAGCGCCGCGAGGGCTCGCGCATGCTGGGCGACGACGGCCTGGCCGAAGTCCTGTCCACGTGCACGGGCCTGACGGCCGGTGCGGTGGCCGCGCGCATCATGCGGGCGGTGGAGCGGTTCGCCGCGGACGCCCCGTCGGACGACATGGCCATCCTGACGATGCGTGTCGCCGGCCTGCATCACGACTGAGGTCCGGTCCGCACCCGCTCCGGCGGGTGCGGCCGTCCTGTCCTGCACAACGAAAAAGGCCCCCGCCCGATCAGGGCGGAGGCCTCAATTCCCGAGCCCCCAAGCGGAATCGAACCGCTGACCTTCTCCTTACCATGGAGACGCTCTACCGACTGAGCTATAGGGGCCTGTCGCTTTCGCGGTTTCCCGCGCGCCAACAAGAAAAAGCATACCTGAAGTTCAGGGCGCTTCGAACCACCCCCCGGTGGCTGTTCTCCCGCCTTCAGAAAGCCGGCTGGAGCAGTCCGCCGAGCGCATTGCAGTTCGCCACTAGCCGCTGCAACTGGCGCCGGGACATGCGCCCGTCGACCGGCAGCGCCAGCGTCTCGTCAGCGGCCCGCTCCGTCTCCGGCAGCGCGACGTCCCGCCGGAACGCCGGCATGCGGTGCACCGGCGTCTTCACGGGCACACTGCACTCGATCCCCTTGCCCCGCAGCACGCGCGCGAAGGCGTCCCGGTCGGGCCGCCCGTTCCCGGGCACCCGCACGACGTACTGCTGGTAGGTGTGCCCGTCATGGCCCTGAGGCGTCCGTACGCCACTGAGCCGCCCGCTCAAGTACGCGGCATGGGCTCGACGTTGCACGACCTGGTCGTACGGCTTCTCGGCCTCGCCGTGCTCGAGAACCAGCAGGCCGTGCCGGCCCGCGAGCTCCCTGAGCCGGGCGACATCGGCCCGGTGCCCGAACCGGTGCACGGGGACGACGGCCGCCGTCCGCTCGTTCACGCAGGCGGCGACGTGTGCGGGGTCGATGCAGTACGTGTCCGGATCGATGTCGGCGAAGACGGGGGCGGCCCCGGTACGGGTGACGGCCTCGGCGATCTCAGTGTTGCCGTAGGCGGGGACGATGACCTCGTCGCCGGTACCGATACCGGCGGCCTGCAGCATTGCGACTGTGCCCATGCCCCGGATGGTCGTCGTCCAACGTGAACGAACGGTGACACACAACAAAAAAGCCTCTGGCCCCGAGCAGAATGCTCAGGACCAGAGGCTTTATCAAAAGGAGTTCGGCGGCGTCCTACTCTCCCACAGGGTCCCCCCTGCAGTACCATCGGCGCTGTGAGGCTTAGCTTCCGGGTTCGGAATGTAACCGGGCGTTTCCCTCACGCTATGACCACCGAAACACTATGAAACTGACAACCGGAGTCGTGGCCTATGACTACGACGGTCGTTCGTGGTTTCAGAACCAACACAGTGGACGCGAGCAACTGAGGACAAGCCCTCGGCCTATTAGTACCAGTCACCTCCACACCTTGCGGTGCTTCCAGATCTGGCCTATCAACCCAGTCGTCTACTGGGAGCCTTACCCCATCAAGTGGGTGGGAATACTCATCTCGAAGCAGGCTTCCCGCTTAGATGCTTTCAGCGGTTATCCCTCCCGAACGTAGCCAACCAGCCATGCCCTTGGCAGAACAACTGGCACACCAGAGGTTCGTCCGTCCCGGTCCTCTCGTACTAGGGACAGCCCTTCTCAATATTCCTGCGCGCACAGAGGATAGGGACCGAACTGTCTCACGACGTTCTAAACCCAGCTCGCGTACCGCTTTAATGGGCGAACAGCCCAACCCTTGGGACCGACTCCAGCCCCAGGATGCGACGAGCCGACATCGAGGTGCCAAACCATCCCGTCGATATGGACTCTTGGGGAAGATCAGCCTGTTATCCCCGGGGTACCTTTTATCCGTTGAGCGACGGCGCTTCCACAAGCCACCGCCGGATCACTAGTCCCGACTTTCGTCCCTGCTCGACCCGTCGGTCTCACAGTCAAGCTCCCTTGTGCACTTACACTCAACACCTGATTACCAACCAGGCTGAGGGAACCTTTGGGCGCCTCCGTTACCCTTTGGGAGGCAACCGCCCCAGTTAAACTACCCATCAGACACTGTCCCTGATCCGGATCACGGACCGAGGTTAGACATCCAGCACGACCAGAGTGGTATTTCAACGACGACTCCACAACCACTGGCGTGGCCGCTTCAAAGTCTCCCACCTATCCTACACAAGCCGAACCGAACACCAATATCAAACTGTAGTAAAGGTCCCGGGGTCTTTCCGTCCTTCTGCGCGAAACGAGCATCTTTACTCGTAGTGCAATTTCACCGGGCCTATGGTTGAGACAGTCGAGAAGTCGTTACGCCATTCGTGCAGGTCGGAACTTACCCGACAAGGAATTTCGCTACCTTAGGATGGTTATAGTTACCACCGCCGTTTACTGGCGCTTAAGTTCTCAGCTTCGCCAGGACGAATCCTGACTAACCGGTCCCCTTAACGTTCCAGCACCGGGCAGGCGTCAGTCCGTATACATCGCCTTACGGCTTCGCACGGACCTGTGTTTTTAGTAAACAGTCGCTTCTCGCTGGTCTCTGCGGCCACCCCCAGCTCAGAGTGCAAGACTCATCACCAGGAATGGCCCCCTTCTCCCGAAGTTACGGGGGCATTTTGCCGAGTTCCTTAACCATAGTTCACCCGAACGCCTCGGTATTCTCTACCTGACCACCTGAGTCGGTTTAGGGTACGGGCCGCCATGAAACTCGCTAGAGGCTTTTCTCGACAGCATAGGATCATCCACTTCACCACAATCGGCTCGGCATCAGGTCTCAGACTATGTGCCAGGCGGATTTACCTACCTGACGTCCTACACCCTTACCCCGGGACAACCACCGCCCGGGATGGACTACCTTCCTGCGTCACCCCATCACTCACCTACTAACCGCTTGGGCCGGCGGCTCCACCACTCCGAACCACGTCAAAGACGAGGACGGCGGTTTCACGGCCTTAGCATCACGATGCTCGATGTTTGACGCTTCACAGCGGGTACCGGAATATCAACCGGTTATCCATCGACTACGCCTGTCGGCCTCGCCTTAGGTCCCGACTTACCCTGGGCAGATCAGCTTGACCCAGGAACCCTTAGTCAATCGGCGCAAACGTTTCTCACGTTTGTATCGCTACTCATGCCTGCATTCTCACTCGTGAACCGTCCACAACTACCTTCCGGTGCTGCTTCACCCGGCACACGACGCTCCCCTACCCATCACAGCGGGCGTTGGCCCTATTGCTGCAATGACACGACTTCGGCGGTACGCTTGAGCCCCGCTACATTGTCGGCGCGGAATCACTAGACCAGTGAGCTATTACGCACTCTTTCAAGGGTGGCTGCTTCTAAGCCAACCTCCTGGTTGTCTCTGCGACTCCACATCCTTTCCCACTTAGCGTACGCTTAGGGGCCTTAGTCGATGCTCTGGGCTGTTTCCCTCTCGACCATGGAGCTTATCCCCACAGTCTCACTGCCGTGCTCTCACTTACCGGCATTCGGAGTTTGGCTAAGGTCAGTAACCCGGTAGGGCCCATCGCCTATCCAGTGCTCTACCTCCGGCAAGAAACACACGACGCTGCACCTAAATGCATTTCGGGGAGAACCAGCTATCACGGAGTTTGATTGGCCTTTCACCCCTAACCACAGGTCATCCCCCAGGTTTTCAACCCTGGTGGGTTCGGTCCTCCACGAAGTCTTACCTCCGCTTCAACCTGCCCATGGCTAGATCACTCCGCTTCGGGTCTTGAGCGTGCTACTAAAGTCGCCCTGTTCGGACTCGCTTTCGCTACGGCTTCCCCACACGGGTTAACCTCGCAACACACCGCAAACTCGCAGGCTCATTCTTCAAAAGGCACGCAGTCACGAGAACCAAGCAAGCTTGATTCCGACGCTCCCACGGCTTGTAGGCACACGGTTTCAGGTACTATTTCACTCCGCTCCCGCGGTACTTTTCACCATTCCCTCACGGTACTATCCGCTATCGGTCACCAGGGAATATTTAGGCTTAACGGGTGGTCCCGCCAGATTCACACGGGATTTCTCGGGCCCCGTGCTACTTGGGTGTCTCTCAAACGAGCCGCTGATGTTTCGACTACGGGGGTCTTACCCTCTACGCCGGACCTTTCGCATGTCCTTCGCCTACATCAACGGTTTCTGACTCGTCCCACGGCCGGCAGACCGTGGAAGAGAGATCCCACAACCCCCCAAACGCAACCCCTGCCGGGTCTCACACGTTTGAGGTTTGGCCTCATCCAGTTTCGCTCGCCACTACTCCCGGAATCACGGTTGTTTTCTCTTCCTGCGGGTACTGAGATGTTTCACTTCCCGCGTTCCCTCCACACTGCCTATGTGTTCAGCAGCGGGTGACAGCCCATGACGACTGCCGGGTTTCCCCATTCGGAAACCCCCGGATCAAAGCCTGGTTGACGACTCCCCGGGGACTATCGTGGCCTCCCACGTCCTTCATCGGTTCCTGGTGCCAAGGCATCCACCGTGCGCCCTTAAAAACTTGGCCACAGATGCTCGCGTCCACTGTGCAGTTCTCAAACAACGACCAACCACCCATCACCCCGAACCAGTAGTTCGAGTGCACTGGGGCCGGCACTGAAGGCGACCTTGCGGCCGTACCTTCAGACACCCAACAGCGTGCCCGACACTCTTCCCGCTTCCCTCGACGTTCCACGCTCCGAAGAGCAGTACTAGAAGGAGAAGACGATCAAGTGTGCCGAATAATCAACGTTCCACCCATGAGCAACCACCGTCGAACATTTGCCGACGTAATGGCTCCTGGACCACCAAGCAAGCTTGGCGGCCTAGATGCTCCTTAGAAAGGAGGTGATCCAGCCGCACCTTCCGGTACGGCTACCTTGTTACGACTTCGTCCCAATCGCCAGTCCCACCTTCGACAGCTCCCTCCCACAAGGGGTTGGGCCACCGGCTTCGGGTGTTACCGACTTTCGTGACGTGACGGGCGGTGTGTACAAGGCCCGGGAACGTATTCACCGCAGCAATGCTGATCTGCGATTACTAGCAACTCCAACTTCATGGGGTCGAGTTGCAGACCCCAATCCGAACTGAGACCGACTTTTTGAGATTCGCTCCACCTTGCGGTATCGCAGCTCATTGTATCGGCCATTGTAGCACGTGTGCAGCCCAAGACATAAGGGGCATGATGACTTGACGTCGTCCCCACCTTCCTCCGAGTTGACCCCGGCGGTCTCCTGTGAGTCCCCATCACCCCGAAGGGCATGCTGGCAACACAGAACAAGGGTTGCGCTCGTTGCGGGACTTAACCCAACATCTCACGACACGAGCTGACGACAGCCATGCACCACCTGTACACCGACCACAAGGGGGGCACTATCTCTAATGCTTTCCGGTGTATGTCAAGCCTTGGTAAGGTTCTTCGCGTTGCGTCGAATTAAGCCACATGCTCCGCTGCTTGTGCGGGCCCCCGTCAATTCCTTTGAGTTTTAGCCTTGCGGCCGTACTCCCCAGGCGGGGAACTTAATGCGTTAGCTGCGGCACCGACGACGTGGAATGTCGCCAACACCTAGTTCCCACCGTTTACGGCGTGGACTACCAGGGTATCTAATCCTGTTCGCTCCCCACGCTTTCGCTCCTCAGCGTCAGTAATGGCCCAGAGATCCGCCTTCGCCACCGGTGTTCCTCCTGATATCTGCGCATTTCACCGCTACACCAGGAATTCCGATCTCCCCTACCACACTCTAGCTAGCCCGTATCGACTGCAGACTCGGGGTTAAGCCCCGAGCTTTCACAATCGACGTGACAAGCCGCCTACGAGCTCTTTACGCCCAATAATTCCGGACAACGCTTGCGCCCTACGTATTACCGCGGCTGCTGGCACGTAGTTAGCCGGCGCTTCTTCTGCAGGTACCGTCACTTTCGCTTCTTCCCTGCTGAAAGAGGTTTACAACCCGAAGGCCGTCATCCCTCACGCGGCGTCGCTGCATCAGGCTTTCGCCCATTGTGCAATATTCCCCACTGCTGCCTCCCGTAGGAGTCTGGGCCGTGTCTCAGTCCCAGTGTGGCCGGTCGCCCTCTCAGGCCGGCTACCCGTCGTCGCCTTGGTGAGCCACTACCTCACCAACAAGCTGATAGGCCGCGGGCTCATCCTTCACCGCCGGAGCTTTCAACCCACTCGGATGCCCGAGCGGGTGTTATCCGGTATTAGACCCCGTTTCCAGGGCTTGTCCCAGAGTGAAGGGCAGATTGCCCACGTGTTACTCACCCGTTCGCCACTAATCCACCCCGAAGGGCTTCATCGTTCGACTTGCATGTGTTAAGCACGCCGCCAGCGTTCGTCCTGAGCCAGGATCAAACTCTCCGTGAATGTTTCCCCGTAATCGGGGTGACACCACGAGAGCGGAACCAGAGGGAGGAATAATCCCTCGGTTCACAGCGTCCTCGCTGTGCGCCTACCGAACAGTGCCCGGCAGGACTTTTTCAAAGGAACCTCGTCCCAGCCGAATGGCCGGAGACGGGGTATCAACATATCTGGCGTTGATTTTTGGCACGCTGTTGAGTTCTCAAGGAACGGACGCTTCCTTTGTACTCACCCTCTCGGGCTTTCCTCCGGGCGCTTCCCTTCGGTCTTGCGTTTCCGACTCTATCAGACCGTTTCACCGGCCGATTTCCTCGGAAGTTTTCCTGCTTTTGCCTTCCGGGATTCGCTTTCGCGTTTTCCCTTTCGGCTCGACCGACTTTATCAGAGATTCTGAGGCGGTCTTTCCACCCGCTCGGGGACCGGATCGGGCACGTGAGTGCGCCGGGTTCCCCTCAGGCGGAGCCGTAAACGTACTGGAGCGGGGCGCCCCGATGCAAATCGAGGGGCCCCGCTCCAGACGGTCCGTCAGACCTCGACGACGACCGGGAGGATCATCGGGCGCCGGCGGTAGGTGTCGGAGACCCACTTGCCCAGCGTGCGGCGGATGAGCTGCTGCAGCTGGTGGGGTTCGACGACGCCGTCCTGGGCCGACTTGTCCAGCACTTCCTGGATCCGGGGGATGACGGCGTTGAACGCCGAGTCCTCGATGCCGGAGCCGCGCGCCTGCACCGTGGGACCACTGGTGATCTTGCCGGTGCTGGAGTCGACGACCACGAAGACCGAGATGATGCCCTCGTCCCCGAGGATCTTGCGGTCCTTCAGGGCCGGCTCGCCGACATCGCCGACGGAGAGGCCGTCCACGTAGACGTATCCGGCCTGGACCTTGCCGACGATCTTGGCCTTGCCGCCGACGAGGTCGACGACGACGCCGTCCTCGGCGATGACGATGCGGTCGTGCGGGACGCCGGTGAGGGCGCCGAGCTCCGCGTTGGCGCGCAGGTGGCGCCATTCGCCGTGGACCGGCATCAGGTTCTTCGGCTTGCAGATGTTGTAGAAGTACAGCAGCTCGCCTGCCGAGGCGTGGCCCGAGACGTGGACCTTGGCGTTGCCCTTGTGGACGACGTTCGCGCCCCAGCGGGTCAGGCCGTTGATCACGCGGTAGACGGCGTTCTCGTTGCCGGGGATCAGCGACGACGCCAGGATCACGGTGTCGCCGGAGACGATGCGGATCTGGTGGTCGCGGTTGGCCATGCGCGAGAGCGCGGCCATCGGCTCGCCCTGGGAGCCCGTGCAGACGAGGACGACCTCGTCGTCCGGGAGGTCGTCGAGCGTCTTCACGTCGACGACGAGCCCGGCCGGGACCTTCAGGTAACCGAGGTCGCGGGCGATGCCCATGTTGCGGACCATCGAGCGGCCGACGAACGCGACGCGGCGGCCGTACTCGTGCGCCGCGTCCAGGACCTGCTGGATGCGGTGCACGTGGCTGGCGAACGAGGCGACGATGATGCGCTTGCGGGCCGAGGCGAAGACGCCGCGGATCACGTTCGAGATGTCGCGCTCGGGCGGGACGAAGCCCGGGACCTCGGCGTTCGTCGAGTCGGTGAGGAGCAGGTCGATGCCCTCCTCGCCGAGCCGCGCGAACGTGGGCAGGTCGGTCAGGCGACGGTCCAGCGGGAGCTGGTCCATCTTGAAGTCACCCGTGTGCACCACCATGCCGGCGGGCGTGCGGATGGCGACGGCCAGCGCGTCCGGGATCGAGTGGTTGACCGCGATGAACTCACAGTCGAACGGGCCGAGCCGCTCGCGGTCGCCCTCGGCGACCTCGAGCGTGTACGGGCGGATCCGGTGCTCCTGGAGCTTCGCCTCGATCAGGGCGAGGGTCAGCTTGGAGCCGATCAGCGGGATGTCCGGCTTCTCGCGCAGCAGGTACGGGACAGCACCGATGTGGTCCTCGTGCCCGTGCGTGAGGACGATGCCCTCGATGTCGTCGAGGCGGTCCCTGATGGACGTGAAGTCCGGCAGGATCAGGTCGATTCCGGGCTGCTCCTCCTCGGGGAAGAGCACTCCGCAGTCGACGATCAGCAGACGGCCGTCGAACTCGAAGACGGTCATGTTGCGGCCGATCTCGCCGAGGCCGCCGAGCGGGGTGACGCGCAGGCCGCCCTTCGGGAGCTTCGGCGGGGCGCCGAGTTCAGGATGCGGATGACTCAAAAGACTCTCCTCACCACGCACGCCACGTACCTGTCGGGCACGTGGCGCGCGTGACGTTCGTGCAGTTAGCAGTTGTCTTGGTAATTCTTCGGTCTTGCTCTTCTTGTGTTGTTCAGTTGTGAAGCTTTGCCAAGTCTGTTGTCAGAGCTGTACCCCGCCGGCGGCAAGATCGATCTTGAGCTGGGCGGTCTCCTCGGCGGTCAGCTCGACGAGGGGGAGGCGCAGCGGTCCGGCCGGCAGGCCCTGGAGGTCGAGAGCGGCCTTCGTGGTGATGACGCCCTGCGTGCGGAACATGCCGGTGAAGACGGGGAGCAGCTTCTGGTGGATCTCCGTCGCCTTGTGTACGTCACCCGACAGGTACGCGTCGAGCATGGCGCGCAGGTCGGGGGCGACGAGGTGGCCGACGACGGAGACGAAGCCGCAGGCGCCGACGGACAGGAGCGGCAGGTTGAGCATGTCGTCGCCGGAGTACCAGGCAAGGCCGGAGCGGGCGATGGCCCAGCTGGCGCGGCCGAGGTCGCCCTTGGCGTCCTTGTTGGCGACGATGCGCGGGTGCTCGGCGAGGCGGACGATCGTGTCCGTGTTGATCGGCACGCCGCTGCGGCCCGGGATGTCGTACAGCATCACGGGCAGTTCGGTCGCGTCGGCGATCGCCGTGAAGTGGCGGTACAGGCCCTCCTGCGGGGGCTTGTTGTAGTACGGCGTGACCGTGAGGAGTCCGTGGGCGCCGGCCTGCTGGGCGGCGCGGGCGAGCTCGATGCTGTGGTGCGTGTCGTTCGTGCCGACGCCGGCGACGACGTGGGCGCGGTCACCGACCGCCTCGACCACGGCTCGTACGAGATCCGATTTCTCCGCGTCGCTGGTGGTCGGGGACTCGCCCGTGGTGCCGTTGACGATCAGGCCGTCGTTGCCTGCGTCCACCAGGTGGGCGGCGAGCCGCTGCGCGCCGTCGAGGTCGAGTGCGCCGTCCGCCGTGAAGGGCGTGACCATGGCGGTGAGGACCCTCCCGAAGGGGGTCTGCGGAGTCGAGGTCGGAGCCATGGGTAACACGCTACTCGCTGCTCAGCACCGGGTCCCCCCTCGGGGGCGGCGACAACTCACGACAAAGTGGGATCCCGGCACTGCCTGCTCGGGGGTTCAGGCAGTACCGGGTCCGTTTGATCAGGCTAGATGAACTTTACGAAATGCCGCAATACGGACACTTCGCGCGGATGATCCGCACATCTGTACCGCTCGAGCTCACGGCGCGGAGCGGCGGGTTCCACCGGCGCATCCGCAGCCGATCCGCGGCCGATCTGCGGCGATCCACGGTGATCTCCGTTCATCCCCGGCGGTCTCTGGTGATCTCCGTGGATCTCAGGCGAAGAAGAGTGAACTTCAGAGAAATCGGGGAAACAGGGCACCTTTCGGGGCGTTCGAGCGTCTGTGTAGGTGCACACCGTGCGTTCGACACCTTCGTTCGACCGTCCTTCGACCTCCTGAGGAGAAGCACCGCCCATGTTTCGTCGGCGCGAGCCTGTTCCGTTCGCCTTCGTCGCTGAAGCCGACAAGTTCCGCAGCAACGTCACGCCGCCCGCGCGTGAACGCCTCACCTTCGGGCAGTTCGCCGGGCGCGCCCTGGTGGGGCTGACCGTCGTCGGCGGGCTCGTCGCCTCCCTGATGTTCGGCATGCCGGCCCTGTCGCAGGACCAGGCTCCGGGGCACACGCAGACGTCGGAGGCGTCGGACGGGCGCTGACACCGACGCTCGTACGGCCCCCTGAGGTGGAAGGCCGGAGCACGCGTAGGTAGCCTCACCGGGCACAGAGCCCATCCAGCGTGGAGCGAGTGAGGACCAGTCGTGCCCCTGCCCTTTCTGACGGCCGACCGTGCTTTCGAGGAGGCCGCGGCGGACACCGCGCTGCCCTTCGACGACCGGGACCAGTGGCGTCGCCCCTACCGACCGGGGCCGTACCGGGTGGCCGCTTCCGCCCTGTTGCTGCTGCTCGCCTCGTACGTGCTGGTCGCCGCGGTGATCATCGCCGCGGCCGGGGACGTCACGGCGGCCTCGCTCTGCGGCGCGCTCGCCGTGCTCATCATCGCGGCGGCCCTGCGCCTGCTGCGCATGGGCACCTGGGTGAGCGCGCGCGGCGTGCGCCACGTCGCCTTCCTCCGCACCCAGACCGCCCCGTGGAACGCGGTGGTGACCGTCCGTACGGTGCAGCAGCCGGTGCGCTGGCTCGGGCTGCCCCGCACGGTCCAGGGGCAGGCGCTGGTCCTCGTACGGCGGGACCGGCAGGGGGAGCAGGCGACGCTGCTGACGAGTCACAACGGTGACTTCCTGGGGCGCTCCACCGCGTTCGAGCGGGCCGCCGACAGTGTCGAGGTGTGGGCCGAGGAGTACCGGCCGCAGCGCTGACGGGCGCGCAGACATGCGAGAGGGGCCGCACCGGATCGGTGCGGCCCCTCTCGCGTGCGGTCAGGCCTCGACCGTGCGGCCCTCCTGGAGGGCGATCGCGCGCTGCATCGCCTTGCGGGCGCGCGGGGTGTCCCTCGCGTCCTTGTAGGCGACGGCCAGGCGGAACCAGCAGCGCCAGTCCCCCGGCGTGTCCTCCGTCTCGGCCTTGCGGCGGGCGAAGACCTCGTCGGCGGAGTCGCGGTCGATGCGGCCGTACTGGTCGCGCCGCAGCTCGTCGACGGGCAGTCCGCCCTCCGCCTCCAGGAGTTCGGCCAGATGGTTGGCCTTCTGGACGAACCGGGTGTTCGCCCACAGGAACCACAGGCCGATCACCGGGAGGATCAGCACCGCGACGCCGAAGGTGATCGCCAGCGCGGTGCCCTGGCGGATGAGCATGACGCCGCGGTCGCCGGCCAGGACGAAGTAGACGACCAGGACAGCGGCCGTCACGGCATAGGTGATCTTCGCGCGCATCGCCGTGGGTCAGCCGTTCAGGTCGAGGAAGTGTTCCAGGCCGAAGGTGAGGCCCGGGGTCGTCACGACCTTGCGCGCACCCAGCAGGATGCCCGGCATGAAGCTGCTGTGGTGCAGCGAGTCGTGGCGGATGGTCAGCGTCTCCCCCTCGCCGCCCAGGAGGACCTCCTGGTGGGCCAGGAGGCCGCGCAGACGCACCGAGTGGACCGGGATGCCGTCCACGTCCGCGCCGCGCGCTCCGTCGAGGGCCGTGGCCGTCGCGTCGGGCTGCGGCGCGCTGCCGGCCTTCTCGCGGGCGGCCGCGATGAGCTGCGCCGTGCGGGCGGCCGTGCCCGAGGGGGCGTCGACCTTCTTCGGGTGGTGCAGCTCGATGACCTCGACGGACTCGAAGTACGGAGCGGCGGCCTCGGCGAACTTCATGGTGAGGACGGCGCCGATGGAGAAGTTCGGCGCGATGAGCACACCGGTGGACGGGGAGTCCGCGAGCCACTGGTTCAGCTGCGCGAGGCGGTCCTCGGTCCAGCCCGTCGTGCCGACGACGCCGTGGATCCCGTGGCGCACGCAGAACTCAAGGTTCCGCATGACCGAGTCGGGCGTCGTCAGTTCGACCGCGACCTGGGCGCCGGACTCCGTGAGGGTCTCCAGCTTGTCGCCGCGGCCGAGGGCGGCCACGAGCTCCATGTCCTCGGCGGCCTCGACGGCCCGGACCGCCTCGGAGCCGATGCGGCCGTTGGCCCCGAGGACCGCCACGCGCAGCTTGCTCATGTTCTCCCAGTTCCTTCTGTCAGTGCGGGTGTTACGCGACCGCTTCGTGCAGACGGGCGGTCTGCTTGTCCTTGAGCGGGCCGATGACCGACAGGGACGGACGCTGTCCCAGGATCTCCCGGGCCACCTCGCGCACCTCGTCGGGGGTCACCGCGGCGATCCGCTCCAGCATGTCGGAGACGGACATCTGCTCGCCCCAGCACAGCTCGCTCTTGCCGATGCGGTTCATGAGCGCGCCGGTGTCCTCCAGGCCGAGGACCGTGGAGCCGGAGAGCTGGCCGATGGCGCGAGTGATCTCGTCGTCGCTCAGGCCCTCCCGCGCGGCCAGGTCGAGCTCGTCGCGGCAGATCTGCAGGACGTCGTGCACCTGGTTGGGCCGGCAGCCCGCGTACACGCCGAACAGGCCGCAGTCGGCGAAGGCCGAGGTGTACGAGTACACGCTGTAGGCCAGGCCGCGCTTCTCGCGGACCTCCTGGAAGAGGCGGGAGGACATGCCGCCGCCCAGTGCCGTGTTGAGCACGCCCATGGCCCAGCGGCGGTCGTCGGTGCGGGCGAGGCCCGGCATGCCGAGGATGACGTGGGCCTGCTCGGTCTTGCGGCCGAGGACGTCGACGCGGCCGGCGGCGCGCAGGCTCTTGCTGCCGGTGCGGGGGCCGACGGGGAGCGCGGTGGCGTCGCCGAGGGCGCCCGCCTTGTCGAAGGCGGCACGGACCTGGCGGACCACCTTGTTGTGGTCGACGTTGCCCGCGGCCGCGACGACGAGGTGCGTCGGGTCGTAGTGCTTCTTGTAGAAGCGGCTGATCTGGCCGCGGCTGAGCGCGTTGATCGTGTCGACCGTGCCGAGGACCGGGCGGCCCAGCGGGGTGTCGCCGAGCATGGTGTGCGCGAACAGGTCGTGCACGCAGTCGCCCGGGTCGTCCTCGGTCATCGCGATCTCTTCGAGGATGACGCCGCGCTCGGCGTCGACGTCGGCCTCCTCGATGAGGGAGCCGGTCAGCATGTCGCAGACGACGTCGATGGCGAGCGGCAGGTCGGTGTCGAGCACGCGCGCGTAGTAGCACGTGTACTCCTTCGCCGTGAAGGCGTTCATCTCGCCGCCGACCGCGTCGATCGCGGCGGAGATGTCGAGGGCGCTGCGCTTGTGAGTGCCCTTGAAGAGGAGGTGCTCCAGGTAGTGCGTCGCGCCGTTCAGGGTCGGCGTCTCGTCACGGGAGCCCACGTGGGCCCAGATGCCGAAGGTCGCCGAGCGGACGGAGGGCAGGGTCTCGGTGACGATGCGCAGGCCGCTGGGGAGCGTGGTCCTGCGGACCGTACCGATGCCGTTCTCGCCCTTGATCAGGGTTTGGGTACGGGCGACGGCCCGCGCCTCCGAGGAGGTGCGGGCCGTCGCCTTGGTGCTACGGGACGTCACTTGTCGGTGTCGTCCTTCGCGTCGTCGCCCTCTTCGCCCTCGATCACGGGGATCAGGGAGAGCTTGCCGCGGGAGTCGATCTCGGCGATCTCGACCTGGACCTTCTGGCCCACACCGAGGACGTCCTCGACGTTCTCCACGCGCTTGCCGCCGGCGAGCTTGCGGATCTGCGAGATGTGCAGCAGGCCGTCCTTGCCCGGGAGCAGGGACACGAACGCGCCGAAGGTCGTCGTCTTCACGACGGTGCCCAGGTAGCGCTCGCCGACCTCCGGCATGGTCGGGTTGGCGATGCCGTTGATCGTGGCGCGGGCGGCCTCGGCGGCCGGGCCGTCGGCGGCACCGATGTAGATGGTGCCGTCGTCCTCGATCGTGATGTCGGCGCCGGTGTCCTCCTGGATCTGGTTGATCATCTTGCCCTTGGGGCCGATGACCTCACCGATCTTGTCGACCGGGATCTTGACCGTGATGATCCGCGGCGCGTTCGGGGACATCTCGTCCGGGACGTCGATCGCTTCCATCATCACGTCGAGGATGTGGAGGCGGGCGTCCTTGGCCTGCTTGAGGGCGGCGGCCAGGACGGAGGCCGGGATGCCGTCGAGCTTCGTGTCCAGCTGGAGGGCGGTCACGAACTCCTTGGTGCCGGCGACCTTGAAGTCCATGTCGCCGAAGGCGTCCTCCGCACCGAGGATGTCGGTGAGGGTGACGTAGTGCGTCTTGCCGTCGATCTCCTGGGAGATCAGACCCATGGCGATACCGGCGACGGGGGCCTTCAGCGGCACACCGGCGTTCAGCATCGACATGGTGGAGGCGCAGACGGAGCCCATGGACGTCGAGCCGTTGGAGCCGAGGGCCTCGGACACCTGACGGATCGCGTAGGGGAACTCCTCGCGCGTCGGGAGCACCGGCACCAGGGCGCGCTCGGCGAGGGCGCCGTGGCCGATCTCGCGGCGCTTGGGGGAGCCGACGCGGCCCGTCTCACCGACGGAGTACGGCGGGAAGTTGTAGTTGTGCATGTAGCGCTTGCGGGTCACCGGGGAGAGGGTGTCCAGCTGCTGCTCCATGCGCAGCATGTTCAGCGTGGTGACGCCCAGGATCTGGGTCTCGCCGCGCTCGAACAGGGCGGAGCCGTGCACGCGCGGGATGGCCTCGACCTCGGCGGCCAGGGTGCGGATGTCGGTGACACCGCGGCCGTCGATGCGCTTCTTCTCCTTGATGACGCGCTCGCGGACCAGGGACTTGGTCAGCGCGCGGTACGCGGCGGAGATCTCCTTCTCGCGGCCCTCGAACTCCGGGAGGAGCTTCTCGGCGGCCAGACCCTTGACGCGGTCCAGCTCGGCCTCGCGCTCCTGCTTGCCGGCGATGGTCAGCGCGGCGGAGAGCTCGGGCTTCACGGCGGCGGTCAGGGCCTCGAGCACGTCGTCCTGGAAGTCCAGGAAGATCGGGAACTCGGCGGTCGGCTTCGCGGCCTTGGCGGCGAGGTCGGCCTGGGCCTTGCACAGCACCTTGATGAAGGGCTTGGCGGCCTCGAGACCGGCGGCGACGACCTCCTCGGTCGGCGCCTCGGCGCCGCCCTTGACCAGCTGGATGGTCTTCTCGGTGGCCTCGGCCTCGACCATCATGATCGCGACGTCGCCGTCCTCGAGGACGCGACCGGCGACGACCATGTCGAAGACGGCGTCCTCGAGCTCGGTGTGCGTCGGGAACGCGACCCACTGGCCGTTGATCAGCGCGACGCGGACGCCGCCGACCGGGCCGGAGAAGGGCAGACCGGCCAGCTGGGTGGACGCGGACGCGGCGTTGATCGCGACGACGTCGTACAGGTGGTCGGGGTTGAGCGCCATGATCGTCGCGACGACCTGGATCTCGTTGCGCAGGCCCTTCTTGAAGGAGGGGCGCAGCGGGCGGTCGATGAGGCGGCAGGTGAGGACGGCGTCCTCGGAGGGCCGGCCCTCACGACGGAAGAAGCTGCCGGGGATCTTGCCGGCGGCGTACATCCGCTCCTCGACGTCCACCGTCAGGGGGAAGAAGTCGAGCTGGTCCTTGGGGTTCTTCGAGGCCGAGGTGGCCGAGAGGACCATCGTGTCGTCGTCGAGGTAGGCGACGGCGGAGCCGGCGGCCTGGCGGGCCAGACGGCCCGTCTCGAAGCGGATGGTGCGGGTGCCGAAGGAGCCGTTGTCAATGACGGCCTCGGCGTAGTGGGTCTCGTTCTCCACTAGCGTTTTCTCCGTTGCTTTCGTCTGTATTCGTCTTTTGTCCCGTACTGCCCGTGTGGCAGGGGGACGAACGGAGCAGCGCGCCTTGGAGCGGGCCGGTCTTCGATCGAAGCACCCGGGGATCCTCTTGCGTCTCCGGGGGCCACTACCGAGGACCGGCGGCGGCGAGGGCTGCGCTGTTCCTCGTCTCGAGCACGCGTCACGCGTACTCGTACGTCACCAGACTACAAAGCCTGTGTGACAGTGCGCACGTACAGCAAAAGGGAGCGGCCCCCTCAATCGGGAACCGCTCCCCTTTCGGCGTCTTATCGGGCGCCGGCCGCACCGCGGCGGATGCCGAGGCGCTCGACCAGGACACGGAAGCGCGCGATGTCCTTCTTGGCCAGGTACTGCAGGAGGCGGCGACGCTGGCCGACCAGGATCAGCAGACCACGACGGGAGTGGTGGTCGTGCTTGTGCGTCTTGAGGTGCTCGGTCAGGTCCGAGATGCGGCGGGAGAGCATGGCCACCTGAACCTCGGGAGAGCCGGTGTCGCCCTCCTTCTGGCCGAACTCGGCGATGATCTGCTTCTTCGTAGCGTTGTCGAGAGCCACGCTTACTCCTCGTAGAGTTTTCGTGCCGCCGAGTGCCCCTGGTCTACATCTCAGGGGAGCTTCCGTAACTCGGGAGGCGGGGATCCGCTGGGCGCTGCTCCCAGCTGATGCCGGGGGCGCGTACACAAACGGCCGTCACACAGCGTACCAGCCGTCGGGTGCGCCCCCGACCGGGGTCCCTGCTAGCTGGTCATGGCCCGCGCCGACGCGTAGACGTCGAAGACGGCCAGGGCCAACGGGATCAGCGTGAGCAGGACGAACGTCTCGGCGATCTCCAGGAAGCGGCCCCAGAAGGGGGTGACTCCGCGACGCGGGGTGATCAGGCCGATCGAGGTCACCAGGGCGGTGGCCGCGCCGATCGCCGCGATGATCCACACGGTGCGGATGTCGAGGGCCGTGGTGTCGTTCTTGAAGATCGCGTCGCGCAGGTAGTCGACCGGCGGGTGCAGGGCGAGGCCGAGTCCCAGGAAGACGAGCGCGGCGAGACCGGCGGCGAGCGTGGCCCCGACCTGCGCCGTGTAGCGGAACAGGTGCGCGCGCATCAGCATGGCGACGCCCGTGGCGAGGGCGAGCAGCTGCCCCCAGACGTTGTTGGAGAAGCCGAGGACGATCGAGGAGCCCACGGAGACGAGGGCGCAGCCGCCGACGAGGCCGACGAGCAGCTCGTGGCCGCGGCGGGCCTGGGCGGCGACGCGCTCGGCGTCGACGGCCTCGTGGACGCCCGACGGGTCGGCGGTCGTGTCGTAGCCGGCGCGGCCCGGGTTCGGCGGTTCGAAGCCGATGGGCAGGCGGGCGAAGCGCATGGAGAGGCCGGGCAGGAACGCGAGGGCGCTCACGGAGAGCGGCGCGCCGATGGCGGCCGTCTCGATCGGCTTGAGGTGCGTGAGGATCGCGATGAAGGTGGTGATCAGGCCGATCAGCGAGGCGAAGACGAACGCCACGAAGGGCCCGTCACCGCCGGGCGAGACCAGGGTGAGCACCACGGAGGCGACCAGGACCGCCGCGCAGGCGAGCAGGAACTGGAGCCTGCCGATGCCCTGCCCCTCGGAGAGCGGGAGCAGTCCGGAGCCCGCGACCGCGATGTTCGGCAGGGCGCCGAGACCGAGCGCGACGGCCGAGCCGCGGTCGTCGTAGACGCGGCCCCGTACGCACGCCAGGGTGATCAGCAGGACGCCGGCGACGGCGGCCAGGATGCCCTGGAGGCTGTGCATGTCGTGGCGGATCTCGGAGTTCCACGCGACGAAGGCCATGAGGGCGGGCAGGATGCCGCCGGCCACGAGGCCCGCCGCGCGGGTGAGGTCTCCGCTCCACAGGGTGCGGTCCTTGGTGACGGCGGAGGCGACGGCCTCGGACACGTCGTCGTAGACCGCGGGCGGCAGCGACTCGGAGAACGGGCGCAGCGTCAGCAGCTCGCCGTCCAGGATGCGCTGCGCCGAGAAGGAGCGGGCGCTGTCGAGGACCGTGCCGTCGCGGCGTACGAGGTGGTAGCCGACGGGCGCCCCCTCGGCCGGGCTCTGCTGGGAGAGCCGCAGGATCTCGGGGTACAGGTCGGCGACCGGCACGTCGTCGGGCAGTGCCACGTCGATGCGGCTGTCGGGCGCCACGATCGTGACGCGGCAGAATCCGAGGCCCGTGCCCGCAGACGCGGGAGCTCCGGGACCCGCTGCGCCGGTCCGGCCGGCCGGCGCGGAGGCCGTCATGCTCACCTGCTGTTCCCCCTTGTTCGCGAAGGCCTTCTGTAAAGATCCTGTGTACGTTGGCCTGTGTTGCGGCGCAGGGCCGGTCACACGGGCCGTTCCGCCCGGGCCGAGTGGGAACCACACGTTCCGAACCGCGTGCAATGCCCGATTTTCCTGGGCTCGTTCGCAACTGCTCACGCGTACCTCCGGCACCCTACCGCCCGCCGTTGTCAGTGGTTGTCAGTAGGATCGCGAACCGCGATCGACGTCCGCCTGACACGGGGCGGCGGACGGAAAAGCTCGGTCCGGCAAGGGAATTGGTGCTAAGTGAGCCACATCGTCGTCAAGCGCCCACCTCGGGCACTGCCGTCCGAGGTGCCCACGGAAGAGGTGGTGCTGCAGCCTCCGCCGGAGCTTCCGCGGGGGCAGCAGGAAGGCGCCCTGATGCAGATCCTGCCCATGCTGGGCATGGGCGGTTCGGTGGTGTTCTTCTTCAACCCCTCGTCACCGCCGTTCATGCGCATCATGGGCATGGTGATGGTGGCGTCGACCATCGCGATGGGCATCGCGATGCTGGTCCGCTACCGCAGGGGCAACCAGGGACAGATGGCGGACATGCGCCGCGACTACCTGCGCTACCTGTCGCAGACGCGCCGTGACGCCCTCGGCACCGCCAGGAAGCAGCGCGACGCGCAGTACTACCTGCACCCTTCGCCGGAGCAACTGTGGGCGCTGGTCGCCGAGGGCAGCCGCGTCTGGGAGCGCCGCACCGGTGACGAGGACTTCGGACAGGTGCGCGTCGGGCTCGGCGCGCAGGGTCTGGCCACTCCCCTGGTGCCGCCGCAGACCGCGCCGGTCGACGAGCTGGAGCCGCTGACCGCCGGCGCCATGCAGCGTTTCCTGGCGACGCACAGCACGCTCGAGGACCTGCCGATGGCGGTCTCGCTGCGCGCCTTCTACCACGTGTCCGTGAGCGGCGAGCCGACGACCGTGCGCGGCACCGCGCGCGCCGTGGCCGCCTCCCTTGCCTCGCTGCACTCCCCCGAGGACCTCGTCGTCGCGGTCGCCGCGGGGCGCGAGACGGTCGGCGAGTGGGAGTGGGCCAAGTGGCTGCCGCACTCCCAGGTGCCGGGCCAGACGGACGGCGCGGGCAGCCGCCGCCTCATCACCACCGACCCGGTGGAGCTGGAGGAGCTGCTCACCCCGCGTCTGGAGGGCCGCCCGCGCTTCCACCCCGGTGGCGCCCCGGTCCCCGAGCAGCCGCACCTGGTGGTCGTCCTGGACGGTGTCTCCCTGCCGCCCACCTCGATCCTGGCCTCCCCCGAGGGCCTGCAGGGTGTGACGGTCCTGGAGGTCGTCCCCGGCGACCTCAGCGCCGGCCGCGGCGACCTGTCGATCGTCGTGCACCCGAAGATGCTGCGCCTGGAGTCGGCGCACGGCATGGTCTACGAGGGCACGCCGGACGTCCTGTCGTACGCGGGCGCCGAGGCGCTCGCCCGCCAGCTGGCGCCGCTGCGCATGGCGACAGGCGGCGACAGCGACGACGAGCCGCTGCTGGCCAACCTGGAGTTCACCGATCTGATGAACCTGGGCGACGCCGCGACCGTCGACACCAAGCGCACCTGGCGCCCGCGCTCGCAGGCCGAGCGGCTGCGCGTGCCGATCGGTGTCGGCGACGACGGCCGGCCCGTGATGCTCGACCTCAAGGAGGCTGCGCAGGAGGGCATGGGCCCGCACGGTCTGTGCGTCGGCGCCACCGGTTCCGGCAAGTCGGAGCTGCTGCGCACCCTGGTGCTCGGCCTCGCCGTCACCCACTCCTCCGAGACGCTGAACTTCGTCCTCGCGGACTTCAAGGGTGGTGCCACGTTCGCCGGCATGGCCCAGATGCCGCACGTCGCGGCCGTCATCACGAACCTGGCGGACGACCTGACGCTCGTCGACCGTATGGGTGACTCCATCCGCGGTGAGCTCAACCGCCGCCAGGAGATGCTCCGCGACGCGGGCAACTACGCGAACATCCACGACTACGAGAAGGCGCGCGCGGCCGGTGCCCCGCTGCAGCCGATCCCCTCGCTCGTCCTGGTGATCGACGAGTTCTCCGAACTGCTCACGGCGAAGCCGGACTTCATCGAGATGTTCGTCCAGATCGGCCGCATCGGCCGTTCGCTGGGCGTGCACCTGCTGCTCGCCTCGCAGCGCCTGGAGGAGGGCCGGCTGCGCGGCCTGGAGACGTACCTGTCGTACCGCATCGGTCTGCGGACGTTCTCGGCGGCCGAGTCCCGTGCCGCGCTGGGTGTCCCGGACGCGTACGAGCTGCCGAACGTGCCGGGTTCCGGCTTCCTGAAGTTCGGCACCGACGAGATGGTGCGCTTCAAGGCGGCCTACGTCTCGGGTGTGTACCGCACGGGTTCCGCGCGGGTCGCCACACCCGGCGGGCCGCTTCCGGTGGACCGGCGCCCGGTGCTGTTCACGGCCGCGCAGGTGCCGGTGCAGTACGTGCAGCTGCCGCCGCAGCGCGAGGAGGAGGCGCAGGCCCCGCGCGACGAGAAGGACGACGCGCTGGCCGACACCGTGCTCGACGTGATCGTGCGCCGCCTCGAGGCGCAGGGTCCGGCCGCGCACCAGGTGTGGCTGCCGCCGCTGGACAGCCCGCCGTCGCTCGACTCGCTGCTGCCCGGCCTCGCGCCCGTGCAGGGCCGCGGGCTCACCCAGCCCGGGTACGAGGGCGCCGGCCGTCTGGTCATCCCCGTAGGCCTCGTCGACAAGCCGTACGAGCAGCGGCGCGACCCGCTGTGGGTGGACTTCGGCGGTGCGGCCGGTCACATGCAGATCCTGGGTGGTCCGCAGTCCGGCAAGTCGACGCTGCTGCGCTCCATCGTGGCGTCGTTCGCGCTGACGCACACGCCGCAGGAAGTCCAGTTCTACGGGCTCGACTTCGGTGGTGGCGGTCTCGCGGCCGTCGAGGGGCTGCCGCACGTGGGTGGTGTGGCCTCGCGTCTGGACCCCGAGAAGGTGCGCCGTACGGCGGCCGAGGTGTACGGCGTGCTGACGCGCCGCGAGGAGTACTTCCGTACGGCGGGCATCGCGTCGATCGCCGACTTCCGCGCGCGCCGCGCGCGGGGCGACATCTCGATGACCGACCAGCCGTGGGGCGACGTGTTCCTGCTGATCGACGGCTGGGGCAACTTCCGTTCGGACTACGAGGCGTTGGAGCCGCTGGTCCTGGACATGGCGGCGCGCGGTCTCGGTTACGGCATCCACGTGGTCGTGACGGCGTCGCGGTCCATGGAGGTCCGGGCGAACATGAAGGACCACCTCATGAACCGCCTGGAGCTGCGGCTCGGCGACACGATGGACTCCGAGTTCGACCGCAAGGTCGCGGCCAACGTGCCGACGGGTGTCCCCGGTCGTGGTCAGACGCCGCAGAAGCAGCACTTCATGGCGGCGGTGCCGCGCATCGACGGTCTGTCCTCGGACACGGACCTGGCGGAGGCGACGAGCGCGCTCGCCGCCGAGGTGACCCGGCACTGGACGGCGCCGGGCGCACCCCCGGTACGGCTGCTGCCGCGCGAGTTCCCGGCGCGCCAGCTGCCGCCGGGCGACCGGTTCCCGGAGCGGGGCATCGCGTTCGGCCTCGACGAGGACAACCTCGAGCCGGTGTTCGTGGACTTCGAGCAGGACCCGTTCTTCCTGGTCTTCGGCGAGAGCGAGTCCGGCAAGTCGAACCTGCTGAAGCTGCTCATCCGGCAGCTGACGCAGCGCTACAGCGGCGACGTCTGCAAGCTGTTCGTCGTCGACAACCGGCGCTCGCTGCTCGATGTGACGCCGAAGTCGCACCTGGCCGAGTACATCCCGATGTCGAACCAGATGCAGCACCACATGGACGCGCTGGCCGACCTCATGCAGCGCCGGACGCCGACCGCGGACGTGACGGCGCAGCAGCTGCGCGACCGCAGCTGGTGGAGCGGTCCGACGGTCTACGTGGTGATCGACGACTACGACCTGGTGTCGACGTCGAGCGGCAACCCGCTGGCGGGCCTGACCGAGCTGCTGCCGTTCGCGCGCGACGTGGGCGTCCGCTTCATCATCGCCCGCTCGACGGCGGGCGCGGGCCGCGCCGGCTACGAGGCGTTCATGCAGCGCATCAAGGAGCTGGGCGCGCAGGGCGTGCTCCTGGCCGGTGACCCGGCGGAGGGCGATCTGCTCGGCGGTCTGCGGCCGCGGCCGATGCCGGCGGGCCGGGGCACGTTCGTGTCGCGCAAGCGGGGCAAGCCGTTGGTCCAGATCGGTCTGGAGGACTGAGCCCGGGACCTGGGCCGGGCCCTCTGTAGCACGTGAGGTGGAGGGGCCGCAGGGAGATCTTCGTAGATCTCCCTGCGGCCCCTTCGCCGTACCCGCCGCAAGTAGGCTGGCCACAGCTGCGGTTCATGGCGGGCCGCGGTGGTTCGGACGTCCGGAAGGGGCCGCTCACCATGGCGGAGACACAGGACCAGCAGGCGGCGCGGGACGCTCGGCAGCCCGAGACGCGGCCTGATGCACGGCCCGAGGCACGGCGCGAGGAGCAGCCTGAGACGCCGGCGGGCGCGCCGAAGGAGACGCCCGTGGAGACGCCGGAGGAGATGAAGGCCCGCAAGGAGCGCGAGAAGGACGAGCTCTACGCCCTCGACATCTCCGGCGTGGAGTGGCACAGCGCGCCCGGCACGGAGCAGCACGAGGAGCGCGTGGAGATCGCGCATCTGCCGGGCGGGGCGGTGGCGATGCGGTCTTCGCTGGAGCCGGGGACGGTGTTGCGGTACACGGAGGCGGAGTGGACGGCGTTCGTGCTGGGGGCGCGGGACGGGGAGTTCGATCTGGAGCCGGCGCCGGGCCGGACGGGTCCGGCCGCCCCGTAGTGACCGGCCTTCACCCGCGCCCGGCTGCCCGCCACTGGACCTGAGGCCGGACTCGAGCCGGGTCAGAAGGCGCGCAGCACCACGATGTTGGTACCGCTCAGCACGAAGACCCGGTTCCCGGCGGCCGCGAGGTCCTTGGACTCGGTCTCGGGGAGGTCGAACCGCCAGGTGCGTCCGCCGCTTGACGCCTGCAGGGTGTTCAGGCTCAGCCCCGTCGTCTCCCCGTCCGTGACGTTGGTCTCCACGGACCAGACCCCGTTCCCCTGCGGCAACACAACCCGGCTCTCGTCGGACTGCCAGATGCGGCCGCGCCACACCACCTTGCCGGTGCGGGCGTCGACCCGTGTCGGGAACCACGCCTGGTTGGCGAAGAGCGCGCCGTCGCGCACCGTCGGCGGGCCCCAGGTCTTCCCGTCGGGGATGTTGCTGCCGACGGGTGTGCTCCAGATGGCCTCGCCGTCGCTGATCCTGCGGGCCTCCATGGTCTCGCCGTTGAGGTACAGCCGGTCGCCCTTGATGGCGGCGCCCACGGTCACGTCCACCTTCGTGCCCCGGCTCCACACCACATGCCCGTCCGCGGTGTCGAGCATGAGCACGCGTCCGTCCCCGAGCGCCGTCACGAAGCGTCCGCTGCCGGCGGCGCACCGGAGGGAGAGTCCGCTGCCGCTGTCCCGGAAGGCGGCCGGCGCTCGCATGCTCCAGCGCACTCTGCCGTCGGACTGCCCGATGCTGCGCAGCCGGCCGTTCTTGGCCACGTAGTAGAGGGCCTCGTCGTCGGCGGCGAGGAGGACGTCCGCCTCGGCCTCGGGGCAGGTCCACTTGGGGACGCCGGTCGACGCCACGTAGGTGCGTACGACTCCCTCGGCGTCGGCTGCGGCCACGAGCCGGTCCGCCAGTGACAGGAACTGCGTGCCCGCCCGGACCTCGGGGGCCGCCCAGCGCTGCTTGCCGGTCTTCACGTCGTACGCGACGATGCCGCCGCTCGCCGAGCCGAACACGACGACGTCACGGATCGGGAGCACCCTCTGCGCGTTGACGTCGACGACCTCCGATGCGCTCCACAGTGCGGTCGGGCTCGGGTACCCGTACGGGCCGGACGCGCCGATCGACCTGTCGAGGGCCTGCACGGGCGTGGCCACGGCTGGGGGGATGTCGAAGGGGTCGTTCTTCGCCGGCTTGAGTGTCTTGGCCCCACGTCCCGACCACCACCAGGCACCGGCGCCGCCGGCCGCGACGACCGCGCCGCCCGAGGCAAGCCCGGTCAGCAGGCGGCGGCGCGACACCGGGGCCTTGATTCCGACGGACGTCGCTGCGGTCGTCCGGGTGGTCAACTGCTGTGCGGAGCGTTCGCGTTCCTTGATGGCGTCGGCGAACGGGCCGTGCCGCCAGGCCCGTTCGGCGCCCTTGGACGGGGCCATGGCCGCCGCGATCCGGTCGGGCGCAGGGCGCAGCGCCGGGTCCTTGGCGAGACAGGGGGCGACCAGGTCACGCAGCTGCGGCGACAGGCCGTCGAGCCGGGGCTCCTCGTGCACGACGGCGTACTGCACGGCCGCCACGTGCGCGCCTGTGAAGGCTCGCTGCCCGGTGGCCGCGTACACGAGGACCGCCCCCAGCGAGAAGACGTCCGCGGGTGGAGCGACCCGCTTGCCGAGCGCCTGTTCCGGCGCGCCGTACCCGGGAGTGACCGGCACCTGCCCGGTCGTGGTCAGGGTGAGCCCGTGCTCGGGGCGGGCGATACCGAAGTCGATGACGCGCGGGCCCGTGGAGGTGAGCACGATGTTCGGCGGCTTGAGGTCCCGGTGGATCAGGCCCGCCGCGTGGATGTCGGCCAGCGTACGGGCGAGGGACGCGGCCAGCGCCCGCACAGCGGGCTCGGGGAGGGGGCCGTGGCTGTCGACGGCCTGGTCGAGGGTGAGCCCGGCGAGGAACTCGGTGGCGATCCAGGGCCGGCCGCCCTCGGTCCACGCGCCGAGCACGGCGGCGACGCCTGGGCTGCGCACGGCCTGGGCCGCCTGGGCCTCTCGGACGAACCGCTGGGCCAGGTTCGTGTCATGGGCCAGCTCGGGGCGCAGCACCTTCACCGCGGAGAGTGTCCCGAGCGAGTCCTGGCCCACGTAGACCTTGCCCATGCCGCCCTCGCCGAGCACGCCGGACAGCCGGTACGGGCCGAGGCGGAGGGGGTCACCGGTACCGAGAGGCTTCATGGGCGGTTCCTTCTGCCGGGGTGCGCTGCGGCCGTCCGGCGTGGAGTGGTCGGGGACTTCAATTGAGCGGAAGACGTCACTTCAGCGGGTAGGCGCTCAGCGCGCTCGCCCCCATCCCGAGCACGAGGTCGTCCTGCCGGTCGGCGTAGAAGGCCGTCGCGGTCGTCTTGAACGTGCGGACGACCCGGTGCGTCCTCAGGTCCACGGCGTACACGTGGACGCCGTTGCGGTAGTACGCCCACCGGTCACCCAGGACGGGGGCCCAGCCGAGGGACGGACTGCCGTCATCGGTGGACAGCTCGGTCCAGCCGGCTTTGCCGGAGGCCGCGTCGAGCGCCTTCAGCCCGGCGTCCTCCGCGACGGAGTACACGGCGCCCGAGCGGAACGCGGGCGGGCCGTACGCCTGACCGGACGGTGTCGCCCAGTCCTGCTTCCCGTCGGTGAGCCGCAGTGCGCGCAAGCGCGGGCCACCGAGGTAGATCCGCCCGTCGCCGACCGCGAGGGGCGCCCGCAGGGCCGCGCGGGCGTCCTCGTCCGTGTCCCCGTACGGCTGCTCCCAGACGACCTGGCCGGTGCGGGTGCTGCGGACGACGACGTGGACCGTCCCGGGGCGGGTCTCCTGGAGGGTGACCAGGCTCCCTCCCGTCACCGTGGCCGAGGCGAAGTGCAGCGGCCTGCTCTCGTCCGGCCGCTCGGGCAGGGGCCGCGACCACAGCTCCTCGCCCGACTTCACGTCGACGGCCCGCAGCGTGAAGACCTGATTCCTGCGGAAGCCGTAAGCCTGCTTGGTGGGCGGGCCCGCGCCGACGGCGACGTAGGCCACCGTGCCGAAAACACCGAGGAGTTGATTGCCCGGGGTCTCGAAGTTCGTGCCGCGCAGATACGCCTTGGTGTTCCTGATGTAGTCCTGATCGAGGTCCCACACCGAGATGCCGGCCGGCGGGATCTTCGCAGCGGTCTCCCGTGCGATGTCGAGCCGGTATTCCGTGCCCTGGGACACGACCACCTGCCACGGGGTGCCGTCGGCGAGGAAGTCGTCCTTGCGCAGACCGTTCTTCGGGTTGACGACGTACGTCACCGCGCCCATGGCGACCCGGATCTCGCCCGCGACGGCGACCGGTGTCCCGATGCCGCTGCCCCAGGTGTCGCCGAAGTTCTGGCCCAGTTCCCAGACCGGATCGAGATTGCGGGTCTGCACCGGCCCCTTCGCGCCCTGGCCCGTACTGTCTTCCTTCCGGGAACGCCACCACGCGCCGCCTCCGGCAGCCGCCAGGGCCGCCGCGCCGCCGCCCGTCAGCAGTGCGCGTCGGGAGATCCCGGCGGCGCGCGGGGCGCCCGATTGAGGCCCGGGCACCGGTTCGGCGAGCGGCGCCGGCATCCGCTGCGGCACGATCTGCCACACCTCGGCCGCCCTGCGCCCGATCTCGGCGAGCAGCGTCTCGGGCAGCTGGTCCGCGAACTCACCACGCCCGTCGTGCAGTTGTGCGGCGAGCTGGTCGACGGTGGGCCGCAGGGCGGGATCCTTGCTGAGGCACTGCGCGAGTACGGGGACCAGCGCGTCCGGAACGCCGCCGAGATCGGGCTCGCCGTAGCGCACCCGGTACAGCAGGTCCGCGGCCTGGCCGCCGCCGAAGGGGCCGGTCCCCCTGGCGGCGTGCACGAGCACGCCGGCGAGCGCGAAGACGTCGCCCGCGGCGCCGTGCTCCTGACCGCCGGCCTGCTCCGGGGACATGAAGGCGGGGGTGCCGACGGCGGAGCCGGTGCGGGTCAGGTGGTCGTCGCCGATGGCGCGAGCGATGCCGAAGTCGATGACCTTCGGGCCGTACGCGGTGACGAGGATGTTGGACGGCTTGAGGTCCCGGTGGGCGACGTCCGACCGGTGCAGTGCGCCGAGCGCGCCGCACAGAGCGGCACCGAGAGCCCGCAACGCCCGCTCGGGCAGCGGCCCGCCCCGCTCGACGGCCTCGTCGAGGGGCGGGCCGAGCACGTATTCGGTGGCCAGCCACGGCGTTTCGGCGACGGGGTCGGCGTCGACGACCTCGGCGCCGAAGCGGCCGCCGATGACGCGCGCGGCATCGATCTCGAGCCGGAATCTGGTGCGGGCCGTCGGATCCGCGGCGATCCCCGGGTGCATCGTCTTGAGCGCGACGGTGGCGCCGCCCGCGCTTCGGGCGACGTAGACCGTGCCCATGCCGCCGCTGCCGAGACGGGCGACGAGGCGGAACGGGCCGAGCGCCGCGGGGTCGTCGTGGGTGAGAGGTGTCGCCATGGGGGTGTCGGGTCCGTCGGTTCTTCAGCGGGTGAGTACGTGTGCGGTCGCGGGGGTCTCGGCGCGGAGCACCGCGGCGGCCTGGTGGGCGAGGGCGGCGATGAGCCGGGCCGGCAGCCAGCCCGGGCCCAGCAGGGCGGCCGCCTGCTCCGGCACCCCGAACCCCGCGTCGCCTCCATGTCCCGGACCAGGCGCCAATTCCTGGACGACCTCGGCGAGTTGAGGGCGCTGCGCAGGGTCGCGCGAGAGACAGCGCGCGACGGTGGGCCGCAGCCAGGAAGGCAGTTCGTCGCGCTCGGGCATGGTGCTGCCCGTCGCGGCGTACGCGAGGGTCGCGCCCAGGGCGTACACGTCCCCGAGCGGCCTGGGCATGCCACCGCTCGCCTGCTCCGGCGCCAGCACGCTCGCGTCGACCCCCACCAGACCGCGCCGCTCCACCCCGTCCGGAGCGGCAGCCCGAACGGCGCCGAAGCCGGTGAGGCGGGGGCCGTCGTGGGCGAGGAGTACGGCGGCGGGCGACACCCCGGCGTGCGTGAGGCTCTGCCCGTGGATCACGGAGAGCGTCTCGGCGAGGGCGACGGCGAGGGCGCGGACGGTGCGCTCGGGGAGGGGGCCGCCGAGGACGCCCAGGGCGGTGGGCAGAGGCAGCACCGGCACGTAGGGGCTCGCGTGCCAGGCCCCCTGCCCCGGCCCGGCCAACTCGACCGCCGGCAACACCCAACTCCCCAGCAGGTACCGAGAGGCATCGGCTTCGGCCATGAAGCGGTGGGGGTCGGTGGTGGGGTGGGGGGTGCTGAGGATGACGGTGCGGGTGGCGTCGGGGGTGCGGGCGATGTGGCGGAGGGCGGGAGCGGTACGAGCACTCCGGGCGTCCAGGCTGGTCAGGGAGACGTATGGAAGCGCGCCGTACATGTCCGATGATCCCCCTCCGACTCCCTGCCCTGCAGGGTATCGGGTGGTCGACGGGGTCGGCCGGGCAGTGCCGGAAGCCTGGTCAGCAGGACATCACCCGAGCCTGCCGGCATCACAGTCGGGGGCGATACGCCCTAATCGGCTGCACTGACGGCATAGGCCAGCCATTGAGCGTCGGGCAGTGATCTCTTCCCGGTCCCCTTGAACTCCTGGTGCCCGATGATCAGGCGGCCATCCTGGACGGCGACCTCAGCCCCGTCCCCCTTCACTTCGGCCGGAATCGTGAAATAGAAGTATGGGCTCTGCTTTCCGGTCTTCGGATCGAGGCTGATCAGGGAGTTCGGAGCAAACGTATCCGTCCCGAATTTCATGGCGAGCAGCCGGTTACCGCTCATTCGAATCGGCGAAATCTGCTGGTCAGGCCCTGCATCGAATTTCACACCGGAGCGTCCGGTCTTCAAGTCGAATGCCACAACCCAGTTGGTGGTGTTACCGAGCTGCTCGCTGGCTTCACCGCTGGTCACGAAGACCTGACTCTTTGAGACCACTGCTCCATCACACCGGTCGACCCGATCAGGATTGCACTCGACCTTGTAGTGGTTCCCCTCCATGCGGATGTTCGTCAGCAGGGATCCCTGATCACTGAGGGAGAGAAGGTTCGTCACCGCAAAGTCGCCGGCTTCCACCGCCACGACGGCCGGATCGCTCGAGAGGAAGTAGGCGAATTTAACCCCTGGGGCGACCCTGTAGGTCCACTTGATCTTTCCGGTCCGCGGGTCGAGTTTGTGCACCAGGAAGTGGTCCTGCCGCTCCTTCTTTTCGAAGCAGTCCTGACGCAGAAGCAGCGCGCGCCCGCCGGAGAACCCGCCGTCCTTGCACTTCTCGGTTCGCTCCCGCTTCCACAGCGTCTGCCCGTTCGCCATGTCGAGCCCGGCGGAACCCCTGGACCATGAAGTGACAACGACGCCTCGCGTCATCGTCATTGTCGTGGCCTCCTCGAACACCCCCTGCGTGACGGGAATCTTGACCTGCCAGAGCTTCTCTCCAGTGGCGACCCTGAACATCATCACTTGGTTGCACTGGTGATCGCCGGCCGGATCCGTGAACGCTATGGCGGCACGACCATCGTTGGTCATATCAGGAGATACGGCGCAGATATCGCCTTTGAGTTGAGTGGTCCACGCGTTGGAGCCGTCGTCGATGTTCACAGCGACCAGGCTCGAGGCCTTCCCCTTGGCCAGAATCTTGTCCGTGGCCCACATCCCGGGCGCGATGAGAGTTTTTCCGGGCGCCAGTTCCTGCTCGACCACCGCGCCTTCGACGTGCCCGGCGCCGCCCTGCTTGGGCAGCTTCTCGACGGTCTCCCGAAGGTCGTCGGGTGCACCGGACCCCCCGCCTTGGCTGGCGACTTTTGGGGCCGCCTTCTCCGAACTCGGCCACACCACCCATGCGACCAGCCCCAGCACCAGGGCGAGCACGACAGCCGAACCACCCAGGTACAGCGCCTTGCGTTTCGCACGCGCATCAGCGGCCTGTCTCGACTGCGTGAACGGCGAGGGCGGCGGCCCGAACGTCATTCTCTTTACCTTTCGGTCTCAAACATCACGGATTGCCGGACGCTTCGCGGTCACGTCACGAGACACGCAAGCAGCACAACAACACAATGCAGGGCGGACGCCTCCCGCGCGCGTCCGCCCTGCAATGAACTGCCTGTATTGCTCGGCTGCTTACTCGAAGTAGCTGGCAGCCTTCTTGTCGCCACCCATGTAGTCGCCACCGGACTGACCGACGACGTGACCGATCTGAGTCAGCGCCGTGTGGATGTCATTGGCTTCCTTGTCCCACTTCTGCAGCTTGGTACCGAAGGTGCCCTGAGCCTCACCGGCCCAGTACTCGCGGCTCTTCACCACAAGCTGGCGCAGCTCTGCCAGGTCTGCCTCAAGAGCCTTCGCCTCGTTGCCGAGCTGCGTCGCCGCCTGGTCGAGTCCGTCGTAGGTTACGAGCAGCCCGTCACCGTTACCGGCCATGTCCTTCTACCTCGTCTCGCTCGTGATGCTGTTTCGACGTGTTCCGATGCCGTGTGCTCCGCAGCTCAGTAGCTGCTGAGCGAAGAGGCGCCGTCCGTCACGGAAATCTTGTCCACCGAAGCACGAACGTCGTCTTCGGTGGTGTCCTTGAGGTTGCGCGTCTTCGTCATCGCGTCGATGACATCGGCCAGGATCTTGCCGATGTTCTGCAGAGACTCGTTGATCTCGAACTGCTTCTTGTCGAAGGCAGCCTTACCGATGCCCTTCCACTGGCCCTCAAGGCCGTCAATGACGCCTTGCAGGTTGTGGACGCGCTTGCGGATGCCCTCGTACTTCTCAGACATCTGCTTCTGCAGTGAGATTACTTGCTGGTCTTCGAGCTTCTGCTGGTTGGCCATGCCGCTCCTGCCCTTCTTGGTCTGGCGCTGCTTGCAATTGTTGTGGCCCAGGCCCGCTCGGGGCCCAGCCGTTCCCCCGTGGTCCGCCCAAGAAACGCAGGGACCCCACGGTTGAAAGTCCTATTGACCGCGTCGCGCCCGGAGTACGGCGAAACCGCCGCCGCCGATCACGATGACTGCCGCGACCGCACCGAGCGCAATCCACAACGTGTTGTTGTCGCTTGAGGATTCCGCTTCCGATCCTGCCGCCTCCGCCGGGACTTCTGAAGCCTTCTGCGTGGGCTGTGACGAGCCTGATGCAGAAGCGGAGGGCTTGGCGCCGTTCGACTTCTCGGTGGTCTTTGCGGGGCCCCCGTTCTCCTTGGAGAGCGGGTCCGTGTCGGCCGGGCCGGGGTTGTAGTCCGGGTTCTCCAGAACCACCCGCGGGCGGATGATGCCGTAGCCCAGGTACTTGCTCGGGTCGCTCTTCTTCCACTTGCGGCCGGCCGTGTCGATCAGCGAACGCAGGACCTGGTTCGCCGTCCAGTCGGGGTGAGCGGACCAGATCAGGGCGGCGGCACCGGAGGCGACGGCCGTCGCCGAACTGGTACCGCCGTCACGCATGCAGTACGCCTTGAAAGACTCGTCACACCAGCCCGGGACGCTGATACCCGGAGCGGCCAGGTCTACGTAATTGCCGTACGAGGAAGTCTTCGAGACCGTGCCGCTCTGGTCGACGGAGCCCACGCCGACCGCGTACGGGTACGCGGCCGGGTAGTCGATGTGCCCCGACCGCACACCCTCGTTTCCGACGGCCACCATCATCAGTTTGCCCTTGGAGGCCGCGTACTTGAGCGCCGCTTCAATGTCAGGGTCGATGAATTCCGAGCCGATGGACATGTTGAGGATCTTGGCGTCGGAGTCCGCAGCGGCACGGATCGCCACGGCCGGCTCCGCCGTCTTGGCCAGTTCGCCCTTGTCCTTGAGGTCCTTCATCTGAATCCGGTACGGAAGGATCTTCGCGTCGGGCGCGAGACCCTTCACGCCGCCGCCGGCACCCGTTCCGGCGATGAGCTCAGCCATCGAGGTGCCGTGGCCGCTGAAGTCCTGAGTCGCATGGTACGACACCGACTTGGCGACCTCGCTCGTCAGCACCTGCCCCTTGAGGGACGAGGTCTGCGAGTTGACACCCGAGTCGATGACCGCGACCTTGACGCCCTTACCTGTGCTGACCTTCCACATCTGATCGGTCTGCATCGCGTCCAGGTACCACTGCTTCGACTGAGCGTCGAACGCCGTCGCGTTGGGAGCGAACCCGACGCCCATGACAGCCAGCGCACCGACGACCGCCCCGACCGAACGCACACGTCTTACCCCGCGCGCCCGGCCCATCGGGGAACGGTCGGCTCGTCGGCTGATCCCTGACTTCATGCTGCTGGCTGTCCTCGTCGCTCGGCTTCAGTTGACGACCGGCGGCACATCGCGCCGGTCGGCGGGCAGGTGGGTGTTCGGGTCCTCGACCACGTAGTCGGGCCGCTCGGACGTCTCGGTCTCTTCTTCCTTGGGCTTGCGGTTCTTGCCGGCGCCGCCGACCAGGCCCGCACCACCGCGAGTGGCCGCGGCGTTGCGACCGGCGCCGCCACGTGCGGGGCCGCTGGCCGTCGAGCCCTGAGCACCGAAGACGCCCCGCTGTCCGACACGACCGGCCGTCGAGCGGCCGTTTGTACCGGCACCCTCCGTGCCGATCACCGAACCGCGCGGAATCCGCGAACCGCCCTGGTTCGTGGTGCCCGCGCGACCCGTCGGGGTCTGGCGACCGCCCACGACGCCGGTGGAACGGCCGACTCCCTTGCCGCCACCAGTACCCGGTGCCGTCGGCTTGTTGGTGGGACGCGCGGTCCCGCCGGTGATCGCGCGGCCGGACGGCGGCGTGCCCTTGCCCGGGGCGCCCGCGGAGCGACCCGTCGAGGTCGAGCGCCCCATCTCGGTGCTACCGCCGCCACGCCCCATGGAGCGCTGCTGGGACGTGCCCGCGGGTCCGCTGGTGCGGCCCTGACCCGTTCGGCTCTGGCCAGGTCCCTGACTCGTCAGGGGGTTGCGCGTAGCGCCCGGGCCGGTGGTGCGGCCGGTCGCGGTGGGCGGGAACTGCGGGACGTAACCGGGTCCCGAAGGGCCGGTGGGTGTCGGCGCGTTGGGAATGTTCGTGGGACCGGTCGTCGTCGGAGGCGGCGTGTTGGTGGTCGGCCTCGGCAGCGTGTCGACGCTGTCGATCTCCGTGCCCACGGGACGGTCCGGGACGGTGATGCTGCCGTCCACGTCACCCGGAGGCACGGTCGGCTTGACGGTCCCGTCGCTCCGAGGCGGCGTCGCCGTCAGGTCGTCCGGCACCCGACGCGTCCCACCGGTCTGGTCGCCGACGGAACCGGAGTCGCCGGTCCTGCCGCCACCGTCGTCGCTCCAGCGACGACCGATCGTCGGCTGCGGCTTCGGCACACCCACGTTCGGCATCGTCTCAAGCTTCGGCGGCGACTCCTGCAGCGTCTGGAGCTGCTCCGTCGACACCGCGTAGTACGAGGACAGGCGATTCATCTGGTTGATCGCCTCTTGGCGGTGCTTCTCGACCTTGACCGCCGCCGCGTACTTGTCGTTGCTGTCCACCTGCTTGGCAGCCGGGTAGTCGGACGGCTTCATCTTCTGCTCGTCCGCCGGGCGTTCGTCACGGGGCGGCATGGCGCCCCGGACAGAGGACAGGCCCATCGAGGCGGCCGAGAGCTGGTCACCCGCGGTGCCCGCGTACTTGCCGAGGTCCTCGGCGTACGTCACGAGCTTCGCGCCCCACTTGCGGAAGCTGTCGCCGGACTCACCGACCCAGTGGACCTTGGTGATGTGGCCGTCGAGCTCGGACGCGGCCTTCTTGATCGCGTCGCGTGCGTCCCACAGTGCCGATCCGGAGGTCTCGAGGTCCTCCGGGTTGGTCGCATCGACCATGTCGAGCATCTGGTTCAGCGTGATGTCGGAGCGCTCGAAGTTGGACTTCCGGCCGTCGAGCGCCTGCCCGACAGGTGTCACGTCGATGACGGAGCGGAAGATCCCGTTGATCCAGTGGCCGCCCTTGTTGTTGTCCTCGACGTCGTGCGCGAAGTCGGTGAAGGTGTTCTGCTGAGACACCCGCTCGCGGTCTGCGTCGTGCTTGTGGTCCGTCATGGTCAGAACCCACCGCCCTTCGTCGCGTCGTTGGTGCGCTTCGTGCCCTCTCGCTGCGCTTCCTGGGTCCGCTGGAGCTGGTCGACCTCGGTCTGGATCGCCCAGAAGCGCCGCCGCTGGTCCTCTTCCAGGTTGTCGAAGCCCCGGTGGGCGCCCTGCACGGCGATGCCGATCGCCTCGATCTGCAGGTTGAGCGTCTTGGAGAGCGTGACAAGCTCGCGGTGCACCGCGTGGTACTGCTTGAACAGGTCCTCGGCCTCAGGGAAGGCGAGCGCGCCCTCGTTGTGCAGCGACGACTTGTTGATCGTCTGCGCGCCCACCTTGTTCGGGTTGCCGGCGGATGCGTCCAGGTCACTGAGCACCGTGTTGACGCGCTTCTGGAACGTCGTCAGTGCTTCGCTCGTGACCTCAAGGTTCGCCGCCCTCGTCGCTGAGGGCCCTCCCACCATGTCTGCTGGAAGCACGACGCCTTCCTCCCCGTTTCCCCGTAGGCCGTCTCCGTCGAGACAGGCCGTCCACCCTGAACTGCTTCACCGCGCGATGGCAAAGTTGGTCACGCCATACAACGCCTTGACCACTGTAGTCACCCGGCACTTCCACTCCAACCGAGCTTCTGCGATAACTCCGTCACGAGACTGCATCAAGAGCTCCTACTTTCCGGGCCAATTCGGACAACTCTGCTCGCGTGAAGCAACACTCACCCACGACAGGTGCGCAGTTCCGGGGCCGATCGGGCCCTACCCCGGGGCCCTCGTTCGACGTATCAGTGGGAATGTGGCCAATCTCGTACGGATGAATTCAGACACCCGACAGAACCCACCCCGAACTCTTCACGAAGTGGCCACAAATGCCATGAGTGCGTCCGCACACGCGGCACCTGCAAACTCTGGCGCCGGAAATCCGGTCGGAACGGTCGGCGGCCTGCGCGTACGCTGCGGGCCGGCCGTGAGGGCCGGCGGTACGGGCTGGCCGGCCAGCGAGCACCGTTCCTACGCCATGGAGGCACCGTGACACGAGACCAGCCGCCGTTCGGGGAAGCGCTGCGGGCAGAGCTGGGGGTGCCGGTGGAGAGCGTGGTGCTGGAGAGCAGTCCGCGGTCGCGGGTGTGGCGGGTCGAGCTCGAGTCCGGGGTGCCGGTCGTGGTCAAGCAGCTCATCGCCGGGCCGGAGGCGGCGGATCGGTACGCGCGTGAGGTGGCGGCACTGCAGATCGCCGGGCGGGCTCAAGTGGCCGTAGCGCCGAAGGCATTGGGTGTCCAACCCGGCCAGTTGGTCGTGGTGTTGGAGCATCTTGAGCATCGGCCGCCCGCCGAGGACTGGATCGTGGGGTACGCGGAGTCCCTGGCCCATCTGCATGCCACCGCGCGCGCCTCGGACGCCGGCGGCTCCCTGCCACGGTGGTCGGCCCCCGGTGAGGCGGACGTCGCCGCCTTTCTGCGGCTGGCCGGGGCGCTCGAGGTCCCGGCCGGCGACGAGGTCGCCGTCGAGCTCCGTGCCCTCGTCGAGCGGCTTGAGGAGGCTCCGGGGACGGCGCTTCTGCATGGCGACCCCTGCCCCGGCAACGACCTCCACACCCCCGACGGGGTCCGGTTCATCGACTTCGAACAGGCCTCGCTGGGCAGCGGGTTGATGGAGCTGGCCTATCTGCGGATCGGGTTTCCGACGTGCTGGTGCGTGACGCGGGCGTCGGACGCGCTGTTGGCGCGGGCGGAGTCGGCGTACCTGTCGGCCTGGCGCGACGCCACCGGTACCGATCCGGCCGAGGACGTCGAGGCGGCGCTGGTCGACGCGTGTGCCGGGTGGGTCCTGCGGGGTGACGCGCTGGTGCAGCGGGCGGAGCGCGGGGTGACCGACCAGTTGGCTCGGGTGGTGGAGGAGGACTGGGAGTGGGGGACGGTGACGGCTCGCCGGCGGCTCGCTCATCGGCTGGGGGTCGTTGCGGAATCGGCTTGCGGGCAGGGGCCGTTGAAGCGAACGGCTGAGCTCTGTGGGCGCATGCGCGCCGCCGCGCTCACCCGCTGGCCCGACCTCGCCCCTGTGCCCGTTCGGCGCCCCTGAGGACGTACCGGCCGCCCGCGGCCCGCTCCCGTTCGATCTCGTCCCGCAGGTCGGCGAGGTGGCGCCGGGCCGCGGCCTGCTGCTCGGAGCGTTCGTCCGGCGAGAGCAGCTCGTACTCGCGCAAGCCTCGCGTCATGCGCTCGCCGAGCGCCTCCGCGTAGGCCGGGATCCGTGCGGCCTCCCGCAACCCGACACGGCCGCGGAGTACTTCACGCGCCATCTCGCGGAGGGGATCGTCGGGCGCCCTCTCGTCGGCAAGGCGCTGGAGGGAGGCGCGCAGGGCGCGGGCTCGGGCCTGGTCGCCGCCGGTGAGATCCATAAGATCCCGGTCCTGGACGACATCGCGGTGATCTTTGTTCATTGCACGTGGCCCTTCAGGAGGAGCCGGCGGAGTCACACCGTCGCGGCTGGATGGTCGTACTGCCCGAGCTTGTCGAAGGTGACGAACAGCCCGTAGATCGCCGCACCGATGCCTTCCACGATGCCGACACCGCCGTTCAGCATCATTTGAACGGCCGCGATGCGCTTGGTGGCGAGGCCCCACTTGCTGAGCATGTCGGTGATCTCCAGGGCCGCCAGGCCGTAGCCCAGGAGCGCGCCGGCGCCCGACCACGACAGTGCGGTCCCGGCGGCCATTTCCACCGCCGCGATCAGCAGGCCGTCGATGATGCCCCCGAGGTACCCCTTGACGGCCTCGAAGGCGGAGTACGCGGCGTGGGTGAGGCGGTCGTACTCGGCGTGGAGCTTCCCGAACTCTTCCTTCAGTTCGTCGAGCCTGCCGGCCAGCTTGGAGAAGTAGAGGCAGGCGCCGTCCGCGGCCCTTCCGTCCCAGGTCCGGTCGAGTGTCGCGTTCCCCGCCGTGATGTTCTGCGACAACGCGCCGGACGCCTGGCCCAACTGGTCCCATACGTCGGCGCACTTGGCGAACCCTTCCCAGTCTCCGGCGATGCTCTCCAGCACCTCGTCCAGGGGGTTGAAGCCGAACACCGCGTTGTACGCCTCGGTGACCCAGTAGGTCGGGCTGACCAGGTCACCGCAATCGTTGAAGAGGTCCAGACCCCACCCTTGCGAGAACTCCTCTGGTTCCGCCGGAGGCCTGAGCGAAGCCGTCGGCTCAGTGACGTCCGAGAATGCAGCCATCTTCGCGCCCTCAGCTCACCGGTCGTTTGACCCGCGGATACGTCGCATCGAGGTTCGCCGCCACCCGCCTGTCGGTCTTCTCGTAATAGACGGCGCTGCGCCGCAGTTCGGCCGCGGCTCCCTTGAGGATCAGGACGAGCTGGTCCATGGCCGATGTGACGTCGGTGACCGCCTTGGCATGTGCCCGGGTGACGTGGTTCAGGATCCCCACGTCAGATGTCCCGACGCGGGTGAATCGCTCGCAGTGGCGCTTGAACTCCACGGCGTCGTCATGGGCTCGCCCCACCTGCCTGGCGTACCCCTCAAGTTCCGAGGGCGTCACTCGCAGTGTCATTGCTCCGGCCTCTCCTGCGTCGATGTGTACACAGGTAACGGCAGGCCAACTCGCAGGACACGCATGACAGTTCAGCCATTCATGCGGAGTTGCGGGCTCGTTGTTGACCATGCCGGGAGCGCGGAGGCGGGGCATGGCCACACCGGGCGGTAACGTTCCGTGAATGAAGCATTACGGAGACCGAGAGCCTCAGGACAGCGGCGTTCGGCTGGGAGATCGCAGCGAGGAGCTGGCCGCGCTCAACGACCGCAGCCGCGGGCTCACCACCACCCTCGTCTGGCTGCTCGCCTTCATGATCGGTGCGAGCTGTCTGGCGCTCCTCGGGGTGACGATGGTTGGCACCGCAGCTCGGGTCACACCGTGGCAGGTTGGCGCCTCCGTCCTCGGGCTCGTCGCGGACGGGGGCGTCGTGATCCTGCTCGTACGGTCCCGGCGGCGTGAGAGCTGGCTGCTGCTGCTCGGGGCGGGCGGGCTCGGCCTGGCGTGTTCGGCCGTGATGGCGTTCGCCGGGACCCTTTAGCTCCGCGCCACCGCCATGGGCGGGCTCAGCGCCTGCGGTCCCGGCGTTCCTGTTCGATCTCCGCCCTCTGCTCCGCCAGATACGCCCGCGCCGCCGCCTCCTGTTCGCGGCGTTCCTGGGGGGAGAGGCGTTCGTAGGCGCGGAAGCCCTGGGCCGTGCGGTCGCCGAGGGCCTCGGAGTAGGCGGGGACGCGGGCCGCTTCGCGGAGGCCGATGCGGCCGCTGAGCACCTCGCGGGCCATGTCGCGCAGGGGGTCGCCGGGGGCCAGGCCCTCGGCGAGCCTCTGGAGGGATTTGCGCAGCGAGCGGGCCCGGGCCTGGTCGCCGCGGGTGATGTCCATCAGGTCCGCGTCGCCGATCCGGCGCTCCTCGCGGTCGTCTGCGGGCACGGGTGCAACTCCTTGCGGATGAGCGTCAGATCGAGGGTTCCGGGTGGTCGTACGCGCCGACCTCCGGGAAGGTGGACAGGGAGCCGTAGAGGGTGGCGGCGATCGTCTCGATGACGCCGACGGCTCCGTTGACGATGGCCTGGGCGTTGCCGAAGGCCTCCGTGGCCTTGGCCCACAGGCGCAGCATGTTGGCGACCTCCAGGGCGGCGAGGCCGTAGCCGACCGCCGCGCCGATGCCCGTCCACGACAGCAGCGTGCCCGCCGAGATCTCGATCGCCGTGATGAGCAGGCCGTCGATGATGCCGCCCAGGAAGCCCTTGATGGCCTCCGCGGTGGAGTACGCGGCGTGCGACAGGTGGTCGTACTCGGTCTTGAGCTTGTCGAACTGGTCCTTGACCTCGTCGAGTTTGCCCGCGAGTTCGAAGAAGTACTTGTAGGCGGCGTCGCCGGCCCGGCCGTCCCAGGTGATGTCGAGCGTCTTGTTGCCCGCCTCGACGTTGTCGGAGACCGCGGCGACGGCCTTGCCGAACTGGTCCCAGACGTCACCGCACTTGGCGAAGGACTCCCAGTCGCCCGCGAACCACTGCACGACCTCGTCGAGGGGGTTGTAGCCGAAGACCGCGTTGTACGCCTCGGTCACCCAGTACGTGGGGCTCATGAGGTCGGCGCAGTCGTTGAAGGTGTCGAGGATCGGGCCCTGGGAGAACTCCTCCGGCGCCTTCGGTGCGTGCAGCAGTGACGTCGGTTCCTTGACGTCCGTGAAATCAGACATGGGGATTGCCCCTCGGCTTTCTCTTCGACCTGTACCGACAGCCCGTACGCGGCCTACTTGGGGCGCTTCACCAGCGGGTACGTGGCGTCGGCCTTCGCGGCGACCGACCGGTCCGTCTTGATGTAGTACGTCGCGGACCTGCCGAGCTCGCCGTCGGCCGCCTTGAGGATGCTCTGCAGCTTGTCGAAGGCCGAGTTCACCTGCTGCACCGTGGCCGTGTGCGTCGTCAGGACGAGGTTGATGAGGCCCTCGTTCGAGGCCCCGACGGTGGTGTGACGGCCGCAGTGGTTCTTGAACGCCACCGCGTCCTCCGCCGCGCGGCCGAGCTGCCGCGCGTAGCCCTCGAGATCCGAAGGCGTGACCTTCAGGTTCATGTGCACCTCATCCTCGTCCCCCACCGGGGTGCCGCCATGCGGAGACGCAGGCTACCCCAGCCCCTGATCGATCCCCAGTTTGCGCAAGCGAGCGAGCACACAAGCTTCACAGAGGAGTGCGGAGCGGATTTCAGCTTGAGTCGTATGGGGTGTTTTCGGCCAGGCTGGGGGGTGGCCGGAGTGGCCGTTCCGTTATGTGATCTTGCGGGTCCGTTCGCACCCCGCAGGGACTGGGTAGGGTGCGCGTCGTGACGAACGACAAGCACGGGAACACGAATTTCAGCCGGGCCGGTACGCGGCTGCCGGGCGACCCGGCGGCGCCCGGGTCGGCGGAATCGCTGGCTCAGGTTGACGATCGCAACTGGCGCATCACGTTTCTGCTGACCGCCACGATCGCTGTGCTGGTCGCCGTCCGCGCGCTGATGGTCGTCGGACTGACAGTGTCGGGCGTCGGGGCCGGTTACCCGGCGCCGGTCGTCGTGGCGTCGATCGCCGTACTCGTCGTGGTGGCGGTCACCGCCTGGCTGCTCGTACGGGCGCGCAGAGCCCGCCGCTGGGCGCCGCTCGCGACCGCGCTGGGCGTCTGCCTGGCCGGGCTGATCGCGATCGCCGTGGCCGGACGCCTCTGACGCTGGACCTCCACGGAAGCCGGTGACGGGCACCAGTGACGGACCGGGCGCCTTCGCATGAATTCGCATGAAATCGGGTGCCCGACCGGAACCGTCACGGATCCTTCACGAGCTGTCCGCATCCGCAGGACGGGCGAGCTGTGACGATCGCTCGCGGGCCCTGTGCACGCCGGGGCCAGTTGCTAGCTTGACTGCCGAAGCGGAGCGCCCGAGGGGCGCCGTCAGCGGGAGACGTACGGGGAGGCCGGCTCATGGCATGGGACGAGTGGGAGCAGCTGAAGGCGGACGCGGCCGGGCGGCAGACGACGGGGATGCGGTTGAACCGTGCCGACGGGGAGCCGCCGATGCCGTCGCAGACCGGTGATCTCCAGGTCAAGAACGGGGACCTGGCGAAGATCGGGTCGCACGCGCACACCCTCTACAACCAGCTGTGGGACAAGGCCCGCGTCGCCGTGCCGACCAGCGACACGGCGGCCGGTGACCTGAGCGGGCAGGGGTTCGCGCTCGGCGGCGGGCTCAAGCACGTCTCCGACCGCTGGGACGAGCAGCTGAAGTCGCTGATGGACGCGTGCGCGCAGATCTCGAACCACATGCAGACCACGAAGAAGGTCCACGCGGGCGACGACCACTACATCTGGCGGCAGATGAGCAGCATCGCCTCCCTGGACGCCGGGTTCGACGAGCGGGTCGGCGAGCCGGGCGAGAAGAACCCGGTCTACGACACGAAGAAGAAGTGACGGCCGCGTCGGCAGAACCGGGTGGGGCCGTCGTGTCGTCCGATGGTCCGAGGTCCTCGTGAACGAGGGCCGGCGGCGGGGCCGCGGGGCGGCGGCGCCCTCCCCTCGTCATCAGCGCTACGGGACGTAACAGAAGTAGAGGAAGAGACGGTCGGTCATGGATCTCGACGCACTGCGCTTCGCCAACTTCACGTCGCTCGACGAAGCGGTGGCCGACTGGAAGCTGCTCGTGCAGCATCTCGTGGACCTCAAGAAGGACGCGGAGGACGGGCTGCACAAGGCGGCGAACCAGGCCAACTGGGCCGGGGTGAACGCCCAGGTGTCCAAGGAGTTCATCGGCAAGACGGCCGGTGAGTTCGCGGACGCGCACACGCAGGCGACGACCGTCCACAACATCCTGAGCGACACCCGTGACGAGCTCAAGCAGCACAAGAAGGACCTCGAGGCCGCGATCGACCGCGGACTGAAGAAGAACCTGACCGTCATGGACACGGGTGGCGGCGGATTCACCGTCACCATGAACATCCATCCGGACCGCGCCGCGAAGGGGACCACGGTCCCCGAGCACAGCGAGAGCGACGTCACCGCTCTGCGTGACGAGGTGCAGGGCATCCTGCAGAAGGCCACCGACAGCGACGCCTCGGCGGCCAAGGTGCTGAAGGCCGTCGCGGACACCGCGCGGATGGGCTTCAGCGACGCCTCGTACAAGGACCGTGACGAGGCCGCGGACGCGATCGAGACCGCCGAGGACCTGGCCGCGATCGCGGGGAAGAAGCCCGAGGACCTCACGCCCGCGGACTTCGACAAGATCAACGCGGGTCTGTCGAAGTACAAGGACGACCCACTGTTCGCCGAGCGGTTCGCGACGCAGCTCGGCCCGAAGAAGACGCTGGAGTTCTGGGAGGGCATCAGCGACCCGCAGGTGAACATGGAGGTCGGCAGCGAGCGCCTGGACCAGCTCGGTGACCTCCAGCGGAACCTGAGCATGACGCTCGCCACCGCGACGCGGAGCGACACGGCGGCCATGGCCGGCTGGAAGAGCGACATGATCAGGCTGGGCGACCAGACGATCGGCCCCAACGGACTCGGCCCCGACGGTTTCCAGGTCATGAGCAACCTGATGCGGGCGGGCGACTACGACGACGACTTCCTCAAGAGCTACGGCACCAAGCTCATGGAGACCGAGCGCAAGCTCACAGGCGACGGCGAGCACGACAACCTGAAGTGGCGCCCGGGCTTCAGCACGCCCTGGCTCAACCGCATGGGCGAGGACAGCGGCGCCGATCCGCTCACCGGCTTCCTCAAGGGACTGTCCAACTCCCCCGACGCGGCCACGGACTTCTTCAACGAGGAGTACCTGCCGAAGGACGGCGACGACCGCAAGGAGCCCGTCGACAACTTCAAGTACCTCTTCGAGGACCGCAAGTGGCCCGAGGAGCAGAACCTGGACGGCGACGACCTGCACACGGGCCAGAACAACCTGGCGCTGGCGCTGGAGGCGGCGACGACCGGGCACCCGGCGGGCGAGCTGCCCACGGCGGACACCCCGGCGCACACGGCCGACCAGGCCAGGCTCATGCGCGAGCTGGTCGACTCGGTCTCCGAGGATCCGGACCGGCTCAAGGACAACGGCTACATGTCCGACAGCTTCGGCCAGATCGGCGCCGAGTACCTGCCGGACATCCACCGCGCGATGGCCGACGGCCCCGCCGTCGCGGGCGACGACTCCGGCTGGGACAAGCTGTACCCGCTGGCGGGCGAGGACGCGAAGCTCGACCACAACGCCGTGGCCCGCTTCCTGGTGACGACCAGTCAGAACCCGGAGGGGTACGCGGCGTTGAACGTCGGCGAGAAGGCGTACACGGCCAGCCTCATGGACTACCACCTCAACCCGGACCTGCCCGAGGACCAGCGCTACCCGCACGACGCCAAGGACACGATCACCAGCCTGTCGCGCAAGTCCGGTGAGTTCAACGGGCTTCTCGCGCAGGGGCGTCAGGAGGCCGTGCTCGGCCCGGCCGGCGAGAAGGACGGCGACTTCGACCACGCGGTCAGCCAGAAGAAGAACGTCATCTCGGGCATCGTGGGCACCGGCGTCGGCATCGGGACGAGCTTCATCGCCTCGCCGGTCGTCGGCGCGGCCGCCGGAGGCGCGGCGGGCACCGTCACCTCGGTCGTCATGGAGGCCTTCTTCAAGGACGACGAGGGGCACTACCGCTCCGAGGCCGGACACGACGTCGCCACGCGGTGGGAGACCATCAAGGACTCGGCCACGAACGCGAACTACGCGGCGGCGAACGAGGCGGCCAAGGCGCACCACGCGAACTACACCGACCAGATCGACACGTGGGTGAGCGAGGGCACCGCGACCGGCTTCAACGACGCGAACACCGACATCCACGCCATGGCCAAGGACCTCGACACCGAGATCCCCAGCTGACCCCAGTCGTCTCCCGGATGATGGACAGACACATGCACACCTTTCCGTTCGGTGGCCTCCGCGCGGCCGCACTCGTCGTCGGAGCGGCGCTGCTCGGTGCCTCGGCCGTCAGATGCTCGTCGTCCGAGCCCGAGCCCGAGCGCGTGTACGCGGTGCCGGCGGACCTGTGCGGGACACCGGTCTCCGGCAGCGCGCTGACACCTCTGCTGCCTGCCGGCGAGAAGGCCGCGCAGGAGCCGTCGGAGGCGGTCGGCGTAAAGCGGTGCCGGCTGACGGTCGACGGCGAGGTGGCGCTGTCCACGTCCGTGGAGAAGCGCGCGGCCGACGTGTCGGCCCAGGACGTGGCCCAGTCCGCGCAGGGCGTCGACCCCACGGACGCGGCCGCGGACGGCGGCCGCTACGTGTACGGGAAGACGGGTGCGGTCGGCCGCGTGGAGTGTCCGGCGTCCTCGTCCGGGGAGGCGGACCGGGCGATCTGGGTGACGGCGCGCGTCGCCCAGGAGGCCGGCCCCGAGGACCTGCTCGCCTTCGTCAAGGCCTACGCCGCGTCGGTGGCCCGCACCGACGCCTGCGCGAAGCTGTAGGCCGGGGTCCGCCCCCGGAAGACTCCTGGTCCGGGGGCGTCAGTGCGCCGCGAGCCTCAGCATGTCGATGCCCTGCCAGATGCCCAGCCCCGCCATCACCAGCAGGCAGACGCGGCCCACCACGACGCTCGACGTCGTGAGTTCCTCGCCCGACGGGTAGGTGCGGCTGCGCAGCGCGCGCCACCGGTCGGCCGGCACACAGGCCATCAGGATCAGCAGCGCGGCCAGGACGAACAGGGTGACCGCCATGCCGGTCACGAGCCCGCCCCCGTACCCGTGTCCGTCCGTGCCTTGCGGCGCCGTGCGTCCCGTACCGCCACCGCCGTGCCGCCCAGGCCCGCCACCGCGATCAGGCCGCCGACGAGGACGTACGTGGCCAGGCGGGCGTTGCGCTCGTCCGCGGTCTCCGTGAGAGGGACCGGGAGGATCTCCGGGGGCTTGGCGTCGATGGCGTCCGGGTCCGCGTGCGGGGCCTGGATCGGGTTCTTCGGGTCCGCGATCTCGGTGACCGCGCGGACCGGGTCGACGACGCCCCAGCCGACGAGCCGGTCACGGCCGTTGATGGAACGCTCGGCGGTCTGCTCGATCTGGGCGACGACCTCCTGGGCCGTCCAGTCCTTGTGGTGCTGCTTGATCAGGGCCGCGACCGCCGCGACGTACGGCGCCGAGAAACTCGTGCCGTTGTCGGAGCAGTGGCCGCCCAGGGGGACCGTGGAGATCATGTCGACGCCCGGCGCGGCCACGCCGACGTCGTCGTTCGACTGCGAGAAGGCGGCGCGCTCGTTGTTGCGGTCCGACGCGGCGACCGCGAGGACGCCCTTGTACGAGGCCGGGTAGGTCTTCTTCACGTTGCCGCCGAGGCCGTCGTTGCCCGCGGAGGCGACGACCACGATGTTCTTCCGCAGGGCGGCGTTGACCGCGGTCTCCAGGGTGGAGCCGGGCTCCAGGGCCTTCTCCGTGTCCTGGGAGATGTTGATGACGTCGGCACGCTGGCGGATCGCGTGGTTGATCGCGTCCGCCAGGTCGTCGGAGTTGCCGTGGCCCTCGGCGTCGTTCTGCTTGATCGGGATGATCGTCGCTTCCGGGGCGAGGCCCACGAAGCCCGTGCCGCTCGCCTTGCGCGCGGCGATGATGCCGGCGACGCGGGTGCCGTGCCCGACGGTGTCGGTGGTGCCCTTCGCGTTGCCGCGGCCCTCGATCTTCTTGCCCTTGTCGTCCTTCGGCGGCAGGTAGTTGCCGCCCGAGGCCACGTCCACGGCGCTCTTCAGCTGCGGGTTCTTGACGTCCACGCCCGTGTCGATGACCGCGACGCGCACACCCTTGCCGGTGGCGCTCTGCCACAGGTCGTCGAGGTTGACGCGCTGCAGCGCCCACGGCCGGCCCGCGTACTTCTTGCCGCCGAACGTGCACTGTCCGCTGTCCGCCGCCGCCGGGGCCGCCGGCAGGGCGAGCACGGCCATCGACGCGGTCAGCGCGGTGGCCGCGGACAGGGCGGCCGGCCGCGCGGTGCGGCGGGCCCAGTTGCTGGTGATCGCCATGGTTCGGGCTTCCCCTCCTGCTCTCGTCCTGCTCTCGTCCGCCGGTCCGCTACGAGCCCTGCGGCTGCCGTGCGGCGGCCTGCGAGAGGCGCGGTCCGGTGGGCAGGAAGGACGACCAGGTGGAGGGGATCGGGGCCGGGTCCACGTTGTCGTAGCCGAGGAGCTTGCGCGCGATCTCCGCCTCCTGCTGCTCCGCCTTGCGCTGCTTCTCCGTCGTGCCGATGCCCTTGTCGTCGGTGGCGCTGTCCGCGTTCGACTGCAGGGCGTAGCGCAGTCCGGTGTCGGTGACGAGGAAGACGCCGCCCGCCTTGGTCTCGGTGCCCTGGAACTGGCGGAAGATCTGGCCGGAGCCGGGCGTGACGTACGCGCTGGAGGAACCGGTGGGCAGGTCGGCGGGGAAGTCCGTGCCGGCCCATGTCGACAGGCTGGTGTTGCCGCCCTTGACCGAACGCAGCGTGTTGCACACCGTGTTGCGGCCGCTGGTGGCGCTCGCGCCGTTGTTGACCGTCTTCGCGCCCCGCGTCGGCCACTTGGCGCCCTCGCCCTCGAAGGGGACGCTGCCGGTGACGGCGGCGGGGTTGACCTGGGCGGCCTTTCCGGTCGAGTTCACATTGACCAACTGCTGGCTGTTGAGCAGGAGTTGAGCGGTGAACTCGGAGATCGCGGCCACCTTGCCCCGGAGCACGACGTAGTACTGCATCCGCGTGCCGTCCAGGGCCCGCAGAACGGTGCCGACCTTGTCGTACTGGGCGTTGCCGCTGCCGGCCACCGCGTTCGCGGTCTGGCCGACGGTGCCGGGCACGGTCGGGATCGAGATCGGCGAGCCCTGGTGCGTCGTGCGCAGCCACTCGGTGGAGACGCGCTGCGGGGCGCGGCCCTGGGTGTCGAGCGCGGTGAGCAGGCCCTCCTGCGCCGGGTTCGTGATCTTGTACGAGGTGCCGCGGGCGTCGACGACGTACTGCGCCTTGGTGACCGCGTCGGTGACGTACATGAGCTGGCCGCCGGAGAGCTTGTCGCGGCCCTCCGACTTGCCCCACTCCTTCTTCGCGAGGACGAACGCGGCCTTCTGGATGGCGCGACCGCCGTCGCTGGGGCGCTCGCACACCATCCAGCGCTTGCCGGCCTCGGCCTCGGAGCTGGAGGGCAGGCGGTCGGGGGCGTACGGGATGCCGAGCGTGGCGCCGTGCGGGGGCTTGCCGCTGTCGAGGACCTTCTCGTCGACGGTCACGACGTCGTCCGTGTAGTCCTTGAGGAGCAGCTTGGCCGACGCCGTGTTCAGGACGGGGTGCAGCTGCTTCTGGCCGTCGGTCTTGAGGACCACGTAGCGCGTCGTCGAGTCGCTCGCCACGATCACGTTCTTCTGGGTGGCGTCCCACTCCTTGGGGGCCGCGGGGCTGAACATCCCGATGCCGCCGAAGACCGCGAGGACCACGACACCGACGATGGTGCCGGGCAGCACCGCGCGCAGCGGGCGCGGGGCGCCTTCCTCGGAGCCCGTCGGAGAGGGCTGCAGGAAGGACGCGAGCGTGCGCCGCTTCGCGAAGGTGTAGGCGTTGAGTTCGTCCCGCCGTGATGCCATCTGTGTCCGCTCTCTCCCCGTGCGGAGCCGTGGGGGCGAGTTCCCCCGGTCTTCCCCGTCTTCGGTCGACGTGATCGCCTGCGGTACGTGCCGCGGCGGTCAGACCCGGCCCCTACTATGCCTGTTGCGCCGGTGCGCGTGTGGCACGGGTAGGGTGCTGAGGCCTTCTGGCAAGGACTGTGGAACCTTCGAGGGGCCTTTGCGCATGGGATTTCGGGAGAGTTCGGGGGGTTTGGAGTGATGGCTTCCGCAACGCGGGCTCGATCGCGGTCGCAATCGAGGTCACGATCGGGTGACCGTTCGCGGCAGGGTTCCCCACAGGGGTCCCCCACTCCTTCACAGGCACCACACATTCCGGAGCGGCGCGGACGCGGTGCGCGGTCCGGCGGCGCTCCGTACCGAGGTGCCGTCTCCCCGCATCTGAAGTCACGCTCGGGCCGCGGCGGCTCGTTCGGCGTGCAGCGGCTCGTGATGATCGAGCTGGCCGCCGCGCTGGTCGTGTGCGGCTGGGTGATCGGCACGGTCGCGCTGATCGCGACGGGCGCGGTCGCCGCCCTGCTCCTGCTGCTGGCGCTCGTACGCCGCCGGGGGCGCTCCCTGCCGGAGTGGCTGGGCACGATCCTCGCCCTGCGCGCCCGTAAGCGGCGCGCGGCGGGCGTGCCGGTGCCGCCGGGCACGGAGCCGGGCCTCGCGCCCGCCGTGGAGTGCGACCCGAGTCTGCGCACGTACAGCTACAACCGGGGCGACGACCGGGACCAGCGTCCCGTCGGCATGGTCGGTGACGGCGGCTTCCTGACCGCGGTGCTCCAGGTCGAGTCGGACGCCACCGCGCTGCGCGCCGAGCGCAGCCGGCGCCCGCTGCCGGTGGCCCTGGTGCGGGACGCGCTGGAGGTCGACGGCATCCGACTGGAGTCGGCGCAGATCGTGCTGCACACCCAGCCGGCGCCCGCGCTGCACCTGCCGCAGCAGTCCGTCGCGGTGAGCAACTACGCGCCGCTGCAGGCCCAGACGGGCTCGCCGGCGGTGCGCATCACCTGGATCGCTTTGAAGCTCGACCCCGAGCTGTGCCCGGAGGCCGTCGCGGCCCGCGGGGGCGGCGTGGTCGGCGCACAGAAGAGCCTCGCGCGCGTGGCCGAGCACCTGTCGAGCCGGCTCACCGGCGCCGGGTTCCGGGCCGGTGAGCTCACCGAGGAGGAGCTGGTCGCCGCGGTCGCCACGTCCGCGTGCGCCAACCCGATGGTGACCGCGCAGGCCGGCCGCAGCGAGGCGCCGCAGCGCCGCACCGAGGAGTCCGGCCGCAGCTGGCGCTGCGACAACCGCCGGCACACGACGTACTGGGTCCGCCGCTGGCCCCAACTGGGCGGCGGGGGCACGACGTTGCCCCAGCTCGTGGCCCAGCTGACCACGGTGCCCGCGCTGGCGACGACGTTCAGCCTGACGCTCGCCCCCGGCGACCAGCAGGACGTGACCCTCACCGGCCACCTGCGCATCACCGGCCGCAGCGACAGTGAACTGACCACCGCGCGCCGGGACTTGGAGCGGGCCGCGCGCAGTGTGCGCGCGAACCTGGTCCGCCTGGACCGCGAGCAACTGCCCGGCGTTCTCGCCACTCTGCCGCTCGGAGGTGCCCGCTGATGGCCCTGACCAGCCACACCCCCGACCTCGGCGAGCGGCTGCGCACCGGTTTCGGCCTGCTCGGCCCGCGTCACCAGCGGCACTCGCTGCCGCCGGAGCACCTCGACACCCTGTCGCTGCCCATCGGCGACGACGGCGTGGTCGTCGGCGTGGACGCCGAGGGTCAGCCGGCCGTCATGGGCATCAACCGCCCGACGCCCTACGACATCGTGCTCATCGGCGGCCTGTGGACGGCGCAGGTGCTCGCGCTGCGGGCCGCCGCGACCGGCGCGCGGGTCGCCGTGGAGACGGGCCGCGCCCAGCACTGGGCGCAGCTCGTGCAGGCGGTCGGCGGCGGCCAGTCCGGCATGACCGTGCACGAGGTGGGCCGGGTTCCTCCGCAGGGCGCGTCGGCTGGCGGCCCGGTGCTGGTGATCCGCGACTGCGGCATGCGTCCGCCGCGCGGCCGGGTCGCCTCGGCGCCCTGGCAGTCCGTCCTGACGCTGCTGCCGTATCTGAGCCCGGTCGCGCCGCGGCTCATGCGGCAGGCGCGACTCGTGGGCGTGCAGCGGGTGTCCCCGGACGAAGCGGCGGAGATCGGGCGTGTGATGGGGCTGCCGCGCGGCGAGTACGAGTCGCTGCCGACCCTCGCCGACGGCGTGACGCTGTGGTGCACGGACCGGGACCGGCAGTACGTGATGACGCAGGCGACCGACGCCGAGACCGGATTGTTGGGAACCGCACGCCGGATGGACTGAGTCCGTCCCGTTCGTGGCGATTTGCCGCGCCTGTGCGGGCGTTCCCGCCGGGCGCGGCCGTCACGTGACCGGGCGCACGGCCCCGACGGGTGGGGCGGGCCTGCCGTGCACGCGCCATTCGTGATTAGGCTGGGACCGGACGTACGCGTACGCCCTTGTGCGGGGCGCGGGTACGTCAGGGGGCTGGGACCCAGGGGTGAGCCCGGCGGATCGGCGAAGGACAACGGTCTCCCCCATGCACGAACACGAGGGTGCTCGACCACACCAGGAGGCATTGTGAACAGCGATCGGGACGATTACCGCGGGGGCTGGGACTCGCCCGCCGATGATCAGTCCGACGCGGAGTCCAGTGTCGAGATGACGGGCGAGTTCACCATCGACTACGCCCCTCCGGCCTGGTACACGCAGAACGCGTCGGGTGCTGGCACGCCCGAGCCCGTCACGCCCGCGGCTCCGGTGCCGCCGCCGCCCGCTCCGACCCCGCCCCCGGCTGCCGCCCCCGTGGCCCCGGAGGCCGGTTCCGGCGCGGGGAACGGGGATCTGGAGAGCGGCGCCACGATGCGGTTCTCCGCCGCCGCGCTGAAGCGGGAGTTCGAGGAGCTGGCCGCGCTCGGCGAGGACAGGTCCGGCGCCGGCGCGGCCGCCGCGCCCGCCGCCGCCCCCTCCGAGGGTGCGGCCGACAGCGAGTCGCCCCGCTCGTGGACCGATGTCCACCGGGTGGACGGCATGGGCGGTGCGGACGGATCGGTCGGTGCGGGTGATGCGACCGGGGCTGCGGGTGCCGGTGGTTCGGAGGTGCCCGAGGCCGTGTCCGGGCCCGAGTCCGACGTGCCCGACGCGCCGCTTTCCGGTGCCGCCGACTCCTCGGCTTCCAGTGACACCACCGACTCCTCCGGCTCTTCCGGCTCCTCCGACTCCTCCGGCTCCTCCGACGACGGGGACTTCCCGCTGGCCGCCGCTGCCGGTGGCCCGGTCGGCGAGGCCGCCGACGACGCCCCCGAGTCCGGCGAAGTGGAGGCCTCCGCTCCTGAGGTGCCCGAGACGCCCGAGGTCACCGACGCCCCCGCCGCACCGGAAGCAGCCCCGGAAGCCGCCCCCGCCCAGGCGGACGGCGACGTCGCGGAGCAGCCCGGTCCCGCCGCCTGGACTCCCCCGCCCGCGCCGGAAGGCGGCGTACCTCCGCTGCCGCCCACCTTCCAGCCGGCCGAGCCGAGCGCCCCGGCCCCGGCCCAGCAGTGGGCCGACCCGACGCAGGCGGCCCCGCCGGCCCCGCAGCAGCCCGCCGCGCCCCAGGGCTGGCCGGCCCAGCAGCCCCCGGCGGCCCCCGCCCCGGCCCAGCCGCAGCCTCAGGCTCAGCCGCCGGCCCAGCCCCAGGGCGGCTACGGCTTCCCGCAGCCGCAGCCGGCCCCGTCCGCCCCCCTGCCCGACGCCAACTCCCCTGCGCCGCAGGGTGGTTACGGCTTCCCGCAGCAGCAGCCCCCGGCCCCGCCGCAGGCGCAGCCCCAGCCGCCCGCGCAGCCCCAGCCCGGCATGCCCAACCCGCCTGCCCCGCAGGGTGGTTACGGCTTCCCGCAGCAGCAGCCCCAGCCGCAGCCCGGCCAGCCCCTGCCCCCGCAGCAGCAGGGCGCTCCGGTGCCGCCGCAGCAGCCGGGCGCGGGCTACGGCTTCCCCCCGCCGCAGGCCGCCGTGCCGCCGCAGGCGCCCGTACCGCCGCAGGCCGCTCAGCCGCAGCCGCCGGCCCAGCCCTACCCGGGTCAGCCGCAGCCGGGCCAGCAGGGGCAGCCGCAGCCTGGTCAGCCCAGCGCCCCGCACCCGGGCCAGCCGCAGCCGCCCGCCGGCACGGACCCGCGCACGGGTGCCGCCTGGCCTCAGCCCGTGCAGCACGACCAGCGTCAGCCGACGAACGTGGGCGGTGCCCCGCTCGGTTACACGGCGGCGGTCGAGCTGTCCGCCGACCGGCTGCTCAACAACAAGAAGCAGAAGGCGAAGAGCACCCGCCCCGGCGGCGGCAACTCGCGCTTCAAGCTGGGCGGCAAGAAGGAGGAGGCCGAGCGGCAGCGGAAGCTGGACCTGATCCGCACCCCGGTGCTCTCCTGCTACCGGATCGCGGTCATCAGCCTCAAGGGCGGCGTCGGCAAGACGACGACGACCACCGCGCTCGGCTCGACGCTCGCCACGGAGCGCCAGGACAAGATCCTCGCGATCGACGCCAACCCGGACGCGGGCACCCTCGGCCGCCGCGTGCGGCGCGAGACCGGCGCCACGATCCGTGACCTGGTGCAGGCGATCCCGCATCTGCAGTCGTACATGGACATCCGGCGGTTCACCTCGCAGGCCCCGTCGGGCCTGGAGATCATCGCCAACGACGTGGACCCGGCGGTCTCGACGACGTTCAACGACGAGGACTACCGGCGCGCGATCGACGTGCTCGGCAAGCAGTACCCGATCATCCTGACGGACTCGGGCACCGGCCTGCTGTACTCCGCGATGCGCGGTGTGCTCGACCTCGCCGACCAGCTCATCATCATCTCGACCCCGTCGGTCGACGGCGCCTCCAGCGCGAGCACCACGCTCGACTGGCTCTCCGCGCACGGTTACGCGGACCTGGTCTCGCGCTCGATCACGGTCATCTCGGGTGTCCGCGAGACGGGCAAGATGATCAAGGTGGAGGACATCGTCAGCCACTTCGAGACGCGCTGCCGCGGGGTCGTCGTGGTGCCGTTCGACGAGCACCTGGCGGCCGGCGCCGAGGTCGACCTCGACATGATGCGGCCCAAGGTCCGCGAGGCGTACTTCAACCTCTCGGCGATGGTCGCGGAGGACTTCGTCCGGGCCCAGCAGCAGCAGGGCCTGTGGACGCAGGCCGACGGTCAGCAGCCGCCCACGATGGCACCGCCGATGCCGGGTCAGCAGCAGCCGTACCCGGGCCAGCAGCCGTACCCCGGCCAGCAGCCGCCGCAGGCCCCGTACCCGCAGCAGGGTGGTGTCCCGCCGCAGGCCCCGCCGCCGGGCCAGCCGGGCTACCCGGCCCAGCCCGGACAGCCGGCCCAGCCGGGTCAGCCCGGTCCGATGGCCCATCCGGGGCAACCGGGACAGCCGGGTCAGCCCGGTCAGCCCGGCCCGCAGCCCGGCTGGGGCGCCCCGCCGCCCCCGCAGCAGGCCCAGGCCGGACAGCCCGGCCCGCCCCCGGGATGGCAGCAGCCGCAGCCGCCTCAGCAGTGACAACGTGTCAGAAGGCCCGCACCGCCCGCCGGTGCGGGCCTTTTGCACACCCGGGTGCGCACCGCGCCGAAAGTGACCGCCACGCCCTGGCCTGCATCGCATCAGAGGTCTCGACCAATGTGCCAAAAATGCAGGTCAACTCGTTATTTCCGCAGGCCACATGGGGTTCACCTGCCGTTGACGTTTCTCGACAGCCGCTGGTACACACACTTCATTCGATCTGGAAAGTCCCTGCTGTGCGAGCGATGCGCGAGGTCACCGACCGATGAACAAACAGGCTCAGCAAGTCCGGCACGACCACCACGACAGAACGATCGCCCGCCCCTCCCGGCGCGGCGTACGGGTGCTCCTGGCAGCCGGTGCCGCGGCGTTCACCCTGACGGCCGGCCTGGCCACCCCGCTCAACCCCGCGCCGCAGGAGGCGCAGGCGAAGGCGGACGGCGGGAAGAAGACCCTCACGGTGGCGCTCGCGCAGAGCGTCGACTCGCTGAGCCCGTTCCTGGCGACGCGCCTGGTGAGCACCAGCGTCCACCGGCTGATGTACGAGTACCTCACCAACTACGACCCGAAGGACAACCACGTCGTCCCGGGCTTCGCCACCAAGTGGGAGTCCTCGCCGGACAAGCTGACGTGGACGTACACGATCCGCGACGACTCGAAGTGGTCGGACGGCGAGAAGGCCACCGCCAAGGACGCGGCGTTCACCTTCAACAAGATGATGACGGACGACGCGGCGGCCACCGCCAACGGCTCGTTCGTCACCAACTTCAAGAAGGTCACGGCCCCCAGTGACACCCAGCTGGTCATCGAGCTGAAGAAGCCGCAGGCGACGATGACCTCGCTCGACGTCCCGATCGTGCCGGAGCACGTGTGGAAGGACGTCAAGGACTACTCGAAGTTCAACAACGACCAGAAGTTCCCGATCGTCGGCAACGGCCCGTTCGTCCTCACGGACTACAAGACGGACCAGTACGTGAAGCTGAAGGTCAACAAGGACTTCTGGCGGAAGTCGAAGACGCCGCAGTTCGACGAGATCGTCTTCAAGACCTACAAGGACCAGGACGCCGCGGTCGCCGCGCTGCGCAAGGGCGAGGTCTCCTTCGTCGCCGGCTCCCCCGCCCTGACGCCCGCTCAGGCGGCCTCGCTCAAGGGCGAGAAGAACATCAAGGTGAACGAGGGTCCCGGCCGCCGCTTCTACGCGATCGCCGTGAACCCGGGCGCGCGCACCAAGGACGGCAAGAAGTTCGGCGACGGAAACAAGGCGCTGCTCGACCAGAAGGTCCGCCAGGCGCTGTTCCGCTCCGTCGACACCAAGACGATCGTCGACAAGGTCTTCCAGGGGCACGCCGTGCAGGGCGCGGGCTACATCCCGCCGCGCTTCAACGACTACTTCTGGCAGCCGTCGGACGGTCAGAAGCTGTCGTACGACCCCGAGGCGGCGGGCAAGCTGCTCGACGACGCGGGCTATCCGCTCAAGGACGGCAAGCGGGTCGGCAAGGACGGCAAGCCGCTGAACTTCCGCATCCTGTGTCACGCCACCGACCCGAACGACAAGGCGGTCGGCAAGTACCTGAAGGAGTGGTGGGGCGCGATCGGCATCGGCCTGAAGGTCGACTGCCTCGACGACGTGTCCGTGCCCTGGTACGCGGGTGAGTACGACCTCGCCTTCGACGGCTGGTCGGTGAACCCGGACCCGGACTTCGTGCTCGGCATCCACACGTGTGCGGCGCTGCCCGCGAAGGCCAAGGAGAGCGCGGCCACCGACAACTTCATCTGCGACAAGAAGTTCGACGACCTGTACGGACAGCAGCTCGCCGAGTACGACGCGGCGAAGCGCGCGGACGTCGTCAAGGACATGCAGTCCTGGCTGTACGACTCCGGGTACATGAACGTGATGGCGTACCCGAACGCGGTGGAGGCGTACCGCACGGACCAGATCAAGTCGATCACGACGATGCCCACGGCCGCGGGCAACATCTACGGCCAGGACGGGTACTGGAGCTGGTGGTCGGCGGAGCCGGCGAGCGCCTCCGACAGCTCGGACTCGGGCTCGTCGAGCTCGACCGGGGTCGTGATCGGGATCGTGATCGCCGCACTCCTCGTCATCGGCGGCGGCGTGTTCTTCGCGATGCGGCGCCGGTCCACGGCGGACGATCGGGAGTAGTACCGCCCGAGGCCCCGCATCCCGCACACGCGCGCGGCCGACGCCCGCACGACCAACGAGAGTTCGCATGAACCATGACAGCTGACAGCACTCCGGCGCTCGTGCAGGGCGCGGGCGGCCCCGGCGACGACCCCACCGCACCGGTGGGGTCGTCGCCGGCCGCCCGCGGCCCGCGGGCCCGCGACACCAAGGCGTATCTGCGGTACGCGGCGACGAAGATCCTCGGCGCCGCCGTCTCCCTCTTCGCCGTCCTCGTCACCAGCTTCTTCCTCTTCCGGCTCATCCCGAGCGACCCGGTCAAGCAGATGACGGGCGGCCGCAAGGTCTCGGCGGAGCAACTGGAGAACCTGCGCCACCAGTTCGGCCTCGACCAGCCGATGTGGAAGCAGTTCACCTCGTACATCGGCGACGCGCTCACCGGTGACTTCGGAACCTCGTTCCAGTACCACGTCCCCGTCATCGACAAGATCACCGCGGCGCTCCCGGCGACGCTGCTGCTGACAGGCACGGCGTACGTTTTGTACTCGGCGCTCGGCATCTGGCTGGGCACCCGCACGGCGTGGCGCAACGGGTCGCGCAGCGACCGCTTCAACACGGCGTTCGCGCTGACCCTCTACTCGGTCCCGGCGTTCTGGCTGGGCCTGCTCCTCATCATCGTCTTCGCCGTGGGCGTCGGGCCGGTCCCCGGCCTGTTCCCGACCGGCGGCCTCGAATCGGGCGGCGAGAGCGGCTTCGCGTACGTCGTCGACGTCGCGCACCATCTGGTCCTGCCGGTGATCACGCTGGTCGCGGTCGGCTACGCGCAGACACTGCTCGTGATGCGCTCCTCGCTGCTGGACGAGATGGGCAGCGACTATCTGACGACGGCCCGCGCCAAGGGTCTGCGTGACGACGTGGTGCGCCGCAAGCACGCCGTGCCGAACGCGCTGCTGCCGACGTTCACGCTGATGTTCGTGAACCTGGGGCACGTGGTCGCCGGGCAGATCCTCGTCGAGACGGTGTTCTCCTGGCCGGGTCTGGGCGGCCTGTTCTACTCGGCCCTGTCCGTGCCCGATCTCCCTCTGGTCCAGGGCCTGTTCTTCGTCTTCGCGACCGCGGTGATCCTCGCGAACACGCTGGCCGACATCCTCTATCCGCTGCTCGACCCGAGGGTGGGCCGATGACGACCGAGACCGCGCCCGCCGAGGGCGTGCAGAAGACCACGAGCGCGCGCTCGCTCGCGCGCGCCCGCAAGCGTCAGTCGCTGGCCCGCTTCTGGCGCTCGTACCGCTCCCACAAGGGCGGTCTGTGGGGCCTGGGCCTGCTCGTGCTGATCGCGCTGATCGCCGTGTTCGCGCCCGTGCTCGTCGGCGCGGACGCGCAGAGCGTGACGAACGCGCCGGGCGGGCCGCTGGAGGGCCCGAGCGGGGAGTTCCCGCTCGGCACCGACCAGTTCGGGCGCAGTGTGCTCGCGCTCCTGGTGTACGGGGCGCGGGTGTCGCTCACCGTGGGGCTGCTCGCGGCGTTCCTGTGCGTGGCGATCGGCACCCTCATCGGGATCGTCGCCGGGCACTTCCGCGGCTGGTACGCGACGGTCCTGATGCGGATCACCGACTGGTTCCTGGTGATGCCGACGCTGGTCCTCGCGATCGCGCTCGCGACGGTGATGGACCGCTCGATGTGGACGGTGATCATCGCGATCGGCGTCACGACCTGGCCGACCACCGCCCGCCTCGTGCGCGCGCAGACGCTCGCGGTGGAGTCCCGCCCCTACATCGAGCGGGCCCGGGCGCTGGGCGGCGGCCACGGGCACGTCATGACCCGGCACGTGCTGCCGAACGTGATGCCGCTCGTCCTCGCCCAGACCACGATGATCATCTCCTCGGCGATCCTCACCGAGGCGACCCTCGCGTTCCTCGGCCTGTCCGACCCGACGGTCACGTCCTGGGGCGGCATGCTGCAGGACGCCCGCGAGGCCGGCGCGGTCAGCGCGGGCGACTGGTGGTACCTGGCCCCGCCCGGCATCGCCATCGCCGTCGTCGCGCTGTCGTTCACGCTGTGCGGCCGCGCGGTCGAGTCCGTCCTCAACCCGAAGCTGGGGGTGCGGTCATGACACTGCTTCAGGTGAAGGACCTCGCGGTGACGTACGCGGGCGGCGCCCAGGCCGTGCGCGGGGTGAACCTGTCCGTGGAGGCCGGCCAGAAGCTCGGCATCGCGGGCGAGTCCGGCTGCGGCAAGTCGACGCTCGCGCTCGCGCTGCTGCGGCTGCTGCCCGCGGGCACGAAGGTGTCGGGCGAGATCCTGCTCGACGGCGAGGACGTCCTCGCGATGAAGTGGGGCCAGGTCCGCGCCGTGCGCTGGGCGGGCGCCTCGATCGTGTTCCAGGGCGCGATGCACTCGCTGAACGCCGTGCACCGCATCGGCGACCAGATCGCCGAGCCGATCCTGCTGCACAAGAAGGCGACACCGGCGGGTGCGAGGAAGAAGGTCGCCGAGCTGCTCGAGCACGTGGGGCTCCCGGCGGCCCGCGCCGACGCCTATCCGCACGAGCTGTCCGGCGGGCAGCGCCAGCGCGTGATGATCGCCATGGCGCTCGCCTGCGATCCGGCGCTGATCATCGCCGACGAGCCGACGACCGCCCTGGACGTGATGATCCAGGCCCAGATCCTGCGCCTGATCGAGCAGTTGGTCGCCGAGCAGGACCTCGGCCTCGTCATGATCAGCCACGACCTCGCGGTCCTCTCCGACACCTGCGACCGGCTCGCCGTGATGTACGCGGGCCGCGTCGTCGAGGAGGGCCCGGCGGACCAGGTGTACGAGAACGCGGTGCACCCCTACGGAAAGGCCCTGTCGGCGGCGTTCCCGACGATCGGCGACCCGGCGTCCCGGTTCGCGCCGCGCGGGCTGCCCGGCGACCCGCCGGACCCGTCGGCGCTGCCGTCCGGCTGCACGTTCCATCCGCGCTGCCCGGTGGCGCTGGAGGTGTGCGCGACGCAGGACCAGGAGCTGCTGGACGCGGGGTCCGGCCGGCGGGCGGCGTGTGTACATGTCGGCTCGGGGACGGGGGCCGACACCGGCCCCGGTCCGGGCGAGTCGGTCGAGGCGAGGAGCACCACGGCATGAAGGAGCAGGTCACGCAGGGCACGCGGCCCCTGCTGAGCGCCGAGCAGCTGCGGCTGACGTTCCCGGGGCGCCGCGGGGCGCCGCCGGCGCGGGCCGTGGACGGGGTCGACCTGGACATCGCGCCCGGGGAGATCGTCGCCCTGGTCGGCGAGTCCGGCTGCGGCAAGACGAGCCTCGCGCGCACGCTGCTGGGCCTGGAGAAGCCGACGGCCGGTGCGGTCACCTTCGCCGGGAAGCCGCTCGACTACGCGTCCCGCGCGCTGAAGGCGTACCGCAAGCGGGTGCAGCTGGTTCTCCAGGACCCGAGCGGCTCGCTCAATCCGCGGCACACGGTGTACGACGCCGTCGCGGAGGGCCTGCGGATCCACGGGTACGCCGGGGACGAGCGGGCGGCCGTGTCGGACGCGCTGTCCCGGGCGGGGCTGCGGCCCCCTGAGCGGTTCTTCCTGCGCTACCCGCACGAGCTGTCCGGCGGGCAGCGCCAGCGTGTCGTCATCGCGGGCGCGCTCGTCCTCGAACCCGAACTCATCGTGGCCGACGAGCCGGTGGCCTCGCTGGACGCGTCCGTACGGGGCGAGATCCTGGCGCTGCTGCTGCGGCTGCGCGACGAACTGGGGCTCTCGGCGCTGGTCGTCACGCACGATCTGGGGCTGGCCTGGAACATCGCGGACCGGGTGGCCGTGATGTATCTGGGCCGGATCGTGGAGACGGGTCCGGTGGAGGATGTCCTGACGGCTCCTCAGCACCCGTACACGCAGGCCCTGTTGTCGGTGCTCCCGGAGGCGCCCGGGGATCCGGTGGTGCTGACCGGGGAGCCGCCGGACCCGTCCCGGGTGCCCGGGGGGTGCCGGTTCCATGTGCGGTGCCAGGTGCTGGCCCGTGGCTCCGCCGAGGAGGCCGGGGTGGCCGAAGCGTGCCGCTCCGAGGATCTGCCGGTGCTTTCCGGCGGCGCCGCGACTCAGGTGGCCTGTCACTGGGCGGCGGCGCGGGCTGCGCAGTAGCGTCTGCCGGGTTCTCTGATCGGGCGTCTGCCGGTCCGTCGTGGCTGGTCGCGCAGTTCCCCGCGCCCCTAGGAGGCTGCGCCTCCTCGGGGAGATGCCACCCGAAGGGTGCGCATCTCAGGGGCGCGGGGAACTGCGCGACCGACCCCCACCGGGGCCGCGGCCGCCGGCGAACGGCTGGGCCCTATTCCAGCGGCGACTTCATGCCCGGCTGGTAGTCGCCGGCAGGCTGTCGCGTCATCACGTTCAGACGGTTGAACGCGTTGATGCCCGCGATGAGGCAGACGAGCGCGCCGAGCTGTTCCTCGTCGTAGTGCTTGGCGGCACGCTCCCAGACCTCGTCCGGCACCCCCGTGGCGGCGTCCGCCAGGCGCGTGCCCTCCTCGGCGAGTTCGAGGGCCGCCCGCTCAGCCTCGGTGAAGACCTTCGCCTCGCGCCACGCCGCGACGAGGCTGAGCCGGACCGGCGTCTCGCCCGCCGCCACGGCCTCCTTGACGTGCATGTCGAGGCAGCCCGAGCAGCCGTTGATCTGGCTGGCGCGGATCTTCACCAGTTCCTGCGTCGCGACGGGCAGGCCGGAACCGGTCAGCGGCTGGTGCGCGGCGACGAGGCGCTTGAGGAATCCGACGGCGGACTGGCTGGCGAAGATGTTCAGACGGGGTTCCATGGCGAGCTCCCTGCTTGGATTCCGTAGTCCTGGATGGTGCGTTCACCAACAGGACGGATCGCAGGGGCCCGTCTGTGACATCCCCGGGCCGGAACGGGGTGTGACCTACGCCTCGTTCGCCTCGTAGGCCGCGATGAGGTCACGCGACCGCTTCACGTCGTCGGCGATGGCCTCGACGAGCTGCTCCAGGGAGTCGAACTTCGACATGCCGCGCACGAAGGCGAGGAAGTCGACGGCGACGTGCAGCCCGTACAGGTCGAGCCCCTCGCGGTCGATGGCGTAGGCCTCCACGGTCCGCTCGACCGCGTCGAACTGCGGGTTCGTGCCGACCGAGATCGCGGCGGGCATGGCCTCGCCCTCGACGTGCAGCCAGCCCGCGTAGACGCCGTCGGCGGGGATCGCGGTGTGCGGGAGGGTCTCCACGTTGGCCGTCGGGAAGCCCAGTTCGCGGCCGCGCTGCGCGCCGCGCACGACGACGCCCTCGACGCGGTGGGGGCGGCCCAGGATCTCGCGGGCACCCTCGACGTCGCCCTCGGCGACGAGCCGGCGGGTCAGCGTCGAGGAGAACGGCTGACCGCCGCCCGCCGTGCCGCTGACGAACAGGTCGACGAGCTCGACGGCGAAGTCGTAGGTGCGGCCCTGCTCGGCGAGGAACGCGACGTCACCGGCGGCCTTGTGGCCGAAGCGGAAGTTGGGGCCCTCGACGACGACCCGGGCGTGCAGCCGGTCGACGAGCACCTTCGCGACGAAGTCGGCGGGCGACAGCTTCGAGAACTCGGTGGTGAACGGGAGGATCAGCACCGCGTCCACGCCCAGCTCGGCCATCAGCTCGGCCCTGCGGTGGTGCGCGGCGAGCAGCGGCGGGTGCGAGCCGGGGCGCACGACCTCGCTGGGGTGCGGGTCGAAGGTGACGACGACGGCCGGGACGCCCAGCTCACGGGCGCGCTCCACGGCACGGCCGATGATCAACTGGTGTCCGCGGTGCACCCCGTCGTAGGAACCGATGGTGACGACGCTGCGCCCCCAGTCCTGGGGGATGTCCTCCAAGCCACGCCAGCGCTGCACGGTGATTGCTCCTCGCAAACCTGTGTACGACGGTTCCGTCTGTCTGTGCTTCGTGCGTCTCCTACCGAACACGCAGGTCTAAGAGTGCCATGTCGCCCGGCCGCGCCACTCATCGGGCGGGTCGTCCGGGCTCAGGCGGGCACCTTCGCCCCGGCCACGCTCTCGATGGTGCGGCGGGCGCTGGGCCCGACGAGGGCGGCCCAGTCGGCCGGCTCGGCGGAGAGCCAGCGGGCGGTGAGGGCGGCGAAGCCGGGGACGGCCCCGGCCAGCTCGACCAGGCCCCGGTCGAAGCGGGCGGCGCCCTCGGGGGTGCGGACGAGCAGGGTGCCGGTGCGGTGCACGAGGTCGCGGGTGCGGGCCTGGCCGCGCCGCACGGCGCCCCGCGCGGCCGCGTCGAGGACGGCGGCGAGCACGTCCGGGTCCTGCTCCCGCCCGAGCAGGACGTCGAGCAGCTCCCCGCGCAGGCCGCGCGAGGCGGCGGTGCCGGGCGCGGCGAGGACGGGGGCGAGCGCGGCCCGTACGGCGGGCGTCGGGGCGCGCAGCAGGTCCAGGGCGAGCGGCAGCAGGACGGAGCGCCCGGTGGGGCCGCGCTCCAGGCACCGGTCCACGAACGCGGCCGCGTGCCGGGCGGCGCCCTCGGGGTGCGCGGCGGCCAGCGCTCCCACGAGCGCGGCGGCGCGGCGGGCCAGGGCGGGCGTCGTGACGTCGGCGAGGGTGCGTACGAGGTCGCCCGCGCCGGGGCCGAGCCCGTCGAGCCGGGACTCGAACGCGGCGAGGACGGGCTCGGGGTGGGTCTCCAGGGCCGGGGCGAGCGCGGACGCGGGCAGTTGCGGGTCCCCCGCGGCGAACCGGCGCAGGGCCCGGGCGAGGTACTGGGGCCGGGAGTGCGGGTCGCGGACGAGGAGGGCGAGCGCGGCGCCGTGCAGCGTGTCCTCGCCGGGGCGGGCCAGCAGGGCCAGCGCCGCGTAGCGCAGCAGTCCGCGGTCGGCGTCGCTGGTGGCCCGGGACTGGACGCGCAGCCCGTAGGCGAGGGCGGCGACGTGCCGGTCGAGCCGCTCGTCGTGCGCCCAGCGGTCGACGGCCCGGCACAGGGCGGAGGGCTCCTCGTCGGCGAGCACGGTGAGCAGTTCGTCGGCGCGGGGGTGCGGGCAGTCGACGAGGGCCTCGGTGAGGTCGTCGACGGCGCGGTGGCGGTGGGTGTGGAGCAGGGCCTGGGCGGCGGTCGCGACGGTGGCGTCGGGCAGCGCGGGCAGGGCCCGCTCGTCGTCGAACCAGGTGGTGAGCTGCCGCTGCGCGGCGGCGGGCGCGGCGGCCAGGAGCTCGGCGACGGTGTCCAGGTAGCGGTGCCCCTCCCCGGGCGAGGGGTCGTGCACGACGAGCCGCCGCAGCAGCGCGAAGCGGGCGCCGTCCGACACCGGGACCCGCGCCCAGAACCAGGGCCCGAAGGCCCCGCGGTCGGCGAGCTCGCACAGGACGGGCAGATGCGCCTCGGCGTCCGGAACGCGCAGCAGCACCTCCGCGACCAGATGCCCGGCCCACCACTGCGCTTCCTCGTCGGCGGCCCGGCCCTCCCCTCGCTCGCCGCCCGGCAGCCAGGCGGTCAACTCCTCGAGCCGCTCCCCCAGTTCGGCGGAACCCCGCTGCCGCCCGAGCAGCAGAAGGGCCCGCACCACAGGGCCCGCCCGGTGCCGCGGCACGGGCACCGCGGAGCCGCCCCGCCGCCGGAACACGAGGGCCTCCAGCGCCCCGTCCAGATCCAGGTGCATGCCCTGGATCCAGTCGGCCACCTCCTCGTGCGCGAAGCGGTATCCGCTCCCGGCCGGCACCAAAACTCCCTCGGTGAGCACGGCGGACGCCCACCCGCTCACCCCGTGCCGCGCGCCCCAGGGGAACAGCTCCTCGAACGCGGCCCGGTCCAGCTCCCCCTGCCCCGGCCCCAGACAGCTCCGCGCCGCCTCGTGCAGCTGACCGCAGACCCGCGCCGCGAGCCGCCGCACGGCCGCGCCCCGCAGGCCGGCGGGCGCGGCGAGCCGTACCGCCACGCGCAGGCACATCAGGTCCAGGTACGCCCCGAAGATCTCGTCCCGGTCCGGCTGCCCGGGCACCTCCCCGGGCAGCGCCGCCCGCACGTCCCGCAGCAGCCGCAGCGCCAGCGGGTGCCGGGCGTCCGCCGGGTGCAGGGCGCCTTCGGGGATCCCGAACCGCTCCCGGGCCCGCTCGTCGTCCAGGTCCCCGATCCGGACGCAGGCGGGCAGCCTCCCGGCCCGCCCGTGCAGCGCCCCGGGGCCGAAGAGCCGGCCGGCCTGCTCCCAGTACTCGCCGCGGCAGGCCACGACGAGCCGGACGCCGGACGCGGCGAGCCAGCGCTCGGTGCCGTGGGACCAGGCGGCGAGCCGGTGGGCGAGCACGGGCGGCATCTCCTCGGGCCCGTCGAGCACCAGCATCAGGGGGCGTCCGGCGTCGGCGGCGATCCGGGCGACGCGCGCGGGCGAGAGGTCTCCGAGGTCGCCGGGCTCCACCTCACGGGTGGCGGCGACGATCCGGCCCGCGCGCTCCAGGGCGCGTCCGACGGCCTGCGCGACGGAGGTGTCGCCGCCGCCCAGATCGGCGCCGCGCAGCCAGAGCGTGGGCGCGGCGCCCGCTCCGGCGCCCCGGCGTGCGGCGAGGGCCGCGAGCTCGGTGGTGCGTCCGCTGCCGGGGTCGCCGACGAGTGCGAGCAGCCGTGCGGGTCCGGCGCCGAACGCGGCCAGTTCCCGTACGACGTCCGGCCGCTCGACCGGGTCGGGGGCGCCGTCGGCCGCGGGCCCCTCGCTGCCCACGGAGACGGCGGCGAGCTGCAGCACGCCCGCGACGTTCAGCTCGTCCCCGTAGGCGGCGACCGTGACCGCGTTGCGGGCCAGGAGGGCTGCGAGGGGGCCGTGCGGGTCCGTCTCCGCGGCGGTGCGCAGCGGGACGGCGAGACCGGCGGCGCGGTGGCCGGTGCTCAGGGCGGTGCCGAGGACGGCGACGACGGCGCCCGTGACGGCGTCCAGGACGGGTCCGCCCGCGCCTCCGCCGCCCGGTGCCAGAGCGTCCGCGCCGGCGGTGCCGACGGCGAGCTCCATGGTCTCGGCGAGCGTGTGGGAGCGGTCGCAGGCCTGGTAGGTGGCGGGGCCGTGGCCGAGCACCCGGGCCTCGCGCCAGCCGCCGGCCGGGATGCGTACGTAGGCCCCGATGGGCAGGGGGCCGCCGGCGGCCACGGGCAGCGGCGGGACCCCGAGTCCTTCGGTGCGCACGAGGGCGAGGCCGAGGTGCGGGAGGGCGTGGACCGCCTCGGGGCCCACGACGCAGGTGGCGCCGCCGGGCGCGTGCAGCACAAGGCGGCCGAGCCCGTCCACCGCTTCGTGACCGGTGACCACGGTCCCCTGGTCGTCCACGGCGAAGCCCGCTCCGCGCGGGCGCCCGGCCAGATCACAGATCCGAACCAGCGGCGGATCGACCATGCCGCTGAACCTCCCGCCGCTCTCCGCCACCCCCCGTCCCCTCGACGGTAGGCGCGCGGTGATCAGCAGGACAGCGCGCGAGGCGAACGCGCCCCCCTGCGCTCCCCTGATTCACTCCGAGCGCCCGCTCGATGGGGTGAACTCGTACGGCTCGGCGGACAGACCTGATGGAGGGGAACGTGGAGCGGCGGGCACCCGGGGTCCGGATGCCCGCCGCTCCATCGGCGTCCGCCGTCCGGCGGGAAAGCCGTCAGCCGAAGACGGCCAGGCTCTTCGCCTTGCCCTTGGACTCCTCGACGAGGGCCAGGAAGGTGCCGTCCGCGCCGAAGACGCCGACGGGACCGGCGCCCGCGTACTCGGCGGGCATCTCGAGCCGTACCCCGTTCAGGAGCAGCTTGGCGCGGCGCGCGTCGACCTCCCAGCGCGGGAACGCGGCGCTCGCGGCGTCCGCCACCGGCATCACGGCGAAGGACTCCTGGAGCTGGTCCAGGGTCTTGGCGCCGTCGAGCTTGTAGGGCCCGACGCGGGTGCGGCGCAGGGCGGTCAGATGGCCGCCGACCCCGAGGTCCGCGCCGAGGTCGCGGGCGAGGGCCCGGATGTAGGTGCCGGACGAGCAGACGACGGACACCACGAGGTCGAGCACCGGGGTCCCGTCCTCGGCGACGGCGTCCCGCATGTCGTAGACCTGGAAGGAGGAGACGGTGACCGGCCGGGCCGGGATCTCGAAGTCCTCGCCCTCACGGGCGCGCTTGTACGAGCGCACGCCGTTGATCTTGATGGCGCTGACCTTGGACGGCACCTGCATGATGGCGCCGGTCAGCTTGGCGACGCCCGCGTCGACGGCGTCGCGCCGCACTCCGGAGGCGTCGGTGGAGGAGGTGATGTCGCCCTCGGCGTCGTCGGTGAGCGTGTTCTGCCCGAGCCGGATCGTGCCGAGGTACTCCTTCTCGGTCAGCGCGAGGTGACCGAGGAGCTTGGTGGCGCGCTCGACGCCGAGCACGAGGACGCCCGTCGCCATCGGGTCGAGGGTGCCCGCGTGGCCGACGCGGCGGGTCCTGGCGATCCCGCGCATCTTGGCCACGACGTCGTGCGAGGTGAAGCCCGACGGCTTGTCGACGATGACCAGGCCGTCGGGCGGAGGGGTGCGGTCGGACATGCTCAGGCGTCGCCGTCCGTCTCGTCCTCGGCGGCGTCGTCTTCCGGCTTCTTGTACGGGTCGGCGTCGCCCGCGAAGGCGGCGCCGGCGGACGCCTGGCGCACCTGGGCGTCCGAGGCCCGCGCCTTGTCGAGGAGGTCCTCGATGGTGCGGGCGTTGTCCGGCAGGGCGTCCGCGACGAAGGTGAGGGTCGGCGTGAACTTCACGCCGGCCGCGGCACCCACCGCGGAACGCAGGATTCCCTTGGCGCTCTCCAGACCGGCCGCCGCCTCGGCCCGCTCCTCGTCGTCCCCGTACACCGTGTAGAAGACGGTGGCCTCCCGCAGGTCACCCGTGACGCGGGTGTCCGTGATGGTGACGTGGGTGCCGAGCCGCGGGTCCTTGATCCCGCGCTGCAGCTTCTGGGCCACCACCTCTCGGATGAGGTCCGCCAGCCTCTTGGCGCGCGCGTTGTCGGCCACTGGTCCGTCTCCTTAGTAACTGTCTTGCTTCTTGCTTCAGTCTTCGTCGCTGTGGAGCCTGCGTCGAACCGAGAGCAGTTCCACCTCGGGCCGGGCCGCCACCAGCCGCTCGCAGCGGTCCAGTACGTCGCTGAGGTGTCCCGTGTCCCCGGAGACCAGCGCGAGCCCGATCTCGGCCCTGCGATGGAGGTCCTGGTTGCCCGTCTCCGCCGCGCTCACCGCGTACTTGCGCTGGAGCTCGGCCACGATGGGGCGAACGAGGGAGCGTTTCTCCTTCAGCGAGTGGACGTCGCCGAGGAGCAGATCGAAGGACAGAGTCCCCACATACATGTGTGTCCGGATGTCCCGCCGGTTCGGGTTCGTAAAGGCGCCACAGCTGACGCCGATACGGGAACCGTACACGCAACGGCCGGGGCCGATCGACGGAAATAAGTCCCGCCGACCGGCCCCAGTCGGTTACCGCGTGGATCAGACGCGCGGCTTCTCGCGCATCTCGTACGTCGCGATGACGTCGTCGACCTTGATGTCGTTGAAGTTGCCGAGGTTGATACCGCCCTCGAACCCTTCGCGGATCTCGGTGACGTCGTCCTTGAAGCGACGCAGACCGGAGATGTTGAGGTTCTCCGCGATGACCTTGCCATCGCGCAGCAGGCGCGCCTTGGTGTTGCGCTTGACCTCTCCGGACCGGACGAGCACACCGGCGATGTTGCCCAGCTTGGACGACTTGAAGACCTCGCGGATCTCCGCCGTGCCGAGCTCGACCTCCTCGTACTCCGGCTTGAGCATGCCCTTGAGGGCCGCCTCGATCTCCTCGATGGCCTGGTAGATCACCGAGTAGTACCGGACGTCGACACCCTCGCGCTCCGCCATCTGCTGCGCACGGCCGGCTGCCCGGACGTTGAAGCCGATGACGATGGCGTCGGAGCCGGTCGCCAGGTTGATGTCGGACTCGGTGACCGCACCCACACCGCGGTGCAGGACACGGATGTCGACCTCTTCACCGACGTCGAGCTGGAGCAGCGAGGACTCGAGAGCCTCCACCGAACCGGACGCGTCGCCCTTGATGATGAGGTTGAGCTCCTGCACCAGACCGGCCTTGAGGGCCTCGTCCAGGTTCTCCAGGGAGAACCGGACGCCGCGGCGCGCGAAGTTGGCGTTGCGCTCGCGAGCGGCACGCTTCTCGGCGATCTGACGGGCCGTACGGTCCTCGTCGACCACCAGGAAGTTGTCGCCGGCACCCGGCACGTTGGTGAGACCGAGCACGAGGACGGGGGTCGAGGGACCCGCTTCCTCCACGTTGTTGCCGTTGTCGTCGAGCATCGCCCGGACGCGGCCGTACGCGTCGCCGACCACCATGGTGTCGCCGATGCGCAGCGTGCCTCGCTGGACGAGGACGGTCGACACCGCACCACGACCGCGGTCGAGGTGGGACTCGATCGCAATACCCTGCGCGTCCTGCTCCGGGTTGGCCCGCAGGTCGAGCGAGGCGTCCGCGGTCAGGACCACGGCCTCGAGCAGGGAGTCGATGTTCAGACCCTGCTTGGCGGAGATGTCGACGAACATGGTGTCGCCGCCGTACTCCTCGGCCACCAGGCCGTACTCGGTCAGCTGACCGCGCACCTTGGTCGGGTCGGCACCCTCGACGTCGATCTTGTTGACCGCGACGACGATCGGGACCTCGGCGGCCTTGGCGTGGTTGAGCGCCTCGACCGTCTGGGGCATGACGCCGTCGTTGGCCGCGACCACGAGGATCGCGATGTCGGTCGACTTCGCACCACGGGCACGCATGGCGGTGAACGCCTCGTGACCCGGGGTGTCGATGAAGGTGATCCGACGCTCTTCGTCGTTGACCTCGGTCGTGACCTGGTACGCACCGATGTGCTGCGTGATACCGCCGGCCTCGCCCGCGACGACGTTCGTCTTGCGGATGGTGTCGAGCAGTCGGGTCTTACCGTGGTCGACGTGACCCATGACGGTGACGACCGGCGGACGGGACATGAGCATGTCCTCGCCGCCCTCGTCCTCGCCGAACTCGATGTCGAAGGACTCGAGCAGCTCGCGGTCCTCCTCCTCCGGGCTGACGACCTCGAGGACGTAGTTCATCTCGCCCGCGAGCAGCTGGAGGGTCTCGTCGGAGACGGACTGCGTGGCAGTGACCATCTCGCCGAGGTTCATCATCACGGCGACGAGCGAGGCCGGGTTGGCGCCGATCTTCTCCGCGAAGTCGGTCAGCGAGGCACCGCGCGACAGGCGGACGGTCTGTCCGTTGCCGCGAGGCAGCATGACGCCGCCCACCGACGGGGCCTGCATGGCCTCGTACTCCTGGCGCCTCTGACGCTTCGACTTGCGACCACGACGGGCGGGCCCGCCGGGACGGCCGAACGCACCCTGCGTGCCACCACGGCCACCCGGACCACCGGGACGACCGCCGAAGCCGGGACGGCCACCGCCGCCACCGCCGGGACGGCCGGCGAAGCCGCCGCCACCGCCACCGGGACCACCGGGACGACCCGCGAAGCCGCCGCCACCGCCACCGGGACGGCCGGCGAAGCCGCCGCCACCGGGACGACCGCCGCCGCCACCCGGACGACCGCCGCCACCCGGACCGCGGCCACCGGGGCCACCGCCGGGACGCGGGCCCGCTGCGGGGCGCTGCGGCATCATGCCGGGGTTCGGACGGTTACCACCGGGGCCGCCGCCGGGACGCGGACCGGCCGCGCCGCCCTGCGGACGGGGCATGCCGCCCGGGGTCGGACGGGCGCCGCCCTGACCCTGCGGACGGGGACCGCCCTGACCCGCACCCTGGGGGCGCGGACCGCCCGGGGCACCGGGGCCGCCGGGACGCGGGGCGCCGCCGGGACGGGGCGCCTGCGGGCGCGCCATGCCGGTGGAGCCGCCGGACGTGAAGGGGTTGTTGCCCGGACGCGGGCCCGCGGGACGGGCACCACCGGGACGGGGCGCACCCTGGCCGCCGGGACGCGGGGCGCCCTGACGGTCGCCGCGCTGACCCTGACCACCCTGGGCACCCTGACCGGGGGCCGGACGGCCACCGGGCTTCGGGGCACCGGGACGGGCACCCGGACGCGCACCACCGGCGGCCGGGGCGGCGGGAGCCGCGGGGGGCGCGGGGGGCGCCGTGAACTCGGGCGCGGCCGGAGCCGGCGTGGCCGGCTTGGGGGCCGGCTTCGGACCCGGCCGCGGACCCGGCGCGGGGGCCGAGGCGGCGGGCTTCTCCGCGGCGGCCGGCTTGGGGGCCGGCGGGCGCGGCGCGGCAGGCTTCGCGGCCTGCGCGGGGGAAGGGGTGGGACGCGGCGCCGCGGGCTTCGCGGGCGCGGCCTTGCGTGCGGCGGGCTTGCCGCCGCCATTGCCCTGCTGGAGGGCATCAGTCAACTTGCGCACGACCGGCGCCTCGATCGTCGAGGACGCCGAACGGACGAATTCACCGAGTTCCTGGAGCTTGGCCATGACGACCTTGCTCTCCACACCGAACTCCTTGGCGAGTTCGTATACCCGGACCTTAGCCACTTCGCTCCTTTTAGGTCCGGGTTACGCCGGACCGTCGCTACTTCATGGGCGTACTCATCGCGTGCTCATCGAGTGCTCATCGCAATCTCGACCTACTTCCAACTCGCGGGGTACCAGGGCCGCGCGGAGGTTCCGCGCGGCGCTTCTTACGGTGTTGCCCGTCCGACCCGGTGGCTCAGCGCCTCCGTGTCGAACGGTCCAGGGGCCTTGAACGCCCGCTGGAAGGCCCGACGGCGGACCGCCTGGTCGAAACAGACCTGGGCGGGGTGCAGATACGCACCCCGGCCGGGCAGCGTACCGCGATCATCGGGGACGCACGCGCCCTCGACGACCACGATCCGCAGCAGATCGCTCTTGGCCGCTCGCTCGCGGCAACCCACGCAGGTTCGCTCAGGGCATGCGCCGACGTGCGTCCGGCCAGACACGATTAAGTCTACCTCCCCGTACCGACCTCACCCCTTTGGGGGAAAAATCGAACGGCTGTCTCGTTACATTCTGTCGTGATCCAAGCGCACAGCGCCCGGATTTATTCCCCGGCGCCCGGTGCGGGCTGCTCGGTGTCCGGCCGGATGTCGATGCGCCAGCCGGTCAGCCGGGCCGCGAGCCGGGCGTTCTGGCCCTCCTTGCCGATGGCGAGGGAGAGCTGGTAGTCGGGCACCGTCACCCGGGCCGAGCGGGCGCCCAGGTCCACGATCTCGACCTTCGAGACGCGGGCCGGGGACAGCGCGTTGGCCACCATGTCGGCCGGGTCGTCGGACCAGTCGACGATGTCGATCTTCTCGCCGTTGAGCTCGCCCATGACATTGCGCACACGGCCGCCCATGGGGCCGATGCAGGCGCCCTTGGCGTTGAGCCCGCTGCGGGTGGAGCGGACGGCGATCTTCGTACGGTGGCCGGCCTCGCGGGCGATGGCGGCGATCTCGACGGACCCGTCGGCGATCTCCGGCACCTCGAGCGCGAAGAGCTTCTTGACCAGGTTCGGGTGCGTGCGCGACAGCGTCACGGACGGACCGCGCACCCCCTTGGCGACCCGGACGACGTAGCTGCGCAGGCGCATGCCGTGCGGGTACTCCTCGCCCGGCACCTGCTCCTGCACCGGCAGGATGGCTTCGAGCTTGCCGATGTCGACCAGCACGTTCTTCGGGTCGCGGCCCTGCTGGACGACGCCCATCACGATGTCGCCCTCGCGGCCGGCGTACTCGCCGAGCGTCGCGTCGTCCTCGGCGTCGCGCAGCCGCTGCAGGATGACCTGCTTGGCGGTCGTGGCGGCGATACGACCGAAGTCCGAGGGCGTGTCGTCGAACTCGCGCGGCTCCTGACCCTCTTCCAGGTCGTCCGCGTCCTCCTTCGCCCAGACCGTCACGTGTCCGCTCTCGCGGTCGAGCTTCACGCGCGCGTGGCGGCGGCTTCCCTCGGTGCGGTGATAGGCGATGAGGAGGGCCGATTCGATCGCCTCGACCAGCAGATCGAAGGAGATCTCCTTCTCCCGGACCAGACCCCGCAGGGCACTCATGTCGATGTCCACGGCTACGCCTCCTCTTCGTTCTTGTCTTCGTTCGCGTTCTTGCGGTTGAACTCGACCTGGACCCGCGCCTTGGCGATGTCCGTGAAGCCGAGCCTGCGGGCGGTGGCCTTGCGGCCCTTCACGCCCGGGACCTCCAGGTCGAGACCCTCGTCGTCCACCTGGAGGATGCGCGCGGTCACTTCGCCGCCGTCGGTCAGCGTGAACTTCACGAGGCGGTCCGTCGCGCGGACGTAGTGGCGGTGCTCGGTGAGCGCGCGCTCGGCGCCGGGCGTGCCGACCTCGAGCTCGTACTCTCCGTCGCCCATCACATCGGTCTCGTCGAGCTTCGCCGAGAGCGCGCGGCTCACATCGGCGACGGCGTCCAGATCGGCGCCTTCCTCGGAGTCCACGACGACGCGCAGCACCCGCTTGCGTCCGACCGAGGCCACTTCGATCTCTTCGAGATCGAGCCCCTGTGAGCTGACGAGCGGTTCCAGTAGTTCCCGCAGCCTCTCGTTCTGGGTGGTGCTCATCCGGGTGACTCCTCGGCCGCGTGTGCTGTTGTGGTCGCTGACAATCCTTGCGCGTCAGGTCAAAGGGTATCCGGTCCAGGGGGGTGTTGCCGTCCACCGGGCGGGGGCCGAAGGTACGGTGATCTTCGCGTCACCCATCGCTCATACTGCCGAATCGTTTCCGGAGCTCTTTCCGGTCTTCCCGCCGAGGACGTCCGCCGTGCCGCACATCCCCCAGGTCCCGCCCGGGCCACGCCGTAGGACTCTGCTCGCCTCGCTGGCCGGGGCGAGCGCCCTGCTGACCGCGTGCTCGGGCGGCGGTGACGGCACTGAGGGCGGCAGCGGCGCGCCGTCCGTCTCGCAGGAGCGGCGGATGCGGACGCAGGCGGCGCGGGACAGCGCGGACCTGCTCGGCCGCTACGACGACGCCCTCACCGCCCGCCCCGGGCTCGCGGGGCGGCTCGGGCCGCTGCGGGCCGAGACCGAGCGGCACGTGCAGGCGTTCGGCGGGGCGGCCGTGCCGAGCCGGATGGCGGGCGCGCCCGCGCCGACGGCGAGCCCGGTCGCCGAGAAGGACGTCCTCAAGGCGCTCGCGGCGGCCGAGCGCGAGCTGTCGGACCGGCGTCTGGCCGCGCTCGTGGACGCCCCGGCCGAGCTCGCTCGGCTGCTCGCCTCGGTGGCGGCGGCCGGCGCCGCGCACGCGTACCTGCTGACGGAAGGCTGACCGGCATGGCGGAGAACGACGGGCTGCTCGCGGCGGTGCAGGCCGCGCTGCGCGCCGAGCACGCGGCGGTGTACGGGTACGGGGTGGTCGGCGGCCGGATCCGCGAGGGCCGGCGCTCCGAGGCCCGCGCCGCGTACGACGTGCATCGGGCGCGCAGGGACGAACTGCGGCGCACGGTACGGGACTTGGGCGCGAAGCCGGAGGAGTCCGCCGGGGCGTACGCGCTGCCGTTCCCGGTGCCGGACTCGGCCGCCGCGGCCCGCCTGGCCGCGGACATCGAGGACAAGGTCGCGGGCGTGTACTCGGATCTCGTACGGGCGTCGAGCGGCGACCGGCGCCGGGGCGCGGCCGATGCGCTGCGGGAGGCGGCGGTCCGTGCGGTGCGGTGGCGCGGCGGCAGCGTAGCCTTCCCTGGGCTCACCGAACGGGCCGCGGTGCCGTCCGCCTCGGCCTCCGGATCGTCGGTGGCGCCCGGTACCTGAGCTGTCTTCGGAAGGGAAAGTCTCGCGCATGGCATTCGAACCGCCTTCGCGCCTGGTGAACGCGCTCGGCGAGGTGCGCGACGAGGGGGCGTCCGCGTGGCTGGCCCGGCTCGGCACCCTGCTGGAGGAGGCGGCGGCCCGGCGCGGGGTCGACGTCGAACGGATCCATCTGCCCGGCGGCCGCAGCAGCCTGGTCGCGCACGTGCGGACGGCCAAGGGCACCCCGGCGGTGCTGAAGCTGGCGCCCGAGAGGTTCCGCCCGGAGGCGGAGCGCGCGGCGCTGACCCACTGGGACGGTCTCGGCGCGGTGCGGCTCCTGGACCCGGGCCCGAGCGACGGCGCGCTGCTCCTGGAGCGGCTGCACCCGGAGGTCTCGGTCCGTACGCTGCCGGAGGCCAAGGCGCTCCTGGAGGCGGCGGGCACGCTGCGCCGGCTCTGGGTCGATCCGCCGGCGGGCCGCAACTGCGAGACGGTGCCCGAGCGCACGGGCCGGCAGGCCACGCTGATGCGGGCGACGGTCGACGACTTCCCCGAGGTGGCGCCGCTGGTGGACGCGGCGCTCACGGCCCGGGACGAGCTGGTGGCGGCGCCGCCGGAGCTGCGGCTGCTGCACGGCACGTTCCGGCAGAGCAAGGTGCTCGCGGGTGAGCGGGTGCCGTGGCTGGCGATCGGCCCGGACCCGGTGGTCGGCGAGTGCGCCTTCGATCTGGCCCGTCTGGTGCGCGACCGCGTCGAGGACCTGATCGGCTCCCCGTCCGGCCCGGCGATCACCCGGCGGCGTGTGCGCAAGCTCGCCGAGTCCCTCGACGTGGACCAGGAGCGGCTGCGCGGCTGGACGCTGTTCCGCGCGGTGGAGTCCGGGGTGCGGGCGCTGCGGGTGGGCCGGCCCGGCGACGCGGAGAACCTGCTGGAGTTCGCGGGCTGGCTCTGACCGCTACAGGGTCCGGGCGTACGCGACGCAGGGGCGGCCCGAGCGGGTCGTGGTCCCGATGGCGTGGAAGCCCGTGCGCTGCAGGACGGCGCGGGAGGCGTGGTTCTCCGGTTCGGCCGCGGCGGTGACGCGGGTGAGGTGGTAGTCCTCGCGGGCCAGGGTGAACAGGCGGCGGACCGCTTCGGTGGCCAGGCCCTTGCCCGTGGCGTGCTCGGCCAGCCGGAAGCCGAGTTCGGCGCTGCCGTCGGCCGGGTCGTACAGATTGAAGCGGCCGATGATCTCGCCTTCGGCGGTGACCAGGACGTGCATGTGGGCCGTGCCCTCGGTCTGCTCGGCGAGGTTCGCCGCGTGGCGGGCGGCGAACTCCTCGAAGTAGGTGTCGCCGCGGTCGGGGACGCTCTGCGCGAAGAACGCGCGGTTGTCGCGTTCGAAGCTGAGCAGGGCGACCGCGTGGTCAGCTCGCAGGGGCTGCAGTTCGGGCATGGCGCGACCATAGGCTGCGCCGACCGGGCCCGTACACCGAATTGCCGCTGGCGGAGCGTCGACGGCCTCAGCGCCGTCGTGGCTGGTCGCGCAGTTCCCCGCGCCCCTGAAATGCAGACCCTTCGGGTCGCATTTCCCCGATAGAGGCTGAGCGGCGAAGCCGCTCGCCTCCAGGGGCGCGGGGAACTGCGCGACCAGCCACGACGGACCCGCACCCGGCGACGAAAGGGGTCACGCCCCTTCGGAAGCCGCCAGGAACGGTTCCGGCAGGGTCAGGCGGAGGTCAGGCGGGCGACGGCTTCGTCGACCGTCAGCTCCTCGCGCTCGCCCGTGCGGCGGTCCTTGAGCTCGACGATGCCGTCGGCGCTGCGGCGGCCCGCGACCAGGATCTGCGGGACACCGATGAGCTCGGAGTCGGTGAACTTGACGCCGGGCGAGATGCCGGGGCGGTCGTCGACCAGCACGCGGACACCGGCGGCGGCCAGCTTGTCGGAGACCTCGAGGGCCAGCTCGGTCTGGAGCGCCTTGCCGGCGGCGACGACGTGGACGTCGGCCGGGGCGATCTCGGCGGGCCAGACGAGGCCCTTGTCGTCGGCGTGCTGCTCGGCGAGCGCGGCGACGGCACGGGAGACGCCGATGCCGTAGGAGCCCATCGTGACGCGGACCGGCTTGCCGTTCTGGCCGAGGACGTCGAGCTGGAAGGCGTCGGCGTACTTGCGGCCGAGCTGGAAGATGTGGCCGATCTCGATGGCGCGGTCCAGCTTGAGGCCGGTGCCGCAGTTGGGGCACGGGTCGCCTTCCTGGACGACCACGACGTCGACGTAGGCGTCGACCTCGAAGTCACGGCCCGCGACGACGTTCTTCGCGTGCGTGCCTTCCTTGTTGGCGCCGGTGATCCAGGAGGTGCCGGGGGCGACGCGGGGGTCGGCGAGGTACTGGACCTTCTCCAGGCCCTGCGGGCCGACGTAGCCGCGCACGAGGTCGGGGCGGTCGGTGAAGTCCTCGGCGGTGACCAGCTCGACGGTGGCCGGGGCGAAGTGGGCCTCGACCTTGTCCATGTCGACCTCGCGGTCGCCGGGGACGCCGACGGCGACGATCTCGCCGTCGACCTTCACGAGGAGGTTCTTGAGGGTGGCGGAGGCCTCGACGCCGAGGTGCGCGGCGAGCGTCTCGATGGTGGGGGTGTCCGGGGTGGGGATCTCCTCGAGCGCGGGCACGCCGGCCGCGTCCACGGCCTTCAGCTCGAAGGAGACGGCCTCGGTGTTCGCCGCGTACTCACAGTTCGGGCAGTCGGCGAAGGTGTCCTCGCCGGCGGCGGCCGGGGCGAGGAACTCCTCGGACTTGGAGCCGCCCATGGCGCCGGCGGTGGCGGCGCAGATGCGGTAGTCGAGGCCGAGGCGCTCGAAGATGCGCTGGTAGGCGGCGCGGTGCAGCGCGTAGGACCGGGCCAGGCCCTCGTCCTCCAGGTCGAAGGAGTAGGAGTCCTTCATCTGGAACTCACGGCCGCGCAGGATGCCGGCGCGGGGGCGGGCCTCGTCGCGGTACTTGGTCTGGATCTGGTAGAGGATCACGGGCAGGTCCTTGTAGGACGTGCACTGGTCCTTGACGAGCTGGGTGAAGATCTCCTCGTGGGTCGGGCCGAGGAGATAGTCACCGCCCTTGCGGTCGTTGAGGCGGAACAGCTCGGCGCCGTACTCCTCCCAGCGGCCGGTCGCCTCGTAGGGCTCCTTGGGCAGCAGGGCGGGGAGCAGGACCTCCTGGGCGCCGATGGCGTCCATCTCCTCGCGGATGACGCGCTCGACGTTGGCGTACACCTTGCGGCCGAGCGGCAGCCAGGACCAGACGCCCGCGGCGGTGCGGCGCACGTAACCGGCGCGGACGAGGAGCTTGTGGCTCAGCACCTCGGCGTCCGCCGGGTCGTCGCGCAGGGTCTTCACCATCAACCGGGACATGCGCTGGACCTGGACCTTGGCCATGATTTGTGACTCCTGCTGCGAAAGGGTGGTCCCTGGAGGTTAGCCGGGGGCCCGCCGCCGCCGGAAATCGGTTAGGTGTTGCGCCGCAGCGGCAGGGGGGCGCCCATGACCGCGTACGGCTTCGGGGCGCTCGGGAAGACGACCTGGCGGGCGAGGTCCTCGTAGCCGAGGGAGCGGTACAGGCCGCGGGCCGGGCTCTCGTGGTCGATCGCGGAGAGGATCGAGCGGGGCTGGAGCGCGGTGTCGGTGATCGTGGTGATGAGGGTGCGGCCGATGCCGCGGTTCTGGTAGCCGGGGTGGACGTGCAGCTCGGTGATGACGAAGGAGTCGTCGAGCCAGTCCTCGGTGCCGCGGGCGCGCAGGTACGGCTCGACGACGGTGGACCACCAGTGCAGGCGGTCGTTGGGCATGCCGTAGACGAAGCCGACGAGGCGGCCGCTCTCGGTGGTCGCGCCGAGGGCGCGGGCGCCCGGGTAGGTCATGTGCCGCAGCACGATCTGCCGGCGGACGGCGATCTCGTCGTCGCTGAGTCCGAAGGCGTGGGCCTGGACGGCGAGGGCCTCGTCGACGCGGCTCCTCAGGTCGAGGTGGCCGATGGTGACGGTGTCGTCCGTGCGGTTCCGGTGCGGCATGCCCGGAGCGTACCCGGGGTGCCGTGCTCCTAGAACAGGACGCTCATGAACGCTCCGACCTCCTGGAATCCCACGCGGCGGTACGCGGCGCGGGCCGGGGTGTTGAAGTCGTTCACGTAGAGGCTGACGACGGGGGCGACGTCGGCGAGCGCGTAGCGCAGGACGGCCGCCATGCCGGGGGCGGCGAGGCCGCGGCCGCGGTACTCGGGGGCGACCCAGACGCCCTGGATCTGGCAGGCGTCGTCGGTCGCGGCGCCGATCTCGGCCTTGAAGACGACCTTGCCGTGCTCGTCGAGGCGGGCGAAGGAGCGGCCGGATCCGACCAGTTCGGCGACCCGGGCCTGGTAGAGCAGTCCGCCGTCGCCGGCCAGCGGGGAGACGCCGACCTCCTCGGTGAACATCGCCACGCACGCCGGCATGATCGTGTCCATCTCGTCCTTGCGGACGCGGCGGACGTACGGGTCCGGGGTGACGTCGGCGGGCATCCGGTCGGTGACCATGAGCGGCTGGTGGGAGCGGACCTCGCGGGCCGGGCCCCAGCTGGGTTCGAGCAGCTGCCACAGGCGGGCGGTGGGCTCGGCCGGGCCCACGATGGAGGAGCAGCGGCGGCCGGCGCGGCGGGCGCGGTCGGCGAATCCGCGGACGGCGCGCTCCGTGGCGCAGATCGGGACGAGGTTGGCGCCCGCGTAGCACAGGGACTGGAGCATGCCGTCCTCGTACCAGCCCCACATCTCTCCGCCGAGCCGCCAGGGGTCGAGGCCGGCGATGCGGACGCGGGCCGTCACGAAGGCGTTCGCGACGGGGTCGCGGTCGAGCACGGCGAGGGCGGCGTCCAGGTCACTCGGTTCGAGGACCCGGGTGGTGGTCTGGGTCAGCACGGGGCCTCATCTTGCTGGGGGTGCGAGGGTCTCCGACTGTACCCGGGGTCTCGGCTGAGCGGGATCCGCCTTCGCGTCCGCCGGGCGTCCTTGTGTGGCGGGTTCGGGCCGGTGGGGGCTGGTCACGCAGTTCCCCGCGCCCCTGGAGATGCGCACTTCGTGCGCGATCTCAGGGGCGCTTGCCGTCGGGGAAATGCGGCCCGAGGGGTCTGCATTTCAGGGGCGCGGGGCTGTCTCGATGTGCGACTCCGCCGCGGGGCGCGAGAAGCCCCACCGGGCCGCACCCGCCCGCGAGGCAGGACCCCGCAGACGCTGACGCGGCCAGGTCGGCCCGAGCCGGGTCAGCCCGCGATGGCTACCGTCGGCTCGCCGGAGGCCACGCCGTCCTTCTCCATCTGCTCCGCGATCTTGAGGGCTTCCTCGATGAGGGTCTCCACGATCTTGGACTCGGGGACGGTCTTGATGACCTCGCCCTTGACGAAGATCTGGCCCTTGCCGTTGCCGGAGGCGACGCCGAGGTCGGCCTCGCGGGCCTCGCCCGGACCGTTCACGACGCAGCCCATGACGGCGACGCGGAGCGGGACCTCCATGCCGTCGAGGCCGGCCGTGACCTCCTCGGCGAGCTTGTAGACGTCGACCTGGGCGCGTCCGCAGGACGGGCAGGAGACGATCTCCAGGCGGCGGGGCTTCAGGTTCAGCGACTCCAGGATCTGGTTGCCCACCTTGATCTCCTCGACCGGCGGGGCCGACAGGGAGACGCGGATGGTGTCGCCGATGCCCTCGGAGAGCAGCGCGCCGAACGCGACGGCGGACTTGATCGTGCCCTGGAACGCGGGACCGGCCTCGGTGACGCCCAGGTGGAGGGGGTAGTCGCACTTCTCGGCGAGCAGCCGGTACGCGTTGACCATGACCACGGGGTCGTTGTGCTTGACCGAGATCTTGATGTCGCGGAAGCCGTGCTCCTCGAAGAGGGACGCCTCCCAAAGGGCGGACTCGACGAGCGCCTCGGGGGTGGCCTTGCCGTACTTCTGGAGCAGTCGGCGGTCCAGGGAGCCCGCGTTCACACCGATGCGGATCGGGGTGCCGTGGTCGTTCGCCGCCTGGGCGATCTCCTTGACCTTGTCGTCGAACTGCTTGATGTTGCCCGGGTTGACCCGGACCGCGGCGCAGCCGGCCTCGATGGCCGCGAAGACGTACTTCGGCTGGAAGTGGATGTCGGCGATCACGGGGATCTGCGACTTCTGGGCGATGATCGGCAGCGCGTCGGCGTCGTCCTGCGTGGGGCAGGCCACCCGGACGATCTGGCAGCCGGACGCGGTGAGCTCGGCGATCTGCTGGAGGGTCGCGCCGATGTCGGACGTACGCGTCGTCGTCATCGACTGGACGGAGACCGGGGCGTCGCCGCCGACGGCCACGGTGCCGACCTGGATCTGCCGGCTCTTGCGCCGCTCGGCGAGCTTGGTCGGTACGTCCGGCATGCCGAGTGAAATCGCAGTCATCTGCTGTGCAACCCCAAGGTGTGGATCGAGTCCCAGGTTTCCGAGATTACGTCACCGGCCGGGCCCCCAGCACATCGCGCCCCTTTACACCACCCAAAGGTGGACGCCCGGGCCCACAGGGGACCCGGGCGTCATGAAGCGTGCGTGATCAGGAGATTTTCACCGGATTAACGACGTCGGCGATCAGCACCAGGATGGTGAAGCAGACGAAGATTCCGGCCACCACGTAGGCCACGGGCATGAGCTTCGCTACATCGAAGGGGCCCGGGTCGGGACGCCGGAAGACCTTCGCCACGTTCCGCCGCAGGGCCTCCCACAGGGCTCCCGCGATGTGCCCGCCGTCGAGCGGGAGCAGCGGCAGCATGTTGAAGAGGAACAGCGACAGGTTGAAGCCCGCGACCAGCATCAGCGACATCGCCAGCTTCTGCGTGGCGGGGATGTCGAGGGCGGCGATGTCACCGCCGACGCGGGCCGCGCCGACGACGCCCATCGGGGAGTCCTGCTCGCGCGGGCCGTCGCCGAACGCGGCGTCCCACAGGGCCGGGATCTTCGCCGGGAGGGCGACGATGGAGTCGGCGGCGTCGCCGACCCGGTCGCCCATCCAGCTCACGGAGTCGCCGAAGTCCTGGTGGACGACGCCGGTGGCGGCGGTGAAGCCGAGGAAGCCGGCCTTCACGTAGCCGTCGACGACCTGGCCGCTGGAGTCCTTCTTCGCCACCTGGTTGGTGGCGATGTGCGCGGTCAGGGTCTTGAGGTGTCCGTCGCGCTCGACGACGATCGGGACGGTCTTGCCGGCGCTCTTGCGGATCTCGTCGGACAGCGTGTTCCACTTGTCCGTCGTGACTCCGTTGAAGGACACGATCTTGTCCTTCGCCTGGAGGCCCGCGGCCTTGGCCGGGGAGGCGTCGTCGGTCTTCTTGCAGGTGTCGCGCTCGGCGCTGGCCTTGATGACGCAGGGCGAGACGGACTCGACCACGTTCGTCTGCTGGGTGATGCCGAAGCCCATGAGCACGACGAAGAACAGCGCGACCGCGAGGATCAGGTTCATGAACGGGCCGGCGAACATCACGATCACGCGCTTCCACGGCTTGCGCGTGTAGAAGAGCCGGGTCTCGTCGCCGGGCCGCACCTCCTCGAAGGCCGCCGCGCGGGCGTCCTCGACCATCGAGCGGAACGGGGAGGTCGAGCGGGCCTCGATCCGGCCGTCCTCGCCGGGCGGGAACATGCCGATCATGCGGATGTAGCCGCCGAGCGGGATGGCCTTGATGCCGTACTCGGTCTCGCCCTTCTTGCGCGACCAGATGGTGGGGCCGAAGCCGACCATGTACTGGGGCACACGGATGCCGAAGAGCTTGGCCGTCGACAGGTGGCCCAGCTCGTGCCAGGCGATGGAGACGAGCAGGCCCACCACGAAGACGAGGATGCCGAGGATCATCATCAAGGTCGTCATGCACGAGCCTCCGCGGCTGCCTGGTCCTTCGTCGTCAGTTCACGGGCCCGGGCGCGTGCCCAGGTCTCCGCTTCGAGGACGTCCGCGACGGTCAGGGAAGTTCCCGTTCCGGGTGTGCCGTGTTCGTGCACGACCCGGGTGACGGTCTCCATGATCCCGTTGAACGGCAGGGCGCCCTTCAGGAAGGCGTCCACGCACTCCTCGTTGGCGGCATTGAACACCGCCGGGGCCGTGCCCGCGAGCTCCCCCACGTGCCGGGCGAGCCCGACGGACGGGAACGCGTCGTTGTCGAGCGGGTAGAACTCCCAGCTCGACGCCTGGGTCCAGTCGAAGGCGGGGGCGGCGTCGGGGATGCGCTCGGGCCAGCCGAGGCCGATGGCGATGGGGCCGCGCATGTCGGGCGGGGTCGCCTGGAGGAGCGAGGAGCCGTCGACGAACTCGACCATGGAGTGGACGTAGGACTGGGGGTGGACGACGACCTCGATGCGGTCGAAGGGGATGTCGTAGAGGAGGTGCGCCTCGATGACCTCCAGTCCCTTGTTGACCAGCGTCGCCGAGTTGATCGTGATGACCGGGCCCATCGCCCAGGTGGGGTGCGCGAGGGCGTCCTCGACCGTGACGTTCGCGAGGTCGGCCTTGGTCCGGCCGCGGAAGGGGCCGCCGGAGGCGGTGACGACGAGCTTGCGGACGTCGGCGCGGGTGCCGGCGGCGAGGGCCTGGAAGAGGGCGGCGTGCTCGGAGTCGACCGGGATGATCTGGCCGGGCTTCGCGATCCGCTTGACGATCGGGCCGCCGACGATCAGCGACTCCTTGTTGGCGAGGGCGAGGGTGCGGCCCGCCTCCAGGGCGGCGAGGGTCGGCGCGAGGCCGATGGAGCCGGTGATGCCGTTGAGGACGGTGTGGCAGTCGCCGCGGCCCGCGATCTCGGTGGCGGCGTCCGGTCCGGCCAGGATCTCCGGCAGCGGCTCCCCGGGCCCGTACTGCGCGGCGAGCGCCTCGCGCAGCGCGGGCACGACGTCCTCGCGGGCCACGGCGACCGTGCGGACGCGCAGCCGGTGGGCCTGCTCGGCGAGCAGGGCGACGCGGCCGCCCGCGGCACTGAGCGCGGTGACCCGGAACCGGTCCGGGTTGCGCAGCACGAGGTCGATCGCCTGCGTGCCGATCGACCCCGTCGAACCCAGGACGACGATGTCGCGGGGTCCTTCGGCGGGTGCGGGGTCGAAGACGAGGTGAGGGTCCGCGAGGGGCGAGGGGCTTTCGGTCATTCCCCCATTCTTGCGCGCGTCACCTGTGAGTCCGACAGGGCGCCCCGACTTGTCGGACCGTCGGTCAGGGGATGCGCCGGTGGACGTTCTCCCGCTTGCTGGGTCCGGGTGTGGCGTCGGCGATCCAGGGGCCTTCGCCGCTCGGGTCGATGACCCCCTCCTCCAGCCAGGTGTAGGCGCCGTCAAGGACGGCCCTGACGACCTTTCGGTCGTTGTCGTCGGTGTTCGTCCACAGGCGGGCGAAGAGTTCGTCGACGCGGATACGGGCCTGGCGGCAGAAGGCGTCGGCGAGCTGGTGGGCCTCGCGGCCGTGCGGGCCGGTGGCGCGGAGGTGTTCGGCGCGGACGCAGGCGGCGCTCATGGCGAAGAGTTCGGCGCCGATGTCGACGATCCGGCCGAGGAAGCCCTGTTTGGTCTCCATGCGGCCCTGCCAGCGGGACATGGCGTAGAAGGTGGAGCGGGCGAGCTTGCGGGCCGCGCGTTCCACGTACCGCAGATGGGTCGCGAGGTCGCCGAACTCACCGTAGGAGTTGGGGAGTTGGCCTGGGCCGGCGACGAGTTTGGGCAGCCAGCGGGCGTAGAAGCCGCCGGCCTTGGCACCCGCCTTCGCCTTGTCGGTGAGGGAGGTGTCGGGGTCGATGAGGTCGCCGGCGACGGAGAGGTGGGCGTCGACGGCCTCGCGGGCGATGAGCAGGTGCATGATCTCGGTGGAGCCCTCGAAGATGCGGTTGATGCGCAGATCGCGCAGGAGCTGCTCGGCGGGAACGGCGCGTTCGCCGCGGGCGGCGAGGGACTCGGCGGTCTCGAAGCCTCGGCCGCCGCGGATCTGGACGAGTTCGTCGGCCATCCGCCAGGCGGCCTCGGAGCCGTAGAGCTTGGCGAGGGCGGCCTCGATGCGGATGTCGTTGCGGTTCTCGTCGGCCATCTGGGAGGAGAGGTCGAGGACGGCCTCGAGGGCGAACGTGGTGGCGGCGATGTAGCTGATCTTCGCGCCGACGGCCTCGTGGAGCGCGACGGGCCGGCCCCACTGCTCGCGCACCGCCGACCATTCGCGGGCGATCTTCAGGCACCACTTGCCGGCGCCGACGCACATGGCGGGCAGCGAGAGCCGGCCCGTGTTGAGCGTGGTGAGGGCGATCTTGAGGCCGGCGCCCTCGGGGCCGATGCGCTGGTCGGCGGGGACGCGGACCTGGTGGAAGCGGGTGACGCCGTTCTCGATGCCGCGCAGGCCCATGAAGGCGTTGCGGTTCTCGACGGTGATGCCCTCGGAGCCGGCCTCGACGACGAACGCGGTGATGCCGCCCTTGTGGCCCTCGGAGGCGGGGACGCGGGCCATGACGACGAGGAGGTCGGCGACGACGCCGTTCGTGGTCCACAGCTTCACGCCGTCGAGGACGTAGTCGTCGCCGTCGGGCACCGCGCTGGTGGCGAGCCGGGCCGGGTCGGAGCCGACGTCGGGCTCGGTGAGGAGGAAGGCGCTGATGTCGGTGCGGGCGCAGCGCGGCAGGTAGCGCTCCTTCTGCTCCTGGGTGCCGAAGGTCTTCACCGGCTGCGGTACGCCGATGGACTGGTGCGCGGAGAGCAGGGCGCCGATCGCCGGGGACACGGAGCCGACGAGGGCGAGCGCCTTGTTGTAGTGCACCTGGGTGAGGCCGAGGCCGCCGTACTGTGGGTCGATCTTCATGCCGAGCGCGCCGAGCCGCTTGAGCCCCTCGATCGTCTCGTCGGGGATGCGGGCCTCGCGTTCGATGCGCGCCGGGTCGACCTCGGTCTCGCAGAAGGCGCGCAGTTCGGCGAGGAACGCCTCGCCGCGCCGCACGTCCTCGTCGGCGGGCACCGGGTGCGGATGGATGAGGTCGAGGCGGAACCGGCCGAGGAAGAGCTCCTTGGCGAAGCTGGGTTTGCGCCAGCCCTGCTCGCGGGCGGCCTCGGCGACCTGCCGTGCCTCGCGCTCGGAGACCTTGGGCCGGTCGGTGGATGCGGTCATGCGGAGCTCACCTCGCCGCTCGTCGGGGGCTTGTGGCTACTCGACCGTAGTACCCGATTTCCGGTGGTTCGGAAAGACGGCGGGACGGGTGCGGGCCCCCGGCGGCGGGGTGGGCGCGGCTCCTCAGGACGCCTCGGTACGCCCTACTTCCACTCGTACAGCTTGGCGGCGGCCTTGCCGTCGGCCTCTACGCGGAACTCGAAGACGCCGGCAACGGTGTTGAGCCGTTCGAACTTCGTGGCGGCGGTCTCGAAGAAGATCGCACCGCGCCATTCGACCGCGCCACCGTCGACGAAGCGGCCCACACCGGAGCCGTGCCAGGTGACCGTCTCGCCGTCCTTGGTCATGTTGAAGCCCTGTCCCTCGCCCCAGAGGGTGCCGTCGGGGCGCAGGACCGACTCGTACGTGCCGGTGTCCTGGATCTCGACCCCGAGAAGGGTGCCGCTCGCCTGGAAGGACGCCTCGGTGACGGGGTGGCCGCCGTCCGTGGACAGCACCCGCATCCCTGTCGTCCGCCCCTGTTCCTCACCTATCGTCTCGCCGAGCATGACGGGACTCCTCTCCGACTCCGCGGATGGTTCCCCCTGTTCCCGGCCTACGCCGGACGGGGGACGCCGTCAAACGGAGCCGCGGGAGTCGGGAACCTTCGGGCGCGGGCCCGCGTTCTCCCCGGCGTCCACGGTCCGTACCGCACGTCAGGGGAACCACCGTGTCCGAAACCGAAACCGAAACCGAAGAGACCGACACCGCGACCGTGACCGCTCTCCCACCGCTCGCCGTCCAGGCCGAGCGCCTGATCGCACTCGGGGTGCACGAGCTCGCGGGGATCGCCGCGGGCGAGCTGCGCGCGTTCGCCGCGGGTGCCGCGGACAGTGCCGGGGGTGACGCCCTGCTCGCCGTCCATCCGGACCGCGTTCCGGCCTCGGCCCTCGCCCCGCTGCTGCGCCACGAGGACAAGCCGGGCTTCGTCGTCGTCGACATGGCGGACGTCGACGACTTCGCGCCGGGCGAGGCCGCCGGTCTGCCGGACGCGCCGCTGTACGTGGTCAGCGGCGTGGACCGGGGCGACCGGATGGCCGACTGGAGTCCGGAGGAGGCCCTTCCCGCCCTCGCGGCGGAGGGCCGTACGCCGCTGGTGCTCAGCGAGGGCATCCACTGGGTGCTCCAGCGGCCGGAGGTCCTGGAGCGCAATCACTGCTTCATGACCATCGGCTCACGGCTGCGCAAGCCGAACGGAGTCCTGGACGCCCGTACGCCGGCCATCTGGATCAGCAACGGCACGGGGCGGGACGGACGGGAGCGGCGCGGCGCCCCGAAGGTCGGCTGGTGCTGGTGGGGCAACCGGCACACGTGGCTCGGCTTCGGCTCGGCCACGGGCCGGAGCTAGCCGCGCGGGCCGCCCCGGAACGCGAGGACGGCCGAAGCCCCCGCACAGTGGGCTCCGGCCGTCGGTCTCGGTCCGTACGGGCGCGCGCGTCGGCGTGCGCCCGTACGGGCTGCTCAGGGGCTGCTAGAGGGCGAGGCCCGTCAGGACCAGGACGCGCTCGTAGGTGTAGTCGTCCATCGCGTACTTGACGCCCTCGCGGCCGACGCCGGACTTCTTGGCGCCGCCGTACGGCATCTGGTCGGCGCGGTAGGACGGGACGTCGCCGATGATCACGCCGCCGACCTCGAGGGCGCGGTGGGCGCGGAACGCGGTCTGCAGGTCGTGGGTGAAGACACCCGCCTGGAGGCCGAAGTCCGAGTCGTTGACCGCGGCGAACGCCTCGGCCTCGCCGTCGACCTTCGCGACCGTGAGGACCGGGCCGAAGACCTCGGCGCGGGCCAGGGTGACGTCCTCGGGCAGCTCGGTGAGGACGGTCGGGGCGTACGAGGCGCCCTCGCGCTTGCCGCCGGCGAGCAGCTTGGCGCCGGCCGCGACGGCCTCGTCGACCCAGGACTCGACGCGCTTGGCGGCGTTCTCGTCGACGAGCGGGCCGACGTCCGTGGCGTCGTCGGTCGGGTCACCGGTGACCTGCGCCTCGACGGCCGCGACGATCTTCGGCAGCAGCCGGTCGTACACGGTGGCGTCGGCGATGACGCGCTGCACGGAGATGCAGGACTGGCCGCCCTGGTAGTTGGAGAAGGTGGCGATGCGGGTCGCCGCCCAGTCCAGGTCCTCCTCGGAGGACCAGTCGCCGAGGACGACGGCCGCGGCGTTGCCGCCGAGCTCCAGGGTGCAGTGCTTGTGCGGCACCGACTCCTGGATGGCGAAGCCGACCTTGTCGGAGCCGGTGAAGGAGATGACCGGGAGGCGCTCGTCCTGGACGAGGGCGGGCATCCGGTCGTTCGGCACGGTCAGGACGGACCAGGAGCCGGCCGGCAGGTCGGTCTCGGCCAGGATCTCGCCCAGGACGAGGGAGGAGATCGGGGTGGACGGGGCCGGCTTGAGGATGATGGGGGCACCGACGGCGATGGCCGGGGCGACCTTGTGGGCGCTCAGGTTCAGCGGGAAGTTGAACGGCGCGATGCCCAGGACGACGCCCTTGGGGATGCGGCGGGTGAGCGCGAGCCGGCCGACGCCGCCACCGTCGGTGTCCAGGCGCTGGGCCTCACCGCTGTTGAAGCGGCGGGCCTCCTCGGCGGCCCAGCGGAACACGGAGACGGCACGGCCGACCTCGCCGCGGGCCCACTTGATCGGCTTGCCGTTCTCGGCCGAGATCAGCTGCGCGAGCTCCTCGGTGCGCTCGGCCAGGCGCTTCGCCACGTGGTCCAGGGCGGTGGCACGGACGTGGGCCGGGGTGGCGGCGAACTCGTCCACGACGGCGTGGGCGGCCGCGACGGCCTCCTCGACCTGGGCCTCGGTGGCGATGGAGACGGTGCCCACGACGCGGTTGTCGTAGGAGTTGGTGACGTCGAACGTCTCGGTGCCGGTGGCCTGGCGGCCGGCGAGCCAGAAGGCGTGGGTGGCGGTCATGGGTCGTGTACCGGCCTTTCCGTGAACGGGGGTGATGTGCCCACGGTAGGGCTCCGCCGGGCGGGATCTTGTTGGCCGGGGTGGAGTGTGCGGGTTGCTTGGTTCGACGGAATGGCGAACGCGCCGTTGGTGGTCTCCGTGCGTCGGCCGCTGCGGGCCGGTGGGGGCTGGTCGCGCAGTTCCCCGCGCCCCTGGAAGACAGCGGCTTCGCCGCGCCTTCCCCCGATGAAAGGCGCCCCGCGCCTTGATCGGGGAGATGCGGCGCGAAGCGCCATGCATCTCAGGGGCGCGGGGCTGTGACATCAGCGGCTCCGCCGCGGGGCGCGACCAGCCCCCACCGGCCCGCAGGCGACTACGAACCGGTCGCCTTCAGCGCGAGCCACAGCTCCATGCGGACGTCCGGGTCGTCGAGGGAGCGGCCGAGGATCTCCTCGACGCGGCGCATGCGGTAGCGCAGGGTGTGGCGGTGGACGCCGAGATCGGCGGCCGCCGCGTCCCACTGGCCGTGCCGGGACAGCCAGGCCCGCAGCGAGGCGACGAGATCGCCGCGGCCCGTCGCGTCGTGGTCGCGCAGGGCCCGCAGGAGCCCGTCCGCGAACGCCAGCACCGCGTCGTCGGCCAGCAGCGGCAGCACGGACCCGGCGACGACGTCCTCGTGCTCGACGAGGATGCGGCCGCGCCGGCGGGCGACGGACAGGGCCTGTTCGGCCTGTTTGAAGGCGCCGGCGGCGGCGATCGGCCCGGACGGCGCGGAGAAGCCGATCACGGGCTCCTCCCCCGTCGACCCCTCGGCGCGCACCGCCTCGGCCCGCATGGCCTCCAGCGCCTCCGCGTACCGCACGCACGCCTCGACGGCCGCGCCCCCGTCGGCGGCGAGTAGCACGAGCCGACCGCCGTCGGGCACGACGAGCACCGCCTCGCCGGCCCGCGCGGCGGCGGACTCCACGATGTCGGCGAGTGCGGAGAGGGGGTCCTCGCCGGCGCCGGTGACGGCTTCCGCGAGGAGTGCGGCCGTGCCGGCCGGGGTGTCGCCGCTCGCCGCGACCCCGGTGGGCGGCGGTGCGACGGCCTCGGCGAGCACCATGCGGAACGGCGCGTCGAGCAGCGCCCCGTACAGGCCGCCGGCGACGGCTCGCGCGTGGTCGGGTTCGCCGGCGAGCAGCATCCGGAGCACGGCGGAGCCGATGCGCTGCTCGGCGGCGTGCAGGGCGCGGGAGCGCTCGGTGGTGAGGGTGAGGAGGGCGATCGCGGAGTGCAGGGCGTAGCGCTCGGCGGTGCCGAGGGTGGCGGCGGTGCCGACGGCGAGCGCGGCGCGCGGTCCGCGGCCGGTGCCGATGGAGTGCAGTTCGATGCGGTCGTCGCTGCCGGAGGCGACGACGGCGCTGGCGGGCGCGGGCCGCTCCCGCAGCCGTTCCACGTCGGGGGTGAGGCGGGCGGCGCGGCGGCCGGCCCATTCGGGCGCGGCGGCGACGACGGCGCCGGACGCGTCGTAGAGGGCGGCCCAGCCGTCGACCTGGGCGGCGAGGACGGCGAGGAGGCCCTCGGGGCCTTCGTTCAGGGCCTGCTTGGTGAGTTCGCGCTGGGCGGCGAAGCCGGAGGTGACGGCGCGGTACTGGTCGGCGGCGATGGCCGCGGAGACGGCCTTGCTGATGGCGATGAACGGGGTGCGCGGCGGGACCGCGAGCAGGGGCAGGCCCTCGCTCTGGGCGGCGTCGACCAGGGCCTGCGGCACGTCGTCGTAGTTGACGCCGACCGCGAAGCCGAGGCCGACGACGCCGGCGCCGACGAGCCGCTTGACGTACCGCCGCATCGCCTCGGGGTCCTCGGCGTCCAGCTTGAGGGCGGTGATGAGCAGGAGCTCGCCGCCCTCCATGTAGGGGACGGGGTCGGCGAGCTCGCTGACGTGGGCCCAGCGGACGGGTGTGTCCAGGCGTTCCTCGCCCGCGCGCACGGTGAGCTTGAGCGCCGAGTGGTGGACGAGCGAGGCGAGCGTGGGCGGCATGGGGCCTTCAGGTGTGCGGTACGTACGGGTGGCTCTGCGGCGGGCGTTCTGTGAAGCTTTTGGCCGCTCCGTATGAACGTCCTGAGCCGATTCTGCCTCACCGTACGTACTCCTGATGCCGAAGCGGCGCCTCGTCAGCCCCTCAGGTCCACCAGGAGCGGCGGCGCGTGGTCGCCGCGGACGGTGGTGAGGGAGAGGACGGCGTGGCCGGGCGGGACGGCGTGGGCGAGGTCGGAGGCGGACCAGCGTTCGCGCTCGACCTGGCGGACGGTGACGGCACGGGCCGTCGGCGCCCGCCCGGTGATCACGCGGCGCACGGCGTGCAGCGCCTTGCCGGCCGGGGTCTCGGCGATGATCTGCCGGTCGGTGACGTCGCGGGCCTCGGTCCACTCCTTGCCCCACACCTCGGCGAAGTCCTGCCCGTCCCAGGGGGTGAGCCCGGACAGGGCCATGCGGCAGCCGACGGCTCCGAGCAGCGGGGAGCGCAGCGGCCGGGGCACGTCGTCGAGGGTGCGCAGGGTGAGGACGGCGCCCGCGTTGGCCGAGCGCAGGCGCTGGATGCCGCGGACGGCCTGCGGGGTGATGGTGCCGGTCGCGTCGTCGAGCACGAGGCAGGCGAACAGGGAGCGGTCCTCGCGGACGGCGACGCTGGCGGTGAACTGGGCGAGGACGAGCCGGGCGAGGATCCGGGAGGCGTCGGCGTGGCCGCGTTCGGGCAGGTCGACGCGGACCCGGACGGGGTGGTCGAGGGCGCGCAGGGAGAAGGGCCGGGTGGCGCCGGAGGTGTCGAAGAAGGAGGCGAAGGCGGGCCGGTCGAGCAGGGCGACGCGGTCGGCGAGCACGGCGCCGACGTCGCCGGGGTGGCCCAGTTGCCGTTCGCGCGCGTCGAGTTCGCGGAGCATCGCGTGGTGGCCGGCGTCGGTGAGGGCGGTGCGCAGGGCGCCGAGCGCGTCGGGCGCCCCGTCGAGCAGCCGGCGCAGCTCGGGCACGGACGGGAAGCGGCCGTGGACGGCGTGGTAGGGGCCGAGGAGCTGGGCGAGGACGGTGGTGGAGCGCCGGCTGTCGCCGCCGGGGTGCGGGTCGGCGAGGTCGCCGACGAGGGCTTCGGCGAGCACGGCCGCGGCCTCGTCGGGGTCGGTGCTGCCGCCGTACAGGTCGAGGTCGTAGACGGAGTCGGGGGAGCCGACGCGGACGACGACGTCGTACGTGTCCTGCCCGCCGAGCCCGGCGCCGGCCGCGCCGACGACCACGACGGCGGCCCGTCCGGCGAGGGCGCCGAGGCAGAGGGACTCGGCGAGCGGCCACACGACGCTGCCGGTCTTGCCGGAGCCGGGCGGGCCGACGGCGAGCAGCGAGGTGCCGATCAGGTCGGGGCCGAGGGCGAGGCCGACGCCCCGGTAGGCGTAGGGGTTGCGCTCGTCGTCGGCGGCCGAGCCGATCCTGACCTGGGCGGTGGCGAGGTCGTGGCGGGCGGCGCGGGCGGGCAGGTCGCGGGTGCCGGAGGGGTGCGGGCAGGCGGCGGCGCCCTCCTTGGCGACGGCGGCGGTGAACGCGGCGAGGCTGTGCCGGCCGCGCTTGACGCCCTGCCAGGCGCGGGCGATGCGGGCGTGGTCGACGTCGCGCATGAGTCCGGCGCGGGCGTCGGCGCCGAGCCGCTCGGCGGCGGCCTCGGCCCCGGCCTCGCGCAGCTGCGGCCAGGTGGCGGGGTCCTCCTCGGGAGCGGGCGCGCGCTCGGGGGCGGCGGGGCGGGCGGCGCGCAGCGCTGGCCGGATGAAGCGGCGCCAGATCTCCGGCCAGCGCCCACCCCGCCCGGCGGCGTACATGATCCCTCCGCCGACCAACAGGTAGTACGCGTACGACGCGATAGCCCCAGCAACCTCCTCACCGCCTGTCTCAGGCTTGATCCATGCCTCAGGCGTCAGTACGTAGTACGGCCACATCCAGTACCAGCCCAGGTAGCCGTTCCAGAGCAGCGACCACAGCAGCCAGCCGGCGAGCAGCGCAATCAGCGCGCCACTGAACAGTTGCCTGGTGGGCGTAACCTCCGGTTCTTCCTCGGGACGAGGGACATACCCGAACCGCCACACCCCCGGAGTCGCCGCAGGCCGGGGCGTCCGCAACCAGCGCAGAAACACCTCAGCACCCGTTCCAGGCGGAGCCATCGGCGCGTGCGCGGGCCGCGGCGGGGGCGTGACGGGTCGTGCCGGGTGCGGCACCGCCGCCCCGCGCGCTCCCGTGCCGTCCCGGACGCCCCGTTCCCTGGCGGCGCCGCTCGTGCCCTCGGTGTCCATGGCCCTTGCCCCCTGACCTGCCGGTCCATCGGTCGGACCGTCCGTCGATCCGGCCTCAATTTAGTGCCCGATCCAAGGGAGTTCACCGCTTACGCGGCCCGGGGGCGCGGACTGGCCGGGAATCCCATGTGTCCACCACGGACAACAGCCTGGCCGAATCCCACCCCGATGGAGCATGACCACCCTGCCGAGGCGGCCCTAACCTGCGAAGGAACCCCCGAAGAAACCGGCGAAACCGGACCCATGCGGATCCCGGCCCAGCCGCCCCACCTGAACCAGGAGCCCCGCATGAGCGACATCCCGCAGGAGCGCCGCGTCGTCACCGCCATCCCCGGCCCGAAGTCGCAGGAGCTGCAGCAGCGCCGCGTCGCCGCGGTCGCCGCGGGCGTGGGCTCCACGCTGCCGGTCTTCACCGCCCGCGTGGACCGCGGCATCATCGAGGACGTCGACGGCAACCGTCTGATCGACTTCGGTTCCGGCATCGCCGTGACCTCGGTCGGCGCCTCCGCCGAGGCCGTGGTCCGCCGCGCCTCCGCGCAGCTCCAGGACTTCACCCACACCTGTTTCATGGTCACGCCGTACGAGGGCTACGTGGCCGTCGCCGAGGCGCTGGCCGAGCTCACGCCGGGTGACCACGCGAAGAAGTCGGCCCTGTTCAACTCGGGCGCCGAGGCCGTCGAGAACGCCGTCAAGATCGCCCGCGCGTACACCAAGCGCACCGCGGTCGTCGTCTTCGACCACGGCTACCACGGCCGTACCAACCTCACCATGGGCATGACGGCGAAGAACATGCCGTACAAGCACGGCTTCGGCCCGTTCGCCCCCGAGGTCTACCGCGTCCCGGTCGCCTACGGCTACCGCTGGCCGACCGGCGCCGAGAACGCCGGCCCGGAGGCCGCCGCCCAGGCGATCGACACCATCACCAAGCAGGTCGGCGCCGAGAACGTCGCCGCGATCGTCATCGAGCCGGTCCTCGGCGAGGGCGGCTTCATCGAGCCGGCCAAGGGCTTCCTGCCGGAGATCGTGAAGTTCGCCAACGACAACGGCATCGTCTTCGTCGCGGACGAGATCCAGTCCGGCTTCTGCCGCACCGGCCAGTGGTTCGCCTGTGAGGACGAGGGCATCGTCCCCGACCTGATCACGACCGCCAAGGGCATCGCGGGCGGTCTGCCGCTCGCCGCCGTGACGGGCCGCGCCGAGATCATGGACGCCGCGCACGCGGGCGGCCTCGGCGGCACCTACGGCGGCAACCCGGTGGCCTGCGCCGGTGCGCTCGGCGCCATCGAGACGATGAAGGAGCTCGACCTCAACGCCAAGGCGAAGGAGATCGAGGCCACGATGAAGGCCCGCCTGACGGCGATGCAGGAGAAGTTCGCCGTCATCGGCGACATCCGCGGCCGCGGCGCGATGATCGCCATCGAGCTCGTGAAGGACCCGGCCACCAAGGAGCCGCACCCGGAGGCCGCCGCCGCGCTCGCCAAGGCCTGCCACGCGGAGGGCGTCCTCGTCCTCACCTGCGGCACCTACGGCAACGTGCTGCGTTTCCTGCCGCCGCTCGTCATCGGCCAGGACCTGCTCAACGAGGGTCTCGACGTCATCGAGAACGCCTTCGCGGCGCTCTGATCACCCCTTTCGCACGGCCCGGCCGCTGCCGCCGGCACGGATGACCGTTCCGTGACCTGCGGTAACGGTCGGGCCGTGTGAAGAAGGTGTGGGGGGCCGATGGCAGGTTGGCCAACCGTCTGTCGTCCCCCCACCCCCTGACGTACGGTTTCTGCAGATGAGAGAAACACCTCGCCCACGGGGGACTGTGGGTGATGCCGGGTCGGAGCCTCCCCAGCCCCGCCCTGGTCGTGCCCTCGCGCACACCCCCGGAGCCTCCGGCTCCGGAACTCCTCACCGATCGGACGGTCGCCCGCCCCAAACCCCCCGGGGCGCGCGGCACGCCGGTCAGTTCGGCCGGCCCGGAACCACCCCCCCTGTTCCGGGCCGGCCGACCATTTTTCTCCCCCTTCTGCGGCCCGCTCTCTGGGCCCTCCTCTTCGCCGCGCTCACCTGGCAGGTGGCGGCCTCCGGCCCGCTCCTCGGACCCGACGAGCGCCTCGGCGATGCGCTGCGCACCACGTCCGCGATCCCTTCCGGACCCGCCGAGTTCTTCGCCGACCTGGGCAATCTCCCGGTCGCCCTGCCGGTCCTCGCGGCGGCCCTCGCGTTCGTCACCTGGCGCGCCCGCAGTTGGCGTCCCGCCGCGATCGCCGTCCCTGCCATGGCTCTGGTCCCGGCCCTCGTCGCCCCGCTCCAGTCCCTGATCGCCCGCCCCGGCCCTCCGCCGATGGCCCCCGGGACCGGCTTCTACCCCTCGGGCCACGCGGCGACGGCGGCGGTCGCGTACGGCCTGTGCGCGCTCCTCCTGCGCCCTCACCTCTCCGCACGCCCGCGCCGCGCGCTCCTCGCCGCCTGCGCCGCGCTGAACCTCGCGGTGGGCCTCGGCCTGGTCCGTCAGGGCTATCACTGGCCCCTCGACGTCCTCGGCAGCTGGCTGCTCTCGCTCGCGCTGCTCGACGTCTGCGCGTGGGCGTGGACGCGCGTCCGGGTACGGGCCCAGGCCAGTCACCTCTGATTTTCCGATAGCTCAGCGCGGAAACATCTGTTCGACAGAAGCCGAGGGGGAGCCCACGATGGCTGTGCGGCAGCTCGGGGCGTCAGCGCGACACCGGGAGGCGCTGCCGCCGGAGGGAGGCTGACATGTCGAGTGAAGCGACCGAAGTGGTCGTCGTCGGGGCCGGACAGGCCGGGGTGGCCATGAGCGAGCACCTGGGGGCCCACGGCATCCCGCACCTGGTGCTCGAACGGGACCGGATCGCGGAGCGGTGGCGCACCGGGCGGTGGGACTCCCTCGTCGCCAACGGACCCGCGTGGCACGACCGGTTTCCGGGGATGGAGTTCGCGGACGTCGAGCCCGGTGCGTTCGCCGGCAAGGACCAGGTCGCGGAGTACTTCGCCGCGTACGCCGAGAAGATCGGCGCGCCCGTGCGCTGCGGCGTCGAGGTGACCTCGGTGCGGCAGCACGCCGGGCGGCCCGGGTTCCGGGTCGAGACGTCCGCGGGGAGCATCGACGCGCGCTACGTCGTGGCCGCCACCGGCCCGTTCCAGCGGCCGGTGTTCCCGCCGATCGTGCCGGACGACGCCGTCCCCGTGCAGATCCACTCGAACGCGTACCGCAATCCCGGGCAGCTGCCCGAGGGCGCGGTCCTCGTGGTCGGCGCCGGGTCGTCCGGGGTGCAGATCGCCGACGAGCTGCGCCGGTCCGGGCGCCGCGTCTTCCTGTCCGTCGGTCCGCACGACCGTCCGCCGCGCTCGTACCGCGGCCGCGACTTCTGCTGGTGGCTCGGGGTGCTCGGGCTGTGGGACGCGGAGACGCCGCCGCAGGGGGCCGAGCACGTGACCATCGCGGTCAGCGGCGCGCGGGGCGGCCACACCGTGGACTTCCGCACGCTCGCCGCCGACGGGATCGAGCTCCTCGGCATGACCCAGGCGTACGAGGACGGCGTGCTGAGCATCGCCCCGGACCTCGCCGGGAACATCGCCGCCGGCGACGAGAAGTACCTCGCGCTGCTGCGCGCCGCCGACGCGTACGTGGAGCGCAACGGTCTGGACCTGCCCGAGGAGCCCGGAGCGCACGTCCTCGGCCCGGAACCGGCCTGCGTGACCGAGCCCCGGGACCGGCTCGACCTGGCCGAGGCCGGGGTCACCTCGATCGTGTGGGCCACCGGGTACACCGCCGACTACGGCTGGCTCCAGGTCGACGCGTTCGACGAGAAGGGCCGGCCCGCGCAGCGGCGCGGCGTGTCCGCCGAGCCCGGCGTGTACTTCCTGGGCCTGCCCTGGCTCTCGCGCCGCGGCTCCAGCTTCATCTGGGGCGTCTGGCACGACGCCCGGCACGTCGCCGATCACATCGCGATCCAGCGCGGCTACCTCGCCCACGACGCCACAGCATCCGTAACCCACCAGGACTGAGGAGCAGTTGATGACCTCCAGCAGCCACGCCGCGCCGATCGTCGCCGGCGGACACACCCGCGTCCGCCCGTTCAACACCCGTGACACCTATCCCGAGCAGAGCCTCGACAACGACCTGTGCCAGGCGGTCGTCGCCGGGAACACCGTGTACGTGCGCGGGCAGATCGGCCAGAACCTCGACACCAGCGAGTCCGTGGGCATCGGCGACGCCGAGGCCCAGGCCGAGCAGGCCATGGCCAACATCAAGATGCTGCTCGAAGAGTCCGGTGCCCGCATGGAGCACCTGGTCAAGCTGACGATCTACCTCGTCGACCCGCGCTACCGCGAGGCCGTGTACCGGACGGTGGGCCGCTGGACCAAGGGCGTCCACCCCATCTCCACGGGCCTGGTCGTCTCCGCGCTCGCCCGGCCGGAGTGGCTGTGCGAGATCGACGCGATCGCCGTGATCCCGGGTGGTGAGGGCGCGTGACGTTCTCCCTGGTGGTGCGTGACGGCGGGCGCTTCGGCATCGCGGTCAGCTCGTCGAGCCCCGCGGTCGCCGCGCGCGTCGCCCATCTGCGGCCGGGCGTCGGCGCGGCCGCGTCGCAGAACGTCACCGACCCCACGCTGGGCCCCGACCTCCTCGACGAACTCGCGGAGCACGGCGACCCGGAGCGCGCCCTGGAGGCGGTCACCGGGCACCCGCGCAACGAGAAGAGCATCCAGTACCGGCAGTTGACGGTCCTCGGCCGCACCGGCCCCGGCTTCGCCTTCAGCGGTGAGTGGACCCTCGGCACGTACGCGACGGCGACCATGGACGGCGCGGTGGCCGCGGGCAACATGCTCTCCGGGACACATGTCCCCGGCGTCATGCTGGACGCCTTCGCCGCCGCCGCGGGCGAGCTCGAGGAGCGTCTGGTCGTCGCGATGCGCGCCGCGCTCGACGCCGGAGGCGAGGAGGGGCCCGTGCACTCCGCCGGGCTCGCGGTCGTCGCCGACGCCGGCTGGCGGGTCACCGACCTGCGCGTGGACTGGGCCGAGGACCCGGTCGACCGGCTCGCCGAGCTGGTGGACGTCTGGCTTCCGCAGCGCGACGACTACGTGCGGCGCGGTCTCGACCCGGAGTCGGCTCCGTCGTACGGCGTGCCGGGGGACCTGTGATGCGGCGGCTCAAGGAGGCGTCCCGGGCGGTCGTCGCGGAGCACGCGGACGCGCTGATCGCCCTGTCGGAGCGGCTGCACGCCGACCCGGAGACGGCGTGGGAGGAGCACCGGGCGGCGGCCGCCGTGCCCGCGCTCCTGGAGCGCGCCGGCTTCGACGTGACCGCGTCCTACCTGGGGCTCGACACCGCGTTCCACGCCCGGTTCGGCAGCGGCCCGGTGCGGATCGCGCTGTGCGCGGAGTACGACGCGCTGCCCGGCCTGGGCCACGCGTGCGGGCACAACCTCATCGCCGGGAGCGCGGTGGGCGCCGCCCTGGGCCTGGCCGCCGTCGCCGACGAGGCGGGGCTCACCGTCGAGGTGTACGGGACCCCGGCCGAGGAGGGCGGCGGCGGCAAGATCGAGCTGCTCGACCGGGGCGCCTTCCAGGACGTGGACCTCGCGATGATGGTCCACCCGGCGCCCGTCGACGTGGCCGAGGCCCGGCCCTTCGCGGTCAGTCACTCGAAGATCGCGTACACGGGGAAGTCGGCGCACGCCGCGGCCTACCCCGAGGCGGGGGTCAACGCGGCCGACGCGTTCACCGTCGCCCAGGTCGCGATCGGACTGCTGCGCCAGCAACTCCCGCCGTCGGCCCGGGTGCACGGCGTCGTCACGCACGCCGGTGACGCGCCGAACGCCATCCCGGAGCGGGCCACGGGCCGCTGGTACGTACGGGCCGAGACGCTCGCCGAGCTCGCGGAGCTCGAACCGCGCGTGATGCGGGCGTTCGAGGCCGGCGCGCTCGCGACCGGCTGCGAGCTGAGCGTCGAGGCGGAGAGCAAGCCGTACGCGGAGTTCCGCGCGGACGAGGGCGCGCTGGCCCAGTACCGGGCGAACGCGGTGGCGCTGGGCCGGGAGTTCGCCCCGCCCGGTCAGGCGGCGCGCATGAACCGCGCGTCGACCGACATGGGCAACGTGTCGCTGGTGGTGCCCGCGATCCATCCGTACATCGGCATCGGCTCGCTGCCCGCGACCAACCACCAGCGGGAGTTCGCCGCGCACTGCGTCGGCGGCCTCGCCGAACGGGCGCTGCTCGACGGCGCTATGGCCCTGGCGTGGACGGGCATCGACCGGGCCGCGGGTAGGGTCGCCACGGAAACGGGACACGGGCGCAAGGGTCGGTCATGACATCACCGGTGGGGTTCACCCTCGTTCAGCTGCGCTACTTCCTCGTGGCGGCGGAGCGGGGGTCGATGTCGGAGGCGTCGGCGGAGCTCCACATCGCCCAGTCCGCGGTCTCCGCGGCGATCCACAACCTGGAGAACGACCTGTCGGCGCAGCTGTTCATCCGGCGCCGGGGCAAGGGCCTGACCCTGACCCCGGCCGGGGAGCGGCTGCAGCACCAGGCCCGCGAACTCCTCGCCCGCGCACGGGAGATGGAGCGGGAGGCCCGGGGCGAGGGGGACGCGCTCACCGGCCCGGTGACGGTCGGCTGCTTCGTGACGCTGGCCCCGCACTACGTGCCCCGCCTGTTCACCGAGTGCACCCGGCGCCATCCGGGCATCGAGGTGAACGTGGTGGAGGGCGAGACCGACCAGCTCGTCGAGGCGCTGAAGGCGGGCCGGGTCGACTTCGCGCTCGCCTACGGCCTGGGCCTGGCGACCGAGCCGGAGCTGCACGGCGAGACCGTCGCGCGGGCCCCCGCGTACGCGGTCGTCGCGGCGGACCACCCGCTGGCCGGGCGGGGCCCGGTGCAGTTGGCGGAGCTGGCCGCGGAGCCCCTGGTGCTGCTCGACCTGCCGCACAGCCGCGACTACTTCCGCTCGCTGCTCGCCGCGGCCGGCGTCTCCCCCGACGTGCGCTACCGCACCCAGAGCTACGAGACGGTCCGCTCGCTGGTCGCCCGCGGGCTCGGCTTCTCGCTGCTCAACCAGCGGCTGCCGATCACCCAGACCTACGGCGGCGGCGAGGTCGCCGAGCTGGAGCTGCGCGATCCGGGGCCGCCGCTCGACGTCCGGATCGCGTCGGTGAAGGGCGTGACGCAGACGGCCCGGGCCCGCGCGGTGCGGGACGTGCTGCGGGACATCGCGCGCGGCGCCGGCGCGGCCTGAACCGGCGTTCAAAGACGGCTCAGAGCGCGGCGCAGCCCGTGATCGCCCGTGCGTGGGCCAGGATCAGCGCGCGGGCGCTCTCGGGCCGCACCGCCGCGTTGTGGCTGATGATGTGCAGTCCGTACCCGTCCTCCATCGCGACGAGCCCGTGGGCGAGGTCGCGGGCGCTCGCGCCGAGGGTGAACGCGCCGGTGGCGGCGCCGACTTCGAGCGCCGTGGTGTAGAGCGCGACCTCGCGGGCGTAGAGCGAGGTCATGAGTTCGGCGTGGCCGGGGCTGCGGCCGGCGCGCCGGTGCAGCTCGTAGAGGAGTCCGTGCACGGCGTTCTCCGTGCTGTCCGGCAGGCCGCTGGCGACCAGCGCCCGCAGGCGGGCCACGGCGTCGCCGGCCGGGGCGTCCTCGTAGGCCTGCTGGCGTGAGGCCAGGAAGCTCTCCACGGCGCCGCGGTGCACCTCGAGGACGAGGTCGTCGAGCTCGGGGTAGTAGTACAGCACCGAGCCCTGCGAGACGCCCGCCTCGTCGGCGATGTCCTTGATCCGCAGGCCCTCGAGTCCGCGCTGCGCGATGGCCCGTCCCGCCGCGGTGACGAGTGCCTCTCTGCGTGCCGTCTGGTTCCTCGGCCTGCCCACTTTCCCCATGGCGGGGATTCTCTGCCACTCGGACCAATTTCTGCAAGAAGAGTCCGCCGGGAGCATTGACGGGCGCCTCGGCAATTGTTTGAATCTCAGCTCAAAGAACGATGCGACCTGTCGAGCACAGCCCGATGCGCACAGATCCCGGGGGTCCCCCGCGGAGCCGGGCCCCTGTCTCACCTGTCCTCAGCTCTCCTCAGCTCACTTCTCCTCTCTCTTCTCCTCACCTCGCCTCACCTCGTAAGCGAAGGCCACACCATGACGACGTACTCGCACTGGCGGCAGCGCGCCGCCGAGCTCGTGCCGCGCACGCGCCTGTTCATCGACGGAGCCTGGAGCGACCCCACGGGTGACACCGGGTACGTCCCGACCGTGAACCCGGCGACCGGCAAGACCGTCGCCGAGGTCGCCGCCGCCTCCGCGGCGGACGTGGACCGGGCGGTGGCCGCGGCGCGGACCTCGTTCGAGGACGGCCGCTGGTCGCGCACCGCTCCGGCGGAGCGCCGGCGCGTCCTGCTCGCCCTGTCCCGGCTGATCGAGGAGAACGCCGAGGAGCTCGCCCTGTGCGACACCCTCGACATGGGCAAGCCGATCGCCGAGTCGTACGGCACGGACGTGCCCGGCGCCGCCGGTGTCCTCGCCTGGTACGCCGAGGCCGTCGACAAGCTCTACGACGAGGTCGCCCCGGCGCCGCCCGGGAACCTGGCGCTGGTCCGCCGGGCCCCGCTCGGCGTGGTCGGCGCGGTCGTGCCGTGGAACTTCCCGCTGGACATCGCGGTCTGGAAGCTGGCGCCCGCCCTGGCCGCCGGCAACAGCGTGGTCCTCAAGCCCGCCGAGCAGTCGCCCCTGTCGGCCCTGCGCCTGGCCGAGCTGGCCGCCGAGGCGGGACTGCCCGACGGCGTGCTCAACGTGGTGCCGGGCCCCGGCGAGGTGACCGGCCGCGCGCTCGGGCTGCACCCGGACGTGGACACCCTCGTCTTCACCGGCTCCACGGCCGTCGCCAAGCGCTTCCTCGGCTACGCGGCCGAGTCGAACATGAAGCAGGTCTGGCCGGAGGCCGGCGGCAAGAGCCCGAACGTCGTCTTCGCGGACGCCGACCTCGCGGCCGCCGCCGAGCGCGCCGCCTGGGGCTTCCTCTACAACACCGGGCAGGTCTGCTCCGCCAACACCCGCCTGCTGGTGGAGGCCTCGGTCGCCGAGGAGTTCACCGCCAGGGTGGCCGAGCACGCGCGCGGCTGGCTGCCCGGCGACCCCCTGGACCCGGCCACCCGGCTCGGACCGCTCGTCGACGAGGCGCAGGCCGAACGGATCGTCGCGGCGGTCGCGGCCTCGGGCGGCACCGTCGTGTGCGGCGGCACCCGCCCCGACCGCGAGGGCGCCTACGTCGACCCGACGGTCGTCACCGGCCTCGCCGCGGACGCCCCGCTGGTCCGTGACGAGCTGTTCGGCCCCGTCCTCACCGTGCTGCCGTTCCACGACGAGGCCGAGGCGGTCCGCCTCGCCAACGACTCCGTGTACGGGCTCGCGGCCAGCGTGTGGACCCGCGACCTCGCCCGCGCGCACCGCGTCTCCGACGCCCTCACCGCCGGCACCGTCTCGGTGAACACCGTGGACGCGCTCAGCCCGTTCACCCCGTTCGGCGGCTTCAAGCAGTCCGGCCACGGACGAGACCTCTCGCTGCACTCCTTCGACAAGTACACCGGCCGGAAGACCACCTGGATCGCCTACGGCTGACCGGCGCACCGCCGCCCGGCCGACGCCCCGACCACTCTCCAGCCACGCCCACGAGCAACAAGGGAGCACCACCGCCATGACCCACGACGCAGCCGAACTCGCCCGCCTCGACCGGGCGCACATCATCCACCCGTACCTGCCGGGCAGCGCGACCGAGCGCGTCGTCATGACCGAGGGCTCCGGCTGCCGGCTGACCGACTCCGAGGGCCGCGGCTACCTCGACGCGACCGGCGGCCTGTGGCTCGCCCAGGTCGGTCACGGCCGCGAGGACCTGGCGGACGTCGCCCACGAGCAGATGAAGAAGCTGGAGTACTTCACCAGCTTCTGGGAGTTCTCCAACGACCGCGCCATCGCGCTCGCCGCCCGCCTCGCCGGGATCGCGCCCGACCCGCTCAACCACGTGTACTTCACGTCGGGCGGCTCCGAGGGCAACGAGGCGGCCATCAAGATGGCCCGCTACTACCACCACCGGCGCGGCGACACCGACCGCACCTGGATCCTCGCGCGCAGCAAGGCGTACCACGGCATCGGCTACGGCGGCGGCTCCGCGACCGGCTTCCCGCTGTACCACGAGGGCTTCGCCCCGATGATGCCGCACGTCAGCCACCTCACCCCGCCGTGGCCCTACCGCTCGGACCTGTACGGCGGCGAGGCCTCCACGCCGGAGCAGGTCACGGACTTCCTGATCCGCGAACTGGAGGAGCGGATCGCGGAGATCGGCCCCGACAAGATCGCGGCCATGATCGGCGAGCCCATCATGGGCGTCGGCGGCATGCTCGTGCCGCCGGCCGACTACTGGCCGCGGGTGCGCGAGGTCCTGGACCGGCACGGCATCCTGCTGATCTTCGACGAGGTCGTCACGGCGTACGGGCGCGTGGGCCAGTGGTTCGCCGCCCAGCACTTCGGTGTCACGCCCGACATCATCGTCACCGCCAAGGGCATCACCTCCGGCTACGTGCCGCTGGGCGCCCTGCTCGTCGCGGACCGGGTCGCCGAGGTGCTGCTGCGCGACCACGGCTTCCCGATGGGCTACACGTACAACGGCCACCCGGTCGCCACGGCGGTCGCCCTCGCGAACCTGGACATCATCGAGAAGGAGGGCCTGCTGGGCCGCGCCACCAGCATGGGCGCCTTCCTGCACGCCGAACTCCAGGCGCAGCTGGGCGATCTGCCGATCGTCGGCGAGATCCGCTCCGTCGGCATGATGCTCGCCGTCGAGCTGGTCGAGGACCGCGAGACGCGCGTGCCACTGCCGCTCGACCCGGCCAACATGCCGCACGACGTGATCCGCCGCGAGACCGGTGTCATCGTCCGCGACTCCGCGCACAGCCTGGTGCTGTCGCCGCCGCTGATCATGACCGAGGCCGAGGCCAAGGAGGCGGCGTCCGCGCTGCGCGGCGTGCTGGAGCGCACCGCGCCCACGGGCGAGATCCGCGGGGCCTGACCCCCGCCCGGGAGGCCCGGTCCCGCCGGGCCTCCCCGTCCCCGCCTCACCCGACACGGATCCCACCCCGTCGCCGCGGCCCTCCGCCGCCCCCGCAGTCCCGCAGTCCCCTCTACCCCGCCAAGGAACTGCCCGTGTCCTCCAACCTCTCCCCCGCCGCCCCGCACGCAGCCGACGAGGCGCCGGACGCCCCGCCCGGGCTGCGGCGCAGCCTCAAGCGCTTCGACATCACCGCCATGGCCATCGCCGCGGTCATCTCCTTCGACACCGTCGGGCAGATCGCCACCGGCGGCGGCGAGGCGGTCACCTGGACCGCGGCGCTCGCCCTGTTCTTCCTGATCCCCTACGCCCTGCTGTTCGCCGAGACCGGCGCCGCGTTCCCGCAGGAGGGCGGCCCGTACGTCTGGGTGAAGCTGGCGCTGGGCCGCCCGGCGGCCGCCCTCACCACCCTCTTCTACTGGGTCACCAACCCGATCTGGCTGGGCGGTTCACTGGTCTTCCTCGCCGCCGAGACGTGGGACGGGTTCGTCTTCCACCTCGGCTCGGGCACCGTCGCCGACTACGTCTTCAAGCTGCTGTTCGTGTGGGCCGCGATCCTCACCGCCGTCGTGTCGCTGAGCCGCGGCAAGTGGATCACCACCGTCGGCGCCCTCGTGAAGGTGCTGTCCCTCGGCCTGTTCACGCTCACCGCCACGCTCTACGGCATCGAGCACGGCTTCCACGGACTGACCGAGGCCCACTTCAGCCCGACCGCGGCCGGCTTCCTGGCCCTCGTGCCGATCCTGCTGTTCGCGTACGTCGGCTTCGAGGCGCCCAACGCCGCCGGTGAGGAGATGCACGACCCGCAGAAGGACGTGCCCGCCGCGCTCGGCCGCTCCGCCACCGTCGCGGCCGCCTGCTACCTGCTGCCCGTGCTCGCGCTGCTCGCCGTCGTCCCCGTCAAGCAGGTCACCGGCATCGGCGGCTTCATGGAGGGCGCGCGGCTCGTCTTCGACGTCTACGGACCGGCCGCCGGGCCCCTGTTGACGGCCACCGCCGTGATGTTCGTCTTCGCCCTCCTGACGCAGGGCAGCGCCTGGATGATCGTCAGCGACCGCATGCAGGCGATGGCGGCGGCCGACGGAGGCTTCTTCACCCGCAAGCTCGGCGCCTTCCACCCGAAGCTGGGCACGCCGGTCCGCACCAACCTGCTCTCCGGTGCGGTGGCCACGCTGTTCATGCTCACCGCGATGCAGCTCGCCGACGGGGACGCCGGCGCCGTCTTCGCCGTGGTGCTCACCGTCGCGGTCACGACACTGCTGCTGTCGTACCTCGTCGTCGTGCCCGCCCTCGTCCTGCTCCGGCTGCGCCGGCCCGAGGTCGAACGGCCCTACCGGGTGCCGTTCGGCGACCGGGGCTTCCTCGCCTGCGCCGGCCTCGTGTACGCGTGGATCCTCGTCGGCTCCTGGTCGGCGCTGTTCCCCGGCGTACTCGAAGGCGTCTTCGGCATCGAGTACGACTTCATGGACGCGTGGGGCGTCTCCCGGCTCTCCTTCGAGTCGTTCACGCTGGGCACGGTGGCCTTGCTCCTGGTCGTGGGCACGATCGGGGTACGCGTGGCGCGCCGCGAATCGGCGCCCGCGTAGCGCCGCCCCGGCCGCCCCGGGTTCAGCCCAGGGTGGCGCCCCGGCACCGGATGCCCGCTTCCGACGGGTCTCCGGTGCCGGGGCCGCCGCGCTGGGCGCCGAACGCCGCCGCCCGCGCCTCGCGGCTGACCGCGCCCCACTGGTGGACCCGCACCACACTCCGACTCCACACAGCCCCACGCCCCTGTCGGGGCACGCCCACCTGGGCCATCTCCTCCCGGCCCGCCCCAGCCCAGCCTCACCTCAGCCCAGCCTGTCCTCGCCTCAGCCCAGCCCTGCCTCGGCCCGGCCCTTTCACCTTGGCCCGGCCCAGCCTCACCTTTGGCCCTCCCCCTTCTCCCACCCGCCCGCCCCCTCCGGGGGCCGTCGGCCCGGCACCCCGCCTCGGGCAACACCCCAGCCGGGGGACGCGTCCCAGTCACCTCGCGCCCAGCACCGAGCAAGCGCCCGAACCGCCGCGGCATCGGAGCATGACTCCAGGCTCTGGCAGCCATCCGACCGCCCCCCGCCTGGGCCGGCACAGGTGCGCGACCGGGTCGACCGGTTACGGCGCCCCGCCGTAGGAGCCAGGCATCATCGCCGACGACCGCGCCGTCGGGGCTGGTCGCGCAGTTCCCCGCGCCCCTTTCGGGGCGCATCTGCCCCGGCGCCGAAATCAGCGCCGCCCAGCCTTGGTCCAGCGCCGCACCCGGCGCCGAGGCACGCGATTCAGTCGGCACCGGCTACAGCACTGTCGCCGCAGGAGCCAATGATTGCCGCGCAGCGCAGAAATCAGCGCCGCCCCGCCTTGGTCCAGCCCCGTGCCGGGCGACGCCCCCGGAGGGGGCGGGTGGGTGGGAGGAGGCCTGGGCCAGAGGCACGGAGGTACGGGTAGTGCGGGTACGGGCAGCAAATCGGCGCCCGTGCGCACACCAGTCGGCCTCGGTTTCAGCGCCGTCGGCTCTGGGGCCCAGGGTCTTCGCCGAGTGCCGCGCCATCGCGGCTGATTGCGCCCCACGGCGGAGCCGCACATCGATACAACCCCGCCCGCGGCGCCCATGGGGTGGGCGCGCCCGGCGCCGGGACGCCCCCGGAGGGGGCGGGTGGGTGGGAGGAGGGCCCGGACCTATGGCGGGAGTGGGCCGGGGCCGGGGGCCGCTCAGGGCAAGGCTGGGCGGCAGGCGCCGGCCGGCGTGCGTGGGAGGGCAGGCAGGACCAATGGGCGGACCGGGCCCGGCCTGCGTACCGCTCGATCCAGGCACAGCGGCCCGACGCCGGCCGGAAGACCAGGCGAGCCGTTCGACCGCCGGCCCGTTCGCCGAGTCCGTCATGGCGGGTCCTCCCCGTTGCTGCGACGCGTTCCGTTCACGCCGCGGACCTGGTCCCGGGGCCGCCCGTTACAGTGCGGCCATGACGGACGACCAGCAGCAGATCCAGGCGGCGATCGACGGCGAACTGCGCCTGCTCGCACCGGCGGTGCGCCGGGACGACGCGCAGTCGGGGGCGTTCCTCGACCCGGAGTTCTTCGAGTTCGGTGCGTCCGGGCGGCGTTGGGACGTGGAGTCGATGCGGGAGCTGATGGCCTCGACCCCGGTCGAGCCCGAACACCCGGTGGAGGTCACGGAGATGGCGGGCGTCCTGCTCGCACCGGGGCTCGTGCATCTGACGTACCGGACGGACGAAGGGGACCGCCGCGTGCGGCGCAGCTCGGTGTGGCGCCGCCACCCGGAGGCCGGGTGGCGGCTGTACTTCCATCAGGGGACGCCTACGAAGGAGTAGGCAGAAAAGGGAGGCGTCAGCTGTCGAAGCCGAGGCCGACGGAGTCCATCGCCTTCAGCCACAGGTTGCGCCGGCCGCCGTTGTCGTCGGCGCGGGCCAGCGACCACTTGGTGAGCGCGATGCCGGTGTAGGCGAACGGCTCGGGCGGGAACGGGAGCGGCTTCTTGCGGACCATCTCGAGTTCGGTGCGCTCGGTGCGCTCGCCCGCGAGAAGGTCGAGCATGACGTCCGCGCCGAAGCGGGTGGCGCCGACGCCGAGCCCGGTGTACCCGGCGGCGTAGGAGACCCGCCCTCCGTGGGCCGTGCCGAAGAACGCGGAGAACCGCGAGCAGGTGTCGATCGCGCCGCCCCACGCGTGGGAGAAGCGCAGGCCCTCCAGCTGCGGGAAGCAGGTGAAGAAGTGGTCCGCGAGCTTGGCGTAGGTCTCGGGCCGGTGGTCGTGCTCGGCGCGCACCTTCCCGCCGTACGGGTAGATCGCGTCGTAGCCGCCCCACAGGATCCGGTTGTCGGCGGAGAGCCGGAAGTAGTGGAACTGGTTGGCGCTGTCGCCGAGGCCCTGGCGGTTCTTCCAGCCGATGGAGTCGAGCTGCTCCGCGCTGAGCGGCTCGGTCATCAGCGCGTAGTCGTAGACCGGGACGGTGTACGAGCGGACGCGCTTGACGAGGGACGGGAAGACGTTGGTGCCGAGGGCGGCGTGCCGGGCGAAGATCCGGCCGTACGGGGTGCGGACGGCGAGGCCCGCCCCGTTGGAGGCCAGCTGGGTCGCGGGCGTGTTCTCGTAGATCCGTACGCCGAGGTCGAGGCAGGCCTGCTTGAGGCCCCAGGCCAGCTTGGCGGGGTGGAGCATGGCGACGCCGCGCCGGTCGTGCAGCGCGCCGAGGAAGGTCGGCGAGTCGACCTGCTCGCGGGTCTGGTCGGCATCGAGCATCTCGAGGCCGTCGGCGAGACCGGCCTCCTGGAGTTCGGTGTGGAACTCGCGCAGTTCGGCGACCTGGTGCGGCTGGGTCGCCACGTCGAGTTCGCCGGTGCGTTCGAAGTCGCAGTCGATGGAGTAGCGGGCGACCGCCGCCTCGATGGCGTCGAGGTTGGCGGCGCCCAGCTCCTCCAGCTTGTGGATCTCGTCGGGCCAGCGGGCGAGCCCGTTGGCCGTGCCGTGGGTGAGGGAGGCGGCGCAGAAGCCGCCGTTGCGCCCGGAGGCGGCCCAGCCGATCTCGCGGCCCTCGACGAGGACGACGTCCCGGCCGGGGTCGCGCTCCTTGGCGAGGAGCGCGGTCCACAGGCCGCTGTAGCCTCCGCCGACGACGAGCAGGTCGCACCGCTCGTCACCGGTCAGCGCCGGCAGCGCCGCGGGGCGCCCCGGGTCGTCCAGCCAGTACGCGACGGGCTGGGCGTCCGCGAGGGCGGCGGTCCAGCGGTTCTGACGATTCATGGCGCCAGCGGCCATGATTCCAACTCCCTCAGGAATGAGCAGTCCCCTGGAACTCAGGCGACCTTGTTCTTTCGCTTGCCGGCGAACATGCCGACAAGGACGCACAGTACGGCGACCAGGAACATGGCCGTACCGATGACATTGATCTGAACGGGTGTGCCGCGCTGCGCCGAGCCCCACACGAACATGGGGAAGGTGACCGTGGATCCCGCGTTGAAGTTCGTGATGATGAAGTCGTCGAAGGAGAGCGCGAAGGCGAGCAGCGCGCCCGCCGCGATGCCCGGTGCCGCGATCGGCAGGGTGACGCGGAGGAAGGTCTGGACGGGGCCGGCGTAGAGGTCCTGCGCGGCCTGTTCCAGTCGGGGGTCCATCGACATGACGCGCGCCTTGACGGCGGTCACCACGAAGCTGAGGCAGAACATGATGTGGGCGATCAGAATGGTCCAGAAGCCCAGCTGGGCGCCCATGTTGAGGAACAGGGTGAGCAGCGAGGCCGCCATGACGACCTCGGGCATCGCCATGGGCAGGAAGATCAGCGAGTTGATCGCGCCGCGCGCCCGGAAGCGGTAGCGGACGAGCGCGAAGGCGATCATCGTGCCGAGCACGGTCGCGCCGATCGTCGCCCACAGGGCGATCTGGAGGCTGAGCGAGAGCGAGCCGCACATGTCGGCGACGCCGCAGGGGTTCTTCCAGGCGTCGAGGCTGAACTCCTGCCACTCGTAGTTGAAGCGGCCCTTCGGTTTGTTGAAGGAGAAGGCCGTGACGACGACGTTCGGCAGGAGGAGATAGGCGAGGGTGATCAGACCCGCGATCACCACGAGGTTCTTCCGCAGCCAGCGCATCAGACGAGGTCCTCCGTTCCGGCCCGCCGGATGTAGAAGGTGACCATCACGAGAATGGCCGCCATGAGGATGAAGGAGAGGGCCGCCGCGGTCGGATAGTCGAGGATGCGCAGGAACTGCGTCTGGATGACGTTGCCGACCATGCGAGTGTCCGTGGAGCCGAGGAGGTCCGCGTTCACGTAGTCGCCGGCGGCCGGGATGAAGGTGAGCAGGGTGCCGGAGACGACGCCGGGCATCGACAGCGGGAAGGTCACCTTGCGGAAGGTGGTGGCGGGCGAGGCGTAGAGGTCGCCCGCGGCCTCGTGCAGCCGGCCGTCGATCCGCTCCAGGGAGGTGTAGAGCGGCAGGATCATGAACGGCAGGAAGTTGTAGGTGAGGCCGCAGACCACGGCGAGCGGGGTGGCGAGGACGCGGTCGCCCTCGGTCATCCCGAGCCAGGTCGTCACGTCGAGGACGTGCAGGGTGTTGAGCGCGCCGACGACCGGTCCGCCGTCCGCGAGGATCGTCTTCCAGGCGAGCGTGCGGATCAGGAAGCTGGTGAAGAACGGGGCGATCACCAGGACCAGGACGACGTTGCGCCAGCGGCCCGCGCGGAACGCGATGAGGTAGGCGAGCGGGTAGCCGAGCAGCAGGCACAGGATCGTGGCGCAGCCGGCGTACAGGACGGAGCGCAGGAACTGCGGGTAGTAGTCGGCGAGCGCGTCCCAGTAGGTGGCGAAGTGCCAGGTGACCTTGAAGCCGTCCTCGAGGGAGCCCTGCTGCACCGAGGTGGAGGCCTGGTAGACCATCGGCAGGGCGAAGAAGACGATCAGCCAGAGGATGCCGGGCAGCAGCAGCCAGTACGGGACGAGGCGGCCGCGCTTGCGGATCTTGCGGGGCGGTTCCTCCGCCGGGGCGGGCGCCAGTGGCGGCGCTTCGGTGACAGTGCTCATGCGGCCGTGTCCTCCGAGACCTTCTCCACGCCCGCTTCGGCGTCCTGGTCCGCGTCGAGGCCGAACGTGTGCGCGGGGTTCCAGTGCAGGACGACCTCGGCGCCGGGCGTGAGGCGGCCGTCGCGCTCGATGTTCTGGGCGTAGACCTCGAACGAGTCGCTGAGCGGGGTGTCGATGACGTACTGCGTGGAGACGCCGATGAAGCTGCTGTCGGCGATGGTGCCGGTGATGCGGTTGCGGTCCTCGGGGATCGTGCCCGCGTCGTCGGCGTGGGTGAGGGAGATCTTCTCGGGGCGTACGCCGACGAGGACCTTGCCGCCCGCTCCGGTGTCCGCGCTGCAGCGCTCGGCCGGCAGCGAGAGCTTGCCGTCGCCCGCGCGCAGGGTGAGCTCGTCGCCCGCCCGGCCGGCGATCTCGGCCTCGATGAAGTTCGAGGTGCCGAGGAAGTTCGCGACGAAGGTGGAGCGCGGGTTCTCGTACAGGTCGGTGGGGGCACCGAGCTGTTCGACGACGCCCGCGTTCATCACGGCGACGGTGTCGGCCATGGTCATGGCCTCCTCCTGGTCGTGCGTGACGTGGATGAAGGTGATGCCGACCTCGGTCTGGATGCGCTTGAGCTCCAGCTGCATCTGGCGGCGCAGCTTGAGGTCGAGGGCGCCGAGGGGCTCGTCGAGGAGCAGCACCTTGGGGTGGTTGATGAGCGCGCGGGCGACCGCGACGCGCTGCTGCTGGCCGCCGGAGAGCTGGTGCGGCTTCTTGCGGGCGTGCTCGCCGAGCTGGACCAGGTCGAGCATCTCGTCGACCTGCTTCTTGACCGACTTGATGCCGCGCCGGCGCAGGCCGAAGGCGATGTTCTCGAAGATGTCGAGGTGCGGGAAGAGCGCGTACGACTGGAAGACGGTGTTCACGGGCCGCTTGTAGGGCGGCAGCGAGGTGACGTCCTGGTCGCCGAGGAGGACGGTGCCGGTGGTCGGCTCCTCCAGGCCCGCGATCATGCGCAGGGTGGTGGTCTTGCCGCAGCCGGAGGCGCCGAGGAGGGCGAAGAAGGAGCCCTGGGGCACGGTGAGGTCGAGCGGACGGACGGCGGTGAAGCCGTTGTCGTACGTCTTGCTGATCCCGGTGAGACGGACGTCGCCGCCGTGGTCGGTCGTCATGGTGAGTCCAAGGATTCGTCGGGGACGGGGGCGGGGCGGGTGGCGGAGGGCCGGTTCAGCCGCCGGTGAGCTGGGCGAACTTCTCCTCGAACGCGGTCTCTTCCTTGGCCGTCAGGGAGCGGAAGCCGTGTCCCTTGGACTGCATGGCCTTGTCGGGAACGATCAGCGGGTCGTTCGCGACGTCCTTGTCGATCTTGGCGAGCTCGGGCCGGACGATGCTGGTGTCCAGCGGGCTCACGTAGTTGATCCACGCGGCGAGCTGCGCGCCGACGGCCGGCTCGTAGTAGTAGTCGATGAGCCGCTCGGCGTTCGTCTTGTGCCGCGCCTTGTTGGGGATCAGCATGCTGTCGGTCGCGGTGATGTAACCGGCGTCCGGGATGGCGAACTTGACGTGCGGGTTGTCCGCCTGGAGCTGCACGACGTCACCGGCCCAGGCCAGACAGGCCGCGAGGTCGCCCTTGCTGAGGTCGGCGATGTAGTCGTTGCCGGTGAAGCGGCGCACCTGCCCGCGGTCGACGGCCTTCTGGAGGCGGGCGATCGCCGCGTCGAAGTCGTCGGCCTTGAAGTCGCGGGGGTCCTTGCCCATGTCGAGCAGGGTCATGCCGACGCTGTCGCGCATCTCGGACAGCAGGCCGACCTTGCCCTTGAGCTTGGGGTCCTCGAGCAGCTCGGTGACCGAGGTGATGTCCTTGCCGCCGGTCGCCTTCGTGTTGTAGGCGATGACGGTGGAGACGCCCTGCCAGGGGTACGAGTAGGCGTGCCCGGGGTCCCAGTCGGGGTTGCGGAACTGGGGCGCCAGGTTGGTGTACGCGTGCGGCAGGTTGGACGGGTCGAGCTTCTGCACCCAGCCGTAGCGCACGAGCCGGGAGGCGATCCAGTCGGTGAGGACGATCAGGTCGCGGCCGGTGTCCTGGCCGGCCGCGAGCTGCGGCTTGATCTTGCCGAAGAACTCGACGTTGTCGTTGATGTCCTCGGTGTACTTGACCTGGATCCCGGTGCGTTTGGTGAACGCCTCCAGCGACGGGCGGTGCTTCTCGTCGTCGCTCATGTCGATGTACTCGGTCCAGTTGGAGAAGTTGATGACCTTCTCCTTGGCCGAGTGGTCCTCGGACGTGGTGGCGCCCTGGGACTTGCTCGCGGCGGGAATGCCGCAGCCGGTGAGCGCCCCGAGGCCGCCGACGGCGAAGGCGCCGCCCGCGGAGGCGCGCAGCAGCGAACGGCGGGTCATGGCGGCCCTGCCGTTCCTGAAGCTGCGCCGCATGGCGGCCAGTTGGGCCGGGGAAAGGCGGTCGGGCTCGTACTGCTCCATGCGCGTGGTGCCCTTTCGGGATGGTGGCCGCGGGTCGGGCGGCCGGGCTGCTATCGGTCCCCGAAGATCGTGCGGTGCCAGTCCTTCCTGACGACCGCGGTGTTGTCGAACATGACGTGCTTGATCTGCGTGTACTCCTCGAAGGAGTAGGCAGACATGTCCTTGCCGAAGCCGGACGCCTTGTAGCCGCCGTGCGGCATCTCGCTGAGGATCGGGATGTGGTCGTTGACCCACACGCAGCCCGCCTTGATCTCGCGCGTGGCGCGGTTCGCGCGGTACACGTTCGTGGACCAGGCGGAGGCGGCGAGCCCGTAGGGGGTGTCGTTGGCGAGCCGGATGCCCTCCTCGTCGGAGTCGAAGGGCAGCACGACCAGGACGGGGCCGAAGATCTCGGACTGGACGATCTCGCTGTCCTGTGCCGCGTCGGCCACGAGGGTGGGCCGGTAGTAGGCGCCGTCCGCGAGGGCGCCGCCGGGGGCCTCGCCGCCGGTCACCACGCGCGCGTAGGAGCGGGCGCGGTCGACGAATCCGGCGACGCGGTCGCGCTGGGCGTGCGAGATGAGCGGGCCGAGGTCGGTGCCGTCGGCGAACGGGTCGCCGAGCCGGACGCTCGCCATCACGTCGGCGACGCCGGCGACGAAGGCCTCGTAGAGGGGGCGCTGCACGTACGCGCGCGTGGCGGCGGTGCAGTCCTGGCCGGTGTTGATGAGGGCGCCCGCGACGGCTCCGTGCACGGCGGCGTCCAGGTCGGCGTCGTCGAACACCACGAAGGGCGCCTTGCCGCCGAGCTCCAGGTGGAGGCGCTTGACGGTGGCGGTGGCGATCTCGGCGACGCGCTTGCCGACACCGGTGGAGCCGGTGAAGGAGGTCATGGCGACGTCCGGGTGCCCGACGAGGTGCTCGCCGGCGTCCCGGCCGGCGCCGGTGATCACGTTGACGACGCCCTCGGGGATGCCGGCCTCGGTCGCGGTCTGCGCGAAGAGCAGCGAGGTGAGCGGGGTCAGCTCGGCGGGCTTGAGGACGATCGTGTTCCCGGCGGCGATGGCGGGAAGCACCTTCCAGGCGGCCATCTGGAGCGGGTAGTTCCAGGGGGCGATGGAGCCGACGACACCGATCGGCTCGCGCCGTACGTACGAGGTGTGGTCGCCGCTGTACTCGCCGGCGGACTGGCCCTGGAGGTGGCGGGCGGCGCCCGCGAAGAACGCGGTGTTGTCGACGGTGCCGGGCACGTCGAACTCGCGGCTGAGCTTGAGGGGCTTGCCGCACTGCAGCGACTCCAGGCGGGCGAACTCCTCGGCGCGCTCGGCGAGGGCCCCGGCGAAGGCGTGCATCGCGTCGGACCGCTCGCCCGGGGTGGCGCCGGCCCAGCCGGGGAAGGCGTCGCGGGCGGCGGCGACGGCGGCGTCCACGTCGTCCGTACCGGCCAGCTCGTACGTGAAGACGTCGGTGCCGGTGGCGGGGTCGACGACCGCGTGGGTGCGGCCGGAGGTGCCCTGGGTCAGCCGTCCGCCGACGAAGTTCGCTCCTTCGGCGAAGCGTTCCTGCGCGGCGGCCGCCACGGACTTGGCCGACGGGCGGTCGGGGAGGTTGGCCGAGGTGGGGTTGTGCATGAGTGCTCGCTCTCGCTTTCCTCGCCGGGCACCCGTTCCCACAGGCCCCTGCGTGGCTCCAGCTCGATTTGAGTGCCGATCCTGACAGAGGGTCGACACCTCAACAAGTGATTCCGTTGTTGCCTTTTGGTTACGCGACGGAATCTGTCGACCAGGTGTCGAGTGCACCTGGAAAACCCAGGACGGTGTGTCAGTGGTGCGTGTCAGACTCGCGTGCATGAACGAAACGGGGGCCGCGAGCATGATCGACAGCAGGGAATCACTGGTCAGCGCCCTGGCGGCGGGGACGCGCGTGAAGTGGCTGCATTTCTGGGGGCACACCCCGCGGCCGGACGGCAGACTGGGCGCGAGCTGCCTGAGTCAGTGGTGGCCGTCGCCGTTCACGGTCGACGGCGTGGAGTACGCGACGGCGGAGCACTGGATGATGGCCGGCAAGGCCCGGCTGTTCGGGGATCCGGAGGCGGAGCGCAGAGCCGTCGAGGCCGCTCACCCGGCGCAGGCGAAGAAGGCGGGGCGCCTGGTGAAGGGCTTCGACGAGAAGGTCTGGGAGCGCGAGCGCTTCGGGATCGTCCTCGCGGGCAGCCTGCACAAGTTCGGCTCGGACCCGGCGCTGCGCGACTTCCTGGTGCGCACCGGTGAGCGGGTCCTGGTCGAGGCCAGCCCCGTGGACCGTGTCTGGGGCATCGGCCTCGCGGCGGACGACCCGGCGGCCGAGGACCCGGAGCGCTGGCGCGGGCCGAACCTGCTGGGGTTCGCGCTGATGGCGGCGCGGCGGGAGCTGGCCGCGGCGTCCTGACCTCACCGGGCGGCGCCCGGCCGCCCGGTGACCCGACCCGTCAGTGCGTCTGGTCGAGGATCACGAGCAGGGTGATGACGCCGACGCCCATGAGCAGGCCGAAGGCGCCGCAGATGATGCCCGCGAGCGCCTGCCCGCCGTTCGTGGCCTCGCCGCGGCGCGCCTTGCTCCGGCCGATGAAGCCGAAGACGACGCCGAGGATCCCGGTGATGATCGAGACCGGCCAGAACAGGCAGAGCACCGCGGAGACGATGCCGGTGACCATGCTCGTGACGCCGAGCCCGTTGCTCGGCTGCACCGGCATCCCGCCGGCCCAGCCGTACGGGGCCTGCTGCGGGGCGGGCGCCGCCGGGTGGCCGTAGGCCGCGGAGGGCAGGCCCGGGCCCGCGGGCGACACCGGCGGGGGCGGCACGGCGCCCTGCTGCGGGTACTGCGGATGCTGCGGGGCGGGTGTCGCGTACGGGGACGGGGCCTGCGGTGACGGCGGGTGCGGGGTGCCGCTCGCGGCGGGCATGGCCGTCACCGTCTGGCTGTCGTGGATGCCGCGCCCGCCGGCCGGGCTCTGCGGGGCCGGTGCCGGGACCGCGTCCTGCGGCTTCGCCCAGGGGTCGCTTCCCTGCGGTGTGGTGCCGCCTGCCATGGGACGCGCCCCCTTCGTTGCGTACGTACGTCGTGCTCGGTGCCGCCGTCCGGCCATGCTACGTGCCAGGCACCGGGGCACGGACGGGGGCACTCCGGACAGGACCCGGGCCCCCGCGGACCGCCCCGGCGCGCTCCGGCCGACCCGCGCCCGCGCCGCCCGCATACGATGCCGGGGACCCCGATCAGCCGATCACCCGAGTTCCTGGGGAGGAATCCGTGAGCCAGCGCCTGCAGACCTTCATCGCCGGACTGCCCAAAGCAGAACTGCACGTCCATCATGTGGGCTCCGCCTCCCCCAGGATCGTCTCCGCGCTCGCGGCCCGGCACCCCGACTCGAAGGTGCCGACCGACCCCGAGGCGCTGGCCGACTTCTTCACGTTCACGGACTTCGCGCACTTCATCGACGTCTACCTGTCGGTCGTCGACCTGATCCGCACCCCCGAGGACGTCCGGCTGCTCACGTACGAGGTCGCGCGCGACATGGCGCGGCAGAACGTGCGCTACGCGGAGCTGACCATCACCCCCTACTCGTCGACCCGGCGCGGCATCGACGAGAAGGCGTTCATGGACGCCATCGAGGACGCCCGCAAGGCGGCCGAGGCGGAGTTCGGCACGGTGCTGCGCTGGTGCTTCGACATTCCCGGCGAGGCCGGCCTGGTCTCCGCCGAGGAGACGGCGCGGCTGGCGACGGACGACAAGCTGCGCCCCGAGGGCCTGGTGTCGTTCGGGCTCGGCGGCCCCGAGGTCGGGGTGCCGCGGCCGCAGTTCAAGCCGTACTTCGACCGGGCGATCGCGGCCGGGCTGCGCTCGGTGCCGCACGCCGGCGAGACGACCGGGCCCGAGACGGTCTGGGACGCGCTGCGCGACCTGCGGGCCGAGCGCATCGGGCACGGCACGTCCTCGGCGCAGGACCCGAAGCTCCTCGCGCACCTCGCCGAGCACGGCATCCCGCTGGAGGTGTGCCCGACGTCGAACATCGCGACGCGCGCCGTACGCACCCTGGAGGAGCACCCGCTGAAGGCGTTCGTGGACGCGGGCGTCACGGTGACGATCAACTCGGACGACCCGCCGATGTTCTCGACGGACCTGAACACGGAGTACGCGGTCGCGGCGCGGCTGCTCGGGCTCGACGAGCAGGGCCTGGCCGACCTGGCGAAGAACGCGGTCCGCGCCTCCTTCCTCGACGACGCCGGCAAGACGCGGATCGACGCGGAGATCGACGCGTACACGCGGACCTGGCTCGCGGACGCCTGACCCGGGCGCCTGACGCACGCAGGTCTGACGCGCAGGTCTGACGCGCGCGGGCCCGGCACGACAGGGCACGGCGGTCACCGGGCACCACAATGGTGCCCATGCGCACCGTGACTGCCGTCGCCCATCGAGGCGACCCCTACCGCGTCCGTGAGAACACCCTCCCGTCCCTGCGCTCGGCGCTGGAGCGGGGGGCGGACGTGGTGGAGGTCGACGTCCGGCTGACCCGCGACGGCGTCCCGGTCCTGCTGCACGACTCCACGCTCGAACGGCTCTGGAAGCACGACCGCCCCCTGTCCGCCCTCTCCTGCGACGAGGTGCGGGGCCTCACGGAGGGCGGCGTCCCCACCCTCGCCGAGGCGCTGGCCGCGACCGGTGACGCCCGCCTCATGATCGACCTGCCCGGCGCGGACACGCGGGCCGTCCGGGCGATCGTGGGGCTGATCGGCGAGTGCGGCGCCGCCGAACGCGTCTACTACTGCGCCGGCGCCGAGACCATGCTCAAGGTGCGGGCCGCCGATCCGTCCGCCGAGATCGCCCTGACCTGGACGACGCTGGCCCCGCCCCGCCCGGCGCTCGTCGAGGCGGTCCGCCCGCACTGGCTCAACTACCGCTTCTCGCTGCTGACCCGCGACCTCGTGGCCCGCGTCCACCACGACGGGCTGCTGGTGTCGGCGTGGACGCCGGACACGCGGCGCTCGATGCGGAAGCTGCTGGCCGCGGGCGTCGACTCCATCACGACGAACCGCGTCGACGTCCTGGCCGACCTCCGCTGAGGCCGGATCCGGTTCGTCGCCGGGTGCGGGCCGGTGGGGGCTGGTCGCGCCCCGCGGCGCAGCCGCTGATGTCACGGCCCCGCGCCTCATCAGGGAAATGCGACCCGAAGGGTCTGCATTTCAGGGGCGGGGGAACTGCGCGACCGGCCACGACGAGACCCGCACCCGGCGACGAACGGTCAGCCCCGAGCTCTGACGACCCGCCGCGCCACCCCGTGCGACACCACGGTCGCCGCCCCGGCCCACGCGAGCCCGGCGACGGCATCCCACCCCCGGCCCGCGCGCAGCACACCCGCCCGCTTCAACCGCCCCCGCGCCCACACGGCGAACGGCACGACGAGCGTCGGCGAGGTGGCGACCCCCGGCGTGTACCCCCGCACGGCGAGCGCCTGCCCCATGTGCACGAGCCCGTGCAGGCCGAACCCGTTGAGCATCGCCTGATAGGCGGCGCTCCGTCCGCCGCTGGCCCACCCCGCGACGGCCCCCGCCCCCACGATCCCGGCCATGACCCCGACGGCGACCCCGAACTCCCGCTCGTCGACGCCCTCCACCGCCCGCCACACCCCGTCCGGCACCCCGGGCCACCGCTCCCGCAGCACGGGCACGTTCTCCCGCACCCACCGCGGCCCGGCGACGAGCTCCTCGGTGTCGTGCAGGGCCCAGGCGGCGAAGAGCCCCAGGGTGACAGCGGCGGACACCTTTTCATCGATCGATGAATTCCCCATGCGGGGAAGGGTACTTGGGGCCGCCGGCGGTCTCACAACCCGGCGATCGCGTTCCACCGCTTCGCGAACTCCGTGCGCTCCGTGGACTTGATGTCCCGGGCGATCGCGAGACGCGACCGCATCCGGTCGTCCGGGAAGATCAGCGGGTCCTCGGCGAGTTCGGCGGTCTCCTTGTCCTTCGAGGAGGCCAGGACGTGCTGGGCCGCCGGCACGGGGCACACGTAGTTGACCCAGGCGGCGAGTTCGGCGGCGACCTCGGGCTCGTAGTAGTAGTCGACGAGTCGTTCGGCGGTGGCCTTGTGCTCGGCGAGGTTGGGGATCATCAGGGACTCCGCCCAGAGTTCGGCGCCCTCCTCGGGGACGACGAACTCGATGTCCGGGTCGTCGGCCTGGAGCTGGATGACGTCGCCGCTGTAGGCCTGGCAGGCGAGGACGTCGCCGCTGGAGAGGTCCTTGATGTAGTCGTTGCCAGTGAAGCGGCGGATGTGTTTCGACGCGACGAGCTTCTCGACCTGGTCGCAGGTGCGGTGGAAGTCGTCGGCGGTCCAGCGGGTGATGTCGACGCCGTTGCCCTGCATGAGGAGCGCGAAGGACTCGTCGAGGCCGGACAGCAGGGTGACGCGGCCCTTGAGGTCGGGGGCCCAGAGGTCGGAGACGTGCCGGATCTCGCGGCCGAGGCGGCGCTTGTTGTACGCGATGCCGGTGATGCCGGACTGCCACGGCACCGTCGACCTGCGGCCGGGGTCGAAGGCCGGGTCGCGCAGCAGCGGGTCGAGGTACTTGGTGACGTTGGGCTGGCGCGAGCGGTCCATCTCCTGCACCCAGCCCAGCCGGACGAACCGGGAGCACATCCAGTCGGAGATGACGATGAGGTCGCGTCCGGTGCTCTGGTGGTTCATGAGGGACGGGCTGATCTTGCCGAAGAACTCGTCGTTGTCGTTGATCTCCTCGGTGTACCGGACCTGGATGCCGGTCCGCCGCTCGAACGCGTCCAGCGTCGGCCGCTTCGCCGGATCGTCGTCGTCGACGTCGATGTAGAGCGGCCAGTTCGCCCAGGTGAGCCGCTTGTCGTCGGCCGAGCGGTCGCGGTCGGCGGCGCGGTCGCCGGGCGCGACGTAGGCGGCGGGCACCCCGCAGCCGGAGGCCAGGGCACCGACGGCCGCGGCGGCGGCACCACCGCCCAGGGCGCGCAGCAGGGAACGGCGGTCGAGGCGGGGGGTGTTGTGGTTGGCTCGCACCCACGAAGCATGCAGCGGGCACACACCCCGGCTCAATGGACGCTGCGTCCGGGCGGGCACCCCGGCGGGCGACACCTTGTCGATCTCCCGGGCGGCACCCTGTCGATTCCGTGAGCGGCGCCTCGCCCCTGTGGCGGGGAGCTCCCGGTGCGCTCAGCCGGTCCAGCTGGCGAGCAGTCCTAGGTTCTCGGCGGCGTCCGTGCCGGGCGCCGGCAGATAGCTGACCAGGACCTGTCCGTTGTCGGGCAGGTGCAGGATCTCGAAGTCGAGGTCGAGCGGCCCGACGACGGGGTGCCGCAGCGCGTACCGCCCGGCTCCCTTCTCGTGGACGTCCTGCCGGGCCCACAGGGTGCCGAACTCCTCGCTCTTCATGGCGAGCGTGCCGAGGAGGGAGGCGAGGGCGGGGTCGTCCGGGTACCGGCCCACGCTCACCCGCAGGAAGCCGACCGTCGCCTCCGCCTTGGCGCGCAGGCTGCCGGCGAGGAGGGAGCGGTACGCCTCGTCGAGGAAGACGAGGTGGGCGAACGTGCGCTGTTCCTCGGGGAGCTGCGAGAAGTCGCCGAAGACGGCGGCGGCCTGCGCGTTCCAGGCGACGACCTCGGTCAGCGGCCCGCACAGGTAGGCGGGCCCCGGCTGCGCGTCGAGGAGGCGCCGCAGTCCGGGGCGTACGGGCTCGGGGCGCGGGGCGGCGGCCGGGCGGGCTGCGGGCCGGGCACGGTCGGGCCGGGCGAGATTGCGCAGGTGCTCCTGCTCGGCGGGGTCCAGCCGCAGGGCGCGGCCGACGGACTCCAGGACACTGTCCGACACGTGCGGGTTGCGCCCCTGTTCCAGGCGTACGTAGTACTCGACGCTGACGCCCGCGAGCTGGGCGAGCTCCTCGCGGCGCAGACCCGGGACGCGCCGCTGCCCGTACGAGACGAGGCCGACGTCCGCGGGGCGCAGGCGGGCCCTGCGGGTGCGCAGGAACTGGCTCAGTTCGGTCCGGCGTTCGACGGTGAGGTCCATGGCGACGAGTATCACCGCTCGCGCCGCCGCGTGGGTGGTCAACTCTTTCCCCCCTCACGGGTGTGCCTGTCAGGGGGTGGTGTCCGGGCCGCAGAGTCTTCCTCGTCGGCACGGCGACCACGCCGTCGGACCCTGAGACCTTGAGGACGGACCCCATGAACTCCCCGCTCACCACGACCACCGCCCCCACCACCACCGCTCCCGCCACCTCGGCGGCTCGCCGCGAGCTCGGCAGCACCGGCATGCGTCTCTCCCCCATCGGCCTCGGCAGCTGGGCCTTCGGCGGCGAGGGCTGGCGCTTCTCCTGGGGCGGGCAGGACGACGCCCGTTCGATCGCCACGGTGCACGCCGCCGTCGAGGCGGGGGTGAACTGGATCGACACCGCCGCGGTCTACGGCCTCGGCCACTCCGAGGAGGTCGTCGGCAAGGCGATCGCCCAACTCCCGCAGAGCGAGCGGCCGTTCGTCTTCACGAAGGTGGGGCTCGTCTGGGACCCCGAGAACCCGGCCGCCGCGCCCCGGCGCATCATGCGGGCGGACAGCGTGCGCCGCGAGGTCGAGGACTCGCTGCGCCGGCTCGGCGTCGAGGCGATCGACCTCTACCAGGTGCACTGGCCGGACACGGGCGCCTCGCTCGACTGGGACGGCGACGGCTCGGGCGCCGCGGACGATGTGCGGGTCACGCCGCTGGAGGAGTACTGGCAGACGATGGCCGAGCTGAAGAAGGAGGGCAAGGTCCGCGCGATCGGCCTGTCCAACCACGATCCGGCGCAGCTCGCCGCCGCCTCGGCCGTCGCCCCGGTCGACGCGGTCCAGCCGCCGCTCTCCCTGATCAACCGCTCCGCCGAGCCGGAGATCGACTGGGCCGCGGACCACGGCACCGGCGTGATCGTGTACCAGCCGCTGCACTCCGGTCTGCTGTCCGGGACGTTCACCCGGGAGCGGGCTGCGCGGCTCGACGCGGGCGACTGGCGCCGCACCCACCCGGACTTCACCCGCGACCTGGACCGCAACCTCGCGATCGTGGACCGTCTGCGCACGGTCTCCGAAGGCCACGGCGTCCCGGTCGGCTCGGCGGCGATCGCCTGGGCACTGGCCCGACGCGGGGTGACCGGCGCGATCGCGGGGGCGCGAGGCCCCGAGCAGGTACGCGACTGGGCCCAGGCGGCAACCCTGCGCCTGACCCCGGAGGACCTGACCCACCTGTCCTGACCCAGAACGGCCCCGCCCCCTGGGCGGGGGGTGAGGCCGTCTCGCTGTGCGGCGCTCCGCCCAGGACGCAGCCGTCTCACCGTCCGGCGCTCCGCCCACGGGGGGGCGGAGCCCTCTCGCTGTGCAGCGCTCCACCCACGAGAGACGGGCCATCTCGCTGGCCGGCACTCCCTCCAGCGGGCGGGGCCGTCTCACTGCGGGGCCGTGCGGCCGCGCCGTCGTGCGGGGCTCCGCCCCCTGGGTCGGGCCGGCACCGGCGAGGCTCAGTCTCGCGTGCGCCCCGGTCCCGGCTCCAGCCACCCCACCAGGTCCCCGGCCGTCACCCGCTTCAGGCCGGCCGCGTCGGCCGCGCCGGGGAACAGGCGGTACAGGGTGCCGTCGGTGGCGTCGGGGAGGTCCCCGTGCTCCAGCGCGGCGAAGACCCGGCGCTCCGCGAGCTCGGGCACCGCGCTCACCAGGTCCGGCTCCCACCCCTCGCGCACCCGCAACGCGAACCAGGCGCGGGGTTCGTCCGGCTCCCGGCGGTAGATCCGCGCGAGCCCCGACCCGTCCCGGACGACGACGTCGCCGTCGGTGCGCGCGGCGGCCGCCCAGCAGGCGAGGTCCCAGAGCGTGGCCCGGTCGCCGGCCTGGAACGCGTCGAGCAGGTCGCGGCCGAGCCGGCGCAGGGCCTCCCGGTGCCGCCACACGCCGTGGTTCCCCTCACCGGTCGGCAGCGTGGTGTCCGCCCACCAGGCACGCAGGGTGCGCAGGTCGACGATCATCGGCACGAGCGCCTTCGCGTCCCCGGCGAGGTCGAAGCGCTGCCGCACGGCCCGCGCGTCGAACCGCCCGCGCGCCCCGCGCTCGACGCCCATGAACCCGGCGAAGGCGTCGGGCAGTTCCTCGAACGGCACGTCGTTGTAGGAGAAGACGACCGGCATCGCGTAGCGCACGCCCACCCCGCGCAGCCGGCCCAGGTCGAGGTCGACGTACTCGGTGGCCCCGTGCGGCGCGGGCGCGGACGTGAGGTCGCCCGAGTGCAGCGCGGCCTCGCCGCCCCACTCCAGGCTGGTGTAGTCGCACAGGCCGACGAAGCGCCACTGGTCGTCGTAGAAGGCGACGGAGAGGTCGAGGTCGACGCGCCGGCCGCGCTCCTGCATCCAGTGCAGGAACAGGCGCAGCGCCTTGCCGTCCCCCGGCGCGGGCACCTTGAGGGCGCTGCCGCGCGGCACGGCGACGAGGGAGGCTGCCGAGGCGCGCTCGGCGTAGGGCACGGGCAGGTCGGCGAGGCGGGCGTCGAGCACGGCGACGTCGTACCGGTCGCCGGGCACGTCCATGCGGCGCACCGCCTCGGCCTCGATGGCTTCGGCGGCCCGCTCGACGTCGCGGCGGGGCAGCGGCGGGCGCGTGTCGTCGATCGCGTACGCCTTGGTGACGCGGCCGCGCGGGAAGAAGACGCGGCGGTGTCCGGGCACGGCCCGCACCGCGAGCTTGCCCCAGGCGCCGAGCAGCGGTCCGACGCCGGCGCCGGGCAGCGCTGCGGCGAGGGCGTCGGTGACCCGCTCGGGCATCCCGTCGACCACGGCCCGGGAGAGCAACGCGTCGAGCCGGCGCAGCAGTTCACCGGGGCGGGCGCGCAGCAGTTCGGTGGCGCGCTCGACGTCCCAGTACGCGAGGGCGCTCTCGACGCGGGCCGCCGTGCCGACAGTGCGCAGGCGGTCGCCGACGAGCTTGACCTCGGCGCCCTGCCGGGCGGCGCGGGAGAGCAGCACGTCCTGCAACGAGCCCTCGTCCTGCACGCGGTGGCCGCGCAGGACGGCGAAGGCGAGCGCGGCGCGCGGGAAGCGGCGGGCGTGCTCGAAGGGGTGCAGCAGTTCGCCGACCCGCTTGAACGCGCCGGGCCGCCGCCGCATGTCCTCGACGAGCCGTTCGAGGTCCAACCCGTCGAGGATGCCGAGCAGTTGGCGCCGCAGGGGTCGCGGGACGTTGCGCAGCCGCACGGTCTCCAGCAGGTCCGGGTCGCCGCCCGAGCGCACGACGAGCAGCCGCAGCACGTCGGTCGCGGTGTCCGCGTACCGTGCCAGGGCGGCGGGCTCGTGCTCGGCGAGCCGCGCGAGCAGCAGCGCCTTGGACTCGCGTACGGGGATGTCGGCGGGCAGGGCGGTGAGGTCCGCGGGGTCGAGGGAGCCGAGGAGGAGGACGAGGTCGTCGTGGTCCCGCGGGTTCAGCGGGGTGCGGCGGGCGAGCAGGGCGGTGAGTTCGGCGGTCGCGTCCGCGTCGGGGGAGGTACCGAGGACGAGGGTGCGCAGCACGGCGCGGTCGCCGTCGGGGGCGGGCACGTCCAGCCAGGGCCGGGTGGGCCCGTCGGTCTCGTACCGGGTCTCGCAGACGGGGCAGGCGTACCAGGTGTCGCACAGCTCGCAGCAGCCGAAGTCGAAGCCGCCCAGGCACTTCTCGCACACGAGGTGGGCGCAGGGCGCGACGGCGCGGACGGGGTCGCCGGGCCGGCCGCAGGCCATGCAGGGCTGGTGCGGCTGGGCGGCGAGCGCGGTGAGGACGTGCGCCGCGTACAGGCGTCCGGCCCGCTGGTAGGGAACGTCCTGCGGGAAGCGGGCGAACAGCGGCGCGTGGTGCCGGTCCGCGCCGGTCAGCGCGGCGACGGCGGCGAGCAGCCGGGTCCCGGCGCGGGCGAGCCCGTCCTCGTCGAGCGTGCCGAGGGCCTTGCGCAGCGGCGCGGTCAACAGGTGGCCGAGCGCGGCGAGTTCGGCTTCGAGCACGAGGACTCCGGCGGCCACGGTCGCGCTCGCGCCGGGCCCCGGGGTCACGTACACCCGCTGCGCGCGGCGCAGCAGCAGCGCCTCGATGTCGTCCTGGACCATGCGCCGTCCACCCCCGTCGCCTCAGTGAGACGTGTGCGTCAAGAAGAAGGCGGGGGCGGGAAGTGGGCGCACTACGGTCTTTTCGCAGAAGAAAGGGAGAAGGAAGCGCACCGCGGAGCCGCCCCCGCGCGACTCACGCTACGTGGCACCGAGCGGGCGCCGCACCCGGATTTCCCGGGCCGGAAAAGGAGCCGGAAAAGGGCCGCCCGGCCACCCGGCCGCCTAAGAAGGCGACAGGGCCCGCAAGTAGCGCCGCGTCACCGCGAGTTGCACGACGCGCGCGAGGGGCCCGGCGAGGCGGGTGTACCAGCGGCCGGGCCGGGAGAAGGCCCGTATGCGGAACCACACGGAGCCGTCAGGATCCCGGGTCACGAGGAACGCCTCCTCGCCGCACTCGGGATGCCCGGCGAGGGTGCCGTAGGCGAAGCCGATCCGGTCGGGCTCGCGCACGACCCGTACCACCCGGCACGGGATCCGCAGGAGCAGGAAGCGCAGGACGACGTCGGCGCCCTCGCGGACGTTGTCGCCGGGGGTCACGCTCAGTCCGGCGCCGCGCTGGGCGCGCCATGCGAGAACCGCCGCGCCGGCCCGCTCCAGGCATTGCTGCCCGGAGCCGAGCCGGACGCGGCGGTCCAGGTGGGCGTACCCCGGCGGCAGTTCGCCGTCCGCCAGGGTCGCGCCCGTCTCCGTGTAGGTGAGGCTCACCCGAGGGGTGGGTCTCAGCCGTCCAGCGAGGTCATGACGTGCTTGATGCGCGTGTAGTCCTCGAAGCCGTAGCCGGAGAGGTCCTTGCCGTAGCCGGACTTCTTGAAGCCGCCGTGCGGCATCTCGGCGACCAGCGGGATGTGGGTGTTGATCCACACGCAGCCGAAGTCGAGGGCCTTGGACATGCGCATCGCACGGCCGTGGTCCTTGGTCCACACGGAGGAGGCGAGGGCGTAGTCGACGCCGTTGGCGTAGGCGACGGCCTGCTCCTCGTCCGTGAAGGACTGGACGGTGATGACGGGGCCGAAGACCTCGTTCTGGATGATCTCGTCGTCCTGCTTGAGGCCCGAGACGACGGTGGCGGCGTAGAAGTAGCCCTTGTCGCCGACCCGGTGACCGCCGGCCTCGACCTTGGCGTGGGCCGGGAGGCGCTCGATGAAGCCGGAGACCTGCTTCAGCTGGTTCGGGTTGTTCAGCGGGCCGTAGAGCACGTCCTCGTCGTCCGGCTGACCGGTCCTGGTCTCGGCGGCGATCTTCGCGAGCGCGCTCACGAACTCGTCGTGCACGGACTCGTGGACCAGCACGCGCGTGGCGGCCGTGCAGTCCTGGCCGGCGTTGAAGTAACCGGCCTCGGCGATGCCCTCGGCGGCCTTCGCGATGTCGGCGTCACCGAAGACGACGACCGGGGCCTTGCCGCCCAGCTCCAGGTGGACCCGCTTGAGGTCCTTGGAGGCGGACTCGGCGACGGACATGCCCGCGCGCACCGAGCCGGTGATGGAGGCCATCGCCGGGGTCGGGTGCTCGACCATGGCGCGGCCGGTGTCACGGTCGCCGCACACGACGTTGAAGACGCCCTTGGGGACGATCGAGCCGATGATGTCGGCCATCAGGGCCGTCGACGCCGGGGTGGTGTCGGACGGCTTGAGGACCACCGTGTTGCCCGCGGCGAGCGCCGGGGCGAACTTCCACACGGCCATCATCATCGGGTAGTTCCACGGCGCGACCTGGGCGCAGACGCCGATCGGCTCGCGGCGGATGATGGAGGTCAGGCCCTCCATGTACTCGCCGGCGGAGCGGCCCTCGAGCATGCGGGCGGCACCGGCGAAGAAGCGGATCTGGTCCACCATCGGCGGGATCTCTTCGCTGCGGGTGAGGCCGATCGGCTTGCCCGTGTTCTCGACCTCGGCCGCGATGAGCTCCTCGGCCCGCTCCTCGAACGCGTCGGCGATCTTCAGGAGGTACTTCTGGCGCTCGCCCGGCGTGAGGTCGCGCCACGCGGGGAACGCCGCCTCGGCCGCGGCCATCGCCGCGTCCACGTCGGCCTGCCCGGACAGCGGCGCGGTCGCGTACGCCTCGCCCGTGGCGGGGTTGACCACGTCCGTGGTCCGTCCGTCGGCGGCGTCCCGGAACTCACCGTCGATGTAGTTACGCAGACGACGCAGCTCACTGGTGGTCACTGCCGGCCCTCCTGACCTGAGAAGACGTTCGGTTCCTGCAGGGTTCTGGCGTCCTGCGCACGGCGCGCGCCGGTGTCCAGCCCCTGAGACGTCCCACCCTAGTCGGACCGCCGACGTTTTCAACACCCCCCGACCCTCACGAACTACGGAATCCGTGAAGTTCGAGGTGGCAGACAACGAATTTCATCGATCTGGGGTTGCGAAACGGACGAGACCTCGTGCACAGTGAGGTCGTGGCCAGTCGCAGCGCAGACCCCAAGGGACCCAGTTCGAGGAACGGCGGAAGCCCGCCTCTGGACTCCGTCTCCCTCGCCATCATCGAACAGCTCCAGGAAGACGGCAGGCGTCCGTACGCCGCCATCGGGAAGGCCGTGGGCCTGTCCGAGGCAGCGGTCCGCCAGCGCGTCCAGAAGCTGCTCGACCAGGGCGTGATGCAGATCGTCGCCGTCACGGACCCGCTCACCGTGGGATTCCGCCGGCAGGCGATGGTCGGCATCAACGCCGAGGGCGACCTGGATCCCGTGGCGGATGCGCTGACGGCCATGCCGGAATGCGAGTACGTCGTGATGACGGCAGGCTCGTTCGACCTGATGGTGGAGGTCGTCTGTGAGGACGACGACCACCTTCTGGACGTGATCAACAAACGCATCCGGGCCCTGCCCGGCGTGCGCTCCACCGAGAGCTTCGTCTACCTCAAGCTCAAGAAGCAGACCTATATGTGGGGAACCCGATAGCCGTGAGCAAGGACCTCAGCCAGAGCGCGTACGACCACCTGTGGATGCACTTCACCCGCATGTCGTCGTACGAGAACGCGCCCGTACCCACCATCGTTCGTGGCGAGGGCACCTACATCTACGACGACAAGGGCAAGAAGTACCTCGACGGTCTCGCGGGCCTGTTCGTGGTCCAGGCCGGCCACGGCCGCCAGGAGCTCGCCGAGGTCGCCGCGAAGCAGGCCGCCGAGCTGGCCTTCTTCCCGATCTGGTCGTACGCCCACCCCAAGGCCGTGGAGCTGGCCGAGCGCCTCGCCCACTACGCCCCGGGCGACCTGAACAAGGTCTTCTTCACCACCGGTGGCGGCGAGGCCGTGGAGACCGCCTGGAAGCTTGCGAAGCAGTACCACAAGCTCAACGGCAACCACACGAAGTACAAGGTCATCTCCCGCGCGGTCGCCTACCACGGCACCCCGCAGGGCGCCCTGTCCATCACGGGTCTGCCGGCCCTCAAGGCCCCCTTCGAGCCGCTCGTCCCGGGCGCGCACAAGGTGCCGAACACGAACATCTACCGCGCCCCGATCCACGGTGACGACCCGGAGGCCTTCGGCCGCTGGTGCGCCGACCAGATCGAGCAGGAGATCCTGTTCGAGGGCCCGGAGACGGTCGCGGCCGTCTTCCTCGAGCCGGTGCAGAACGCCGGTGGCTGCTTCCCGCCGCCGCCCGGCTACTTCCAGCGCGTGCGCGAGATCTGCGACCAGTACGACGTGCTGCTCGTCTCCGACGAGGTCATCTGCGCCTTCGGCCGCCTCGGCACGATGTTCGCCTGTGACAAGTTCGGCTACGTGCCGGACATCATCACCTGCGCCAAGGGCATGACCTCGGGCTACTCCCCGATCGGTGCCGCGATCGTCTCGGACCGCATCGCCGAGCCGTTCTACAAGGGTGACAACACCTTCCTGCACGGCTACACCTTCGGTGGTCACCCCGTGTCGGCGGCCGTGGGTCTCGCCAACCTCGACATCTTCGAGCGCGAGGGCCTCAACCAGCACGTGCTGGACAACGAGGCGAACTTCCTCAACACGCTGCAGAAGCTGAACGACCTGCCGATCGTCGGCGACGTCCGCGGCAACGGCTTCTTCTACGGCATCGAGCTCGTGAAGGACAAGGCCACCAAGGAGTCCTTCACGGACGAGGAGTCCGAGCGCGTCCTGTACGGCTACGTCTCGAAGAAGCTCTTCGAGTACGGCCTGTACTGCCGTGCCGACGACCGTGGCGACCCGGTCATCCAGCTGTCGCCGCCGCTGATCTCCGACCAGGCGACGTTCGACGAGATCGAGGGCATCATCCGCCAGGTCCTCACCGAGGCCTGGACCAAGATCTGAGCCCTCCGCCCAGGCCCCGAGCCACGCCTCGGGATCTGAGCCGCGCGCACCACGGAACCAGCGCGCACCACGGCCCGGCTGCACCCGTCCGAGTGAGATGGGAGCGGCCGGGCCGCGTCGCGTCCGGCGCCACCGGCCGGAAAACCTAGCGTGCCCTGTGACCGATCGGCCCTGCCTTCGTTCCCCCGTACGGGGGACGGGAACTTCCCGGCATATCTGATCTGAACCGAGGTGTACGCCATGGTGGCCCCGCCGGACAACGACGTGCTCTGGGCACGCGCCCTGCACTTCTCCCACAGCGGCTCGCCCGCGCTCACCGGTGTCTCGCTCGGGGTGCGCCAGGGCGAGATCCTCGCCGTCGGCGGCCCGCGCGGCGCCGGCAAGACGACCCTGCTGCAGTGCCTTTCCGGACAGCTGCTGCCCCAGCAGGGCGAGGTGTGGTTCAACAGCGCCCCGGTCCACACGATGGGCCCGCTGGTGCGCGAGCGGCTGCGCCGGGACCGCTTCGGCTGGATCGACCCCGAGCCCGCCCTGGTCCCCGAGCTGAACGTGTGGGAGAACACCGCCCTGCCGCTCATGCTGCGCGGGGGCGGCCGCCGCCCCGCCAAGACCGCCGCCCACGAATGGCTGGAGCGGCTCGACGTCGGGCATCTCGCCCGCAAGCGCCCGCACGCCCTGCACATGGCCGAGCGGCAGCGCGTCGCCATCGCCCGCGCCCTGGTGCACGCGCCCGACGTCGTCTTCGCCGACGAGCCGACGGCGACCCTGCACCAGGCCGACCGCGCGCACGTCCTGCGCACCCTGACCGCGGCGGCCCGCTCGCACTCCATCACCGTGGTGCTCGCGACCAGTGACGCGGAGGTCGGCGCACTCGCCGACCGCACCGTGCCGCTGCTCGACGGCCGCCGCGTGAACACCGTGCACCTGCCCGCCGGGCAGCCCGAGGCGGAAGGCCGGGCCGCGTGCTCGCTCTCCGTCTAGTCCGCGGGGCCCATCCCCTGGTCCAGCTGCGCAGACTCCTCGTGGCCGCCGCCTCGGCGGGCACCGGCTTCCTGCTGCTGTGCACGCTGGGCTACGCGATGGGTCACCCCGAGTCCTCCGGCGACGCCGTGCTCCGGCTCGCCTGGTGCGTGGTGCCGCTCGCCGCGACCGTCTATCTGGCGGTCGCCGTCGCCCGCTCCGACCCCGGCACGAAACCCCGCTCCGGACTCTCCGCCGTGGGCCTCGGCCCCGCCCGCCTCACGCTGCTCGCCTCGGTGTCCACCGCCGTCGCCTGCACGCTGGGCTCGACGCTCGCCCTCCTGTTCTTCCTGCACCTGCGCGGCGACCTGACCGGGCTGCCGTTCGACGGCGCGGCCCGCGGGCTGCTCGCGGCCGACCAGCCGCTGCCGCTGGCCGCCACGCTCACCCTGCTCGCCTTCGTGCCGCTCGCCGCGTCCACGGCCAGCGCCCTGGTGCTGCGGCCCCGGATCGTGCGGGCGGGCGGCGCCAAGGCGGCCACGGACGCACCGCAGGACCTGAAGGAACCGGCCGCCGCGCCCAGCGGTCTGCCGTGGGGCGTGGCGCTGCTCGCCGCCGGACTCGCCGTCGAGACGTACGCGGCGCACGCGCGCGGCGGCGCCGGGTTCCCGATGCCCGGCGGGCTCGGCGGCAGCCCGTCCGGTGTGCTGGCCGGCTGGGCGCTCACCGCGGTCGGCCTGGCACTCGTCGGGCCGGGCCTGACCTACCAGTGCGGGCGCGCCCTGCAGGCCGTACGGCCCGGCGCGGTGCGGCTGCTCGCGGGGCGGGTGCTGATGGAGGAGGCCGGGCGCATCGGCCGGCCGCTCGGTGTCGTGTGCGCGGTGGCCTCCGGCGTCTACGCGGCGACCGTGCTGGCGGGCGCCCGCCCGGCGCTCGGCCCGTTGTCGGCGATCGGCGGCGTCCTCGTCGTCGGCTGCACGCTCGCGACGCTCGCCACGGCTGCCGTCGAGGCCCGCCAGGTCCGCCGGCACACCCAGACGGCGCTGCTGCGACTGGGCGCCCCGGCGACCCTGCTGCGGAGCTCCGCGGCGCTCCGCGCGGGCGCGCTGCTCGCCGTTTTCGGCCCGCTGACCTGGGCCGTCGCAGAACTTTCGGCGGCTCCGCTGCTGGCGCGATGAGTTTTGCCCGCGCCGGGCGTCTAACCCTGCGAGCATCACGACAGCCAAGCGACCGCACGACACAGAAGGCGACGGGCCCCTCATGACGCAGCACCAGTACCAGCAGATGATCTTCGTGAACCTGGCCGTGAGCGACCTGGACGCGTCCAAGAAGTTCTTCACGGAGCTCGGCTTCACGATCAACCAGCAGTTCACGGACGAGACCGCGTCCGCCGTGGTCGTCAGCGACACGATCATCCTCATGGTGATGACCAAGGAGAAGTACTCCGGCTTCACGAAGAAGACGATCATCGACTCGACCACCTCCAGCGAGGTGCTGCTGTGCCTGAGCGCCGAGAGCCGCGAGAAGGTCGACGAGCTCGTCGAGCGGGCGATCGCGGCCGGCGGCACCGAGACCGGCGAGAAGCAGGACCACGGCTTCATGTACGGGCGGGCCTTCGACGACATCGACGGCCACACCTTCGAGGTCGCGTGGATGGACCCGAGCGTCATCCAGGACTGATCAAGTCCGCGCCGGGCGGGCGTGCTTAAGCTGGGCGGGTGCAGCCGACACCGTCACCTTCGAGTGATCCCTCAGCACCTTCGGGTGAACCCGCCCTGCCCGGCGCGGCCCACGACCGCGAGATCGAGACGGTCGCCGAGTTCGACGAGGTGGCCGCGAGCGGTTCGATCGCCGGTCACCGGGTGCAGGCCGTCGACCTGACGGAGCGCACCGACCGGCTGCTCGCCGTGGAGACGGCGGGCGCCCTCTTCCTCGGCTGCCCCATGACGCCGGAGGCGGCCCTGAGCGTACGGGCCCGGGGCGCCCTGGTCTTCCCCCCGGTCCCCGGCCTCCCCTTCGACCCGTACCGCGGGCACCTCTACACGCCGGACGAGTTGTTCACGCACCTGGCGTCCGGTGGCTACGAGGCGACACCGGACGCCCGCGCGTACGCCTGGTTCCAGCACACGAAGGCGGACGGCGACGTCTTCGCGTCGATGCTGCGCGCGATCCACGACGACTCGGTCTCGGACGCGCTCGACGAACTCCTCAGCGGGGCACCGGTGGTGGGCGTCATGGGCGGCCACGCCATGGCGCGCGGTACCGAGGACTACGCGGAGGCGGCCCGGCTCGGCCGGACCCTCGCGCGGTGCGGTCTCACGGTGGCGACGGGCGGCGGCCCGGGCGCGATGGAGGCGGCGAACCTGGGCGCGTACGCGGCCCCGTTCGACGACACCATGCTCGACGAGTCGCTCGAACTCCTCGCCAAGGCACCGTCGTTCGCCCCGTCGGTCACGGACTGGGCGGCCGCCGCGTTCGAGGTGCGGGCCCGCCATCCGCTCGGCGGCGCCTCGGTCGGCATCCCCACCTGGTTCTACGGCCACGAGCCGCCGAACGCGTTCGCCGAGCACATCGCCAAGTACTTCGCCAACGCCACGCGCGAGGACGGGCTGCTCGCCCGGTCGACCGCGGGCGTCGTCTTCCTGCCGGGCGCCGCCGGCACCGTGCAGGAGGTCTTCGACAACGCCACGCCCAACTACTACGAGTCCCGGGGCGAACCGACGCCGATGGTGCTGGTCGGCCGCGCACACTGGACCGAGAAGCTGCCCGCCTGGCCGCTGCTGCGGGCGCTGGCGCGCGAGAGGTCCATGGAGCACCGGATCGCGCTCGTGGACACCCCGGCGGAGGCCGCCGAGGCGATCCGCGCCCTCGGGTCAAGCACGGGTCAAGACTGACCGGTCTTCACCGCACCGTATTGACGCTGTGTCACGGGCACTTGTAAACGTTTGGGGACCGTGAGGGTGCCGAGGCCGGAGCTGTGGCGTGTGCCGCTTGGTGCGCGCCCTCGGCGTGTGCCGCTTGGCGCACACCGTGACGCTCCCTCACCGCACCCCTCTTCTGTACGGCATCCCGTACTGATCCCGTGAAGGACAGCCGTGTCCGTTACCCCCCGCATATCCGCCCGTGCCGCCCGCTTCGCCGGTGTGGCCGCGGCCGCCTCGGCGCTGGCGCTCGGCGCCGCCGGCACCGCGTCGGCGTGCAACATCAGTGAGTTCACCGCCGTCGCCGAGTGCGCCGGCGAGCAGGGCGTCATCACCGTGGTCGACAAGGACCCGTCCGGCGTCAAGGCGACCGTCTCGGTCTACCTGAAGTCGGGCGGCACCGAGAAGCTGATCGGCTCTCAGGACGTGCAGGGCACCCGCGAGGGCGCCACGCTCACGTTCAAGGAGAACTGGCAGCCGAACGCCACGTACCGCGTGCACGTGAAGGCCGGCGACCAGGTCGACGAGGACATCTCGCCGGACGTGACCGCGCCGGGCAAGGCCTGCGCCACCACCCCCGCGCCGTCGAAGCCGGCGCCCTCGAAGCCCGCCCCGTCGAAGCCGGCGCCTTCGAAGCCCGCGCCGAGCACCTCGGCTCCGGCGTCTCCCACCCCGGCCGCCCCGGCCCCGAGCAACTCGCCTGCGCCTGCGGGCAGTTCGGACAACCTGGCCGAGACCGGATCGAGCTCCAACACCCCGCTGTTCGCCGGTCTCGCCGCGGCGCTCGTCGTCGCGGGCGGCGGCATCGTGTTCGCGCTGCGCAAGCGGGGCGCGGCCCAGCGCTGACCCCGCTCGAACCGCTCCTGCTCCTGGCATGCGGGGCGTCACCCCTCGGTGGCGCCCCGTCGCGCTGCCCTGACCGGGGCGGTACTCAGCCGAAGGTCGCCACCTTCAGCCAGAAGTCCAGCAGCTCACGGTCGCCGAGGACCTCGAGGGCCGGAGCGTCGGGCGAGGTGCGGCGGTAGAACGCGAGGACGAGCTCGGTGAGGGGACCGCGCAGGGCGACGTCGGCGCGGGCGTGCTCGTGGCTCCAGGACAGACCGTCGTCGGCGAGGTCGAGGACCCACTCGGCGGACGGGGCACCTGGCGGGGTGTCGGTGGCGTGCAGGTGCAGTGTGCGGCCGCCGTGGCGCAGCTCGTTGGCGTTGTCCTCCGGGAAGGACTGCGCGAAGCGCACGATCTCCAGCCACTCCTCGATCGTGTCGGCGGCCACCTCCCGCGCCACGTCGTAGTCGGCCTGGGCGGCGATCGCCGCGTCGGCGCGGTGGATCACCGTCTCGTGGGTCATGCGGCGGGCCCAGAACCCGGCGTCCTGCCGCCAGGCCCAGGTCCACACGGGCTGTTCGGGGCCGGCGGCGCGCAGGGTGGCGGCGAGGAGCTCCGCGCCCTCGGCGAGCCAGGCGTCGAGCGCGGCCGGGTCCTCGCTGTCCGGCCCGGCGAAGTGCGGCACCTGCTCCTCGGGGACGTCCTCGCCCGCGCGGGTCCGTACGAGGGTCTCGGCCCAGCGGTGCGCGCCGCCGACGTGCACGGCGAGTTCGCGCAGGCTCCAGTCGGGGCAGGTCGGGACGGTGGTGGTGAGATCGGCGCCGGTCAGGTGCTGTCTCAGCAGTCCGGTCTGGGCCACGATCTCGGAGCAGTAGCGGTCGTGCGTGAGCGGGCTTCGGGGGTCTGTGTGGGTCGCCATGATCCCGACCCTACGGAACGGGCCCCGCGCCCAGCACCACGATTTCCTCGGCGTCGAAGGCGACGCCGACCTCGGCGCCCTGCCCGGGGGCCGAGCGCAGCCCGCAGGCAGCTTCCAGCCGGGGCGCGTCGCCGGGCTGCAACTGGAGCGCGACATGGGTGCCGCGGAAGGTCCGGGCGGCCACGGTGCAGGTCAGCTGGGCGTCGGCGGCGTCGACCAGGCGTACCCCTGTGGGACGTACGAGGATCTTCACCTGCCCCTGGGGGGAGCCGGCGGGCACCGGGACCTTGCCCCACGGGGTGTCGGCGGCGTCGCCGGACACGGAGACGGTCGCCTCGACGACATTGTCGAAGCCGAGGAAGCGGGCGACGAACTCGTCGGCGGGGCGCTGCCACACCTCCAGCGGGGTGCCGGACTGGGCGATGCGGCCGTCGCGCATGACGACGACCCGGTCGGCGAGCGCGAAGGCCTCGCCCTGGTCGTGGGTGACGGCGAGAACGGTGGTGCCCAACTCGCCGAACAGTTCGCGCAGTTCGACGACGAGGCGTTCGCGCAGGGAGCGGTCGAGCTGGCCGAGGGGCTCGTCGAGCATGAGCAGCCGGGGGCGCGGGGCCAGAGCTCGGGCGAGGGCGACGCGCTGCTGTTCGCCGCCGGAGAGCGCGGAGACGGCACGGCGCGCGGCGCCCGGCAGTCCGACGAGCTCCAGCAACTCCCCCACGCGCGCGGACTGTTCGGCGCGCGCCGCGCCGTGCATGCGCAGCCCGAACGCGACGTTGGCGCCCACGTCGCGCTGCGGGAACAGCTGGTGGTCCTGGAACATGAGGCCGACGCCCCGCTTGTGCGCGGGCACCCCCCGCTGGTCGCGCCCGCCGAGGACGATCCGGCCGCCGTCCAGCGGCTGGAGTCCGGCGACGGCGCGCAGCAGCGTCGACTTGCCGCTGCCGCTCGGGCCGAGGACGCACACGATCTCGTGCTCGGCGACCTCCAGGTCCACCCGGTCGAGCACGGCGCGCCCGCCGAACCGTACGGTCGCCTCGTCCAGAGCCAGTAGGGCCGTCATCAGAACTCCCCCGTCTGGGCCCGAGCGGGCCGGATGCGTTCGAGCAGCAGGAGGCAGACGGCGCAGACGACCATGAGGACGGTCGACAGGGCCATCGCCTGCCCGTAGTTGAGGTCGCCGGCGCGGCCGAGGAGCCGGGCCACGGCCACCGGCAGCGTCGGGTTGTCGGGCCGCGCGATGAACACGGTGGCGCCGAACTCGCCCAGCGACACGGCGAAGGCGAATCCGGCGGCGATCAGGAGCGCCCGGCGCACCATCGGCAGGTCGACCTCGCGCCAGGCCCGCAGCGGCGAGGCCCCGAGCACGGCGGCGGCCTCGCGCAGCCGCCCGTCGACCGCGCGGAGCACCGGCAGCATGGTGCGCACGACGAAGGGCACGCCGACCAGCGCCTGGGCGAGCGGCACGAGCCACCAGGACTGGCGCAGGTCGAGCGGCGGTTCGTCGAGGGTGATGAGGAAGCCGAAGCCGACGGTCACGGCGGAGACGCCGAGCGGCAGCATCAGCAGGGCGTCGAACCCGCGGACCAGGCGTCCCGCCCGCCGGGTGAGGGCGGCAGCGGCGAGTCCGCCGATCACCAGGGCGACGGCGGTGGCGGCGAGGGCGTAACGCAGCGAGTTCCAGACGGCCTCGATGGGCGGCACGAGGAAGGTGCCGCCGTCGGCGTCGCCGAGCGCGCGGTAGTACGCGAAGCCGAAGCCGCCGGGGGCCTGCAGGGAGCGCTGGACCAGGACGCCGAGCGGCAGCAGGATCAGCACGGCGACGGTGGCGAGGACGAGGGCGAGCAGGGCGCGCTGGCCGGCGCCGCGCGGCGGGCGCGCGGTGTGCGCGGCGTCGACGAGCCGCAGGGCGCTCTCCCGGCGCCGCACGGTCCAGGCGTGCACGAGCAGGATGAGCCCGACGGCCGCGAACTGCACGATGGTCAGCACGGCGGCGGTCGACAGGTCGAAGATCTGCGCGGTCTGCCGGTAGATCTCCACCTCCAGCGTGGAGAATCCCGGGCCGCCGAGGATCTGGACGACACCGAACGACGTGAAGGTGAAGAGGAAGACCATCAGGGCCGCGGCGGCGACGGCGGGCCCGAGCGCGGGCAGCGTCACCTTGCGCCAGGCGGCGAGGCGGGAGGCGCCGAGCATCCGCGCGGCCTCCTCCTGGCGCGGGTCGAGCTGCGCCCACAGGCCGCCGACGGTCCGTACGACGACGGCGTAGTTGAAGAAGACGTGCGCGAGCAGGATGGCCCACACGGTGGTGTCGAGCCGGACGCCCCACAGATCGTCGAGGAGTCCGCCGCGGCCGACGACCGCGAGGAAGGCGGTGCCGACGACGACGGTGGGCAGCACGAACGGCACGGTGACGGCGGCCCGCAGCACCTGCTTGCCGGGGAAGTCGAGCCGGGCGAAGACGTAGGCGCCGGGCAGGGCGATCAGCAGGGTCAGCGCGGTGGAGGCGAGCGCCTGCCACACGGTGAACCACAGGACGTGCCGGACGTCCGCCTCCCCGAGCACGTCGAGGATCCGGCCGAGGCGCCAGACCCCGTCGGCGTGCAGACCGCGCTCGACGATCGCGGCGACGGGGTAGGCGAAGAAGAGCCCGAAGAACACGGCGGGCACGGCCATGAGACCGAGCCGCGCCGCGCTCCCCGTACGGAGCCGGCGCGGCCGGTTCGCGGCCTCGGCCTTGTCCGTGACCCCGGTCTTGTCCGTGGCCCCGGTCTTGTCCGTGGCCCCGGTCTTGTCCGTGACCTCGGCCTTGTCCTGGGTCACTTCCTGACGAGCGACGTCCACGTCTTGACCCACTCGTCGCGGTGGTCCGCGATGTTCCGCGGGCTCATGGTGTGCGGCTTGTCGATCTCGACCGCGTACTTGGTGTAGTCGGCGGGCGCGACGGCGTTCTTCGCCACCGGGTCGACGAACATGTTGAGCGGCATGTCCTCCTGGAACTGCTTGGAGATCAGGAAGTCGAGGAAGGCCTTGCCGCCCTTCTCGTTCTTCGCCCCGTCGAGCAGGCCGGCGAACTCGATCTGCCGGAAGCAGGTGCCGGTCGCGACGCCGACGGGCGAGGTCTTGGGCTGCGGGTCGGAGTAGATCGCCTCGGCGGGCGGGGATGACGCGTAGGAGACGACGAGCGGGCGGTCGCCGCCGGCCTTCTTGCCGCCGGCGCTGCCGGAGAACTCCTCGTTGTACGCCTGGTCCCAGCCGCTGACGACCTTCACGCCGTTGGCGTTCAGCTTCTTCCAGTAGGACTGCCAGCCGTCGTCGCCGTACTGGGCAGCGCTGCCGAGCAGGAAGCCGAGGCCCGGCGAGGACGTCGCCGCGTCCTCGGTGACCAGCAGGTTCTTGTACGCGGGCTTGGCCAGGTCGGCGAAGGAGGCCGGCGGCGTCAGCTTGTGGTCGGCGAAGTACTTCTTGTCGTAGTTGACGCAGATGTCGCCGGTGTCGACGGGCGTGACGCGGTTCTTGCCCTTGTCGAGGCGGTACTGGTCCGGGACCTGGTCGATGCCCTTGGCCTCGTAGGAGGTGAACAGTCCGTTGTCGAGGGCGCGGGACAGCAGGGTGTTGTCGACGCCGAAGAACACGTCGCCGACGGGGTTGCCCTTGGACAGGATCGCCTTGTTGACGGCCTGGCCGGCGTCGCCGTCCTCGACGACCTTCACCTTGTAGCCGGACTTCTTCTCGAAGTCCTTGAGCACGTTCTTGGAGACGGCCCACGAGTCGTGGCTGACCAGGGTGACCGTCTTGGACTCCGCGGCGTCCCCGCCGCCCGAGGACGACGAGCCGCACGCGGACAGCGTGACGAGCCCGAGGCCCACGGCCGCGGCCAGGTACGCCTTCTTGTTCTTGCTCACTGGTTTTCCTCCTGGGGGTGACCAGGAAGAGACGCGGCCCTGCCCGGGGCCACGCGGGGCTCCGGGCAGGGCGCAACAGCTTGAGTGGTGACCGAACTTCCTACCCAGAATGACCTGGGCAAGGTTCAGAGGGTCTGCGGCTCTGCCGCACTCTCAGCGCTGTGGCGCTCCCCTGTCGGAATATGAAGATGTGGTACTGGGGGCAAGGCTACCGCTCGGTGGCGGCGAGCTGTCCACACGCCCCGTCGATCTCCTGGCCACGGGTGTCCCGGATGGTGACGGGGACGCCGTGCGCGGCGATGGCCTCGACGAACGCCTTCTCGTCCTCGGGACGCGACGCGGTCCACTTGGAGCCCGGGGTCGGGTTCAGCGGGATGAGGTTGACGTGCACGGGCTTGCCGCGGAGCAGGCGCCCCAGCCGGTCACCGCGCCAGGCCTGGTCGTTGATGTCCCGGATGAGCGCGTACTCGATGGACAGCCGGCGCCCGGACTTGGCCGCGTACTCCCACCCGGCGTCGAGGACCTCGCGCACCTTCCACCGCGTGTTGACGGGCACGAGGGTGTCGCGCAGCTCGTCGTCAGGGGCGTGCAGCGAGATGGCCAGCCGGCACTTGAAGCCTTCATCGGCGAACCGGTGAATGGCCGGGACCAGGCCGACCGTCGACACGGTGATCCCGCGCTGGCTGAGCCCGAGCCCGTCCGGCTCGGGGTCGGTGAGGGCGCGGATGGCGCCGACGACCCGCTTGTAGTTGGCGAGCGGCTCGCCCATCCCCATGAACACGATGTTGCTGAGCCGCGCGGGCCCGCCGGGGATCTCCCCGTCCCGCAGGGCCCGCATCCCGTCGACGATCTGGTGCACGATCTCACCGGTCGACAGGTTCCGGTCCAGCCCGGCCTGCCCGGTCGCGCAGAACGGGCAGTTCATCCCGCACCCGGCCTGCGACGAGATACACATCGTCACCCGGTCCGGGTACCGCATGAGCACGGACTCGACGAGCGTCCCGTCGAACAGCCGCCACAGGGTCTTGCGGGTGGTGTCCTGGTCGGTCGACAGATGCCGCACGACGGTCATCAGCTCGGGCAGCAGCGCCTCGCGCAGCTTCTCGCGCGACCCGGCGGGAATGTCGGTCCACTCCGCGGGGTCGTGCGCGTACCGCGCGAAGTAGTGCGTCGACAGCTGCTTGGCGCGGAACGGCTTCTCACCGATCGCGGCGACGGCTTCCTTCCGCTCGGCGGGCGAGAGGTCGGCAAGGTGCCGCGGCGGCTTCTTGGCTCCGCGGGGGGCGACGAATGTGAGTTCTCCGGGCTTAGGCATGGCTGTACCAGTGTCGCAGACAAACGAGGACGGGCCCGCCGCCCTGTGGACAACGGACCCGCACCGGGAAAAACGCAGGTCAGCCGGACCCGACGAACAGCACCAGCAGCAGCCACACCACCGGCGCCGTCGGCAGCAGGGAGTCCAGGCGGTCCATGATGCCCCCGTGCCCGGGGAGCAGGGTGCCCATGTCCTTGATGCCGAGGTCGCGCTTGATCATGGACTCGCCGAGGTCGCCGAGCGTCGCGGACGCGGCGACGCAGACGCCGAGGACCAGGCCCTGCCACCACGTGCCGTCGTCCACCAGGAACTGCATGCACAGCACGCCCGCCACCATCGCGAACAGCACCGCGCCGAACAGGCCCTCGCGGGTCTTGCCGGGGCTGATGCGCGGGGCGAGCTTGTGCTTGCCGAAGCGCCAGCCGATCGCGTACGCGCCGGTGTCGCTGACGACGGTGAGGATCAGGAACGTGAGGACGCGCCAGGCGCCGTCGTCCGCGGTGAGCATCATCGCCACGAACGTCGCGAGGAACGGCACGTAGAACGCGGCGAAGACGCCCGCGGTGACGTCCTTGAGGTAGCCCTCGGGCGGCTCGGTCATCCGCCAGACCAGGACGGCGAGCGCGGTCAGCGCCATCGCCACCCAGGCGCCCTCGGCCCCGCGCACGTACCCGGCGACGACCATGGCCGCGCCGCCCACGGCGAGCGGCACCAGCGGCGCCTTGATGCTCTTGCGCTCCTGGAGGCGGGAGGTGAGCTCCCACAGGCCGACGACGACGGCGACCGCTATCACGCCGACGAACACGGCCTTGACGACGAACAGCGACGCGATGATCACCGCGCCGAGCCCGACGCCGACCCCTATGGCCGATCCGAGGTCACGGCCCGCGCTCTTCTTCGGCTTCGGGGCCGGCGAGGGCTCCGGAGCGTCGGGGGCGGGCTGCGGGGTTGCGCCGGTCATGGGCTCCTGCGGCGTCTCGTCGCGGAACAGAGGGCCGCTCGGGCGAGCGGCCCCCCGGTCGTCCTGGCCACCGCCCTCTGGGAAAGCACCAGAGGGCACGTCAGGCATATCGGGCACGATGGGCATGGGCCGAGTCTCGCCAACCGCGTGCGGTTCGTACGCGGGACCCGCCGGAGCGTGCCCCGGCTCGTACGAGGGGCCGTACGCGGGGTCGTACGAGGGGACCGCGCCGTACGCGGCCCCCTGGTCGTACCCCTGGCCCTGCCCGTGGCCGGGCGCCTGGCCGAAGCCGGGCTCCTGGCCGTACGAGGCGGAGGCACCCTCGCCGTAAGGGGAGCCCCGGTGTACGGGCCCGGTCGGCGCACCCCAGGAAGAGTCGTTCACGGATTCCTCGAACCTCGATGTTCCGCGCTCGCTCAGACTTCGAGCAGCTCGGCTTCCTTGTGCTTGAGCAGCTCGTCGACCTGGGCCACGTACTTGGCGGTGGTGTCGTCGAGCTCCTTCTCCGCGCGACGGCCCTCGTCCTCGCCGACCTCGCCGTCCTTGACGGCCTTGTCGATGGCGTCCTTGGCCTTGCGGCGCACGGAGCGGATGGAGACCTTGCTGTCCTCCGCCTTGGTCTTGGCGACCTTGATGTAGTCGCGGCGGCGCTCCTCGGTCAGCTCCGGGAACGTCACACGGATGATGCTGCCGTCGTTGCTCGGGTTGACGCCGAGGTCCGAGTCGCGGATCGCCTGCTCGATGTTGCGCAGGGCGCTCTTGTCGAACGGGGTCACCACGGCCATCCGCGGCTCCGGCACCGAGAACGAGGCCAGCTGGTTGATCGGCGTCAGCGCGCCGTAGTAGTCGGCCACGATCTTGTTGAACATCGCCGGGTGCGCACGGCCGGTGCGGATCGCGGCGAAGTCCTCCTTGGCGACCACGACGGCCTTCTCCATCTTCTCCTCGGCCTCGAGGAGGGTCTCTTCGATCACCACTTGCTCCTGCGTGTCTTGAGTGAGGCCCGGCGTGCACGAGGGCGGCCGGCTGCGTCGTGTGTCTTCGGTCCTGCGATCCTGCGGTCGTCGCACCAGACGGTGTCCGACCGGCAGGCCATTGTCCATCCCTCGCGGGACGCACGGGGGACGGGGTCAGGCGCGCGTGCCCTGCTCGCCCACGAGCGTCCCGATCTTCTCACCCTTGACGGCGCGGGCGATATTGCCCGTGGCGAGGAGCTCGAAGACGAGGATCGGGAGCTTGTTGTCCCGGCACAGGGTGATCGCGGTCATGTCGGCGACCTTGAGGTCCCGGGTGATGACCTCGCCGTAGCTGAGCGCGTCGAACTTCACGGCCGTGGGGTTGGTCTTCGGGTCGGAGTCGTAGACCCCGTCCACGCCGTTCTTGCCCATGAGCAGCGCCTCGGCGTCGATCTCCAGGGCGCGCTGCGCGGCGGTGGTGTCGGTGGAGAAGTACGGCATGCCCATGCCCGCGCCGAAGATGACGACACGGCCCTTCTCCAGGTGGCGCACGGCGCGCAGCGGGATGTACGGCTCGGCGACCTGGCCCATGGTGATGGCGGTCTGGACCCGGCTGTCGATGCCTTCCTTCTCCAGGAAGTCCTGGAGGGCGAGGCAGTTCATGACGGTGCCGAGCATGCCCATGTAGTCGGAGCGCGCCCGGTCCATGCCGCGCTGCTGGAGCTCGGCGCCGCGGAAGAAGTTGCCGCCGCCGATGACGACGGCGATCTGTGCCCCGTCGCGGACGACGGCCGCGATCTCACGGGCGATGGCGTGCACCACGTCGGGGTCGACTCCCAGACCCCCGCCCCCGGCGAACGCCTCGCCGGAAAGCTTCAGCAGAAAGCGCCCCGCGCCTTTGCCGTCGTCGCTGTTGTCCTTGTCGGCCTGGGTGGTGGTCATGGAATCTCGCCTCTTCTGCTTGGCACACATACGAAGGAGGCCACTGCCGATGGGGTGGTTCGCATCCCATGCGCGGCAATGGCCTCCTCGTCACATCTGCGGTCGTCCGGCGCGTGCCCGGACGACTGCTGTCGACCCTAGCGGGGTCTCCCGTCGGGCGGGGTCCGGACTCAGATGCCGACCTTGATGCGCGCGAAGCGCTTCAGGGTGACACCGGCCTCCTGGAGGACCTTCTCGACGGACTTCTTGTTGTCGAGGGCGTACGGCTGACCGAGCAGCGTGGCGTCCTTGAAGAAGCCGTTGAGGCGACCCTCGACGATCTTCGGCAGGGCGGCCTCGGGCTTGCCCTCGGCGCGGGTGGTCTCCTCGGCGACGCGACGCTCGGTCTCGACGACCTCGGCCGGGACGTCCTCGCGGGAGAGGTACTTCGGCGCGAAGGCGGCGATGTGCTGGGCGACGCCCTTGGCGATCTCCGCGTTCTCCTTGTCGAGCTCGACGAGGACACCGATCTGCGGGGGCAGGTCGGGCATCGTGCGGTGCATGTACGCGGAGACGTAACCGCCGGTGAACTGCGCGAAGCGGTCCAGGACGATCTTCTCGCCGAGGTTGGCGTTCGCCTCGTCGACGAAGGCCTGCACGGTCTTGCCGGGCTCGATCTCGGAGGCGAGCAGCGCCTCGATGTCGGCCGGGGAGGTCTTCGCGACGTGCTCGGCGAGCTGGTTGGCGACCGACTGGAACTTCTCGCCCTTGGCGACGAAGTCCGTCTCGCACTTCAGCTCGACGATGACACCCGAGGTGTTGTCGTCGGCGATGAGGGAGACCACGGCGCCGTTCTCGGCGGAGCGGCCCTCGCGCTTGGCGACGCCCTTCTGGCCCTTGATGCGCAGGGCCTCGACGGCCTTGTCGACGTTGCCCTCGGCCTCGTCCAGCGCCTTCTTGCAGTCCATCATGCCGGCGCCCGTGAGCTCACGGAGCTTCTTGACGTCAGCGGCGGTGTAGTTCGCCATGATCCTGGTTTTCTCTCTACGAAGTCTGAGAAGTGTGCGTCGGAGGTGCGGGCCGGTGTCGCGCCGGCCAGGTGCGCCTCCAGAGTCACGGGTGAACGGCGGGGGCCGCGCAGGCCCCCGCCGTCACCTCATGAAACCGGTACCCGTACGGGTCAGGCCTGCTCGGCGTCCGCGGCCGGAGCCTCGGCGGCGGGGGCCTCGGCGGCAGCAGCCTCGGCGGCCGGGGCCTCCTCAGCCTTCTCGTCGGCCTTCTTCTCGCCCTCGAGCAGGTCGCGCTCCCACTCGGCCAGCGGCTCGCCCTGGGCCTTCTCGCCCGGCTTCGAGTCACCGGCGGCAACGCCGGAGCGGGCGATGAGGCCCTCGGCGACGGCGTCGGCGATCACGCGGGTGAGCAGGGTGACGGAGCGGATCGCGTCGTCGTTGCCCGGGATCTTGTAGTCGACCTCGTCGGGGTCACAGTTCGTGTCGAGGATCGCGACGACCGGGATGTTGAGCTTCCGGGCCTCGCCGACAGCGATGTGCTCCTTCTTGGTGTCCACGATCCAGACGGCGCTGGGGACCTTGGACATCTCGCGGATACCGCCGAGGGTCTTCTCCAGCTTGGCCTTCTCGCGCGAGAGCACGAGAAGCTCCTTCTTGGTGAGACCGGACGCGGCGACGTCCTCGAAGTCGATCTGCTCGAGCTCCTTGAGGCGCTGCAGACGCTTGTAGACGGTCGAGAAGTTGGTGAGCATGCCGCCCAGCCAGCGCTGGTTCACGTAGGGCATGCCGACGCGGGTCGCCTGCTCGGCGATCGCCTCCTGCGCCTGCTTCTTCGTACCGACGAACATGACCGTGCCACCGTGGGCGACGGTCTCCTTGACGAACTCGTAGGCGCGGTCGATGTACGACAGCGACTGGAGCAGGTCGATGATGTAGATGCCGTTGCGCTCCGTGAAGATGAAGCGCTTCATCTTCGGGTTCCAACGACGGGTCTGGTGACCGAAGTGGACGCCGCTCTCCAGCAGCTCCCGCATCGTGACGACGGCCATGGCCGTACTCCTCTGGTGTTCTCGGTTGTTTCCTGACGCCCCACCGCATGCCTGCCGCGTACGCTCTGTCGCTCGTACGGGACCGATAGGCCGCTGACACCGAAGGTGTCGGGGCGTGCGAAGTCGATCCGGTGGCCCGGATCGCCACAAGAAGTGTACGGGACCCGCGGAGCAGCGGGTGACGCCGCTGTCCACAACCGGCCGGTAGTCCACGATTCGCCGCCATGATCCGCGCGGATCGGCCCGGAGGCGGATCGTCTGAGCCATGCGAACACTACTCGGCGTGATGATCCTGCCGGTCCTGCTGCTGCTCGTGCCCGCCTCGGCACGGGCGGACCCGGCCGACCCGACCCCAACCTCGCACATCTGGCCGGTGGGCGAACGTCCGGCGATCGTGCGCGACTGGTCCCCGCCGACCTCGCCCTACGGTCCCGGCCACCGCGGCGTCGATCTCGCCGCGCCCATCGGCGCACCGGTCCGCACGGTCGCGGCGGGCCGCGTCTCTTTCGCCGGCCAGGTGGCGGGGCGCGGCGTCGTCACCGTGGAACTCGACGGCTCCGGCGCCCCGCCGCTGCGCACGTCGTACGAGCCGGTGGCGGCGTCGGTGCGCAAGGGGGACCAGGTCGCCGCGGGCGCCGCCCTGGGCACTCTTGAACTCCCGACGGGCCACTGCCCGCCCGCCACCCCGTCCTGCCTGCACTGGGGCCTGCGCCGCGCCACGGCCTACCTGAACCCGCTGACCCTGCTGACCCCGACGGCCCGCCACCCGGCCCCACCCCGCCTGCTCCCCCTCTGGGGCCCACTCCCCCTCGCCTTCGGCCAGCGCTTCAGCCCGGGGTACGCCTTCTGGTCTCCGTAGCCGTGGGCGGTCTGGCACCCTGGGCGGCCCAGCAGCATTGGGCGACCTGACGGCGGCCGGCGGCTGGCGGCTGGCGGCTGGCGGCTGGCGGCTGGCGGCTGGCGGCTGGCGGCTGGCGGCTGGCGGCTGGCCAGCATCGGGCGGTCCGCCACCTCGGCGGCCCAGCAACGTCGGGCGACCTGCCATCTGAGCGGCTCACCAGCGTCGGGCGACCTGCCACCTATACGACTCGCCAGCGTCAGGCGGCCTGCCGCTCGGCGGCCCAGCAATGTCGGGCGGCCTGCCTTCCGGGCGGCTCAGCAGCATTGAGCGACCTGCCGCCTAGACCGTCACCAGCCTCGGCGGTCTGCCTTCCCGGCGGCCCCGCAGCGTCGGGCAGCCTGCCACCTGGGCGGCCCAGCAGCCTCGGGCGGCCTGCCGCCCTGACCGTCACCAGTCTCGGCGGTCTGCCACCTGGGCGGCTCACCAGCATCGGGCTGTCCGCCGCCTGGGCCTCTCAGCCGGAGACGCCCCGGAGCACCATGGCGACCGCCGCGTCGACGATCACCCCGGGCTCCTCCGCCGCCCCGAGCTCGATCCGCCGCACCGCCGCGTCGACGACCCCCTGTACGAGCATCGCGGCCAGCCGCGGCTCCGCGTGCCCCATCTCCCCGAGCGCCTCGACGATCATCGCGACGAGCCCGCCGTGCGCGGCCCGGATCTTCTCCCGCGCCCCGGCGTCCAGCTCACTGGCCGAGATCGCGACGACGGCCCGGTGCCGCCGGTCCCCGACCAGCGCCAGCTGCTCCCGCACATACGCCTCGACCTTGCCCCGAGGCGTCGCGGCCCGCGCCATCCCGGCCTCGACCTCGGCGGCCCACACCGGGAAGTCGACCTCGCACAGCTCCTCGACGACGGCCGCCCGGGACTTGAAGTACTCGTACACGGACGAGCGCGCGAGCCCCGTCCGCTCGGCGAGCGCGGGGAACGTCAGCGCCTCCGTCCCGCCCTCGGACAGCAGGGAACGCGCCGCGTCCAGAAGGGCGCCGCGCTGCATCGACCGGTGCTCGGCCACAGAGGCCGCTCGAATCCTTGGCACGCCTCCACTTTACGAGCGCGGCTCCCGGGACGGGAGTGCCACCGGACACCCCTCGCCACTCCGGACCGGCCGGCGAGGGCCGCGGGCAGGGACGATTCCGCACGCAGCGGGACCGTCGAGCGGGTCAGCGCCCGAACCCGGCCAGCTTCGCCCGCAGCTGCAGCACCGACTTCGTGTGGATCTGACTGACCCGGCTCTCGGTCACCCCGAGCACGTTGCCGATCTCCGCGAGGGTCAGGCCCTCGTAGTAGTACAGCGTGACCACGGTCTTCTCCCGCTCCGGCAGCGTGTTGATCGCCCGCGCGAGGAACCTGCGCAGCTCCCGGTCCTCGGCGACCTCCACCGGATTGTCGGCGGCCTGGTCCTCCAGGGTGTCCATGAGGCTGAGCCGGTCGCCGCTCTCGCCCCCGACGTGCAGCAGCTCCTCGAGGGCCACCACGTTGGCCAGCGACAACTGGCTGAAAACAGCGTGCAGTTCCTCGAGCGCGACCCCCATCTCGGCGGCCACCTCGCTCTCCGAGGGCGTGCGGCGCAGCTTGGCCTCCAGCGTGGCGTAGGCACGCTCCACGTTGCGCGCCTTCTGCCGCACCGACCGGGGGATCCAGTCCAGTGCCCGCAGCTCGTCGATCATCGCGCCGCGGATCCGGGTGATCGCGTACGTCTCGAACTTGATCTCGCGCTCGATGTCGAACTTCTCGATCGCGTCGATCAGCCCGAAGACCCCGGAGGAGACGAAGTCGGCCTGCTCCACGTTGGGCGGCAGGCCCACACTGACCCGGCCGGCGACGTACTTCACGAGCGGCGAGTAGTGCAGGATCAGCTGCTCGCGCAGCCGCTCGTCGCCGGTCGACTTGTACGACCTCCACAGCTCCTCCAGGGAGGTGGGAGCCGGAGGCCGCACGCTGGAGCCGCGGGCGGCGGGGGGTACCGCCGCCCGGTCGGACCCTGAGGTGTGCTGTGGCATGCGCCGCCTTGTGCCGTTGATCGTTTCGCTGTGGAGAGGCCTGGGTGCCCGTCTCGTACTGACTGATCACGAGCCGTCCACCTGGTTACAGATTGAGGTGGCGAACCCGAATCCTGGTGAGCGTAGCGTGACTGGAGCGTCGCAGTGCGCGAGGGCCGGGTGATCACACCCGCGCAGATACGTTCCGTTACCCGGCCCCGGCGACCTCCCGCGTCTCTCTCCGTAACCGCTCCGAAACACCAACTGCCGGAACTGGCAAGGTCATCGGGGTGTCATCCGGACGGCGCAACACGCAGCGTCAGGGAACTCCCCCTTCCGGAAAGACCGGCTCGACGCTCTGGCGTGTCAACTGCCAGCCGTCGCCGTGTCGTTCGACGAACCCCAACGAGCGCAGTTCGTACAACCTCCCGATCGTGTCGTCCTCACTCGTCCCCGCGCCCCGGGCGATCTGCGCCACCGTGCCGGCCCCGCGCCCGGGGAGCGCGGCGAGCACCCGGGCCGCGTGCGGTGGCAACAGATCCCGGGCGAGCACCGGTCCGCGGCGCTCCGGCGCGAGCTCGCCCATCTCCCCCACCAGCTCGACCACTTCGGCGGCATCGGTCACCAGTACGCCTTCCTTGCGCAGCAGTTCGTGCACGCCCGCCGAGACGGTGCTCGTCGCCGGCCCGGGCACGCCCATCGCGTGCCGCCCGAGCCGCTGCGCCCAGCGGGCCGTGCCGAGCGCCCCGCTGCGATATGCGGCCTCGACGACGACCGTGCCCCTGGTCAGCGCCGCGATCACCCGGTTGCGCAGGATGAAGCGGCTGGGGGTCGGATGCTCCCCGGGCGGCAACTCGGCCACCACCAGTCCCTGTTCCGCGATCCGGTCGATCAACTGGGTGTGGCCGCGCGGATAGATCCGGTCGATCCCGCAGGCCAGCACGGCGATCGTGGCTCCGGTCGCGCCCAGGGCCCCGCGATGGGCCGCCGCGTCCACCCCGTACGCGCCACCCGACACGACGACCCAGCCGCGCTCGGCGAGCCCGGCGCCCAGGCTCGCCCCCATGCGGACGCCGTAGTCCGTGCAGGCCCGCGAGCCGACCACCGCCACGGAGCGCAGCGCCCACATCCGCAGGCTGGGCCCGCCCCGCACCCAGAGCCCCAGGGGCCGCGCGTCCCCCAGGTCGTCGAGCTGCCCGGGCCACTCCACGTCCCCCGGGCACACGAACCGCGCCCCGCGCTCGGCCGCGCGGGCCAGATCCCGTTCCGGGGGCGGCGCGTCCCGGGCCCGGGCGAGCAGGCCGGCCCAGCGCTCGGCCCGCACCCCGGGCAGCGGCTCGGCCTCCTCGTCGGCGGCGGCCGCGTCGATCCGCCGCACCGTCTCGACGGCTCCGAACTCGCGCAGCCAGCGGGCGGCGGCCTCCCAGCCCGGTTCGACGATCCGGGTCAGCCGGGCCCGGGCGAGCCGCACCGCGTCGGGCGCGCCCGCGCCGGCGGTGCCGGTACCGGTGGCGCCGGTCACCGCTCGGCCCCGATCGTCATCGGCACCCCGCGCGAGATCCCGGTCCGCAGTTGGAGCGCGAGCGCCACGTCCTCGGCGAAGGGCCGGTCCCGTCCGGCCAGGTCGGCGACGGTCCAGGCCACGCGCAGCACCCGGTCGAGGCCGCGCGCGGTGAGGAAGCCGCGCTCCAGGTCCAGCTCGGCCTCGTCCAGGGCTCCGGGTGCGGCGGACCACCGGGTGCGCAGGGCATGACCGGGCACCTCGCTGTTGGTCCGCCAGGGCGTCTCCGCGAGCCGTGCCGCCGCCCGCTCCCTGGCCTGCCTGACCCGGTCGGCGACGGTCCGGGTGCTCTCGCCGCGGGGGCCGTACCCCGCGAGCTCGTTCCGCGTGACGGCGTCCACCTCGACGCGCAGGTCGACGCGGTCGAGCAGGGGGCCGGAGAGCCGGGCCTGGTAGCGCCGTACGGTCGCCGGCGGGCAGTCGCACTCACCCCCGAGCGCCCGGTACTGCCCGCAGGGGCACGGGTTCGCGGCCAGTGCCATGAGGAACCGCGCGGGCAGCCGCACCACCCCGGCGCTGCGGGCGATGACCACGTGCCCCGCCTCCAGGGGCTGGCGCAGCGCGTCGAGCGCCTTGCCACTGAATTCGGGCGCCTCGTCGAGGAAGAGCACGCCCCGGTGCGACAGCGACACCGCTCCGGGCCGTGCGACGCCGGGGCCGCCGCCGACCAGGGACTGCATGGTCGCGGAGTGGTGGGGCGCGCAGTACGGCGCGGTGTCGATCATGGACTTGCCCGGTGGCAGCATGCCGGCGACCGAGTGGATGGCCGTGACCTCGAGCGCCTCGCCGCGGGTGAGCGGTGGCAGCAGGGCGGGCAGTCGCTCGGCGAGCATCGTCTTGCCCGCGCCGGGCGGGCCCGACAGCATGACGTGGTGTCCGCCCGCGGCGGCGACCTCCATGGCGGTGCGCGCCGACAGCTGGCCGACGACGTCCGCGAGGTCGAGCCCGTGCCCGTCGAGCGTCAGGCCGCCGATGTCGGCGCCGCTGCCGGGCATGCTGAGTCCGGCCAGCATCGGATCCGGGCGGCCGGAGGGCTCCGGCTCCTCCTCCGGGACGGGCTCGTCGGTGAGCACCGCGATGAGCTGGCGCAGGCTGCGCACCCCGAGGACGGAGATCCCGGGCACCAGGGACGCCTCGCCGGCCGTGCACTCGGGCACGACGACCTGCTCGTACCCGGCGTCGGCCGCGGCCAGCACGGCGGGAAGCACCCCGCGAACCGGCCGGACCCGCCCGTCGAGCCCCAGCTCCCCGATCATGACGATGTCGGCGAGCACCCGCGGATCGATGCGCTCGGCGGCGCCGAGCACCGCACAGGCGACAGCGAGATCGAATCCCGACCCGGCCTTGGGCACGGAGGCCGGGCTGAGCCCCACCGTGAGCTTCTTCTGCGGCCAGTCGGCCCCCGAGTTCACTACAGCCGCCCTGACCCGGTCGCGGCTCTCGACCAGACTCTTGTCCGGCAGGCCGACGAGCGTGAACGCGGCGACGCCGGGCTCCAGGTCGGCCTGCACCTCGACGACGACGCCCTCGACGCCCACCAGGGCCACGGAGCACGTCCGCGCGAATCCCATCAGGACACCCCCCGCACGTGCTCGAGGCGGGGTGCGCCGCGCTCGGGCAGCAGGACGCCGATCACGTCGATGCGGACGCCGCCCGATGGCGCTCCCCCGTGCTCGTGGATCCAGCGCTCGGCCAGGGAGCGCAGTCGTCGCGCTTTGATCTGCGTGATCGCGGCCATCGGATGCTCGAAGGCCGACGCGCCCGCCCCTCTGCGCGTCTTGACCTCGCAGACGACGATCGCGTCCCCGTCCCGCGCCACGATGTCGATCTCACCGGTGCGGCCCGCGCGCCAGTTCCGCGCGAGCACCGTCATTCCCGCTTCGGCCAGCCGCCTCGCGGCCAGGTCCTCTCCGTACTTCCCCATCGCGCCCCGTGCGTTCACGTCGACACCACCTCCGACGTCCACGCTGCGGCACGGGACGGAAGGAAGTGGATCTTGGTGAACTACCGGCGGGGTGTGGAAAACTCCGTCACCCGCCAGAGGGACGGCCGGGGGAAATCAGTGCGGCAGGGTGCGGGCTCAGCTGCCCGGAAGCTCCAGGTCGCTCTTGTTGAGCTCCTCGATGTTCACGTCCTTGAACGTGAGGACCCGGACCTGCTTCACGAAACGAGCGGGGCGATACATGTCCCAGACCCAGGCATCCGCCATCGACACCTCGAAGAACACCTCACCCTGGACCGAGTGCACCTGCATCTCGTAGTCGTTGGTGAGGTAGAAGCGACGCTCGGTCTCGATCACGTATTTGAACAGCCCGACGACGTCGCGGTACTCCCGGTAGAGCTTCAGCTCCATCTCGGTCTCGTACTTCTCGAGGTCCTCGGCGCTCATGGCATGTTCCCCTTCTGCCGTGCGTCCCCCTATTGTGCGTCAGCCACCGGTTCCTCTAGACGATTTCCGTGTCGAGAACCAGCGGCCGGCTCGGGGGACCCTCGACGAGCAGCCGCTTCAGCAGCTCGGCGAGCCTGGTCGGGTACACCGTCTCATGGGCCTCGGCCAGTTCCTCGCACGACCACCATCGCGCTCCCGCGACGCTGCGCCGTTCCAGGTCGGTCAGGCCCTCTCCGTTGATCTCGACGGCCCGGGCCGTCGAGGTCGTGCGGGCCAGGAAGTACCACTCGTCCTGGTCCCAGCGGCGCCCGTCGAACGGGAAGGAGCAGACCCGCTGCCACAGGACCGGGCCGAGCCGCGCATCCGTGATGCCCGTCTCCTCCGCCAGTTCCCTCAGGGCGGCCTCCGCACGCGTCTCGTCGCCCTCCAGTCCGCCGCCCGGCGTGAACCACCAGTCGTCCGCCGTGTCCCCGGGCTCGTGCCCGTGCAGCAGCAGGATGCGGTCGTCCTGGTCGAGCAGGACGACGCGGGCCACCTCGCGCAGCCCGTCGCCGGGCTCAGACACGGGCCGGCTCCGGCGCGCGGCGGGTCCGGGAGCGCCGTGCCCGGTTCGCGATCGGACCGTAGGCCGCGCCCGCGAGCACCAGGACGGCGCCGGCCACGACAGCGCCCACCATGAGGCGGAGCGGTCCGGGCTGCGAGATGCCGCCGGGCATCGCCTCGAAGCCGGTGGGCTTGGCCAGCATGCCGTTCATGGGCCAGGCCACGGCGTCCACCCGGGCCTCCACGGCGCCGCGCTCCACCGAGCCGCCGTTGGCGTCGCCGAGGTGGACGCTGGAGTCCAGGGAGCCGCTGCGCTCGTCGCCGAGGAGGAAGAGCCGGCCTTGCGGGACCGTGGTCGACTTGATCCCGGCGAGCGAGGCGGACTTACCGGCCGGCAGATACGGTTCTTCGACCTGCTCGCCGTTGACGGTGAGCTTGCCGTCCGTACAGCAGGCGATCTTGTCGCCGCCGACGCCGACCACGCGCTTGACCATCGGCATGTCGCCCCAGCTGGCCTCACGGAAGACGACGACGTCGCCGCGCTTGACCTCGCCGCCGTCGATGCGCTGGGCGAGCACCCGGTCGCCCGCGCCGATCGTCGGCGTCATCGAGTCGGTGGGCACCGTGTACGGCTGGTACACCACGGCACCCCATACGAACCCGCCGAGGAACAGCACACAGCCGAGGGCCACGGCTATGCCCGACAGCACACTGCCGGCCTTGCCGCGGCCCTCGGCCGTACGACCCGTCCTGCTCATCCCAGTTGCTCCCCAGCGTCGGAGACATCGACCGCGCGGTCCGGCCCGAGTGGCTCGGACCGCGCAAGATCGGCGATCTGGGACGGCACCCTACCGGGCGCTCGTGACCTCAGAAACCCTGGTGTTCCCCTCAGTAACGCTCCGGTTCGTGCGGCGGCGGCGCCACAGCACGAGCGGCACGGCTCCGGCGAGGCCCAGGGCGCCCGGGGCGACGTTCGCCGCGGCGTTGATCCCCGACTGGTCGAAGGTGTCCGGGACCGGCAGCGTGGACCAGTGCGTGGGCGGCCAGGCCACCACGATCGCGCGGCCCACGACGTTGTCCACGGGGACGAAGCCCTGGTTCTTGTCGTTCTGGTGGTAGCGGGAGTCCAGCGAGTCCTGGCGGTGGTCGCCCATGACCCAGACTTTGCCTTCGGGAACCTTCACCTTGAAGGTGCCGCCGACGCCGTCCGCGCTGCACGGGGTGTTGCCCGGGAAGACGTAAGGCTCGTTCAGCGCCTTGCCGTTGACCTTCAGCGGGCCGGTGCCCTTGCACTCGACGGTGTCGCCGCTGACGCCGACGACGCGCTTGATGAGGTCCTTCTCGTCGGCGGAGGGCATCAGGCCGACCCAGCTCAGGACCTTCTGCGCGGCGTTCGGCGGCTTGGTGGGCTCGCCCTCCAGCCACTGGTCCGGGTCGTTGAACACGATGACCTCGCCGCGCTCCGGCTTCGAGCCGAACCACGGGGTCAGCTTGTCGACGAGCACGCGGTCGCCGATCTGCAGCGTGTTCTGCATCGATCCCGACGGGATCGAGAACGCCTGCACCAGGAAGGTCTTGATCAACAGGGCCAGGACCAGGGCGATCAAGATGAGCAGCGGCAGCTCCTTCCAGAAGGAGCGCGGCTTCTTGGCCTTCTTCGGCGTCCTCGGCACGTCGCCGGGCCGCTCTCCGGCGGCGCCGGAACCGCCCGCCGCTCCACCGTCATCGCTCCCGGGCGTGTGGTCAGTCACGCCGGGACCTGTCGCGTCGTCGGATCGCTCGGGCTGTTCCTCGGGCCCATGCCCTGACCGTGCGCCGACCGCCAAGTCCCCCACATCCACTCCTCACTCCGTGCCGCTGCCTGATCCCTACGCGATGCAGGCCCACCACTCCCATAACGAGCGGGAGTTCCGCAGGGGTCGGGAGAGGGATCAATCCGTCCGAATCCAATGAGTCGGGTCTCGATTCGGCGCTGTCCGCGGTGGCCACCCTATGCGACGCGCCGGGGGCCGCGGTCGATCCGGTGCCGTGCGCGTCGGCGACCGCCGCGAAGGTCTCCGGCTCCTCCAGCGTGGCCCAGTTCCCGACCGGCCAGCCGATGAACCGGGCCCGCCCCACTACGGATTCCTCGGACACGGTGCCGTGGAACGCCTCGGTGAGGTGGTAGCGGGAGTCCGCCGAGTTCGCCCGGTGGTCGCCCATCACGAAGAGCCGGCCCTCGGGAACCTTCACCGAAAAGTCGAACTTCGAGGGGGCGTTGCCGGGGTGGATGTACGAACGTTCGTCGAGGGGCGTCCCGTTGACGGTGACGCGGCCCTGGGCGTCGCAGCATTTCACCGTGTCGCCGCCGACCGCCACGACCCGCTTGATCAGATCCCGCTCGTCGGCGGAGGGCAGCAGTCCGATCCAGGTGAGACCCGTCTTGATCTGCTTGATCCCGACGGGGTCGTCCTTCTTCTGTCCCGTCTCCTGCTCCAGCCACTTGCCGGGGTCCTTGAAGACGACGACGTCGCCGCGCTGCACCTTCGCGCCGAACCAGGGGGTCAGTTTGTCGACCAGGACCCGGTCGCCGATCTTGATCGTCTGCTCCATGGAGCCCGACGGGATCACGAAGGCCTGCACCAGGAACGTCTTCAGGACGAGCGCGATGACCAGCGCCACGCCTATCAGGAGGGGTATCTCCTTGATCGCGGAACGCCGGCGGCGCCGCTTCACCTTGCGGGCCAGTTTGCGGCGCTCGGCCCGGCCGCGCGGAGGGGCCGCCGCGGTGCGTCTGCTCCCGGTGGGCAGTCGCTCCTCGGTCTCGTCACCGGCGCGCGTCCTGCCCCGCTTACCCATGGGCGCCGCCCGCCGCGGGTACGCGCGCGTAGAGGTCCTCGCGCGACGGGGAGCTCCAGTGGCCCGCGGGCCAGGCGACCCACTGGGCCTTGCCGATCACCTGGTCGACGGGGACGAAGCCGCCGCCGGGGGCGCCCAGATAGTCGCGGGAGTCACGGGAGTCGGCGCGGTGGTCACCCAGCAGAAAGAGCGTCCCGTCGGGAACCTCGATGTCGAACGGCACCTCCGAAGGCGTGTCCCCGCGGTACAGCAGGGACCGCTCGTCCACGGCCCGCCCGTTCACGGCGATCCTCCCCTGCCTGTCGCAGCAGACCACATGGTCTCCCCCCACCCCGACGACGCGCTTGACGTAGTCCGCGTCACCGAAGTACCCGCTGCCGTCGAAGACGACGACGTCCCCGCGCTCCGGTCGCGCACCGAAACGGTACGCCAACTTGTTCACGAGAACGCGGTACCCGACGTTCAGCGTCGGCCGCATCGAGCTGCTGGGGATCTGGAACGGCTGCATCACGAAGACGCCGAAGGCCAGCAGCAGCACCATGCAGAGCAGCGCGCCGAGCGTGATCCGGCCTCCGGGCACCTGCTCCGCGATCCCCCCGAGAGACAAAGAGGAACGCGACCGTCCCTCCTGACCCTCCGAGGTGCTCTCGTGAGGCCGGGAGGAGCGGTCGCGCTCCTGATGCTGTGCTTCGGTGTCCATCGAGGCCAGATGCTATCCGGCGCTCCTGTGGACTCCGTACGCGAGATGCGCCGGCGCCCGTGTGGGGCGCCGAGCGGCTCAGTTCTCGCGCTTCTCCTTGATCTTCGCAGCCTTGCCGCGCAGCTCGCGCAGGTAGTACAGCTTGGCGCGACGGACGTCACCCTTGGTGACGAGCTCGATCTTCTCGACGATCGGGGTGTGCACCGGGAAGGTGCGCTCGACGCCGACGGAGAAGGAGACCTTGCGGACCGTGAAGGTCTCGCGGACACCGGCGCCCTGGCGGCGGATGACTACGCCCTTGAACTGCTGCACACGGGAGCGGTTGCCCTCGATGACGCGGACGTGGACGTTGACGGTGTCACCCGGGCGGAAGGCCGGGATGTCGCTGCGCAGCGACGCGGAGTCGACGGAGTCGAGCAGGTGAGACATGATCGTCTGCTTTCTTCACCGATGCCACAGGTCATCGGCGGGAGATATGTGATGAGTTTCGGTAGCTGATCGCGTCGGGCCGGCGTCGTTCCCCCTGTGGCAGGGGCGCAGGCTGGACGTACAGCAGCGGCTTATTCTTCCACGACCCCGGGCGTGGGCCCAAATCGTCCGTCGGGACCCGGTCGCCAGCCCAGGATCGAGAGCATCTCCCGGTCCTTCTTGTCGAAGGCCTTCGGGTCGGTGCGCTCGACGAGATCGGGGCGGTTGCGCACCGTGCGGCGCAGCGCCTCGTCCCGGCGCCAGCGGGCGATCTTCCCGTGGTGGCCGCTGAGCAGCACCTCGGGGATCTCGCGGCCGCGCCAGGCCGGCGGCTTCGTGTAGACGGGCCCCTCCAGGAGGTTGGCCATGGCGCCGGGCGCGAAGGAGTCGTCCTGGTGGGACGCCGCGTTGCCGAGGACGCCGGGCAGGAGCCGGGCCACGGCCTCGGTGACGACGAGGACGGCGGCCTCCCCGCCCGCGAGCACGTAGTCGCCGATGGAGACCTCGTAGACGGGCATCCGGGTCGCGTACTCGTCGATGACGCGGCGGTCGATGCCCTCGTAGCGCGCCGGCGTGAAGACCAGCCAGGGGCGCTGCGAGAGCTCGACGGCGAGCTCCTGGGTGAAGGGGCGGCCGCTGGGCGTGGGGACGACGAGGGCGGGCGCCTGGGCGCCGCCCTCGTACCCGTCGGCGAGCACGTCGTCGAGGCACTCGCCCCAGGGCTCGGTCTTCATGACCATGCCGGGGCCGCCGCCGTAGGGGGTGTCGTCGACCGTGTTGTGCCGGTCGTGGGTCCACTCGCGCAGGTCGTGCACGCGGACGTCGAGCTGACCGCGCGCGCGGGCCTTGCCGACGAGGGAGACGTTCAGCGGTTCGAGGTACTCGGGGAAGATCGTGACGACGTCGAGCCTCATGAGCTCTCTTCCTCCGTGCCCGCTTCGGCCTCGGCGTCGCGGGCGGAGGCGACCTCGGCCCGGTCGTCGATGAGGCCGGGCGGCGGGTCGATGACCGCCTTCTGCTCCTCGAGGTCGATCTCGGTGACGATCTCCTCGACGAAGGGGATCATGACCTCGCTGCCGTCGGGGCGCTCCACGATGAAGAGGTCCTGCGAGGGCAGGTGCGAGATCTCGGTGATCCGGCCGACCTCGGTGCCGTCCAGGGTGACGACGTCGAGGTCCATGAGCTGGTGGTCGTAGAACTCGTCCTCGTCCTCCGGCAGCTCCTCCGGGTCGACCTCCGCGATCAGGAGCGTGTTGCGCAGGGCCTCCGCGCCGGTGCGGTCGCGGACGCCGGCGAAGCGCAGCAGCAGCCGGCCGCTGTGCACCCGGCCGGACTCGATGGTGAGCGGTCCCGTGGAGGCGGGGTCGGTGGCGAGCACCGCACCGGGGCCGAGCCGCAGCTCGGGCTCGTCGGTACGCACCTCGACGGTGACCTCACCCTTGATGCCGTGGGCGCGCCCGATGCGCCCGACTACCAGCTGCACGTTGAGCTATCTCCTGTCATACGACTAGGGCGTGTATGGGGCCGCCCAGCGCCGCGACGCCGCGGGGCGGCCCCATACACGCCCTCGGGCCGGGGACGGCCTGAGGCCCTCCCCGGCCCGAGCCGGTGTTCAACTTGTCAGCGAACCTGGTCGACGTCGACGAGGTCGACGCGGACTCCGCGGCCGCCGATGGCGCCCACGACGGTCCGCAGAGCACGCGCGGTGCGACCGTTGCGGCCGATCACCTTGCCGAGGTCGTCGGGGTGGACCCTGACCTCCAGCACGCGCCCACGGCGCAGGTTGCGCGAGGCGACCTGCACGTCGTCGGGGTTGTCGACAATGCCCTTCACGAGGTGCTCAAGAGCCTCCTCGAGCATGCTCAGGCCTCGGTCGACTCGGACGCAGCCTCAGCGGCCTCGTCCTTCTTCTCAGCCTTCTTCTTCTGGGTGATGGCCTCACCCTTGGGCTCGTCGGCCGTGGCCAGCGCCTCGAAGGAGGGGCGGGCGGCCTTCGGCTCGGCGACCTTCAGCGGCGCGGGGGCCGGCAGACCCTTGAACTTCTGCCAGTCACCGGTGAGCTTCAGGATGGCGAGAACCGGCTCGGTCGGCTGCGCGCCGACACCCAGCCAGTACTGCGCGCGGTCCGAGTCGACCTCGATGCGCGAGGGGTTCTGCACCGGGTGGTACAGACCGATCTCCTCGATGGCCCGGCCGTCACGGCGGGTACGGGAGTCGGCGACGACGATGCGGTAGTGAGGCGAACGGATCTTGCCCAGACGCTTCAGCTTGATCTTGACTGCCACTGGAGTGGTGTCTCCTGGTCTTGACGTGGGTGGGCACGGCGAGATGGCCGCGTGGGGTTGCGGTACCCGAGTGCCCGATGGACGCGTCAGCCGGAGGAGAGAGGGGTCCTGTGCGACTGTCGAGTACAGCTAGCCATTGTGCCATATGCCGCCGGAGCGGCCGAACGCTCCCCCCGGCCCCGGGCGGGCGGGGAGGCGGCCCCGCCGGCCGCCCCACCAGGAGCGCGGACGTCAGCCCACGCCGACGCCGGCGCCGACGACCTCCGGGATCCGGAACGGCTTCCCGCAGCCACCGCAGACGATCGGCGCCTGCGCGAGCACCGAGGGCACCACGCGCACATTGCGCCCGCAGTCGCAGACGGCCTTGACGCGGACGCCGCCCCCGGAGGAGCCGTGCCGCGCGGCCGGGCCGCGGAAGCTGCGCTTGGTGTCCGCGGCGGTCGCCACGGTGTGCGCCTTGAGGGCGCGCTGGAGCCGCTCGATCGTCTGCCGGTAACGCTGCTTCGCCTCCGGGGTGAGCGCGACCAGCGAGAAGCCGCTGCTGGGGTGCGGCTCCTCGGGGTGGTCGAGGCCCATCTCCTCGGCGATGGCCAGGAATCTGCGGTTGTGGTAGCGGCCGGCGCGGGACGTGTCGCGGATTCCGCGCGCGGCTGCGATGCCGTGGACTGCCTCGTGGAGGAGTCGCTCGAAGGAGAGCTCGTGTCCGCAGGCGGACGACGACTCCCCGATCAGGGATTCGGGCGCGGCAAGATCCGGCAGTTCGGGGTGGTGCCGCTGAATGTCGGCCCACGCCCCTGCCAGCTCTGCGGCGAGAACAGGTGGTGTCGTGCTCACGTCGTGACAACGAGCCGGGGTGCCTCTGTGTTCCTATTCCGGGGCATCCCAAATAATTTGCACGTACCCGTCAGTTGCCGCTGATGCGTCCGGACGAGGGCGGGTGCGCTGATCTGCGGAGGAGTCTCACAGCTCGCACCAAGGTAGTACGTAGTGCCCCGTACGCCGGTGCGCGTAGGTGTCCTACGCGCACTGCGGCATACGACTTCGTGCATGACGCAAGAGGTGTTTCGGCCTCTTCCGCAACCTCGGCGCCCCGGGAGCCGTCTTCCGGCGAAGGGCGTCAGTAGGCGCGCGCGACGACCGCGACGTTACCCGGTGCGTCGTCGGCGTCCGGCACCGCCCCGTCCTCCGCGAGCAGACAGCGCACCGAGGCGCCGTGCTCGGCGAGCGTCTCCTCCCCCTCCGGGCCGAGCGCGGCCCACGGGATGCGGGCCCAGCCGCCGGCATCGGTGGCCTCGACGGCCTCCGCCACGGTGGTGACGTCGCTGGTGCGGGACAGGCGGCGCTCGCGCGACTGGTGCAGGAGCAGCGCCTGGTCCTCCTCCAGGACACCGGGCAGCACCGCGGCGAGCGTGTCGACCGCGACCGGCGTCTTGCCGCCGGGGATGCGCCGGGCGACCATCGCCGTCCCGGCCTCCAGGTCGCGAGGGCCGACCTCGACACGTACGGGGACGCCCTTGAGCTCCCAGTCGACCGCGCGGCGGCCGAAGGGGGTGTCGGTGCGGTCGTCGACCTGGACGCGGATCCCGGCGGCCTTCAGGGCGTCGCCGATCTCCCGCACCTTGGCGAGCACCGCCTCGTCGCCCTTGATGGCGAGCACGACGACCTGGACCTGCGCGAGGCGCGGCGGCACCCGCAGCCCGTCGTCGTCGCCGTGCATCATCACCAGGGCGCCGATCATGCGCGTGGTCGAACCCCAGGAGGTCTGCCAGACGAGCTCCTGCTTGCCTTCCTTCGACAGGTACTGCGTGTGGAACGCCTTGGCGAAGTTCTGGCCCAGCTCGTGGCTCGTGCCCATCTGGAGGGCCTTGCCGTCGCCCATCATCCCTTCGAGGGTGAGCGTGTTGATGGCGCCCGCGAAGCGCTCCTTGGCGGTCTTGCGGCCGAGCACGACGTCCATGGCGAGGACGTTCTCCATGAAGTCCGCGTACACGTGACGGTGGATGCGGGCCGCGAAGTCGCGCGCCTCCTCATAGGTGGCGTGCGCGGTGTGGCCTTCCTGCCACAGGAACTCCGTGGTGCGCAGGAAGAGCCGGGGCCGCAGTTCCCAGCGGACCACGTTCGCCCACTGGTTGATGAGCAGCGGCAGGTCGCGGTAGCTCTGCACCCACTTGGAGAAGTAGTCGTTGACGATCATCTCCGAGGTGGGGCGGACGACGGCCGGCTCCTCCAGCTCCTTGCCGCCGCCGTGCGTGACCACGGCCAGTTCGGGCGCGAAGCCCTCGACGTGGTCGGCCTCCTTGGTGAGGTAGGACTGCGGGATCAGGAGGGGGAAGTACGCGTTCTGGGTGCCCGTCTCCTTGATGCGCGCGTCCATGTCCTGCTGCATCCGCTCCCACAGGCCGTAGCCGTACGGTCGGATGACCATCGTGCCGCGCACCGGTCCGTTGTCGGCCAGTTCGGCCTTGGTGATCAGGTCCTGGTACCAGCGCGGGAAGTCGTCCGCCCGGGGGGTGAGAACAGGTGCTTTTGCCATGGCGCGCATGCTACGGCCGGACCTGGACGCCATGGCACCGGTTTTCGCCCGGATGCCGGAACGCCTCTGGACGGGACGGCCCGCGCGCAGTTCTCTGGCTTACGGGGAACGACAACACACCGGTGACTCCCGGCGGATGGGGGCCCTTCCATGACACCTGCGCTCGCGCCCGGCGTGGACCCGCACGCACGCGCGCGTGACTGGGCGGAGATCCAGGAGCGGATGCTGGTACCGCTCTACGAGGCGGTGTACGCGCGGCTCGGGGTGGGCCGGGGCACGCGGCTGCTGGCGCTGGGCTGCGGTGCCGGGCTCGCGCTCGTGATGGCAGCCGCGCGGGGCGCCCGCGTGGCCGGGGTGGAGAGCGCGTGCCCGGAGCGGCTGGCTCTGGCCCGGGAGCGGCTGCCGGACGGGGAGACGCGGCCGCGTCTCACGGAGGGCTGCGCCCCGGTGGCGGAGGACGCGTCCTACGGGCTGATCACGGCGTTCCAGCCGGTCGGCTGCGCGGACGGGGACGCGGAGGACCTCACCGCGCTGCTGCGGGAGGCCGTGCCGTCGGCCCGGAAGGGCGCCCTGGTGGTGCTCACCGGATGGGGCCCTCCGGAGTGCTGCACGACGTCGTCCGTCCTGAAGGTGGCCGGAAAGCTGGCCGATCCCCTGCGCGGGACGCGCGGGCGGCGCGCCGCCCTGGAGGACGTCGCCCGGCGCGCGGGGCTGCGTCCCGAGGGATCCGGGCGGGTGGCGTGCCCCTTCGGGTACGCGGACGCGGACAGCGCCGTACGGGGCTTGCTGTCGACGGGCCTGTTCGACGCGGCGGCCGCGGCGACGGACCCGGTGCAGGTCGCCAAGGAGATCACGGAGGCGCTCCAGCCGTACGTCCGCGCGGACGGCACGGTGTGGATGCCCAATGTGTTCCGGTACCTGATCGCCCGTGTCTGAGCGCCTCCGCCCGAAGGGGCGGCAGGCGGTCAGTCGGCGTCCTTGAAGAGGCGGGTGACGCCGGCGATCCGGTAGGCGTCGGCCTCCTCCAGCGTCTCGTTCTCCAGGAGGGCCGAGGCGAGGGCGTCCAGCTTGTCGCGGTTCTCGCGGAGCTTGCGGCAGGCCTCGTCGTAGCACTCGTCGACGATGCGGCGCATCTCGCCGTCGATGACGTCGAGGGTGTCGGGCGCGGCGGAGAGTCCGTAGGCCTGCTGGGCGTCGCTGGGGAGGGCCGAGAGGCGGCCGACCTTCTCGCTCATGCCCCAGCGGGCGACCATGCCGCGCGCGATGTTGGTGACCTGTTCGAGGTCGTTCTCGGCGCCGGTGGTGATGACGCCGTAGACGACCTGCTCGGCGGCCATGCCGCCCAGGGCGCCGATGATGCGGCCGCGCAGGTACTCCTCCGTGTACGCATACTTGTCGGCGTCCGGGGTGGAGAGCGTGACGCCGAGGGCGCGGCCGCGCGGGACGATGGTGATCTTGCGGACCGGGTCGGCGCCGGGCTGGAGCATGCCGAGGAGGGCGTGGCCGCTCTCGTGGTACGCGGTGCGGCGGCGCTCCTCCTCGGGCATGACCAGGGGCCGCTCGGCGCCCAGCTGGACCTTCTCCAGGGCTTCGGAGAGGTCGCTCTGGGTGACCTGGGGCTGCTTGCGCTTGACGGCGATGAGGGCGGCCTCGTTGGCGAGGTTGGCGAGTTCGGCGCCGGTCATGCCCGGGGTCGTCCGCGCGACCTGGGCGAGGTTCACGTTCTCGGCCATCGGGATCTCACGGGTGTGGATCTTGAGGATGGCCTCGCGGCCGTCGCGGTCGGGCGGCGAGACGTTGACGACGCGGTCGAAGCGGCCGGGGCGGGTCAGGGCCGGGTCCAGGACGTCGGCGCGGTTGGTGGCGGCGATGACGATGACGCCCTCGGAGCCGGAGAAGCCGTCCATCTCGGTGAGGATCTGGTTCAGCGTCTGCTCGCGCTCGTCGTGGCCGCCCATGCCGCTGCCGCCGCCGCGGGCCCGCCCAATGGTGTCGATCTCGTCGATGAAGATGATCGACGGGGCGACCTTGCGGGCCTCCGCGAACAGTTCCCGGACGCGTGAGGCGCCGACGCCGACGATCATCTCGATGAACTCGGAGGCGGACGCGGAGAAGAACGGCACGCCCGCCTCGCCCGCGACGGCCCGCGCGAGCAGCGTCTTGCCGGTGCCGGGCGGGCCCGCGAGCAGCACGCCGCGCGGCATCTTGGCGCCCATCTTCCGGTAGGCGTCGGGGTTCTTGAGGAAGTCCACGACGTCGTTGAGCTCGCCCTCGACCTCGTCGATGCCGGCGACGTCGGCGAAGGTGGTGCGCTTCTTGCCGGGCTGCAACTCGACCGGCTTGGGCGGCTGTTTGCGGCCGAGCATGCCGCCCGCGCCGCCCATGCCCTGGCTCATGCGCCGCGCGATGAAGATCCACAGGAAGACGAGGAGCAGCATCGGGGCGAGCGAGATGAGGAGGTTGGCCAGGAAGCTGCGCTGCTGGACGACAGGCTCGGCCGTCACGGTGACGTCGTGCTTCTCCAGGTTCTCCCAGAGCTTGTCGTCGGCGAAGGAGGGCCGCTGCGTCTTGAACTTCGTGTACTTCTTGCTGTCCTTGTCGCTGCCGTCCGGGGTGGGCTGCTCCTTCTTGAGCTGGCCCTGGATCGCGTCGCCCTTGGCGTAGATCTTGCTGACGTTGTCGTCGGCGACCTGCTTGCTGAACTCGGTGTACGAGATGGTCGGCTCGCCGCCCGAGCTGAAGAAGGACAGCACGAGGTTGGCGATGAGGTAGACGATCAGCGCGGTCAGGATGAGGCCGCCCCAGCCGCCGGGCATCTTGCGCTTGGGCGGTTGCGGCGGAGGGGGCGGGGGTGCGCCTTCGGATCGCCAGGGCTGGTCCGTGCGGTCACGCGGGGGTACGGGGTTCGCCACGCCTGCCTCTCCTCCTGTGCCGCCTGCCGCCGGGGCGCCGCGGAGCGCCGGCCGGGCTGATGGGCCTTGGGCCCATGACCGCACAGTTCCAGGGGGCCCGCCACCCGGGTGGACCGGTCGCGCCCAGGCACGCGAGAGGGGCGCCCGCGTCGCGCGAGCGCCCCTCTGCCCTGTCGTCTCCGGAAGAACTGGCCGGCAGGTCAGCCCATGAACTTCTTGAACTCGTCGGGGAGCTCGAAGTCCTTGGCGCCCTGGTCGGCCGCGCCCGGCAGGCCGAGCGCGCCACCGGCCTCGGCGGCGGCCGCGCGGCGGGCGGCCTCCTCCTGCTCCTGCTGCTTGCGCTTCATCGGGTTGCCGGAACGCTGCTTGCCCTTGGCCTTCTTCGGCTGCTTCTTCTGCCGGCCGGGGCCGCCGCCCATGCCCGGCATCCCGGGCATCCCGGGCATGCCGCCGCCCTGGGCCATGCGGGACATCATCTTGCGGGCCTCGACGAACCGCTCGATCAGGTTCTTGACCGCGCTGACCTCGACACCGGCACCCTTGGCGATACGGGCGCGGCGCGAGCCGTTGATGATCGCGGCGTCCGCGCGCTCGGCCGGGGTCATCGACTTGATGATCGCGGCGGTGCGGTCGACGTCCCGCTCGTCGAGGTTGTTGATCTGGTCCTTGATCTGGCCCATGCCCGGAAGCATGCCGAGCAGCTTCGAGATCGAGCCCATCTTCCTGACCTGCTCCATCTGGGCCAGGAAGTCGTCGAGGGTGAAGTCCTGGCCCTTCTTGGAGGCCAGCTTCGAGGCCATCTTCTCGGCCTCTTGCTGCGAGAAGGTCTGCTCGGCCTTCTCGATCAGCGTGAGCATGTCGCCCATGCCGAGGATGCGGGACGCCATGCGGTCCGGGTGGAACGCGTCGAAGTCGTCCAGCTTCTCGCCGTTGGAGGCGAACATGATCTGCTTGCCGGTGACGTGCGCGATGGAGAGCGCGGCACCACCGCGGGCGTCGCCGTCGAGCTTCGACAGGACCACGCCGTCGAAGCCGACGCCGTCGCGGAAGGCCTCGGCCGTGTTGACCGCGTCCTGACCGATCATGGCGTCGACGACGAAGAGGACCTCGTCGGGGCTGACGGCGTCGCGGATGTCCGCGGCCTGCTGCATCAGCTCCTGGTCGATGCCGAGGCGGCCGGCGGTGTCGACGATGACGACGTCGTAGACCTTGGACTTGGCGTACTCGATGGAGTCCTTGGCGACCTGGACCGGGTCGCCCACCCCGTTGCCCGGCTCGGGGGCGTAGATGCCGACGCCGGCGCGCTCGGCGACGACGCTCAGCTGGTTCACCGCGTTGGGGCGCTGGAGGTCGCAGGCGACGAGCAGCGGCGAGTGGCCCTGGGACTTGAGCCAGTGGCCCAGCTTGCCCGCGAGGGTGGTCTTACCGGCACCCTGCAGACCCGCGAGCATGATCACGGTCGGGCCGGTCTTGGCGAACCGCAGCCGGCGGGTCTCGCCGCCGAGGATGCCGATGAGCTCCTCGTTGACGATCTTGATGACCTGCTGGGCGGGGTTCAGCGCCTGGGAGACCTCGATGCCGAGGGCGCGCTCCTTGACCTGCTTGATGAACGCCCGGACGACGGGCAGCGCCACGTCGGCTTCCAGGAGGGCGATCCGGATCTCCCGAGCCGTGGCGTCGATGTCCGCCTCGCTGAGGCGACCCTTGCCGCGGAGATTCTTGAATGTCGCTGCGAGGCGATCGGAAAGAGTGTCGAACACGGCGGTCGCGAATCCTCGGGTCGGGTGGCTCTACGGACAGGTCGCCCTCCAGGGTATCGGGCGTCGCGGAGTGGGTCAGCGGCCCGGTCGCGGGGCGTCCCCGATCCCGGGCCCCACCCCGCGTCCCGGGCGTCTCCCGGGCCCCGTCCGGCGTCAGTCGTCACCGGTGCCCGTCGTCAGCGCCGCCTCCAGGGTGCGGGCCAGCTCGGCGGCCTCCCCCGGCGGCAGCGGGGCGCCCTCGGGCCCGGTGACGTAGAAGGCGTCGACCGCGTTGGCCCCCAGCGTCGAGGCGTGCGCGGACCGCACCCGCACCCCGGCCGCCTCGAACGCCCGCCCGATCCGGTGCAGCAGCCCGGGCGCGTCCTGGGCCCGCACCTCGATGACCGTGGCGAGCCGGGACGCGGCCGGCGCGACGGTCACCCGGGGCGGCGGCGGGACGACCCCGCGGCGCCTCGGCTGGGCCGCGTCGCGCTCGGCGAGCCGGGACACGATGTCGAGCGAGCCGTCGAGGGCGCGGACCAGGTCGGCACGGAGCCGGGCCGCCTGGGGCAGCGAGCCGTACTCGGCGGAGACCCGCCAGTCGAGCAGCAGGACGGTGCCGGGCAGATCGCCGGGCGGGGTGAGGGAGCGCAGCTCCGCCGTGCGCACGGTGAGCCGGTGCAGGGCGAGGACTCCGGCGACGGCGGGCAGGACGCCGGGCCGGTCGGGCACGGCGATCAGCAGTTCGACGCCGAGCGGCTCGGGGTCGGCGGGCTCGGCCGGGGCGGCCTCCATCTGTGTGTGCAGGGCGAGCACGGGCCCGCCCGTGCGGAACGCCTCCACCGCGAGCCGTTCCTGCTGTGCGGTGGGTTCGGCGGCGTCCGGGTCGACGGGCTCGTCGCCGGTGAGCACGGCGGCGACCCGCCGGACCAGGTCGGCGACGAGCGAGGCCCGCCAGGACGACCAGGCGGCGGGCCCGGTGGCCAGCGCGTCCGCCTCGGTGAGGGCGTGCAGCAGTTCGAGGGTCCCGACCGAGCCGACGGCTTCGGCGACCGCGCGGACCGTCTCCGGGTCCTCCAGGTCGCGGCGCGTGGCGGTGTCGATGAGCAGCAGGTGGTGCCGGACGAGGGTGGCGAGAACGGCGGTGTCGGCGCGGTCGAAGCCGATGCGGGCGGCCACGTCGCGGGCGATGACCTCGCCGGCGAGCGAGTGGTCGCCGGGCCAGCCCTTGCCGATGTCGTGCAGCAGCGCGGCGACGAGCAGCAGGTCGGGGCGGCCGACGTGCCGGGTGAGGGTGGAGGCGCGGACGGCCGTCTCGACGAGGTGCCGGTCGACGGTCCAGGTGTGCACGGCGTTGCGCTGCGGGCGGCAGCGGACCCGCTCCCAGTCCGGCAGGAGCCGCGTGATCAGCCCTTCCGCCTCCAGTGCCTCCCACACGTCGACGGTCGGCCGGCCCGCGCCGAGCAGCGTGACGAGCTGTTCCCTGGCCTCGGCGGGCCAGGGCGTGGGCAGCGGGCGGGCGGCCTGGGCGAGGCGGCGCACGGCGTGCAGGGAGAGCGGGAGTCCGGCCTGGGCGGCCGCGGCGGCGGCGCGCAGCGGCAGCACCGGGTCGCGTTCGGGCCGGGCGGCGCGGGCGAGCACGGCCTCGCCGTCCATCTCGACGACGCCCTCGGCGAGCGGCGAGCGCTCGGCCGGTGCCTGGCGGGAGCCGCCCAGCATGGCGCGCAGCCGGGGCCGCACGGAGCGGGATCGCAGGACGCGGCCGACCTCGCGCCAGGTGACGTCCGTGGCGTAGGCGACGGTGCGGGCGGCCTCGTAGACCTGGCGGAGCAGGGCGTCGGCGTCGAGGAGGTCGAGGTCGCGCGCGACCTGGTCCTGTTCCTGGAGGGCGAGGCGGTCGGTGGCGCGGCCGGTGGCGAGGTGCAGGGCGTCGCGGACGTCGAGGAGGCGGCGCCGGGCGTCGGCGAGTCCTTCGCGGGGCGCGTCGGCGAGCCAGGAGGCGGCGACGGCGCGCAGGGCGGTGGCGTCGCGCAGGCCGCCGCGGGCCTCCTTGAGGTCGGGTTCGAGGAGGTACTGCAGTTCGCCCTGGCGCTCGGCGCGCTCCTCGCACAGTTCGCGGAGTTCGGGGAGCCGTTTGGGGGCCTGGTTGCGCCAGTCGGCGAGGACGGCGGTGCGCAGGCCCGCGGTGACGCCGAGGTCGCCCGCGACGTGCCGGGCGTCGAGGAGGCCGAGGTGGACCTTGAGGTCGTCGCCCGCGGTCTTGCGGGCCTCGGCGGGGGTGCGCACGGAGTGGTCCAGGGCGAGGCCCAGGTCCCAGACCGGGTACCAGAGGCGGTCGGCGAGCGCGGCGATCTCGCCGGGGGCCGCGGTGCCGTCGTGCAGCAGCAGGAGATCGAGGTCGCTGCGCGGGGAGAGCTCGCCGCGCCCGTATCCGCCGACGGCGACGAGCGCGGTGCCGGGGACTCCGGTGCCGAACAGTCCGGCGAGCCATTCGTCGGTCAGTGCGGCGAGGGCGGAACGGCGCGGCGGCCCGGACCGCGCGTCCTCTTGGAGGAGGCGCAGCCGGGCCGCCGCGTAGCCGCTGGGCGCAGCGTTGTCGTCGTCCGCTGCTTCGGTCGGTACGTCGTTCACACTCGTCACCCGGCGGCTCCCGTTCGCTTCGTGGTTCTAGAGGGCGTCCGGGCCGCGCTCGCCGGTCCGGACCCGTACGGCCGTCTCGACGGGGACGGCCCAGACCTTGCCGTCACCGATCTTTCCGGTGCGGGCGGCCTTGACGACGACCTCGACGAGCTGGTCGGAGTCCTCGTCCTCGACCAGGACCTCGATGCGGATCTTGGGGACGAGGTCGACGGTGTACTCGGCACCCCGGTAGACCTCGGTGTGGCCGCGCTGGCGGCCGTAGCCGCTGGCCTCGGTGACGGTCAGGCCCTGGACGCCGAAGGCCTGGAGGGCCTCCTTGATCTCGTCGAGCCGGTGCGGCTTGACGACCGCGGTGATGAGCTTCATGCGTCCACCTTCTGGGAGTCCTGGGCGACCGGGGCCGGTACCGCCGAGCGGGCCGCGATACCGCCGCCTGCGCCGCTGAAGTCGTAGGCGGTCTCGGCGTGCTCGGCCTGGTCGATGCCGGCGACCTCGTCGTCCTCGCTGACCCGCATGCCGATGGTCTTGTCGAGGGCGAAGGCGAGGATCGCGGAGACGACCAGGGAGTAGGCGAGGACGCCGCCGACGCCGGCGAGCTGCTTCCAGAGCTGGTCGAGGCCGCCTCCGTAGAAGAGTCCCTTGGCCGTGGACTGGCCGCCGCCGGTGGCGAAGAAGCCGATGAGGACGGAGCCGAGGATGCCGCCGACGAGGTGGACGCCGACGACGTCGAGGGAGTCGTCGTAGCCGAACTTGTACTTGAGGCCGACGGCCATGGCGCACAGGACGCCCGCGATCGCGCCGATGGCGATGGCGCCGAGCGGCGAGCAGGAGCCGCCGGACGGGGTGATGGCGACGAGGCCCGCGACGGCGCCGGAGGCGGCGCCGAGCGAGGTGACCGCGCCGTGGCGGACCTTCTCGTAGGCGAGCCAGGCGAGCATGGCGGCGGCGGTCGCGACCTGCGTGTTGACGAACATGAGCGCGCCGACGCCGTCGCCGTTGCCGAGCCAGGAGCCCGCGTTGAAGCCGAACCAGCCGAACCAGAGCAGGCCCGCGCCGAGCATCGTCCACGGCAGGGAGTGCGGGCGCATCGGGTCCTTCTTGAAGCCGACGCGCTTGCCGATGACGAGGATGACGCCGAGGGCCGCGGCGCCCGCGTTGATGTGCACGGCGGTGCCGCCGGCGAAGTCGATGACGCCGAGCTCGAAGGCCCAGCCGCCGGCGCCCCACACCCAGTGGGCGACGGGGAAGTAGACGAGCGTGACCCACAGGGCGATGAAGGCCGCCCAGGCGGTGAACTTGACGCGGTCCGCGAGGGCGCCGCTGATGAGGGCGGGCGTGATCACGGCGAACATCAGCTGGAAGACGGCGAAGACGTAGACCGGGATCGTGTAGCCGTCCCAGAGCTGGGTGAGGCCGATGCCGCTGAGGCCGACGAAGTCGCCGTCCCAGCCGATCAGCGACCCCTTGTCGGTGCCGAAGGCGACGGAGAAGCCGTACAGCACCCAGAGGATCGTGACGATCCCGAGGCTGATGAAGCTCATCATCAGCATGTTCAGGGTGCTTTTGACGCGGACCATGCCTCCGTAGAAGAAGGCGAGGCCCGGCGTCATGAGCATCACCAGGGCGGAACAGATCAGCATGAAGCCTGTGTCGGCGGACGACAGTGCGGGGGTGTCCGCCGCAAGCGTGATGGCTGCTGCCATCGGCGTCTCCTCGTCGTTTCGTGCGGCCCCGTGCGGGCGAAGCCTGAGCGGTCATGAGGGGTGGGCCGGTTATGCGCCAGACTCTGGCCGCCCACCGTTTCGGCGGGCGCCCCTCGATGTTTCGCCGCAGTGACGAAGAGGTCGTGCGTGTTACGCGTGGATGACGCGCGGGCGGCCCCCTGGGGGCCGGTGCGGGCTCAGACCGCGGCTTCGGCGGTCTCGGGCAGGTGGACGGCGAGCTGGTCGGTCAGCTGGATGACCTCGGCGACGCCGCCGAAGTCCCGCACCGCGGTGTCGACGGTCTTGCGGATGCGCGTGTTGACCCGCTCGGAGCGGACCTTGCGGGCGATCCCGAGGGCCTGCTCGGCCAGGACCGTGGACTGCTCGGGCTCCTTCTGGAGGAGGTGCACGGTGGCCATGCCGATCAGGTTGAGCGCGTAGGAGCGCTGGTGCTCCGGGTCCTTGCCGAACAGCTCGACGGCCCGCTTCATGAGCGGCTCGGCCATCGTCGCGTACGTGGGGCTGCGGCCGGCCACGTACGCGAGGTCGCGGAAGGAGTGGCTGTTCTCCCCGTGCAGCTCGGCCTCGGAGAAGAAGCGGATCCAGTCGGGGTCCGGCTCGTCCCAGTCGTCGGCGTCGGTGAAGGTGTCCTCGGCCATCCGCACGGCGCGCTTGCACTTGCTGGGCTGCCCCATGTTCGCGTACGCGCGGGCCTCCATCGCATACAGCATCGACTGGGTGCGGGGACTGGCGCAGTCCCGACTGCCGTACTGGGCGAGGTGGATGAGCTCCAGCGCGTCCTCGGGGCGGCCGAGGTGGATCATCTGGCGGCTCATGCTGCTGAGGATGTACGAGCCGAGCGGCTTGTCGCCCGCCTCCTTGGCGGCGTGCAGGGCGAGCACGAAATACTTCTGGGCGGTGGGCTGCAGGCCCACGTCGTAGCTCATCCAGCCGGCCAGCTCGGCGAGCTCGGCGGCGACCTTGAACAGGCGGCGGGTGACGGCCTCCGGCTGGGGCTCCTGGAGGAGGTCGGTGACCTCGTGGAGCTGGCCGACGACGGCCTTGCGGCGCAGACCGCCGCCGCACTGGGCGTCCCACTGACGGAACATGACGGTGGTGGACTCGAGGAGGTCCAGCTCCGGCTTCGAGAGGCGATTGCCCCTGCGACGGGCGTCGAGGTCGGCCACGGGCTCGGGCTTGGCCGCACCGCCCGGGGTCGGCACGAGCCAGCGCTGCATGGGCTCGACCAGGGAGGGGCCCGCGGCGAGGGCGAGCGAGCTGCCGAGGAAGCCTCGGCGGGCCAGCATCAGGTCGCTGCGCGAGAACTCGCCGATCAGAGCGACCGTCTGCGGTCCGGTCCAGGGCAGGTCGACGCCGGACACGGAGGGCGACTGGTGTGCGGCGCGCAGGCCGAGGTCCTCGACGGCGACGACACAGCCGAACCGCTCGGAGAACAGCTCGCTGAGGATCCTGGGGATCGGCTCGCGCGGGTTCTCCCCGTCGAGCCAGCGCCGGACCCGGGAGGTGTCGGTGGAGATGTGGTTCGCACCCAACTGCCGGGCCCGCCGGTTCACTTGACGTGCCAGCTCACCCTTGGACCAGCCGCTGCGCACGAACCACGAGCCGAGCAGCTCGTTCGGGCGCTTCTCAGCGTTCGTCACGCTTCCGCCGCTGCCGCCCACTGGAACGCCCCCATTCTGAAACCGACTAAGACGCTCGACGTCAAGCCCTGCCCAGCCGCTCTTGTCCGCAAGCCTTATCAAGGATGCCGTCAAGAACGGCCTCCCGTCCGGCAGTTGTCACTCTCCGGAGAGGAAACCGACTTGCCTGCGGCATACCCACGAGTGCGTCTACCCCGAACTTCGTGCACTGAAAGTAATCCTACGATCACCCCTCCGGCGAGGCAGAACCCGGAAACGCCACCATTCGCCACCCCTTCGAATGAACTGCGCGGCGGCGCCGCACGATTCACTTGACATAGGACAGCCGGAAGTGAGCGGAACGGAGTGCGGCAGGGCGCATTGTGCCGGGCGCACCACCCCCGATGCGACCGAGCGCCGCCTCGACCGGGCGGCGTGAGCAGCGGGTCACGATCCGATTCCACTACGTAACCACCGGCGCGCGGGACCCGTTGGAGGGGGCATGGGCTTCACGATCGGCGGCATCCGTGAGTTGCGCACGGGCTCACGTCGCCGCGGCCGCACGTCCGGCCGCACCTCGGACTGCACGCACGTCGCCGAGTTCACCGGCCTGTGGGGCTGGGACGTCGTCCCGGGCGCGCGCGCCGCGGGCGGCGCGTGCTCCTGCGGCCGGACCGACTGCCCGGCGCCCGGGGCTCATCCGCTCGATCCGTCGGTGACGGTGCCGGCGGGCGCCACGCTGGGCGAGGTGACCGAGACGTGGAGCCGCTTCCCGGGGGCCGCGGTCCTGCTTCCGGTCGGCCGCGCGTTCGACATCATCGACGTGCCGGAGGCGGCGGGGCGGCGGGCGCTGATCCGCCTGGAGCGCATGGGGCTGCCGCTCGGCCCGGTCGTCGCCACCCCCGAGGGCCGGGTGCACTTCTTCGTGGCGCCCGGCGCCGCCGCCGAGCTGCCCGCGCTCCTGTACCGCATGGGCTGGGACGACGCCGCGCTGGACCTCCACGCCCTCGGCCCCGGTACGTACATCACGGCGCCGCCCTCGGACCGGGGTGGCCTGGGTCCGACGAGCTGGCTGCGGCCGCCGTCCCTGGACACGGCCACCCAGCCTCCGCAGGCCCGCCTCCTGCTGGGCACCCTGGCGTACACGGCCCACAGGTCGCCCTGCGCCTGACCGGGCGGACAACAGGAACCCCGGAAAACAGGGTGGGGAACCGCCGGCCACGATCGGCCCGCGGTTCCCCACGACGCTTTCCCCGCCGGTGCGGATCCCCGCACCCGGGCGGAGCGCTTACTCCCCGATGAGGGCGTCCACGAACGCCTCGGGCTCGAACGGCGCCAGGTCGTCCGGCCCCTCTCCCAGCCCGACGAGCTTCACCGGCACGCCCAGCTCCCGCTGGACCGCGATCACGATGCCGCCCTTGGCCGTGCCGTCCAGCTTGGTCAGCACGATGCCGGTGATGTCCACGACCTCGGCGAAGACGCGGGCCTGGACCAGACCGTTCTGCCCCGTCGTCGCGTCGAGCACGAGCAGCACCTCGTCCAGCGGGGCGTGCTTCTCCACGACGCGCTTGACCTTGCCGAGCTCGTCCATCAGGCCGGTCTTGGTGTGCAGCCGGCCCGCGGTGTCGATGAGGACGACGTCGGCGCCCTCCTCGATGCCTTCCTTGACGGCGTCGAAGGCGATCGACGCGGGGTCGCCGCCCTCGGGGCCGCGCACGGTGCGGGCGCCGACGCGCTCGCCCCAGGTCTGCAGCTGATCGGCGGCGGCGGCGCGGAAGGTGTCCGCGGCGCCCAGGACGACGTTCTTGCCGTCGGCGACGAGCACGCGCGCGAGCTTGCCGGTGGTGGTGGTCTTGCCGGTGCCGTTGACGCCGACGACCATCACGATGCCCGGGGTGTCCAGGTTCGAGTCCGTGTTCACGGCGCGGTCGAACTCGGGGACGAGCAGCTTCAGGAGCTCCTCGCGCAGCAGGCCGCGCAGCTCCTCCGGGGTGCGGGTGCCGAGCACCTTGACGCGCTCGCGCAGCCGCTCGACGAGCTCCTGGGTGGGCTGCACGCCGACGTCGGCGGTGAGCAGCGTGTCCTCGATCTCCTCCCAGGTGTCCTCGTCGAGGTGCTCGCGCGACAGCAGGGTGAGGAGCCCCTTGCCCAGCGCGTTCTGCGAGCGGGAGAGCCGGGCGCGCAGCCGGACCAGCCGGCCCGCGGTCGGCTCGGGGACCTCGATCTCGGGGGCGGCCGGGGCTTCCTCGACGGGAGCCTCGACGGGGGCTTCGGTGGCCGGTTCGGCGACCGGGAGGTCGACCTCCTCGATCGTGCGCCGCGCTTCGTCGCGCGGGGTCTCGGCCTCGTCGCCGACGTGCGGCTCGGCCGGCGGGGCGGCGGTGATGTCGGGCGCCGAGGGCGGCGGCGGAGGCAGCTGCTTCTTCTTGCGGCTGCCGACCACGAGCCCGCCGAGCGCGCCGATCACGACCACGGCGATGACTACAGCAAGGATGACGATGTCCATAACCCGTCCAGTATCAGTCATGGGCCTCGTCCGGGCCGCTCTTGTGACTTCCCCCAAGAGACAAACGCCTCTAGAGGGAACTACTCGGACTAAAGTACGATGGAAGAGGAAGCGTCAACGCGCGTAGAGTCCAACGCGATCGCCCGCGGCAGACCTCAGGCGATCGCCACCGCCCCACCCCCACAGAGGCACGGAACCCCACCGCATGAGCAAGACCGCCGAATCCGAAGGCGCCCTCGAGACCCGCGGCATCGAGCCCGTCCCGGACGCCGAGCGCACCGCCAAGACCCGCGAGCTGTTCCCCACCTGGGTCGCGGCCAACATCAGCGTGCTGTTGCTCACGATGGGCGCGAGCCTGGTCGTGGCGTACAAGCTGAACTTCTGGCAGGCCGTCGTCGTCGCGATCGCGGCGCCCGTCGTCTCGTACGGGCTCGTCGGGCTGATCGGCATCGCCGGCAAGCGGGGCGGCGCCCCCGGCATGGCCCTGTCGCGCGCCGTCTTCGGACAGCGCGGCAATCTGCTGCCCGGCTCGCTGATCTGGGTCGCCCGCTGGGGCTGGGAGACGATCAACGCGGTGACGGGTGCCTACGCGGTGCTCACCGTTCTGGACATCCTCTTCGGCATCAAGCAGAACAACTTCCTGGTGATCGTCACCCTTCTGCTCTTCGTGGTGGCCACGTTCGCCATCTCGGGCCTCGGCATCAACGCCGTGCAGAAGTGCAACAAGTACGCGACGTACCTCTTCGGGGTCTTCTCCGTCCTGGTGCTGATCTACCTGATCGTCGACACCGACTGGTCGAAGGTCTTCCACCAGCCGGCCGGTTCGACGTCCCTGATGGTGGCGGGCATCGGCATGATCGCCGCCGGTGGCGTCAGCTGGATCCCGACCTCCCCGGACTTCACGCGCTACCTGCCGCGCACGGCCTCGGCCGCCGCGATCGTGCGGAACTCGATCGGCGGCGCCGGCATCGTCGTCCTGCCGATGGTCCTCATGGGTGCCGTGATGGCCGTGTCGACGCCGGATCTGGCCTCGGCCGCCGACCCCGTCTCCTTCCTGGGCGACTTCCTGCCCCTGTGGATCGCGGTGCCGTACCTGCTGATCGCCCTGGTCGGCATGCTGCTGATCAACGCGATGTCGATGTACTCGGCGGGCTTCACCGCTCAGACGCTCGGCTTCAAGGTCCCGCGCCACTGGGCCGTGTCGATCAACGCGCTGATCTCGCTGATCTTCGGCGCGATCCTGATGCTCGTCGCGACCAGCTTCATGGGCTCGTTCATCGCCTTCCTGTCGCTGCTCGCGGTCGCGTTCTCCGCCTGGGTCGGCGTCTTCGGCGCGGACATGTTCACGCGCAAGCACTACGACGCCGCGGCGCTGATCGACACGACGCGCTCCAGCGCCTACTGGTACAAGGGCGGCTTCTCCCCCGCCGCAGTCATCGCCTGGGCGCTCGGCCTGGTCGCGGGCCTGCTGTTCACGTCCTCGGACTGGTTCTCCGGCCCGCTCGCCTCGAACAACTTCCTGGGCGAGTACGGGCTCGGCTGGGTCGTCACGATCGTCGTCTCGGGCCTGCTGTACCTGGTGCTGCCCAAGCCGGCCGACACGACCACGGCGCCGGACGAGACCGAGAGCGCCGAGCCCCTGGCCGTCTGACGCACCGTCAGCTAACGTCCCCCTTCACACGAGCCCGCGTGAAGGGGGACTTTTCGATGCCCGTCTCCGTCGTACGGTTCAACCTGGTCGATCCGGCCGGCACACCCGAGTCGCTCAGCGCGCGCTACAAGGCGGCGGTGGAGATGGCGGCGTACGCCGACGACCGGGGCGTCGACACGGTGCAGACCGAGGAGCACCACGGGGTCGCCAACAACTGGCTGCCCTCCCCCTTCACCTTCGCGGGGGCGGTGTTCGGCGCCACACGGCGGATCGCGGTCACGGTCTCGGCGATCATCGGCCCGCTGCACGATCCGCTGCGGCTCGCCGAGGACATCGCCGTGCTTGACCTGGTGAGCGGCGGCCGGCTGGTCACGGTGGCGGGAATCGGGTACCGCCCCGAGGAGTACGCGCAGTTCGACGTGGAGTGGAAGCGGCGCGGCAGGCTCCAGGACGAACTACTGGAGACGCTGCTCGCCGCGTGGACGGGCGAGGAGTTCACCTTCCGCGGGCGGCGCGTGCGCGTCACCCCGCGTCCCTTCACACAGCCCCATCCGCTGCTTCTGGTGGGCGGTTCCTCGCAGGCGGCGGCGCGCCGCGCGGCCCGGCTCGGCCTGCCGTTCTTCCCGAGCGCCCATCTGCCGGAGCTGGAGCTGTACTACAAGGAGCGGCTGGCCGAGTACGGCACCGAGGGCTGGACGATGATGCCCGGTGAGACGACCCCGCTGCTGCACCTGTCGGAGGACCCGGACCGCACCTGGGCCGAGCACGGCGAGCACTTCCTGCACGAGGCGCGCACGTACGCGTCCTGGCAGTCTCAGGACATCAAGTCGGCGGTGCGCTCGGGCGCGACGACGGTCGAGGAGCTGCGTGCCGAGGGCGTCTACCGCATCCTCACGCCGGACGAGTGCGTCGCCCAGGGCCTCGACAACTATGTGCTGCACCCGCTGTCGGGCGGCATGCCGATCGACGAGGGATGGCGTTCCCTGCAGCTGTACTGCGAGAGCGTGCTGCCCCGGCTGACGGCCTGAGCCGCACCGCGTAATTCCCTGGCCGCGACAGCCCTGGTGGTGCTGCACTGCCGCCATGAGTCTTCTGGTGGACGTGTTCGTCCGCGGCCCGGACGGGACCCTGCACATCCTCGACGTCCCCGACGACGTCTATCAGTCGGGCGGCTTCGAGTCCTGGCGCACGACGGTGTGGGGTTCCGACAAGGTGCGCTCCCTGGGCGCCCGGCTGCTGCCACTGCTCGCCGAGGACGATCTGTACGCCGAGCCGGACCAGGTGCCGCGGCTGCTGGACGAGGTCGCGCTCGTGCGGGAGCGTCTGGACGAGGTGGCGCACGGGACGCGGTATCCGCGCGATGTCGAGGAGCACCGGGAGCAGATCGCGCGCCGGCTGCGCATCATCGAGGCGAGCTGTCACAAGGCGCTGGAGATCGGGGGCGGCGTCCTCATCTGGTGACGTCCGGAGCCCGCCGCCGCCCGGACATGACACCGCCCGCCGCCCGGTTGTGGGGTCCGGGCGGCGGGCGGTGACGGCAGCGGGGGGACGGTAGCGGGGACTTGGTCCGTCCCCCCGGGTCGACGGGAGGGCGGGCGTCAGCCCATCTCCTCCAGTGCCTTGCCCTTGGTCTCCTTCACGAACTTGAGCACGAAGGGGATCGAGAGGGCGGCGAAGACCGTGTAGATGACGTAGGTGGCAGAAAGGTTCCAGTCGGCCAGCGACGGGAAGCTCGCGGTGATCGCCCAGTTGGCGATCCACTGGGCCGAGGCGGCCACGCCGAGGGCCGCCGCGCGGATCTTGTTCGGGAACATCTCGCCGAGGAAGACCCAGACCACGACACCCCACGAGAGGGCGAAGAAGAGGACGAACACATGGGCGGCGATCAGCGCGACCCAGCCCTGGGTGCTGGGCAGCTTGCCGTCCACCAGGTCGAAGGAGAACGCCCAGGCCTCCAGGGCGAGGCCGACGACCATGCCGACCGAGCCGATGAGGGCGAGCGGCTTGCGGCCGATGCGGTCGACGAAGATCATCGCGATCACGGTGCCGACGATGTTGATGATCGACGTGGTGAACGAGTAGAAGAACGAGTCGGTCGGGTCGACGCCGACGGACTGCCACAGCGTCGAGGAGTAGTAGAACGCGACGTTGATGCCGACGAACTGCTGGAAGACCGAGAGGCCGATGCCGACCCAGACGATCGGCTTGAAGAAGAAGCTCCCGCCGAGCAGGTCCTTGAACGTGGACTTGTGCTCGCTCTTCATGGCGTGCTCGATCTCGGCCACGCGCGCGTCGAGGTCGACCCCCTTGCCCTCGACCTCTTCGAGGACCTTGCGGGCCTTCTCGTCCTTGCCGGCGGAGATCAGGTAGCGCGGCGACTCGGGGATGGCGAAGGAGAGCATCCCGTAGAGGATCGCCGGGACGACCATGACGCCGAGCATGACCTGCCAGGCCTCCAGGCCCATGAGCTCGCCGCGCTGGTCGCCGCCCGCGGCGTTGAGCAGGCCCCAGTTGACGAGCTGGGAGATGGCGATGCCGACGACGATGGCCGCCTGCTGGAAGGAGCCGAGCCGGCCGCGGTAGGCGGGCGGGGCGACCTCGGCGATGTAGGCCGGGCCGATGACGGAGGCCATGCCGATGGCGAAGCCGCCGATGATCCGCCAGAAGGCGAGGTCCCACAGGGCGAACGGCAGGGCGGAGCCGACGGCGCTGATGGTGAACAGCACGGCGGCGATCTGCATGCAGCGGATGCGGCCGATGCGGTCGGCGATGCGGCCCGCCGTGGCGGCGCCGATGGCACAGCCGATCAGGGCGATGGCGATGACCTGGGCGAGGGCGGCGGAGCCGATGTCGTACCGGTCGCGGATGGCCTCGACGGCGCCGTTGATCACGGAACTGTCGTAGCCGAAGAGGAAGCCGCCCATCGCGGCGGCGGCCGCGATGAAGATGACATGGCCCAGATGCTCGGGGTGCGCTTCCCGGGCTCCGGACTTCGGTGGCGCAGTGTCGGTCACGTGTACTCCTCGGGCCACCGGCTGCACTGCCGGGGGTGGGGGCGAGCCCTTCCAGTGGCGCACAACTTCACGCCGCCCACCACCTGAAGGTAAAAGCAACGTTGCAGAGACTATGCCTTCAAGTTTCGAAGTCAATACTTCGAGTGCTGTGAATTTTCAGGCACGCGGAGCCGCATTGAGTTCAAGAGTTGAAGGCGAAGGTGGAGGCGGATGAGGCCGGTCGTCAGGGCCGGAACTCACCGGAGGCGCTGGCTGATGACCTTCGAGACGCCGTCGCCCTGCATGGAGACGCCGTACAACGCGTCGGCCACCTCCATCGTGCGCTTCTGGTGGGTGATGACGATCAGCTGCGAGGCCTCCTGCAGCTCCTGCATGATGCGGATCAGCCGCTGCAGGTTGGTGTCGTCCAGGGCCGCCTCGACCTCGTCCATCACGTAGAACGGGCTGGGCCGCGCCTTGAAGATGGAGACGAGCAGGGCCACCGCGGTCAGCGAGCGCTCGCCGCCGGAGAGCAGGCTCAGCCGCTTGACCTTCTTGCCCGGCGGGCGGGCCTCGACGTCCACACCCGTGGTGAGCATGTTGTCGGGATCGGTCAGGATCAGCCGCCCGTCGCCGCCCGGGAACAGCCGGCTGAAGACACCCTCGAACTCGCGTGCCGTGTCCCGGTACGCCTCGGTGAAGACCTGCTCGACGCGCTCGTCGACCTCCTTCACCACCTGAAGCAGGTCGGCCCGTGTCTTCTTCAGGTCCTCCAGCTGCTCGCTGAGGAACTTGTGCCGCTCCTCCAGTGCGGCGAACTCCTCCAGCGCCAGCGGGTTCACCTTGCCCAGCTGCTGGTAGGCGCGCTCGGCCGCCTTGAGCCGCTTCTCCTGCTCCGAACGGACGAACGGCCGCGGCTGGTTGCGCGGGTGCTCCGGGTCCTCGGGCCCCGCGGCGGAGCCGCTGATGTCTGCAGCCTCGCCCTCGGCCGGCAGCGAGGGCGGCACGGGCTGGTCCGGCCCGTAGTCCGCGACGAGCCCGGCCGGTTCGACGCCCAGCTCCTCCAGCGCCTTGGTCTCCAGCTGCTCGATCCGCAGCCGCTTCTCGGCCCCGAGCACCTCGCCGCGGTGCACCGAATCCGTCAGCTTGTCCAGCTCCGCCTTGAGGTCACGGCCGCGGGACCGCTCGGCGACGAGGTCCTGCTCCCGGCCGGCCTTGGCCCGCTCGGCGAGCACCCGCTCCTGGTCCGCCCGCACGATGGACACCTCGACGTGCGCGAGGAGCTGCCGGGCGCCGGACGCGACGGCCGACGCGACGGCGGCCTCGTGCCGGAGCCGGGCGCGCTGCCGCTCCGCACGCGCGCGTGCCTCGCGCTCGGCGCGGGCGGCCCGGTCGAGCGAGTCGGCCCGCCCCGCGAGCCCCTTCACCCGCTCCTCGTGGGTACGGGTCTGGAGCCGGGCCTCCATCTCGGTCTGACGCGCGTTGGCCCCGTCGGCCGAGAGCCGGTCGCGCACCGAGGTGTCGGGCTCCTCGTCTGCGGGCTGCTCCTCGGCGACGGCGAGCCGCTCGGCCAGTTCCTCCGCGTCCAGAACGGCCTGGTCGAGCGCGTCCTGCGCCTTGGCGGCCGCGGCGGCGCTGCGCTCGGCCTCCCCCGCCGCGCCGCGGGCCTGCCCGGCGAGCCGGCCGAGCTGCTGGGCCCGCCCGGAGCGTTCCCGTTCCACGGCGCGCTGCCGCTGCCCCAGCTCCTCGACGAGCGCGGCGCATTCCGTACGGCGCTCGGCCGCGGCGCGCTGGGCGGCGGCGAGCTCCTCGCACTCGGCGGTGAGGCGCTCCAGTTCGGCGGCCGCCTCGTCGACCGACGCCTGCACTTCGAGGAGGCTGGGCGCGCCGGCGGACCCGCCCTGCGCGAAGTGCGCGCCGAGCAGATCGCCTTCGGCGGTCACGGCGGTCAGTGCGGGCCGCGCGTAGACGAGGTCCTCGGCGTCCTCCAGCGTGCCGACGACCACGATCCCGCGCAGCAGGTGCCGCACGGCGGGCATCAACTCGGCGGGGCCCCGCACCAGTTCGGCCGCGTACGTCGTGCCGTCGGGCGCCGGGGCGGCGGGCTCCGGACCGGCTTCGGAGGCGAGCAGCAGGGCCGCGCGTCCCGCGTCCTGCTTGCGCAGCAGCCGCATGGCCTCGGCGGCGGCCGCGGGGGTGGCCACGGCGATCGCGTCGGCGGCGGCGCCGAACGCGGCGGCGATCGCGACCTCGTGGCCGGGCGTCACGGTGAGCAGTTCGGCGGCGGGCCCGAGCAGTCCGGTGAGCCGGTCGCGGGCGCCGAGCAGGGCTCCGGTGCCGTCCTTGCGGCGCAGTCCGAGCGCGAGCGCCTCGTGGCGGGCGGCGGTGGCGGCGCGGCCGCGCTCGGCGGCGGTGAGGGCCTCGCGCGCGACGCCGAACGCGGCCTCGGCCTCGGCGAGCGCGGTCCGGGCCGCCTCGTGCCGGTCGGTGAGCTCCGCGTCGCCGGCGTCGAGCCCGTCGACCTCGGCCTTGAGCTCCTCGTACTCCTCCTGCGCGGTGACCGCCCGCTGTTCGGCTTCGTCGCGGGCGGACGCCAGCCGGTCGATCTCGGCCTGCGCGGAGGCGGCCCGGCCGCGGGCGGCGTTGACCTGGCCCTGGAGCCGGGCGAGTCCTTCGCGGCGGTCGGCGATGGCGCGGGCGGCGTCCCTGAGGCGGCGCTCCTCGACGGCCAGTTCGCGCTCGAGTTCGGCGCGGTGGGCGATCGTCTCGTCGAGCGCGGTCTGCGCGGCTTCGAGGGCGGCCTCCAGCTCGGCCTCCTGCTCGCGCACGCGCGCGGCCTCGCGTTCGAGGTCCTCGGGGTCGCGGCCGCGCCGCTCCTCGGCCGGGACGGAGGTCGCGCTCTTCACGCGCGCGTCGGCGAGGGAGACGGTGCCGCGCACCCGCTCGGCCAGCTGCGACAGTTCGTACCAGCTCTGCTGGGCGCGCTGGAGGCGGGGCGTCAGCTGCCGCACCTCGTCCTCCAGATGCCCCTCGCGCTGGAGGGCCTTCTTCAGCTCCTCCTCGGCCGCGTCCTTGCGCCGCTTCAGCTCGGCCTCGTCGGCGATCTCGGCGCTGAGCGCCTGCCGCATCCGTACGAGGTCGTCGGCGAGCAGGCGCAGGCGGGCGTCGCGCAGGTCGGCCTGGATGACGGCGGCGCGGCGGGCTACGGCGGCCTGCCGGCCCAGCGGCTTGAGCTGGCGGCGCAGTTCGTCGGTGAGGTCCTGCACGCGCGCGAGGTTGGCCTGCATCGCGTCCAGCTTCCGCAGCGCCTTCTCCTTGCGCTTGCGGTGCTTGAGGACGCCGGCCGCCTCCTCGATGAAGGCGCGGCGGCCCATGGGGTCGGCGTGCAGGACGGAGTCGAGCTGGCCCTGGCCGACGATGACGTGCATCTCGCGGCCGATGCCGGAGTCGGAGAGCAGGTCCTGGATGTCGAGGAGCCGGCAGGTGTCCCCGTTGATCTGGTACTCGCTGCCGCCGTTGCGGAACATGATCCGCGTGATGGTGACCTCGGCGTACTCGATGGGGAGCGCCCCGTCGGAGTTGTCGATGGTCAGCGACACCTCGGCGCGGCCCAGCGGCGGGCGGCCCGTGGTGCCGGCGAAGATGACGTCCTCCATCTTGCCGCCGCGCAGGGACTTGGCGCCCTGCTCGCCCATGACCCAGCTCAGGGCGTCCACGACATTGGACTTGCCCGAGCCGTTGGGTCCCACGACGCAGGTGATGCCCGGCTCGAACCGCAGAGTGGTGGCCGAGGCGAACGATTTGAACCCGCGCAGGGTCAAAGCCTTGAGGTGCACGCCGTCGGACTCTACCGGGCGCCCCTGTCTCACTCCATGAACCCACGGTTTCACCCGGGAGGGCGCAGGGCACACCAGACGTTAAGAACGTCTCGCGGCCTCGCGAGAGGGGGACGGGGGAAGAAAGAAGGGACGCCGGGGCGCCCCTTGCGTATCTCTGGTACCTATCTCTGGTGCGTATCTGTCAGCGGCTGATACGAGCAGCCCGACCACGTACGGCGTGATGTGGTCAGGTGAGCGCAGGCTCCGCCTGGGGTACGTCGATGCCCTCGATGAGAGAGTCGTGAGAAGCGGTGGCAGCCGCGAGCGCGTCGTTCTCGGCCTGGATCCGGACAAGCTCGGATTCCAGGTCCTGTACACGCTGCTGGAGCCGTCGCATCTCGGCGAGGAGTCGCGGGTCGCTGCCGCCGACGTAACCGAGAAGCGCCTTTGCCATGATGGATGGTCCTCCACACTGAGTGACCGACCGAATCGGTGTGGGTCGTGAGGGAATCGCACCCGCGGTGCTTGGCACTTCTTGTCGTGCTGCCGTTCTCACATGCCAAACAGCTAAGGTGCGCGGGGCTTCCAGAGTCTCACCAAAAAGTTTGACGGTCAACACGATCACGCCCCGTATTCGCGGGCATCCCGGGGGCTTCGCGCCGGATAACGTGCGGCGCGGCCTGACCGTCGGGGCCCTCGGGGCGTGGAGATCATCCGTACTCCCGGAGCCTGCCACGAGTCCCTCTTCTTGGCAACCACCAGGGGCTTTTCCCTCGGAGCCGTTGCCCGGAGCATGCGCACGGCGGGTGCGCGGGGCGCCGCTCGCGGTGACCGTCAGCGGATCGCGAACCCCTCGTACCCCCCGCGCGGCGTGTCCCAGATCTCAGTCACACCCTCGACCCGGCCGGGAGTGTCGCCGTCGTGGAGCCAGTCGAGGAGCTGCTGACAGGCCGCCCGCGGCCCCTCGGCGACCACCTGGACCCGTCCGTCGTCCAAATTGAGAGCAAAACCACTCAGACCGCCGATCTCCAGGGCGCGCGCCCTGGTGAACCAGCGAAAACCCACACGTTGGACGCGTCCTCGCACCCACGCGGTGAGTCGTACGTGTTCGTTCATGGCTGCACGCTAACCGGCCAAATGCACTCGGAGCACCTCACCCCCTGGTGTTCTGGGGTACCGTCGCGGACCGATGAGACTCACTCGTACGGGTGAGGAACATGGACGACCGCGAGGACGAGGAAGGCCAGCACATGGGACGCCACCGACGCTCCGCCGCCGGACGCGCCGCCACGGGCCGCGCCGCGGAGACCACCCCCGGCACGTACGGCACCGACCACCCGGGCTCTCCCGGTGGCGTGCACGGCGCCGAAGGTTCCCCCGCACACCCTCTTTACGCTCCGTTCGACGACCCCGAGGCCTTCGGCGGCGAGGCTCCGGCCGCCGCGGCGGCCGGAGGTGCCCGCGTGCACCACCGCCGCAAGCGCGCCGTCCCGGTCCGTGCCGGCCTGCTCGGCGTCTCCGCCGCCGTCGCCCTGGGCGCGGTAGCGGTGGCCTCGGGACTGATACCGGGCACCGACAGCCTCCAGCTCGGCGGCGAGCACGGCGGCAACAAGGTGCGGGCCGCGGGCTCCTCCCCCAGCGTGGAGGCGCAGGGCGGCACGGACGGCGCGCTCGTGGAGCGCTCGCCGTCCTCCGCGAGCCGGGACACCGAGCGCGCGACCCCGTCGAAGGCGGCGCCCTCCACGTCCGCGCCGTCCAAGAGCGCGTCGCCGTCGCCGTCCCGCACTCCGTCGAAGAAGCCGGAGCCGTCGCGGACGCCGTCCGCCGCGCCCTCGACGAAGAGCGCGAGCCCGTCGACGTCCGCCCCGGAGCGCAGGACCGCGGCGCCCGCCGTCCCGGCTCCCTCGAAGACCGCCGTGCCCTCGGCCGCGGCGCAGGTCGTGACGCTCGTCAACCAGGAGCGCGCCAAGGTCGGCTGCTCTCCCGTCACGGCGGACAGCGGTCTCGCCGCGCTGGCCTCGGACTTCAGCGCCGACATGGCCGCGCGGGACTTCTTCGACCACACGGACCCGGACGGCGCGACGCCGTGGGACCGCGCCGAGGAGGCCGGCATCACCGGCCTCGGCGGCGAGAACATCGCCCGCGGCCAGGCCAACGCGCAGTCCGTGATGGACGCGTGGATGAACAGTGCCGGGCACAAGGCGAACATCCTGAACTGCGACTTCAAGACCATCGGCGTCGGCGTCCACTTCGGCGCGGGCGGCCCGTGGTGGACGCAGGACTTCGGTTACTGAGCCCCTCGCCGGGTGAGTCCTACGCGGTGACCCGCGGCGGCCGCTGGCAGCGCGGGCAGTAGTAGCTGGACCGGTTCATCCAGGGGCGGCGGCGCATCGGGGTGCCGCACCGCCGGCACGGCAGGCCCTCGCGTCCGTACGCGTCCAGGGACCGGTCGAAGTAGCCCGACTCCCCGTTGACGTTGACGTAGAGCGCGTCGAAACTCGTGCCGCCGACCGCGAGCGCCGCGTTCATCACGTCCCGTACGTGACCGAGGAGTTCGGCGGTGCGCGGGCGTGTGAGCGTGGCCGTGGGGCGCTCGTAGTGCAGCTTCGCGCGCCACAGCGCCTCGTCGGCGTAGATGTTGCCGACGCCGCTGATCAGTGACTGGTCGAGCAGGGCGCGCTTGAGCGTGGTGCGCTTGGCGCGCAGCGCGGTGTGGAAGGCGGCGTCGTCGAACAGCGGGTCGAGTGGGTCGCGGGCGATGTGCGCGATGACGTCGGGCAGCCCGTCGGGGGCGTTCTCGTGCAACGAGAGGCCGCCGAAGGTGCGTTGGTCGACGAAGCGCAGCTCCGTGCCGCGGTCGTCGGCGAACCGGATCCGCACCCGCAGGTGCTTCTCGTCCGGGGCGTCGTGCGGCTGCACCAGGAGCTGGCCGCTCATCCCGAGGTGGGCGAGGACCGAGGTGTGGGTGGTGTCCAGGGGGAGCCAGAGGTACTTGCCCCGGCGCATCGGCTCACCGATCCGCTGCCCCTTGAGGCGGTGCGCGAAGTCCTCGCCGCCGGCGACGTGGCGGCGCACCGCGCGCGGGTGCAGCACCTCGGCGTCCTCGACGGTGCGCTGGGCCACCCAGCGGGCCAGGCCGCGCCGTACGACCTCGACTTCGGGCAGCTCGGGCACGGGATTCCTCCGGAGGGGTTCACGATCAAAGACGCCTGCCCCACCGGCGGTGAGCCGACAGGGCAGGCGTGAGGAAGCGGCGGACTAGGCGCCGGCGGCGGTCTCCGCCTCGGCGGCCTTGGCCCGCTCGTCCGCGGCGGCGCGAATCGCACGCCACGCGGACTCGGCAGCCTGCTGCTCCGCTTCCTTCTTGCTGCGGCCGGTGCCGGTGCCGTACGAGACGCCTCCGACGCGGGCGGCAGCAGTGAAGGTCTTCTCGTGGTCCGGGCCGGTCTCGGAGACCAGGTACTCGGGGACACCGAGTCCTTCGGTCGCCGTGAGTTCCTGGAGACTGGTCTTCCAGTCCAGGCCGGCACCCAGATTCGAGGACTTCTCGATCAACGGGTCGAACAGTCGGTGAACGAGCTCACCGGCCGCGTCCAGACCCTGGTCCAGGTAGACCGCGCCGATCACCGCTTCAAGGGTGTCGGCGAGGATGGACGCCTTGTCCCGGCCGCCCGTGCCCTCTTCACCCCGGCCGAGCCGGATGAAGGAGCCCAGGTCGAGCCCGCGGCTGACCTCCGCAAGCGCACGCGAATTGACCACCGCGGCCCGCAGCTTGGCCAGCTGGCCTTCAGGCAGGTCGGGGTGGGTGCGGTAGAGGGTGTCCGTGACCACGAGACCGAGCACGGAGTCCCCGAGGAACTCCAGCCGCTCGTTCGTGGGCAGGCCACCGTTCTCGTACGCGTACGAGCGATGCGTCAGCGCACGCACCAGAAGGGCGGACTCGAGCTTGTACCCGAGCCGCCCTTCCAGAAGCGTGTGGGACGAGGCTGTCGTGTCCACCTTTTTCTTGGCGTCATCCGCCTTCTTGGGGCTCGACACTGTGCCTCTCACCAGCCGCTCAGACCTCGAGGACCTGGCGCTTGTTGTAGGTACCGCAAGCGGGGCACGCGATGTGCTGCAGCTTGGGCTCCTGGCAACGCTCACACGAAACCAGGGTGGGGACCGCAGCCTTCCACTGCGACCGGCGGTGGCGCGTGTTGCTGCGCGACATCTTCCGCTTCGGAACAGCCACGGCTACTTCTCCTGCTTCTCGTCGACGCCCGCTTCCGCTTCGGCGCCGCTCATCTCGTCCTTCTCGCCGTCCTGGATGGTGCCAGCGAGTCCCTGCAAAGCCGCCCAACGGATGTCGACGGCGTCGTGGTGGTGGTCCGGGTCGTCCGCGAGACGCACTCCGCATTCGGAGCACAGACCCTCACAGTCTTCCTGGCACACCGGCTGCATCGGCAGTGCGAGCACCACCGCATCACGCAGCACAGGCTCGAGGTCGAACAGACCGTCCTCGAGAAAGAGCCTGTCCTCGTCGTCCTCGGCGTCGTCGCCGGCGTCGTCCTTGGGACGGCCCCGGTCGTCGGCGTCAGGGTACGAGAACATCTCCTGGAAGTCCGCGTCGACCTCTTGGTCGAGCGGCTCCAGACACCTTACGCACTCCCCCTTGGCCGATGCACGGGCGGTGCCTGTGACAAGCACCCCTTCCATGACCGACTCGAGGCGGAGGTCGAGCTCCACCGGGGCGCCTTCCGGCACCTCGATGACTCCCTGGATACCGAGGTCCTTGGGAGCGCCGATCGTGCGGGACAGCCGCTGCATGGCACCAGGACGCCGACCCAGCTCGTGTGTGTCGAACACGAGAGGATTGCGGTGGTCGAGGCGGGTGTTCAGGGCTGGTCCTGCTTTCGTTCTTCGAAGCTCGTGAAGCGCCGCCGAGATCCTTCCGGGCAGCTCAGGACGCACGTGTACGCGCGACCGAACAGCCAGGATACTGGACCATCCGCTCTCGGCCCAATCCGGCCCCGGGGGCCCCGGTCGCGGCCGGTCAGCGGCCCTGTTCGTACTGGCGCTCGTACTCCCGCACCTGATCCATATTGATCATGCTGGTGTCGAAGAGGCTGGTCTCGTCGAGCACCCCGCCCTGGTCCTGCTGCCCGCCGGCCGCCTGCGGCTGCTCCGGCTGCTGCTGGTACCCGTACTGCTGGTACTGCTCCTGCTGCGCCGCGTACGGATCCTGCTGCTGGTACCCGTACGGATCCGGCTGCTGCTGCGGCTGCTGCGGGTACCCGGCGTAGGCGTCCTGCTGCCCGTAGCCCTGCTGCTGGTAGGCGTAGGGGTCCGGCTGCTGCGCGTACGCGGCGACCGGCTGCTGGGCCGGGATCTGCGGGGTCTCGGGCTGCCGCGGCTCCTGGGCGCCGATCTCGGCGAGGCCCGCGAGGTAGTCGGCGTCGCTGGTGTGCGCCTGCGCACCGCCCTCGCCGTCGAGCGTCAGCGCGCCGAGGTCGTCGCTGGCGATCCGGCCGTGCAGCTTCTGGCGGCCCTTGCCGACGGCCTCCAGCGTCTTGGCGAGCACCGCCTCGAAGGCGCCGAGCTTGGCGTCCACGTAGGAGTCGGCGTCGCGGCGCAGGGTCTCGGGGTCCTGGCTGCGCTCGGGGGCGTCCTCGTCCTCGTAGCCGTGCTCGTCCGTGCCGGGGCCCGTGCCGAGCAGCTTCTCGCGGCCGCGGCCGACCGAGCCGAGCGTCTTGTTGAGGACGACCTCGAAGTTGGCGAGCTTGGAGTCGACGTAGTCGTCGGCCTCCGCGCGGACCTCCTCCGCCTCCTGGCGGGCCTCGGCCAGGATGCGGTCGGCCTCGTCCTGGGAGCGGCGGGCGATCTCCGTGTCGGCGATCAGGGTGCCGCGCTCGGCGTGCGCGGTCTCGATGATCCGCTCGGCCTCGGCGCGGGCCTGCTCGACCATCTGCTCGCGCCCGCCGATCAGCTCCTGGGCCTGGGCGAGGGAGCCGGGCAGCGCCTGGCGCACCTCGTCGAGCATCGAGAGCAGGTCGGCGCGGTTGACCACGCACGAGGCCGACATGGGCATGGACCGGGCGCTGCCGACCGCGGCGACGATCTCGTCGAGCTTCTTCTGGACGTCCACCGTGTGCTCGCCACTCTCTCGTCTGCTCACAGGGATGTGAGGGGTGTTGGAGACGGACGGGACGACTGTATGCCCAACTGGTGCGTGCGTGTCACTTCTTGGGGAGGCGCTCGGTCAACGCCTCGTGCACGACCGGCGGGACCAGGTGGGACACGTCACCGCCCCAGGCCGCGACCTCCTTGACCAGCGAGGAGGACAGGAAGCTGTAGGTGGGGTTGGTGGGGACGAACAGGGTCTCGACGCCCGAGAGGCCGTTGTTCATCTGGGCCATCTGCAGCTCGTAGTCGAAGTCGCTGACGGCGCGCAGGCCCTTCACGATGGCCGGGATGTCGCGCTGCTTGCAGAAGTCGACGAGCAGGCCGTGGAAGGCTTCCACCTCGACGTTGCCGAACTCCGCGGTGACCTCGCGGATCAGCTCGATCCGCTCCTCGACGGCGAAGAGGCCCTTCTTCGACTGGTTGATCATCACCGCGACGTGCACGACGTCGTACAGCTTGGAGGCTCGGGCGATGATGTCGAGGTGGCCGTTGGTGATGGGGTCGAACGACCCGGGACAGACTGCGCGGCGCACGGGAAGTCCCTCGCTCTCCGGTCCGGTCATCGTGCGTCGTCGCACGTGAGGGTGGTGGTCAAGGCGGCGCGACCGTACCAAAACGTTCCCTCGCCGTAACGCCGGGACCTCAGTGCCTCGAAGCCGTCCGGCCAGCGGAAGTCGCCGCCTCTCGTACTGCGTTCAACGGTGACGAGCGCATCGTCCGTGAGCCAGCCCTGAGTGCGGAGTGTGAGCAGGATCTCGCGAAGATCGTCGTCCGAGACCGCGTACGGCGGGTCGAGAAAGACCAGGTCGTAGGGGGTGGCGGGGGCCGGGCCCGCGACGATCTGCTCCGCCTTGCCGGTACGCGCTTCCGCGCCGGGCAGACCGAGCGCCTTGATGTTCTCCCGGATCGTGCGGGCCGCGCGGGCGTCGGCCTCCACGAGGAGAGCGTGGGCCGAGCCCCGGGAGAGCGCCTCCAGGCCGACGGCTCCCGAGCCCGCGTACAGGTCGGCGACCCGTGTGCCGTCGAGGGTGCCGAGCAGGGCCTGCCAGGTGGAGAAGAGGCCCTCGCGCGCGCGGTCGGAGGTGGGGCGGGTGCCGTTGCCCGGCGGCACGGCCAGGCGGCGTCCGCCGGCGCGTCCGGCGATCACGCGGGTCATCTCGTTCCTCGGCCCTTCGGGATGCGGGGATGGGTGGTGTCAGGTGGTGTCAGGTGGTGTCACCCAGTGTCTCAGCCCTTGTCGAGGTACTGCTCCCGCTCCTCGTCCAGGAGGGCGTCCAGGGCGGTGCGCAGTCCGGGCAGGTGGTCGAGGTCCGGGTCCGCGGTGACCACCTTGGTCGCCTCCTCGCGGGCCTCGGCGATGATCTCCTCGTCCTCGATGACGGCGAGCATCCGCAGGGACGAGCGGACGCCGGACTGGGCCTGGCCGAGGACGTCACCCTCGCGGCGCTGCTCCAGGTCGATCCGGGACAGCTCGAAGCCGTCGAGCGTGGCGGCCACCGCGCCGAGGCGGGCGCGCGCGGGGCTGGCCTCGGGCATCTCGGTGACCAGGAGGCACAGGCCGGCCGCCGAGCCGCGGCCGACGCGGCCGCGCAGCTGGTGGAGCTGGGAGACGCCGAAGCGGTCCGCGTCCATGATCACCATCGCGGTCGCGTTCGGCACGTTCACCCCCACCTCAATAACGGTCGTCGCGACGAGGACGTCGGTCTCGCCCGCGGCGAAGCGGCGCATCACCGCGTCCTTGTCGTCGGGCTGCATCCGGCCGTGCAGGACCTCGACCGTGAGCCCCTGGAGCGGCCCGCGCGCGAGCTGCTCGGCCACCTCCAGGACGGCGAGCGGCGGCCGCTTCTCGGCCTCGTCCTCGGGGGACTTCTTGGCGGCCTTGCCCTTCTTGGGCCTCTCGTCCTCGTCGTCGCCGATGCGGGGGCAGACGACGTAGGCCTGGTGCCCGTTACCCACCTCCTCGCGTACGCGCTCCCACGCGCGCGTGAGGAAGTGGGGCTTGTCGGCGGCGGGCACGACGTGGCTGGCGATCGGTGAGCGCCCGGCCGGCAGCTGGTCGAGGACGGAGGTCTCCAGGTCACCGAAGACGGTCATGGCGACCGTCCGCGGGATCGGTGTGGCCGTCATGACGAGCAGGTGCGGGGGCTGCTTTCCCTTGGAGCGCAGGGCGTCGCGCTGCTCCACGCCGAAGCGGTGCTGCTCGTCGACGACGACGAGGCCGAGGTCGTGGAACTGGACCTTGTCCTCGATCAGGGCGTGCGTGCCGATGACGATGCCGGCCTCGCCGGTGGTCAGGTCGAGCAGCGCCGTGCGGCGGGCGGCGGCGCCCATGGAGCCAGTGAGGAGGACGACCTTGGTGGAGTGCTCGACCCCGCCGAGCATGCCGCCCTCGGCGAGCTCGCCCATCATCTCGGTGATGGACCGATGGTGCTGCTGGGCGAGGACCTCGGTGGGCGCGAGCATGGCCGCCTGCCCGCCCGCGTCGACGACGGCGAGCATGGCGCGCAGGGCGACCATCGTCTTGCCGGAGCCGACTTCGCCCTGGAGGAGGCGGTGCATCGGGTGCTCGGTGGCCAGGTCGTCGAAGATCTCGCGCGAGACCTTCTGCTGGCCCTCGGTGAGGGTGAACGGGAGCTTCGCGTCGAACGCGGTGAGCAGTCCGTCCGGCTTCGGTACGCGCGCGACGGCGCTGAGCTGGGTGTCGGCGAACCGGCGCCGGGCGAGGGCGACTTGGAGGACGAACGCCTCGTCCCACTTGAGGCGGGCGCGGGCGTCCGCGATGTCGGCCTTGGTGTGCGGCCGGTGGATCTTGAGGAGCGCCTCGGTGAGCGGGACCAGGCCGCGGCCCTCGCGCAGGGACTCCGGGAGCGGGTCGAGGGCCTCCTGGGCGCTGGGCAGGACGAGGTCGACCGCCTTGGCGATCTTCCAGGACTCCAGCTTTGCGGTGGCCGGGTAGATCGGCAGGAGGGCGCCGGCCCAGGAGCCGACGGCCTCGGCCGCCTCCTGCGAGGAGTCGGCCTGCAGCAGCTGGTAGGCCGGGTGGGCCAGCTGCATCTTGCGGTTGAAGACGCCGACCTTGCCGGCGAACATCGCGCGCGTGCCCGGGAGCAGGTCCTTGTGCGGCTTGTGGATGCCGCGGCCGAAGAAGACGAGCTGGAGCTGACCGCTGCCGTCGGTGATGGTGACCTCGAGGCGCTGTCCGCTGCCGCCGTTGAACTTCAGGACGCGGGCGGTCGCGACCTGGGCGACGACGGTGACGTGCTCGTCGAGCGGCAGGTCGGCGAGGCGGGTGAGCTCGCCGCGCTCGGCGTATCTGCGCGGGTAGTGGTGCAGCAGGTCACCGACGGTGTGCAGGCCTAGGTGCTCGGCCATCACCTTCGCGGTGGCGGGACCGAGCGCTTTCTTCAGCGGTTCTTCGAGCGCGGGCACGAGATCCATTGCACACCACGCCACTGACATTCACCGACCACCGCCGGTGCCCGCGAGGAACCCGCTGGTCACGAGCGGCTCGCCGGACCTAGGATGACCGGCTCCGGCCCCTGATCGCGGTCACCTCCCGTGGTGCCGCCCGACCCGCGCCGTCGCCCGTCCCCCCACCGGCGCAGCGACGATGGATTCCCAGACTTCACAAAGTTCACAGACGTCCCCGGGCGCGCAGGCGCCGCACACCTTCCAGGTCGACCTGCGTGGTCTCGTCGACCTCCTCTCCCATCACCTGTACTCCAGTCCCAAGGTCTACCTGCGCGAACTGCTGCAGAACGCGGTGGACGCGATCACCGCCCGCCGCGCCGAGCAGCCCGGCTCCCCCGCCACCGTGCGGCTGTTCGCCGGGTCCGGGGCGCTGCGCGTGGAGGACTCCGGCATCGGTCTCTCCGAGGCGGACGTGCACAGTCTGCTGGCGACGATCGGCCGCAGCTCCAAGCGCGACGACGGCCTGGAGTCGGCCCGCGCGGAGTTCCTGGGGCAGTTCGGCATCGGGCTGCTCGCGTGCTTCGTGGTCGCCGAGCGCATCCGTGTGGTGAGCCGCAGCGCACGCACTCCGGATGCCCCGCCGGTCGAGTGGACCGCCCGGGACGACGGCTCCTACACGGTGCGCACGCTGCCGGACGAGGCGCGTCCCGAGCCGGGCACGACGGTGCACCTGGAGGCCCGCGCGGGCGCGGCGGAATGGCTGGACGAGGAGCGGGTGCTGTCCCTGGCCCGGAACTTCGGCTCACTGCTGCCGTACGACGTGCGGGTGGGCGAGACGGCCGTGACGGACCTTCCGGCCGTGTGGGACCGCGAGCACGCGAGTCCGGCCGCCCGCCGGGTCGCCCTGGCGGGCCACTGCCGCGACGTGTTCGGCTTCACGCCGCTGGACTCGATCGACCTGGACGTGCCGCTCGCGGGGGTCCGGGGCGTGGCGCACGTGCTGCCGCAGGCGGTCAGTCCGGCGCAGCGCGCGAGCCACCGGGTGCACCTGAAGGGCATGCTGCTCACCGAGCGCGCCGATCAGCTGCTGCCCGACTGGGCGTTCTTCGTGCGCTGTGTCATCGACACGGACAGTCTGCGCCCGACGGCGTCGCGCGAGTCGCTGTACGACGACGAGACGCTGGCCGCCGTGCGGGAGGCCCTGGGCGAACGCATCCGGGAGTGGCTGACCTCGCTCGCGGCGGGTTCCCCGGAGCGGCTGTCGGCCTTCCTGTCCGTGCATCACCTGGGGGTCAAGTCCCTGGCGCGGCACGACAAGGAGATGCTGCGGACGATGCTTCCGTGGCTGCCGTTCGAGACGACGGACGGGCATCTCTCCCTGGAGGAGTTCGCACAGCGCCACCCGGTCGTGCACTTCACGCGCACCGTGGAGGAGTACCGGCAGGTCGCTCCGATCGCGTCGGCGCAGGGCATCGGGGTGGTCAACGGCGGTTACACGTATGACGCCGATCTGGTGGAGGCGCTGCCGTCCGTGCGTCCCGGCACGGCGGTCGCGGAGCTGGACGCGGAGACGGTCACCGCGCATCTCGACGCCGTGGACCCGGCGGAGGAGCTGGCCCTGGCGGGCTTCCTCGCGGCCGCGCGGGCCAAGCTCGACCCGCTGGGCTGCGACGTGGCCCTGCGGGCCTTCCATCCGCTGACGGTGCCGGCGCTGCACCTGGACGACCGTGCGGCCCGGCACGAGCAGGCCCGCGCGGAGGCGGAGGCCCAGGCCGACGACCTGTGGGCGGGCATTCTCGGCTCGCTGCGCGGCAGCGCGCCCCGCGCGCGTCTGGTGCTCAATCACCTCAACCCGCTGATCCGCAGGGTCAGTTCGCTCGACGACCCGGAGCTGATCGGCACGGCGGCGGAGGCCCTGTACGGGCAGGCGCTGCTGATGGCGCAGCGCCCGCTGCGCCCCGCCGACTCGGCGCTCCTCAACCGTTCGTTCATCGGCCTCCTCGAGTGGGCCACGCACCCCGGCACCGGAAAGGACCCCCGATGAGCGAGACCATGGATCTGGACGCCCTGCGGCACGCGATGGCGGAGAACGCGGCGCGGCCAGAGGGTCCCGCGCGGGGCGCCCGCGCGGAGGCGCTGCTCGCCGAGGCGGAGCGGCTCGGTGTCGCGCTCGGGGTGATCGAGGCGCTCAGCCACCAGCTGCAGATGTACAACTACAGCTCCGAGAAGGACAAGATGTTCGTCCCCTTCGCGCGTCTGCTGCGCATGTGGGACGAGCACCCCGAGGACTTCGACGCCTACGAGACGCACTCGCTGCACTGGGTCTTCAAGTGGATGACGAACGGGATGCTGAACCAGCCGCACATCCCGCTCGCCTCCATCGAGAAGTGGCTCGGCGAGATGGAGCACCGCTACAAGGTGGCGGGCCATTCCGAACGGGCCGTCCGTATGAGCGAGTTCTACGTGGCCGACCACCTGGGCGACGAGGAGCGGGCCACGCGCGCGTACGACGCGTGGCTGGCGGCGGACCGTGACGACAAGGCCGACTGCCACGCCTGTGAGCTGAACGGCCAGGGAGCCCGTCAGGCGGACCTGCGCCACGACGAACGGGCCCTCGAACTGTGGGGTCCCGTCCTGGCGGGCGAGCTGACGTGCGCCCATGAGCCGCACGCCGCGCTGGCCTCGTCGCTGCTGCCGCTGCTGCGTCTGGGGCGTCCGGAGGAGGCGCGGGCCAACCACCTGCGGGGGCTCCGCCTGGTGCGGCAGATGGAGTCGATGCGGGGCGCGTTCGCGTCGCACGTCGAGTTCTGCGCCCTGACGGGCAACGAGGCGCGCGCCCTGGAGCTGCTCGCGGAGCGGCCCGCGTACTTCACGGACAGCGGCGACCCGCAGGGCCTGAAGAACTTCCTCGCGGTGACGGCGCTGGTCATGGACCGGCTGGTCGGGCTGGGCCTGGGCGAGCAGCGGGTGCCGGGGCCGGCCGGGCGCGACTGGACCGCGGCCGAACTCGCCGTGCACGCGCGCGGGGAGGCGCTGGCGGTCGCCGCCCGCTTCGACGCGCGCAACGGCACGGACGTGGTGAGCAGGCGGGTGCGCGAGCGCATGGACCAGCGGCCGCTCGTGGAGCGGCTCCCGCTGGGCGTGCGCGTCGCCCGCCCGTCGGTCGCCGTGCCGGTGGCGCCGGCCTCTCCGGCGGACGCGGGGCCGCGGGACGCCGCGTCCCTGGTCGCGGAGGCCCGGCGGCTCTCGGCGGCCACGGGTGGTCCCGTGGCCGCCCGGGCCTGGGCCACGGCCGCGCGTGCGGCGCAGGACGAGGGCCTGGAGCTCACGGTCCGCGACCGGGCGGAGATCGCCGACTACGCGGCGATCCACTCCGACGACACCGCCGGCGGCTTCGACCGCGCGGCCGCACTGTTCGAGGAGGCGGGCGACCCGGCGGAGGCCCGCGCGGCACGCGCGCGTGGGGCGTTCGCGCTGGCCCGCGCGGGACGCCTGGACGAGGCGCGCGCGGCGATCCGGGAGCCGTACGAGCAGGTGGTGCTCGACGGGTTCGCGGAACTGGACGCGGAGACGGCCAGGCCGGTGACGGCCGTGCTGACGAGCCGGGCGCGCATCCTGCTGATGGGGCACGCCGGGGACGAGGACATCGCGGACGCCGAGGCGTGCGTACGGGAACTGCTGGGCCTCGCCGAGCGGTTCCCCGACGTTCCCCGCCTCGCCTCCCAGGCGGCGGCCGCGCGGGGCATGCTCGGTGACATCGCGGTGCACCGTGGTGACGACGAGGGGGCGCGCGCTCTGTTCGAGGGCGCGGTGGAGGCGCATCTGGCGGCGGAGCGGCCGTGGGCGGCCGTGGACTGCGACATGCGCCTTGTCGGTCTCGCCCGGGAGCGGGGCGACCTCGACGAGGGCGAACGGCGGCTGCGGGCGGCCCTGGAGCACGGCGCGGGCGTCCTGGAGCCGCACGACGTGGCGCAGCTGCAGCTCCAGCTGGCGGAGCTCCTCGCCGCGGGCGGTGACGCGCGGGGCGCGTCGGACCACGCCCTCGAGGCGGCGCACTGGGCCGACGAGGCCGGTGACGGCGCCGGGCTCGGCGCCTGGGCCCGCTTCCAGCTGGGCGGCCATCTGCTGGGCCAGGACCGGCACGCGGAGGCGGCCGAGATTCTGGAGTCGGCGCTGCTCGACCTGACGTCGGACGATCACGGCGACGGCGCGATCGTGCAGGCCCGCTGGTGGCTGGGCGACTGCGCCCGCGCCCTGGGCGAGCACCTGCAGTCCGCCGAGGCGTGGCTGCAGGCGGCCGAGCTCGCCCAGCACTGGCCGGAGCAGCGGGACCACGCGATGCTCGCGAACCTGGCCGCCGACGCGCTGGACCGGGCCGGGCGTCCCGAGGACGCCGACCGCGCGTACGTGCGCGCGGGCGAGCTGTGGGCTTCCCTGGGCCGGACGGGCGCGGTGGTGCGCTGTCTGCGCGCGCGTGCCTGGCTGGACTCCGCCGACGCGGACGCCGAGCGCGCCTGCATGGAGGCCGCGATCACCGGTTGCGAGGAGGCTCTGCCCGACGCCGGCGACGACCGTGCCGCCCTGCTGGCCGAACTGGGCCACACGCACCGCCAGTTCGCCCAGCTCCTGGCTCGCCGGGACGCCCCGGACGCGCAGGAGCACCTGGAGCGGGCGGCCGCGGCCTTCGACGAGGCCGGGGACACGGAGGCCCGCGACGAGGCTCGGGAGGCCCTGGAGGCGCTGCGGGGCTAGACCCGCGCGGGTGCGCCTCCGGTCCGGTCACCCGAGCGGCCGGACCGGAGACCGCGCACGACGGGGCCGCCGGCCGACGAGGAGAGGCCGCTACTCGACGCCGATGAGCAGCAGCGCCGACTGCCGGCCGCCCCGGTAGACGACCGTGTCGACGGCCAGGTAGGACTCACGGACGTGCTGTTCGAGGCTCTGGGCGACCTCGTCCGGGACCTCGTCGCCGAGCACCAGGGTGACGAGCTCCCCACCGGCCGCGAGCATCCGGTCCAGGACCGTGCGGGCGGTGGCCGGGACCTCGTGGCCGATGACGGCCACGTCGCCTTCGATGAGGCCCAGGACGTCGCCGGCCTGGCAGATCCCGGCCATGGTCCACGACTGCCGCTCCGCGACGGTCAGTTCGCCGTAGCGGGTCGCGCCGGCCGCCGAGGTCATCGCGACGACGTCCTCGTCGAAGCGCCGGTCGGGTTCGTGCACGGCGAGCGCGGCGATGCCCTGGACCGCGGACCGGGTCGGGATCAGGGCGACCCGTACGCCCTCGGAGCGGGCCTGTTCGGCCGCCGCGGCGGCGGTGTGGCGCAGCTCCGCGTCGTTCGGCAGCAGCACCACCTCGCGCGCGTGGGCGCGGCGGATCGCGTCGACGAGTTCCCCGCTGGCGGGAGGTTCGCCGGGCCGGTCCGGGACGGTGGTCGCGCCGGCCTCCGCGTAGAGCCCGGCCAGCCCGTCGCCGGGCACGACGGCCACGACGGCGCGCTGCGCCCGTTCCCTGGGCGGTGTGGCGCCGCCGCCCGTGTGCGCGTCCCCGAGGCCGAAGTGGGTGATGCGGATGCGGTACGGGCGGCCGGCCTCCACGCCCGCTTCCACGGCGGCGCCCGCGTCGTCGACGTGGACGTGCACGTTCCACAGGCCGTCTCCGCCGACGACCACCAGGGAGTCGCCGAGGGCGTCGAGCCGGGTGCGCAGTCGCGCGACGGCCCGGTCGTCGGCCTCCAGGAGGTAGATCACCTCGAAGGCGGGCCCCGCGCCCCCGTGCTCGTCGGGGCACTCGAGGGAGCCGCCCGCTTCTGCGGGGGCCTCGGGCACGGCCCTGGGTGCCTGCTTGTGCCGCGGCGCCGCTTCTCCGGAGACGGCCTGGCTGAGCGCTCCCAGGACGGTGACGAGCCCGCGCCCGCCCGCGTCCACCACACCTGCGGTGCGCAGGACGGCGAGCTGCTCCGGTGTCGCGTCGAGCGCCGCGCACGCGCCTTCATAGGCGGCGCGGACGACGGCCCCGCAGTCTCCCTCCACGAGCGCGGCGGCGTCCGCGGCGGCCCGTGCCACGGTCAGCACCGTGCCCTCCACAGGGTGGGCGACCGCGTCCCGCGCAGAGTCCGCGGCTCTACGGAGGGCGAGACGCAGCGCCCCCGCATCGGCCCCGGCCACGTGATCCCCGTCACCCGTACCGTCGTCGGCGAGGACCTGGGCCATGCCGCGCAGCAGCTGGGCGAGGATCGTCCCGGAGTTCCCCCGGGCACCGATCAGGGCGCCGTGCGCCATCGCGCGCACGACCTCGGCCAGCGTCGGACCGGCCGGTTCCGGACCGGTTCCGAGGCCCGCGAAGACGGCCTCGACGGCCTGATGCGCGGACTCGACGGTCAGGTAGAGATTGGTGCCGGTGTCCCCGTCCGCGACCGGATACACGTTGATCGCGTCGATCTCCGCACGGTCGCGCCCGAGCGCCTCCAGGGCGAGTGAGCACCAGGCGCGCACCGCGACGACGTCGAGCACATGCGGCACCTGCGGCACCTGCGCCTCCTTGAACAGCTGGACTGGCATCGCAGCGTAGACCCCGCCGGAGCGCTCGTCAGGAAGAGGGCCGGGTCCACCCGGCCGGAGCAGCCTCCCGGCAGGTCATGGTAGTTTCGTTCTACCGAAGCAGCCGTTGTATGCTGCTCCGGTTGCCCGATATCCGTCGGGCTATCCCCTGGCACCGCCACTCAGATCCTCCGATCTCGATCCCGGCATGCCGGGATCAACCGTAAGTGCATCTGAAGTCTTTGGAGTGACCCGTGGCTGCCAACTGCGACGTCTGCGGCAAGGGGCCGGGCTTCGGCAACAACATTTCGCACTCGCACCGCCGTACGCCCCGTCGCTGGAACCCGAACATCCAGCGCGTGCGTGCAGTGGTCGGTCGGACGCCGAAGCGGCTCAACGTCTGCACCTCGTGCATCAAGGCCGGCAAGGTCTCGCGCTGACGTAACGCGTAGCGCGGCCACCTCGCTGGTTGCTTGAGAAGCCGGTCCCCTCGGGGGCCGGCTTTTTCATGTCCGCACGCGGACGCGTCACCGGTCCGCGGCAAGATCCCCGATCTCCGGCCCGACTGTCGGTGGCGGCTGCGAGACTCTGCGCATGCGGTTCGGCATCCTCGGCCCTCTCGACGTGCGGGCCCCCGACGGAAGCCCTCTGGACCCCGGGGGGCCGCGTCCCCGTGCCCTGCTGACCCTGCTGCTGCTCGACGCGGGCCGGACCGTCTCCCCGGAGCGCCTGATCGACGGGCTCTACGGCGAGGACCCGCCGGCGAACGCGGCGAACGCGCTGCAGTCCCAGGTCTCGCGGCTGCGCAAGCGGCTGGACCTGAAGATCGAGACGGGGTCCGCCGGATACCGGCTCGTGACCGACCGTGACGCGGTGGACGTGCACCGTTTCGAGCGCCTCGCGCGCGAAGGCGGGCAGGCCCTGGCGACCGGCGACCACGCGCGTGCGGCTGCACTGCTCCGTGAAGGCCTCGCGCTGTGGCGCGGCCCCGCACCGGACGAGCTGCCGCGCCTGGAGGAGTTGCGGCTGACCGCCCTGCAGGACCGCATCGCCGCCGATCTCGCCCTGGGCTCGGGCCCTGACCTGATCGCCGAGATCCGTGAGCTGCTGGCCCGGCATCCGCTGAGCGAGCGGCTGTACGCCCTGCTGATGCGCGCGCTGCACGCGGCGGACCGTCCCGCGGAGGCGCTGGCCGCTTACGAGGAGGCGAGGAGCGTCCTCGCGGAGGAGCTCGGCGCCGACCCGTCGGCGGAGCTCTCGGCCCTCCACCTGGAGCTGCTGCAAGGACGGGAGCCGCAGCGTCAGCGGGGCGTGCCCGCGCAGCTGACGCGGTTCGTGGGGCGGGCCGAGGAGCTGGCCCGGATCGACGAGCTGCTGGCGGGGGCCCGGCTGGTCACGCTGACGGGGCCCGGTGGCGCGGGCAAGACGCGGCTGGCCATGGAGTCGGCCCGGTCCCGCCCGGACGTCTGCTACGTGGAGCTGGCCCCGCTCGCCGACGGCGCGCAGATCCCGTACGCCGTGCTGAGCGCACTCGGCGTCCGTGAAGGGCTGCGGGGGCCGCAGAGCGCGGACGCGACGGAGCGGTTGATCGCCGTGCTGGAGGAGCGGGAGGCGCTCCTGGTGTTCGACAACTGCGAGCACGTCGTGGAGGGCGCGGCCCGGGTGGCGGGGCTGCTGCTGGGCGCCTGCCCCGGAGTGCGGATCATGGCGACGAGCCGGGAGGCCCTGGGGATCACCGGCGAGGCGCTGTGTCCGGTGCCCCCACTGGCGGCGGGTCCGGCGGCTCAGCTGTTCCGGGACCGGGCGGCGGCCGTGCGTCCCGACTTCGACGCGGCCGCGGAGGACCCCGCGCGCGTGGCGGCGATCGACGGCATCTGCACGGCACTGGACGGACTCCCCCTGGCCATCGAGCTGGCCGCCGCCCGGCTGCGCACCCTGACGGTGGAGGAACTGGCCGAGCGCCTCGGCGACCGGTTCCGGGTCCTGTCGCGCGGTGACCGCACCAAGGCGCCCCGGCACCGCACCCTGCGCGCGGTCGTCGAGTGGAGCTGGGAGCTGCTCGACGACGAGGAGCGCGATCTGGCGTGCCGGCTGACGGTCTTCAGCGGGGGCGGGCTCTCCGGAGGCGCGACGCTGGACGCGGTGGAGGCCGTGTGCGGCATCGCGTACCCGGAGGATCTGCTGGCCTCGCTCGCCGAGAAGTCGTTCCTGGACGCGTCCGACGGGCGCTACGGGATGCTGGAGACGATCCGTGCCTTCTGCGCCGAGCAGTTGCCGGACGAGACGCTCGCCACGTTGAAGGACGCCCACGCCGCGTACTACCTGCGCCTCGCGGAGCGGGCCGAGCCCTTGCTGCGCGGCGCGGACCAACTGCCCTGGCTGAGCCGGCTCTCCGCCGAGCGCGGCGACCTGGACGCGGCGCTGCGTCACCTGGTGCGCAGCGCACCGGACGGCGGCCTGCGGCTGATGGCGGCCCTGTCCTGGTTCTGGCGGCTGCACGGCCTGGCCGGTCAGCGCGTCGCGCTCGCCCGCGACCTGCTGGACGCGGTGGGTCCGACACCGCCGCCCGGACTCGAGGAGGAGTACGCCCTGTGCGGGCTCAACGCGGTGACGGGTGACGAGGACGACGAGCTGCTCGCACGGGCGGACCGGGTCCTGGCCACGATCGACCGGCAGTTGCGGCTGCCCTTCACCGTGGTCCTGTGGACGCTGGCGGTCGGCCCCGAGCGGTCGCAGGACGAGCGGGTGCGCGCCCAGGTCGGCGACGACCCCTGGGGGCAGGCGCTGCTGGCCGTCGGACTCGGCTTCCAGGAGCAGTTCGCGGGCCGGCCCACGGCGTCCGAGGCCCTGTTCGCGCAGGCGCTGGAAGGCTTCCGGTCCTGCGGCGACCGCTGGGGCATGGCCAACTCCCTCGACCAGCTGGGCCTCTACGCGGACTGGCGCGGGGAGCGGGAGCGCGCCCTGGAGCTGATCGACGAGGCACTCGCCTTCGCGCGCGAACTGGCGGCGCCGGAGGAGACGGCGGATCTGCTGTGCAGGCGGGGCACGGTTCTGCTGCGCAGCGGACGGCACGCGGAGGCCGCGGTGGACTTCGCGCGGGCGGCCGAGCTGGCGCGCGGCATCGGAGCGCACGACAAGGTGGCCGGTGCCCACTGGGGTCTGGGCGACGCGGCCCGGCTCGCCGGGGACACGGCGGCGGCCCGCACCCACTACGAGTCCGCGCTCGAGACGAGCGCCCGGTCCTGGTACAGCGTCGGCCAGACCGTGCACATCTTCCTCGGCCTGGGCCGGACGGCGCTGGCCGAGGGACGCGTGGACGAGGCCGACGACTGGTTCCGCCAGGCCCGGGCGCTGTCGACCGGGGGCCAGACGCAAGAGCTCGAACTGGCGGAGGTGGCCGAGGCGCTGGCGTCCCGGGCGGCGGGGCCGGAGCAGGCGGCGACGCTGCTCGGCGCGGCTTCGGCGCTGCGCGGTCAGCTGATCGTGGACGACCCCGACGTGACGCCCGTCGAGCGGCGGATCCGGCGGCTGCTCGCCCCCGACACGTTCAAGAAAGCCTTCGAGCTCGGCAGCGCGCTGCGTGAGGCGGCATTGCGCGAGGCGTGAGGCCTGGCGCACGGCGCGGCGGGCCCGGGCCAGGCCGGGCCGGGCGGGCCGGGCGGGCCTGAGGCTCGATTCATGCGTCATCGACGGTCGGGTGCCGGACCGCGGTCAGCGGTCGGTAAGGCACGGTCAGTCGACGGTAAGCGAACGGTAAGCGCCGAATCGCAAGCTCGGTGACATGACGAAGCAGACGCACACGAACACTCGGACGACCACGACGACGACCGCCACCACGACCACCGGCACCGGCACCGACGCCCCGCACTCCCCTCTCTCCGCACCGCTGTCCCACCTCACCGTCCTGGTCTCCGGCGCCAGCATCGCGGGCCCGGCGATCGCCTTCTGGCTCTCCCGCCAGGGCGCCCGTGTCACGGTCGTCGAGAAGGCGCCGGCCCTGCGCGAGGGCGGCTTCGCCGTCGACTTCCGCGGGCACGTCCATCGCACCGTCCTCACCCGCATGGGCATCTGGGACGAGTTGCACCGGATCCAGACCGACATGGGCCGCCAGATCATCGTCGACGCGGACGACAGCGAGCGGGTCGACCTGCCCGCGCACCTGATGAGCGGCGACGTGGAGGTCTTCCGCGGCGATCTCTCCAAGCTGCTGTACGAGCGCACGAAGGACTCGGTGGAGTACGTCTTCGGCGACTCGATCGCCTCGATCGCCGAGACTCCGGCCGGGGTGGACGTCACCTTCGACCACGGCGCTCCCCGCACGGTCGACCTGGTGATCGGCGCGGACGGCCTGCACTCGAACACGCGACGGCTGGTGTTCGGCGACGAGTCCCGCTACCTGCGCTTCCTCGGGTACTACGTCGCAGGGTTCGACATGCCCAACCACCTGGGCCTGGACCGCACGGCGCGGTTGTACACGGAGCCAGGACGCACAGCGATGATCAACAACTACGACGGCGATCAGGAGCGGGCCGGCGCGGCCGTCGTGTTCCGTTCCGAGGAGCTGACCTACGACCGCAAGGACACCGCGGAGCAGAAGCGGATCGTCGCGGAGAAGCTGCGCGGGCTGGCCTGGCCGCACGTGGAGCGGATGCGCGAGGCGCTCGACCAGGCCGACGACCTGTACTTCGACGCCATCGCCCAGATCCACATCGACCGGTTGTCCAAGGGACGGGTGATCCTGCTCGGCGACGCCGGGCACGGGGCGACCATGGGCGGGATAGGCACCGGCACCGCGTTGGTGTCGGCCTATGTCCTGGCAGGTGAGCTGGTCGCTGCGCGCGGCGACCACCGCACGGCGTTCGCGGCCTTCGAGGCGGAGATCACGAAGTACGCGAAGGGCTGCCAGAAGACGTCCGGGAACGCGGGGCCGTTCCTGGCGCCGCCCACCGAGAAGAAGATACGCAGCCGCGACCGGGCGTACCGGATGCTCAGTTCACGCCTGCTGGCCGGTGTCTTCAAGCGCATCACGGAGAAGGCGGCGAGCAATCTGGCGCTTAAGGACTACGCCCTCTCCGCCGAGCCGTCCCCCGTGCGCGCGCCCGCCCCGGCACCGATCCGCACGCCGGTGCCGGCACCCACTCCGGTACCGGCATCCACTCCGGCAACGCCGACGGCTCCGGCTCCGGCTCCGGCTCCGGCTCCGGCTCCGGCTCCGGCGGCAACGACTCAGGCGTCCGCGCCGCGCCCCACGGGGGTGGACAGCCGCCACCCGTGATCCACGGGGCCGATCCCGCCGCCCAGAGGGAAGCCGGCGGCGATCGCCCCGGTCACGTACTCCTTGGCGGCCCGCACGGCCTCGGGCACCGACTGCCCCTTGGCCAGCTGCGCGGCGATCGCGGAGGCGAGGGTGCAGCCCGTGCCGTGGGTGTGCCGGTTGTCGAGGCGCGGGGCACGCAGCCAGTGCTCCTGCGCGCCGTCCGTCAGCAGATCGACCGCCTCGTCGGATCCCCCGGCGAGGCCCGTACCCGAAGAGGAGGCCTCATGACCCAGGTGTCCCCCCTTGATGACCACCCAGCGCGGCCCGTAGGCGAGCACGGCGTCGGCGGCGCGGCGCATCCCGTCCTCCGACTCGACATGGATCCCGGTGAGTTGGGCCACCTCGTCGAGGTTCGGGGTCGCCACCGTGGCGGTCGGCAGGAGCTGGGTGCGGACGGCGTCCAGGGCCGTCGCGGCGAGCAGCGAGTCACCGTGCTTGGACACGCCGACGGGGTCGACGACCACGGGCGCGTCCGTGCCCGCGAGCAAGTCGGCGACGCATTCGACGAGTTCGGGCGAGGCGAGCATGCCGGTCTTGACGGCCTGGACGCCGATGTCGTCGACGACGCTGCGGTACTGGGCGCGCACCGCGTCCACGGGGAGCTCCCAGGCCCCCTGGACGCCCAGCGAGTTCTGCGCGGTGACGGCGGTGATCACGCTCATGCCGTGGGTGCCGAGGGCGAGCATCGTCTTGAGGTCGGCCTGGATTCCGGCCCCGCCGCCGGAGTCCGACCCGGCGACGGTCAGGACGCGTACGGGGCCGGGGTGCGCCGGGGCCGCTTCGGAAGCGGTCACGACTCGATCTCCCCTCCGAAGCCGCCGAGGCCGCCGGAGCCGCCCGTACCGGCCTGGCCGCCGCCCGTGGCGGGGTCGTCGCCGAAGTGGTCCCAGCCGCCCTTGCTGGTCCAGGGGGCGCCGTCGACGGTCACCTGGGGCAGCGCGGAGGGGTTGAGGACCTCGCCGATGACCTTCCAGCGGGCGGGGAGCTTCACGTCGGGCGGGAAGGTGGCCACGATGGCGTGGTCCTCGCCTCCGGTGAGCACCCACTGCAGGGGGTCGACGCCGACGGCCTGGCCGATGTCGTTCATCTGCGAGGGGACGTCGACCTTGCCGGACTTGATGTCGATGCGGACCTTGCTGGCCTCCGCGATGTGGCCGAGGTCGGCGATGAGGCCGTCGCTGACGTCGCACATGGCGGTGGCGCCGAGGCCCGCCGCGGCGGGGCCCGCGTGGTACGGCGGCTCGGGGCGGCGGTGGGCCTCCACGAAGGCGCGCGGGGAGCGGAAGCCGCGGGACAGCACGGCGTACCCGGCGGCGGACCAGCCGAGCCAGCCGGTCACGGCCACGACGTCGCCGGGCTGCGCGCCGGCGCGGGTCACGGGCTCGTGGTTGCGCAGGTCGCCCAGTGCGGTGATGGCGACGGTGATGGTGTCGCCGCGGACGACGTCGCCGCCGACCACGGCGGCGCCGGCGACCTGGCACTCGTCGCGCAGGCCGTCCATCAGTTCCGACGGCCAGGAGGCGGGCAGCTCGGCGGGGACGACGAGCCCGAGCAGCAGCGCGGTGGGCACGGCGCCCATGGCGGCGATGTCGGCCAGGTTCTGGGCGGCGGCCTTGCGGCCCACGTCGTACGCGGTCGACCAGTCGCGCCGGAAGTGCCGGTTCTCCAGCAGGATGTCCGTGCTGGCGACGACGCGGCGGTCCGGCGCCGCGACCACGGCGGCGTCGTCGCCCGGCCCGACGCGGACGGCCGGGGTGGTGGTGAGCCGCGAGGTCAGTTCTCGGATGAGCCCGAACTCCCCCAGCTCGCCGACGGTGCCCTTCATGCGCGTACTGCCCCTTCCGCCCGGGTCCGCCGGCGGTCGACGGGGCACTGGGCCCCGGACCGCGCGAGGTCGCGGGCCGTCCTTGTCATGGGTACGGTTTCTGTCACGGGCTTGCCCGCTGTTTCCGTCACGGTTTCCGTCACGAGCCCGCCCTCTCGATCCCTGTGTGCTTGCCGCGCGTACACGGTGGGTACGCCACAGACGCCCCGGGTCTCCCCGCGAGGAGCGGCGACGCGGTACCGTGGCGTCCCTTCTCCCCACATGATCCTCGTGGTCGTCCTGGAGGTTCCGTGGTACAGGCGTACATCCTGATTCAGACCGAAGTGGGCAAGGCGTCGACTGTCGCCGAGCTGATCGGGAAGATTCCAGGAGTCATTCAGGCCGAGGATGTCACCGGCCCCTATGACGTCATCGTGCGGGCTCAGGCCGACACGGTCGACGATCTGGGACGCATGGTGGTCGCCAAGGTCCAGCAGGTGGAAGGCATCACCCGCACCCTGACCTGCCCGGTCGTCCACCTGTAGCCCCCGTCTACCCTGTGCCGGTGAACTCTTTCCGTCACCGGCGCCGTCTTCTCGTCGGGCTCCCCGCCCTGTCACTGCTGTTCGTCGCCGTTTCGGGCTGCGCTTCAATGGATGACACGCCCGAGGTGCCGGTTCCCAAGCCGGACGCGAAGGTCACCGGGTTGTGCCGGAATCTGCACGAACTGCTGCCGCAGAAGATCGACGGACTCGAGCGCAACGATCCCGAGCCGCGCTCCGAGCTGACCGCGGCCTGGGGAAGCCCGGCGATCATACTGCGCTGCGGCGTGGCGTGGCCTGACGCGGTCCTGAAGAAGGACAGCATGCCCGCGACGGTCGACGGGGTCGAGTGGATCGTCGAGGAGCTGCAGGACGGCTCGCAGCGGATGACGACGGGCTCGCGTCTGGCGTACGTCGAGGTGACGATACCCAAGGACCAGGTCGCACAGGGGGGCGCGGGCCCGCTGGTGGATCTGGCCACCCCCATCAAGAAGGCGATCCCCAAGGGAATCGCCGACTGAGCAGCACCCCCGGCCCACCGATACCCCGACAAGCCCCGATGAGATGCCGCACGAAGTGCGCATCTCAGGGGCGCGGGGAACTGCGCGCCAAGCCCCCACCACCCCGCGGACAAACACGAACCCGACAGGCACCGGCCACCCCACTGGCACCGGCCGCCCGATCAGCGCGGCGCGGGGCACCAAGATGTGCGGGCCGGCGACAGTCGCCGGCCCGCACACCCCGAAAACCGGCCGGAGGCCTACCGCAGACCCGTCGAGCGGCGCAGGGCCGCTTCGAGGAGGCGGTCGACGAGCTCCGGGTAGCTGACGCCGGACTCCTGCCACATCCGCGGATACATGGAGATCGGCGTGAAGCCGGGCAGGGTGTTGATCTCGTTGATGACGAACTCGCCGTCCTCGGTGAGGAAGAAGTCCGCGCGGACGATCCCCTCGCAGGACACGGCGTCGAACGCGGCGACGGCAAGGCGCTGGACCTCGGCGGTCTCCTCGTCGGTCAGCGGCGCGGGCACGATGCCGGCCGCCGAGTCGATGTACTTGGCCTCGAAGTCGTAGAAGTCGTGCGACTGGACCGGCGGGATCTCGGCGGGGACCGAGGCGCGCGGGCCGTCCTCGAACTCGAGGACGCCGCACTCGATCTCGCGGCCGACGAGCCCCGCCTCGACGATGACCTTGGGGTCGTGGGCGCGAGCGGTCTCGATGGCCTCGTCGAGCCCGTCGAAGGAGTCGATCTTGGTGATGCCGATCGAGGAGCCGGCGCGGGCGGGCTTGATGAACAGCGGCCAGCCCTGCTCGCCCACGAAGTCGGCGATGCGGCGGCGGGCGCCCTCCTGGTCGTTCTCCCACTCGCGCGGGCGGATCACCAGGTAGGGGCCGACCTTGAGGCCGAAGGAGGTGAAGATGCGCTTCATGTACTCCTTGTCCTGGCCGACGGCCGAGGAGAGCACACCACAGCCGACGTACGGGGTACCGGACAGGTCCAGGAGGCCCTGGATCGTGCCGTCCTCGCCGTAGGGGCCGTGCAGCACGGGAAAGACCACGTCGACGTCGCCGAGGACCTTGGGCACGGAGCCCGGCTCGTTGTAGACGACCTCGCGGGAGGCCGGGTCGACGGGGAGGACCACGCCGCCCTCGGGCGACTCGGCCAGGTCGGCGACGTCCGGGACCTTGCGGTCGGCGATGGCCATCCGCTCCGGGTCGTCCGAGGTCAGCGCCCAGCGGCCCTCGCGCGTGATGCCGATGGGCAGCACGTCGTACTTGGACCGGTCGATGGCGCGCAGCACGGCGCCCGCCGTGACGACGGAGACACCGTGCTCGGAGCTGCGGCCGCCGAAGACGACGGCCACGCGCGGCTTCTGCCCGCTCGACGAAGCGCCCGACAGGGCGGATGCGGGGCTCTGGGGGAGGTTCTCGCTGCTCATATCGCGTTGAGCGTACCTGCTGGTAGTTCGAGAGTCAGCGCCCGCAACGGGCGTCGCTCAGCGTCGTTCGGGCTTGGCGGAGCGCGACATGAGCTCCTTCAGGGCGACGACCGGCGGCTTCCCCTCGTGGACGATACCGACGACGGTCTCCGTGATGGGCATGTCGACGCCGTGGCGGCGCGCCAGGTCGAGGACGGACTCGCAGGACTTGACGCCCTCGGCGGTCTGCTTGGTGACCGCGATGGTCTCCTCGAGGGTCATGCCCTTGCCGAGGTTGGTGCCGAAGGTGTGGTTGCGCGAGAGCGGCGAGGAGCAGGTGGCGACGAGGTCACCGAGGCCCGCGAGCCCGGAGAAGGTCAGCGGGTCGGCGCCCAGCGCGACACCGAGGCGCGCGGTCTCGGCGAGTCCGCGAGTGATCAGCGAGCCCTTGGTGTTGTCGCCGAGGCCCATGCCGTCGGCGATGCCGACGGCGAGCCCGATGACGTTCTTGACGGCGCCGCCGAGCTCGCAGCCGACCACGTCCGTCTCGGTGTAGGGCCGGAAGTACGGGGTGTGGCAGGCGACTTGGAGACGCTGTGCGACCGCTTCGTCACGGCAGGCGACGACCGCGGCGGCCGGCTGACGGGCGGCGATCTCGCGGGCGAGGTTGGGGCCGGTGACGATCGCGATGCGGTCCTCGCCGACCTTGGTGACGTCCTCGATGACCTCGCTCATCCGCATGGCGGAGCCCAGCTCGACGCCCTTCATCAGCGAGACGAGGACGGTGTCGGGGGCGAGGAGCGGCGTCCAGGCGGCGAGGTTGCCGCGCAGGGTCTGCGAGGGCACCGCGAGGACGGTGAAGTCGGCTCCGGCGGCCGCCTCGGCGGCGTCGGTGGTCGCCCGCAGGTTCTCGGGGAGCTCGACGCCGGGCAGGTAATCCGGGTTGGTCCGCGTGGAGTTGACGGCTTCGGCGAGCTCGGCGCGGCGGCCCCACAGGGTGACGTCGCACCCGGCGTCGGCGAGCACCATGCCGAAGGCCGTGCCCCACGAGCCGGTGCCGAAGACGGCGGCCTTCACGGGTCGGGTCACTTCTCGCTCTCCTTGACGGCACGGCCGGACGCGGACGCCGAACCCTCGTTGTCCGCCTGCGACTTGCGGCGCTGCTCGATGCGCGCCTCACGCGGGTCGAAACGCTTCTCCGGGGCGGGCTCCCCGCGCAGCTCCGCGACGAGGGAGGTGATCGCGACCATGATGGTCTCGGTGGCCTCCTTCAGGAGCTCGGGCGTGATCTCCCGGTCGTAGTAGGCGGAGAGATCGACGGGCTCGCCGGCCAGCACGTGGTGCGTCTTGCGCGGGAAGAAATGCGGCTTCTTCGCGTACGGGGCGAGGGCCTCGGTGGCACCCCACTGGCCGACGGGGACGACGGGGCATTTCGTCTGCAGGGCCACGCGGGCGACGCCGGTCTTGCCGATCATCGGCCACAGTTCGGGATCCCGGGTGAGGGTGCCCTCGGGATAGAAGGCGACGCACTCACCGCGCTCCACGGCGTCGATCGCGGCGCGGAAGGCACTCAGCGCGTTCGTCGTCTCGCGGTACACGGGAATCTGTCCGGTGCCACGCATCGCGGCGCCCACGAACCCCTTCTTGAAGAGGCCGTGCTTCGCAAGGAATCGCGGGACTCGTCCGGTGTTGTACTGGAAATGGGCGTACAGGAACGGGTCCAGATGGGAATTGTGGTTGACCGCGGTGATAAATCCGCCGTCCGCCGGAATGTGCTCCATTCCGCGCCAGTCCCGCTTGAACAGAACGACCAGTGGTGGTTTGCAGAGGACCGCGGCGAAGCGGTACCAGAAGCCGATTCTGCGGCGGGACACTCGGACACCTTCCTCTAGGACCTGGCAGGCGGTACCTGTCCGGGCCGCACAAGTGTCGCCCCAGGCCACCGGTCTGTCGAGAACACCGTACGCCCCCCTCTGTCGCGCCACCGCCCTTGTGCGGACCTGTGCGCACCAGCGCTTTTCATCCACCACACCTCGCGCACAGGTCACAATGGGCGGGTGCAGTGGACCCTGGTGATACCGCTGAAACCCCTGATGCGGGCCAAGAGCAGGCTGGCGCCCGCCGCCGGGGACGTCCTGCGGCCCGGTCTGGCGCTCGCGTTCGCCCAGGACACGGTCGCCGCGGCGACGGCCTGCGCGGGGGTCGGGGATGTGGTGGTCGTCACGGACGACGGGCGGGCCGGGGCCGCGCTCGGGGCGCTCGGGGCCCGCATCGTGCCGGACTCCCCCGGCGCCGGGCTCAACGCCGCGCTGGCGCACGGGGCCGCCGCCGTGCGCTCCCGGCGCCCCACCACGCCGGTCGCGGCGCTCAACGCGGATCTGCCCGCACTGCGCCCCGCCGAATTGGCGGCGGTGCTCGCCGCGGCCTCCGCTTTTCCGCGGGCCTTTCTGCCGGATGCCGCCGGAATCGGTACGACGTTCCTGGCCGCGGGACCGGGAAGGGAATTGCGGCCCGCATTCGGTGGTGCGTCGCGCGCCCGGCACACGGCCTCGGGGGCGGTGGAACTTCCGTCGGCGGGGGTCGCTTCCGTGCGCCAGGACGTGGACACGGGCGAGGATCTGCGGGCCGCGCTGGCGCTCGGCGTGGGCCCGCACACGGCCCGGGCCACCGCCGGACTGCTGCTCGTGGACTGATCGCGCACTGAGTACGCTGCGGGTATGCAGGCCACCGCGTACACGTACGACTCCGAGTCCCGTTCCGGCAGCGTCCTTCTGGACGACGGCACCCCGGTGTCCTTCGACGCCGCCGCGTTCGACGCGGGCGGCCTGCGGCTGCTGCGTCCCGGGCAGCGGGTGCGCATCGAGACGGAGGGCGAGGGCGAGGCCCGCCGTATCGTGCTGGTGACTCTGCAGACCTTCTGAGCAGCGAAAACGCCGCGGGCCGGACTCCCCTGACGGAGTCCGGCCCGGCGTGTGAGCAGCCCTGGGTGGCGTCGGCCCTTACTTCTTGCGGGCGGTCGCCTTCTTGGCGGTCGTCTTGCGCGCCGTCGACTTCTTGGCGGGCGCCTTCTTGGCCGTGGCCTTCTTGGCGGGCGCCGTCTTCTTGGCGGTGGCGGCCTTCTTGGCCGGGGTCGCCTTCTTGGCGGTCGTCTTCTTCGCGGCGGCGGTCGTCTTCTTGGCGGTCGCCGTGGTCTTCTTGGCGGTCGTCTTCTTCGCCGTCGTCTTCTTGGCGGTGGCTGCCTTCTTCGCGGCGGCCGTCGTCTTCTTCGCCGGCGTCGCCTTCTTGGCCGCCGCCTTCTTCGCGGCCGCGGTGGTCTTCTTGGCCGCGGCCTTCTTGACCGTCGCCGAAGCGCCGCCGGTCAGGCTGCCCTTGGGCGCCTTCTTGACCGCGACATCGTTCTTCGGGAGCTTCTTCGAACCCGCGACGAGGTCCTTGAAGCCCTGGCCCGCGCGGAACCGGGGCACGGACGTCTTCTTGACCCGGACGCGCTCACCCGTCTGCGGGTTACGGGCGTACCGGGCGGGGCGGTCGACCTTCTCGAACGAACCGAAACCGGTGACCGAGACGCGGTCGCCGGCGACCACGGCACGGACGATGGCGTCGAGTACGGCGTCCACGGCGTCAGCGGCCTGCTGACGGCCGCCCACCTTGTCGGCAATCGCTTCTACGAGCTGCGCCTTGTTCACGTCTTCCCCTTCGGAGACATTGCCGGAACGAATCTCTTTCGGCCCGGCTTTTCGCACGTTAGGCAGATATATACCGCAAATCAAACGCGAAACGGGCTAATCACCCTTGTGCCGCAACGGACTCGACTGCCTCAGAGTTCTTCTTCGGTGGACGAACCCTCTTCGAAGTCGTCGAGGTCCGCCATGAATCGCTCCAGCCGCCTTGCCGCTCCGGCGAGATCGTGTTTGGCCGCGGCCGTAATGACCAGCAGCTTCCGGGTCAGCGCCATCCGTACGCCCTCCGGGACTTGCAGTGCGCGCACTCGGGAGTGCGCTTCCTTGAGCTGGTCCGCGACCGCCGTGTACAGCTGGAGTTGGCCGTCGTGTCCCATGCACAGATTGTGCCATCTGGGGCGAGTTGTCGCCTCCGCAGGGGGTAACTCCCGCGCCACGAGGGGCTTCTGGGTCCTCCGGACGGCCCATCGCCGGATAGCCCGCCCGAACCTCCGTTTTCGCCGAACAGCCTTGCTATTAAGGGGAGTTGAGCCCCACCACGGAGCCCTCCGGGGCCCCGTGGAGGGCTCCTGGGGCCGGACATGGAAGTACCCCCAACCGATGCTCGATTGGGGGTACGGGGCCCTTCGGAAGTGGCCTGAATATGCCTTGCCCGGCAGCGGATCAGTCCGCCGCCGGGCCCGGGATCAGCTCTGGAGGGTCTGCGGCTTGAAGGAGGGGCGCTTCGCCTCGTAGGCGGCGATGTCCTGCTCGTTCTGCAGCGTGATGCTGATGTCGTCCAGACCGTTCAGCAGGCGCCAGCGGGAGTTCTCGTCGAGCTCGAAGGGGGCGGTGACGCCCTCGGCGCGCACCTCGCGGGCCTCGAGGTCGACCGTGATCTCGGCCTGGGGGTCCTTCTCGACCAGTTCCCAGAGCTGGTCGACGACCTTCTGGTCCAGGACGACGGTCAGCAGACCGTTCTTCAGCGAGTTCCCGCGGAAGATGTCGGCGAAGCGGGAGGAGATGACGGTCTTGAAACCGTAGTTCTGCAGCGCCCACACGGCGTGCTCGCGGGAGGAGCCGGTGCCGAAGTCGGGCCCGGCGACCAGGACGGTGGCGCCCTCGCGCTCCGGCCGGTTCAGCACGAACTCGGGGTCCTTGCGCCAGGCCTCGAACAGCCCGTCCTCGAAACCGTCCCGCGTGACCTTCTTGAGCCAGTGAGCAGGGATGATCTGGTCGGTGTCGACGTTGCTGCGGCGCAGCGGGACGGCCCGGCCGGTGTGCGTGGTGAATGCTTCCATGACTGATCAGACTCCAGCGGCGACGGGGGCGTCGGACAGGTCGGCGGGCGAGGCCAGGTGGCCCAGCACGGCGGTGGCGGCGGCGACCTGGGGCGAGACCAGATGCGTACGGCCGCCCTTGCCCTGCCGGCCCTCGAAGTTGCGGTTGGACGTGGACGCGGAGCGCTCGCCGGGCGCGAGTTGGTCCGGGTTCATGCCCAGGCACATGGAGCAGCCCGCGTGCCGCCACTCGGCGCCGGCCTCCTTGAAGACCTTGTCCAGGCCCTCGGAGACGGCCTGCAGACCGACCCGCGCGGAGCCGGGAACGATCAGCGCGCGCACACCGTCGGCGACCTTGCGGCCCTTGAGGATCTCGGCGGCGGCCCGCAGGTCCTCGATGCGGCCGTTGGTGCAGGAGCCTACGAATACGGTGTCGACCTTGATGTCGCGCAGCGGCTGGCCGGCCTCCAACCCCATGTACTCCAGGGCCTTTTCGGCGGCCAGGCGCTCCGAGGCGTCTTCGTACGAAGCGGGGTCGGGGACGTTCGCCGAAAGCGGGGCGCCCTGGCCCGGGTTGGTGCCCCAGGTGACGAACGGGGACAGCTCGTCGGCCTTGATGACGACCTCGGCGTCGAAGACCGCGTCGTCGTCCGACTTCAGCGTCTTCCAGTAGGCGACCGCGGCGTCCCAGTCCTCGCCCTTGGGGGCGTGCTCGCGGCCCTCCAGGTAGGCGAAGGTGGTCTCGTCGGGGGCGATCATGCCCGCGCGGGCGCCGGCCTCGATCGACATGTTGCAGATGGTCATGCGGGCTTCCATCGACAGTTTCTCGATGGCGGAGCCGCGGTACTCCAGGACGTAGCCCTGGCCGCCGCCGGTGCCGATGCGGGCGATGATCGCCAGGATCAGGTCCTTGGCGGTGACGCCCTCGGGCAGCTCGCCCTCGACCGTGATGGCCATGGTCTTGGGGCGGGCCATCGGCAGCGTCTGGGTGGCCAGCACGTGCTCGACCTGCGAGGTGCCGATGCCGAAGGCCAGACCGCCGAACGCGCCGTGCGTGGAGGTGTGGGAGTCACCGCACACGACCGTCATGCCGGGCTGGGTCAGACCCAGCTGCGGGCCGACGACGTGCACGACGCCCTGCTCGACGTCGCCCAGGGAGTGCAGGCGCACGCCGAACTCCGCGGCGTTCTTGCGCAGCGTCTCCAGCTGGACCCGGGAGACCGGGTCGGCGATCGGCTTGTCGATGTCGAGGGTCGGGGTGTTGTGATCCTCGGTCGCGATGGTGAGGTCGAGCCGCCGCACCTGGCGGCCGCTCTTGCGGAGGCCGTCGAAGGCCTGCGGGCTGGTCACCTCGTGCAGCAGGTGCAGATCGATGAAGAGGAGGTCGGGCTCGCCCTCGGCGCGCCGGACGACGTGGTCGTCCCAGACCTTCTCCGCGAGTGTCCTACCCATCGCTTTCCCTCCGGCCGGCTCGGTGTGCCGGCACCACTAGAGATTCGGATCGCCTTCGCCCGTACCCCTCGTACCGGACGCCGACGGCCGGGCCCCGTTCTGTCCCGCGGGGCCGGTGTGAGTTCAAGAGTGGCAAGTTCCACGGAAAATTGAACTTGCGTTTCACAGAGTGAGACGGGAGTATCGACGCATGGACAACAGTAGCGGCGTCGGCGTTCTGGACAAGGCAGCCCTTGTCCTCAGCGCCCTGGAGTCCGGACCCGCGACCCTTGCTGGGCTCGTCGCGGCCACCGGACTGGCAAGACCGACGGCCCACCGCCTGGCGGTGGCCCTGGAGCACCACCGCATGGTGGCGCGCGACATGCAGGGTCGTTTCATTCTCGGCCCGCGCCTCTCGGAGCTCGCGGCGGCGGCCGGCGAGGACCGCCTGCTCGCGACCGCGGGCCCCGTCCTGACGCACCTGCGGGACGTCACGGGCGAGAGCGCGCAGCTCTACCGCCGCCAGGGCGACATGCGCATCTGCGTCGCCGCGGCGGAGCGTCTGTCCGGCCTCAGGGACACGGTCCCGGTCGGTTCGACGCTCACGATGAAGGCGGGCTCCTCCGCGCAGATCCTGATGGCCTGGGAGGAGCCGGAGCGCCTGCACCGGGGCCTGCAGGGCGCCCGCTTCACGGCGACGGCCCTGTCGGGCGTCAGGCGCCGCGGCTGGGCCCAGTCGATCGGTGAGCGGGAGCCGGGCGTCGCGTCCGTCTCCGCGCCCGTACGCGGCCCTTCCAACCGTGTCGTGGCCGCCGTCTCGGTCTCCGGCCCCATCGAGCGTCTGACCCGCCACCCGGGCCGGATGCACGCCCAGGCCGTGATCGACGCCGCGGGCCGCCTCTCCGAGGCCCTGCGCCGCTCCGGCTGACGCGGCCGCTCCGGCTGATCCACAACCTGTTCCGTCTTTCCGCCCGTTCCCCGGCCGGTCGCTTCAACGCCGCAGCGACCGGCCGGAGTTGTACGGGCCACATCACACTCCGGAGGAACGAGGAGAGGCCCTTCCCGACGTATCGGGAAGGGCCTCTGATCGTTCGCGTACCCCCGACCGGATTCGAACCGGCGCTACCGCCTTGAGAGGGCGGCGTGCTAGGCCGCTACACAACGGGGGCCTTGCGGATGCGAGATCCGCGGTTGCAGATGAGCTCTGCGAGCTGGCCTACCAGGACTCGAACCTAGAATGACGGTACCAGAAACCGTAGTGTTGCCAATTACACCATAGGCCATGGCGGCTTAGACCAATCAGGCCTAGACCAGTACCCCCGACCGGATTCGAACCGGCGCTACCGCCTTGAGAGGGCGGCGTGCTAGGCCGCTACACAACGGGGGCCCTAGCGATCCTGGCATCAAGGTCGGCGGGAGCTACCCATACCGTCCTCACGAGAAGGATCTGTACCCCCGACCGGATTCGAACCGGCGCTACTGCCTTGAGAGGGCAGCGTGCTAGGCCGCTACACAACGGGGGCTTTGTGGATCTGGAATCCACGGTTGCAGATGAGCTCTGCGAGCTGGCCTACCAGGACTCGAACCTAGACTAACGGAACCAGAAACCGTCGTGCTGCCAATTACACCATAGGCCACCAAACCACAATCCCCGGGGGGATCTTGCTTGGCTTGCGCTTCCGGGTTTCGGCCTTTCGGCCCGTTCCCCTCGGCGCAGGAAGAACATTACCCGAAGGTGTCCGGCGCTCCAAAACGGGTATCGCCCGCCAGCAGCGCGGGCAGCTGATCGAGGCCTGTGATGCGGGTGAGTTCGGGTCGGCCGCCCCGCTCCGCGCGGTCCAGCCAGATGCCCGCCAGGCCCGCCTCGACGGCGCCCCGCGCGTCCGTGTCCGGCTGGTCACCGACGTAGGCGACCTCGTGCGGGGCGAGGGCCAGCTCGGCGCAGACGGCGTGGAAGGCGGCGGCCTCGGGCTTGGCCACGCCGAGTTCGGCGGCGCAGACGACGGCCTCGAAGCGGTCGCGCACGCCGAGGACGCGCAGCTTCCGCTCCTGGTTGTGCAGGGAGGAGTTGGACAGGACCGCGTGCCGGTATCCGCCGGCGAGCGTGTCCAGGGCGGGCACGGTGTCGGGGAACAGGGCCCAGGCGGCCTCGTAGTGGACGATGTAGCGCCCGAACCAGGCGTCGGCCGCCTCGTCGTCCAGCGCGGCGTCCACGAAGCCGCGTACGCGGTCCCTGCGCTGGCCCTCCCAGTCCGTGGCGCCCGCCTCGAAGCGGGCCCAGTGCGCACGGGTCAGCTCCCGCCAGCGCTCCAGCGCCCGCTCCACGCTGCCGAAGGCGCCCAGCTGGCCCTCCGCGGTGAGGTGGGCGCGCATGCCGGCGGTGTCGGCTCCCGCGTAGTCGAAGATCGTGTCGTCGATGTCCCAGACCACGGCTCTGATCGGCATGGTCCGACCGTACGTCGCCGGGGCGCGCGCCGGGTCCGGAAACGGGTGAAGGCCGGAACCCGTGTGGGTTCCGGCCTTCACGCCGCACGCGAGGTGCGTCACATGACGGACGTCACGCGGTGAGCTTCGCCAGGGCCGCGTCGATGCGGGCCAGGGACTTCTCCTTGCCCAGGATCTCCAGGGACTCGAAGAGGGGCAGGCCGATCGTGCGGCCGGTGACGGCGACGCGGACCGGGGCCTGGGCCTTGCCGAGCTTGAGGCCGTGGGCCTCGCCGGCGGCCAGGACGGCCTCCTTGAGGGACTCCGGGGAGGTCCAGTCGGCGGCCTCGAGCTTCTCGCGGGCCGTCTTCAGCAGGGCGTCGGAGCCCTCCTTCATGGCCTTCGTCCAGCTCGGCTCGTCGAAGACGGGCTCGGGCAGGAAGAGGAAGTCCACGTTGTCCGTGATCTCGGACAGGACCTTGAGGCGGGTCTGCGCGTGCGGCGCGATGGCCGCCCACTTCGCCTCGTCGAAGTCCTCCGGCGCCCAGGGGGCGACGGGGGCCTTCAGCCAGGGCTCGCAGCGGGCCGCGAACTCCTTGGGGTCGAGCAGGCGGATGTGGTCGCCGTTGATCGACTCGCACTTCTTGAGGTCGAAGCGGGCCGGGTTCGGCTGGACGTCCTTGACGTCGAAGGCGGCCACCATCTCCTCGATCGAGAAGATGTCGCGGTCGGCCGAGAGCGACCAGCCGAGCAGCGACAGGTAGTTGAGCAGGCCCTCGGGCAGGAAGCCGCGCTCGCGGTACAGGTTGAGCGAGGACTGCGGGTCGCGCTTGGAGAGCTTCTTGTTGCCCTCGCCCATGACGTACGGCAGGTGGCCGAACTCGGGGGTGATCTTGGCGATGCCCAGGTCCTTGAGCGCGTCGTAGAGCGCGATCTGACGCGGGGTGGAGGACAGCAGGTCCTCGCCGCGCAGGACGTGGGTGATCTCCATGAGGGCGTCGTCGACCGGGTTGACGAGCGTGTAGAGCGGGGCGCCGTTGGCCCGGACGATGCCGTAGTCCGGCACGTTCTCGGGCTCGTAGGTGATGTCGCCGCGGACCAGGTCGGTGAAGGTGATCGTGCGGTCGGGCATCCGGAAGCGGATGATCGGCTTGCGGCCCTCCGCCTCGTAGGCGGCGATCTGCTCGGCGGTCAGCTCGCGGCAGTGGCCGTCGTAGCCGGACGGCTTGCCGGCGGCGCGGGCGGCCTCGCGGCGCTCGTCGAGCTCCTCGGTGGAGCAGTAGCAGGGGTACGCCTTGCCGGCCGCGACCAGCTTGTCGGCGACGTCCTTGTAGATGTCCATGCGCTGCGACTGCCGGTACGGCGCGTGCGGGCCGCCGACCTCGGGGCCCTCGTCCCAGTCGAAGCCGAGCCAGCGCATCGCGTCGAGGAGCTGGTTGTACGACTCCTCGCTGTCGCGGGCCGCGTCGGTGTCCTCGATGCGGAAGACGAGAGTGCCCTGGTTGTGGCGCGCGAAGGCCCAGTTGAACAGGGCGGTGCGGACCAGGCCCACGTGGGGGTTACCGGTGGGCGAGGGGCAGAAACGGACGCGTACGGGTGCGCTAGCCACGCTTGACAACCTTGTTGGTGAGAGTGCCGATGCCTTCGATGGTGACGGCGACTTCGTCGCCGACGTTGAGGGGGCCGACCCCTTCCGGGGTGCCCGTGAGGATGACGTCGCCCGGGAGCAGGGTCATGGCCTCGGAGATGTTCGCGATCAGGTCCGCGATGGGCGTGATCATGTCCGACGTGCGGCCGAGCTGGCGCTGCGCGCCGTTGACCGTGCACTGGACGGTGAGGTCGGAGGCGGCCTTGAGGTCCAGGTCCGTCTCGACCCAGGGGCCGAGCGGGCAGGACGTGTCGAAGCCCTTGGCGCGGGCCCACTGCTTCTCGCGCTTCTGCACATCGCGGGCGGTCACGTCGTTGGCCGCGGTGTAGCCGAGGATCACGTCGTTCGCGCGCTCGCGCGGGACCTCGCGGCACATGCGGCCGATGACGACGGCGAGCTCGGCCTCGTGGTGCAGTTCCTCGGAGAAGGAGGGGTACTGGATGGCGTCGCCGGGGCCGATCACGGAGGTCGAGGGCTTGAAGAAGGCGAAGGGGGCGTCCGGGACCTCGTTGCCCAGCTCCTTCGCGTGCTCCGCGTAGTTGCGGCCGAAGGCGATGACCTTGTTCGGGAGCACGGGGGGCAGCAGGCGGACCTTGCTGACCGGGACCTTGGTGCCGCTCAGCTCGAAGTCGGCGAACGGGATGCCCTTGATGATGTCGAGCACCAGTTCGTCGGGCTTGTCGCCCTCGACCGCGCCGAAGGCGACGTTTCCGTCGATGGAGAATCTGGCGATCCGCACGGGTGGCTGCGCCCCTTTGTCACGTTCTGCGATGGGCCCGGGATTGGGTCGACCGGGCTCCAGGCTATCGCTTCGGGGGTTGACAGGCCGGGCGGCCTCAGGCGGCGGGGACGACCTCGGGGGCGACCATGAGGATCGTGCGCTTCGGGTTGGCCGTGTTCGACGGGAGGTCGACCGAGTGTTCCGGGAGGGCGGGGGCGGCCTGGAGCTCGTCGGCGTCCTCAAGGTGCGCCAGCGTGGTGCGGCGCGGGTTGGCGATCTTGTGGAACATGGTCGTCGTCTTCATGAGAGTGCTCAGGAACCTTCGGTCGTCGGATGGGCCATCCCTGCAAAGCGTCAGGCTAAACATCTGATTCCCGTCGAAAGCCGGGAAGTTGTGATCGTCCTTGTGTGAGTTTGCTCACGAGGGGGTGCCCAAATGGGGCTTTTCGGGCGGCCGATCAGACATGGAGAACCGGACATTCCGTACCTGAAGCCGCCATTCCGCTCCCGATCATGGCGACTGGGACACCCCCTGCCCGTACGTACAACGTCCCTGATCGTCCGGTTTTCCCTAGATCATCTTCCACACCTCGTAACCCTCCCTTCACTTGGTGTCACGGAAGGTGTGCCAGATCCCGTTGCCCTTGTTGGAGATCCTGCACTGTGCTGGAATTCCCGGGACCGCCGCGGGTATCGAACCGGCGCACGGGGGCGCGCTTCAGCGCCGAGCAGCGGCGGGAAGGGGGAGCCAGCGCCGGTCACTCACGACCACAGGGGGGCGTTTCAGGTCGCCCCTCGAACTACGCCGACACCGCCTTGTCCGCTCTCGCGGACGGGCGCCTGGTCCAGAGGTTGCGACGCTAGTGCAGGGACGTAAGAACAGGGATGGCAGCGCTGCGGCGGAGCCGGAGCCGCGCGGCGGGACCGGCCCGATAGCCGGCGGTTCCCAGCCCCCGCACGCCCAGAACCCGGGACGCACCGCGTCCGTCGACGGCCCGGAGCGCGACGGGCGCCCCGGCATGTCCGAGGGCCCGACCGCCCCCGCGGCGCCGTCGGTGAAGACGAAGGGCCCCACGGGTCCCGGCTCGCGCATGGCCCTGCGCAACTGGCGCATCTCGACGCGACTGGTGTCGCTGCTCGCCCTCCCCGTGGTCGCCGCGACCTCGCTGGGCGCGCTGCGTATCGCCGAGTCCCTCGGGGACATCGAGCAGCTCGACAACATGAAGCTGCTCACCGAGATGACGAAGCAGGCCACCGACCTGGCCTCCGCGCTCCAGGAGGAGCGCGACCAGTCCGCGGGTCCGCTCGCCAACGGCGCGAACGCGAACGAGGACTTCAACATCAAGGCCGCGCGCGAGAAGACCAAGCGCGCCCGCGACACGTTCCTGCAGAGCACGACGGACATCGAGAGCGACGGCGGCGCCGGCAGCCTCAACGGTGTGCGCGAGCACGCCGTGCAGATCGCCCGTGACCTCATCGGTCTGAACGAGATCCGCCAGGACGCGTACAAGAACCCGAAGAACTCCTCGCAGACCGTCGAGGCGTACTCGCGCATCATCAACCAGCTGCTCTCCCTGTCGACCGACATGGCGCAGGCGACCAGCAGCCCCGAGATGATCCAGCGCACCCGCGCGCTGGCGGCCTTCTCGTCCGCCAAGGAGTACGCGTCCGAGCAGCGGGCCATCATCGCCGCCGCGCTGCCGCCCAACGGCAAGAGCTACGGCTCGCTCTCCGAGACGGACCGGCAGTACGCCAAGGCCGCGCAGGAGAACCAGGACTCGCAGCTCGACTCGTTCAAGAGCGTCTACGGCAACGTGGCCGCCGAGGAGCTGCTCAAGCCCCTCGACGAGAACAACGCGACCATCAAGGCCGCCGACAGCTACGCCGAGCGCGTGCTGCGCGACCGCAACGGTCTGCGCACCCAGGACAAGCGCTCGTACCGCGACTGGGTCGACGCCGACAGCTCCCGCATCCAGCAGATGTCCAGCATCGAGCTGACGCTGCTCAACGAGATGGAGCAGCAGGCCCGCGAGCTGCGCAACGAGTCCGAGCGCTCCGCGATCATCAACGGTGCGCTGATCCTCCTCGTGCTCGGCGTCTCGCTCGTCGGCGCCTTCGTCGTGGCGCGGTCCATGATCCGCTCGCTGCGCCGGCTGCAGGACACGGCGACCAAGGTCGCCCAGGACCGTCTGCCCGAGCTCGTCAAGGAGCTCTCCGAGTCCGACCCGCAGGACGTCGACACGTCCGTGGAGTCGGTCGGTGTGCACTCCCGCGACGAGATCGGCAAGGTGGCCGCGGCCTTCGACGAGGTGCACCGCGAGGCGGTCCGCCTCGCCGCCGAGCAGGCCCTTCTGCGGGGCAACGTCAACGCGATGTTCACCAACCTCTCGCGCCGCTCGCAGGGCCTCATCCAGCGTCAGCTGTCGCTGATCTCCGAGCTCGAGTCCCGTGAGGCCGACCCGGACCAGCTGTCCTCGCTGTTCAAGCTCGACCACCTCGCGACCCGCATGCGCCGTAACGGTGAGAACCTCCTCGTCCTCGCCGGTGAGGAGCCCGGCCGTCGCTGGACGCGGCCCGTGCCGCTCGTCGACGTGCTGCGTGCCGCGGCGTCCGAGGTGGAGCAGTACGAGCGCATCGAGCTGGCCGCCGTCCCGGCCACCGATGTCGCCGGCCGCGTCGTCAACGACCTCGTGCACCTGCTCGCCGAGCTGCTCGAGAACGCGACCTCGTTCTCCTCGCCGCAGACCAAGGTCAAGGTCACCGGTCACGCGCTGCCCGACGGCCGTGTGCTGATCGAGATCCACGACACGGGTATCGGCCTGTCGCCCGAGGACCTCGCGGCGATCAACGAGCGGCTCGCGTCGCCGCCCACCGTGGACGTCTCGGTGTCGCGCCGCATGGGTCTGTTCGTGGTCGGTCGTCTGTCGCAGCGTCACGGCATCCGCATCCAGCTCCGCCCGTCCGACTCCGGTGGTACGACCGCGCTGGTCATGCTGCCCGTGGACGTCGCGCAGGGCGGCAAGAAGGCTCCCGGCAAGCCGGCCCCCGGCCAGTCCGGCGGTCCGGCCGCCGCGCAGGCCGCCGCCGGTGTCGCGGCCGCGCGCCGCGGTGTGCAGGGCGGCGGGGCGGCGGGCGGCTCGGCGAGCCGGCTCGGTGCCGGTCCGTCGGCGGCGCGTCCGCAGGTAGGCGCCGGTGCCGGTGGCCCGCGTGCGGCGCTGCCCAGCCGGGACGGCGGTCCTACGGGGCCGCAGAACCCGCAGGCTCAGCAGAACCCGCAGGGCCAGATGAACCCGCAGGGCCAGCAGAATCCGCAGGGTCAGCAGTACCCGCAGAATCCGCAGCAGAACGGGCAGCAGGGGCTGCCGCAGGGGCAGCAGAACCCTCAGCACCCCCAGATACCCCAGCGCCCCCAGGCGCCGCAGCGCCCGCAGGCCCCGCAGCCCGTCCGCGCCCAGAACCCGCAGGGTCCGTCCAACACGGGCAGTCTCTTCGACTCCGGCATGCGAGGTCCGGTCCCGCCGCAGCAGCGCACCCACGCCGACCCGAACGGGCCGGCCGCGCAGCAGCCGCAGGGCGGCCGTCCGGTGCTGCCGCCGCGCGGCGGTCCGCGTGCCGAGCTGCCGGGCGGCAACCCGCAGCCCCGCACGCCCAGCTGGAGCGACGAGAACGCGCAGCCGCACCTCGACGCCCCGCGCGGTCACGACGAGCCGGACTCCACGACCCAGTTCCCGCCGGTGCGTGACGACCGGCAGGGTCCGGGCGCCACGGCCGAGTTCGCCCGTCCCGACTTCGACGCGCCGCGGCCGGCTCCGGTCCAGGACCAGGGCACGGGCGCCTTCGCCCGCCCCGACGTCTACGGCGGCGTGCCGAACGGTCCGGCTCCGCAGACGAACGGGTTCCACGACCCGTCGTCCACCGGTCAGTTCGAGCGTCCGTTCCCGCCGCAGCAGCAGGGCATCCCGGCGCAGCCCACGCAGGACGAGTACCTGCCGCCGGCCAACGGCCCGGTCGACAACCGGACGCCGCTGTTCGACACGCTGGAGACGAACTGGCGCCAGGGCCAGCAGGAGCAGGCCCCGCGCCGGCCCCAGCAGCCGCAGCAGCAGGACCTGCCGCAGCGCGGTGCCCCGCGCCCGGCGGAGGCCCCGCAGCAGCAGACGCCGTTCCAGCCGCAGCGTCCGCAGACTCCCGCCGCCGCGCCCTCGCGCCCGGCGACGGCCGCCGACCCCGGCCAGGACCCCGCGTCCTGGCGGCAGTCCCCGAACGACGAGCTGATGCGCCAGGCCGAGCGGGTGCGCAAGCCCGCGGCCGGCGGTGTCACCGTCTCGGGTCTGCCTCGTCGTGTCCCCCGGGCGAACCTCGTGGCGGGCACGGCTCAGGAGCAGCAGACCCAGGCGGGTCCCCAGGTCTCCCGCGCGCCCGACGACGTGCGGGGGCGCCTGACCAATCTCCGTCGGGGCATCCAGCAGGGCCGGCAGGCGAACGGCACCGGTCAGACGGGCAGCTACCCCCGCCCCACTCACCAGCAGGAGCGTTAGTTGAGTCAGATGAGCCAGGCGGCACAGAACCTGAACTGGTTGATCACCAACTTCGTGGACAACACCCCGGGTGTCTCGCACACGGTGGTGGTGTCCGCGGACGGTCTGCTGCTCGCGATGTCCGAGGGGTTCCCGCGCGATCGCGCGGACCAGCTGGCGGCCGTGGCGTCGGGGCTCACCTCGCTCACGGCCGGTGCGTCCCGCATCTTCGAGGGCGGGCCGGTGAATCAGACGGTCGTGGAGATGGAGCGCGGCTTCCTCTTCATCATGTCCGTCTCCGACGGCTCGTCCCTGGCCGTGCTCGCGCACCCCGAGTGCGACATCGGTCTCGTCGGCTACGAGATGGCGCTGCTCGTCGACCGGGCGGGCGCCGTGCTCACCCCGGACCTGCGCGCGGAGCTGCAGGGCAGCCTGCTGCACTGACGGGGGTGACGGCCGGTAACCCCGGCCACATCAGAAGTCTGGCGCACCACCCGCCACAAAATCCAGAGCGAACACCCAATCCCCTTCCGACCCACGTCCGGCCGTCACACAATCCCCCCACCGGCCCACCCTCAGACGGCAGGCCCCCGGCCCGCCGTCCCGCCCGGAGGATCCATGACCCCGCCCACCGCTCCTCACGATCCGTACGGCAGCGCCGCTGCCGACAGCTACGGTCATGAGGGCGACCAGCCGCTGGTCCGTCCCTACGCGATGACCGGCGGCCGGACCCGGCCGCGCTACCAGCTCGCGATAGAGGCGCTCGTGTCGACGACCGCCGATCCGGCGTCGCTGCAGACGCTGCTCCCGGAGCACCAGCGCATCTGCCACCTGTGCCGCGAGGTGAAGTCGGTCGCCGAGGTCTCGGCGCTGCTCTCGATGCCTCTCGGTGTGGCCCGGATCCTCGTCGCGGACCTCGCGGAGGCCGGCCTCGTCGCCATCCACCAGCCGGGTGGCGACGAGAACAACGGCGGTGCGCCGGACGTGACTCTGCTCGAAAGGGTGCTCAGTGGACTTCGCAAGCTCTGACGGCGCGACCGGGGCTCCCCGGTCGACGACCTCGGCCAAGATCGTGGTGGCCGGTGGCTTCGGCGTCGGCAAGACCACGTTCGTGGGTTCGGTCTCCGAGATCAACCCGCTGCGTACCGAGGCCGTGATGACGTCCGCGTCCGCGGGCATCGACGACCTCACGCACACCGGGGACAAGACGACCACGACGGTCGCCATGGACTTCGGCCGCATCACGCTCGACCAGGACCTGATCCTGTACCTGTTCGGCACGCCGGGTCAGGACCGCTTCTGGTTCATGTGGGACGACCTGGTGCGCGGCGCGATCGGCGCCGTGGTCCTCGTCGACACGCGCCGGCTCGCGGACTGTTTCCCGGCCGTGGACTACTTCGAGAACTCGGGGCTGCCGTTCGTGGTCGCCCTCAACGGGTTCGACGGGCACCAGCCGTACAACCCGGAAGAGGTCCGCGAGGCGCTGCAGATCGGTCCGGACACCCCGATCATCACGACGGACGCCCGGCACCGTGCGGATGCAAAGAGTGCGCTGATCACGCTGGTGGAGCACGCGCTGATGGCCCGCCTCAAGTAACGGGAAACGGTCGCAAGTAGGCCACCAAGTGACAAGATCCGTACGGTAGTTGTCAGTGGCTCCGCGCAGGCCCGTGTGGCCTTTGACACGCGGGGCCACTGTGTTCATAACGTTTCGACAGAGAATTCCACGGGCACCGACACGGGTCGCGCACACCTGGCTCCACTGTGCTCACAAGAGCCCCGCCTTTTGGCGGGGCTCGTTCTTTATGCCCGTTTTATCTGGGGGGACGGCGTCCTGGAGCTTCCGGTTCCGACTGTTTGGAAGTGCGCCTCCTGACGTGCTGGAATGCGCTGAACTGCCCAGTAAGAACGGGCCTGGAGACACACAGCGGCACGTGTAGGTGCCGACCGCCGAGAGGTTGTTGGTCGAGTGAGGCGAAGCAAGAACAGTCCCGAGCCGGCTTCGGCACGGGGCAACTTCACCCCGCCGCCGCGCACAGCGGCCGAGGCCGCACCGGTGGCCGAGGCCGCGGCGCCGGCACCGTCGGGCGGACGGATGTCGCCGCGCAACTGGCGCGTGCCCACGAAGCTGAACGCGATCCTGCTCATACCCGTGATCGTGGGTCTGGTCATGGGCGGCTTCCAGGTGAAGAACTCCATCGACACCTGGCACGAGGCCCAGGACGCCGAGGCCACGGCCCGGCTGGTGCAGGCGTCCCTGACCTACGGCAACCTCCTCATCGAGGAGCGCGACGTCACGGCCGCCCCGCTGCTCCAGGGCAAGAAGGACGACCCCAAGGTCATCGAGGCCCGTGACGCGACGGACCGCGCCGCGACGGCGTTCCGCGCGGCCGCGCAGAACATGCCGCAGACCGAGGGCCTCAAGCGGCGCCTGGACGGGTTCAACAAGGTCGAGGGCGGTCTCGACAAGCTGCGGGCCGCCGCCTACACCTCCAAGCTGCCCGGCACGCAGACCGAAGAGGGCTACGTCCAGATCCAGCACCCGCTGATGGAGTTCGCCAACGAGCTCGGTCTGGGCACCGGAAACATCACGAGTTACGGCCGCACGGTCTACGCGATCTCGCTGTCGAAGGCGGCGCTCTCGCTCGAGCGCTCCATCGGCATGCACCTGCTCGTGAAGCCCGGCCCGACCCGGGAGAGCTTCGCCAAGCAGCGCACCGCGCTCGGCAGCTACGCCTACCTCGAGGGCATCGCCATCGAGGAGTACAAGGGCGGTGGCACCCCCGAAGACCTGGCCAAGCTCGAGCAGGCCCAGAAGCAGCTCAAGACGGACGGCGCCAAGCAGGCGGCCGCGGCCAAGGCCAAGGACCCCTCCTACGTGCCGCCGCCGGCCGACCCCACCGAGATGGTGGCCGGCATCGTCGCGATGCCGAGCACCCAGCCGGCGGCCCGCCTCGCGCTCGCGCAGGGCGGCATCACCGCCCAGAACTGGTGGGCGGTCAACACGGCGAAGTTCGACGCCTACCGCACGATCGAGTCGGATCTCGCGGACAAGGCCGTGAACGAGGCGTCCGGCATCGCCGACGACGCCAAGCAGGAAGCCATCGTCATCGGCGTCGCCGTCGTCGTCGCGCTCCTCGCCGCCGTCGTGCTCGCCGGTCTCATGGCCCGCCAGATGTCGCGCTCCATGCGCCGCCTGCGCACCGCCGCCTTCGACGTGGCCGAGCAGCGTCTGCCGATGCTGGTCGACCAGCTCTCGCGCACCGACCCGGGCCGGGTCGACACCCGCGTCACGCCCATCCCGATCACCACGAGCGACGAGATCGGCGAGGTCGCCCGCGCCTTCGACCAGGTGCACCGCGAGGCCGTCCGGCTCGCCGCCGAGCAGGCCCTGCTCCGCGGCAACATCAACGCGATCTTCACCAACCTGTCGCGCCGCAACCAGTCGCTGATCGAGGGCCAGCTGACCCTCATCACCGACCTGGAGAACAACGAGGCCGACCCGGACCAGCTGGAGAACCTCTTCCGCCTGGACCACCTCGCGACCCGTATGCGCCGCAACGGCGAGAACCTCCTGGTCCTCGCCGGCGAGGAGCCCGGCCGCCGCTGGGACCAGCCGGTCCCGCTGGTCGACGTGCTGCGCGCCGCCTCCTCCGAGGTGGAGCAGTACGAGCGCGTCGAGCTGTCCGGCGTCCCGGAGGCCGAGATCCACGGCCGCGCGGTCACCGACCTCGTGCACCTGCTCGCCGAGCTCCTGGAGAACGCGACGACGTTCTCCTCCCCGCAGACCAAGGTCCGCGTCACCGCGACCCGTCTCCCCGACGGCCGCGTCATGATCGAGATCCACGACAAGGGCATCGGCCTCACCGCCGAGGACTTCGCGGACATCAACCACAAGCTGGCGAACCCGCCGACCGTGGACGCCGCGATCTCCAGCCGCATGGGCCTCTTCGTGGTCGGCCGCCTGTCGGACCGGCACGGCATCCGCGTCCAGCTGCGCCCCTCGGGCGAGCAGGCCGGCACCACCTCGCTGGTCATGCTCCCGGACGGGATCACCCACGGTGGTGGCGGTCAGCAGGCGCACGACCAGAACGAGTTCACCGTCTCGACGATGATTCCGCAGCAGCCGGCCTTCGAGAAGGCGCCGCTGCGCACCGCCGCCGAGCTCGGCTTCGACGACAGCCGCTACGAGGTCCCGGACGACGCCCGCGAGCTCGACCCGGTCGGCCGTTCGCTGATGCGTGAGGAGCGCCGCGCGGCGCTCGAGGCCCAGGCCCACACGCCCGAACCGGGCCACTCGCCCGACGGCCGCCCGCTGTTCCGCGACGAGGTCGCCCCGCAGCAGCCGGAGCCCGACACCGCGTACGCGCCGCAGTCCGCCTACGCCGATCAGCAGGTCGGCTACGACCACGGCCAGGATTCCGGCTACGCCGATCAGCGTCAGGACGTCTACGGCGAGCAGCAGCCCGCCTACGACGGACAGTCCCAGGGCGGGTACGACGGATTCGCCGCGGGCCGACCGGGCCCGCAGGCCGGCGACCCGCACGGCCAGGTGCCGGACTACGGCCCGCACGGCGGCTATGCGGAACCGGCTCAGGAGCAGTACAGCCCGTACGAGGAGCCTGCCCCGCAGGCCGAATGGCAGGCCCAGGACGGCTATCAGGGCGAGTTCCAGGGCGGCTTCCCGACCTCGTACCCGACTGAAGCGGAATCCGTCCAGGGCACTGACGCCGTGGAGCCGGAGAGCGTATCCTTCGAGCCGCACGGTCCGCTGTCGGCCGGGCCCTCCCCCTCCGTCCCGCACGCGCTGACCGATGCAGGTCTCCCGCGCCGGGGCGGCGCACCCCAGCGCCAGGAGCCCGCGCAGGCCCCGGCCGGGGACTCCACGACCGGCGACGACACCTGGCGCTCGGCCAACGACGAGCGGTGGGAGCGTGCGGAGCAGCTCAAGAAGCCGAAGGCGGGCGGAGTCACCTCCTCGGGTCTCCCCCGGCGCGTGCCCAAGGCCAACCTGGTCGAGGGCACGGCGGAGTCGACGCCTCAGGGCGGCCCCCAGATCTCCCGCGCGCCCGAGGACGTTCGCGGCAGACTGAGCAACCTGCGCCGTGGCGTGCAGCGGGGCCGCAGCGAGGGCGGCGGCGAACAGCAGTGACGGCGGTTGCAGTACCGGCAGTCGTAGTACCAGTAGTTGCAGTACCAGCAGTGATGAAGACGAACGGCCAGGTCAGCGGGTCTCCCGATGAGCCTGACAGCACCTACAACCAGGAGCGTTAGTGTGAGCCCGATGAGCCAGGCGGCACAGAACCTGAACTGGTTGATCACCAACTTCGTGGACAACACCCCCGGGGTGTCCCACACGGTGGTGGTCTCCGCCGACGGACTCCTTCTGGCGATGTCCGAAGGGTTCCCCCGTGACCGTGCCGACCAGCTGGCGGCCGTCGCGTCGGGTCTGACCTCGTTGACCGCGGGCGCGTCCCGCATCTTCGAGGGTGGCGCGGTGAACCAGACAGTTGTGGAGATGGAGCGGGGATTCCTGTTCATCATGTCCATCTCTGACGGTTCTTCTCTCGCCGTCCTTGCACACCCCGAGGCGGACATTGGCCTCGTTGGGTACGAGATGGCACTTCTTGTCGACCGCGCGGGCTCGGTTCTCACCCCCGACCTGCGCGCGGAGCTTCAGGGAAGCCTTCTCAACTAGTAGACAAGCGGTGCGTTTTCGCGCCTCGTGGCCGTAAGGTTTCGGGACGCGGCTCCACAGTGATGGTGCCCAGCGCAGTCGGAGGAGGAGTACGTGTCTGGTTCAGCAACACCCCCGAGCGGTTCGTCCGCCAACTGGCCGCCCTATGGCCCCGCCCAGGGCCAGGCCGGCGTGGGCGGCGACGGTTCGCAGAACCGGTACGACTTCCCCGCTGCGCCCAGCCACGCCCGGCCGATGCGGCAGCCCGGTCCCTACGACCAGCCGCACGCGCCGCGCATCCAGCCTGTGCAGCCGCAACCGCGTCCCGACGCGAAGCCCGCGCCTGCTGCGAACAACCCCCTGGTGCGTCCGTACGCCATGACGGGCGGCCGCACCAGGCCGCGCTACCAGCTCGCCATCGAGGCGCTGGTGCACACCACCGCGCAGCCGCACCAGTTGCAGGGCCAACTGCCCGAGCACCAGCGGATCTGCAACCTGTGCCGGGAGATCAAGTCGGTGGCCGAGATCTCGGCCCTGCTGACCATTCCTCTCGGTGTGGCCAGGATTCTCGTCGCCGACCTCGCGGAGGCGGGCCTGGTCGCCATCCATCAGCCCGGCGGCGACGAGAGCGCCGGCGGCCAGCCAGACGTGACTTTGCTCGAAAGGGTGCTCAGTGGACTTCGCAAGCTCTAGCGGAGGGCCGGCAACTCCAAGTCGTTCCACCACGTCCGCGAAGATCGTGGTGGCCGGCGGGTTCGGCGTCGGCAAGACGACCTTCGTGGGCGCCGTGTCGGAGATCAACCCTCTGCGCACCGAGGCCGTGATGACGTCCGCGTCCGCGGGCATCGACGACCTCACCCACACCGGGGACAAGACGACCACCACGGTCGCCATGGACTTCGGCCGCATCACCCTGGACCAGGACCTGATCCTGTACCTGTTCGGCACCCCCGGCCAGGACCGCTTCTGGTTCATGTGGGACGACCTGGTGCGCGGCGCGATCGGCGCCATCGTGCTCGTCGACACCCGCCGCCTGGCCGACTGCTTCCCGGCCGTGGACTACTTCGAGAACTCCGGCCTGCCGTTCGTCATCGCCCTCAACGGCTTCGACGGCAACCAGCCGTACAACCCGGACGAGGTCCGCGAGGCGCTGCAGATCGGCCCGGACACCCCGATCATCACGACGGACGCCCGCCACCGCGCGGACGCCAAGTCGGCCCTGATCACGCTGGTGGAGCACGCGCTCATGGCGCGTCTGCGCTGATCTGCCCCGCACCGTGGAAGGCCGCCCCATCCGGGGCGGCCTTTTTTCGTCACCGTGTCCACTTTTCGTCATCGTGGCACGATCTCGCACGAAACTGCTGAGTGTTCCTGCGACGTCCGGTACTTTGGCGGCTCCACGGCTTCGGGGGCGGACATGGAAGCATACGGGGGCGGGCGTTTCATCGGGGATTACTCCGTTGTCAGGCGCCTCGGCACTGGGGGCATGGGCGCGGTATATCTGTGCCGGACTCGCGCCGGGCAACGCCTCGCGGTGAAAGTGGTGCGCGAGGAGCTGGCCGAAGATCCCTTGATCCGCAGGCGCTTCATGCGCGAGGTCGACGCCCTGCGTACGGTGCACAGTCCGTACACGGTTCCGGTGTACGACGCCCGGACCTCCGGTCCCGTGCTGTGGCTGGCCACCCGCTACCTCGACGGCCCCACCCTCTCCACCCGGGTGCAGGAGTACGGGCCGTTGTCTCCGGCCGAAGTGGCCCGGCTCGGGGTGATGCTGGCGGAAGCCCTCGCCACCGTGCACGGCCGCGGCATCGTGCACCGCGACATCAAGCCGACCAACATCATCCTGGAGGACGACGAGCCCCGGCTCATCGACTTCGGTATCGCCCGCTCCGTCGCGGCGAGCGGTCTCACCCTGCCGGGCACGGCTCTGGGCACTCCTGGCTACATGGCGCCCGAGCAGCTGGACTGCCGCGAGCCGACCGACGCCGTGGACGTCTTCGCGCTCGGCGCCGTGCTCGCGTTCACCTCCACCGGGCGGCCGCCCTTCGGCACGGGCCGCACGGCGCTCCAGCGGATGATGGACCGGAGCCCGCCGGATCTCGGCGGGATCCCTCCGCTCCTGGCCGCGCTGATCGCCTCCTGTCTGGCCCAGTCCCCCGGTGCGCGTCCGACGCTCCGGAAGGTGACGCGGGTGCTGACCGACATCATCGCGGCGGCCGACCGCAGGGCGGCGCACCGGGCCGGGCTGCCGACGGAGCCGGTCGCGCATCCCGCGCACCGGTGTCAGGTGCCCACCGCCTCGGGCGCCTGCGCGGTGCGCCCGGCCGCCGAGCGCGTCCTGGCGGCCGGCCTCACCCATGATCTGATCAGGAAGGCTGTACTGCGCGATGACCGATGAACAGCTGGTCGAACTGGGCGGGAAGTGGACCGACCTGGTCAGGTCCTGGGCGCGGAGCCACGAGGCCGATCTCTTCGCCGAGGACGGCGCGCTGTGCGTACAGCTGAGCGGGCGGCCCGCGCTGACCCTGGACGTCAGCCGGGCCGGGGACACCCTGGTCGTCGCGGTGACCGACGGCGGCCTGATCCCGCCGGACCGGCTCGCGCCGACCGCCGCGGCCGCCCTCGCGTGGAACAGCCGGGAGGCCAGCCCGGCAGCGGTGCTCGGGGACGCGCGCAGCGAGGCTCCACTGCTGTCCGCGGTCGCCACTCTGCCCACCGTCTGCCACATGTCCGAGGCCGCCTTCCGCTCGGTCCTGGACACGCTGGTCGAGCGGTCGGCGCGGCTGCTGCGCGAGTGCCACGACCTGGGGTTCGCGCTCCGGGGCGACCACGACCTCCCCGCACGGAAGTGATCCGTGGAAACTCTCGCGCTCCTGCTGGGCAGTTCGATCATCGTCGCGCTCGTGGTGCTCGCCGTCCTGGTCGGGGTGACCGCGGAACGGATCACGGCAGACCGGAGGGAGCCTGATATGACGGACCGTCACGACTTCGGGGCCGATGAGCCGCCGAGCGGGCGCCGACGCAGGGCCAAGCCGAGCCGCACGATGGCCGAGGACGTGAGGCGGCTGGGCCGGACCGCCGACGCGGTCGTGCAGCGCCTGTTCCGGCAGGCCGGCCTGTATCCGCACGGCGTACGCGACACGGACAACGCACCGGACGTGCCCGGCGCGGACGACGCGCGGGACGTGCGGGACGCGGGAGAGGGCCCCGCCGGCGACGGTGTCACCGGAAGTGCTCCGCCCGCACCATCCCTCCCCGAACCGGACGTGACGGACGACAGGCCCCGCCCCGCCCAGTCCTCCGGACCGGCCGAACGGACCGCGGCCATCTCCCCGTACACGCGCCGCTATCAGCCCGCGACGCGGCCCGATTCGCTCCCTGCGCCCGAGCGGGAGACGGACTGGGAGGCCGACGAGGCCACCCTCGCGCTCACCGGCGGTGCGCGCGGGGGCCGTCTGCGGACCGCGACCGTCGCCACCTGGCTGCGCCCCGAGGGCTATGTCGAGTGGCAGGGTGCGCTGCTCCGGGCCCGGTGGCGGGGCGGGCGCGGGCGCTTCCCCGCGCCCGGTGCGCTGGTGCGGGTCGATGTGCGCCCGGACGCCGAGGACGACGTGCTCGAAGCCCACCCCTTGCCCTGACCACATTTCCCCGCTTCCCCGCTCCACCCTCTCTTCTGCTTCTTTCCCGTCCCCGTCGAACGGAGCCGTCGTGCCCCCTTCCTCCCCGAGTCCCGATCCCGCTCCGCTTCCCGCCCCGTACACCGACTTCGAATTCGACGTCGCCCAGCGGCTGCCGCTGCTGCTGTGCCTGGACACGTCCAGTTCGCTCGGCAAGAGCGGTGCGATCACCGCCCTCAACGAGGCGCTGGCAGCCTGGACCCAGAGCCTCGAGGACGACCTGGATCTGCGTGGCAACGTGGACGTCGCGCTGATCACGTTCGGCGGTTCGGACGGCATCGCGGTCTGGCAGGGCGACACGCCTCTCGGGCCGACGGCGCCGCAGTGGCCGCACACCCCGTTCGTGCCGGCGCACGAGTTCTTCCCGCCCCGGCTGACCGCGGACGGCGTGACCCTCATGGACCGGGCCCTGCGCCTGTCGATGGAGGTCGTCGCCGACTACAAGGCGGGGCTGCGGGCCGAGGGGCTGACGTACTACCGGCCGCAGATCTGTGTGGTGACGGACGGGTACCCGAGCGACGAGCAGGGCCACTTCTCGTACGCCTACCGCGCCCTGCTGCCCGAGCTCCGCGCCGCCGAGCAGGAGCGCCGGTTCCGGCTGTTCGCCGTCGGGGTCGGCGAACGGCAGTCCGGTGCCGAGTCGGTGCTGGCGGAGCTGGCCCCCGACTATCACGCCTGGTTGGACGGCTTCCCCTTCAAGGAGCTGCTCTCAGCGATGTCGCACAGCGCCCGGGCCACGGCCGAGGGCGCCGGGGAGGCCGAGTTCCAGGAGATCTTCGCGCGGCTGAAGCGGCGCCGGGGCGGCGGGCAGGTCCCGGCGTGAGCGCGGTGCCCCCGGACGGTCGCGATCGCGGCTGGCGGGTGCACGGCGTCAGTGCCGTCGGATATCGGCACCTGCGGGAGGGGACCGGCTGCCAGGACGCCCACGGGATGCTCCGCACACGGGAAGGTCTCGTCCTCGCCGTCGCAGACGGGGCGGGCAGCGCCCCGCACTCCGCGAGTGGCTCCCGCTGGGCGGTCGAGCTGGCTCTGGAGGCGTTCGCCCCCGTCGCGACGGACTGGGCCCGGCTGCCCGATCCGCGGGAGCGCAAGGCCCGGCTGACGGACTCCTTCGGGGAGGTACGGGAGCGGTTCCTGGAGCGGTGCGGGGGCGCCCCTGCACCCTACGAGACGACGCTGACCGTCGTGGTGGTGGCGGACGGCTGGCTCGGTCATCTCTCCGTGGGCGACGGCCTGGTGGTGGTGCGCACCACGGGATCCGCCGGGCCCGCCCACCACCTGCTGCCCAGGCCCCCGGCCCGCAGCGAGTACGCGAACGAGACCGTGTTCCTCGGCTCTCCCTCCGCTCTCGCGCAGTCGCGGGCCGACTGCGTGCGCGACGCCGGGGTGGACGGGGTCCTGCTGTCCACGGACGGCATGACGAACGCCCTGCTCAAACACTCGCCCGCCGGGCCTCCGCTGCCGCACGACGCGTTCGTCGGCCACCTCTTCCAACGGCTCGGACGGGACGGCTACGAGCAGGACGACGAGGACCGGCACCTCAGGGAGTTCCTGGCCTCCGACCAGATCAGCAAGGTGACCGGCGACGACAAGACTCTCCTGTGGGCGATACGGACGTGAGGACATGACCACCGACGACTTCTCCGTCCCCGACGGTGCCGCTCTGACCCTCGGCGACGGAACCGTCGTGACCCGTGACGGCGAACCGCTGGGGCAGGGCGGCCAGGGCAGCGTCTGGGCGGTCGCCGAACGTGCGGAGCTCGCGGCGAAGGTCTACAACCGCTCGCCCGACGAGGCACAACTGCGAAGACTCGCGGCCATGTTGCGGGTCCGCCCGCTCGCGGACGAGGAGCTGGTGCCCGGGCAGCCGCCGATGCTGGTGTGGCCGGCCGAGCTCGTGGAGGCCGGCGGCCGTCCGGTGGGGTACACGATGACGCGGCTGCTCCCCAGCGCGCACGTGCCGCTCAACGGGCTCCTGCAGAAGCAGGTCCGGCTCGAACGCTTCGAGGGCACCGCGCACTGGCGGTTCCTGCTCGCCGCGGCGTCCAACCTCGCGTACATGACGGCGCAGCTGCACGCCGAGGGGTTCGTGATCGGCGACCTCTCCAGCACGAACGCGTTCTCGGACAAGAACGGCTACATCACCCTGCTGGACTGCGACTCGTTCGCGTTCACCGACCGGCTGACCGGGGAGCGGTTCGGCTGCGACGTGTTCACTGACGACTACGCGGGCCCGGAGCGGCACGCCGGTGAACAGCCGTCCCGCCACTCGGACGACTTCGCCCTCGCGATCCTCGTCTACCAGTTGCTGACCGCGGGCAGTCACCCCTTCGACGGGGCACCTAAGTACGGCACCGAGGAGTCCACGCGGAAAGACAACATCCTCACCGGTACCAGCTTCCTCATCCATCCGGACCGGGTGACCGTGCCGTCGCAGCGCATCTCGCCGGGCGTGCTGCCGCCTCGCCTGCACCAGCTGGCCTGCGCCGCGTTCGGGCCGGGGCTGCGCCGGCCGCAGCGGCGGCCGAACTCGGCGGCCTGGCTCGCCGCGCTCGACGAGGCACGCGCCGGGGTCGTCCAGTGCGCCACGGCGCCGGACCACTACTACGGGGGTCATCTCGCGCGGTGTCCGTGGTGCGCGCGCCGGAGCGAGGGGCGGCCGGATCCGTTCTCGGCCTCCTCCCACCGGCCCCGGGCCAGCCGCAGGGCCACGACGAGCACGCGGGCGCGGCCCACGGCGTCCGCCCCCGGTGCGCCTCCCCCGCGGAAGTCGGCGCCGGCGTCCGGCCCCAAGCCTCCGCCGCAGAAGGAACAGAAGAAGACGACCGGACCGGGGAACGCGGGTGGGACGAAGCAGTCGGCCTCCCCCGGGAGCACCGGTCCCACCAGCGCCAGGGCCACGAACCCGAGGTCCACGAACGCCAAGGCCACGAACACCGGGAGCACGAGCGCCAAGAACACGAGCACCGGAGCCACGAGAACGGGAGCGACGAAGGCGAGGGCCTCGAAGGCTGGTGCCGCCGCCCCCGACACCGGAGCCCAGAAGACGGCCGAGAACGGTACCGTCCTGGGCTGTCTGACCAATGTCGTCCTGCTGCTCCTGGTCGTGCTCATCATCTGGGGCATCAGCGAGGTGGTCATCGGGCTGCTCGACTGACACGACGCGACGTGGCCCCGGCCACCCCCTTCTCGGGGCGGGCGGGGCCACGTCGCGTGAACGGTCCGGGCGTCAGCGCCAGCTGTGCGGGGCGCGGAAGCCGGGCTCGCGCTCCAGCCGGCGCCAGCCGGCCTTGTCCGTGCGGCCGCGGTGGGACGGGGCCTCGGGGGACGTGGCGGCGCGGGCCAGGAGGATCGCGGTCAGGGCCGCGACCTCCTCGGGCTCGGCGTGGCCCTTCTCGACGCGGATGTCAGGAGTCGACATTGCGGCAGGTCTCCTAGGTCGGGAGGAAGGAACGGAAGGTCGGGTGGCCGCTACTGCGGCGGGTTGCCGTGCTTGCGGGACGGCAGGTCGGCGTGCTTGGTGCGGAGCATCGCCAGGGACTTGATGAGGACCTCGCGGGTCTCGGCGGGGTCGATGACGTCGTCGACCAGTCCGCGCTCGGCCGCGTAGTACGGGTGCATGAGCTCGGACTTGTACTCCTTGACCATGCGGGCCCGCATGGCCTCGGGGTCCTCGGCGTCCGCGATCTGCCGGCGGAAGATCACGTTGGCCGCGCCCTCCGCGCCCATTACCGCGATCTCGTTCGTGGGCCACGCGTAAGTGAGGTCCGCACCGATGGACTGGGAGTCCATGACGATGTAGGCCCCGCCGTACGCCTTGCGCAGGATGAGCGAGATCCTCGGCACGGTCGCGTTGCAGTACGCGTAGAGCAGCTTCGCTCCGTGCCGGATGATCCCGCCGTGCTCCTGGTCGACGCCCGGCAGGAAGCCCGGGACGTCGAGAAGCGTCACGATCGGGATATTGAAAGCGTCGCACATCTGGACGAAGCGGGCAGCTTTTTCGCTCGCCTCGATGTCCAGGACGCCGGCCAGCGACTGCGGCTGGTTGGCGACGATGCCGACGACCTGGCCGTCGAGGCGGGCCAGGGCGCAGATGATGTTGCGGGCCCAGCGCTCGTGGATCTCGAGGTAGTCGCCGTCGTCGACGAGTTCCTCGATGACCTTGGTCATGTCGTAGGGGCGGTTGCCGTCGGCCGGGACGAGGTCGAGGAGGACCTCGGAGCGGCGGTCGGCGGGGTCGTCGGAGGCGACGGTCGGGGGGTTCTCGCGGTTGTTCTGCGGGAGCATCGACAGGAGGTAGCGGACCTCGGCGATGCAGGTCTCCTCGTCGTCGTACGCGAAGTGGGAGACGCCGGAGGTCTCGGCGTGCACGTCCGCGCCTCCCAGCCCGTTCTGGGTGATCTCCTCGCCGGTGACCGCCTTGACCACGTCCGGACCCGTGATGAACATCTGCGAGGTCTCACGGACCATGAACACGAAGTCGGTGAGCGCCGGGCTGTAGGCGGCGCCACCCGCGCACGGGCCGAGCATCACGGAGATCTGCGGGATGACACCCGAGGCGCGGGTGTTGCGCTGGAAGATGCCGCCGTACCCGGCGAGCGCGGAGACGCCCTCCTGGATACGGGCGCCCGCGCCGTCGTTCAGGGAGACCAGCGGGGCACCGGCCGCGATGGCCATGTCCATGATCTTGTGGATCTTCGTCGCGTGGGCCTCGCCCAGCGCACCGCCGAAGATCCGGAAGTCGTGCGCGTACACGAACACCGTACGGCCCTCGACCGTGCCCCAGCCGGTGATCACACCGTCCGTGAACGGCTTCTTCGCCTCCAGGCCGAAACCCACGGCCCGGTGCCGGCGCAGCTGCTCGACCTCGTTGAACGAACCCTCGTCCAGCAGCAGCGCGATCCGCTCCCGAGCCGTCAGCTTCCCCTTGGCGTGCTGCGCCTCGGTCGCCTTCTCGCTCGGGCCGGCCAGAGCCTGCTCACGGATCGCGTGCAGCTCCGCCACGCGCCCACGCGCGTCGGTGGGCTCGTCGCCGGGGTTCGAGGCGGTGTCGTCCAAAACGGTCATGTAGTGACCTTACGAAGCCCACCAAGGAAAACCGCCCGTCGACTCCGTACAGTCTCCGGCGCCGTTTCCTGGTGAGCCCTGACAGTTGTGGACGAAAACCGGCGGTCATCGACTGCGCGAGGCCCCCTGGCGTTGTACGGACCCTATAAAGCCCCGCTGCAGACGACGAGCTTCCTGTTCACCGATTCGCCGTCGCCTGTTGGTGTGTCCGCGTTCTGCACGCTCTGCACGCCTTTCAGGATGCCGTCGAGTTCCGCCTGGGACAGACTCCCGTCGCCGGCGACCGCGGCGACGGTCTTCAGGGCCGCTTCGTGGAAGGCGTCGCGCAGCATGGGCCGCATGACGTCCGAGGCGTCGAGGCAGCGCGGTACGTCGTTCTGCCGGAAGCGGCGGTAGACGGCGCGGGCCGTGTCGTCCTCGCCCTCCCGCCCGCCGATCTTCTCCATGACCGGGGTCATGGCCGAGTACATGGTGCCCTCGTCGGCCCAGTCCTGCTGGACCTCCTGGGAGAACAGCACGCGCAGGGCCCGCTGGGCCGGTTCCCGGTCGTCGAAGAGGGCGGCGAAGTCGCCGGACACCTCGTAGCCGCGCCGGGGGTGGGGGCCGCCGGGGAGCAGGCGGGCGGAGTCCTCGATCGTGGCGCCGTCCTCGCCGCGGGCGAAGGAGCCCTGGTGTTCGTAGGCGCAGTGCTTCTCCTCGCGGAAGTCCCCGCCGTTCTTCTTCAGGGCGCCGGGGCCGCGCCAGTCGGTGGTGAGGGCGTCCGCGGCGTGCTTCCGGTCGGTGGCGAGGAAGTCGGCCCAGCGCCGCCAGGCGTCCCGGACGGGGCCGTGCCGGTCGGTCCAGTCGACCGTGCCGCGGGCCCATCGCGTGTAGGGGCCGGGGCCCGCGTCCTGGAGCAGGAGGTCCTCGATCCAGTCGGTGCCGGGCCAGCCCGCGGCGCCGTCCTCGCCGAGGCCCAGGCACCAGGAGGCGAGGTCGGCGGCGGGGCCCCGCTGTCCGGGGGTGCGCCACACGATGCTCTTGAGGTTGGCGTTGACCGGCCACCAGTACGTGGCGCCCTTGCCTCCCGCCGGCTTCCACGGCCCCGCGTAGTCCCGCTCCGGGTCGATGCCTTCGAGGGCGTCGTCGAGGGGCTTGAGGAGCTGGTCGGCGCCGTAGCCGGCGAGCTCGCCGATGCCGGGCATGATCGCGATGTCCGGCGGGTCGCCCGCCTGTACGCGGGCGAGCAGGACCTCCCGCTGGGCGGGGGTGCCCTCGTAGTCGACCTTGATGCCGTGGTCCTCCATGAGGGTGCGGAAGCGCTGGGCCTCCTGGCCGGTCCAGGTGCCGAGGACGGTGACCACCGGGTCGGAGGGCAGGGCCAGGGGGACGGCGACGGGCGCCACCACGGTCAGTACGGCGGCCAGGGCCAGGGCGCGGCGGCGGCGCCGGGTGCGGGTGGCGGCGCGGCCGATCCGGCGGGCCCAGGTCCAGTCGACGGGGCGGCGCGGGTAGTCCTGGACGAGCCGGACGACGAGGCCGGCGACGGTGGCGCACACGACGGCGCCGCCGAGGACGATGTACGCGACGTTCCACCAGCCGGAGCCGGACAGAGCGGGGGTCCCGGCGCCCGCGACGGTCTTCTGGGCGGTGTCGAGGACGCCGGAGGCGTCGCCCAGGCCCGCGGCGAGGCCGGTGCGCAGCGTGCCGGCGAGGTCGTCGCGGGTGCCGTCCAGGGCGAGGGCGGTGTGGACGGCGAGTCCGGCGGAGAGCCCGGCGAGGAGGGTGATGCCCGCGCCGCCGGCGAGGATCGCGGGGGCGAGCACCCGGCCGCAGCGGCGCCGGACGACAGCGGCGGCGCTGAAGGCGAGGGCGGCCGCGGCGCCCAGGGCGAGGAGGGCTCCGGCCCAGGCGGCGACGAGCGGGAAGGAGGGCTCGGCCAGCCGGCGGGCCCGGCTCTGTTCGTCGCGGGCGATCTGTTCGAGGCGGGCGAGGATGCCGGTGTCGGGGCGTTTCAGCAGGGCGCGGGCCTCGGCGAGCTTCTCCGACCGCATCCGCGGGTCGTCACGGTAGGTGACGGTGGCGGCGGTGACGGCGTTGCCGTAGGTGACGAGCATGCCGTTGACGGCGGAGACGTTCTGTCCGACTCCCCCGACGGCGTGGTCGGCGAACCGGGTCAGGCCCTGGTCCGCGGCGGCGAGCTGGCTCTCGGCGCCCTCCCCCGCGCCGACCGTCGGGGCGATGCCCAGCTCGATGGACCGGCGGGCTTCCTGATCGGCGCGGAGCACGGCGAGGCGGACGGCGACGGCGCCCTGCGCGGAGGGGGCGGTCTCGACGCGCATCCGGCGGGCCCGCGCGTCGAGGGCGGGCACGGCGACCGCGGTGAGGAGGGTGACGCCGGCGATCGCGCAGACGAGGAACAGCCACAGGTGCCGGTGGAGCAGCCGGCGAGTGCTCAGGGCGCGCTGGGCGCGGACGACGGAACCGATCGTGCGGCCGAGCGCGCTCATGTCAGTCGCCTTCCGCAGCGGACGCAGTAGCGGGCTCCGGGGACCGCCGGCTCGGCGCAGGCCGGGTCTGGGCAGGGGCCCGTGGGAGTGGCGCCGCCGGGGTGGGGGCGGCGGGGGCCCCGGCCGGCGGAGCGGGTGCTCAGGTGCAGGAGGGTGACGCCGATGCGGTGGGGGTCGGCGGGGAGGCGGGCCTCGGTCCGGCCGGTGGCGGCGTCGATGATCCGGGCGTGTGCGCGGATCTCGTCGAGCACCCAGTCCTCGCCGAGCCGGTGCGCGGCCGCGGCGGCCCGGCCGAGGTGTTCCTCGGCGTCGGTGCGGCGTCCGGCGTCGAGCGCTTCGAGGCCTTTCTGGAGGTGGTCGACCATGCGGTGGCGTGAGTCGAGGATGCGGCTGTCGGCCGTGGTGTCCTCGGGGGTGTGGGCGGCGGTGCGGGCGGGCGGCGGGCCTGGGGCGAGCCAGCGGGCGGTGACGGCGGCGTGCAGGTCGCCGAGCGAGACCGTCGCGAACTGGAGTTCCTCGCCGAGCACGTCTGCGGTGTCGTCGGCGCGCAGGGTCAGCAGGAACTCGCTGGGGGCGCCCGACGGGTCCCAGGGCAGGGCGGCGAAGCGGTGGTGGTGCGGGTGGGTCGGGTGGGCCGGATGCGGGTCGAGGCGGCGGTGTTCGGGGGTGAACTGCACGAGGGAGTCGAGCTCCACGCCGGGCCGGGTGCGGATCTCCAGGGGCAGTTCGGGGACGGCGCGGCGGCAGGCGCGGCGTACGGCGGCGGCCAGGGGCGGCGCGAAGTCCGGGCCCGCGGCCTCGGCGGTGCCGCGCAGCCGGGTGGCGATCCGGTCCAGCGGGCGGTAGTCCCAGCGGTCGCCGACGGCGATGACCTCGCAGCCGAACTCCGCGCCGCACGCGTCGAGTTCACGGTCGAGGGCGTCGGCGCGGGTGGCGGACCCGTCGGTGACGAGGAGCAGCCGCCGCAGGGGGCGCTCGCAGCCGGCGAACAGTTCGCGGGCTGCGGCGAGCCAGCCGTCGTAGCCGGTGGTGCGCGGCGTCGCGGCCGGGGCGAGCGGGGCCGCGCCGAGGGCGAAGACAGCGGCGCGGCGGTGGTCGCGGTCGGCCGGGGCCCAGGCGCTTTGGCCGGCGTCGGGGTAGTAGCGCCCGGGCCCCGCGGCCAGTACGGCGAAGTGGGCCCCGGCCGGCAGGGCGGGCAGCGCCTCCCGCACCGCCCGCACCAGCTCGGGCCGCCGTTCCTGGCCGAGGTCGAGGGCCAGCGCCACCGCGAGGGCGCGGGGATCCGCGGCGTCCCCGTCGGCGCCGTCGGAGGCGGTGACCTGGAGGGTGGCGCGCAGGGTGGCCGGTTCGCCGGGGACGCGGCGATCGGGCACGAGGTCGGGCTCGTCGACGCGGACGACGAGCGTCGTGTCGTACGGGGCCGCGGGCCCGCCGTCGGTGGTCCTGGCCGGTCCTGAGGTGGCCGGGGGTGTCATCGGGTCCTCGGGGGTCGTCGGGAGCCGGCCGGCGTCATCGGAGGGTCAGCGGGCGGACGGCGTGGGCGTGTTCGACGAGGGATTCGCTGAGGTCCTCGTCGGGGGTGTCGGCCGCGAGTTCGAGGTAGTCGTCGGCCAGTCGGGCGCGGACCTCGTGGGCGGGGGTGGGCGGTACGGGGCGGCGCCAGGAACGCAGGAGGGCGCGGGCCGTGGGGTCGCCGGTGGCGCCGTGGGTGAGGTGGAGCGCGGCGAGCTGCCATTCGGTGACCTCGATGCGCAGGCGCAGTTCGTCGCCGGTGGAGAGGTGGAGTTCGCGTTCCTGGGGCGGGAGGGCGCGGTCGGCCTCCTGGGCGGCGAGGACGGCCGCGGCGGCTCCGGGGGCGGGGAGGTCGCCGGGTTCGGGGCCCAGGCACGCGGCGCCGATGCGGGTGGCGGCGCGCCGGGCGAGGGCGCGGCCCCGGGTGCCGGGCGGGACGCGGTCCAGGGCGGCGAGGGCGCCGGCGCGGTCGCGGGCGTCGAGGGCGAGCCGGGCCAGGCCCAGGGCGGCGCCGCAGTGCGCGGGGTTGCGCAGGTGGACGGCGTGGAAGAGGTCGCGGGCGGTGGCGCGGGCGGCGGCCGCATCCGGGCCGCCGGTGTGGGCGGCGCATTCGTGGACGTAGGCGAGGGCGAGTTTGGGAGCGTAGTCGCCGGGGAGGTCGGCGCGGACCCGTTCGAAGGAGGTGCGGGCCAGTGCGAGGTCGGGGTGGCGGCCGTCGGTGCCGAAGCGGGCGAGGGCGATGAGGCCGCGGTGCCATTCGAGGCGCCAGCGGCGGACGTCCTCGGGGCCCGGGATGGCCTCGGCCTCGGCCAGGTCGGCCTCGGCGCCCGTGAGGTCGGGGGCGGGGCCGGTGCCGAGGGCGACGCGGATGTTGTGCAGGCAGATCTCGGCGGAGCGTTCCTTGTCGGGGTCCTGGCCGAGCCGGGTCGTGGGGGCGTAGCCGCCGCTGACGCCGAAGTTCGGGGTGCGCTTGTCGTCGACGAACCGTTTGGGCACGGGGAGCCGGCGCGCGATCTCGACGGGGGTGGGCCGGCCGGGGTCGAGCGGGTGGAGCAGGGGTGGCGCGCCGCTGCGGGGGCGGCCGGGGCGGCGGCGGGCGAGGGTCTCGGTGGTGGGTACGTCGCCGAGCCGTTCGCCGAGCCACTCGGGCGAGGGGTCGAAGGCGACGGACGGTTCGGGGGTGGCGGCCTTGCCGCGCAGGGCTCTGATCTCCCGGAGCGCGCCGCGCAGTTGGTCGGCCATTTCTCGGGCGTCGCGGAACCGGGTGCCCTCGGCGACGGTCCGGGTGGCGCGGGCGACGACGCCGTCGAAGGAGGTGGCGCCGAGTCCGGGGACGTCGTCGCGGACGGCCTGGGCGGCGAGGACGCGCAGGGTCACGCCGACGGTGTGGAGGTCGTTGGCGAGGGTGAGTTCGCCGCCGAGTTCGGGGGCGTGGAAGCCGGGGGTGACGTGCAGGGCCGGTTCGGTGCGGCCGGCCTCGCGGACGCCGCCGAGGTCGATGACCTTGACGCGGTCGCCGACGTGGACGACGTTCGACGGCTTCATGTCGCCGTAGAAGCTGTCCCGGTCGTGCAGGTGGGCGAGGGCGCCGAGGAGCTGGATGCCGTAGGCGGCGACGTGTTCGATGTCGAGGGTCTCGCGGCCCCGGCGGACGGCGTCGACGACGGACTGGAGGGTGTGGTCGCCGACGTCCTCCATGACGATGTGGCCGCCGGTGAGTTCCTCGGAGGGCAGGAAGTCGCGGATCTGCACGATGTTCGGGTGGCGGGTGGCGATGAGGGTGCGGCGTTCGAGGTCGGCGAGGGCGGCGCTGTCCTGGCCGTAGCGGTCGCGGAGGGTCTTGACGGCGACGAGGTCGTCGAGGTGGGTGTCCTCGGCGAGGTACACCCAGCCCTGGCCGCCGCGCGCGACCGGCCCCTTGATCAGGTACTGCCCGCCGACGGTGTCGCCCGCTCCGAACTCGGGCCGCATGGCCTGTGCGGTGCCGCACTCCGGGCAGTACTGCCGGTCGGGCCGTCCGTCGAGCACGGGGATGGTGGCGCCGCAGTCTGGGGCGCGGCAGCGCTGCGCCTGTTCGGCGATGTGCGCGCCGTCGGCGAGCCGTTCCTCGGGCGAGCGCGGGCGGCGCACGGGGAGCCGGAGCAGCGCGTCGGGGCCGTACGGGGGCGCGCCCAGGGAGGGCAGGGCGGGCGCGTCGGGCCGGCGCCCGCAGTGACCGCAGTACCCGGTGGCGCACACGCTCCCGGGACAGCCGGCCCCGGTGAGCCGCCGGTGCGGGCACGGGCGCGGGCTCATGCGGGGCCTCCCGGGTGGGCCGACTGGAGGTCGGTGACCAGGGAGCGCAGGGCGGCCAGGCGGGTTCCGGGGTCGGTGATCGTCGTGAGGGAGCGGCGGCGCAGGATCAGGGGTTCGACCGTGGCGGTGTGGTGCGGGAGCGAGGCCGGGTCGAGGACTCCGGTCTCCCGGGCGAGTCGGGCCTCCCTCTCTTTCGCTCGGGTCAGGAGGTGGTCGGCGTGGGTGAGGAGGGCCGGTTCGAGGACGTGGTCGCGGACCTCCGGCCAGCCCGGCGCCTCGCTGTCACGGAAGACGAGCAGGAGCCGCAGTCCGCACGCGGCGAGCCGGCCGAGCAGCAGGGCGAGCCGGGCGGGGTCGTGGGCGTCGTCGACGGCGTCCACGAGCAGTACCCGGGCGTGCCCTTCGGGTGGGGCGGCGGGGGCCGGGCCGTCGCCGAGCAGCCAGGCGCGGGTGGCGGGCCACTGTCCCGGGGCGAAGGTGAGGGCGCGGCCGAGCAGCCGTTCGACGAGCCGTTCGCGGGAGGCCTCGGCGGGCCGGTGCACGAGGTCGGCGAGGTGTGCGAGGTGGTGCAGGGTGCGGGCGCGGCCGCCGTCCTGGGCGACGACGCTGATCTTGACGGGGGCGGCGCCGGGGTCGCCCAGCCAGGCGCGGGTGCGTCGGTCGAAGGCGGGGTCCCAGGCGTCGGGCGCGGCCAGTTCCCGTACGGGGGGCGCGAGTTCGGCGATGCGTGTGACGGGGATGAGGTAGGAGAACGCGAGGATGTTGTCCTCGGGGAGTGGCTCGTCGAGGTCGCCGCGCCAGCTGACGACGAGGCCGACGACGACGGGGTCGCCGTCCGGGGACACGGTCCAGGCGCCGGCGCCGCTGAACCCCTCGCGGACGACTTCCCTGCGGTGGCGGGCGTCGATCTGGACGAGGGCGCCGCGCAGCCCGGCGACGGAGCCGGTGAGGGTCATGCCGTCGTCGAAGCGCTCGGCGTAGCCGGTCGCCCGGACGGGGAGTCCGGCGGGGATCGTGGTGGACAGCCGGGCGGGCCGGGCCTCGGGGCGCGGGCTGTCCAGGCGCAGGACGGCGAGGTCGCGGCTGGGGTCGGTGTGCCGGTCGTCCACCCAGCCGTCGTCCAGGACGCGGGCGGCGACGGAGGGCAGGGCGGGGTTCTCGGGGAATTCGGCCCAGAGCGCGGCGTCCGGGCGGGTGACGACGTGCGCGCAGGTGAGCACGGTGCGCGCGTCGACGAGGACCCCGGCGCCCAGTAAGGCGCCCGCCGCGTCCCCCGACCGCAGGCGCACCCGCCAGTCCGCAGCCAACTCAGCCATCGTCTTCACGCTACGCACCAGGGGGCGTCCGCACTAGACTCGTGACACGCCTTCATCAGCCAAGTGCCGTACAGAAAGGCGGACTTGATGAGTGATCAGCCGGAGCCGATCGGTCTCGCGCAGGCGATCGCGGCGCTGCGCAAGGAGCTCGCGCAGGCGCAGCGGGAGGGCGCGGGCAGCGACTGGAAGTTCACGGTGGGGCAGGTGAGCGTGGAGTTCTCCGTGCAGTTCCACCGGGCCGGGGACGCGGGCGCGGCGCTGAAGCTCGGGGTGGTGGAGGCGCGGCTCGGCGGCGGTGTGAGCCATGACGCGGTGCACCGGGTGCAGGTGGATCTGAAGCCGGCGCCGGGTCCGGACGGCCGGGAGCGGACGGTGGGCCGCTAGGCCGTGTCCGCAAAGTCCCGCCGTCCGGTCCCCCGCGCCGGGAGGGCTCAGCTTCCGCAGTGGAAGCGGGCCTCGCCCCAGTCGGCGTGGTCGTTGCCGTTGCCGTCGCCGCCGTCCCCGACGACGAGGTCGACGTACTTGGCGCCGCTGACGTCGGCGGTGAGCGACCAGGCGCTGTCGCTCGCCTTGAGGACGGGCGACTTCACCTTCTCCGTGCCGTCGGCCAGGACCGAGAACTGCACGGTGCCGCGGGTGGTCTGCACGTCGTCGACACCGACCTGCGCGGTGAGGGAGGCGCACTGTCCGCCGAGGTAGTACCGGACCTTGGCGGGGGCATGGGTGCCGAGCCCCTTCGCGTAGGTGACGCCGCCGATCCTGAGCGGGGTGCCGTCGCCCTGGCCCTGCTCACCGTTGGACAGGTCCTTCTCGACCGGGCCCCAGCCGTTCTCTGCGCTGGTCCAGTCGAGGTCGCTGGCGTAGGTGTCGGTGGTGGGCGGCGGCGGCAGGGTCCGTACGGAGGCGACCGCGTCGAGCGCCCGGTCGGTGCCGGCGACCTGGTACGCGGCCTTCGCGGTCAGCCGGTACGGCTCGTACGGGGCGTCGGCGGGCGGGGTGACCTGCCAGGTGGCGGTGGTCTTCGTGCCGGGGGCCACCGGGTCGAGGGCGACGGGCCCGGTGGGCTCGGCCTTCCAGCCCTCGGGCAGGCCGAGGGTGACGGTCGCGCCCTGGATCTGCTCGGCCTCGTGGTTGGTGAAGGTGGCGGTGACCTTGTTGGGCTGTCCGGGCTCCAGGGTTCCCGCCGCGGCGAGGTCGAGCGTGGCGCAGGCGGCCTGCTCCTTCGCCGGGCCGAGGTCGGTCACGGTGAAGTCGTCGAGGACGAAGTCGGCGCCGTCGGGGGCCGAGGGCAGCTTGCGCAGGCCCGTCCAGGTGTCGCCGCAGCCGGCGGTGACGGTGGTGCTGAAGCGGCCGGTGGTTCGCTGCTGTCCGAGGGGGACGGCGGCGGTCTCGACGGCGTCCTCGCCGCGGTCGTAGCCGCTGACCCACTGGTAGGCGTCGGCGTGGCTGGACTGGTAGGCGAAGTCGACCTTGTAGGTGTGGCCGTCCTTCAGGGGGACGGTCGCGGGTGAGGTGCGGTAGACGACGCCGTCGTTCTCCTCGTGGGACTTGAGGGATTCGCCGCCCTCGATGACGTCGTCGACGAGCTTTCCGTTCCAGCCGGCCTGGGTGTACGGGGCGTGCTTCTGGGCGATGTGGGTGCGCGGGTCGGTGGTGCCGCCCGCGTCGCCCTTGTCGAAGGGGCCCCAGCCCTGGTCGACGTCCTCGAAGTCCTCGTGGACGACGGTGCCGGCCTGTGTGGCGGGCGCGTTGCGGACGACGCGGACGTCGTCGGCGCGGACGGCGGTGCCCTGGGCGTCGGCCGCGGCGTGGATCTTCAGGACGGCCGAACCGCTCGCGGGCGCCGTGAAGTTCACCTTCACCCGCTGCATGTTCGTGCCGCTCCAGTCGCTGGCCGCCATGGTGTTGGGCAGCGTGGAGCGGTCCACGGACGCGGACTCGCCCGCGATCGAGAGCGTGGTGTGCCGGCCGGCGCCGGGGGCGACCTCGATCCAGGCGGAGGCGGTGTACCGCTGGCCGGGTTCGAGGCCGGTCAGGCGCTGGGCGAGGCCGGCCTCGGGCTTGCCGGTGAGGCGGGCGCTGTTGCGGCCGTGGTCGTCGGTGTGGCGGGTGACGGCGCCTTCCTCGTCCCAGCCGGTGAGCCGCGCGTCGTTGAAGCCGGGGTCCTTCAGGCCGGTGCCCTCGCCCCAGGCGGGGTCGCCGGCGGCAGGGGTGGCGCCGTCCGGGTAGAGGACGTACGGCTGTCCGGCCTCGGCGTCGAGCGTGATCCTCCCGTCGGCGTCGGTGCGGACGGTGCCGGTCTTCACGCGCCCGTTGTCGGTGAGCTTGTGGACGGTGTAGCTGCCGCGGGGCACGGTCCAGGTGCTGGTGCCGCCCTGCTTGCTGTAGTGGTACAGCTTCGTGCCGCCGTCCTTCGCGGCCCAGGGCAGCAGGTAGCGGTCCCCGTCGAGGACCTTGCGGCCGTGGTCGTAGAAGGTGCGCCTGCCGTCCTCGACGGCGGCGCGCAGTCCGCCGGTGAAGGTGATGTCGTTGCCGTCCCAGCGGGTGATCTTCTGGTGCTGGAGGAACTTGGCGGGCAGGTCGCGCTGCCAGACGTTGGCGTAGAAGTCGTTCCAGTCGTTCTCGCCGGTCCAGCCCTCGAAGTCGACCAGGGCGCTCTGGCCGAGCACCGGGTCGTTGTTCCAGACGTCCTTCTCGCTGTTGCGGATGAACCGGATGATCTTCGAGTTGAGGCCCTTGTTGGTGGCGCCGCCGTAGTCGAGGTCGTTGGCCCAGTGGGACCAGACGGACTGCCGCTCGAACTTGTCGGCCCACTCGGTGGCGAGGTTCCAGCCCTGGCCGTTGATGGCCTCGGCGGTCTTCTCGGCGATCCAGCCGTGCGTGTAGTAGACGTCGACGTAGACCGTGGTGAGGTTCTTGTCGGTCTCGTCGCGCAGCTGCTTGAAGCGGGCGGCGAGGTCACCGCTGTTGATGTCGCGGCGCTGGTCGATGTAGTAGCTCTGGTCGAGCCAGTTCCAGCCGGGCTTCTTGGGGTCGACCAGCTGGTCGCCGAAGTGCCGCGCGACGGGGTAGGCCTCGGTGGCGTTGACGTGCACGCCGAACTCGGCGCCGTATTTCTTGCCCGCCTTGAGCAGGGTGTTGAGGTCCTTGAGGCCGCCGGCCCGCTTGTTGGTGTTGCCGCCGTAGTCGGGGTGGGCGGAGTCGTGCCCCTCGGACTGGTAGCCCTTGAGCATCGCGAACTGGCCGAGGTCGTCGGTGGCGAGCCCGATCCGCTTGACGTCGTCGAGTGTGCGCAGGAACGGGTGCTGGGCCTGGCTCGCGAAGTTGAACGGGATGTGGGTGATGACCCGGTCCGCGGTCGCGTCCGCGCCCTGGGGCGTGATGCCGATGCCGCGGAAGGCGACGGCGCCGTCCTGCCAGTCGACCGCGCCGTCGCCGTTGGCGTCGGGCGTGACGACGACCTTCGCCCAGGGCAGGTTCTCGCCGGTGGCGGGGGCCGGGGCTCCGGCGCCGCGGTAGGTCCACTGGCCGGACCAGACGCCGACACGGGTGGTGCCGTCGCTCTCCTTGCGGGCCTGGTGCCAGAAGCGGGCGTCGTCGCCGTTCGTGGGGCCACTCGGCTTGTCGTACGCGGAGTTCGACTCGACGGCGGCGGCCAGCTTGCCCGTGTTGACCAGGGCGTAGGAGGCGCCGGACGCGGCGGTCTCGGCCGGGGTGGTGTCGGTGACCTTGCCGAAGACGTCGGCGGTGCGGGTCGAGTCGGGGTCGAGCCTGGTGAAGGCGGTCGCGGCTCCGCCGTCGGCGCTGCCCACGGAGACGAGGTCGTGGCCGGGGATGTCGATGGTGCCGACGCGGAAGGCGTCGGTGTCGCGCACGGCGGTGACCTTGAAGGTCGTGGCCCGGCCGCCGACCGTGAGCGAGGCGTCGAGCTGCACGCCCGGCAGGTCGGGGAACTCCAGGGTGTACGCGGCGCTCGCGCCCTCCGTCTTCGGGGCGCCCGCGAGGCGCACCGGATAGGCCTTGCCGTTGAGGGTGACCTCGGTGACGGCCCGGGTGCTGCCGAGCAGCCGGGATCCGTCGGCCACGTTCTCGTAGGACAGGACGCGGGGGAAGTCCTCGGCCACAGTGACCCGCAGTTGCGAGGAGGTGAGGACGAGGCCGGCGGGGGCCGCGTCCGGCGGCTCGACGGCCAGGGCCGGCGACGCGAGGGCGATGCTCAGGGCCGTCGCCAGGACCAGGGCGTGGGTGGCGCGAGATCTTCGGGACATGAGGCCTTGGGTATCCGCGCACCGGGAGGCGGGTCAACGGCGCGGGCCGCCGGGCGGGCCCGCAGTCCAACAACTGGCTTCCGTAAGTCCAAGCCCGGGCGCCGGTACTCGGTTCTACGCGCGTCCGGCCGCGCGCGCCGGAGCCTCACGCGGTGTAATCGGAGGGATGCGTTGCGCCTGATGTTGAACATTGAACTTAATCGCGCTACAGTCGAAGCACGTTGAAAGTTAAACCTTCAACAACCACTCCGGCACCACCGTGCCACCCCGTCCCCAAGGAGCACGTCATGGGCATCTTCGGCCGCAAGAACGAGACCACCGCCACCCCCGCCGCTGCCGCCACCTCGGCCGGTCCGGACCTCGCCGCGCTGACCGGCGACTACACGGTCGACCCGTCCCACACCACGCTGGGCTTCGTCGCGCGCCACGCCATGGTGACGAACGTGAAGGGCAGCTTCACCGACTTCACGGGCTCGCTCCACCTGGACGGCTCGGACCCGTCCAAGTCCACGGCCTCCTTCGACGTGCAGATGGAGAGCATCGAGACGGGCAACGCCGACCGTGACGGTCACCTGAAGAGCTCCGACTTCTTCAAGACGGACGAGTTCCCGACGATGACGTTCCGCTCGACGTCCGCCGAGTCCCTGGGCGGCGACGACTACCGCATCACCGGCGAGCTCTCGCTCCTCGGCACCACCAAGCCGCTCACCATCGACCTCGAGTTCAACGGCGTGGCGAAGGACCCGTTCGGCAACGAGCGCGTCGGCTTCGAGGGCAAGGCCACGATCCTGCGCTCCGAGTGGGGTCTGACCTGGAACGCGGCGCTGGAGACCGGTGGCGTCCTCGTCTCGGACAAGATCAAGCTGAACTTCGACATCTCGGCCATCAAGAACGCCTGAGTCCCGCGGTTTCAGTGAGTTGAGGCGGCCACGAGTTGCGTGGCCGCCAACTCGCCGTACAACGCGTCCTTCTCGACGAGTTCGGCATGGGTCCCCTGGGCCCGCACCCGGCCGCCGTCCAGGACGACGATCCGGTCCGCGTCCACGACCGTGGACAGCCGGTGCGCGATCACCAGGACCGTCGTGTCCGGGGCGAGGTCGCGCACGACCTCCCGCAGGTACTGCTCGTTGACCGCGTCCAGGTTCGCGGTCGCCTCGTCGAGCAGCAGCAGCCGGGGGCGGCGCAGCAGGGCCCGCGCGATCGCCACGCGCTGACGTTCGCCGCCGGAGAGCAGCACGCCCCGGTGGCCCACAGGCGTGTCCAGGCCGTCCGGGAGCCGGGCCACGAGATCGCCGAGGCGGGTGCGCCGTACGGCGTCCGCCAGTTCTTCCTCCGTCGCGTCCTGGGCCGCGTAGCGGAGATTGTCGCGCAGGGTGCCGGCGAGGACGGGAGCGTCCTGCTCCACGTAGCCGAGCGCGCCGCGCAGGGTGCCGAGCGGCCAGTCGCGGATGTCGCGGCCGCCGACCGTGAGGGTCCCCTCGTCGTGGTCGTAGAACCGTTCCAGGAGCGCGAACACCGTCGACTTGCCCGCGCCCGACGGGCCGACCAGAGCCGTGAGGCCGCCGGCCGGGGCGTGGAAGGTGATGCCGTCGTGCGCGGGGGCGCGGTCCTCGTCGTAGGCGAACGTCACGTCCTTGAAGGTGACGTCCAGCGGGACGCGGGACTTGCGCTTCGCCTTGCGCCGGGTGCGCGCCTTGACGGCCGCGTGCGCCGCGGGGCGGGTGCCGGTCATGGTCTCGCCCGGCAGGTCCTCGATCTCCGCGATGCGGCCGAGCGCCGCCAGACCGCTGTTCAGACCGACCCAGCCCTCCGCCAACTGGCCGAGCGGGCCCACGAGATAGAACAGGTACAGCAGGAACGCGACCAGCGACGACAGGTCCAGGTCCCCCGACGCGACGCGGGCGCCGCCGACGCCGATCACGCACAGGAACGCGAGCTGCACCGACATCAGCGTCGACACGTCCGACACCGAGGTCCAGCGCGCCACGGTCAGGCCCTTGGCGTACGCCCGCCCGGCCGCCCCGATGACGGCCGCCTCCTCGCGCTCCTCGGCGCCGTTCGCCTTCACCGTGCGGAACGACTGCAACGCCCGGTCGAGCGCCGAGCCCATCTCACCCACCGCTTCCTGCGCCTGGGTCTGCGCGCGGCGGATGCGTGGCATCAGCAGCGCGAGCGCTGCCGCGATCAGGGTCAGCACGAGCAGGGTGACTCCGAGCAGCACCAGGTCCATGACTCCCATGAAGACCACGGTGCCGAGGAGGGTGAGGGCGCCGGTCGCGGACTCGACGAGGCTGCGGGACAGGACGGTGCGCAGCAGGGTCGTGTCGCTCGTGGCCCGGGTGAGGAGGTCGCCGGGGGTCAGCCGGTCGACGGCCGCGACCTTGAGCCTCAGCATCCGTGCGACCAGGCGTTTCCTGGCTCCGAGCACGACGCTCTCGCCGGTGCGGGCCATCAGGTATGTGCCGGTCGCGGTCAGTGCGGCGCCGGCCGCGACGATCAGGGTGAGCAGGAGCAGGGCGGGGGCCGCCGACCGGTCCTCCGCGAAGGCCTGGACGGCGTACTTGGCCATCAGGGGGATGGCCAGGCCGGCGGCGTCCCCGAACAGCGCGAGGAGACCTCCGGTCAGGAGGGGGCGGAGGTGGGGGCGGGCGTGGGCGAGGAGGCGGGCGGACGGTGCGGGCACGTTTGCGGTCTCCTCGCGCCGTAGGTCTTCTGGTCCGTGGGTGGGTGACGGTGCGTCGTGGCTGATCGCGCCCACGCGGCGGCGCCGCTGATCGTTGCGGCCCCGCGCCCCTGAAGGCGCACTTCGTGCGCCCTCTGGGGTCAGCGGGAGCTGGGGGCCACCGACATCAGGGGGCGGTACTCGTCCAAGGTCGCGGCCTCACCGACGAGTCGGGCCTCGGCCTCGATCCAGGCGTGCGGAGCGAAGGGCGGGGCCGCGCGGACGCCCGCGTGCCACACCGGCCACGTCCCCGACAGACGGCACAGCAGGGCGACGGCGACCGAGCGCGGCAGGCACCCGTACCACCCCGCGCACCGCCGGCTCGTCGTCACGACGGACTCGTACGCGGCGAGCGCCGTGGCGTGGGACGCGGGCCGCGCCCCACGGCTGAGGAACGTGAGGACGCGGCGCAGGCGGTCGGGCCGCAGCCGGGCCACCAGCAGGGCGACGCCGACGACGGCCCGGGTCCGCAGCCCGCGCGTCCCTCCCCCGGGCATCGTCATCTCGGTGCTCACGGCGTCGCCATCCGCGCGTCGACGAGCTGCCGGGACAGCGCGGCGACGTCCGCCTCGGCCCGCTCCCGCTCCACGTCGAACTCGGCGACGAGCCGGTCGACGACCTCGGGCGCCCCGAGCCCTTCGGCGAGCGCGCTGACGACGAGCGTCCCGGACTCGTTCAACTGCCAGTACGTTCCGGAGCGTTGGTCGAGGAGCACGCCCCCGAAGTCGGTCGTGGTGACCGAGATGCCGTCCCTGAGTTTCACGGGGTGAGCGCCTCTCTGTGCGCGGAGGGGATCGCGGTCGCGCGCAGCCACATCTCGCAGGCGACCGTCGAGTCGATCGAGTACCGGGTGTGCAGCGGTGAGTACGGGTCCGCGGCGAGCGCGTCGAGCCGGGCCGGGTCGACGAGGCCGAGTCCGACGAGCCGCGAGGCGCCGGGCTCCCACAGCCGGCGCAGCTCGTCGGCGTGCCGGACCAGGCCCTGGACGGTGTCGCTGTTCATGTGGTCCTTGGTGGTGCGGTCGAGCAGCGGAGCCGGCACGACCTCGCGCACGGCCTCGGCGAGCAGCGGCTTGTAGCGCGCGGGGTCGATCCGGTCGGTGAGCCGTACGGCGAGGGTGGCCTCGACGACGTGGTCGGCGTACAGGGGCGCGGCGACGGGCAGCCCGAGGCCGAGCCCGTAGTCCTCCATGGCCTGGAAGTGCCGGGCTCCCGTGCGGAGGGTGTCGAGGTCGAGGTGGCGGCCGGGGCGCGGGGCGAGGGGTTCGGCGTCGGCGGCGGCCGTGCGGAAGGCGTCGCGGACGAGGTCGCGGGCGTCGTCGGTGAGCCAGGGCGGCAGCGACTGGCGCACGCTCCAGGTGAGTTGGGGCGTGCGGGAGGTCGGCAGGACGTCGTCGGTGACGGCGTCGGCGAGCCAGGCGCGGAAGGAGCCGCGGCCGATGAGGGCGCGGGCGGTCGCGGCGAGCGGCCAGCCCAGCTGGTGGCGTACGGCGCCGATCCGGTTCCAGGCGGCGAGCGGGTGCCGGGGCAGCAGGTCGCCGGCGACCGTCGGCAGGGCCATGAACAGTTCGTCGCCGCCGTACCCGGTGATGTGGCACTCGGAGCCGCGCGCCGCGGCGAGCCCGAGGAGCATCCGGGCGCGGGCCCGGGCGGGGGCGACGGGCAGCGGCTCGTCGCCCATGAGGGCGGCGGGGGCGGGGAGTTGTTCGCTGACGCCCGCGTAGAAGAGGGGCACCTCGTCACCGGGGACGATCTCGTGGGAGAGGCCGTCTGGCCGCTCGGCGCGGGCGAGTTCGGCGGCGCGCAGGGCCCAGGTCTCGTCCTCGGCGTGACTCTCGCGGGAGGCGACGGTCAGCAGGGACAGGTGAGCCGGTCCCGCCCGCCGGGTGAGGAACGCGAGAGAGGTCGAGTCGAAGCCGCCGGAGAGTTCGCAGCTGACGCGGGCGCGGCCGGACACATGGGCGCGTACGGAGCGGTCGAGCGCGTCACCGAGGCGCGCGGCGCCTTCGGCCATGGGCAGTTCGGCTTCCGGCGCGTGCCACCAGCGCCGGGTGGCGCGGGTGCCGTCGGCGCGGAGCACGAGGGCGTGCGCGGGGTCGATCTCGGTGAGGCCGCGCCAGACGGGCCGGGCGCTGAGCGGGTGGGGCAGGAAGTCGAGGAGGCGCAGGGCGAGCGCGGTGTCGTCGAGTCCGGCGCCGGTGAGGTGGGCGAGCACGGCGGGCCGGTCCGAGACGAGCGGGAAGGGCCCGTCGGTCGCGTGGATCCGGCGCAGTCCGGACGCGGTGCCGCGCACCCATGTCTCGTCCCCTGTACGGGAGATGACGTGGTGCACGCCGGGCAGGCGGCGGGCCAGGCGGTGGTGCAGTCCCGCGCCGTCGCGGCCCGCGCGGAGCTCCTCGGCGAGTCCTTCGACGGGGGCGGGGCCGATGACGAGGACGGCGTCCGCTCCCCGCACCGCGCCGCTGACGCGACGCAGCCGGGAGCGGACGATGACCCAGGGGCGGCCCGAGGGATACGGGAACACCTGCCAGGCCACGTCGTCGTCCGCCGACGGTGCGTGGCTGCCGCCGGGAGCGGTGACGGACGCCGTCAGTCGCCCGGCCGTCGCCTGCCCCTCCGGGGTGTCCGGGAGGACGACGAAGCAGTCGCGCGCATGGGGCGGCTGTACGGGGCGGGCGGGCGGCATCTTCACCTCTCCTGGGCGGCGGTCCTGCTCGGTCGGCGGCGGGGTGTCACACCGGCGGGTCAGACGATGCGGCGGACGATCCACTCCTTGTAGGGGCCGACGAAGTAGCCGGCGGTCACCTTGGTGAAGTCGCCCTGCTTGACCATCGCCGGAGCGACGTAGCCCTTCTTCGCGATCTCGGTCTTCTTCTCCATCGACCGTTCCTCCATCTCGTTCGTGTGTGTAACGGATGTGATTGGTGTGCAGCGTGTGAACGCCACGACGATCATTGCCAGCCCGTGAGCATTCATGCACTCAATGCGATCGTTTTAGAGAGATGACCTGATCGTTTCGCGACGGAGTCCGACTTGTGGTGATGAGCGGCGGGAAGTCGGGGCGTTTCGCCGGCCCGCGGACGGAAGGTTCACGCCACCGCCGGGTGCGAGGGGGCGGGACATGGGATGCTGCGGCCCGTGCCCGAACCGATCATCACCGCCGCCGAGGTGCGGCGGGCCGTCCTCGATCCGGAGGCGGGATCCGAGCCCTACATACTGAGCGGCGCCCGCGTCGAGGGCGCCCTGGCGCTGGACGGCGCGGAGATCAGGCGGCTCGTCCGCTTCGAGGGGTGCCGGTTCGAGGGGCCGCTGACGCTGGAGGGCGCGAGCACCCTCGCGTTCACGGTCACGGAGTGCACGCTTCCGCGCTTCCACGCGCCGACGGCCCAGATCGCGGGCCGGCTCGACCTGCGCGGATCCACGATCGACGGCGGCGACCGGCGCGGCGCCGTGAACCTGGTGCACGCGCACATCGCGGGCGGACTGCGGCTCGACCGCGCGCACCTCGTGTCGCCGGAGGGACTCGCCCTGAACGGGGGCGGGCTCGTGATGCAGGGCGGGGTGTTCTGCGAGGACGGGTTCCTCGCGCACGGGCGGATCGCACTGCCGGGCGCCGAGATCCCGGGCGGGCTGTGGATGCACGGGGCGCGGATCGTCATGCCGGACCCGGACGGGATCGCGTTCCTCGGGGACTCGCTGCGGGCGTCGACGGTCCGCATGAACCAGGGGTTCCGCGCCGACGGGCGGATCCGGCTGCGCGGGGCGCGCATCGACGACCTGCTCTCGTTCCACGAGGCCGAACTCCTGGGCGCCGGCGCGTCGTTGATGTGTGTCGGCGCCCAGATGGAAGCGCTCGACCTGCGTCTGGCCCGGCCGGCGGCGGGCGCCGTGAACCTGCGCAACGCACGGGCGACCCGGCTCCAGGACCGCCCCCGCACCTGGCTCGGCCCGCTGTACCTGGACGGGCTCACGTACGACTGGCTGGAGCCGACGGCGACCACTCAGCGCGAGGACTGCGCCCACCGCCTGACCTGGCTGCACCTCCAGCCGGAGTACGTCCCGCAGCCGTACGAGCAACTGGCCGCCCACTACCGGAGATTGGGCCACGAGGACGAGGCCCGCCGCGTGCTGCTCGTGCGGGAGCGGCGGCGGCGCGCGACGCTGGGGCCCGCCGGGCGGATCTGGGGCGGGCTGCTCGACGCCACGGTCGGCTACGGCTACCGCCCCTGGCTGGCCGGGATCTGGCTGGCCCTGCTCACCCTGCTCGGCTCCCTCGTCTTCCGCGCCCACACCCCCGTACCGAACAAGCCCGGCGAGGGCCCGCCGTTCCAGCCCGTCGCCTACGCACTGGACCTGCTGATCCCGGTCGGCGGACTGGGGCAGCGGGACGTGTGGCACTGGGACCGGCCCTGGGTGCAGAACCTGGCGTACGGCATGATCGCGATCGGCTGGATCCTGACCACGGCCGTCGTCGCGGGCGTGACCCGCACCCTCAATCGCACCTGAACCCGCATGTCCACCTGGAGGACCCGCTTGCACCCCGAGACGACGACCCTGCGCCGCGCCGAACCGGCCGACGCGCTCCCCGCTGCCGAGGTCTGGCTGCGCTCCTTCGCCGCCGCGCTGCCGACCGTGCGGCGCGCGCACGACGACGACGGGGTGCGCGGCTGGTTCACGCACGTCGTCGTGCCACATCACGAGACATGGGTGGCCGTCGAGGAGGACGGCGCGGTGACGGGCCTGCTGGTGCTCGACGGCGGCGAGCTCGACCAGCTGTACGTGGACCCGGACCGGCAGGGGCGCGGGCTCGGCGGACGGCTGCTCGCGCTGGCCAAGGAGCTGCGCCCGGACGGGCTCGACCTGTGGACGTTCCAGGTGAACGCGCGGGCCCGGGCCTTCTACGAGCGGCACGGCTTCGTGGCCACCGAGTGGACGGACGGCGCGCGCAACGAGGAGCGGGAGCCCGACGTCCGCTACACCTGGCGGCCCACCGTGTGAACCGGGTCACACAGCGCGCCGTGATGTCACGAATCGGGGGCCGCCACCGGTCCCCGTAGTGAGCACTCACGGGAGGCGCGCTTCATGACGGAGAGCACTACGGGGAGCAGGACAGGGAGCACGACGAGGAGCACTGTCCGGGACGCGGGGGCGGGCGAGCGGATCGCCGACTGGGCGGACGGCAGGCTCGGGGTGTACGGCCTCGGGCGGAAGTACCTGCGGAAGATCTTTCCCGACCACTGGTCCTTCATGCTGGGCGAGATCTGCCTCTACACCTTCGTCGTCCTGATCCTCACCGGCGTCTATCTGACCCTCTTCTTCCACCCGTCCATGAACGAGGTGGAGTACCACGGCAGTTACGTGCCGCTGAACGGCATCCGGATGTCGGAGGCGTACTCCTCCACCCTGGACATCAGCTTCGACGTGCGGGGCGGGCTGCTGATCCGGCAGATCCACCACTGGGCGGCGCTGATCTTCGTCGCGGCGATGTTCGTGCACATGATGCGGCACTTCTTCACCGGCTCGTTCCGCAAGCCGCGCGAGGTCAACTGGGTGTTCGGCTGGCTGCTGCTGTTCCTCGCGCTGTTCGAGGGACTGCTCGGCTACTCGCTGCCGGACGACCTGCTGTCCGGCGCCGGGATGCGGCTCATCGAGGGGATGACCCTGTCCGTGCCGGTCGTCGGCACGTATCTGTCGTTCTTCCTCTTCGGCGGCGAGTTCCCCGGGCACGACATCGTGGCCCGCTTCTACTCGATCCACGTCCTGCTGCTGCCGGGCGTCATGGCGGCGCTCGTCGTCCTCCACCTGATCCTGGTCTTCCACCACAAGCACACCCAGTTCGCGGGCCCCGGAAAGACCGAACAGAACGTCGTGGGCCAGCCGTTCTTCCCCGTCTACGTGGCGAAGGCGGGCGGCTTCTTCTTCCTCGTGTTCGGCGTCGTGGCGCTGATCGCGGCGGTCGCCTCGGTCAACCCGGTCTGGTTGTACGGCCCCTACCGACCCGACCAGGTGTCCACGGGCGCGCAGCCCGACTGGTACCTCGGCTTCGCGGAGGGCCTGGTCCGGGTGATGCCCGGCTGGGAGATCACCGTGGGCGGTCACACGCTGGTCCTCGGCATCCTGATCCCGCTGCTCGCCTTCCCGCTGTGGCTGGTCCTGATCGGAGCCTATCCGTTCTTCGAGGCGTGGATCACCGGCGACCGGCGCGAGCACCATCTCCTGGACCGGCCCCGGAACCGTCCGGTCCGCACCGGCCTGGGCGTGGCCTGGCTGACCGGCTTCCTGGTGGCGCTCGCCGCCGGCGGCAACGACCTGTGGGCCACGCACTTCCACCTCTCGGTGAACACCATCACCTGGACTGCGCGCGTCCTCCTGCTCGCCGGCCCGGTGCTCGCCTTCGTCGTCACGAAGCGAATCTGCCTGGGCCTCCAGCGCCGCGACCGCGACAAGGTCGAGCACGGCCGCGAGACCGGCCGCGTCCGGCGCCTTCCGCACGGCGAGTACGTCGAACTCCACGAGCCCCTCTCCCCGTCGGAACGCTTCCGCCTGACCCACCACGACCAGCCCGCCCCGCTGGAGCCGCCTCCGGCCGAGGACGAACAGGGGGTACGACGCCGGGTGCGTCGGGCCGTACGGGTGCGGGTGGCGCTGTCGCGGTGGATGTACGGACCGGGGTCGCAAATCCCGAAGGCGGGTGCGCGGGCCGGTGGCTCAGAAGCCGCCGCCGAAGTCGCCGCCCCCGCCGAAGTCCCCGCCGCCCCCGAAGTCGCCGCCGCCTCCGAAGTCTCCGAAGTCGCCGGAGGAGAAGTCGGCTCCTGAGTAGTCGCCGCCGGCGGCCGGGTCGAAGTCGCCGTAGCCGGAGCCGTAGTCGGCCGCGTAGGCGGGGCTGGCCATCATCGAGCCGAGCATCGTGCCGACGAGGAGGCCGGGGAGCATGCCGCCGCCGAAGTAGCCGCCGGCCCAGGGGCCGTAGGCCGGGCCCGCTTCGTAGTAGGGGCGGCGCTCGCCGGTGCCCGCGTCGACGGTGCGGACGAGGGGTTCGGCGCCGTCGGCGAGACGGGCCGCGTCGGCGGCGCAGACCGGGACGTCGCGGGGCGAGCCGCCGGGCGGGGTCCACTCGGCGTCGGTGACGGAGGGGCCGTGTCGCGGGTCGAAGAAGCAGGGGACGCGGCGCTCGGGCAGCGGGCGGCCCTCACGGCGGGCGGCGAGCTGGGCGAGCGAGAAGCGGCCGTCCTCCAGGGTCTGGGTCACCGCGCGCACGTCCTCGGGGCGCTGGGCGGCGGCCATGAACTGCTTGGCCTTCTCGTACGCGTCCAGGCCGCGCTCGTAGTCGGCGCGCATCGCGTCGTCGGCGCCCGCCTCGGCCGGGTGGAAGTCGAGCCGGTCCAGTTCCTCGCCGAAGGCCGTGATGTCCTCGTCGACGACGACCCGGAGCTTGTCCAGGGCCTCGCGGCGCTCCTGCTCGCGGCGCCTGCGGTTGCGCCGGGTCACCGCGTAGACGCCCGCGCCGCCGGCCACGACGACCGCGCCGACGCCGATCAGGGCCCCGGCCGACACCCCGTCGTCCCCGCCCGCGGCCCAGGAGTCGGGCGCGGATCCGGTGGCGGTGCGGACGGCGCCGTCCACGAAGTCGTCCAGCTGCTTCGCGGCAGGTTGCTCGCCCTGCACGCTCCCGGTCAGATGACGTACGGCTTCGTTGGACATGACCTGGTGGTCGGCGCGGGCGTCGAAGGCGCCGCCGAGCCGGACCCCGTACACGCCGACGATCCCGGTCTTCGTACGCAGGTCCGTGAACAGGTCCTGCTTCGGGAAGCCGGCGGGCAGCACGGCCACCATCACCGGCTTGTCGGCGTCCTTGATGCGGGTGGTCAGCCGGTCGACGTCGGCCTTGCTCAGAGTGCCGGAGGCCGCCGGGTCCACGTAGACGGGCCCCTTCTCCAGGGCGTCGGCCACCGTGGAGACGTCGCTCGCTGCGGTCGCCGTGGGCGCCACGGCGAGCGTCGCCCCGAGGGCGAGGAAGGTGGCGGCGAGGGCCGCTGCGAAGGGCCTCATACCTCGACGCTAACCCAATCGGGCCACGTGCGAGGGCTGAGGCCCCGACGCCTGTGCGACAGCCGGTGCGACTACTCGACGGGCTCGACGCCGGCGCGCAGCAGACCGTACGTGTACGCGTCCTCCAGGGAGCCCCACGAGGCGGCGATCACGTTGTCGGCGACGCCGACCGTGGACCACTCGCCGGCGCCGTCCGTGGTGGTGATCAGGACGCGGGTCGTGGACTCGGTGCCGTGCTTGCCCTCCAGGATGCGGACCTTGTAGTCCACGAGCTCCAGCTTGGCGAGCTGCGGGTAGATGCGCTCCAGGCCGACGCGCAGGGCGCGGTCCAGGGCGTTGACCGGGCCGTTGCCCTCGGCGGTGGCGACGATGCGCTCGCCCTTGGCCCACAGCTTCACGGTCGCCTCGTTGGCGTGGCTGCCGTCGGGGCGGTCCTCGACGATGGCGCGCCAGGACTCGACACGGAAGTAGCGGCGGGCCCGGCCCTCGGCCTCCTCGCGCAGCAGGAGTTCGAAGGAGGCGTCGGCGGCCTCGTACGTGTAGCCCTGGAGCTCGCGCTCCTTGACGCGCTCGACGACGCGGCCGACGAGCTCGCGGTCGTCGGAGATGTCGACGCCCAGCTCCTTGCCCTTGAGCTCGATGGAGGCGCGCCCGGCCATGTCGGAGACGAGCATGCGGATGCGGTTGCCGACCAGCTCGGGGTCGATGTGCTGGTAGAGGTCCGGGTCGACCTTGATCGCGGAGGCGTGGAGCCCGGCCTTGTGGGCGAACGCGGAGACGCCGACGTAGGGCTGGTGCGTGGAGGGGGTGAGGTTCACGACCTCGGCGATGGCGTGCGAGATCCGGGTCATCTCGCGCAGCGCGCCCTCGGGCAGGACCTTCTTGCCGTACTTGAGCTCCAGGGCGGCGACGACCGGGAAGAGGTTGGAGTTGCCGACCCGCTCGCCGTAGCCGTTGGCGGTGCACTGCACGTGGGTGGCGCCGGCGTCGACGGCGGCCAGCGTGTTGGCGACGGCGCAGCCGGTGTCGTCCTGGGCGTGGATGCCGAGGCGGGCGCCGGTGTCGTCGAGGACGGTGTGGGTGATCGCCTGGACCTGGGCGGGCAGCATGCCGCCGTTGGTGTCGCACAGGACGACGACGGCCGCGCCGGCCTCGTGGGCGACCCGTACGACGGACTTGGCGTACTCGGCGTTGGCGCGGTAGCCGTCGAAGAAGTGCTCGCAGTCGACGAAGACGCGGCGGCCCTGCTCGACGAGGTAGGAGACGGTGTCGCGGACCATCTCCAGGTTCTCTTCCAGCGTGGTGCGCAGGGCCAGCTCGACGTGCCGGTCGTGCGACTTGGCGACGAGTGTGATCACCGGGGCGCCGGACTCGAGGAGGGCCCGCACCTGGGGGTCCTCGCTCGCCTTGGCGTTCGCGCGGCGGGTGGAGCCGAAGGCGACGAGCTGGGCGTGCTTGAACGTGATCTCTTTCTGGGCGCGGGCGAAGAACTCCGTGTCCCGCGGGTTGGCACCCGGCCAGCCGCCCTCGATGAAGCCCACACCGAAGTCGTCCAGGTGTCGCGCGATGGTCAGCTTGTCCGCGACGGTGAGGTTGATGCCCTCGCGCTGCGCGCCGTCGCGCAGCGTCGTGTCGAAGACGTGGAAGGAATCGTCGAGTTCACCGGCGGACTCGCCGGCGTGTTCGCTCGGGCTGCTGCTCATGCTGATCTGGCTCCTGTATGGGATCTCGGTCTACCGGAATGACCGGCTCCACCGTCCATCTATGATCCCTCGCGCTCTCCGCCTGGCTGGGTGTGGGCCAGAAACAGAAAAACCTCTCGCGGGTGCGAGAGGTCTGCGCGCGGGTCGAGGACGACGGTGTCCGCCCGTACCGGGTCGTACGAGGCGGTCACTGCGGACCGGCGCGCCTGCTGCCAATAATCATGGCGAACGAGAGCACGGCGGCAGTCTGCCACAGCCCAGGCGGGGCCCGGGCCGTGGTCTCACGATGCGGTCAGATGTCCCGGTTTTCAGACGTCTCGGCGTTTCGGTCCCTGGCCAGTTCGGCGAACGTGGCCAGCCAGTGGTCCGTCGCGAAGTCGCCGCGCTCGACGGCGGGCAGGCCCGCGGCGAGGTGGGCGTCGGCGGCCTCGGCGAGCCGGGCGTGGGCCTTCCCCTCGGGCAGCGCCGCCGCGATGCCGCGCAGGGCGGCGGCACGGGACAGCGCGAGGCCGAGCAGATGGCCGATGTGCGGGTCGGTGGGGTCGGAGACCACGGGTACGTCGAGCAGCGGGCAGGGTGCGCCCGCGCCGAGCCCCGGCAGGAACCGGTCGAACCACGCGGCGAACTCGGCGGGCCCGAGCACCCGGCGCATCGCGTCCGCCTCGCTCAGCGCGGGCGACAGGAAGTCCTGGCCCGAGGGCTCCCAGTGGGCCGGCGCGTCGTGGTCCCCGGCGAACCAGTCGCGCAGCCGGTCCCGTACGGCCTCCAGGGTGGCGTCGGCGAGGCCCGCGGCCGCGCCCGTGTCGAGGATCAGGCCGAGCGAGAACGCGCTGTTGGTGTGGATGCCGTGCCGCACGGGGTACGTGGCCTTGCCGAGCCAGTCCGTGAGGAGCCGCTCCACGGCGGTGACGGCCGGGGCGAACGCGTCCGCCCAGCGGGTGCCGCGGCACTCGGCGGCCAGCGCGGTCAGCCAGGCCCAGCCGTAGGGGCGCTCGAACCCGGGGTGCGCGAGGAGGTAGTCGGCCTCGGTCCGGAGGTGCTCGGGGGTCAGGTGGTCGTCGAGGGCGCTCAGGTCGGCGCCGGCGGGGAGTTCGTCCCTGGTGTGGAGGCGGACGAGGAGCCAGTGCATGTGCACGGCCGAGTGCCAGTCGTAGGCGCCGTAGAAGGCGGGGTGGAGGGTGCGGGGGGTGGTGTCTTCCGTGGCGGCCGCGACCAGATGGGCCGGGAAGTTGGGGTACTCGCGCGTGATGTTGGCGGTGGCCAGCCGGGCGGTTGCCTCCGGCGTGAGCATGGGGTGTCCTCTCGGGGTGACGGGTCCTCGTCTGCGGGGTGTTGTCTCATTGCCGGGTGCGGCCCGGTGGGGGCTTCTCGCGCAGTTCCCCGCGCCCCTGGGAGGCAGCGGCTTCGCCGCGTGGGCGCGACCAGCCGCCACCCACCCGCACCCGGCGAACCGTCAATGCGTGGCACCCTCGGTGACCCGAAGGTCGTCCCGGGTCGAGGCGGCGGCCAACAGCAACGCCCGCACCCCGGACGCCACGACCTCCGGAGGCAGCGCGGCAGCGCCCCCGTCCACCACCTGCTCCGGCGCCCACGGCACATGCACGAATCCACCCCGCACCGAAGGGAACTCGGTGGCCAGGAGGTGCCCCAGCCCATAGGCGACGTGATTGCACACAAAGGTGCCGGCCGTGTTGGAGAGCGCGGCCGGAACCCCGGCGGAGCGCATCGCCGCGACGCACGCCTTCACGGGCAGCGTCGAGAAGTAGGCCGCGGGGCCACCGGGCACGACGGGCACGTCGATGGGCTGGGCCCCCGCGTTGTCGGGGATGCGCGCGTCGTCGACGTTGATCGCGACGCGCTCCACGGTGACGCCGGCCCGCCCGCCCGCCTGCCCGAGGCACACGACGAGCTCGGGCCGGGTCCGCGCGAGAGCGTCCCGCAGGGCGTCGAGCGCGTCGCCGAAGACGCAGGGCAGGCGTACCGCGGTGACGTCCAGTCCGTCCGGCGGCGAGGCGGCGACGAGGGACGCCGCCTGCCAGGACGGGTTCACGGTCTCCCCGCCGAAGGGTTCGAAACCGGTGAGCAGTACTCGGGTCATGGGTCCTGGTCTCCTAGACGGCGAAGATCGCCATGATCACGGTGGAGCAGCCGAGCAGCGCGAGGCCGGTCGGCAGTTGCGCCTTGATCGGCCCGTACTGGTCCTTCAGTTCGAGCAGGGACGCCGGGACGATGTTGAAGTTGGCGGCCATGGGCGTGCAGAGCGTGCCGCTGAAGCCGGCGAGCATGCCGATGGCGAGCACGGCCGGTTCGTTGCCGTGCATCTGCTGGATGAGGACGGGCCAGCCGATCGCGGCGGTCATGACGGGGAACGCGGCGAACGCGTTGCCCATGATCACGGTGAACAGGAACATGCCGACGCAGTAGGCGATCACGGCGAAGTACTTGGAGTTGTCCGGCATGACGTCGTTGACGATCTCGCCGACCTGCGTGCCGACGCCGGCGACGGCGAAGATCGAGCCGAGGACGGCGAGCAGCTGCGGCAGCAGCAGCGCCGAGCCCATGGCCTCCAGCATGGAGCGCCCGGAGTGGATCGGCGTCGACAGCTTGCGCTCGCCGGTGACCAGCATGCCGACGACGAGCGCCACGACGCAGCCGAGGCCGAGGCCGATGAGCGTGGCCTTGCCGGTCTCGAACAGGCCCGACTCGTCGAGGAAGGAGGCGCAGACGATGGCGACGAGCGGGATCGTCAGGGCGGGTACGAAGAGCTTGTTGCCCAGGCGCGCGGCGGAGGCCTCGCGCTGTTCCTCGGTGGTCGTGACGGGGACGCCCTTGCCGATGAAGTTGAACCCGGCGAGGAGGATCAGCGCGAGGACGGCGACGCCGAGGGGTTCGGCGGGCAGCTTGTACATGGTCGCGCCGGTCGCGACGCCGGTCCCGTAGGGGAAGGTCAGTCCGAGCAGTCCCCAGAAGGCGGCGGAGGTCCAGCGCTTGGGGTTGGTGCGGTCCATGGCCATCTGCGCGGCCATGACGACGAAGACGAGCCCGATGAGCCAGTAGAGCCACTCGACCTTGATCACTTGGCGGTCTCCTTCGGCAGGGGCAGGTCGTTCTCGGCGTTGGCGAGGGCCATCTCGCGTTCGAGCTTCTTGTCGAGGAGCAGCAGGCGGGGGCCGTGGATGAAGAAGGCGCAGACGGCGAGCGGGACGGCCCACAGGGCGAGCTGGGTGGGCTCGAGCTCCTGGTGGTAGGTGGAGTTCACGAAGCCGGTGATCAGGAGGATCGAGCCGATCGCGATGAAGCAGTCCTCGCCGAAGAAGAGGCCGACGGTGTCGGCGGAGGAGGAGTAGGAGCGGACCTTCTCGCGCAGCTTGTCGGGGAGCCTCGCGCCGAGCCGGCGTTCGGCGGCGGCCTCGGCCATGGGGGCGACGAGCGGGCGCACGGTCTGGGCGGGGCCGCCGAGGTTGTTGAGGCCGAAGGCGGCCGTGACCTGGCGGACCAGCAGGTAGACGGTCAGGAAGCGGCCGACGCTGAGCCGGCCGAGCTTGCCGATGAGGGTGCGGGCCTGCTCGCGCAGCCCGTACCGCTCCAGGAGGCCGATCACCGGGAGCACGATGGCGAAGACGGTCACGGAACGGCTGTCGGCGAACGACTGGCCGAACGCGGCGAGGATCTCCTGCGGGTTCATCTTGCCGAGCAGTCCGGTGGCGATACCGGCGACACCGACCACGAGGACGGGATTGCGGCGCGTGACGAATCCGAGGATCACCACGAGCACGCCGAGAAGAACGATCATGCGGCGGCCTTCTTCAGTGCGCGGAGGGCACGGGAGGGGCACGGAATCAGACAGTCCGATTCCGTGGGGGATGCACGGACCATAGGGGATCGTTGAACGATCGAACAAGAGGTTCCACGGGATGGATATGCATCTTGTCGAATCGTTCAACAATCGCCTACGTTGTGCGCGTGACCCAGGACCTGCCCCCCGTGCCCGAATCGCCGACCTCCCCGGTGATCGACCTCAACGCGGACCTCGGCGAAGGCTTCGGCCGGTGGACCCTCACCGACGACGAGGCCCTCCTCTCCGTGGTGACCAGCGCGAACGTCGCCTGCGGCTTCCACGCCGGCGACCCGTCGATGATGCGCCGTGTCTGCGACCTCGCCGCCGAGCGCGGCGTCCGCATCGGCGCCCAGGTCTCCTACCGGGACCTGGCCGGCTTCGGGCGGCGCGCGATGGACGTACCGCCGGACGAGCTGGCGGCCGAAGTCGCGTACCAGATCGGGGCGTTGCGGGTGTTCGCCGAGGCAGCCGGCACCGCCGTCACCTATGTGAAACCGCACGGCGCGCTCTACAACCGCACCGTGCACGACGAGGAACAGGCCCGCGCCGTGGTCGCGGGCGTCACGCTCGCCGGCGGCTCGCTGCCGGTGCTCGGCCTGCCCGGATCGCGGCTGCTCGCCGCCGCCGCGGACTCCGGCCTGGCCCCGGCGCGGGAAGCCTTCGCCGACCGCGCGTACACGGCACAGGGCACGCTGGTGTCTCGCCGTGAGCCGCACGCCGTCGTGACGGACCCCGACACGGTCGTGCGCCGGGCCGTGCGTTTCGCCGTCGAGGGCGGTGTCGAGGCGATCGACGGCACCCACATAGCGGTCACGGCACAGTCCCTGTGCGTGCACGGCGACACCCCGGGCGCGGCCCGGATCGCCGCGCGGGTCCGGGCGGCCCTCGAGGAGGCCGGCGTCACGGTGGGCGCGTTCGCGTGAGGACGGACACGGGTACGGCCCCGCTGATCCGCCCGGCCGGGCGCCACGCGCTGCTGGTCGAGCTCCCCGACGCCGAGCGCACCGCCGCCTTCCACGCCGAGCTGCTGCGGCGCCGCGCCGCGGGCACCCTGGCGCCCGTCGCGGAGATCGTGCCCGGCGCGACGACCGTGCTCCTCGACGGCGTGGCCGAGCCGAAGGCGCTGGCCCGCGAGCTGTCGGCCTGGGACATCCCGCGCACGCCGCCCTCCGACGGCACGGTGATCACGCTCCCCGTGGTCTACGACGGCCCTGACCTGTCCGAGGTCGCGGAGCTGTGGGGAGTGCCCGAGGACGAGGTCGCGGCACGGCACTCCTCGTACACGTACCGTGTGGCGTTCTGCGGATTCGCACCCGGCTTCGCCTACCTCACGGGCCTGCCCGCGCCGCTGCACGTCCCCCGCCGCGCCACTCCCCGCACCAGGGTCCCGGCCGGAGCCGTGGCCCTCGCGGGCCCGAACTCGGCGGTCTACCCCCGCGCCACGCCCGGCGGCTGGCAGATCATCGGCACGTTCCCGGATCCGGGACGCCTCTGGGACCCGACCAGTGATCAGGCGGCCCTCCTCACCCCGGGGACCCAGGTCAGGTTCAGCCCCCTGGAGTCGCGAGCGACCACGGCGAAGGCCGCACCCGCCGAAGCGGCACCCACGACCCCGGACGGCGGTGCGGCATGACCCACGCGACCCTCACGGTGACCCGCCCGGGCGCCCTCACCACGATCCAGGACGCCGGGCGGGCGGGCCATGCCCACCTCGGTGTCCCCCGGTCCGGCGCCCTGGACGCCCCGTCGATGCGCCTGGCCAACCGCCTCGTGGGCAACCCGGAGAACACGGCGGCCCTGGAGACGACCCTCACGGGCTGCGCCGTCCGCCCCGACCGGAACATCACGGCGATCGTCGGCGGCGCCCCGTGCCGGGTCACGGTCGACGGCCGCCCCGCCCCCTGGGGCACCCCCGTGCACGTCCCGGCCGGCGCCACCCTGGACGCGGGCCCGGCCACCTCGGGCCTGCGCAGCTACCTCGCCTTCGCGGGCGGTCTCGCCGCCGAACCGACCCTGGGCAGCCTCGCCACCGACCTCCTGTCGGGCCTCGGCCCGGCCCCGCTCGCCGAAGGGACCCGGATCGCGCTCGGCCCGGCCCCCCGGACGGCCCCCGCGCTCCCCGACGCCCCGCCCTGGCCCGCCCCGCCCGCCGAACTGGTCCTGCCGGCCCGCCCGGGTCCGCGCGCCGACTGGTTCACGGACGCGGCCCTGCGCACCTTCCTCACCGCCGTCTACACGGTGTCGGCGCAGAGCAACCGCATCGGACTGCGCACCCAGGGGCCCGCTCTGGAGCGCTCCAAGGACGGTGAACTGCCCAGCGAGGGAATGGTGCTGGGCGCGGTGCAGGTGCCGCCGAACGGTCTCCCGGTGGTCTTCCTGCACGACCACCCGACGACCGGCGGCTACCCGGTGATCGCCGTGGTCCCCGAGCAGGCCCTCGCGGCGGCGGCCCAGGCCGTCCCGGGCACTCCCCTGCGCTTCGTGCCGGACCTCGGGTGAAGCCCGTTTCGGGCACCGGCACGACGGGGGAGGAACAACCGCACACCCGCAGGCCACCCGGCAGGAGTCCCCCGTGACAGCACCTGAGCCGAGCGCCGGCGAAACCCCGGGCTGGCAGTTCTGGATCGACCGCGGCGGCACCTTCACCGACGTGGTCGCCCGCCGCCCCGACGGCCGGCTGCTCACCCACAAGCTGCTCTCCGAGAACCCCGCCCGCTACCGCGACCCCGCGCTGGCGGGCATCCGCGCCCTGCTCGGCGTCCCCGTGCACGAGGCCAGGATCGACGCCGTCCGGATGGGGACCACGGTCGCCACCAACGCCCTGCTGGAACGCAAGGGCGAGTGCACCGCCCTCGTCGTCACCAAGGGCTTCCGCGACGCCCTGCGCATCGCCTACCAGAACCGCCCGGAGATCTTCGCCCGCGAGATCGTGCTGCCCGAACTCCTCCACGAACGCGTCGTCGAGGTCGACGAACGCGTCACCGCGGACGGCACCGTCCTGGTGCCCCCCGACCTCGACGCGCTCGCACCGCAGTTGCGGCGCCTGTACGACGACGGCATCCGCGCCCTCGCCGTCCTCTGCATGCACAGCCATCTGTACCCCGAGCACGAGCGCGCGGTGGGCCGTCTCGCCGAACAGACCGGCTTCCCGCAGATCTCGCTCTCCTGCGAGGTCAGCCCCCTGATGAAACTGGTGCCGCGCGGAGACACGGCGGTCGTGGACGCCTACCTCTCCCCGGTGCTGCGCCGCTATGTCCAGCAGGTCGCCGACCAGCTACGGGGCGTCCGGCTGATGTTCATGCAGTCCAACGGCGGGCTCACCGAAGCGGGCCGCTTCCGCGGCAAGGACGCCGTCCTGTCCGGCCCGGCGGGCGGCATCGTCGGCATGGCCCGGATGTCGCGGCGCGCCGGCTTCGACCACGTCATCGGCTTCGACATGGGCGGTACCTCCACCGACGTGTCGCACTACGCGGGTGATTACGAGCGCGTCTTCATGACCCGGATCGCCGGGGTCCGGCTGCGCGCCCCGATGCTGGACATCCACACCGTGGCCGCGGGCGGCGGCTCGGTCCTGCACTTCGACGGCAGCCGCTACCGCGTCGGCCCCGACTCGGCGGGCGCGGATCCCGGTCCCGCCTGCTACCGCGGCGGCGGCCCGCTGACCGTCACGGACGCCAACGTGATGCTCGGGCGCATCCAGCCCGATCACTTCCCCCGGGTCTTCGGGCCGGACGGCGACCAGCCGCTCGACGCCGATCTGGTGCGCGAGCGGTTCGCCGCGCTCGCTGCCGAGATCCACGAGCGGACGGGCGACGACCGCACCCCCGAGCAGGTCGCGGAGGGCTATCTGCGCATCGCGGTCGCGAACATCGCCGCCGCCGTCAAGCGGATCTCGGTGCAGAAGGGCCACGACGTCACCCGCTACGCCCTGACCACCTTCGGCGGCGCGGGCGGCCAGCACGCCTGCGCGGTCGCCGACTCGCTCGGCATCCGCACCGTCCTCGTACCGCCGATGGCCGGGGTCCTGTCCGCCCTGGGCATCGGCCTGGCCGACACCACCGCCATGCGCGAGCAGTCCGTCGAGGCCCCGCTCGAACCCGCCTCCATGCCCCGCGTGCGGGAGACCGCCGACGCCCTGGAGGCGACCACCCGCGCCGAACTCCTCGCCGAGGGCGTGCCGGAGCGTCTCATCCGCGCCGCGCGCCGCGCCCAACTGCGCTACGACGGCACCGACACCACGCTGACCGTCGAGCTGGACGAGCCGGACGTGATGAGGGCCGCATTCGAGGACCGGCACCGTGCCACGTACTCCTTCACGCTGGAGCGCCCGGTGATCGTCGAGGCCCTCTCCGTCGAGGCCACCGGCGTCACCGAACCGCCGGACCTCTCCGACCTGGGCGAAGCACCCGCACACGGCGGCACGGAACCCACCGTCGTGGCCCTGCACACCGGCGGCGCCCGCCGTGACGTACCGCTGTACCGGCGCGCGGAGCTGCCCCCGGGGCACCGGGTGTCAGGTCCCGCGATCGTCACGGAGGCGAACGCGACGACGGTGGTGGACGAGGGCTGGAGCGCCGCCCTGGACGACGAGGGTCACCTGGTCATGGAGCGGGTCGCCGCGCCCGCCGGGCCGCAGGCGCACACCGCGGCGGACCCGGTTCTCCTGGAGGTCTTCAACAACCTCTTCATGTCCATCGCCGAGCAGATGGGTGCCCGCCTGGAGTCCACGGCCCAGTCCGTCAACATCAAGGAGCGCCTGGACTTCTCCTGCGCCCTCTTCGACCCCGACGGCAACCTCGTCGCCAACGCCCCCCACATCCCGGTCCACCTGGGCTCGATGGGCACCAGCGTCAAGGAGGTCGTCCGGCGCCGGCCCGCCATGCGCCCCGGCGACGCCTACGCGGTCAACGACCCGTACCACGGGGGCACCCATCTGCCGGACGTCACGGTGATCACCCCGGTCTTCGGCCCGTCGGGCGAGGAGATCCTCTTCTACGTCGCCTCGCGCGGCCACCACGCGGAGATCGGCGGCATCTCCCCCGGCTCGATGCCCGCGCACAGCCGCCGCATCGAGGAGGAGGGCATCCTCTTCGACAACTGGCTCCTGGTCGAGCAGGGCCGCTTCCGCGAGCAGGAGACCCACCGCCTGCTCACCGAGTCGCCCTACCCGTCCCGCAACCCGGCCACCAACCTCGCCGACCTGCGCGCCCAGATCGCGGCCAACGCCAAGGGGGTCGAGGAGGTCGGCAAGATGATCGACGCCTTCGGCCTCGACGTCGTGCAGGCGTACATGCGGCACGTCCAGGACAACGCCGAGGAGTCGGTGCGCCGCGTCATCGACGCGCTGGAGGACGGCAGCTACGCCTACGAGACGGACGCGGGCGCCGTCATCCGTGTCCGTGTCACCGTGGACCGCCGGGAACGCTCGGCGACCGTCGACTTCACCGGCACCTCGCCCCAGCAGCCCGGCAACTTCAACGCCCCCTACGCGGTGGTCAACGCCGCCGTCCTCTATGTCTTCCGCACCCTGGTCGCCGACGACATCCCGCTCAACGACGGCTGTCTGCGCCCGCTGAGGCTCGTGGTGCCGCGCGGCTCGATGCTCTCGCCCGAGCCGCCGGCCGCCGTGGTGGCGGGCAACGTCGAGACCTCCCAGGCGATCACCGGCGCGCTATACGGGGCCTTGGGCGTCCAGGCGGAGGGCTCGGGCACCATGAACAACGTCACCTTCGGCAACGACCGCTTCCAGTACTACGAGACGGTGGCCTCCGGCTCCGGCGCGGGTGACGGTTTCGACGGCGCCCCCGTGGTGCAGACCCACATGACCAACTCGCGGCTCACCGACCCGGAGGTCCTGGAGTGGCGCCTGCCGGTCCTCGTGGAGGAGTTCGCGCTGCGTGCGGGCAGCGGCGGCGCGGGTCGACGGCGCGGCGGTGACGGCGCGGTCCGGCGGCTGCGTTTCCGGGAGCCGATGACGGTCTCCGTGCTGTCCGGCCATCGCCGTGTCCCGCCGTACGGCATGGCGGGCGGCGAGCCGGGGGCCGTGGGCGCCAACTCCGTGCTGCGTGCCGACGGTTCGGTGGAACGGCTGGCGGGCGTCGACTCCGCGTACCTGGAGACCGGGGACGTACTGATCGTCGAGACCCCGGGCGGCGGAGGGTACGGACCGCCGCCCGCCTAGGTCGTGTCTTCAAACTCCCGTCGTCGCCCGGAGCAGGCGGGAGTTTGAAAACACGACCTAGGGGTTCAGCGCCTCGTCGAGGAACTCCCGCACGTGGTCCATGACCCGCTCGCGGCCGGTGCCGCGCAGGCCGATCACGATCTGCAGGGAGAACCCGTCGAGCAGCGCCCGCAGCCGCGTCGCGAACCGGTCCGGGTCCACGGGCCGGAACGCGCCGCGCGAGACGCCCTCGGCGAGCAGCGCCACCAGGTCGCGGTGCCAGGCGCCCTCGATCGCGGCCTGCCGGTCGCGGGCGTCGTCGTCGGCGTTCTGCGAGCGGTTCCACACCTCCAGCCACAGCGACCAGTGCGGGTCGCGGTGGCCTTTCGGCACGTACAGGTCGACGTACGCGTCGAGGCGCTCGCGGGCGTCTCCCCCGCCGGTCAGAAGGCGGCTGCGCGCCGCACCGAGCCGGCCCTCGCTCCACTCCAGGGTGCGCAGGAGCAGCTCGTCCTTGGACCCGAAGTGGTAGGCGAGGTGGCCGCTGCTCATGCCGACCTCAGCGCCGAGCGCGGCCAGGGTGAGCTTCTCCAGGCCCCGCTCGGCGATCATCTCCATGGTGGCGGCGAGCACGTTCTCGCGGGGCGGGGCCGGGGTGCGGCGGCGGGAGGCGGTCATGTGTACGTTTCTACCTGATCCCTGCTGGTCGGAGCGGCCCGGTCAGAGTCCGGCCACCGGCTGCTGCTGGGTGATGCAGTGGATGCCGCCGCCCGCCGCGAAGATCGTGCGGGCGTCGACCAGGGTGACGGTGCGCTCGGGGAAGAGCCGGCGGAAGATCGCCGCGGCCTCCTCGTCGTTCGGGTCGTCGAAGCCGCAGAGCACGACGCCGCCGTTGCACAGGTAGTGGTTGATGTACGAGTAGTCGACCCAGCCGCCGTCCTCGGGGTCGGTGAGCACGGTCGGGGCCGGGACCTCGACGATCTCCAGGGTGCGGCCCTGGGCGTCGGTCTGCCCGCGCAGCGCCTCAAGGATCTCCTTGCTCACCTCGAAGTCGGGGTGGGCGGGGTCGCGCTGGGTGTGCACGAGGACGACGCCGGGGGCGGCGAACGCGGCGACGATGTCGACGTGGCCGCGGGTGCCGAACTCGCCGTAGTCGGCGGTGAGTCCGCGCGGCAGCCAGATCGCCTTCGTCGTGCCGAGCCGGGCGTGGACCTCGGCCTCGACGCGCTCCTTGGTCCAGCCCTGGTTGCGGTCCGGGTCGAGCTGGACGGTCTCGGTCAGCAGGACCGTGCCCTCGCCGTCGACGTGGATGCCGCCGCCCTCGTTGACCATCGCCGTGGAGTGGACGGGGACGCCGGTGAGGTCGGCGATGTGCCGGGCGACCTTGGAGTCGTGCTCCCAGCGGGCCCAGTCCTGGGCGCCCCAGCCGTTGAACGTCCAGTCCACGGCGGCCAGTTCGCCGGTCTCGGTGTCCTTGACGAAGGTCGGGCCTATGTCGCGCATCCAGGCGTCGTCGAGTTCCCGCTCCACCAACTCGATGTCCCCACCGAGCAGTTCGCGGGCTTCGTCGAGCTGACCGGGGCCGACGACGACGGTGACCGGCTCGTGGCGGCGCACCGCGCGGGCGACACGGGCCCAGGCGACGCAGGCCTCGGCCAGCCCGGTGTCGTCGGCGAAGGTCGGGTTGGGGCTCGGCCAGGCCATCCAGGTCCGCTCGTGCGGGGCCCACTCGGGCGGCATCACAAAGGTCATGGCGGGTCCTCAGAGGAAGTAGAGACGGTTCAGGGAGACGGAGTCGGCGGGCTCGGAGCGGATCGGCTCGCCGTCGAGGCTGACGAGGCCGGTGCGCTGATCGACGTCGACGGCGCCGGTGCGGGTGTTGAAGCGGAGGTCGGCGGGGCCGATGCCGCGGGTGTTGCGTACCGCGACGCGGCGCCTGCGGGTCGGCATGGTGTCGTGGCCCTGGTCGAGCGCGGCCTGCGCGACGAACGCCACGGAGATCTCGGCCGGGGTCGCGCCGTGCGCGCCGAACTGCGGGCCGAGGACGAGCGGTTCACAGGTGTCGGTCGCCGCGTTCGGGTCGCCGACGACGCCGTAGGCGGGGAAGCCGGACTTCAGCACGAGCTGCGGCTTGGCGCCGAAGAACTCGGGGCGCCACAGCACGATGTCGGCCATCTTGCCGACTTCCAGGGAGCCGATCTCGTGCGAGAGGCCGTGCGCGATGGCGGGGTTGATGGTCAGCTTCGCCATGTAGCGCAGCACGCGCTCGTTGTCGTGGCCGACGCCCGGGTCGCCCAGCTCGGCCTTCATCTTGCCCGCCATGGCGAACGTACGACGGACGGTCTCGCCGGCGCGGCCCATGCCCTGCGCGTCGGAGGACGTGATGCCGATGGCGCCCAGGTCGTGGAGCACGTCCTCGGCGCCCATCGTGCCCGCGCGGATGCGGTCGCGGGCCATGGCGGCGTCGCCGGGCAGGTCGGGCTTGAGGTCGTGGACGGAGACGATCATGCCGTAGTGCTCGGCGACGGCGTCCCGGCCGAAGGGCAGGGTCGGGTTGGTGGAGGACCCGATGACGTTCGGGACACCGGCCATCTTCAGGACGTTCGGCACGTGGCCGCCGCCGCAGCCCTCGATGTGGAAGGCGTGGATGGTGCGGCCTTCGAGCACCTTGAGGGTGTCCTCGACGGACAGGCACTCGTTCAGACCGTCGCTGTGCAGGGCGACCTGGACGTCGTGCTCCTCGGCGACGCGCAGCGCGGTGTCCAGGGCGCGGGTGTGGGCGCCCATGTCCTCGTGGACCTTGAAGCCCAGGGCGCCGCCCTCGGCGAGCGCCTCGACCAGCGGGGCCTCGTGCGAGGACGAACCGCGACCCAGGAAGCCGATGTTGACGGGCCAGGCGTCGAAGGCGGAGAAGGCGTGCTTGAGCGCCCACGGCGAGTTGACGCCGACGCCCCAGACGGGGCCGAACTCCTGGCCGATGATCGTCGTGACGCCGGAGGCGAGCGAGGCCTCCATGATGCGCGGGGACAGCAGGTGGACGTGGGTGTCGACGGCTCCGGCGGTGGCGATGAGGCCCTCGCCGGAGACGATCGTGGTGCCGGTGCCGACGACGACGTCGACCCCGTCGAGCGTGTCCGGGTTGCCGGCGCGGCCGATCGCGTGGATGCGGCCCTCGCGGATGCCGATGGACACCTTGCGGATGCCGAGCGCGGCGTCGATCACCACGACGTTGCTGATCACGATGTCGCAGGTGTCGCGGACGGCGGCGGCCTTCAGGTGGAGTCCGTCGCGGGCCGTCTTGCCGAAGCCGGCCAGGAACTCGTCGCCGTAGGCCTGTGAGTCGGACTCGACACGGATGGTGAGGCCCGAGTCGCCGAGGCGGATGCGGTCGCCGGCGCGGGGGCCGTGGGTCGCCGCGTACTCGTGCGGGGTGAGGCGCCGGGCCTCGGCGGGGTGTCCTCCGGGGCGGCTCATCGGGCGGCCTCCTCGTCGCTGGTGGTGTCGGGTACGCCGAGATAGCCGCAGGCGGCGGCGCGGCGCAGCGCCTCCTCGCGGGCGCCGGGGGCGTCGAGCGGGCCGTCGACGAGTCCGGCGAAGCCGATGGCGACGCGGGCGCCGCCGATCGGGACGAGGCCGACCTCGCCGCTCTCGCCGGGGCCGAAGCGGACGGAGGAGCCGGCCGGCACGGCGAGCCGCATGCCGTACGCGGCGGCGCGGTCGAAGCGGAGGCGGGGGTTGGCCTCGAAGAAGTGGAAGTGCGAGGTGACCGAGACGGGCACGGACGCGGTGTTGGTGACCGTGAGGGTCAGCTCCGGGGCCGGGTCGGAGTGCTCGGGGCCGGGGAGGAGGGCGCCCGGGGCGTCCTCGCCGATGCCGCCGCCGATCGGGTCGCTGACGACGGCCAGGCGGGAGCCGTCGTCGAAGACGGCCTCCACGTGGACCTCCGTGACGACGTCGGCGACGCCGGGCAGTACGTCGTCGGGGCCGAGGACGGAGCGGGCCGCCTCGATGGCCTCGGCGAGCCGGCGGCCGTCGCGGGCCGCCTCGCAGACGGTGTCCGCGATCAGGGCGGTCGCCTCCGGCACGTTCAGCCGCAGGCCGCGGGACTTTCTGGCCCGGGCGAGTTCGGCGGCGCCGAAGAGGAGGAGGCGGTCGCGTTCTGTGGGGGTCAGTCGCAAGGGGGCGCTCCGTTCGGGTTTAGAGCACCACTCTAACGCTGGCCGCTGGGAACGGATAGAGGGGGCGGGTGTGTCGTGCGGCTCGATTTGAGTTCTGCTCTATAGGGGTTCGTCGGCGAGTGCGGGCCGGTGGGGCTTCTCGCGCAGTTCCCCGCGCCCCTGAAAGGCTGCGGCTTCGCCGCGCCTTCCCCAGATGAAAGGCACCCCGCACCTTGATCGGGGAAATGCGGCGCGCAGCGCCTGCATTTCAGGGGCGCGGGGAACTGCGCGACCAGCCCCCACCCACCCGCAGGCCGGAAACGACAAAGGGCCGCACCCCCCGTGCGGGGAGTACGGCCCAGGGCAACCAACGACGGGTCAGCCCAGCTTGTGCATCCAGCCGTGCTGGTCCGCCGTCTTGCCGCGCTGGATGTCCAGCAGCGCCTCACGGAGCCGCATCGTGACCTCGCCCGCCTCACCACCGGACTGGGTCCACTCGGCACTGGCCCGCTTCACCGTGCCGACCGGCGTGATGACCGCGGCCGTACCGCACGCGAAGACCTCGGTGAGGGCGCCGGACTCGGTGTCGGCCTGCCACTGGTCGATCGAGACGCGGCCCTCCTCCGACTCGTAGCCGAGGTCGCGGGCGACCTGGAGCAGGGAGTCGCGGGTGACACCGGCGAGCAGCGAGCCGGTCAGGGTGGGGGTGACGATCTTGTTGCCGTACACGAAGTACAGGTTCATGCCGCCGAGCTCCTCGACCCACTTGTGCTCGACGGCGTCGAGGTAGGCGACCTGGTCGCAGCCCTTGGCCGCGGCCTCGGCCTGCGCGAGCAGGGACGCCGCGTAGTTGCCGCCGGTCTTGGCGTCGCCGACGCCGCCGGGGACGGCGCGGACGCGGTCCTCGGAGAGCCAGATGGAGACGGGCTTGACGCCGCCGGAGAAGTACGCGCCGGCCGGCGAGGCGATGACGATGAACAGGTACTCGTTGCCCGGCTTCACGCCGAGCCCGACCTCGGTCGCGATCATGAACGGGCGCAGGTAGAGGGACTCCTCGCCGCCGTGCGCCGGGACCCAGTCACGGTCCTGCTGGACGAGCGCGTCGCAGGCCTCGACGAAGGTCTCGACGGGCAGCTCCGGCATGCCGAGGCGCCAGGCGGAGTGCTGGAAGCGCTTGGCGTTCATGTCGGGGCGGAACGTGGCGACGGTGCCGTCGGGCTGGCGGTAGGCCTTGAGGCCCTCGAAGATCTCCTGGGCGTAGTGCAGGACGTTCGTCGCGGGGTCGAGGGAGAGCGGGCCGTAGGGCACGAGCTGCCCGTCGTGCCAGCCGCGACCCTCGGTCCACTTGATGGTGACCATGTGGTCGGTGAAGTGGCGGCCGAATCCCGGGTTGGCCAGGATCGCCTCGCGCTCCGCGGCGGACAGCGGGGTCGAGGAGGGCTTGAGCTCGATCGTGGGCGTCGTCATGATGCGTGTCCTTCACCGTTGGTTGTGACGGACCGCGCTCACGCCTGCACTGCTTGTACTAGGACGTCCGAGCATTCACGTACACCGCGGCCCGCGTTCGATTATCGCGCGCGGAGGGGTGTGCTCGGAACGGGGCCTGCGAGTGCGGGCGCGGAGCGGCCCGGGGCTGATGGTCGCACCCGGGGCCGTGATACGAGAAGCCGCCGGGCGCGGAAGGCGACCCGGCGGCTTCTCTTACGTGGTGGAGCGCCGGGTCAGCCGGCTACTCGCGCGGCGAGCGCGTCGCCGATCTGCTCGGTAGAGCGAACGGAGTCGCCGCGCTCGCCGAGGTCGGCGGAGACGGCGGTCTCGATGCGCTCGGCCTCGGACTCGTAGCCGAGGTGACGCAGGAGGAGCGCGACGGACAGGACGGTGGCCGTGGGGTCGGCCTTGCCCTGGCCGGCGATGTCCGGGGCCGAGCCGTGGACGGGCTCGAACATGGACGGGAACTCACGGCTCGGGTTGATGTTCCCGGAGGCCGCGACGCCGATGCCGCCGGAGACGGCCGCGGCGAGGTCGGTGATGATGTCACCGAAGAGGTTGTCGGTGACGATCACGTCGAAGCGGGCCGGGTCGGTGACGAGGTAGATCGTCGCGGCGTCGACGTGGATGTAGTCGGTGGTGACCTCGGGGAACTCCTGCGCCACCTTGTTGAAGACGTTCGTCCACAGGTGGCCCGCGAAGGTCAGCACGTTGTTCTTGTGGACCAGCGTGAGCTTCTTGCGGGGGCGGGCCTGGGCGCGGGCGAAGGCGTCCCGGACCACGCGCTCGACACCGAAGGCGGTGTTGACGGAGACCTCGGTGGCGACCTCGTGCTCGGTGCCCTTGCGGATCGTGCCGCCGTTGCCCGTGTACGGGCCCTCGGTGCCCTCGCGGACGACGACGAAGTCGATCTCCGGCTGGCCCGCGAGCGGGGTGGAGACGCCGGGGAGCAGCTTCGACGGGCGCAGGTTCACGTGGTGGTCGAAGGCGAAGCGGAGCTTGAGCAGGAAGCCGCGCTCCAGGACGCCGGACGGCACGCTCGGGTCGCCGATGGCGCCGAGCAGGATGGCGTCGTGCTTCTTGAGGGAGTCGAGGTCGGCCTCGGTGAGGGTCTCACCGGTCGCGTGGTAGCGCTTGGCGCCGAAGTCGTACTCCTCGGTCTCCAGCTTCACATCCTGCGGGAGGACGGCGGAGAGGACCTTGAGTCCCTGGGCCACGACCTCCTGGCCGATGCCGTCACCGGGGATCACTGCGAGATTGATGCTGCGAGACATGGTCCGACCGTACTCCGGGTCCCATGGAATGACACACCCTGTCCACGATGCGGACAGTCCCGGAGGGCCGGAGCGACCCCCTCCGCGACCCGGCACCCACCGGTCGTCCGCTGTTCACCCAGGGGTCCGTCAGGCGTGGGGTGCCGCTGGGAAGTTCACCCGTATGGACACTCCCGACGTCGGCATCCCCGAGCCGCTCGCGCGCCGGATGAGCATGCCGGAGCAGCACGCGTATCTGCGCGAGCGGCTGGGCAGGCGGCGCGTGCTCGCCGGGGCGGCGGCCGCGGCCTCCGGCGCGGTGCTGCTCGGTGACGGTGCGACGGGTCCGGCGCTCGCGGCGCCCCGCCCGGCCGCCGCCGCGGTACGGGTCGACGGGGCGCTGGTGGCCCCGTTCGGCCGGCATCTCGCGTTCGGCGCCGATCCGCGCACGCAGATGCGGATCTCCTGGCAGGTGCCGTTCGCGGTGCGGCGGCCGTTCGTGCGGGTGGGCCTCAGGCCGTGGGAGCTGAGCCACCGCATCGAGGCGGAGGTGCGGGCGCTGCACACGCCGGCCCTCTCGAAGAAGCTCCCTGCGGTGGAGCAGCTGTATCTGCACGCGGCGCTCGACGGGCTGCGCCCCGGCACGACGTACTACTACGGCGTCGGCCACGACGGGTTCGACCCGGCGTCGGCGGAGCGCCTGGGCACCCTCGGCACCTTCCGCACGGCGCCCGCGACCCCGGCCCCGTTCGTCTTCACGGCCTTCGGCGACCAGGGCGTCGGCTACGACGCGCTCGGCAACGACCAGCTGATCCTGGGCCAGGGTCCGGCGTTCCACCTGCACGCGGGCGACCTCTGCTACGCGGACGACACCGGGCACGGCAAGGAGACGGACACGTACGACGCGCGCGTGTGGGACCAGTTCCTCGCGCAGACGGAGACCGTCGCGAAGTCGGTGCCATGGATGGTGACGACCGGCAACCACGACATGGAGGCCTGGTACTCGCCGAACGGCTACGGCGGGCAGAGCGCCCGCTGGACGCTGCCGGACAACGGCCCGGACCCGCGCGAGGCGCCCGGCGTCTACTCGTTCGTGTACGGGAACGTGGGCGTGGTCGCCCTGGACGCGAACGACGTCTCGTACGAGATCCCGGCCAACCGGGGCTGCACGGACGGGAAGCAGACGGCCTGGCTCGACCGGCGGCTGAAGGAGCTGCGGGCGCGCGCGGACGTGGAGTTCGTCGTGGTGTTCTTCCACCACTGCGCCTACTCGACGTCGCGGCACGCCTCGGACGGCGGGGTCCGCGACGCGTGGGTGCCGCTGTTCGACAAACACCGGGTCGACCTGGTGATCAACGGGCACAACCACGTCTACGAGCGCACCGACGCCCTCAGGGGCGGCGAGGTCGGCAAGCCGGTGCCGGTCGGCACGTCGACGGATCCGACGCGCGACGGCATCGTGTACGTCACCGCGGGCGGCGCCGGCAAGGACCTCTACGGTTTCGGGCCCGGCGTCCCGGACAGTCACGAAGGCCGGGTGCGGGACCGCGACGCGGTCACGACCTTCCACTGGACCAGGTCGCGTGAGCCCTCACCCGAGACCGTGGGCTGGTCCCGGGTGCGCTACACCGGCTACTCGTTCCTCGCGGTGGAGGTGACGCGGGGCCGGATGAAGGTCGCGGCGCTGGCCGCGGACGGCAGGCGCATCGACAGCTTCGAGGTGAGACGCGGCTCTTCCTGACGAGGTGCCGGGGCCGCTGATGAGGCGCGGGGGCTCAGTGCCCCGTCTCGCCGCCGTTGTCACGACGGTCGAGGGCGCGCTGGAGAGCGGCGGCGGCGATCTTGGCGGTCTGGCGGTCGGCTTCGGTCGACGGAGAGACGTGGCGGACTCGGCGGCGGACGGGCGTCGCAGTGGCCATGAGGGATCGACTCCTTGAGAATCCACGGAACAAGGGGGATTGGATTTCGAGGCGCCGGAAGGGGCGGGGAACGGGAGCGTCAGGGGTTGCCTGATCCGGTGCTCCGGCTCTCTACCGCCCTCGCCAGGTAAGCGAGACGTTCGGCTTCTACAAAGCTAGGACAGGACTCCGTTTCTGTCTCCACAATTACTCGGACTTCCTACTATCTGAGACGGGCGGCGCCTCACCTGTCCCGCGAGAGCACTCTGAGCTCACGGATCAACGCCCGTACCGGCCCGGTCCCGGCCAGTTCGGCGGTGGTGACGTAGCCCACGGAGCGCACCGGGCGGTCCGGTCCGAGGTCGGTGATCCGCACCCCGTCCGGGACCCCTCCGCGCAGCGCGAGCTCCGGCATGATCGCCATGCCGATCCCGGTGCCGACCATGGAGAGCACCGTGCCGTCGTCCTCCGCGCGGACCGTGGCGCGCGGGATCCAGTCCTGGGCCGCCCACCAGTCGCGGGTGTACGAGCCGCAGTTCTCCGTCCAGTCGACGAGCGGCAGCGTGCGCGGTTCGGGGTGGGCCGCCGGGTGGACGAGGGCGTACCGCTCCTCGACGAGCGCGCCGGACACCAGCCCGGCGGGCAGCGCGGCGCTGCCGCCGAGGGTGGCGATGGCCAGGTCGGCGCGGCCCTCAGCGACCTCGCCGGCCGTGCCCGCGCCGATGTCCCGCACGACACGGACCTCCGGTTCGAGGTCCGGGTGCCTGGCCGCGAGCGCCGTGAGGGCGGGCGGCAGCAGGTGCAGGGCCGCGCTGCGGAAGGCGGCGATGCGCAGCGGGCCGCGGATCTCGCCGGGCCCGGTGCGCGCCTCTTCGGCCATGAGCGCGAGCAGGCGCAGGACGCGGCGGGCGTGGCCGACGACGCGGGCGCCGGCCTCGGTCGTGCGAGCGCCGCTGCGGCCGCGCTCGAAGAGGACCGCGCCGAGCTTGCCCTCGCTGCCGCGCACCGAGTGGGAGACGGCGGACTGGGTGAGGCCGAGCGTGGCCGCGGCGGCGCCGAAGCCGCCCTCGTCGGCGACGGCCACGAGGACGCGGAGTTCGTGCGGGGCGAGGTCGCGGGACCGGGTCACGTACGGGTTCACCTGTTCTTCCGTGCCGCGGCATTCATGCGGTTCCATGAGAGCCGCTCATGGAACCTGCCGATGTATGAGCCCAACCCCCTGCCCGGCGGGCGCATTCCTCTCCTACGGTCACGGCATGACCGAGACCGCACTCACCGTGCAGCAGATCGCCCGTCCGAACGGCCCCGCCCGCCCCGACCACTTCCGCTTCGTCGAGTCGCCCGTGCCCGACCCGGAGCCCGGCACCGCCGTCGTCGAGAACCTCTACTGGTCGGTGGACCCGTACCACCGGGAAATGATGGACGAGAACCCGTACGGCTCGTTCGAGCTGAACACGCCGCTGGAGGGCCGGACGCTCGGCCGGGTGCTCGCGTCGCGCGCGCCGGGGCTGGTCGAGGGCGCGATCGTCTTCCACCGCAAGGGCTGGCGCACGCACTCGCTCGTCCGCCCCGAGGAGGCGACGCCGGTGCCGGACTTCGCGGGGGTGCCGCTCTCCGCGCACCTGAGCATCCTCGGCGGCACCGGCCTGACCGCGTACGTCGGGCTGACGCGGATCGCGGAACTGCGGCCGGGGCAGGACGTGTTCGTGTCCGCGGCGGCGGGCGGGGTCGGCACCGCGACGGGCCGGCTCGCCCGTCTGATGGGGGCCGGGCGGATCGTGGGCAGCGCGGGCTCGGACGCGAAGGCGGCGTACCTGACCGAGCACGCCGGCTACGACGAGGTCTTCAACTACCGTACGGGCGGCCCGGTCGCGGACCAGCTGGCCAAGGCGGCGCCGGCCGGCATCGACCTGTTCGTCGACAACGTGGGCGGGGAGCACCTCGGCGCCGCGATCGGCGCGCTGCGCAGGCGCGGGCGGGTCGTGCGGATCGGCACGGTCGGGCAGTACGACACGGCGGGGCGGCCGGCGCCGGTCGCGTTCGACCACGCCGATGTGGTGGAGAAGAGCCTGCGCATCGAGGGGTTCCTCGTGGCCGACCACCGGGACGCGCAGGAGGAGTTGTACGCGTTCGCGGTGCCGCATCTGCAGAGCGGCCGGATGGGGCTCGACGAGACGGTGGTCGACGGGTTCGAGCGGATCGTCGACGCGTTCCTGGGCATGCTGCGCGGCGAGAACCTCGGGAAGATCATCGTCCGCCGCGCGGAGTGAGGCGGCCGGGGCGCGGGGTGCGTCCGGGGCGGGAGAACGCGGTACTCAGGGCGGTGGGTTGAGTACGAGGTGAGTACGCGGGCCGATCCGGGCGCGCGGGCCCGGCGGCAGAGTCGACGTCATGAACGGCCTCTACTCCCTGAAGCCCTGGTACGCGGCCCGGCTCGCCGGTGTGCGGGCCGGCTGCGCCGCGCGCGGCGTCTCGCCGGACACGCTGACCTGGGCCGGTGTGCTGAGCGGCGGTGCGGCGGGCGCGGCTCTCGCGCTGCTGCCGGCGCCGCTCGCGGCGCTGCCGGTGGCGCTGCTGCTGGCGGCGCGGCTCGCGTTCGCCAACCTGGACGGCGCGCTGGCCCGTGACACGGGCCGTACGACGCGGCGCGGAGCCCTGCTCAACGAGCTCGGCGACCGGGCCGCGGACCTCGCGGTGCTCGCCGGTTTCCTGGCGGTGGCCCCGCTGTGGCTGGTCGCGACGGCCGCTCTCGCGGCGACGCTGCCGTCCTGGGTGGCGCTCGCGGGGGCCGCGGCGGGCGCCCCGCGCCGCAACGGCGGGCCGGTCGGCAAGACGGAGCGCTGTCTGCTGGTCGTGATCGCGGCGGCGTCCGGCTGGTACGTGCCGGTGCTCGCGGTCCTGGCGGCGGGTTCGGCCGTCACGGCGCTGGTCCGGCTGCGGTGGCTGTGGCGGGAGCTGGGCGCGGCGGAGGCCGGGCGATGAGCGCCGCGTTCCTCGCCGGCGAGGTGGCGGCGCGGGCCCTTCCCGTCGTCGGCGGGGTGCTCGGCGCCGGGGGCGTGGCCGTCGCCGCGCTGCCCGCGCGGGTCCGGATGCGGGCCGAGCTGCGGCGCCGCTGGCGGACCTGGGCGCTGGCCGCGCCGTTGTTCCTGGGGGCGCTGTTCCTGGGGCGGGCCGGGGCGTGCGCGCTGGCGGCCGGGCTGGGGGTCGTCGCGGTCGCGGAGTACGCGCGGATGGCCGGGCTCGGGCGCGGTGAGCGGGGCGTGCTCGGGGTGGCGGCGGTGGCGCTCCCCGCGCTCGCGTGGGCGGCGCCGGGGGCGGACGCGCTGCGTCTGGCGGGGGTCCTGCTGCTCGCGGCGGTGGCGGTGGCGGTGCTGAAGGGGGACGCCGCCACCGGGTTCACCCGGGCGAGCCGCACGCTCTTCGGGCTCGTCTGGATCCCGGTGGCCCTCGCGGGCCTCGTCCTGCTGAGTCCGGGTACGGCGCTCGCGGTGGGCATCGCGGTCGCGTTCGGGGACGTCGGGGCGTGGTGCGGGGGCACGGCGCTGGGCCGTGTCGGGCCGCTCGCCCGTCCGTTGTCGGCGCTCTCCCCCAACAAGACGTGGGCGGGCGTGGTGGGCGCGGCCGCGGCGACGGCCGCCGCCCTGGCCGCGCTCGGCGCCTTCTCCGGCCTCCTCTGGGCGGCGGTCCTCGCGGGCGCGGTGCTCGGCGATCTGGTCGAGTCGATGGTCAAGCGCGAGGCGGGCGTGAAGGACGCGGGCACCTGGCTCCCCGGCTTCGGCGGCCTCCTGGACCGCGTCGACTCCCTTCTGTTCGCTCTGCTGTTCGTGATGGTGACGGGGGTGGCGCTGTGACCGGCGCCGAGCGCGTACGGGCCACCGCGGCGGCGTCCGGCGCCGCGGATCGTGACGGCGACGGGGGTCGCGGGATGAACGGGAACGACGAACGGGCCGGGGCCGCGCCCGGCGTGCGGGCCACCGCATCGGGCGCGGTCGGGCAGGGGCGCGGCGGCGCTCGCGCGGGGCTCCGCGCTCCTGGCGGGTTCGCCGCGCGGCTGCGACGGGGGCTGTGGCGTGGGGTGCTCACGCTCACCGGGGGCGTCGAGACGCGCGGGCGGCTGCCGCGCGGCGGGTGCGTCGTCGTCGCCAATCACACCTCGCACGCCGACACGGCCGCGCTGCTCGCCGCGCTCGACGCCCGGCACTCCCCCGCGATCGGCGCGGCGGCCGACTACTGGTTCGCCTCGCGGTACCGGGCCCGGATCTGCCGGCGGCTCGCGGCCGGGTTCCCGGTGCGGCGCTCCGGCGGCGGCATGGACGATCTGCTCGCGCACGTGCCCGCGCTGCGGGCGGGCGGCGCGGTCGTGCTGTTCCCCGAGGGGACGCGGGGCCGGGACGGGGCGCTCGGCGCGTTCCACAAGGGCGCCCTCGTGCTGGCCGAGCGCGCGGGCGTGCCCGTCGTGCCCGTGGGCATCGCCGGGACCGGGCGGCTGCTGCCCAAGCACGGCCGGCTGCGCCCGGCGCTGGTCCGGGTCCGGATCGGCGAGCCGCTGGCGCCGTCCACGACTCCGGAGGCGGCCCGCGACGCGGTGGCCGCGCTGCACGACCGTACGGTCGCCGAACCGCTCGCCGACTCCCCCGTCCGCAAGCGGATCGCCCGGGTCGCGGGGTCGCGGCGCGGCCTGGCGCTCGCCTTCGCGTGGGCCCTCGCGGAGGCGCTGAGCTGGCCGCTGATGCCGGAGCTGCTGCTCGGCGCGGTCTGCGTCGCCGTGCCGCGCCGGGCCCTGAAGCTGTCCCTGGCCGCCCTCGCGGGCAGCCTCGCCGGCGGCGTACTCGCGCTCCAACTGGGCGCGTCCGGCGTCGAGTTGCCCGCACCGCTGACGACGGACCGGATGCGCGCCGAGGTACGGCACGAACTCGCCGTGGAGGGCGCGAGCGCCGTACGCCACCAGCCCTGGAACGGCGTCCCGTTCAAGGTGTACGCGAAGGAGGCGGGGCGCGCGGACGTGCCGCCCGGCGACTTCCTCGCGGCGGCGGCCCGCGCCCGGGGCACCCGGACGCTCGCGGTCGGCCTCGCCTTCGGCGCGTTCGGCTTCCTCGCGCACCGGCACCGGCGCCGTTACGGGACGTACCTCGTGCTGCTCGGCGGCGGGTTCGCGGCGGGCCTGACGATGATCGTGAGGGGCTGGTCATAGAGGCGTCGCGGGAGCGCCGACACCCGAACGGACGAACGTGATCGCGCCAACCGTGGGCGAGAAGAGGCCGGTTCCGACGTCCTGACCACCGCGAAGCACCGACGCGTTTCGGCCACGCACGCCGGCGTGATCAGGTCCGGTGCGGGCGCACGAGACGATCAAGGGGGCGCCCGGATCACCGTGAGCGCCCCCCGCACGCCTTCGTCTTCCCGAGAGGACCCCGCATGGCCCCGGCCCAGCCCTACGACGTCGCCCTCGACCTCGGCACCCTGCGCGTGCTGCCGTCGGCCGGGCACGACGGACTCGTCCGGCCCCTGCTTCTCGCCGCCGAGCCGGGCCCCGGCCCCACGGACGTCACCGCACTGGAGCGGAGCCTCGACCACCCCACGTTCTCCTTTCTGGAGCACGCACACGGGCGGGGCTTCGACGTCTGCCTGATCGGCTACGCCGACGGGGACGGCCCCCTCGACCAGCTCTCCGGGCCGGTCCGGCAGGCCGTCGGCCACGCGCTCCGCACCCGCGCCGGCGCCGAGCCGCTGACGGTCGGCGGCGTCGGCAGGGGCGCCCTCGCCGCGCGCCACGCCCTGCTGCGGATGGAGGAGGAGGGGCTGCACCCCGAGACGCGCTTCCACTACGCGGTGAACAGCGCGGAGCCCTCCGCCGAGGAGGCCGAGTACCTGACGCGGCGCGGCAATCTGCCGAAGACGACGGAGAACGTCAAGCTGATCACCCTCTCCCCCGAGGCCGACACGGGTTCGGCCCCGCTGCTCGACCCGGCCTACGACGACGTCTACGTCACCCCGGCCCCCGGCCCCGGACCGGGCCCCCTGCTCCCGGAGGACCTGGCCACCTGCCTCCTGAACTGCCTGACCGCCCCGGCCGGCAGCCGCCTCTAGCCCTCCCCCGAGATCCGCCGCCGCAGCGCCGCGACCTCCTCCTCGCCCAGTCCCGCGCCGCGCAGATACCCTTCCGCGTCGAACCCGCGCGCCACGTCGAGCGCGGCCTCGTACGCCGTGGTCCCGGCGGCGGCGAGCCCCGCGGCCAGCTCGGGCCCGTCGTCCTCGCGCCCCCGCGCGGCGTTCATGGCGGCGACCCGCGGCACGCTCGACTCGTAGTCCTCGGCGATCTCCTCGGGGCTCGCCCCGGCCAGCGACAGCAGCACGATCGACACGATCCCGGTCCGGTCCCGCCCGGCGGAGCAGTGGAAGGCGACGCCCCCGGGCGCCGCCGAGGCCACGGCCCGCGCGACGGCCGCGATCCGCCCGGGGAACCGCTCCAGGAACGGCCGGTAGTACACGGGCGTCCCGAACTCCCAGCCGCCCCACCACCGGTCCCAGAACTCCCGGTCCTCGATCCCGTCGACCGGCACCCGCACGGTCCGTACCCCGTCCGGCCGCGCGGCCGCGTCGGCCCCGTACTCGTCGGGGTTGCGCAGGTCGACGACGGTCCGCACCCCGTGCCCCACCAGCGCCCGCCATCCGTCGGCGCTCAGCCGGTCGAGCCCGTCGGCCCGCACCAGCGCCCCGCGCGCCACACCTCCGAGCCCTCCCAGGTCCCGCACGTTGAAGCAGCCGTCCCAGTGGAGGTGGCGCGCGTCGGCCCCCGTCAGTTCCGTGGTCATGCCCGAAGTGGACCATGGAACCCGCTGTCAGTGGGAGGGGCTAGCTTCCGCTCATGGGCTTTCACATGCATCTCAAGGCGGTCGTCGTGGAGCAACCGCCCCAGGACTTCGACGCGTTGGCGGAGCTGTTCGCCGAGGCGTACGACCGGGGGTTCCCGACGGACGAGATCGAGGACCTGATCCACAAGGACTTCTTCCAGGTCGACACGCTGTGCAAGGCGGCGTCGCCGGACGAGGCGGGTGAGCTGGTGATCTTCGGCGGCGCCCCCGTGCATCCGCCGGCGGGAAGCCCCGAGCCACCGTTCGTCGTACTGGACCCCGACGGCGTACGGGCGGCCGCCGCCTTTCTCGCGTCCAGCTCGTTCGAGCGGTTGTGGGAGACCGGCGGGGCGGCGGTCGCCGAGCGGTGGGGATGGCCCGAGGACGAGATCCGTTCGGCGTTCGAGTCCCACGTCACCGGGCTGCGCGACACGTACGGCAGGGCCGCCGCGCTCGGCCTGGCCATGGCCAAGCACTTCTCGTTCTGAGGGGCCGGAAGACGGTACGACACCGCCCCCGGCCAGGGTGGGGTCCACGGCCGGGGGCGGGGGTCCGGGGACGGGCGGCGGAGGGGCCGCCCGTCCGGGGTCGGGCGTCAGCCCATGTGCGGGTACGTGTAGTCCGTCGGCGGGACCAGCGTCTCCTTGATGGCGCGGGTCAGCGTCCAGCGCATCAGGTTCTGCGGGGCGCCGGCCTTGTCGTTGGTGCCGGAGGCGCGGCCGCCGCCGAAGGGCTGCTGGCCGACGACGGCGCCGGTCGACTTGTCGTTGATGTAGAAGTTGCCCGCGGCGTAGCGGAGCTTCTCCATCGTGGCCGCCGCGGCGGCGCGGTCGTTGGCGATGACCGAACCGGTGAGCGCGTAGTCGGACACCGACTCCATCTGGTCCAGCATCTCCTCGTACTTGTCGTCCTCGTAGACGTGGACGGCGAGGAACGGGCCGAAGTACTCGGTGGTGAAGACCTCGTTGGCCGGGTCGGAGCACTCGACGACGGTCGGGCGCACGAAGTAGCCGACGGAGTCGTCGTAGGTGCCGCCCGCGACGATCGTGCAGGAGTCGTCGGCCTTGGCGCGGTCGATCGCGGCCTTGTTCTTGGCGAAGGCACGCTCGTCGATGAGGGCACCGATGAAGTTCGACAGGTCGGTGACGTCACCCATCTTGATGCCGTCGACCTCGGCCGCGAACTCCTCCTTGAAACCGGAGTTCCAGATGGAGGCCGGGACGTAGGCGCGCGAGGTGGCGGAGCACTTCTGGCCCTGGAACTCGAAGGAGCCGCGGGTCAGGGCCGTCTTGAGGACGGCGCGGTCGGCGCTCGGGTGGGCGACGACGAAGTCCTTGCCACCGGTCTCACCGACGAGCCGCGGGTAGGTGCGGTACTTGTCGATGTTCGTGCCGACCGTCTTCCACAGGTGCTGGAAGGTCTTGGTCGAGCCGGTGAAGTGGATGCCCGCGAGGTCGCGGTGGTTCAGGGCCACCTCGGAGACGGCGAGGCCGTCGCCGGTCACCAGGTTGATGACGCCCTTGGGCAGGCCCGCCTCTTCCAGGAGCTGGAGGAGGAGGACGGCCGCGTGGGTCTGCGTCGGGGACGGCTTCCAGACCACCACGTTGCCCATGAGGGCGGGGGCGGTGGGCAGGTTGCCCGCGATGGCCGTGAAGTTGAACGGCGTGATCGCGTAGACGAAGCCCTCCAGCGGGCGGTGGTCCATGCGGTTCCACACGCCGGTGGAGTTCGCCGGCGGCTGCTCGGCGAGCAGGTTGCGGGCGTAGTGGACGTTGAAGCGCCAGAAGTCGACGAGCTCGCACGGGGTGTCGATCTCGGCCTGCTGGGCGGTCTTCGACTGGCCGAGCATCGTGGAGGCGGCCAGCGTCTCGCGCCACGTCGTGGAGAGCAGCTCGGCGGCGCGCAGGATGATCGCGGCGCGGTCGTCGAAGGCCATCGCGCGCCAGGCGGGGGCGGCGGCCAGGGCGGCGTCGATCGCGTCCTGGGCGTCCTGCGTGGTGGCGTTGGCGTAGGTGCCGATGACGGCCTTGTGGTTGTGCGGCTGCACGACGTCGAAGCGCTCGCCGCCACCCATCCGACGCACACCGCCGATGGTGCAGGGCAGCTCGATCGGGTTGTCGGCCAGCTCCTTGAGCTTGGCCTCCAGGCGGGCGCGCTCCGGGGAGCCGGGGGCGTAACCGTGCACCGGCTCGTTCACCGGGGCGGGGACCTGGGTCACGGCGTCCAGGGTCATGGTTCCGTTTCTCCTTCGGGGGTTGCGGGGAGTCATCGGGAGGTTCCGGGTGGGGCGGGGGCCGGGCTCAGTTCTTGGTGAGGATCGAGCGGCCGAAGAAGAGCAGGTTGGCGGGCTTCTCGGCGAGGCGGCGCATGAAGTAGCCGTACCAGTCGGTGCCGAACGCGGTGTAGACGCGCATCCGGTGGCCCTCGGCGGCGAGCCGCAGGTGCTCGTCGCTGCGGATCCCGTACAGCATCTGGAACTCGTACTCGTCGAGCTTGCGGCCGGCGCGCCGGGCGAGCTCCTGCGCGATGGAGATGAGACGCGGGTCGTGGGACCCGATCATCGGGTACCCGTCACCCTCCATGAGGATGCGCGTGATGCGGACGTACGCCTTGTCGATCTCGGCCTTGTCCTGGTACGCGACCTCGGCGGGCTCCTTGTAGGCGCCCTTGACGATGCGGACGCGGCTGCCGGCGGCGGCCAGGCGGCGGGCGTCGTCCTCGGTGCGGAAGAGGTAGGCCTGGATGACGCAGCCGGTCTGCGGGAAGTCCTTCCGCAGCTCCTCGTGGATGGCGAACATCGAGTCGAGGGTGGTGTGGTCCTCGGCGTCCAGGGTGACGGTGGTGCCGATGGCGGCGGCGGCCTCGACGACCGGGCGGACGTTGGCGAGGGCCAGCTCGTGTCCGCCCTCCAGCGCCTGGCCGAACATGGACAGCTTCACGGACATCTCGGCCTTGGTGCCGAGGCCGAGGTCCTTGAGGCGCTCGATGAGCTCGAGGTAGGCGTCGCGGGCGGCGTAGGCCTGCTCGACGGTGGTGATGTCCTCACCGACGACGTCGAGGGTGACCTCGAGGCCCTTCGCGGCGGCGTCCTCGATCACGGGCACGACGTCGTCGACGGTCTCACCGGCGATGAACCGGTCGACGACCTGCTTGGTGCCCGGCGCCGCCGACACGAAGGAACGCATCTTGTCGCTGCGCGACGCGGCGAGGATCAAGGGAGCCAGCACGGGGCACCTCCACGGAGCATGAGTTGAGAAAGCACCGTCTCTTCCGTCGTAACGCAGCAAAGCGTGACGAAACAGGAACGGCACGGAGAACCACCGTGAAATCTAAGGATCCCTCCGATCCTGTGCCATCGACAGCTGTCACGCATCTGTGGCCGCCACCTCAGACATCTGTATGAAGGGGCGCCCGGGGTGGGTGAGAATGACGGGGTGAAGGGCGATTACCAGGAACTGGTCGACGAGATCTCGGCGCTGCTCGGCGCCCCGGCGACCCTCGAGAACCGGGACTTCCGGCTGATCGCGTTCGGTACGCAGGTCAGCGGCGACGACAGCGACTTCGACGCCTCGGCGCTGGACCCGGTCCGCACCCGCTCGATCCTCACCCGGGGCTCGACGCCCGCCGTCCGCGCCTGGTTCGAGGGCTTCGGCATCGCCCGCGCGACGGAGCCGGTCCGTATCCCGGCGACCCCGGAGGCCGGGGTCTACCGCGGCCGCATCTGCCTCCCCGTGCGCCACCGGGGCATCGTGCTCGGCTACGTGTGGCTGCTCGACGACGATCCGGGCCCGACGCCGGAGCAGCTCGACGCGGCGATGGAGGTGGCCGGCCGGATCGGCGCGGAGCTGGCCGACGAGGCGCAGGCGGGCGCCGACCTGACGCGCGAGTTCCACTCCGTGCTGACGGCGGAGCGGGGCTGGCAGCGGGACATGGCGGTGGCGGCTCTGCGTACGGCGCTGGGCTCGCGCGCGGACGGCCTGCACACGGTGGTCTGCGTGGCGCCGTGGCCCTCGGCCGACCCGGACGACGCGCCGTCGGTCCGTACGATCCCCGCCGCCGACGCCCTGTGCACCGTCCCCTGGGGCGCGACCGGCCAGTGCCTCGCCCTTCTCGTGCGGCTGCGTTCCTCGGAGGTGCTGACCCCGGCGCTGACGGCGGCGGCGAAGCTGCGGGCGCGGGCCGGCGGGGCGCAGGTCGCGGCCGGGATCGGCGCGCCGCGCACGGATCTCGCGGAGCTGGCGGCGGCCTGGCAGGAGGCGACGGCGGCGGCCCGCACGGCGCTGGCCGATCCGCGGCTCGGCCCGGACGCCCGGTGGGCGGCGATCGGCCCGTACCGGCTGCTGACCGCGCTGCCCGCGGAGACGGCGCACGACCCGGTCCTGGCTCCGCTCCTGACCCCGGCGCACCGCCAGCTGGCCCACACCGCCGAGGTCTTCCTCGACTGCGCCGGCCAGGCGGGCCGCGCGGCGGCGGCCCTCGGCATCCACCGCCAGACCCTCTACTACCGCCTCTCCCGGGTGGAGCAGCTCACCGGCCTCGACCTCGACGAGGGCGAGGACCGGCTGCTCCTCCACATGGGGCTGAAGGCCTCACGCCTGTGACGGACGGGTCCCGGCGATCAGGCGGCGCATGCCCTCGGTGAGTTCGGCGGGGGTCGGGGCGGTGTCCGGGTCGAGCATGTACTGGGCGATGAGACCGCTCATCAGACACATGTAGAGCTTGCCCAGGGTGTCGACGCTCGGGTCGTCGACGGGCGGCTCCTCGCCGCCCTGGAACATGGGGATGACGCCCCGGCCGCCCTCGCGCTGCGCCTGCGCGACGAAATCGCGCACGGCCGGCATCTTGTCGCCGATCACCACGAGCTCCATGCCCAGGTGCCAGATCGAACCGGGCTTCCCCATGGCGTCGGTGACGTTCGTCCACACTTCCTGGAAACGCTCCAGCGAACCGTCGGGCGCGGTCAGCACGCCCGCGCCGTCGAAGGCGTCGGAGTGGTCCTCCACCAGCGCGATGTAGGCCTGCGCGAGCAGCGCGTCCTTCGAGCCGTAGTGGTAGCCGATCGACGCGAGGTTGGCCCCGGACTCCTTGACGATGTCGCGCGCCGTGGTCCGCGCGAACCCCTTCTCCCGCAGGCAGCGCTTGGCGCCGTCGAGCAGATCTTCCTTGTGTCCCATGCCGGCCACCCTATCTAGACATCCGTCTACGACAACTGTACGAGACAAGCGTCATGGACATCTGTTTTATACGCCCGTCATAGACAAGCGTATAGAACGGCGCTAGCGTTCTTCCCATGACGACCAAGACCCCGCGGCGACGCGCCGCAGCCTCCCCGGCCAGTCCCTGGACCGCCTTCTCCGTCCTCCTGCTCCCGCTGCTCCTGGTCTCGATGGACGTCTCCGTCCTGTACTTCGCGATCCCCGAGATCAGCCAGGAACTGCACACCACCGCCACCCAGCAGCTGTGGATCTTCGACATCTACGGCTTCGTACTGGCCGGTCTGCTGCTCACCATGGGCTCGCTCGGCGACCGCATCGGCCGCCGCAAGCTGCTCCTCATCGGCGCCGCCGCGTTCGGCGCCGCCTCCGTCCTCGCCGCCTACGCACCCAGCGCCGAGGCCCTGATCGCGGCCCGCGCGCTGCTCGGCATCGGCGGCGCGACCCTCATGCCCTCGACGCTCGGCCTCGTCCGCTCCCTGTTCACCGACGCCGCCCAGCGCGCCAAGGCCATCGGCATCTGGTCCGGTGCGATGGCCGGCGGCATCGCCCTCGGCTCGGTCATGTCCGGGCTGCTGCTGGAGCACTTCTGGTGGGGCTCGGTCTTCCTGGTCAACGTGCCCGCGATGGTGCTGCTCCTGGTCGTCGGCCCGCTGCTCCTCCCGGAGAGCCGCGACCCCGAGGCCCCGTCCCGCTTCGACCTGCTGTCCGTCCCGCTGTCCATGGCGACCGTGCTCCCGGCCGTCTACGGACTGAAGAAGATCGCCGCCGACGGCTTCGAGCCCCGCCATCTGCTGTTCCTCGCGGCCGGCCTGGTCTTCGGCATCCTGTTCGTCCACCGCCAGCGGACCGTCCCGCACGCCATGATCAGCCGCGCCCTGTTCGCCCGGCGGACCTTCACCACGGGCATCGCGCTCAACACCCTGGTCATGTTCGCGATGATGGGCTCCGCGTTCTTCACCACGCAGTACCTGCAGTCGGTCCTCGGCCGCGCCCCGCTCGAGGCCGCCCTCTGGTCCCTCGCCCCGTCGCTGGTCATCGGCGGCTTCGCCCCGGCCGTGGCCGCCCTCGCCCAGAAGACCGAGAAGCGGTACGTGATCGGGGGCGGGTTCCTGCTCGCCGCGGCCGGGTTCGCCCTGTTGTCGCAGGCCGGGACCGACTCCCTGCTCCTCGTCCTCGCCGGCGCCGGCGTCCTCGGGTGCGGCGTGGTCTCGGTCGCCTCGATCGTCACCGACCTGGCCCTGAGCGCCACCCCGGCGGACAAGGCCGGCACGGCGGGCTCGCTCCTGGAGACCGGACAGGAGTTCGGCGGCGCGCTCGGCATGGCGGTCCTCGGCTCGGTCGGCACCGCGGCCTTCCAGGCGGGCCTGCCGGCGGGCGCCCCGCAGACCCTGGGCGAGGCGGTCGCCGTCCCCGGTCTGGCCGACGCCGCCCGCGCCGCCTTCGTGGACGGCATGGCCTGGGCCTCGTACACGGCGATCGCCGTCCTCCTCGCCGGCGCCTGCCTCGCCTTCACCCTGCTGCGGACCCGCGGCCAGGAGCCGGAGCGGGAGCAGGAGCAGGAGCCGCGGCAGGAGAGCGCCGCGGAGCCGGTCTGCTGACCCGGGCGCGAAAGCCCCGGGAAACGCCGAAGGGCGGCCGTCCCGTACGCGACACGTACGGGACGGCCGCCCTTGCGGGCTTGCCGGGACTACTCCGAGAGGTTGACCGCGCGGGCCGAGGTCGCGCCGATCTCCGAGGCCAGCTCGTTCAGCACGGCCGGGGCCACCGTGTCGTCGACGGTCAGGACGGCCAGCGCCTCGCCGCCCACGTCGGCACGGGCGACCTGCATGCCTGCGATGTTGATCCCCGCCTCGCCGAGGACGCGGCCGACGGTGCCGACGACACCCGGACGGTCCTCGTAGCGCAGGACGACCATGTGCTCGGCGAGCGCCAGGTCCACGTCGTACTCGCCGACGGCGACGATCTTCTGGAGGTGCTTCGGACCGGCCAGCGTGCCGGAGACCGCGATCTCCTGGCCGTCGCCGAGGGTGCCGCGCACCGTCACCACGTTGCGGTGGTCGGGCGACTCGGAGGAGGTCGTCAGACGGACCTCGACCCCGCGCTCCTGCGCGAACAGCGGCGCGTTCACGTACGACACCGTCTCGTCGACGACGTCCTCGAACACGCCCTTGAGCGCGGACAGTTCGAGCACCTTCACGTCGTGCTGGGTGATCTCGCCGTAGACCTCGACGTCGAGACGCGCCGCGACCTCGCCCGCCAGCGCGGTGAAGATCCGGCCGAGCTTCTCGGCGAGCGGCAGACCCGGCTTGACGTCCTCGGCGATGACACCGCCCTGCACGTTCACCGCGTCGGGCACGAGCTCGCCGGCCAGCGCCAGACGCACCGAGCGGGCCACGGCGATGCCGGCCTTCTCCTGCGCCTCGTCGGTCGAGGCGCCCAGGTGCGGGGTGCACACGACCTGGTCGAACTGGAACAGCGGGGAGTCCGTGCAGGGCTCCTTCGCGTACACGTCCAGGCCCGCGCCCGCGACGCGGCCCTCCTTCAGCGCCGAGTACAGCGCCTCCTCGTCGACGATCCCGCCCCGCGCCGCGTTCACGATGCGCACGCTCGGCTTGACCTTGTGCAGCGCCTCGTCACCGATGAGACCGAGGGTCTCCGGGGTCTTGGGCAGGTGCACGGTGATGAAGTCGGACACCTCGAGCAGCTCGTCCAGGGAGAGGACCTTGACGCCCATCTGCGCGGCCCGCGCGGGCTGCACGTACGGGTCGTAGGCGACGACCTTCATGCCGAAGGCGCTCATGCGCTGGGCGACCAGGGCGCCGATACGGCCGAGGCCGACGACACCGAGGGTCTTCTCGGCCAGCTCGACACCGGTGTACTTGCTGCGCTTCCACTCGCCGTTCTTGAGCGCCGCGTTCGCCTGCGGGATGTTGCGCGCGGTCGCGATGAGCAGGCCGCAGGCCAGCTCGGCGGCCGTCACGATGTTGGACGTCGGGGCGTTGACGACCATGACGCCGGCCTTGGTGGCGGCGGACACGTCCACGTTGTCCAGGCCGACACCGGCGCGGGCGACGACCTTGAGCTTGCGGGCGGCGGCGATGGCCTCGGCGTCCACCTTGGTGGCGGAGCGGACCAGGATCGCGTCGACGTCGGCGATGGCCGGCAGCAGCTCGGCACGGTCCGCGCCGTTGCACGTGCGGATCTCGAAGTCGGGGCCCAGGGCGTCGACGGTGGCGGGCGACAGCTCTTCAGCGATGAGTACGACGGGTTTGCCGTTGGCAGCAGTGCTCACGTGAGTCCTCACAAGTCCCAATGCGGACGGCCGTCCCGACGGCCGCAGGCGATGGAGGGGTGGGTGCATGGCCGCGTGGAAGACGCACGACGCTGTGGGCCCGACGCGAATAATTCAGCAGTGTAGTGGCGCGAGGGAGACAGTCATGCGCCTCCCTGGAAGGATCACCCGTCCGTGGCTGGACGGGATGGACAACCGTGTGGACGTCCGATGGAGAACGGGGCCGCGGCGTGTGCCGCGGCCCCGTTCCACGAAGGCTTACGCCTCTTCGTCGTTCACCCAGCTCATGAGCTTGCGCAGCTCCTTGCCGGTGGTCTCCAGGAGGTGCTTCTCGTCCTGGGTCTTGTACTCGTTGTACTTCTTCAGGCCGCCGTGGTACTCGGCCATCCACTCCTTGGCGAAGGTGCCGTCCTGGATCTCGGCGAGGACCTTCTTCATCTCGGCCTTGGTGGCGTCCGTGATGATGCGCGGGCCGGTGATGTAGTCGCCCCACTCGGCGGTCTCGGAGACCGACCAGCGCATCTTCTCCAGGCCGCCCTCGTACATGAGGTCGACGATGAGCTTCAGCTCGTGGAGGCACTCGAAGTACGCGATCTCCGGCTGGTAGCCGGCCTCGGTCAGCGTCTCGAAGCCCGCCTTGACCAGCGCGGCGGTACCACCGCACAGGACGGCCTGCTCACCGAACAGGTCGGTCTCGGTCTCCTCGGTGAAGGTCGTCTTGATGACGCCGGCGCGGGTGCCGCCGATGCCCTTCGCGTAGGAGAGGGCGAGCTCGAAGCCCTTGCCCGTGGCGTCCTGCTCGACGGCCGCGATGCAGGGGACGCCGCGACCCTCCTCGTACTGGCGGCGCACCAGGTGACCCGGGCCCTTGGGGGCGACCATGGCGACGTCCACACCGGCCGGGGGCTTGATGAAGCCGTAGCGGATGTTCAGGCCGTGGCCGAAGAACAGCGCGTCGCCGTCCTTCAGGTTGTCCTTGATGGACTCCTCGTAGACCTGGGCCTGGATCGGGTCCGGGACCAGGATCATGATGACGTCGGCCTCGGCGGCGGCCTCGGACGGCGTCACCACGCGCAGGCCCTGCTCCTCGGCCTTGGCCTTGGACTTGGAGCCCTCGTGCAGACCGACGCGGACGTCGACGCCCGAGTCGCGCAGGGACAGCGCGTGGGCGTGGCCCTGGGAGCCGTAGCCGATCACCGCGACCTTGCGGTTCTGGATGATGGACAGGTCGGCGTCGTCGTCGTAGAACAGCTCGGCCACTGGGGTTCTCCTTGGTGTGCTGGTGTTGCGTCCCACCGTACGGCGGGAGAAGGACGGGAAGTTGTCAGGTCTCGCGATGCGAGCAGCCGGGCCGCGCGCGACGGGTGCGCGCGGCCGGCGGGGTGCCTCAGGCGCTCCGGTCGAGCGCGCGCAGGCTGCGGTCGGTGATGGAGCGCGAACCGCGGCCGATGGCGATGGTGCCGGACTGGACGAGCTCCTTGATGCCGAAGGGCTCCAGCATCTTGAGCATGGCCTCCAGCTTGTCACTCGATCCGGTGGCCTCGATGGTGACGGCCTCGGGCGAGACGTCGACCGTCTTGGCGCGGAACAGCTGGACGATCTCGACGATCTGCGAGCGGGTCTCGTTGTCGGCGCGGACCTTGGCGAGGACGAGCTCGCGCGCGACGGCGGCGCCCGGCTCCAGCTCGACGATCTTCAGGACGTTGACCAGCTTGTTGAGCTGCTTGGTGACCTGCTCGAGCGGGAGGTCCTCGACGTTCACCACGATGGTGATGCGGGAGATGTCGGGGTGCTCGGTGATGCCGACGGCGAGCGAGTCGATGTTGAAGCCGCGGCGCGAGAAGAGGGCCGTGATCCGGGCCAGGACACCGGGCTTGTTCTCGACCAGGACGGAGAGCGTGTGCTTGGACATTTCGATGGCCTCTTAGAGTCTCTCTCGCTCAGTCGTCTTCGTTGTCGCCGAAGTCCGGGCGGACGTCCCGGGCGGCCATGATCTCGTCGTTCGAGGTGCCGGCGGCGACCATCGGCCACACCATGGCGTCCTCGTGGACGATGAAGTCGATCACGACGGGGCGGTCGTTGATCGAGTTCGCCTCCTCGATGACCTTGTCGAGGTCCTCGGGGCGCTCGCAGCGGATCGAGTAGCAGCCCATGGCCTCGGACAGCTTCACGAAGTCCGGGACGCGCGTGCCCTTGTTGGGCGGGGTGTCGCCGTCCGGGCCCGCGTGGAGCACGGTGTTCGAGTAGCGCTGGTTGTAGAACAGGGTCTGCCACTGGCGGACCATCCCGAGCGCGCCGTTGTTGATGACGGCGACCTTGATCGGGATGTTGTTCAGGGCGCAGGTGGTGAGCTCCTGATTGGTCATCTGGAAGCAGCCGTCGCCGTCGATCGCCCAGACCGGCTTGTCCGGCGCGCCGGCCTTGGCGCCCATCGCGGCGGGGACCGCGTAGCCCATGGTCCCGGCGCCGCCCGAGTTCAGCCAGGTGGCCGGGCGCTCGTACTTGATGAAGTGCGCGGCCCACATCTGGTGCTGGCCGACGCCCGCGGCGAAGATCGTGTCGGCCGGGGCGAGCTGGCCGATCCGCTCGATGACCTGCTGCGGGGACAGCGAGCCGTCCGCCGGCTGGTCGTAGCCGAGCGGGTAGGTGTCGCGCCAGCGGGACAGGTCCTTCCACCAGGCGCTGTAGTCGCCCTTGTGGCCGTCCGCGTGCTCCTTCTGGACCGCCTGGATCAGGTCGGCGATGACCTCGCGGGCGTCACCGACGATCGGCACGTCGGCCTCGCGGTTCTTGCCGATCTCCGCGGGGTCGATGTCGGCGTGGACGATCTTGGCGAAGGGGGCGAAGCTGTCCAGCTTGCCGGTGACGCGGTCGTCGAAGCGGGCTCCGAGGGCGACGATCAGGTCGGCCTTCTGCAGCGCGGTGACGGCGGTGACCGCACCGTGCATGCCCGGCATTCCCACGTGCAGCGGGTGGCTGTCGGGGAACGCGCCGAGCGCCATCAGGGTGGTGGTGACGGGCGCTTCGGTGAGCTCGGCGAGGACCTTGAGCTCCTGGGTGGCGTTGGCCTTGAGGACACCGCCGCCCACGTAGAGGACGGGCCGCTTCGCACCCGTGATCAGCTTCGCGGCCTCGCGGATCTGCTTGGCGTGCGGCTTGGTCACCGGGCGGTAGCCGGGCAGGTCGGTCTGCGGCGGCCACGTGAAGGTCGTCTGCGCCTGCAGCGCGTCCTTCGCGATGTCGACGAGGACGGGGCCCGGACGGCCGGTCGAGGCGATGTGGAACGCCTCGGCGATCGTCTTGGGGATGTCCTCGGCCTTGGTGACCAGGAAGTTGTGCTTGGTGATCGGCATGGTGATGCCGACGATGTCCGCCTCCTGGAAGGCGTCCGTACCGATCGCCTTGGAGGCGACCTGGCCGGTGATCGCGACGATCGGCACCGAGTCGAGGTGCGCGTCGGCGATCGGGGTGACCAGGTTGGTGGCGCCGGGACCCGAAGTCGCCATGCACACACCGACCTTGCCGGTGGCCTGCGCGTAGCCGACGGCCGCGTGGCCCGCACCCTGCTCGTGCCGCACGAGGATGTGGCGGACCCGCGTGGAGTCCATCATCGGGTCGTACGCGGGAAGGATCGCACCGCCGGGAATGCCGAATACGGTGTCGGCCCCGACCTCCTCAAGCGAGCGAATGAGGGACTTCGCACCCGTGACGTGCTCGACGGGGGCGGACTGCTGTCCTCCGGAACGGGGCCGCGGCTGCGGATGGTGGGCCCCGGTGGCCTGCTCGGTCATCGGCTTCTCTTCTCGATGCTGAGGGTTTTTGCGAGGGTTGTGCGGGTTTCTTACACAGTGCGGTGCGGGGTGCGACGGTTCCGAATCGGCACTGGTGCAACAAAAAACCCCTCGTGCCGTGAGGCAAGCGAGGGGAGCGCGCCGGATACGGTCGCTGGGGATTCCGGTGTTCGGACCGGTGGGTCCCAGCTTCAGCCGACGCGCTTTCCAAGTACGAGAATTCGGGTGCGCATGGCATTGACCTTCCCCCCGGCGCGCCATATGTGTCAAGTAGGTGGGACGGGGGTCTCATTATGTGAACGGGACGCCGGTACACCCGCGAACACGGGCTCGGCGGGACCGGCCGGGACCGGGTACTCCCCCGAGGCCAGCGCGCGGCGCAGCCGGTACTCGTCGAGCGGCCCCGAGAAAGCCATGCCCTGCCCGTGGGTGCAGCCCATCGCCCGCAGCGCGACAACCTGCTCGGGCAGGTCGACCCCGTCCGCCACGGAGGCCAGGCCGAGGTCCCCGGCGATCCGCAGCAGCCCGCTGGTGATCTTGTGCAGCCGCGCGGACTCGACGACGCCCTCCACGAGCGAGCGGTCGAGCTTGAGCATGTCGACGGGGAGTCTGCGCAGCGCCGTGATGGCCGCGTAGCCGCTGCCGAAGCCGTCGAGGGCGATCCGGACCCCGAGCCGGCGCAGGCCCGTCAGACGCCGCTCCAGCTCGTCCAGGGGCACTCTGGGGTCGCTGTCGGCCAGCTCGATGACGAGCGCCCCGGAGGGCAGCCCGTGCCGGGTCAGGAGGGCCTCCACGGAGCCGAGCGGCATCGACCGGTCCAGGAGGCGGCGGGCGCCGATCCGGACGACGACCGGGGCGGCATGGCCGCTGCGGCCGCGCTCGGCGGCCTGCGCGACCGCCTCCTCCAGCATCCAGCGGCCCAGCTCGGCCGTCTTCTCGCCGTCCTCGGCGACCCGGAGGAACTCGGCGGGGGTGAAGAGGATGCCCTGCGAGGAGCGCCAGCGGGCCTGTGCGGCGACGGCGGTGATCCGGCCGTCCTCGAGCGACACCACGGGCTGATGCAGCAGCGCGAACTCACCCTCGTGGAGTGCGGAGCGCAGCCTGCCCGCGAGCTCGGCCTTGCGGACGACGTCGGCCTGCATCTGCGGGGCGTACAGCTCGACGCGGCCCTTGCCGGTGGCCTTGGCGCGGTACATCGCGAGGTCCGCGTTGCGCAGGAGCTCGCCCGCGGTGATGTCGGGCTCGGCGAAGGCCACTCCGATGGAGGCGGCCACCCGGACGTCCTGGTGCCCGTCGATCGCGTAGGGCTGGGACAGCGTGACCCTGAGCCGGTCGGCCAGCTCGTAGATGTGCTGCTCCCGCGCGGAGTGGTCCCGTCCGCCGTCGCCGACGATCAGCGCGGCGAACTCGTCGCCGCCGAGCCGGGCCGCGGTGTCCGAGGCACGGACGGAGTCCGCGAGCCGTCGGGCGGCCTGGACGAGCAGCTCGTCGCCCGCCTGGTGGCCGATGGTGTCGTTGACCTGCTTGAAGCCGTCGAGGTCGATGAAGAGCACGGCGGTGCCGCGGTCGCTGGCCCGGCGCCCGGTGAGGGCGAGGCCGACCCGCTTGGTGAACAGTGACCGGTTGGGCAGGTCGGTGAGCGGGTCGTGCTCGGCGTTGTGCTGCAGCTGCGCCTGGAGACGGACCCGCTCGGTCACGTCCCTGCTGTTGAGGATCAGGCCGCCGTGGTGGCGGTTGACCGTCGACTCCACGTTCAGCCAGGCCCCGGCGCCGGAGCGGAAGCGGCACTCGATGCGGGTGGTGGGCTCCTCGACGGCGCTGGCCGCGAGGAAGCGGCGGATCTCGTGCACCACGCGCCCGAGGTCCTCGGGATGGATGATCGAGGCGAGCTCGGAGCCGACGAGGTCGTCGGCCTCCCGCCCGTAGACCCCGGCGGCCGCGGGGCTGACGTAACGGAGGATCCCGTTCGGAGCGGCGATCATGATGACGTCGCTGGAGCCCTGGACGAGCGAGCGGAAGTGGTTCTCCTTCTGGGCCAGCTCCTGGGTCAGCGTGATGTTGTCGAGCAGCATGATGCCCTGGCGCACGACGAGGGCCAGGACGACGGTGCAGGCCGTGAAGAGGACGATCCGGTCGACGCTGTGGCCGCTCAGCACGTTGTAGAGGATGCCCAGCGTGCAGACGGCGGCGGCCAGGTACGGGGTGAGCGCGGCGAGCGAGCCGGACATCGGGCGGGTGTGCCCGAACTGGTACCCCGCGGGGGCGGGCCCCTGCCCCTGGTGCGGCACCCGCGGGCCCGCGCCGTCGCTCTTCCTGTGCCCCACCCAGGGCGCGTGCGCGAGCAGCAGCGAACCGGCGAACCAGCCGGCGTCGAGGATCTCCCCGGAGCGGTAACTGGCGTGCAGGAGCGGCGAGGTGAACAGGGCGTCGCACATCACGGTGAGGGCGAGGGCGCCGATCGCCGTGTTGACCGCCGTGCGGTTGCCGGGCGAGCGGCGGAAGTGCAGGGCGAGGACCATGCTGACGAGAACGATGTCGAGCAGCGGGTACGCGAGCGAGAGCGCGGTGCGGCTGACGCTCTGCCCCTCGGACTCGGCGGTGTGCGCGAGGGCCAGACTCCAGGAGAGTGTGACGAGGGAGCCGGCGATGAGCCAGGCGTCGAGCGCGAGGCAGATCCAGCCGGCCTTGGTCACGGGCCGCTTGGCGAGGACGAGCAGGCCGATGATGGCGGGCGGCGCGAAGCAGAGGAAGAACAGATCGGCGAGGCTCGGGGTGGGCACCTCGATCCGCAGGACGAACTCGTACCAGCCCCACACCCCGTTCCCCAGCGAGGCCATCAGGGAGGAGCAGGCGAAGAGGAGCCAGGCGGGCTTGAAGCGGCTGTGGCGGCTGCGCGCGTAGAGGAAGTTCGACACGGCGGCGGTGGCCGCGGCGAGGCTCAGGCCGAAGTCGCCCATGAACAGGGCCACTCGCTCGGATCCCCAGCCCAGCAGTGATCCCGTGGCGAAGGCCGCGCAGACGAGGGCGAGCGCCAACTGGACACCCATGACGCGGCCGCGCTCCGGGGCGCGGGCCGGGAGCGGTGCGCCGGGGTGCAGTGCGGCGCCCAGCGTGGTCGGCGGCGACGGGTGGGCGGTCACCGGGCCGCCTCGGTCCGTCGGGCCGGGCCGGCGTCCCTCTGACCCGGACCGGGGTGCGGGTGCCGCCGGCGGCCCGTCCGCAGGCTGCCGCGGCACGCAGGCTTCGTGCGGCAGGCCGGACTTCGTCCGTGCACGGGTGTGCTGAAGGGTCGCCGTCGGCGGCCCCGCCGCGTCGGATCGTTCGCCCATAGGCCGTACATCGCCCGTCGCCCCCCTCGCAGTCCGTCACTCGTCCCCGGCGCCGTACGTCGCACGGCGCTGCCCCAGTCGGGACGATACACCAGACTCGTCACTCAGGGACATAGTCTCTCTACTCTCCGTGACGACCAGCGACGATGCGCGCACGGGGCGGAGCCGGGCGGGCGCGGAGCGTGTGCGCCCGACGGCGGGCGGCCGCACGGGAGTTGTCCGTGGGGCCGGTGGTGCTCCGGTCGACCGGTGAGACGGGCGGGGCCGCTCGGGTCGGCCGGGGTCAGCCGGTGGTGAAGACGACGTTCTCGAGCGGCTCCCCCGCCGCGAACCGCGTGAGCTGCGCGGCCATCAGCCGCTTCGCGCGCGGCAGGAAGGCGGACGTGGGTCCGCCCACGTGCGGCGAGACGAGCACTCCCGGAGCCTGCCACAACGGGTGCTCCCGGGGCAGCGGTTCGGGATCGGTGACGTCGAGCGCCGCCGTGATGCGGCCGCTCTCCAGCTCCTTGAGCAGCGCCTCGGTGTCCACGACGGGACCGCGCCCGACGTTGACGAGCAGGGCCCCGTCCTTCATCCGGGACAGGAAGTCCGCGTTCACGAGGCCGCGGGTGTCCTCGGTGAGCGGGGTGACCACGACGACGACGTCGGCCTCGGGGAGCAGGGCGGGCAGGTCGGTGAGCGGGTGCACGGGACCGCGCTCCGTCGTGCGGGCGGAGCGCGCGATGCGCGCCACCCGCGCGACCTCGAAGGGCACGAGCCGGTCCTCGACGGCGGAGCCGATCGCTCCGTAGCCCACGATCAGGACGTTCTTGTCGGCGAGGGCGGGCCGGAATCCGCCGCGCCACTCGCCGCGGTCCTGGCCGCGCACGAAGTCGGGGATCCCGCGCAGCGAGGCGAGGATCAGGGTGAGCGCCAGCTCGGCGGTGCTGGCGTCGTGCACCCCGCGCGCGTTGCACAACTGCACGCCGGGCGGCAGGTGCGGGAGCCCGGCCTGCACGTGGTCGACGCCGGCGGACAGGGTCTGCACGGCCCGGAGCGAGGACATCAGCGGCATGGGACGGGTGCCGACGCCCGGCGGCTTCATGTACGGGACGACGTAGAAGGCGCAGTCCGCGGGGTCGGCGGGAAAGTCCGGTTCACCGTTCCAGTAGCGGTAGTCGAGGCCTTCGGGGAGACCCGGGATCTCGTCGGCGGGGAACGGCAGCCATACATCACCAGTCATGTCAGGAGGCTATGTCAGACGCGTCGGGAGGCAGAGGTTAGGTTGGTGGCCGAAGACAGGGAGGGTCACGGGCAGGTGGAGCGCAAGGCGATCGGCGCGGCGGCGCTCGAGGTGGGTGCTGTCGGACTGGGCTGTATGCCGATGAGCTGGGCGTACACCGGCTCGCGGCAGCGCGGCGAGGAATCCCTGCGGACCGTGCACGCCGCGCTGGACCGGGGATGTTCGCTTCTCGACACCGCCGACATGTACGGGCCGTTCACCAACGAGCTGTTGCTCGGGCGGGTGTTGAAGGAACGGCGGGCGGACGCCTTCGTCTCGACGAAGGTGGGGCTGCTCGTGGGTGAGCAGCACATCGTGGCCAACGGGCGCCCGGGGTACGTCAGGCGGGCGTGCGACGCGTCGCTGCGGCGGCTGCAGACGGACGTGATCGATCTGTACCAGCTGCATCGCGCGGATCCCGAGGTGCCGGTCGAGGAGACCTGGGGCGCGATGGGGGAACTGGTGAGCGCGGGCAAGGTGCGTTCGCTCGGCCTGTGCGCGGTGGGGGCCAGGGCCGCGCGGCGCGGCGGACGGGCCGGGCTGCATGCGGGAACGATCCGCCAACTGGACCGGATCCAGCAGGTGTTCCCGGTGAGCTCGGTGATGGCCGAGCTGTCGGTGTGGTCCACCGAGGCGCTGGAGACGCTGCTGCCGTGGTGCGCGGCGCGGGGCGTCGGGTTCCTCGCGGCGATGCCGCTGGGCAACGGGTTCCTGTCCGGCACGCTGACGCCGGGGCAGGGCTTCGAGCCGGACGACCTGCGGGCCCGGCACCCCCGGTTCACGGCGGAGATGATGGCCGCGAACCAGCCGGTCGTGGCGGGGCTGCGCCGGGTCGCGGCCCGGCACGGAGCGGACGTGACGCCCGCGCAGGTGGCGCTGGCCTGGGTCCTCGCGCAGGGGCCGAACGTGGTGCCGGTGCCGGGGGCCAAGCACGAGCGCTGGGCGGTGGAGAACGCGGCGGCGGCCGGGCTGGTGCTGACGGACGCGGATCTGGCGGAGATCGCCGGCCTGCCGGCCGCGCTGGGATCGTGGGACTGAGTCCGGGAACCGAGTTCGGGAACCTGGACGGCGCGAGCGGTGTATGAACGGTAGAACCGTGGCGACGAAGGGACCTGATCGTGATCGTGCAACGTCAAGCTGTGCGGCCCGCGTTGGCCGGGGCCGCCTGCGCGGCGCTCCTGCTCACGGCCGGCTGCTCGTCCGGGGACGGAGGTCCGAAGCAGGACCGGGGCAGCACGTCGGCCCCGAGCCGCTCGAGCGACGCCGAGAGCACGGCGACGGCAGGTGACGTACCGCCCGCGAAGGGCTCCGTGAAGGTGCTGCGGACCGTGGCCACCGGGCTCGACACGCCCTGGGGCCTGGCCCCGCTGCCCGAGGGCGATCTGCTGGTCTCCTCGCGCGACAAGGGCACGCTCACCCGGGTCGCGCCCGGGACGGGGAAGAAGACGACGGTCGGCTCGGTGCCCGGGGTGGCCCCGGCCGGCGAGGGCGGCCTGCTCGGCATCGCCCTCTCCCCTTCCTACGCCTCGGACCACATGGTCTACGCGTACTTCACGACGGAGTCGGACAACCGCATCGCGCGGATGATCTACGACGAGAAGAAGCCGGCCGGTGAGCAACTGGGCGCTCCGGACACGGTGTTCAGAGGCATCCCCAAGGGGACGAACCACAACGGCGGGCGGATCGCGTTCGGCCCGGACGGCATGCTCTACGTGGGCACGGGCGAGACGTACAAGACCGAGTTGGCGCAGGACAAGAAGTCCACGGGCGGCAAGATCCTGCGCCTGACCCCGGACGGCGAGCCTGCGCCGGGCAACCCGTTCGGGAACTCGCCGGTGTACTCGTACGGGCACCGCAATGTGCAGGGTCTCGCCTGGGACAAGGACAAGCGGATGTGGGCCTCGGAGTTCGGCCAGGACACCTGGGACGAGCTGAACCACATCGTGGCGGGGGGAAACTACGGCTGGCCGGACGCCGAGGGAAAGGCCGGCAAGTCCGGCTACCGGGACCCGATCGCCGAGTGGCACACCGGTGACGCCTCCCCCAGCGGGATCGCCTGGCAGAAGGGGTCGATCTGGATGGCGGGGCTGCGGGGCGAGCGGCTGTGGCGCATCCCGCTGGACGGAGCGAAGGCGGCGCACGAGCCGCAGGCCTTCCTCCAGAAGGAGTACGGGCGGCTGCGCACCGTGGTCGCCGCCGGCGGCGACAAGCTGTGGGTGACCACGAGCAACACGGACGGACGGGGGTCGCCGGGCAAGGAGGACGACCGGATTCTGGAGCTGAGAGTCAGCTGACCTCGGCGTCCGCGTCCCCCGGGTCCGCGCTGTCGGGTCCGTCGGACCGGTCGGCCTGGTCGTCCGCCGTCGCGGGCTCCTCCTGGTGGGGCGGGCGGACGACGACCTTGCCGGAGGAGAGGTCTATCGGGCCGCGGCCCGGGTCCCCGTCGTTCAGGTCGACCCGGGTCAGCTCCAGGCGCTTGCGCTCCTCGTCGGTGTGCCGGCGACTGGGGGCGAACAGGTCCTCGAGCGGGTTGAACACTGCGCCTCCAGAGGGACCGGCCGAGTCTCCCGTCCAGCGTACGGCAGCCGGTCCCAGGCCGGTCAGCCCGCGGCGCGGGGCGGGGCGGCCACGGGGCGGGCGGGGAAGAGCTGCAGCCGGTGGGCCAGGGCGGCCGCCTCGCCGCGGCCGGCGACGCCCAGCTTGGCCAGGATGTTCGAGACGTGGACGCTGGCGGTCTTCGGGGAGATGAAGAGTTCCTCGGCGATCTGGCGGTTGCTGCGGCCGGCGGTGACCAGGCGCAGGACATCGCGTTCGCGGCTGGTGAGGCCGAGCTGGTCGGCGGGGTCGGCCGGGGTGTCCGGGCGGCGCGGGGTGTGGGCGGGGCTCAGGCTCAGGCGGGCGCGCTGGGCGAGGAGGGTGACGGACTCGGTGAGCGGTCGGGCGCCGAGGTGGTCGGCGACGGCGGCGACGAGGCGGAGGAGTTCGGTGGCGCGGTCGCGGTCGTCCTCGGCGGAGCTGCCGGACGCGGCGGCGGAGACGAGGAGAGACTCGGCGAGGCGGTAGCGGACGCGGGCGAGGTCGTAGGGGCGCTCGAGGGGTTCGAAGGCAGTGACGGTGGCGGACCAGTCGTCGGCGGTGTCGCGGCCTTCGGCACGGAGCAGTTCGGCGCGGACCCACTGTTCGTGGGCCTGCCAGACGGGGACGTGGACGGCCTGGGCCTTGGCGGCGTCGCGGATACGGGCGACGGCCTCGGTGCGCTCCGCCTCGGCGGCGGGCAGGCCCCGGGCGTCGGCCTCCGCGGCGGCGGCGGTGCGCAGCAGGGGCCAGAGGTAGCGCTGCATGGAGTGCGGGAGGCCGGCGGTGACGAGCCGGTCGAGTTCGGCGCGGGCGTCGAGGAGGCGGCCCTGGGCGACGGCGAGAGCGAGGGAGAGATGGGTGAGGGGCAGCAGGTACTGCGGCATCGGATCGTGGGTGCCGTAGAGCTCACGGGCCGCTGCCAGGTGGGCGGCGGATTCCTGGAGGGCGCCGCGGGCGAGGGCGAGGGTGGCGAGGTGGAGTCCGGCGGTGGCGCGGGGTTTGTCGCTGACGGCCATGGCGCGGGTGCGCTCGGCGGCGTCGGCGGCCTCGGTCCAGCGGCCGAGGGAGATCAGGGACTCGGCCTTGTTGGCGCGGACCCAGCCCTTGGTGTCGGTGAGGCCGTAGCGGCGGCACTCTGCGATGCCGAGGTCGCAGAGCCGGACGGCTTCGGCGGAGCGGCCGGAGCCTTCGAGGACGGAGGGCAGGTTCACGTTGACGTGGCGGATGCGGGCGATGAGGCCGAGTTCGGCGGAGCGCTCGCGTACGGCGTACATCTCGGTGAAGCCCTCTTCGATGTCGCCGGCGTCGACGAGGAGGCCGCCGAGGACGAGGCGGGCGTTGAGTTCGATCTCCTCGGCGCCGACCATGCGGGCGTACTCGACGGCGCGCTCGGCGGCGGCGAGGGCTTCGGCGCCGGGGTTGTGGAGCATGCCCCAGGAGGCGGCGTAGGTGAGCACCTCCGCGTGCACGGCGGACGGCGGCAGGCCGCGGACCAGCTCCTGCGCGGTGGCGATCTCGTCCCAGCCGTCGCTGCGGCCGAGGGTGGAGGTGAGGCTGCTGCGCTGGATCCAGAACCAGGCGGCGCGCAGCGGGTCGCCGCCGCCCGGGGTGCGCGCGGCGTCCTCCAGGATGCGGATGGCGCGCTTGGCGATCTTGAGTGCGGGTTCGCGTTCGCCGCAGAGGCGGCCGGCGACGGCGGCCTCGGCCATGAGGTCAAGGTAGCCGAGCGGGGTCTTCGCGGGGTCGCAGCCGCAGGCGAGGTACTCGTCGACGTAGTCGGCCAGGCGCAGGCGGTCGCGGATCTCCTGGGGTGCGCCGTCCCAGAGTTCCATCGCCCTTTCCAGGAGCCGCAGTTGCTCGGCGTAGGCGTGGCGGCGCTGGGCCTCGACGGAGGCGTCGAGCACGGCGGGCAGCGCCTTGGCCGGGTCGTGCGCGTGGTACCAGTAGGCGGCCAGGCGCATCACGCGGGCGTCGGCGGGCACGAGGGCCGGTTCGGCCTCCAGGGCTTCGGCGTAGCGGCGGTTGATGCGGGAGCGCTCGCCGGGGAGCAGGTCGTCGCTGACGGCCTCGCGGACGAGGGAGTGCCGGAAGCGGTATCCGTCGCCGTCGGGCGAGGCGGTGAGGATGTTGGCGCCGACGGCGGAGCGCAGGGCCTCGATGAGTTCGTCCTCGCCGAGCCGGGCGACGGCGGCGAGCAGCGCGTACTCGACGGTGGAGCCGCCTTCGGCGCAGATCCGGGCGATGCCCTGGGCGGGCTCGGGGAGGGACTCGACGCGGACGAGGAGGATGTCGCGCAGGGAGTCGGTGAGGCCGGTGGCGCAGCCCTGGGCGGCGGAGACGGCGAGTTCCTCGACGAAGAAGGCGTTGCCGTCGGAGCGGCGGAAGATGTCGTCGACGACGGAGCGCTGGGGTTCGTCGGCGATGATCCCGGCGATCTGGCGGGCGACCTCGGCGCGGTTGAGCCGGCCGAGTTCGATGCGGGTGACGGTGCGCAGCCGGTCGAGTTCGGCGAGCAGGGGGCGCAGCGGGTGACGGCGGTGCACGTCGTCGGAGCGGTAGGTGGCGACGACGACGAGGCGGCCGCCGCGCAGGGTGCGGAAGAGGTAGGAGAGGAGGTGCCGGGTGGAGGCGTCGGCCCAGTGCAGGTCTTCGAGGATGACGAGGACGGTGCGGTCGGCGGCGACGCGTTCGAGGAGGCGGACGGTGAGTTCGAAGAGGCGGGCGGTGGCCGTCTCGTCCCCGTGGCCGTCGCGTCCGCGCGGCTCGGCGGCGGGTCCGCCGGCGGCGCCCGGGCCGGCCGGGCGGTCGGCCAACTCGGGCAGGACTCTGGCCAGTTCGTCCTCGCGTCCCGCGGCGGCGGCGTCGACCTCGTCGGGCAGGGCGCGGCGCAGGGCGCGCAGTGCGGTGGAGAACGCGGCGAACGGGAGGCCGTCGGCGCCGATCTCGACGCAGCCGCCGGTGACGACGACGGCGCCGGTGCGGCAGGCGCCGGCGGCGAACTCCTCGACGAGCCGGGTCTTGCCGACCCCGGCCTCGCCGCCGAGCAGCAGGGCCTGGGGTTCGCCGGCGGCGGCGCGGGTCAGGGCGGTGTCGAGTGTGCCGAGTTCGTCGGCACGGCCGACGAACACCGGGCTGACGGATCGGGTCTCCACAGCGCCGAGCATCGCACATTGATCCGGGACGAGGGCAAGGGTTTTCGGGCTGCCGGGCCCGGCCGGGGGCCGGGGTGCCGGGTTCATGCGGTGCGGGGTGCCCGGTGGCGGCGGGGGCTGTCGGTACTGCCCGGTACCTCGGTGCTCACCCGCCCTCCGGCCCCGTGGCTCACGGAGCCGCGGCCCGCGCGCTCGGCTCGCTCGGCGCGGGCGGCCCGTGCGGCGGCGCGGGCCCGGCGGTACTCGTCGGCCTCGCGGCGGAGTTCGACGGCGCGCTGCTGGTGGATCTCGTACTCGAACACGGTGTCTCCCCGGTGCTTTCGGTGGTTTCTCGCGGAGTGCTTTCCGCGATGCCTCCACTTTCGTCGCCCAGAGGGGTGCGCCACATCGGGAGAGTGCCGCATCTGGGACGCGGCGGGGGCCTTAGGCGGCGCGCTCGGGGGAGGTGCGCGGTGCCTAAGGCCCCCTGGGGGTGCTCAGGTCAGCTCAGGCCGGGGGTACCGAAGATCAGGTCGGTGTACTTGGCCACGGCCAGGATCAGGCCGATCACGCCGAGGGAGACCCCGGCCCAGGCCGCGGACTTGATCCAGGCGGCCTGGGGGCGGCCGGGTGCGCCGAACGCGGGGCGGGCCAGGACGACGACGGCGACGACCAGGGCGAGGAGGGCGAAGAATCCGCCGACGGCGGCGGTGGCGTGCCAGCCGTCGGTGTAGCCCTCCTTGACCTGGGCGGCGACGCCGGGGTTCGCGTTCGTGGAGAGGTTCAGCTGGCCGGTGAGCGTCTCGCGGGCGGAGACGATCGTGCCGATCCAGCTGCCGGACAGGGAGAGGAAGCCGAGGGCGGCGGAGACGATGGCGGCGGCGCCCTGGCCCACGCCGGCCGACTCCGGCGCGGTCACGTCACCGGAATCGGCGAGCTCGTCAGCGGCCTCCTCGGCGTCGTCCTCGGCGTGCGCCTCGCCCTCGTCCCGCGCTTCGTCCCGCGCCTCGGCACGGGTATCGGCATCGGCCCCGGCAGGGGCAGCGGCATCGGCCTCCCCGCCGGTCCCGGCCGCCGCCTCGGCCAGGGCCTCGTCCTCGGCCGGGGTGGGGGCGGCCGGCTGCGCGTCCGTCTTCGTGTTCGCATCCGTCTTCGTAGTCATGGTGCGCACCGTACGGACGGAGTCTGAGAGGGGGCTTAACGCGCGAGGAGGGCGGCGCGGGCGCTCGGCCACTCCCGGGCGAGCAGGGACCAGAACTCCAGGTCGTGGCGGACGCCGCGCCAGGGTGCGGCCTCGCGGCGGACGCCCTCGCGGGTGAAGCCGAGGCGGCGGGCGACGTTCAGGCTCGGCACGTTCCCGGAGGCAGCGATCCATTCGACGCGGTGCATACCGCGCCCGTCGAAGAGCCAGTCGATCATCGGGAGCATGGCTCGGGTGACGAGGCCGCGTCCGGTGGCGGAGGGCTCCAGCCAGCAGCCGACCTCGGCGTTGCCGCGCTCGGCGTCGACGTTGAGGGTGAGGACACCGCCGACGAGGGTGTCGTCGACCCAGATGCCGTGCAGGGCGCCGGTGTCGGCGGCGCGCATGTCGGCGTAGCGCTGGAGGGCGGCCCGGGCGGAGTCGACGTCGGTGGCGGTGGAGCCGAAGGGGATGAACTGGCCGATGAACTCGCGGCCCCGCTCGATGTGGGCCAGGAACTCCTCGGCGCGCCAGGGCTCCAGCGGCCTCAGCCGGGCGGTCTCGTCGAGCGCGATCTCGTACATCGGTGGCCTCCGTCGCCGTCAGGGCCGGACGGATCTCCGGCCCGTGGACTCGCGGCCCGTGGTCACGAGGCCGCGTCGCTCAGCGCCTCGCCGGTCGCGGCGCGCTGTTCGGGGATCTTCGCATCCCCGGCCGGACGGCATTCGGGCGGCTCGATGCTGAGCCGGGGCAGGCAGCGGTCGAGCCAGCGGGGCAGCCACCAGTTGGCGCCGCCGAGCAGGTGCATGAGGGCGGGGACGAGGAGGGTGCGCAGGATGAACGCGTCGACGGCCACGGCGACGGCGAGTGCGATGCCGAACATGGCGATGACGCGGTCGCCGCTGAGGACGAAGGCGAGGAAGACGGAGATCATGATGACCGCGGCCGAGTTGATCACGCGGCTGGTCTCGGCGAGGCCGACGCGGACGGCCCGCCGGTTGTCGCCGGTCTCGAGCCATTCCTCGTACATCCGGCTCACGAGGAACACCTGGTAGTCCATGGAGAGCCCGAAGAGGACGGAGACCATGATCACGGGGAGGAAGGGTTCGATGGGGCCGGAGGCGCCGAGGCCGAGGAGCTCGCTGCCCCAGCCCCACTGGAAGATCACGACGACGACACCGAAGGCGGAGGCGACGGCGGCGATGTTCATCGCGGCGGCCTTGAGCGGGATGCCGATCGAGCGGAAGGCGAGGAGCAGCAGGACGCAGCCGAGTCCGACGACGACGCCGACGAAGAGGGGCAGCTTGCCGATGATGACCTCGGCGAAGTCGTCGTAGCTGGCGGTGACGCCGCCGACCTGGACGTCCAGGGTGCCGCCGGCGGACTGCGCCTCGGGGACGACGTCGGCGCGCAGCCGGTCGACGAGGTCGCTGGTCTGCTGCGACTGCGGGGAGGAGTCGGGGACGACGGTGAGGTGGGCGGCGCTGTCGTCGGCGTTGTAGGTGATCGGCGAGACGGTGGCGACGCCGTCGGTGGTGCGCAGCTCGTGCGCGAGGTGGGTGAGGGCGGCCTTGTCCTGGGCGCCGTCGACCTCGGTGACGAGGGTGAGCGGCCCGTTCATGCCGGGGCCGAAGCCGTCGGCGAGGAGGTCGTAGGCCTGCCGCGTGGTGCTCGACCGCGGGTTGTTGCCCTGGTCGGAGGTGCCGAGGTGGAGGGAGAGGGTGGGGAGCGCGAGGACGGTGATCAGGCCGAGGGCGAGGCCGCCGAGCAGCTTGGGGTGGCGCTCCACGAAGGCGGCCCAGCGGGCGGCGAGCCCGGTCGGCAGTTCGGGGGCGGGGCCGTGTTCGGCGAGGCGGCGGCGTTCGCGGCGGGACAGGGCGCGCGGGCCGATGAGGGAGAGCAGGGCCGGCAGCAGGGTCACGGAGGCGGCGACGGTGAGCAGCACGGTGAGCGACGCGGCGATGGCGACGCCGTTGAGGAAGCTGAGCCGCAGGATGAGCATGCCGAGCAGGGCGATGCAGACGGTGGCGCCGGCGAAGACGACGGCGCGGCCGGTGGTGGAGACGGCCCGCTGGGCGGCCTCCGGCACGGACAGACCCTGTTTGAGGCCCTTGCGGTGCCGGGTCACGATGAACAGGGCGTAGTCGATGCCGACGCCGAGGCCGACGAGCATGCCGAGCATCGGTGCGAAGTCGGCGACGGTCATGGCGTGCCCGAGCAGCACGATGCCGGCGTAGGCGGTGCCGACGCCGACGAGGGCGGTGGCGATGGGGAGCATGGCCGCGGCGAGCGAGCCGAAGGCGAGGAGCAGGACGACGGCCGCGACGACGACGCCGACGATCTCCGACACATGGGCGGAGGTGGGTTCGGTGAGGGCGACGGCGCCGCCGCCGAGTTCGACCTGGAGGCCGTCGGGTCCGTGGTGCTCGGCCGCACGGGCGGTGTCGACGACGGCCTTCGCCTGGCTGACGGGCAGGTCGTCGGACTGCTGGTCGAAGCTGACGGTGGCGTACGCGGTGCGGCCGTCGGCGCTGATCCCGGCGGCTCCGCCGGAGTCGGCCTCGTAGGGCGAGGCGACGGCGGAGACGCCGGGCAGGTCGCCGATCTGCCGCAGGGTGTTGCTCATCGCGGTCTCGACGTCCGCGGCCCGCACGGTGGAGTCCTTGATGTGCCAGACGACGGTGTCGCTGTCGCCGCCGAGCGCGGGGAAGTTCTCGTTCAGCAGCTGCGTCGCGCGGCCGGACTCGGTGCCGGGTGCCTCGTAGTCGTTCGAGTAGGCGGAACCGGCGGCGGTCGCGGCAGCGGCGGTGCCCCCGAGGGCGAGCAGCCACAGCAGGACGACCACGAGCCGATGCCGGACACACCAGCGTGCGAGTGCGGCCACGGACATGCTCCCTGGGTGATGTATGGATCTTTGACCGGGAACAGCCGTACAAAAGCCGTTTAAAGATGAACAGCCCGCAAAGAACACATGAGCAAGGAGCAGCCACTCTTACAGGCCGAGGAGATCCTTTGTCGCTTTCGTGGGCTTACTCACAGGGATATCCCACACGCTCGGGGGTATCGGCGGGGCGTCATCCGGACACGCTGGGGCGCCCGTTCTCGATGTGGCCCATGAGGCGCCTGTGGAGGCCTTCGGCGCTGATCTCGACGTCGTACCAGCCGTGCGCGTCGGCGGTCTCGTGGACGATCGTGACGGTCCGCCCGGGCCGCACCGTGACGGTGCGCTCGCCGAGGGTGAAGGTCTGCGGCGCCTCTCCCGTGGCGCGCAGCCGGATGCGCAGCACCCGCGCGCGTCCGTCGACGGTCGTCGTGACGTCACCGCCGGCGTCGGTGCGGCCGCGGAACTCGCGCCGGAAGCCGTTGGGCCCGGTCACCACGAAGTCGTACGCGGTGGCGCCCTCCGCGCCGACCGGTACGGCCTGCTCGCGCGGGACGTCGAAGTGGAGCGGCGCGGCGGCCTCCCCCGCGTACGGGTAGAGGGCGAAGTGCGCGCTGGAGCTTCCGGTGTTGCTCAGGTTCAGGGTGAGCCTGCCGTCCCGCACGCGCGCGTGGGCGTCCGGCTGGTACGGGAGAGGACGCGCGGGCCGGCTGCCGGGCTCCTGCTCGGGCACGGCCTGCCGGTCGGGCGCGGGCGGCTGCGGCGCCCATCGGCCGCTGAACGCGGGCACGGGTCCGGGCTGCTCGACGGAAGGCTGCCGGGCGGTGCGGCGGAAGTCGAAGGCACCGGTGAGGTCGCCGGCGACCTGGCGGCGCCACGCGCCGATGTTGGGCTCGCGGATGCCCGTCCAGCGCTCCAGGAAGCGGACGACGGAGGTGTGGTCGAAGACCTCGGAGCAGACGTAGCCGCCGACGGTCCACGGCGAGACGACGAGCATCGGCACTCGGATGCCGAGGCCGGTGGGCAGGCCCTGCCAGTGCTCCTCGGTGACGTCCGGGCCGGGGACGGGCGGCGGCACGTGGTCGAAGAAGCCGTCGTTCTCGTCGTAGTTGATGAAGACGGCCGTCTTCTTCCACACCTCGGGGTGCGAGGCGAGCGCGTCGAGGACCTTGTAGACGATGGTCGCGCTGTGGATGGGCGAGGACACGGAGGGGTGCTCGGAGTCGACGGCGGAGGGCACCAGGTAGGAGACGCGCGGCAGCTTTCCGGCGGCGACGTCGGCGGCGAAGGTGTCGGCGAGCTTCCCGGTGGGGACGCGGCGCAGGGCGCGCTCGAACAGCGAGCGCTCCTTCTTGTCGAGCGTCGCGACGCCCTTGTCCAGGGTGGCGAGGAGCGCGTCGCGCTCGGCGTCGTCCTTCGCGTCGCGCACCTTGGCGTAGAAGGCCTCCATGAAGGTGAGCCCGGTGCCGGCGAGCACCTTGCGGGCGATGGCCTTGAAGGTGGTGAAGAACTCGATCTGGTTGTCGGTGAAGTTCTCCCACTCCGTGTACGTCTGCCAGCTCACGCCCGCCTGCTCCAGGCGCTCGGCGTACGTGCCCCAGTCGTAGCCGGGGTGGGTGCCCTCGTTGTAGGCGTCGTTGCCGACGGCGCGCTTGCCGTTCGGCTCGTTGCCGGTCTTGCCGCTCCACAGGTGGTTGCGGTTGGGGCTGGTGGAGGAGTGGATGGAGGAGTGGTAGGCGTCGCAGACGGTGAAGGTGTCGGCGAGCTCGTAGTGCAGCGGGATGTCCTCGCGCGTGTAGTACGCCATCGTGGCCGCGGTCTTCGCGGTGATCCAGCCGTCGTGCCAGCCCTTGTTCCAGGCCTTGGCGCCGCCGCTCCAGGAGTGGTCGAGGGCGCCGATGTACTGGAGGTCCTTCTTCTGCGTCGCGGCGGCCTCGCGGACCGGGAACGGCAGGACGGTGCGCAGCGCGCCGGGCTGCTCGAGGACGCTCTTGCCGCTCGGCAGCGTGATCGCGTTGCGGTCGCCGAAGCCGCGGACACCGCGCAGGGTGCCGAAGTAGTGGTCGAAGGACCGGTTCTCCTGCATGAGGATCACGACGTGCTCGATGGCGTCGAGTCCGCCCTGCGGCGGTGCGCCGGCCTCGGCCTGGGCGGCGAGGGCCTGCTGCAGCGACGGCGGCAGGAAGGATCCTGCCGCGGCGGCACCGAGCGCCCCTCCGCCGAGGGCCATGAGGCGTCTGCGGGACAGGGCCGGGGACGCGGGCGACGGGGAGTCCGACGACGGGGACACGGGACCTCCGAACGTAAGGGGCTGCAGCACCTAATGGTCTGCGGTTGACCCATTGAGTGGTTCGGCGGGGACGCTAGCGACGCCGGATGGCGCAGGGAAGTACGCGGACGGGCCACGGCGTAAACGTCCAACAGTCCGTCACAAAGGTCCAACTCCGGCCTCTGCGACCTTTCGCCCCTTCGACCCCCGCGGTCCGGGGCCTCAGCCGAGCACGGCGAGCGAGGCCCACAGCGCGAGCGTCGAGCCGAGCAGCGTCGCGGGGACGGTGAGCAGGCCGAGCCGGGTGAACTCCCCCAGCTCCGGTTCGGTGCCGTGCGCGTGCACGATGCGCCGCCACAGCAGCGTCGCGAGCGAGCCGACGTACGTGAGGTTGGGGCCCACGTTGACGCCGATGAGGGCGGCGAGGACGGGTCCGGGGCCCGCGGGTGCGACGACCGGCAGCAGCGCGAGCACGGCCGGCAGGTTGTTGATGAGGTTGGCCAGGAGAGCGGCGGCGCCCGCGATCGCCAGCAGCGCGGCCAGGGACGTGCCGTCGGGCAGGACGCGGGCGATGGCGTCGCCGAGCCCGTTGTCGACGACGGCCTTGACGACGATGCCGAGCGCGAGGACGAACAGGCAGAACGGCAGGTTGGCGGCCGTGAGGAGTTCGCGCGGGGTGCTGCGGCGGCGGGCGAGCGAGCGCGCCCCGAGCACGGCGGCGCCCGCGAGCGCGGCCCACAGCGGCTCGGCCCCCGCGAAGGAGGCCACGGCGAACCCGGCGAGCGTCAGGCCCAGCACGACGAGCGTGAAACGCGGGACGCCGGGCGCCTCCTCGTCCTTCGGCTCGTGCGCGTACGTGGCGAGGTCGGCGGCGAAGTACCGCCGGAACACGGCGTACTCGATGCCGATCGCGACGAGCCAGGGAAGGGTCATCAGCCCGGCGAACCGGGTGAAGGTCAGCCCGCTCGCGGTGAACGCCAGCAGGTTGGTGAGGTTGGAGACGGGCAGCAGCAGCGACGCCGAGTTGGCGAGGTGGGCGCTCGCGTAGACGTGCGGGCGGGGGCGCGCTCCGATGCGGGCGGCCGTGGCGAACACGACCGGGGTGAGCAGGACGACGGTGGCGTCCAGGCTCAGCACGGCGGTGACCGTCGCGGCGACGGCGAAGACGCCGCCGAGCATGCGCGTGGGGCTGCCGTGACAGGCCCGGGCGACGGCGTCACCGGCGGCGCGGAAGAGTCCGTCGTCGGCGCAGAGCTGGGCCAGGAGCAGGATCGCGGCGAGGAAGCCGACGACGGGGAGCAGTTCCTTCGTCTCGGTCCAGGCGTGTTGCGGGGTGACGGCGCCGATGGCCACGGCGACGGCCGCGGCGGGTACGGCGACGACGGCCTCCGGCCACTTGCGGGGACGGACGACCGCGAAGGTGAGCACTGCGGCGAGCAGGATCAGGGCGGCGGGCAGCACTCGGGCCTCTCCGGCGTGCGAGGAACGGTGTCAGGGGCGGCGCCCCGTGACGTGAACACAAGGAAGCGGCGGTACACCGGTCGTTGCCCCGGTGTACCGCCGCCCGAAGACCGCTCAGCCGTCGGAGACGCCCAGCTTCTCGAGGATCAGTTCCTTGACGCGGGCCGCGTCGGCCTGACCCCGGGTCGCCTTCATGACGGCGCCGACGAGCGCTCCGGCCGCGGCGACCTTGCCGCCCCGGATCTTGTCGGCGATGCCGGCGTTCGCGGCGATGGCCTCGTCCACGGCCGTGGACAGCGCGCCTTCGTCCGAGACGACCTTGAGGCCGCGCTTCTCGACGACCTCGTCCGGGGTGCCCTCGCCCTTGAGGACGCCCTCGATGACCTGGCGGGCCAGCTTGTCGTTGAGGTCGCCCTTGGAGACGAGCTCGGAGACCCGCGCCACCTGCTCGGGCGTGATCGCCAGCGCGGCGACCTCGACACCCTGCTCGTTGGCGCTGCGGGCCAGCTCGCCCATCCACCACTTGCGGGCGGACGCCTGGTCGGCACCGGCCGCGATCGTGGCGACGATGGGGCCGAGCGCCCCGGCGTTGTTGATCGACTGCATGTCGTGGGCGGTGATGCCCCACTCGTCGATCAGCCGGTTGCGCTGCGCGAGCGGCAGCTCCGGGAGACCGGCCCGCAGTTCCTCGACCCACGCGCGCGCGGGGGCCACCGGCACCAGGTCCGGCTCGGGGAAGTAGCGGTAGTCCTCGGCATTGTCCTTGATGCGGCCGGAGGTGGTGGAGCCGTCGTCCTCGTGGAAGTGACGGGTCTCCTGCACGATCGTGCCGCCGGAGGACAGCACCGCGGCGTGGCGCTGGATCTCGTAGCGGGCGGCGCGCTCGACGGAACGCAGGGAGTTCACGTTCTTCGTCTCGGAGCGCGTGCCGAACTCCTTGGTCCCGTTGGGGCGCAGGGAGAGGTTCACGTCGCAGCGCATCTGGCCCTTGTCCATGCGCGCCTCGGACACGCCGAGGGCACGGATGACCTCGCGCAGCTCGGCGACGTACGCCTTCGCGACCTCGGGGGCCCGCTCGCCGGCGCCCTCGATCGGCTTGGTGACGATCTCGATGAGGGGGATGCCGGCGCGGTTGTAGTCGAGCAGCGAGTGGGACGCGCCGTGGATGCGGCCGGTGGCACCGCCGACGTGCGTCGACTTGCCGGTGTCCTCCTCCATGTGGGCGCGCTCGATCTCGACGCGGAAGACCTCGCCGTCCTCCAGCTGCACGTCGAGGTAGCCGTTGAAGGCGATGGGCTCGTCGTACTGGGAGGTCTGGAAGTTCTTCGGCATGTCCGGATAGAAGTAGTTCTTCCGGGCGAAGCGGCACCACTCGGCGATCTCGCAGTTGAGCGCGAGGCCGATCTTGATGGCCGACTCGACGCCGATCTCGTTGACGACCGGCAGCGCGCCGGGCAGGCCGAGACAGGTCGGGCAGGTCTGGCTGTTGGCGTCCTGCTTCAGCTCGGTGGAGCAGCCGCAGAACATCTTCGTCTTGGTGCCGAGCTCGACATGGACCTCGAGGCCCATGACGGGGTCGTACGCAGCGAGGGCATCCTCGTACGCCACCAGGTCAGTCGTGACAGTCACGGTGAAACTTTCCCTCTCAGCCCAGCAGGACGTCGTCGTCGCCCAGGCGCTTGAGCTCCCGGTAGAGGATCGCCAGGCCGGTTGCGATGGCGGCGGCGGACACGGCGGCGTCGACCAGCCGCAGCATGTCGTTCTCGTTGCGGGCCAGCTTGGCCTGCTTGGCGACGCTGATCGCGCCGAAGGCGGTGCTGGCCAGCGACACGTAGACGCCGGTCTTGGACTTCTTGAAGTTCTTGGCCTTCTTTGCCATGGCACTCACAGCGACGGAGCCTCCTCGAGCAGCGGGTGGCCCCACTTTTCCACGAAGGCGGCCTCGACGGCGGCGCCCACCTTGTAGAGGCGGTCGTCCTTCATGGCGGGGGCGATGATCTGCAGGCCGACCGGCAGCCCGTCCTCGGGGGCCAGGCCGCAGGGGAGCGACATGGCGGCGTTGCCGGCCAGGTTGGTCGGGATGGTGCACAGGTCCGCGAGGTACATCGCCATCGGGTCGTCGGCGCGCTCGCCGATCGCGAAGGCGGTGGTCGGCGTCGTCGGCGAGACGATGACGTCCACCTGCTCGAACGCGGCCTCGAACTCGCGGGTGATGAGCGTACGGACCTTCTGGGCGCTGCCGTAGTACGCGTCGTAGTAGCCGCTGGACAGGGCGTACGTGCCGAGGATGATGCGGCGCTTGACCTCGTCGCCGAAGCCGGCCTCGCGGGTGAGCGCGGTGACCTCCTCGGCGGAGTGCGTGCCGTCGTCGCCGACCCGCAGGCCGTAGCGCATGGCGTCGAACCGGGCGAGGTTCGAGGAGCACTCGGACGGCGCGATCAGGTAGTACGCCGACAGCGCGAGGTCGAAGGACGGGCAGTCCAGCTCGACGATCTCGGCGCCCAGCGACTTGAGCAGCTCGACGGACTCGTCGAAGCGCTGCACGACGCCGGCCTGGTAGCCCTCGCCGCGGAACTGCTTGACGACACCGACGCGCATGCCCTGGACCGACCCGTTGCGCGCGGCCTCGACGACCGGCGGGACCGGGGCGTCGATGGACGTGGAGTCGAGCGGGTCGTGCCCGGCGATGGCCTCGTGCAGCAGCGCCGCGTCGAGGACCGTACGGGCACAGGGGCCGCCCTGGTCGAGGGAGGACGAGAAGGCGACCATGCCGAAGCGGGAGACGCCGCCGTAGGTGGGCTTGACGCCGACGGTGCCGGTGACGGCGGCGGGCTGGCGGATGGAGCCGCCGGTGTCCGTGCCGATCGCGAGCGGGGCCTCGAAGGCGGCGAGGGCCGCGGAGGAACCGCCGCCGGAGCCGCCGGGGATCTTGGTGAGGTCCCACGGGTTGCCGGTCGGGCCGTAGGCGCTGTTCTCCGTCGAGGACCCCATGGCGAACTCGTCCATGTTGGTCTTGCCGAGGATGACGACGTCGGCGGCCTTCAGCTTCTTGGTGAGCGTGGCGTCGTACGGCGGGATCCAGCCCTCGAGGATCTTGGAGCCGACCGTGGTCGGGATGCCCTCGGTGGTGAAGATGTCCTTCAGCGCGAGCGGGACGCCGGCCAGCGGGCCGAGCTTCTCGCCCTTGGCGCGCTTCTCGTCGACGGCGCGGGCCTGCGCGAGGGCGCCCTCGCGGTCGACGTGCAGGAAGGCGTGCACCTTCTCGTCGACGGCCTCGATCCGGGCCAGGTGGGCCTCGGTGACCTCGACGGCCGTGAGCTCGCCGGAAGCGATCTTCGCGGCGATCTCGGCGGCGGTGAGCTTGATGATGTTCGTGTCCGTCATGACTTCTTAGTCCTCCCCCAGGATCTGCGGCACCTTGAAACGCTGCTGCTCCTGGGCCGGGGCGCCGGAGAGCGCCTGCTCGGGGGTGAGCGACGGACGGACCTCGTCCGCGCGCATGACGTTCGTCAGCGGCAGCGGGTGGGAGGTCGGCGGGACGTCTTGGTCGGCGACCTCGCTGACGCGGGCGACCGCGCCGATGATGTCGTCGAGCTGGCCGGCGAAGTGGTCGAGCTCTTCGGGCTTCAGCTCCAGACGCGCCAGCCGGGCGAGGTGGGCGACCTCCTCGCGCGTGATGCCAGGCATGCAGCGATCCTCTGGGGTGAGAGTGTGTGGTTTGGGGCCAATCCTATGGGGCGCGGACCCGTGCCCGGTAAACGGTTTGCCCCTGGCCCGCTATCGGCGCCGTCCGTGCCATGCCGGACTGGACAGGAAGTGGTTGTCGCAGCGCTCCTGCACCTCGAGGATCGACTCGGGTGAGAGCTCGCCCAGGGCGATGCGCTGGAGGTGGCGGAAGTACGCGAAGCGCTCGACGCCCGGGGTGATCACGATGAGCAGGCCGGCGTCGGAGCCGGGCACGGCGGCGAACGCGTGCGCGGTGCGGGACGGCACCACGATCAGGTCGCCGGCCTCACCGGTGATCACCTGATCCCCCGACAGGAACTCGGCGGCGCCGTCGAGGACGTAGAACGTCTCGGCGCTGCGCTCGTGGTGGTGCGGGAGCGCCCCGTCCGCCCCGTCCTTCATCGTGATGCGCTGCGTGGACACTCCTTCGGTGGGGCCCGGCCGGGTACCCGGATCGGCGCGGGTCAGCCCAGGGGGCGGGGGTCGTCGCCCGGGGCGGCCGGGAGGGCCGCCGGGGTGCGCTGCCAGCCTCTGGCGCCCCGCGCGCGCAGCCACGCCGTCGTCTCGTCGGGCGGCATCGCGGCGGCGACCAGCCAGCCCTGCACCGCGTCGCACCCCAGGTCGCGCAGGCGCTCCCAGGTCTCGTCGTCCTCGACGCCCTCGGCCACGACGAGGAGGCCGAGCGAGTGGGCGAGGTCGACGGTGCAGCGGACGATCTCCGCGTCCTCGGCGTCCACGGCGAGCCGGGCGACGAAGGAGCGGTCGATCTTGAGCTCGCTCACCGGGAGGCGGCGCAGGTGGACGAGGGACGAGTAGCCGGTGCCGAAGTCGTCGAGGGACATCTTGACGCCGTGGCCGGTGAGTCCGGCCAGGGTGTCGGCGGCCCGCTGCGGGTCCTCCAGGAGGACGTGCTCGGTGATCTCCAGCTGGAGCGCGCCGGCCGGGACACCGTGGCGGGCGAGCCGCGCGGCGACGGATCCGGCGAAGCCTGGCGTGTGGACGTCGCGCGGCGACACGTTGACGGCTACGGGGACGCGCAGGCCCTGGGCGCGCCAGCGGGCGACCTGGGCGAGCGCCGTCTCCAGCACGTACTCGGTGAGGACCGGCATCAGGCCGGAGGACTCGGCGATGGCGATGAACTCGTCCGGGGGCACCTTGCCGCGCTCGGGGTGCACCCAGCGCACGAGCGCCTCCAGGCCGGCGACCTGGCCGTCGAAGCGGACCTTCGGCTGGTAGTGCAGCTCGACCTCGCAGGCGTCGAGCGCGCGCCGGAGGTCACCGAGGAGTCCGAGCCGGTCCGGGGTGTTGGAGTCGCGCTTCGACTCGTACACCTCGACGCCCGTACGGTCGCGCTTGGCCTGGTACATGGCGACGTCGGCGCGGCGCAGCAGCCCCTCGGCGTCCAGCGCGTGGTCGGGGAAGACGGCGAGTCCGGCGCTGGCCTCGAGGACGAGCGTCAGCCCGTCCAGGTCGAGCGGGGAGCCGAGCGTGGCGACGAGGCCGCGGGCGACGCGGGTCGCGGAGGTCGTGGAGTCGGCGACGGGCAGCAGGACGGCGAACTCGTCGCCGCCGAGCCGGGCCACCTCGGCGCCGCGCGGCAGGGCCTCGCGCAGCCGGTCGGCGATCTGCAGGAGGAGCCGGTCCCCGGCGAGGTGCCCGAGGGTGTCGTTGACCGAACGGAACCGGTCGAGGTCGATCAGCATGAGGGCGCTGCGGGCGCCGATCCGCTCGGCGTCGTCGAGGGCGGCCCAGGTCCGCTCGAGCAGCCACTGCCGGTTCGGCAGGCCGGTCAGGGGGTCGCGCAGCTGCTCCTCGGCGCGGGCGCGCGCGATCCACAGGGTGGAGTCGAGGGCGATGAGCGGGATGGCGAAGAGCGGCAGCAGTACGGGCAGGGCGACGGCCACGACGCAGACCAGCGGCGAGATGCCGAGCAGGGCGACGGCGACGAGGCCGTGCCGCGCGAGCGTCGTGCGGGCGACCGTGGGCAGGCCGGAGGGGCGCGGCGCGTGGACGTACCAGAGGAGGGTGCGGGTCACCAGGAGGTTCCCGGCGGCGGCGAGGAGGATCTCGGGCGCGGCGGCGACGGTCCATGTGTCGGGCAGCCAGGGCGTCTCGACGGACGGCACGCGGCCGAACGCGGCGAGCACGAGGGCGCTCGCGCCGATTCCGAGGACGTCGATCGAGCCGTGCAGCACTCCTTGGCGCCAGCGGTGTCTGCGGGCCGCGCCGACGAGCACGACGACGGCGAGGCTGACCATGGCGGCGGGCACCCAGCCGTACAGGAGCAGTACGGCGAGGGTGAGGGCGGCGCCGGATCCGGTGCCGCCCCACCAGCGGTCGCGGCCGAGGGCGACGAGGTGGCCGACGATGATGCCGGTCAGGACGGCGAGGGACCAGCCGGTGCCGCCGGAGGGGAAGAGCGCGTGGTTCCCGGTGAAGGCCCGGTAGATGCCGGCGCCCACGACGACCGCGGCGAGCGTCACGACGGCGCCGGGCAGCAGGGGCAGGGCGAGGGTCCGCGCGGCGTCCGCCCGTTCGGGCAGGGGGTTGCGGGCGGGGGTGGCGGCGCCCACGGACCCGCCGGGCGCGATGCCGGCCGGTCCGATCGCGGTCCGGCTCGTGAGCCCGGTCGCCGGTACCGGGACGGCACTGTCGGGTGCCTGTCCGTTCCTCCCCGCGCCGAGGGCCGTCGAGCCCCCGCGCCACCAGTTGCGCCAGTTCACCAGACCACCGCGATCGTTCTCCCCGTGCTCCCCGTAACCGCTGTCGTCGCCGTCCGCGCGCCGTGTCATGGCGCGCAGCACCCTCCGGTGCGGGCGCAGGCGTGAGTCAGGGGCGGCGCTCTCGGTCGGTTCCATTCCCGTCCCTCTCACAGCCGGCGGTGCCCACGTCCGCTGCCCGTTCCCCCTGACTCCCGATGAGTTCCGGCGAGCAGGACACGCCCCGTCCGCGGCAGGACACGGCGGGCGCGCACCCCTCAACAGTAGGCCGCGGAAGGCTTCCACGGGCACCAGTCGGACGCGCCCGAGCACGGTTGCCCGAATGCGACCCGGCCACCCGTATGCATCTGATATGCGCCGAACGGGTGGCCTTCAACCGCTACTCCTCGGTCGGTTGTTCGGCCGGAAGTGCCACGTCGGCGGCGGCTTCCGGGCCCTGCTCCAGGAGCACGGCGAACCCGTCCTCGTCCAGGACCGGCACCTTCACCTGCATGGCCTTGTCGTACTTGGACCCCGGATTGTCACCGACGACCACGAACGACGTCTTCTTGGACACCGAGCCGGTCACCTTGGCGCCTCTGCTCTGCAGGGCCTCCTTGGCGACGTCGCGCGTGTAGTTCTGCAGGGTGCCGGTGACGACGACGGTCAGGCCCTCCAGGGGGCGCGGCCCCTCGTCCTCACCTGCGCCTTCGTCCTCCATGCGGACGCCGGCCTCGCGCCACTTGCGCAGGATCTCGCGGTGCCAGTCCTCGGCGAACCACTGCTTCACGGAGGCGGCGATGATGCCGCCCACGCCGTCGGTCGCGGCGAGTTCCTCCTCCGTGGCCTGATCGATGCGGTCGATGGAGCGGAACTCGCGGGCGAGCGCGGCGGCGGCGACGGGGCCTACGTGGCGGATCGACAGGCCGTTGATGATCCGGGCCAGCGGACGGTCCTTGGCGGCGGCGATGTGCTCCAGCATCGAGACCGCGTTCTTCTTCGGCTCGCCCGCCTTGGTGGCGAACACGTCGGCGATCTTGTCCTCGCCGGTCTTCGGGTCGCGCTTGGGCAGTCCGCTGTCCTGGTCGAGGACGTACGCCCGGATGGGCAGCAGCTGGTCCATGGTGAGGTCGAAGAGGTCGCCCTCGTCGGTCAGGGGCGGCTGCTCGGGCTCCAGGGGTCCGGTGAGCGCGGCCGCGGCCACGTAGCCGAAGTTCTCGATGTCCAGGCACTGGCGGCCCGCGAGGTAGAAGAGGCGCTCGCGCAGCTGGGCCGGGCAGGTGCGCGCGTTCGGACAGCGGAGGTCGATGTCGCCCTCCTTCATGGGCCGCAGCGGGGTGCCGCAGGCGGGGCACTCGGCGGGCATCACGAAGGCGTGCTCGGTGCCGTCGCGCAGGTCGACGACCGGGCCGAGGATCTCGGGGATCACGTCACCGGCCTTGCGGATGACGACCGTGTCGCCGATGAGCACCCCCTTCTTCTTGACGATCTCCTGGTTGTGCAGCGTCGCGAACTCGACCTCGGAGCCGGCGACGGTGACCGGCTCGACCTGGGCGTACGGGGTGACGCGGCCGGTACGGCCGACACCGACCCGGATGTTGACCAGCTTGGTGTTGACCTCTTCGGGCGGGAACTTCCAGGCGATGGCCCAGCGTGGGGCGCGGGCGGTGGAGCCGAGCCGGCCCTGGAGCGGGATCTCGTCGAGCTTCACGACGACGCCGTCGATCTCGTGCTCCACGGAGTGGCGGTTCTCCCCGTAGTGCGCGATGTACTCGCGGACGCCGTCGAGGTCGTCGACGACCCTGCTGTGCGTGGTCGTGGGCAGGCCCCACTCGCGCAGCAGCTCGTAGGCGTGCGAGAGGCGGTCGATGTCGAAGCCCTCGCGGGCGCCGATGCCGTGGACGACCATGTGCAGCGGACGGGAGGCGGTGACGCGGGGGTCCTTCTGCCGCAGGGAGCCCGCCGCCGCGTTGCGTGGATTGGCGAAGGGCTTGTCGCCAGCCTCCACCAGGCGGGCGTTGAGCCCCTCGAACTCCTCCATGGGGAAGAAGACCTCGCCGCGGATCTCCACGAGGGCGGGGATGCGGTCCCCCTGGAGGCGGTCTGGGATCTCGGCGATCGTGCGGACGTTGGGCGTGATGTCCTCGCCGACGCGGCCGTCGCCGCGGGTGGCGGCGCGGGTCAGCCGGCCGTCCTCGTACGTCAGGTTGACCGCGAGGCCGTCGATCTTCAGCTCGCACAGCAGGTGGTAGTCGGTCGTGCCGGCGTCCCTGGCGACGCGCTCGGCCCACGCGGCGAGCTCGGCGTCGTCGAACGCGTTGTCCAGCGAGAGCATGCGCTCGCGGTGCTCGACGGACGTGAACTCCGTCGCGTAGTCCCCCGCGACCTTCTGGGTCGGCGAGTCGGGGGTGCGCAGCTCGGGGTGCTCCTGCTCCAGCGCCTCCAGGGCGCGCAGCAGCCGGTCGAACTCCGCGTCGGACACGACGGGCGCGTCCTTCACGTAGTACCGGAAGCGGTGCTCCTCGACCTGCTCCGCGAGCCGGGCGTGCTCCTCCCGCGCCGCGGCGGGGACGGCGCCCCCGCCCGCGACCCGGTCGACCCGCTCGCCCTCGCCGTCCTGCCCCACCTGTCGGTCTTCTCCGGCTGCCACCGTCTCGTCCTCCCGTCAGCCTGCGTACGCGCTCACTGTGGTCACTCTGGGTTGTCCGCGAGCGACTTCGCCGCCCGGACGCAGTGGGCCTGCACCGCGCGGGCGTACGCGGGCGAGGCGCCCGCGAGGCCGCACGACGGCGTGACCACGACCGACTCCGCGAGCGACCCCGGATTCAGCCCCAGCCTGCGCCACAGCGTCCTGACACCCATGACGCTACCGGCAGGGTCCGACAACGGGCCGTCCACGCCGGGCACGACACCGGCGAACAGCCGGGTCCCGCCCTCGACGGCCTCGCCGAGCGTGTCGTCGTCACGCTGGGTGAGCAGCGAGAAGTCGAAGGAGATCGCGTCGGCGCCGGCCCGGCGCAGCAGCGCGAACGGCACATCGGGGGCGCAGGAGTGGACGATCACGGGTCCGCCGTCCTGGACCGCCATGACCTCGCGCAGGGTGGACTCGACGAGCTGGCGGTCGACGGCGCGGTGGGTGCGGTACTCGCTGGCGGTCTTGATCTGCCCGCGCAGCACGGCGATGAGGGACGGCTCGTCGAGCTGGAGCACGACGCGGGCGCCGGGGACGCGGCGCCGGACGTCGGCGAGGTGGGTGCGCAGGCCCTCGGCGAGGGAGCCGGCGAGGTCGCGGCAGGCTCCGGGGTCGGAGAGCGCGGCCTCGCCGTTCCTCAGCTCCAGGGCGGCGGCGAGCGTCCACGGGCCGACGGCCTGGACCTTGAGGGGGCCCTCGTAGCCCTGGGTGAACTCCTCCAGGGCGTCGAGGTCCTCGCCGAGCCAGGACCGGGCGCGCTTGGTGTCCCGGCCGGGCCGGTCCCCGATGCGCCAGCCGCTGGGCTCCACGCGCGCGTAGAGGTCCACGAGCAGGCCCGCGGTGCGGCCGATCATGTCGGCGCCGGGTCCGCGGGCGGGCAGCTCGGCGAGGTACGGGAAGTCCTCGAAGGTGCCGGTGACGGTCTTGGCGGCCTCGCGGGCGTCGCCGCCGGGCAGGGACCCGACGCCGGTGGCGCCTCCGTAGGGGAACTGGCTCTCATTGCTCACCCCGGAAGCGTACGTAACGCGCGCGGGGCGGTCAGCGGCCCGGGCGCACCGTCAGGTCGTTGACCTCCGCGTCGCGGGGCAGGTCGAGGGCCATGACGATCGTCGTCGCGACGGACTCGGGGTCGATCCAGCGGGAGGCGTCGTACTCCTTGCCCTCCTGCTGGTGCACCTTCGCCTGCATGGGGCTGGCGGTGCGGCCCGGGTAGACGGAGGTGACGCGGACCCCGTTGGGGTGCTCCTCGTGGCGCAGGGAGTCGGCGAGGGCCTTCAGGCCGTGCTTGGAGGCGGCGTACGCGGACCATTCGGCGTGGGCGTTCAGGCCCGCGCCGGAGTTCACGAAGAGCACGTGGCCCTGGGCGAGGCGGAGTTGGGGCAGGAAGTGGCGGGTCAGCTCGGCCGGCGCGATCAGGTTCACGTTGAGCTGGTGGCGCCAGGCCTTGGGGGTGAGCTCGCCGACCTTGCCGAGGTCGACGACGCCGGCGATGTGCAGCAGCGAGTCGATGCGGTCGGGCAGCGACTGGTGGGAGAACGCCCAGGACAGCTTGTCGGGGTCGGCGAGGTCGCCCACCAGGGTCCGGGCGCCGGGGAACTCGGCGGCGAGTTCCTTGGCGCGGCCCGCGTCGCGCGCGTGGAGGTAGAGCTCGTCCCCGCGCGCGTGCAGGCGGCGGGCGACGGCGGCGCCGATGCCGGAACCGGCGCCGGTGATCACATGAGTTGCCATGCCCGCCATGCTCGCACTACTCGATGCCGCGGGACTCCTCCAGGTAGGCGAGCGCGCCGACGGGCTCCTCGGCGAAGAAGACCAGGTCGGTGAGCGGGACCGGCAGGAAGCCCTCGTCCTCCATGCGGCGGAACTGCTCCTTCAGGCCGTCGTAGAAGCCCTCGGAGTTGAGCAGCACCACCGGCTTGTCGGTCTTCCCGTGCTTCTTCAGCTCGAGAATCTCCGTGGCCTCGTCGAGCGTTCCCGTACCGCCCACCATGATGACGACGGCGTCGGCCTTCTCCAGGAGGAGCGCCTTGCGCTCGGCGAGGTCCTTGGCGACGACCATCTCGTCGGGCGCGGTGACGGCGCGCGCCTTGGCGGCGAGGAAGTCGACGGACACCCCCAGGAGCCGTCCTCCGGCCTCCGCGACCCCGTCGGCGACGACCTTCATGAGCCCGCTCTCGGAACCGCCCCACACCAGGGTGTGGCCGCCCTTGCCGAGCAGCTCGGCGAACTCTCGGGCGGGGCGGGTGTAGCGGGCGTCGAGGTCGGCGGCGGAGAGGAAGACACAGATGTTCATGCCACCTACCGTACGGCTCGCGCGCGGACGCGTGGGGGGACGCGTGCGTGGACGGGAAGAAAGCCCGGGGCGCCCGACGCTGCACCCTGTATGACGTCAGAAACCCCAGGGCACAACGAGCGCACCGGGCACACCATCACGGTGCGGCAGGGCTCCGAGCACGTTCGCGTCGTCCACGAGGGGCAGGTGCTCGCCGAGAGCAGCCGCCCTATGGTGCTGCGCGAGACCGGCTGTCCCGTCCGCTACTACCTCCCCCGTGAGGACGTCCGCACGGACCTCCTGACGCCCTCCGACACGACGACGTACTGCCCCTTCAAGGGAACGGCCTCCTACTGGTCGCTCCCCGGCGCCGCCGACCTGGTCTGGTCGTACCCGGACCCGAAGCCCGAAGTGGCCGCCATCAAGGACCACTTGTGCTTCTACGCGACCGAACTCGCCTGACCAGACCGCTCCGCGTCAACCCGGCACCGTCAACGCGCCGCGCTCCGGTCACCGCAGCGGTGAAGTCCACCGCCGGTCCCTGAGCGCGGCGCGCACCCCACCCCTCGCCCCTCCCTCCGGCGACCACTCCCCCACCGCCCCTTCCGGGACAACGTTTTGCCCGGCCGCCCGCCCCACGCACCGGCGAGCCGGCCCGCTCTCCCGGCAAGATCACCCTCACGCGACCCCGGACCGTTAATGATCTCGTACGGTCCGTTACGCTCCGGCGCTCCCTGATGCACCCATCGCAACAAGGAGGCCGTGTGCCCCAGTTCGACCCAGCCGCGTCCATGGATCTCACCGATGATCCGGTCCGGCAGCGCCTCTTACGGAAAGCCCTCGAAACCTTCCGGCGCGGCGACGGTGGACCCGTCCTGGAGGAGATGGCGCGCGAGGTGCTCACCGGCCGCGTGAGCCTGCGCGAGGCCTGCCTCGTCCCCGCGTACGCCGAGGCCACCATCGACCGTGCCGGGGAGTTCCGGCGCCGGTGGGCCGCCATGTCCGACTCCGAGCGTCATGTTCTGGCCCGGGAGGGCGAGTTGGAGACAGAGCGCGAGCGGGATCGCATGCGCGAAGAACGCGCGTCCCGCTACGCCCGCTGATCACCTCCACCCACCCGTTCCGGACCCGGAGACCCCCCACATGACGCTCGCCGTCGATCCCACCGACCTGACCGGATTCACGACCCTGGTCCATCGCGCGGCCCAGGGCTTCAGGACCGCGCTTCGCTTCCTGGCCGGCCACACCGTCATCGACTGCGCTGTCGCAGCGACGACTTGGGGCCTGGCCCACGACGACCACCTGCGCCACCTGCGTGCGGCCAGAGAGACCCTGACCCGCTTCGGCGCACTCCTGGACGCCTCGCGCCGCGAGCTCGACGAGACGGCCCGGTGGTACCGGTCCGTCACCCCGAGGGAGGCCCAGGAGTTCGACGCCGCGTATCCGGGGACGCGCCGGGGCCCGCTCCCCCGCCAACGCCCCAGCGGGAGCACGTCCTTTCAGGACGTCTGCGACGCCACGGCACACCTGAAGCCCTCATCGTTCCCTCCGCACCTCCAGGACGCCAAGCTGCCGCCCGCCGAACGGGCCGTGCGCACGCCCTACGACGTGGACGTGCCCGGCACGGTCGCGCACTGGCTGACCGGCGACTGGCGCGGCTATCTGGCCTGCGCCGACGCATGGGACCGGCTGGGCGACTTCTGCGACGCGTCCGCCAAGAACATCCGGCACGGGAACGACGTGCTCGGCCTGACCTGGCGCGGCCATGCGGCCGATGCCGCGTGGCGGCACTTCGAGCGCCTCGCCACGGCTCTGGAGGCCGCCGGCGACACGTTCCACTCCCTGCGGGAGCACTACGCGGGCATCGCGGAAACGGTGTTCTCCTTCGCCGCCCTCGCGCGCAACGCCGTCGCCCGGATCTGCGCCCGCCCGACGGAATCGGCGGTCGCCGAGTACCGCGAACTCGTGAATCACTACGAGAACGTCCTGGTCGAGGTGGCCACGGCCGTGGGTACGGGCGGATGCCTGACGCAGTTCATGGCGGACGACCTGAAGAGATTCCCCACCGCTGCCCATGCCCACAAGCCCCTTCAGGGAGCCACCACATGACACTCGCCGTCGAAGCCGACGATCTCCATTCCTATGCGCGTCTCGTCCGGCGCGCCGGGGAGGACTGCGGAAACGGGCTGACCTATCTGGACAAGAGCACGAGCATCGGATTCTCCGTTTCCGGGGAAGCCTGGAATCTAGTGATCGGTGACCACGCGGAGAAAGTGCGGCAGGCCACGGATGTGCTGAGCCGGTTCGGGGTGATCCTGCGCGGATCCGAGAAAGAGCTGCGCAAATCGGCGTCGTGGTACCGGACCGTGGACCTGGGGCGGGCCCGCGCGCTCGACGCCACGTATCCCGGCGCGGGGGCCACCAGGCCGGTCGTACGGCCCCGGCCGCACGGTGGGGCCGATTTCGGAGACGTACGCGATGCCTCCGGTCGGCTCGTCTCCGGCGGCGGAGGCGACAGCTGGGTCTCCGGACACGCCCGCGAGCTCGCCTTCGCCCCGGTCAACAAGGGCGTCGGCTCACTGCTCGACCTGGGAAGCATCTCCGCGTTGGCGAACGAGGGCCTGAAGTACGCCTTCGACTTCGACGTCCTCGGCACCGTCGCCAATTGGCTCGTCGGCGACTGGCAGGAGTACTCCGACTGCGCTGACGCCTGGAACTGCCTGGGCAACATGTGCGCCGACGCGGCGGAGAATCTGCGGCACGGGAACGAAGTGCTGGGGCTCTCGTGGAGGGGAAATGCCGCAGACGCGGCGTGGATGTACTTCGACCGGACGGCGGCCAAGTTCGATACGGCCCGAGACGCCTTTCATTCCCTACGTGACGATTACGTCGGAGTCGCAGAAATCGTCTTCTCGTTCGCCGACTTCGTGAAGGGCGCCGTCGCCAGGCTTTGCGATGAGGCGGTGGAAGCGGCCATCGCTGCCGCGGCCTCCGCCGCTGTTGCGGTATCCGGCGTCGGGATTCTCGGCTCGTTCGTCGGTGCCGCCATCGCTGCCGAACGGGTGGCCGCGATGGTCAAGACGTACGGGGAACTGGTCGATCGGTACGAGTCCCTGCTGCTCGCGCTGACCGCCGCGCTCGGAGTAGCAGGAATCGCCACCGTGACTCTCTGCAATGAGCTCAAGCGATTCCCGGTAATCGGCGGCAGTTACGACAACAAACTCGTGTGACCCGGAAACGATCCAAGAATCGGAGCACCGCATGAAGCTGCTGAACCGTGCCGAAACCAACGTGGAACGGAAGCATCGCTGGGCTGTCCTGACCCAAGCCTGGACGTCGCTCGTGATGATGCTGACCGTCACGTCCATGATCAGGCTCGGCAAGGTCTCCTTGCCGTTTGTCGCCCTGACCGTTGTCAGCGTCGGGTGTGCCCTGTACGGCGTCCACAGCCTGAGGTGCGGCCAGGAACGCCGGTAGGCGAAGGCGCGGCGGAGATCACGCCTTCGCCGCCACCCGCTCCGTCGTCGCGATCGTCGCCGAGCCCACGACGCGTGTGTCGTCGTACAGGACGATCGCCTGGCCGGGGGCGACGCCGCGGACCGGGGTGGTGAAGCGGACGTGGAGTTCGTCGGCGAGGAGTTCCGCCGTGACCTCGGTCTCGCCGCCGTGGGCGCGGAGTTGGGCCGTGTACGTGCCGGGGCCGGCCGGGGCCGCTCCGCACCAGCGGGGGCGGACGGCCGTGAGGGACGTGACGTCGAGGGAGGCGGCTGGGCCGACCGTCACCGTGTTGGTCACCGGGGAGATGTCCAGGACGTAGCGCGGCTTGCCGTCGGCGGCCGGGGTGCCGATGCGCAGGCCCTTGCGCTGGCCGATGGTGTAGCCGAAGGCGCCCTCGTGGGTGCCGAGCTTGGTGCCGGCCTCGTCGACGATGTCGCCCTCGGCCTTGCCGAGCCGGGAGGCCAGGAAGCCCTGGGTGTCGCCGTCGGCAATGAAGCAGATGTCGTGGGAGTCGGGCTTCTTGGCGACCGCGAGGCCGCGCCGCTCCGCCTCCGCGCGGATCTCCTCCTTGGTGGTGACCGTGTCGCCGAGCGGGAACATCGCGTGGGCGAGCTGGCGGTCGTCGAGGACGCCGAGCACGTAGGACTGGTCCTTGGCCATGTCGGAGGCGCGGTGCAGCTCGCGCGTGCCGTCGGCGCCGACGAGGACCTTGGCGTAGTGCCCGGTGCACACCGCGTCGAAGCCGAGAGCGAGCGCCTTGTCGAGGAGCGCGGCGAACTTGATCTTCTCGTTGCAGCGCAGGCACGGGTTCGGCGTGCGGCCGGCCTCGTACTCGGCGATGAAGTCCTCGACGACGTCCTCGCGGAAGCGCTCGGCGAGGTCCCACACGTAGAAGGGGATGCCGATGACGTCGGCGGCGCGGCGCGCGTCGCGGGAGTCCTCGATGGTGCAACAGCCTCGGGCGCCGGTGCGGAAGGACTGCGGGTTCGCGGAGAGGGCGAGGTGGACGCCCGTCACGTCGTGGCCCGCCTCGGCGGCGCGGGCCGCGGCCACGGCGGAGTCCACGCCGCCGGACATGGCGGCGAGCACGCGGAGGGGGCGGTCCTTCTCGGGGACGGGGGGCTGCGGCGTCTGCGAAGTCATAGCCCTAACAGGGTACGGGCCCGTGGGAACCGAATGCCCCGGAGATCCGTTCTGGATCTCGTAGGGGGAAGAACGGGGGCGGTGTCGCGTGGGTGAGCGGGGTTCGGGCAAGGCGAAGGGCCGGGACGGGGACCGGGTCGTCAGCCGGCGTGCGCTGATCGTCGGAGGCGCGGCGACGGCCGTGGGCGTGGGGCTGCTCGCGCGGGGTGATCTGGCGCGGATGTGGTGGCAGGTCCCGGGGATCGACAAGCCGCGCAAGCCCGGCGAGGTGGACTTCAAGGGCGCGGAGTGGGTGGCGGCGGCCGCGGCGAACTGGCGGCGGGCGGACCGCCCGGCCGACTACACGATCGACCGGGTCGTCATCCATGTCACGCAGGGCAGCTACCAGGGCACGCTGAGGGTGTTCAAGGATCCGTGGCACGGCGCGGCCGCGCACTACGTGGTGCGCAAGGACGGGCACATCGCGCAGATGATCCGCGAGCTGGACGTCGCGTTCCACGCGGGGAACAGGGACTACAACCAGCGCAGTGTCGGCATCGAGCACGAGGGCTTCGTGGACCGCCCGCAGGATTTCACGGACGCGATGTACGAGGCCTCGGCGCGGCTGACCGCGGGGATCTGCAGACGGTACGGGATACCCGTGGACCGGGAGCACATCGTCGGGCACGTCGAGGTGCCGGGCACGGACCACACGGATCCGGGGCCGCACTGGGACTGGAAGCGGTACATGCGGCTGGTGTGGGCCGCCCACGAGCGGGCGGGCGCGGCGAAGGCCTGAGCCGGGCGGCTGGGCAGCCGGGCAGCACGGTTGCGGATCCGGCCCACCAGGCCTGCCGGGGCGCGGCACCTTCCGGCGGGCCGGGTCGGGCCGGGTCCGGCCCGACGCACACCGGGCGGGTGTCCGGGAGGACTGGGGACCGGCGGGACCGGGGCCGGCGGGACCGGGGTTCAGCACCGGTCCGATTTGGCCGTCCGGCGTGGCCTCCCGGCTCGACCGAGTCCCGCCCGTCGCCCCGCGGAGCGGGTCAGGTGAGGCCCGCCGTGCGGGCGCGTTCCACCGCGGGACCGATCGCCTTCGCGACCGCTTCGACGTCCGCCGCCGTCGACGTGTGGCCGAGGGAGAAGCGGAGGGTGCCGCGGGCGAGGTCGGGGTCGGTGCCGGTGGCCAGGAGGACGTGGCTGGGCTGGGCGACGCCGGCGGTGCAGGCGGAGCCGGTCGAGCACTCGATGCCCTGCGCGTCCAGGAGCAGCAGCAGCGAGTCGCCCTCGCAGCCGGGGAAGGTGAAGTGCGCGTTGGCGGGCAGTCGGCCGCCGGGCGCCGGGTCGCCGCCGAGGATCGCCTCGGGGACGGCCGCGCGGACGGCGTCGACGAGGGCGTCGCGCAGGCCGCCGATCTCGCGGGCGAACCAGTCGCGCTGTTCGGCGGCGATCCGCCCGGCGGTGGCGAACGCGGCGATGGCCGGCACGTCGAGGGTGCCGGAGCGCACGTGCCGCTCCTGGCCGCCGCCGTGGAGTACGGGGACGGGGGCGTACTCGCGGCCGAGGAGCAGCGCGCCGATGCCGTAGGGGCCGCCGACCTTGTGTCCGGAGACGGTCATGGCCGCGAGCCCGGAGGCGGCGAAGTCGACGGGGAGCTGGCCGAAGGCCTGGACGGCGTCGGCGTGCAGCGGCACGGCGAACTCGCGGGCGACGTCGGCGAGTTCGTGGACGGGCTGGACGGTGCCGATCTCGTTGTTGGCCCACATGACGGTGGCGAGGGCGACGTCGTCCGGATTGCGCTCGACGACCTCGCGCAGCGCGGCGGCGTGGACGCGGCCGTGGGAGTCGACGGGGAGGTACTCGACCGTGGCGCCCTCGTGCTCGGCGAGCCAGTGCACGGCGTCGAGGACGGCGTGGTGCTCGACGGGGCTGGCGAGGACGCGGGTGCGGGCCGGGTCGGCGGCGCGGCGCGCCCAGTACAGGCCCTTGACGGCGAGGTTGTCGGCCTCGGTTCCGCCGGAGGTGAAGACGACCTCGCTGGGGCGGGCGCCGAGGGAGGCGGCGAGGGACTCGCGGGACTCCTCGACGGTGCGCCGGGCGCGGCGTCCCGCGGCGTGCAGGGACGAGGCGTTGCCGGTGACGGCGAGCTGGGCGGTCATCACCTCGACCGCCTCCGGAAGCATCGGAGTGGTCGCGGCGTGGTCGAGGTAAGCCATGGTGGCCACGATTCTACGAGTCCGCGGCCGGACCTCGGGAGCCGCGTGGGGTCCCGTCCCACGCGGGGCCCCGTCCGGGGGCGCGGGGTCAGCCCGCGATGCTCCAGGACAGGGTTCCGTCGGCGGCGATGAAGGAAGCGAGGACGACGAGGTCGGCGATACCCAGCGTGAGGCCGAGGAGGGCGCGGCCGCGCCGTGCGGTGCCGCGGATCAGGGCGAGTCCGGCGAGGACGATGGCGATCGGGCCGAGGAAGATGTTGAGGACGAGCAGGCCGACGAGGCCCAGGACGAAGGACGCGACGGCCATGCCGTCGGCGTCCCGGCGGCGCTCGGCCGCCTCCGCGCTCTCAGTGGCCTCGACGGTCTCAGCGGCCTCGGTGACCTCAGTGGTCTCAGTGACCTCACCGGACTCGGCGACCGCACCGGTCTCGGCCCCGGTCTCGATCTCGGTCTCGGACTTCTGCTCTGCGGTGAGCTGCATTTTCGGTACCCCCTGTATGGATGGACGGGTGTCAGACCTGGTGACGGCGGCGGGTGTGGCGCTCGCGGACCGCGAAGACGATCAGCCAGACGGAGATCACGGCGGCGGCGACCAGGGTGAAGGAGAGCGGGGCGTGGGCCACGGTGCCGAGGGCGAAGCCCAGGAGCAGGAGGGCCGCTACGAGGAACAGCATGGAGAACCTCTCAGGTTTGGGTTACAACTGTTCACTGACTCTTGAGTCTAACTCTCCCACCGGGTTCCCAATTACGGAGAACAGTTGTTAACTGGATGACATGAGTCACACCCTCGGCATCCGGCAGGCCCAGAAGCAGAAGACACGGCAGGCGCTGCTCGACGCGGCGCTCGAGCTGCTGGCGGACCAGAGCCTGAGCAGCCTGGGCCTGCGCGAGGTCACGCGCGCGGTGGGCGTGGCCCCGACCGCGTTCTACCGGCACTTCGACAGCACGGCCGATCTCGGCGTCGCCCTGGTCGAGGAGGCGCTCGGCAGCCTGCACGCGATGATCCGCGACCAGCTGACGGCGACCTGGGACAGCGACGAACGGATCGCGCGCACCGTCGAGTTGATCGTCCGGCACGTCGCCGCGCACCCGGCGCACGTCCGCTTCCTCGCGCGCGAGCGGTTCGGCGGGGTGCAGCCCGTGCGCGAGGCGATCGGCGCGCAGCTCGCGCAGTTCGTCGACGAGGTGCGCGACGCGCTGGCCCTGGAGCCCGAGTCGGCCGGCTGGAACGAGGAGGACCTGTCGATGCTGGCGCGGCTCTACGTCGACCACATGATGCAGACGGCCGCCGAACTGCTCACCACGCCCCCCGAGGACCTCCCCCGCGTCACGGATCTGGCCGAGCGTCAGCTGCGGCTGATCACCCTCGGCGGCCGCCACTGGCTCGACGGGGCCTGAGCCCGGTCAGGCCGGCTCACCCTCGCCGGCCTGGTACATCTGCGTGACCTCCGCCGCGCACCGCGCCAGTTCGGCCCGCACCTCCGGCGGTTCGAGGACCTCCACGGCGGTGCCGAACGGGAGCAGGGTGCGGGCGGCGCCCAGGACCCCGTAGGCGAGCCGGACCGTGATCCACTCGGCGTCGGTGTCGGGGTCGGGGTGGTCGAGCAGGGAGTTCGCGCACATGCGCAGGAAGAGGTCGTAGCGACTGCGGTGGACGCGGGCGACGACCTCCAGGCCGCCGGGACGCTGCTCGACGCGCTTCTTCAACACCGCCCATACGTCGGCGAGTTCGACCCCTTTGCGACGGCGCACCGGCGCGTCCGTGACCCGTGCCTCGCGCATGCGGTCGGCGCGGAAGAGGCGGGGCACGCCCCGGCGGTCGGCGATCAGGTACCAGACGCCCGCCTTGGAGACGAGGCCGTACGGGTCGACGGTGTAGGTGCGGAGGGTCTCGGTGCCGCTGTGCCGGTAGCGGATCCGCAGGCGGCGCTCGGTGAACACGGCGTCCTGGAGCGCGCTGACGTCGACCTCGCGGTGCGGCGGGCCCATCCAGCGCGAGGACTCCACGAGGATGCGGCGGCTGGTCAACTCGGCTGCGGGCCGGTGCGGTTCGGGCAGGGCCGCCATCACCTTGCGCAGTGCCGAGCCGAACGCCGCGTCGAGCCCGAGCGCGCTGTGGGCGCCCTGCGCGGCGAGGATGAACAGGGCGCGGGACTCGTCGGCGGTCAGCCCGGTGACATCGGTGCGGTAGCCGGGCAGAAGCGCGATGCCGCCGTGCCGGCCGCGCTCCGCGAACACGGGCACACCGGCCGCGGAGAGGGCCTCGACGTCGCGGTAGATGGTGCGGACCGACACCTCAAGACGCTCGGCGAGTTCGGGGGCGGGGACCCGGCCGCGGGTCTGGAGCAGCAGGAGGATCGAGAGCAGGCGGTCGGACTTCACGTCCTCAGCGTCCCGCAGATCGGCCGGAAATGCTGACGGAACCTGTCAGGTAAGGCGGCCATTCTCCGGGTACTGCCGTTCCTGCCGAGGAGAGATCACCATGGACCCCCGTCCCGCTTTCGAACGCGCCACCGTCCAGGCCGCCCGCCTCGTCGCCGAGGTGAGGCCCGGACAGTACGAAGACCCCACGCCCTGTACGGAGTTCGACGTCCGTCGGCTCGTGTCCCATCTCATCGGTGCGACCCGGCGGTTCGCCGTGCTCGGCGAGGGCGGGGACGCGCTGGCCGTCGAGCCGTTCGCCGACGAGCTCGGGGACCAGGCCTTCGCGGCCGGCTACGAGGACGCGCGGCAGTCCGCGCTCAAGGCCTGGCAGGACGACGCCCGGCTCGACGACGAGGTCACGGTGCCGTGGGGCAGGGTGCCGGGCCGGGCGGCGGTCGCCGGGTACGTCATGGAGACGGTGGCGCACTCCTGGGACCTGTGGGACGCGCTGGGCCGGCCCGGCACGCTCGACCCGGAGCTCGCCGCGATCGCGCTCGGCACCGCCCGGCAGGTCCTGCCGGAGGGCCCCCGGGGTCCCCAGGCCCCGTTCGCCGACGTCACGCCGGTGCCGGAGGGCTCGGGACCGTACGGTGAGCTCGCGGCCTGGCTGGGCCGCGAGCCGGTGGACGTACGGAACCGGGGCTAGGACGCGGCGGGCCTGGTCCGAACGAGAGGCCCAGGCCCGGCTGGTCCTAGCCGAGGCGGACGCGGGCGAGTTGGCGGGACTGGGCCACCAGGCGGTCGGCCGAGTCCCAGACCTCCGCGTCCTCCTCGAGGAAGCCGCCCGCGAGGTTGCGGGTGGTGATGGAGACGCGCAGCGGGCCGGGCGCCGGGCGGGTGCGCACGTGCACCGTCAGCTCGACGGTCGGCACCCAGCCCTTGAGGCCCATCTCGAAGGCGGTCGGCGGCAGCGCGTCCACGGCGAGGAGCAGTGACAGCGGGTCCGCGTCGCGGCCGTCGGCGAGCCCGAACCAGGCCCGCATCTCGCCCTTGCCGGAGGGCGCGCCGAGCGCCCAGCCGAGGGTGGACGGGTCGAGCTTGAGGTCGAGCCGTCCGGTGATCGCGGAACTGCCCGGCACCGGCGGGGCGCCCTCGGGGGCGTCCCCCGCGCCGAAGCACTGGTCGATCGGCGGGAGGGCGGGCGGGGTGGCGGTGGTGCGCACGTCGTCGGGGAGGGCGTCGAGGTCGCCGTAGGAGGCGAGCACGCGGATGCGCTCGACCTCGGTGCCGTCCTCGGCGTACTGGAAGAGGGAGGCCGTACCGGTGGAGAGCGTCCGGCCGGTGCGGACCGTCTCGGTGCGGATCACCGCGGGGCCGGGCGTCGACGCGGTCAGGTAGTGCGCCGAGACCGTGAAGGGGTCGGCGTGCGGCAGCGCGTCCGCGAGGGCGCGGCCGAGCACCGCGAGGAGATAGCCGCCGTTCACGGCGTTGATGATCGTCCAGCCGGCGGAGAGGTCGATGTCGTAGACACCGGGCTCGCGCCGGGTGACCGCGGTGTCGCGGTCGAACTCGCTGTCACCGATGCGCGCCGGGACCGTGCGCTCCTGCGTGGATACTGCGTCTGCCATACCGGCAACGTACAACAGGAACTTACTAAGCGGTAGCTTTCATACGTGAAGCCTTCGTTACACCGCCTCGTCGGACGACCCCGTCAGACGACCTCGTCGGTCACCTCGGTCGTCGACGACCTGCGGTTCCAGGCGCGGGGCGCGCGCCAGTGGTAGCGCATGGCGAGCAGCCGCAGCACGAATGCGGTGACGACCGCGACGCCGCTCGTGACGCTGGTCAGGGCGTCGTAGCGGATGCAGAGGACGACGATGATCGTGCCGACCATGGCGGGCACGGCGTACAGGTCGCGGTCCCAGCGGACCAGCGACGGCACCTCGTTGGCGATGATGTCGCGCAGCACACCGCCGCCGACGGCGGTGGCCACGCCCAGGGCGGCGGACGAGGTGAGGCCGAGGCCGTAGTCGTACGCCTTCGTCGTGCCGGTGACGCAGAACAGGCCGAGGCCCGCCGCGTCGAAGACGTTCACGGCGGTCTGGGTGCGCTCCACCTCGGGGTGCAGGAAGAAGACCAGCGCGGCGGCGATCAGCGGGGTGATGAAGTAGCCCAGGTCGGTGAACGCGGCCGGGGGCACGGCCCCGATGATCAGGTCGCGGAACAGTCCGCCGCCCAGCGCGGTGACCTCGGCGAGTACGGCGATGCCGAAGACGTCCCAGTTCTTGCGGACGGCCATCAGGGCGCCCGAGATGGCGAAGACGAAGATGCCGACGAGGTCGAGCCAATGCTGGACGGACGGGGTGAACAGTTCCTGGATCACGCGACATTCTTACCTGTCACGCCGGAATGATCGCCTCCGGTACCCACGGGACGGGCCGGGGCGGTCGCCGCGTACGGCGTCCGCCCCGGCCCGGACCGGTTCTGGCTACTTCTTCTCGGCGTCCGAGTCGGCCTCGGCAGCCTTCTCCGCAGCCTCCGACTTGGCCTCGGGCTCGGCAGCCTTCTCCGCAGCCTCGGGCTCGGCAGCCTCGGGCTCCGCCTCGGCGGAAGCCTCGCCGGCCGGCTCCTCGGCCGGCTCCTCGGCCGCCTCCGGAACCGAAGGCGCCTCCGGCTCCGGGTCCGCCGGGGCCGGGACCGTCACCACGTCGATCGCCTCCTTGGCGACCGAGAGCAGCTTGGTGTCCTCGGGCGCCTGGTCCTCGGCGTTCTCCGGGTGGTGGCAGGCCACCTGGTGCCCGGTGGCGAGCTGGAGCAGCGGCGGCTCCTTGACCGCGCAGATCTCCGTCGCCTTCCAGCAGCGCGTGTGGAAACGGCAGCCGGAGGGCGGCGAGATCGGCGAGGGCACGTCGCCGCGCAGCAGGATCCGCTCGCTCTTGGCACCGCGCCGCTTCGGGTCGGGCACCGGCACGGCGGACAGCAGCGCCTTGGTGTACGGGTGCATCGGCGTCTTGTACAGGTCGTCGCGGTCGGCGAGCTCGACGATCTTGCCGAGGTACATCACCGCGATCCGGTCCGAGACGTGCCGGATGACCGAGAGGTCGTGCGCGATGATCACGTACGTGAGGCCGAGCTCCTCCTGCAGGTCGTCGAGGAGGTTGACGACCTGGGCCTGGATGGAGACGTCCAGGGCGGAGACGGGCTCGTCCGCGACGACGAGCTTCGGGTTCAGGGCCAGCGCGCGGGCGATGCCGATGCGCTGGCGCTGACCGCCGGAGAACTCGTGCGGGTAGCGGTTGTAGTGCTCGGGGTTGAGGCCGACGACCTCCAGGAGCCGCTGGACCTCCTTCTTGATGCCGCCCTCGGGCTTGACGCCCTGCAGCTTGAAGGGGGCGCCGACGATCGTGCCGATCGTGTGGCGCGGGTTCAGCGACGAGTACGGGTCCTGGAAGACCATCTGCACGTCACGGCGGAGCGGGCGCATGCCGCCGACGCCGAGGTGCGTGATGTCGTGGCCCTCGAACTCGACCTTGCCGCCGGTCGGTTCGAGCAGCCGCGTGATCAGCCGGCCCATCGTCGACTTGCCGCAGCCGGACTCGCCCACGACGCCGAGCGTCTCGCCGGAGCGGACCTCGAAGTCGATGCCGTCGACGGCGTGCACGGCGCCCACCTGGCGCTGCAGCAGCCCCTTGCGGATCGGGAAGTGCTTCTGCAGCCCGGTCACCTTGAGCAGGACCTCGCCGGGGGCGACGTCCTTCTTGGTGCCCTTCTTGGACTGCGTGGCCGTCTTGGTGCCGCCATCGCTCTGCGCAGGAATGCTCACTGCCGCGTCCTTGGAGTTCTCGGTCACAGCTTCGGCGCAATCTCTTCGGTCCAGATACGCTCCCGCTGCTCCTGGCTCATGTGGCAGGCGGCCCAGTGCTGGGAGCCGACCTCGGTCAGCTCCGGACGGACCGTACGGGTGACGTCGTCCTTCGGGATGTCGGCGTACGGGCAGCGCGGGTTGAAGGCGCAGCCGGACGGGACGTTGATCAGCGACGGCGGGGAGCCCTTGACCGGGATCAGCCGCTCCTGCTGGTCGCGGTCGAGCCGCGGCATCGAGCCGAGCAGACCCCAGGTGTAGGGGTGCCGGGGCTCCTCGAACACCTTGAGCGCGGGGCCGCGCTCGACGCAGCGGCCGCCGTACATGACGAGGATGTCGTCGGCGAGTTCGGCGACGACGCCCAGGTCGTGGGTGATGACGATGACCGCGGAGCCGAACTCCTTCTGCAGGTCGCGGATCAGGTCCAGGATCTGCGCCTGGACCGTCACGTCGAGCGCCGTGGTGGGCTCGTCCGCGATGAGCAGCTCGGGGTTGTTGACCAGCGACATCGCGATCATCGCGCGCTGGCGCATACCGCCGGAGAACTCGTGCGGGTAGTTGTCGACCCGCTTGTCCGGCTGCGGGATGCCCACGCGGTCGAGCATCTCGACCGCGCGCCGCTTGGCCGTCTTCTTGTCGACGTCGTGGTGGATCCGGTACGCCTCCACGATCTGCTGCCCGATCGTGTAGTACGGGTGCAGCGCGGAGAGCGGGTCCTGGAAGATCATCGCCATGTCCCGGCCGCGCAGCTTGCGCACGTGGTCGGGGTCGGCGGACAGCAGCTCGGTGCCGTCCAGCCAGATCTCGCCGGATATCTGCGCCTTGCGCTTGCCGTACTGGCCGGCGGTGTGCAGGCCCATGATGCCGAGCGAGGTGACCGACTTGCCGGAGCCGGACTCGCCGACGATGCCGAGGGTGCGGCCCTTCTCCAGCTGGAAGGAGAGCCCGTCCACCGACTTGACGATGCCGTCGTCGGTCGGGAAGTGCACCTTGAGGTCGCGCACTTCCAGGAACGAGGTGGGCGCCGGCGAGCCGGTGTTCACCGGCTCGCTCACGGCGGCGCCGCTCTTGCTGATTCCGGTCATGCGAGCCTCACTCGGGGGTCGATCACGGCGTACAGGATGTCCACCACGAGGTTGGCGAGGAGTACCGCCAGGGAGGTGATGAGGGTGACGCCCAGGATGATGGGCAGGTCCTGCGTGCGGATGGCGTCGAGGACGGCTCGGCCGAGGCCGGGCAGGTTGAACGTCGACTCCGTGAGGATCGCGCCGCCGATCAGGGCGCCGAGGTCCATGCCGAGCATCGTGAGGATGGGCGTCATCGTGGAGCGCATGGCGTGCTTGCCGATGACGACCTGCTCCTTGAGACCCTTCGCGCGGGCGGTGCGGATGTAGTCCTCGCCGAGGATCTCCAGCATGGTGGCGCGGGTGATCCGGGCGTACATCGCCGCGTACAGGAAGGCGAGCGTGATCCAGGGCAGGATCATGCCGCCCAGGTAGCCGCCGACGCTGTCGGTGAAGGGGACGTACTGGGCGTCGATCCAGTCCAGCCCGAACGCGAAGATCGCGAGGCTGAGCAGACCGGTGAAGTAGATCGGGAGGGAGACGCCGGCGAGGGCGATGACCATCGCGCCGCGGTCCCAGAGGCTGCCGCGCTTGAGCGCCGACAGGACACCCGCCGCCAGACCGAAGATCAGCCACAGGACGGCCGCGCCGAGCGCCAGGCCCAGGGTGACCGGGAAGCGGTCGGTGAGGACCGGCCAGACGGCCTGCTCGGTACGGAAGGAGTAGCCGAAGCAAGGGGCGGCGCACTGGGTGACGTCACCGCCGCCGGAGTAGGTGCGGCCGACGAATATGCCCTTGAAGAACTCCCAGACCTGCAAGTAGATCGGGTCGCCGAGCCGAAGCTTCTCCCGCACTCCCTCGATGGCGGCCGGGTCGGCCTGCTTGCCCACGAAGTTCAGTGCGATGTCAGCGCCCGCCCACTTGGGGACGAGGAAGAAGATGCAGAAGACCACCATGACGATGACCACGAGCATCACTGCGGCGGCGAACAACCGCCTGAGGAGATAAGCGAGCACAGCTCTCGGCCCGCCGCGGACCGCGGGCCACCGGATTGTGTCCAGTGGCCCGCGATACCGCCGCGCCGGCCTTCACCTGCCTTTCGTGCCGTTCGGCGGGTGTGCCGGTATCAGTTGCCGGACTTCAGACCGAGGTTGACGAAGTCGTACATGCCGCTGTAGCCGTCGGACGTGTAGACGTTCGCCAGGCGAGAAGAACGGAAGTTGATGAACTTCTCGAAGACGAAGGGCAGGTAGTAGCCGCCCTCCATCACCTTGTGGTTGATCTCCGTGGAGATCTTGGCCTTCTCGGCGTCGTCGAGCGTCTTGACGTACTTGTCGAAGAGGCCGTCGATCGACTTGTCCTTGATGAGCGCGTAGTTGTTGTTACCGCTCGACAGGATGTACTTGCTGTCCCACAGCGGCATGCCGTAGCCCTGGACGGTCGGGAAGTCCGGACCCCAGCCCATGATGATGATGCCGTAGTTCTTCTTCTTCACGTTCGAAGGCGAACCGATGACGCTGCTGCTCTGCGAGCCGTCGTACTGGTCGATCTCGGTCTTGATGCCGATCTTCTTCAGCGACGCCTGCAGGGACTGGGCGGTGGCCACCTCGACGGGCTTGTTGTTGCGCACCGCGATCGTGGTGGAGAAGCCGTTCGGCTTGCCACAGGCCTTGAGCTCTTCCTTGGCCTTGGCGACGTTGCCCTTCTTGTCCGCACCGGCCGCGTTGTACGGGTCGTACTTCTGACCCTCGGCACCGGCGACGGACGGCGGGAGCATGTTGGTGCCGATGTCGCCACCCGCGAGCGGGCCGCCACGGGCGGTCTGCAGCGACTCGTGGTCGGCACCGATGATCACGGCCTTGCGGCAGTGGATGTTGTCGAACGGCTTGACGCTCTGCGGGAAGGCCGCGTAGCGGACGTAGCCGGAGACCGGGTTGTCCAGGTTGCCCTTGTGCTGCTTCAGGGCGGTGGTGCGGCCCTGCGGCGACATGCCGGTCTGGTTCGCGTCCAGGTCCAGGTCACCGTTGAGCAGACGCTGGTCGAGCTGGTTGGCGTCCGAGAAGAACTGGATCGTGATCTTGTTCGGGTACGCCTTGCGGATCGGGTCCGAGGACTGCTTCCACTTGTCGTTGCGCACCAGGGTCAGGTTCTTGCCCGGGCTGTACGACTCGAACTTGTACGGGCCCGAGGAGAACGGGTGCAGACCGTACTTGGCCTTGGTGTCCTTGTCCTGGCGGACCGGGGACGCCGAGGTCAGCGCGAGCATCTCCTCGAAGTCGGAGTTGGCCTCCGGCAGCTTGAAGATGATGGTCTTCTCGTCCGGCGTCTCGATCGCCTTGAGGCCGAGCTTGTCCTTGGCCTTGTCCTTGTACGGACCCTTGTACTCGCCCTTGGGGTCGAGCACGTCCTTCAGGTAGACCGGGCCGCCGGACAGGACGTCCTGCGCCCAGACGCGCTCGATGCCGTACTTGATGTCCTGGGACGTGATCGGCTTGCCGTCCTCCCAGGTCAGGCCGTCACGCAGGGTGTACTCGTAGGTCTTGCCGTCGTCGGAGACCTTGGCGAGACCGGTGGCGAGGTCGGGGGTGACCTCGGCGCCCGCCTTGCCCGGCTCGGTCTTGTTGGTGACGAGCTGACGGCTGTAGTAGCGCGAGAAGTTCCACATGAAGCCGTAGTAGCCGCGCGTGGTGTCCCACGAGTCGGCGTCCTGGGCGCTGCCGAACTTCAGCGTGCCGCCCTTCTTGGCGGCGGAGGCCTGGGCGACCTTGTTGTTGGCCGCGTCGTAGCCGGCAGCGCCGTTCTTCGAGCCGCCGTTGCCGTTGTCGGAGCCGCCGCCGCACGCCGCCGTGGTCAGCAGCGCCGCGACCGCGGCGGCAGCGGCTACAGCCTGCTTGCGCCGCCCTGAGGTGCGTTGGGTAGTCACGATCGAGCATCCTCCGGAGTTGATGAGAGAGACCCGTGTACGAGCCACGGGACGTTTGAGGTACGGCAGTTCAGCGGGACGCCTTCGGGTCCAGCGCGTCCCGCACGCCGTCGCCGAAGAGGTTGAAGGCCAGGACCGTGATGAAGATCGCCACACCGGGGACGATCATGTACATCGGGTCCGACTCGTAGTACTCGACCGCGCTCGAGAGCATCTGCCCCCACGAGGAGGTGGGCGGCTTGACGCCGACACCCAGGAAGCTCAGCGCCGCCTCGGTCAGGATGTTCGTCGGGATCATCATCGTGGTGTAGACGATGATCGGCGCGACCAGGTTGGGCATCAGTTCCTTGAAGAGGATGTAGAGCCGTCCGGCGCCCAGCGAGCGGGCGGCCTCGACGTACTCACGCTCCCTCATCGAAAGGGTCTGACCACGGACCACACGTCCGATGTACGGCCATCCGAAGAAGCCGATGACGAGGATCATCACGAAGACCCGGACGCTCGAACCGGTCAGCCCCAGCAGGTGGTTGGGCATCACCGCGACCAGGGCGATCGTGAAGAGCAGCTGCGGGAAGGCCAGCAGGCCGTCCATGATCCGGCTGATCAGCGAGTCGACCCAGCCGCCGAAGAAGCCGGCCAGGATGCCGAGGACCGTGCCGAGGACGACCGCGACCAGGGCGGACAGGAAGCCGACCAGGAGCGAGACACGGGCACCGAAGATGATGCGGGCGAAGATGTCGCGGCCGTTGACCGGCTCGACGCCCAGCAGGTGCTCCCCGCTCATGCCGCCGAGCGAACCCCGGGGGGTGCCGAACAGCGGGTCGATCAGGTCCTCGTGATACGCGTCCGGGTCCTGGCCCACGAGGTGCGCGATCAGCGGCGCGAACAAGGCGACCAGGATGAGGACCAGCACGACGACACCGCCGGTGAGGGCCAGCTTGTCCCGCTTGAGGCGCTCCCAGGCGATCCGGCCCAGCGAACGTCCCTGGACCTTCTTGGTACCGGTACTCGCTGCCGCCGCCTCTTCGGCCGCGCTGGGGGCCGCCTCGGCGGTCGGCTCATGCAGTGGTGCCGTCATCAGGCAAGGACCCCTCTCAACCGGCGGTAGCCGGCCCGCACTTGCCGCTGTAGCGGCGTGATCAGTCCGTCGTACAAAGAGGCGAAGCCCCTAGGAGAGGGAGTGTTCAACCTGTGCGTGATCTGTTGCCAGACCTGTCGGCGAAAGGATGCCTAACCGTGATGCTGCCTAGGGGGTTCCGTTATCCGAACAGCAGTGAACGGGGTCCGGACGCGGGGCAGTTGGGGCGGAAGTGACGCCAGAGCGGACAATGCACCCAGATCACGAAATCGCCGCTCTGTGCGATCGGGAGGGGTGATCGGAGGGGATCAGGGGTGATCGGGGGGTGGCCGCGGGGTGATCGATCAGTAGGAGGCGCCGTACGGCGGCGGGTAGCCGTAGCCGCCACCGCCGGCGGGAGCCGCGGGCGCGGCGTGGGCCTCGCGGTCGTAGAACGGCCGCGCGTTCGCCCGCAGCCACAGCGCGACCGGGTCGTACTCGTCGGACATCGCGACGGTGGAGACCGGCAGGCCCTCGGGCACCGCCGTGATCGACTGCTGCATCATCCCGCGCACCGCGTCCACCGAGGCCGGGGACGTGTCGTAGACGTCGAGACCGATGGCGAGGTACGGGGCGCCGAGCGCGGGCTGGACCCAGGCGCGGCGCAGGGAGCGGATCGCGGTCGTGCGGTGCGCGTTCTGCGCGAGGACCGCGTAGAACTGCGGGAGCTCGATCGACGGGTCGGACAGACGCAGCGGGCCCGCGGGTTGCCGGTCCAGGCCGCCCGCGATGCGCCGCAGGTCGAGCCAGGGGATGCCGACGCCGCCGCCGGGCGCGTGCGGGTTCAGCCACAGGCCGTAGTGGTCGGGGTACAGGGTGCGGGCCGCGTCGACGCCGCCGACCACCTCGTAGGCCCGCGACCAGCCGGAGGCGGAGAGCTCCTGGGCGGAGGTGACGCAGGGGGCGTACGAGAAGCCGTCGACCTCCATGTTCCCGTACTGGGCGTCGGGGGAACCGGCCTGGCCGTGCCAGAGCAGCATCCAGACCTGGCCGGACGCCGGGTCGGCGAGCGCCTGCAGGAGCGCCTCGTACGCGTCGAAGCGCCCCGGGGTCACCTGGCGCAGCATGTGCTCGACCTGTCCGGCCGCGGCCGTGCCCGACGCACTCACCCGTAACCGCCCCTTCGTGAACGTCCGTGTTCCGCTTCTACCGCTTCGACCGGAGGGCGGCGCGCCGTCCGGTCAGGTCATGAAACCAGCTTAAGCGGCGTTCCTGACACCGACTTGACGGACGGCGTCATCCTTCCCGCACATAGAACGGGCGTACGTGCGTCCGCATCCAGTCGGCGACCGGGTCCTGGGTCACGTCGAGGAAGACCAGATTGACCGGCCAGGCCAGCGGGGCGCGGCCCAGCGCGCGGCCCAGCGCGTCCAGCGGGACGTCCCGGGCGCTGCCCTCCCACTGGCTCAGTTCGACGCCGACGAACAGGGACGGGGCGGCGTCCTCGACCGTGGCCAGGCAGCGACGGGCGCTGAGCACGGTGCCGGCCGCCTCGAACTCCTCCCGGACCGCGGTCAGGAAGTCCACGGGGTCGTCCTGCCAGTCCGGCTCGGACAGCACGACGCGGCCGCCGGTCGACGGGCCGTCCAGCGGGGTGCGGCCGCTGCGGGCCAGCTCCGCCACGGCGGGCGGGGGCAGCGGCAGGCCGACCGCGCCGTCCGGATTCAGGACGATGCCCGCCTGGGGCGGCAGGCCGCGGGCGAAGTCGGCGGCCGGGGCCACGGTGCAGTCCATCCGGCCGCCCGTGACCTGCATGAACTGCTGCTCGGAGGTGAAGACCGGGACGAAGGCCTGACCCTGGATCTCCAGGGTGGGCAGGTCGAGGTCGCGGCTCGCCGTGGTGCCGCCCTTGGGGAGCGGGATCCATATGTGGCTGCGGCCCAGCACCTCGACGATGCGCGGCCCCGTGACCTCGCCGGGCTGACCCACCGCCGCGGCGAGCGCCTCCTCCAGCTCGTTCGCCGGCCAGCCGGTCCCTGCGGGGTGCTCTCGGCCGGGTTCCTGCTGGTCCGGGATCTCGGGGTGCTCCATCGCTGCGCCTTACCTCTGCCTACATGTCGTGCCGCCGCGCAGACGATATCCCGTGCCGGCCCGGTGGGGGCTGGTCGCGCAGTTCCCCGCGCCCCTGAAATGCAGGCGCTGCGCGCCGCATTTCCCCGATGAAGGCTGGACGGCGAAGCCGTTCGCCTTCAGGGGCGCGGGGCTGTGTCCATCAGCGGCTCCGCCGCGGGGCGCGACCAGCCCCCACCGGAGCCACGGACGCCCGCGAGACGGCAAGGTCACCCCCGGAACGCGATCCCGCCGAGCACATCCGTCGCGGCCCGGTCCAGGAGGACCGCCGACGCGACCCCCGCCGGGAGGACCCCGCGCTCGACCTCGGCCACGAGCGACCCGACGGCCCGCCGGTGCCGGGCGAAGGCGTACCGGGACACGCCGCGCCCCCGGTCCCGCTGACCGGCGAGCGCCGTCCCCTCCGGCACGTCGAGCAGCAGCAGATGAACGGAGACCCCGCGCCGGCGTGCCGTCCGCGTCACCCACCTGCGCACCCACGCCTGCGTCCCGCAGTCGTGCACGACGACACTGGCCCCGGACCGCATGGCCCGCCGCAGCCCCGCGTAGTGCGCGATCCGCACCAGCGGCCGGTACACGGCGTACGGCACCCAGCGCGGCACCCGGGCGGCCCAGCGCTCACGGGTGTCCTGGGAGTCGATGCCGATCACGGTGACGGCCCGCCGCATCAGCGTGGACTTTCCGCTGCCGGGCAGCCCCGAGAGCACGACGAGATCCCCCGCCGCGAACGCGATCCGGCGCGGGGTCCGGCCCTCCCGCCCCCGCAGATCCCGCACCGAGCGCTGCCGCGGTATCCGCACCCGCTGCGCCGCCGCGGCCCCTGTCGTCGCGTACGCCGCCGCGACTGCCTTGTGCACCGTGATCGTCCTCCCCGCTCCGGTCACGCCACTCTTGCCCGCCAAGTGTAAAGAGACGGTAATGCCCCACAAGGGGTTTCCCCGTTCGACGGGCATGCAATGATGTGCGCGCAAACTGCATACCGGCCGCTTGAATCCGCGCGGGAGAGTTCCGGGTCACCCCGGACGCCGAAGGAGCAAGTTCCTCCCTTGAATCTCTCAGGCCCCGTACCGCGCGGGCGAGGCAGATCTGAAAAGCGGGCCGCCTTCTGACGTACGGCGGTCCCACCCAAGGTGCAAGCCCCTCGGGGCGAACCTCTCAGGTTCCGATGACAGATGGGGAGGACCTCCTTCGGAGACCTCTTGCCATCGCCGTCACGCCCGGGAGCACCCGCCATGACCCGTACCACCGCCCTCGACGCCCTGCACCGTTCGCTGGGCGCCACGATGACCGACTTCGCCGGCTGGGACATGCCGCTGCGGTACGCCAGCGAGCGTGACGAGCACAACGCGGTGCGCACCGCGGCCGGCCTGTTCGACCTCTCCCACATGGGCGAGATCACGGTCACGGGCCCGCAGGCGGTCGACCTGCTCAACCGCGCGCTCGTCGGCAACATCGGCTCCGTCGGCGTCGGCCGCGCCCGCTACACGATGATCTGTCGCGAGGACGGCGGCATCCTCGACGACCTGATCGTCTACCGCCTCGGCGAGACCGAGTACATGGTCGTCGCCAACGCGGGCAACGCCCAGATCGTGCTCGACGCCCTCACCGAGCGCGCCGCCGGCTTCGACGCCGAGGTCCGCGACGACCGCGACGCGTACGCGCTGATCGCCGTGCAGGGTCCGAACTCCCCCGCCATCGTGAAGTCCGTCACGGACGCCGACCTGGACGGGCTCAAGTACTACGCGGGTCTGCCGGGCACGGTCGCCGGCGTCGAGGCCCTCATCGCGCGCACCGGCTACACGGGCGAGGACGGCTTCGAGCTGTTCGTCGCCCCGGCCGACGCCGAGAAGCTGTGGCAGGCGCTGACCGAGGCGGGCGCCGAGTACGGCCTGGTCCCCTGCGGCCTGTCCTGCCGCGACACGCTGCGCCTGGAGGCGGGCATGCCGCTGTACGGGCACGAGCTGACCACGGACCTCACCCCGTTCGACGCCGGTCTGGGCCGCGTCGTGAAGTTCGAGAAGACCTCGCACGGCGACGACTTCATCGGCCATGACGCGCTGAAGGACGCCGCCGCGAAGGCCGAGGCGAACCCGCCGCGCAAGCTCGTCGGCCTGATCGCCGAGGGCCGCCGGGTGCCGCGCGCCGGCATGGCCGTGGTCGCCGACGGCCAGGTCGTCGGCGAGGTCACCTCCGGCGCCCCGTCGCCCACCCTGGGCAAGCCGATCGCCATCGCCTACGTCGACGCGGCGCACGCCGAGCCCGGCACGGCCGGTGTCGGCGTGGACATCCGCGGCACGCACGAGCCGTACGAGGTCGTCGCGCTCCCGTTCTACAAGCGTCAGAAGTAGTCCCGCCCGATCCCCTCGGGCGTCCTACGCGCCCCTCTGTCACCAGCACCTTCCCGCGTACAGGAGAATTCGCACCATGAGCAACCCCCAGCAGCTGCGTTACAGCAAGGAGCACGAGTGGCTGTCGGCCGTCGAGGACGGCGTCGCCACGGTCGGTATCACGGAGCACGCGGCCAACGCGCTCGGTGACATCGTGTTCGCCCAGCTCCCCGAGGTCGGCGACACCGTCACCGCGGGCGAGAGCTGCGGCGAGCTGGAGTCCACCAAGTCGGTCTCCGACCTGTACTCCCCCGTCACCGGTGAGGTCGTCGCGGCCAACCAGGACGTCGTCGACGACCCGGCCCTGGTGAACTCGGCCCCCTTCGAGGGCGGCTGGCTGTTCAAGGTCCGCGTCTCCGAGGAGCCGTCCGACCTGCTCACCGCCGACGAGTACACCGAGTTCTCCGGGAGCTGACCCCTGATGTCCGTACTGAACCAGTCCCTGCACGAGCTCGACCCGGACGTCGCCGCCGCTGTCGACGCCGAGCTGAAGCGTCAGCAGTCGACCCTGGAGATGATCGCGTCGGAGAACTTCGCTCCGGTCGCCGTCATGGAGGCCCAGGGCTCGGTCCTCACGAACAAGTACGCCGAGGGCTACCCCGGCCGCCGCTACTACGGCGGCTGCGAGCACGTGGATGTCACCGAGCAGATCGCGATCGACCGGGTCAAGGACCTGTTCGGCGCCGAGTACGCCAACGTGCAGCCGCACTCGGGTGCCTCGGCGAACCAGGCGGCCCTGTTCGCGCTGGCCAAGCCCGGTGACACGATCCTGGGTCTGGACCTCGCGCACGGCGGTCACCTCACCCACGGCATGCGCCTGAACTTCTCCGGCAAGCAGTTCGACGTGGTCGCCTACCACGTCGACGACGCCGGTCTGGTCGACATGGCCGAGGTCGAGCGCCTGGCCAAGGAGCACCGCCCGAAGGTGATCATCGCGGGCTGGTCGGCGTACCCGCGTCAGCTGGACTTCGCCGAGTTCCGCCGCATCGCCGACGAGGTCGAGGCGTTCCTGTGGGTCGACATGGCCCACTTCGCCGGTCTCGTCGCGGCCGGGCTGCACCCCAACCCGGTCCCCTACGCCGACGTCGTCACCTCCACGACGCACAAGACCCTCGGCGGTCCCCGCGGCGGCATCATCCTCGCCAAGAAGGACTTCGCGAAGAAGCTCAACTCGTCCGTCTTCCCGGGCTTCCAGGGCGGCCCCCTGGAGCACGTGATCGCGGCCAAGGCGGTCTCCTTCAAGGTCGCCGCGAGCGAGGACTTCAAGGAGCGTCAGCAGCGCACGATCGAGGGTGCCCGCATCCTCGCGGAGCGTCTGACCTCCGAGGACGCCCGCAAGCACGGCGTGAACGTGCTCTCCGGCGGCACCGACGTCCACCTGGTCCTCGTCGACCTGCGCGAGTCCGACCTGGACGGGCAGCAGGCCGAGGACCGCCTCCACGAGGTCGGCATCACGGTCAACCGGAACGCCGTTCCGAACGACCCGCGCCCGCCGATGGTCACCTCGGGTCTGCGCATCGGTACGCCGGCGCTGGCCACGCGCGGTTTCGACGCCGACGACTTCCGTGAGGTCGCCGACGTGATCGCCGAGGCCCTCAAGCCGTCCTACGACGCCACCGCGCTCAAGGCCCGCGTCACCGCGCTCGCCGACAAGCACCCGCTGTACCCCGGCCTGTAAAGATCGCGCCGGAATTTCGTACCCTTCTGTAGGTACGTCCGTTCGGGGCACCGCGCACACTGGACACTGAAGACAGACACCAGCGTGCTCGGTGCCCCGACCGCTGTCCCCCTGCGCACGCTTTCTCTGCACCACCCCGGCAGACAACGGCGTCTACCACCCACCATTGGAGTTCCACCGTGGCCATCTCGGTCTTCGACCTGTTCTCGGTCGGTATCGGCCCGTCCAGCTCCCACACGGTCGGCCCGATGCGCGCTGCCCGTATGTTCGCCCGGCGTCTGAAGAACGAGGGCCTGCTGGCCCACACCGCATCCGTGCGCGCCGAGCTGTACGGGTCCCTGGGCGCGACCGGTCACGGCCACGGCACCCCCAAGGCCGTCCTGCTCGGCCTGGAGGGCGAGTCCCCCCGCACCGTCGACGTCGAGCACGCCGACGAACGCGTCGAGACGATCAAGGAATCCGGGCGGATCAACCTGCTCGGTGCCCACGAGATCGCTTTCTCCTTCGACGACGACCTGATCCTGCACCGCCGCAAGGCCCTGCCCTACCACGCCAACGGCATGACCCTGTGGGCCCGCGACGCCGACGGCACCGAGCTGCTGTCGAAGACGTACTACTCGGTCGGCGGCGGCTTCGTCATCGACGAGGACGCGGTCGAGGGCGCGAACCCGATCGTGCCGGACGACACCGCGCTGAAGTACCCCTTCCGCACCGGCGACGAACTCCTGCGCCTGACCCAGGAGACCGGCCTGTCCATTCCGGCCCTGATGCTGGAGAACGAGAAGGCCTGGCGCACCGAGGACGAGATCCGCTCCGGGCTGCTCGACATCTGGCGTGTCATGCAGGCCTGCGTCTCGCGCGGCATGGCCCACGAGGGCATCCTCCCGGGCGGCCTGAAGGTCCGCCGGCGGGCGGCGGGCTCGGCCCGCAAGCTGCGCGCCGAGGGCGAGCCCCTCGCCCACGCCATGGAGTGGATCACCCTCTACGCGATGGCCGTGAACGAGGAGAACGCCGCCGGCGGCCGCGTCGTCACCGCCCCCACCAACGGCGCCGCCGGCATCATCCCGGCCGTCCTGCACTACTACATGAACTTCGTGCCCGGCGCGGACGAGGACGGCGTGGTCCGGTTCCTGCTCGCCGCGGGTGCGATCGGCATGCTGTTCAAGGAGAACGCCTCGATCTCCGGCGCCGAGGTCGGCTGCCAGGGCGAGGTCGGCTCCGCCTGCTCCATGGCCGCCGGCGCGCTCGCCGAGGTCCTGGGCGGGTCGCCGGAGCAGGTGGAGAACGCGGCCGAGATCGGCATGGAGCACAACCTGGGCCTGACCTGCGACCCGGTCGGCGGTCTCGTCCAGATCCCCTGCATCGAGCGCAACGGCATGGCCGCCGTCAAGGCCGTCACCGCCGCGAAGATGGCGATGCGCGGCGACGGCAGCCACAAGGTCTCCCTCGACAAGGTCATCAAGACCATGAAGGAGACCGGCGCCGACATGAGCGTCAAGTACAAGGAGACCGCCCGCGGCGGCCTCGCCGTCAACATCATCGAATGCTGACGCGGTAGCACACGGAGCCGTACGCGGTCGTACCGAAAGGGCCCTGACCAGCGCGTTCTCGGACGCGCCGGTCAGGGCCCTGCTCCGTCTCCGTTGCCGGTTCAGCCGGCGAAGCGGGCCATCCACTCCTCGACCTCGTCCGCCGAGCGCGGCAGGTCGGCGGACAGGTTCTCGTGGCCGTCGGCGGTGACGAGGAGGTCGTCCTCGATGCGGACGCCGATGCCGCGCCACTCCTCGGGGACGGTCAGGTCGTCGGGCTGGAAGTAGAGGCCCGGTTCGACGGTGAGGACCATGCCGGGTTCGAGGACGCCGTCGACGTAGGTCTCGGTGCGGGCCTGGGCGCAGTCGTGGACGTCCAGGCCCAGCATGTGGCCGGTTCCGGCCATCGTGAAGCGGCGCTGGAGCCCGAGCTCGTAGGCGCGGTCGGCCGGGCCCTCGATGAAGCCCCAGTCGACGAGCCGCTCGGCGAGGTGGCGCTGGGCCGCCTCGTGGAAGTCGCGGTAGGCGGCGCCCGGCTTGACGGCCGCGAAGCCCGCCTCCTGCGCCGCGTACACGGCGTCGTAGACCGTGCGCTGGATGGCGTCGAAGGTGCCGCTGATCGGGAGGGTGCGGGTGACGTCGGCGGTGTAGAGGGTGCGGCCCTCGACGCCGGCGTCGAGGAGCAGCAGGTCGCCGGGGCGCACGGGACCGTCGTTGTCGGACCAGTGCATGATCGTGGCGTGGTCGCCGGCGGCGGCGACGGTGCTGTAGCCGAGGGCGTTGCCTTCCAGGCGGGCGCGGCGGAAGAACGTGCCCTCGATCCAGCGCTCGGACGTCGCGATCGCGCGGGACAGCTCGGAGACGACGTCGGTGAAGCCGCGGACGGTGGCGTCGACGACGGCCCGCATCTCGCCGATCTCCCAGGCGTCCTTGACGGCGCGCAGCTCGGAGAGAGCCTCTTCGAGTTCGGCGTCGCGCTCCGCATCGGTGACGACGGCGGCCTCGAGGGCGGCGTCGACGCCGCGCACGATGCGGGTCGGCACGCCGTTGCCGGCGGCGAGGTCGGCGGCGGCGGTGCGCACGTCGCGGCAGGGCAGCCCGAGGACGCGCTCCGCCTCGGCGAGGGAGGCGCGGCGGCCCGTCCACAGTTCGGCGTGGTAGCCGGACCAGAACTCGTCGTCGGTGCGGCTGTCGCGGGGCAGCTGGTAGCAGTAGGCGTCGTGGCCGCCGTCCGCGCGGGGTTCGAGGACGAGGGCGCCGTCGCGGGCCTGGTCGCCGGTCATGTGGACGTAGGCGGAGTGGGGCCGGAACGGGTAGGTGTCGTCGTTCGAGCGGACCTTCAGGTTCCCGGAGGGGATCACGAGCCGCTCGTGCGGGAAGCGCGCCGAGAGCTCGGACCGGCGCACCGCCGCGTACGGGGCCTGCGGGTCCGCGGTGAGGTCGCGCCGCTCGGTGTCCGCCCAGCCGGTGCGCATGGACGCGGACAGCTCCGCGGAGATCCCTGTGTACAAGCCGTTCTTCCGGCCCACTGTGTCCGCCCTTCGGGGAGTCGACGTGCCGCCGGAGTGCCGGCGGCCCGGCGAAGGTAACTCCGGGCCCAGGCCCGTGGCGCCCGGTGACGCCACTGGCACGGATCGGCCATCCGGCCCGCCGGGGCGGTCCATAATGCGGCCATGACGAACGCGCAGCTCGGTGAGGCCCTGCGGCTCCTGGGCGTCGGTCCGGCGGCGGCCCGGGTCTATCTCGCCCTGCTCGACCTGGCCCCCGCCCCGCTGGAGGAGGTCGCGGCGGCGGCCGCGCTGGACGGGCCGGGTCTGGCGGAGGCGTACGAGGAGCTGGTCGACGCCGGTCTGGCGAGTGCGGCCGGGGCGGACGGCGAGGTGGTGGCCCCGGTGTCGCCGACGGCGGGGCTAGAGGTGCTGGCCCGGCACCGGGCGGCCGAGGTCGAGAAGTCCCGCACGCTGGTCACGGGCGCCTTCGACTCCTTCCGGCGGCGTCGGCTCGCCGCCTACAACGATCAGCTCGTCGAACTCGTGACCGGCGACGCGATCGGACCCCGGATGCGGCTGGCCTGGGCGTCGGCCCGGCACCAGATCCGGCAGTTCGAGTCGCCCCCGTACTCGCCCATCCCCTCGGCCACGGAGGACGCGCTGGCCACGCTGGCGCGCGGGGTGACGCAGCGGGTCGTCTACTCCCGCGAGTCCCTGGAGCACGCCGATCACTTCAAGCGGACCATCGAGCCGTGCATCAACGCGGGCGAGCTGGCCCGGGTGCTGCCGTCGGTGCCGGTCAAGCTCCTGATCATCGACGACGCGTACGCCCTGGTGTCGCTGTCGATCCAGGAGGCCGATGTGCTGAACACGATGCTGGTCGTGCAGCCGTGCGGGCTGCTGTCCGCGCTGGTGGCGCTGTTCGAGCAGGCGTGGCAGCAGGCGTTGCCGTTCCACGGCAGCACGGCCCGGCCCGGTGGTCTGCCGCCCGCGGACCGGCGCCTGCTGTGGCTGCTCGCGGGCGGGGCGAGCGACGAGGTCGTGGCCCGCGAGCTGGGCATCAGCCGCCGCACGCTGTTCCGCCGCCTCCAGGTCCTGATGGCGCGCCTGGGTGCCGCGAACCGCTTCCAACTGGCGCTGCAGGCCCAGCGTCAGGGCTGGCTCTGAGGCCTGACTCCGGGCGGCTCAGACCGTGATCCGCAGCACGAGCGCGGCGACGGCGAGCGCGAAGCAGAACGCCCAGAAGCCGAGCGCCCGGTCCCCCGCCACGATGTGCGTGGCCAGCGCCCCCACGAAGTAGAGGACGAGTCCGGTGGCGGCGGCGACCCCGAGCCCCGGCACCACGAACCCGGCGAGCAGTCCGAGCGCCCCGGCCCCCAGCGCGCTGCCGAGCAGCGGGATCCAGGACCGCGGCACCCCCAGCTTGTCGGCCTGCTGCCGGGGATAGTCGTGGCCGGAGAGGTTGGCGACGGCGGCGGAGCCGAAGAGGGCGGCGCCGAGGACGGTGACGGCGGCGTAGAACGCGTACATGGTGATCTCCCGTTCGAAGCTTCACCACACGGACGGACGGGCGCCCCGGAACGTGACATCAACCGTGCTCCGTTCGGGAACGATGTAGGTCCGACCTCGTCGCCCCACCGACCGGAGGCCACGCATGCTGCGCGGAATCGATGTCAGCTCGCACCAGTCCACGTTCGACACCGACGGCCTGTCGTTCGTCTTCATCAAGGCGACGGAGGGGCGGTCGTACGTCAATCCGCGGCTGACCGCCCAGACGAAGCTCGCCCGTGACGGCGGCTGTGTCGTCGGCTTCTACCACTTCCTGTGGCCGGGGAACCTGGCGGCGCAGGCCGAGTACTTCGTGAGCAAGGCGCCGGAGCGGTCCGGCGACATCCTGGCCGTGGACTGGGAGACGACCGGCGACGGCACGCACGCGACGAACGCGGAGAAGGACCGCTTCATCCGCGAGGTGAAGCGGCTGCGCCCGCACCACCGCGTGATCCTCTACACGAACCGCAACTACTGGCTGAACGTGGACACGACGTCCTATGCGGGCGACGCGCTCTGGATCGCCGACTACGTGACCGCCGGGAAGCCGCGGATCCAGGCGAAGTGGCGCTTCCACCAGTACACGGACTCGCCGCTCGACAAGGACGTGGCCGACTTCGCGAGCAAGTCCGCGCTGCGCGAGTGGGCCACGCCCTGACGAGACTCCGGGAACGGATCGGGGCTCAGGCGCGCCACTCCGCGGTGCGCTCGGGGGACGCCGCGTCGAGTGCCTTGCGGACGGCGGCGGCGTCGGCGGCGAGGCCGTAGACGGGGGTGCCGGGCTGCTGGCGCCAGGACTCGTCCTGACCGCCGGCGTCCACGGCGTCGAAGCCGATCTCGTCGAGGAGCCCGGTGACGACCCGCTTGGCGGCCTCGTCGTCGCCGGCGATCGGCAGGGCGACGCGCTGCGGGTCGCCGGCCGGGCGGGCCTTGTCGATGAGGTCCTGGGCGTACGTCCCGTTGAACACCTTGACCACGTCGTGGCCGAGCTGGCGCTCGGTCCAGCGGCTCTCGGTGAGGCCCTCGTCCTCGATGCCGGTGATCTTCCCGTCGCGCTGCTGCGGGTAGTAGTTGCCGGTGTCGATGACGGTGACGTCGTCCGCCGCGCTGTCGAGCAGGCCGTCGGGCAGCGCGGGGACGGCCTTGAGCGGGATGGTGACGACCACGACCCGCGCGTCGCGCACCGCGTCCTCGATGGTCGCGGCGGTCGCGCCGGTCTCCTCGGCGAGGGCGCCCAGGGTGTGCGGGCCGCGTGAGTTGGCGACGTGCACGTCGTGTCCGGCGGCGGTGAAGCGCCGGGTGAGGTTGCCGCCGATGTTGCCCGCGCCGATGATGCCGATCTTCATGGTGATCCTGCCTCCGGAAATTTATGCATGTGCATATACATAGATGGCAACCTCGTCCGCGGGCGGGCTATTCCGGGGGCGGCGGAGTTTTCCCACGCGCGCGGCCCGGGACACCTCGGCGCCGACCGCCTCCGTACGGGCGGTGCTGTCCGCGGTGAACCGGGCCGCGCGGGTGGCGCGTTGAGCTACTGCTCGCAGGTGTCGGCGAAGGTCCCGCGGGTCACCACGTCGGTCGCCGCGGCGCTGGTGTCGAGCCAGGCGACGCGCTGACCGGAGCCCAGGGACGGGGCGAGCTGGGTACCGGAGGAGCAGGAAACGCGCTGGTAGGCGGCGGTGCCGTCGACGACGTCGGCGGTCGGGGCCACCTTCGCCTTCCAGGCGCCGCTCCAGGAACCGAGGCCGCCCCAGAAGTCGGTCGAGGAGTACGCGAACCAGTCGTCGGTGACGGAGAACTGGCCGAGGTAGAGCGAGGACGGGGCGCGCAGCTTCTTCATCTGCGTCAGGTCGGCGACCGGCGCGGTCTCCACGCTCTGGCTGCTGAGCAGGAACGCCTGGCTGTTGCGGAAGAACACCCGGTCCGAGGTGAGCTGGACGTCGGTGATCTGGCCGAAGAGGAAGCCGGACATGCGCTTGCTCTGCGTCGTACCGGTGGCGATGTCGTAGGTGAACAGCCAGGTGCCGTCGCCGCCGGTCCAGGCGATCGTGCCGTTCTTCATGGCGAGGCGGGCGGCGTAGGTGTCGCCGGCCTGCGGGGTCACGTTCACCGTGGTGCCGTCGGCCTTGCGGAGCATGACGTCCTGCTCGCCGTCGGCGGTGGTGGAGATGTAGGCGAGGGCGCCGTTCTCGGTCACCGGCTCGGTCTCGTCGGCGTCCGGCGTGTCGACGATCTTCCTGAGCTCGCCCTGGCCCTTGTCGCCCGCGCCGTAGACGCCGATGCCGTCGGCGGTGATCCGGGTGAGGACGACGCGGTCCTTGTCGAGGGAGGGATCGATCAAGTAGGCGTCGTCCTGGGCGAGTTCGTGGTCGGACTCGCCGTCCTGCTTGCTGAAGCGGCCGACGGTGATGCCGAACGCGGCGCCGCCCCGGTCCCAGGCGACGGCGTCGCCGTGCCCGATCGCGTAGACGTCGCCGCTGATCTGCGCTGCCTGCTCGTCGATGCCGCCGTAGACCTCGTAGGCGGGCAGCACGTCGGCGCCGATGGTGGTGCCGTCGGCGCGGTTGGCGCCCTGCTGCTCCCAGCCCTGCTCGATGCCGTGAGCGTCGAAGGCCTCGGTGACGGCGGCCAGTTGGGCGTCGGTCACCTTGAGGGACTTCGCGGCGAGGGTGACGGCGCCGCGCATGTCGGTGAAACCGGACAGCGGGGTGAGGTAGTTCTGGGCGGCGCGGTAGACGATCCGGTCGGCGACCTTCGGGTCGATGGCCTTGCGCAGGTCCCACAGGGCGCCGCCGACGATGGTGGAGTTGTAGTGGACGCCGCCGTTGTCGATGTCGAGCGGGATCGGCTCGAAGTCCTTCTGGGCGCTGCGGCCGTCGTTCAGGTCGCGCAGGGCGCACTCCTCGAGCGGCTTGGTGCCGTTGCAGAGGTACTCGCCGATGAGACCGGACTTCGGGTCGTCCATGGCGACGCCCTTGTCGGCGGTCTCCATGGCGTTGCCGAAGTAGTCGGAGATCGCCTCGTTGAGGGCGCCCGACTGGTTGAGGTAGACGAGGCCGGCGCTGTGCTCGGTGACGCCGTGGGTCATCTCGTGGCCGACGACGTCGAGGCCGACGGACAGCGGTACGCCGTCCATGTGGCCGTAGACCATCTTCGAGCCGTCCCAGAAGGCGTTGGCGTAGTCCTTGCCGTTGCTGGCGACGTTGACGACGGAGTGGACGCTGCCGCCCTTGCCGTCGATGCCGTCGCGGCCGATCTCGTTCTTGTAGAACTCGTAGACCTTGGCGGCGTTGACGTGCGCGTCGACGGCGCCGGAGGAGGTGTCGGCTCCGTCGAAGCGGTCGGTCGCGGACGTCACGAGCGGGACGTCGTCGGGGACGGGGCCGCCGGCGACGTCGAGGTAGCTCTTGCGCCGGGCGTCGTAGGTGCGGATCTGGCCGCCGGTGACCGGGTACATGGCGCGGGTCGAGTCGACCAGCGTGTACGAGCCGTCGGCCGCCTTGTCCGCCTCGAGCCGCACGTCGGTGCCGTCGACGCGGACGCCGGTGGCCTGCGCGGGCGCGGCGTCGGCGGAGTCGATGTTGTTGTACGAGAGGGCGATGCCGCCGACGCGGGCGTCGACGTAGGCCTCCTGGCGGACGGGGCTGCCGTCCCGGTGGGCGCCGGTGACGGTGAAGTGCCAGGCGAGGCGGCCTCCCCGGGCGTCGGGGAGCACGGTCAGGCCGTGGGCGGAGGTCGTGGCGCCCTCGACGCCGCGCAGCCGGGAGTCGAGGGAGAACAGACGCTTCCTCGCCGTCGTCTCGTCGACCTTCGGCGTGGTGGAGACCGTGAGCGCGGTGTACAGGGTGCCCGTGGCGGAGGTGACCCGCTGCTCGTCGCCGGCCGTCTCGGTCTGCACGGCGTACTCGGCGCCGAACACCGGGATGCCGTCGTGCAGTTGACGGAAGCGGACGGAGGTCTGCGCGCCGTCCTTGGTGGTGCGGGCGGTCTTCAGGTCGGACACGGGGACCTTGTACGTGTCCTGGTGGTCGGCGAGGTGGGCGCGGGCGGCCTGGGCGGGGGTGCCGGCGCGGGGCGCCTTGTCGAGGCCCTGGGTCAGGGCCGGGGCCACGGGGGCCGGTGACTGCGTGCCCGGTTCCGGGGCCGGCGGGGTGTCGGCGGCCCAGGCGGGGCCGGCCAGCAGTGCGGTTCCGGTCGCGGCGGCCACGACGCCGGCGGCCACCACCTGACGTATCGGTCTCTTGAACCGCTTCGTCATCGTTCGTCCTCCCCATTCACACACGGAACGCGGGGCGCAGGGGCCCCGCGTGTTCGGTGCGTCGATGGTTCGGCACGGTGCGTGCACACGACAAGGGATCGGACCTGGCGCCAAGTGGCCATGGCGTAAACACGCCTGGTTACCGGCGAGTCGGGCGGGGGCTCAGTCGAGCCAGCCGGCGCGGGCCGCGTGGCTGCCGAGCTGGAAGCGGGTGGCGGCGTCCGCGCGGGCCATCAGGGCACTGAGCCTGCGCTGCACGGTGCGGTGTCCCATGCCGAGCTGCCGGGCGATGGCGGCGTCGGTGAGTCCCACGTGCAGCAGGGCGAGCAGTTGCCGGTCGAGGGCGTCGAGTCCGTCGCGCGCGGTGTGCTCGCCGGGCGGGGGTTCGGGCACGGCGCGCAGGGGGCGGGCCCGGTCGTAGCACTGGTCGAAGAGGGCCTGGAGCGCGGTGAGCAGGCCGCTGCGGTGGACGACGAGGGCGACGGGTTCGGTCTCGTCGCGCTCGGGGTCGAGGGGCAGCAGGGCGATGCCGCGGTCGACGACGGTCAGTTTGATCGGCACGCGGTCGGCGACGGTGACGCTCTGGCCCTGCGCGACGAGTTCGGCGACGGAGGCGGCGGTGTGCGGCCGGTCGAACCAGCCGCGCTCCACGACGGAGCGCAGCAGGACGCCGCGGGCCATGGAGTCCCGTTCCACCTCTTCGATGCCGTCCTCGACGGAGAGGGCGACGGGTGCCTCGCGCATGGGGAGCAGGGAGCAGACCTCGTGCTGGGCCTGCCGGCCCATGATCAGGAGCCGGCGGCGTATCGCGGCGGCGCCGGAGAGCACCTCGACGGGGGCGCCGGAGGCGCGTATGTGGGCGGCCCGGTGCCGTTCGGAAAGCTCGGTGACCAGGTGCTCGACCTGGTAGAGGGCACCCCGGCGGGCCTCCAGGAGGGGGCCGAGGGCGAGGACGGGCGAGGCGGCGCGGTAGTGCGGGGCGCCTCCGTCGGGATCGAGAGCGGCGCTGGCGAGGCCCCTTTCGACGAGCACGTCGAGGGCGCGGGCGACCTCGGGTGCGGGAAGGGGGCCGATGAGCGCGTCGGGGGTGCTGCCGGGCCGGTCGACGAGCCGCCGGTAGACGGCGTCCTCCTCGGGGCCGAGTCCGAGGAGCGTGAGCAGCGACGACGCCGCGTCCCCCGGGGCGGGGCCCGGTGGACGCGGCGGAGTCGGGTCGGCGCTCAGCGCGCTCAGGCCTTGTTGAGGTTGGCCCAGAACTCGTCGAAGGACAGGAGCTTGTCCCCGTTGGCGTCCTGCTTGGCGATGAGGGCCTCGGCCACCGACTCCGTGACGTGGAAGTCGCCCATCTGCGCCATGGCGCTCTTGTACTCGGCCGCCGTGATGAAGCCGTCGCCGTCCGCGTCGAACCGCTCGAACGCCTTGCGTGCCGCCTCGATGTCCGCCACCGGGACCACCCCTCGTTTACGTACTGCTGTGCCGCGCCGCTCGGGCGCGGCACCGGATTGACGGGGCCCAGATTATCGGGCGCCGTGCGCGCGCAGTGCGGCGAGTACCCAGGCGAACTCCGCCTCGTGCCGGGGCAGGGTCTCCAGGCCCCGTACGAGGGAGACCAGATCGCGGAACCGGGCGACGTCCTCGTTGGCCGCGGCTTCGAGGCGGGTGAGCACCTCGGCGCGGTCGGCGTCGCCGAGCAGGCCCCGCAGCACCTCGTCGGCCTGGGGGGACGCGGGGTCGATGCCGCGCTCCAGGCTCTCGCCGGCGAGCTGCACGAGGCGGCTCATGAACCACAGGGAGCTGCCGGGCGTGATGTCGGGGCCGCGGTCGGCGGCGTTGAACTCGACCATGCCGCGCATGTGGGCGCGGAAGCCCTGGTCCTGCATGAGTTCGGCGAGCTCGACCCAGGCGTCGACCTGGGCGCTGGTGGGGTCGTCGGGCAGGTCGGGGACCATGACGCGCAGGCGGGTGCGGATGTCGGGGTCGGCGGTGTCCAGGCCGCCGAAGGTCTGCTCCATGAAGTCGTCGATGATGTGTTTGCGTTCTGCGGCGGAGAGCCGTGCGAGCTTGTTCATGAGGGCCGTCTCCTCGGCGGTCGAGTTGCGTTTCGCGACCGTCGACAGCACCGCCCGGTTCAGCCTGAGGGCCCGGATCTGGGCGTCCAGGGCGGCCACGTGGGCGGCGGCGACGGACGCGATGTCCTTCTCGCCGCCGACCACGTTCCGTACGTCGGCGAGGCCGAGGCCCAGCTCGCGCAGGGTGCGGATCAGTTCGAGCCGGGCCACGGACTCGGCGTCGTAGAGCCGGTAGCCGCCGTCGCTGCGGGTCACCGGGTGCAGGACGCCCTCGTCGGACCAGTAGCGGATGGTGCGCACCGTGAGTCCGGTGCGGCGTGCCAGGGCGCCGATGGTGAGCAGGTGCGGGCCGTCGTCGGTCATGCCGGGGAGTCTGGGCCTTCCAGTGGGTGGAGACTCAAGCCCACGATGCCACGGGGTGCACGGGTCAGCGGAAGACTCCGGTGTGTCCGAGGGAGTAGCGGCCGGGCTGGGGGTAGACGGCGAGGCCGTGCGGGCCGGAGCCGACAGGGATGCGGGCGAGCTGCTTTCCGGTGCGGGTGTCGATGGCGTAGACCTCGGCGTCGTAGCGGCCGGAGAGCCACAGGACCTTGCCGTCGGCGGAGACGCCGCCCATGTCGGGGCTGCCGCCCTGCGGGAGGTGCCACTTCTTGGTGAGCTTGTCCTTGGTGAAGTCGAAGACGGAGACGCTGCCTTCGCCCCGGTTGGAGACGTACATCTCCTTGGAGTCGCGGCTGACGTAGAGGCCGTGGGTGCCCTTGCCGGTGGGCAGGAGCGTCGGCTTGGTGAACTTGTCGCCGTCGAGGACCCACATGCCGTCGGCCTCCATGTCGGCGATGTAGAACTTCTTGCCGTCGGGCGACATCTTGACGTCCTGCGGCATGGCCCCGTCGTACGGGAGTTTCTGCTGCCCGACGACCTTCATCTTCGCGGTGTCGACCTTGAGGAGTTCGCCGCTGAACTCGCAGGAGACGATGAAGTAGCGGCCGTCGAGGGAGAAGTCGGCGTGGTTGACGCCGTAGCAGCTGACGGGTTCGGTGTGCTGGATCTTCATGGTGTGGGGGTCGCGGAAGACCAATTGGCGGTCGAGCGAGGCCATGACGACGGCGTGCTTGCCGTCGGGCGTGAAGTAGAGGTTGTACGGGTCGTGCACGTCGACCGTGTCGCCGGCCTTGCCGGTCTTCGGGTCGATGGGGGTGAGGGTGTTGCCCTTGTCGTTGTTGACCCAGAGGGTCTTGAGGTCCCAGGAGGGCACGACGTGCTGGGGCTGGCGGCCGACCTTGATCGTCTCGATGATCTTGTACGTCTTGGGGTCGATGACGGAGACGGTGTCGGACTCGGTGTTGGGCACGTAGACCCGGGACGGGAAGTCCTTGACGACCGGGGACAGCTTGTTCGGCCGGTCGGCGGCGTAGACGTCCTGGGGGTCGAGGACGGGCGGCATGCCGGTCAGTCCGTCGATCTTCGGCTTGGCGGGCTTGACCGGTTTGACTGGCTTGATGGCCTGGGCGGTGTCGTGCGCGGGCTTCTCCGTGCCGCAGCCGGTCAGGGCGGTGAGGGCGGCGGTCACGGCGGCGGCGAGCAGCACGCCGGTGCGGCGGGTGGGGGTCCGGCGGGCGGGGTGGGTGTTCACGTGAGCAGCTCCGTGCAGGTCACCGCGGCCAGGCCGCGACGGGAGAGGTGGTCCAGGAGGGGCGGGAGCGCGGCGACGGTGTCCGCGTATCCGAAGTGGAGGCTGACGACGGAGCCGGGGCGTACGGCCGAGGTGACGTTCTCGACGACGGCGTCGGCGCCCGGCGAGGTGAAGTCGAGCGAGTCGACGTCGTACGAGAGGACGTGCGGGTAGCCGGCCCGCTGGGCGAGGCGGACGACGAGCGGGGTCGCGGTCGGGGTGCGCGAGGGGCGGAACCAGGTGCCGATGGAGCCGGTGAGGCGGCGCAGGCGGTCGGCGCAGCCGGTGATCTCGGCGGTGGCGTCGGCCTCGGACATGGTGTTGATGCCCTGGTGGTGGAGGGTGTGGTTGCCGAGGTCGTGGCCGGCGTCGAGGATGCGGCGGGCCATGTCCGGGTGCTGGTCGAGCCAGGTGCCGACGGCGAGGACGGTGACGTGGGCGCCGGCCTTCTCGGCCTCCTTCAGGACCGCGTCCGCGATCTTCGGGTCGCCCTGGCCGTGGAAGGTGAGGGCGACGCGGTCGCGGTCGCGGGGTCCGTGGGTGAGCTGGGCGGGCTGCCCGGGGAAGCGGCGCGGGGCGGGGGCGGCGCGGGCGGACTCCGCGGGGCGGGCGGGGTGGGCCTTGGGCGCCGGGGTGGCGGCGGGGTGCTCGTCGGCCGCGCAGCCGGTGGCGAGGGCGGCGGTGAGCCCGGCGCCGAGGCGCAGCGCGGAGCGGCGACGGATCGGTTCGGCCTTGGTCACCCGCCCATTTAAGGGGGAACCGACACAAAAGCCTCCTACCGACCCGGGGACCTTAATGAATACTGGATGCCGGGTGTACTTTTTCTTCATTTACGAGGCTGGCGAGCGATGTAACCAATGATTCATTTGGCCGTTCCGGGCGTCCTGTGCCATCCTCGGTGGCACGACCTCCATTGACCCGGGCCGGTCGTCTCAGACGCCGCGGACTCCACCCCTTCTGTTCGCGGCGCACCACACGAAAGCCCCCGCGGCGCCGCACGACGGCGAGAACGGGGGCTTTCGTGCGTCCGGGGCCACCGGCCGCCGGGTCACGTGTCAGCGGTCGGCGACACGCATCTCGAACCAGGTCGTCTTGCCGCGGGGCAGCAGGTCCACGCCCCAGCGGTCGGAGAGCTTGTCGACGAGGAACAGGCCGCGGCCGGAGAGGTCCAGCGGGCGCACCGGCATCAGACAGGGCAGCCCGCGCGAGGGATCGCGCACCTCCACCCGGATCCAGCCGCGCCGGCGCAGCATGCGCAGCCCGAAGGCGCGGGCGCCCGTGTGCCGCACCGCGTTGCCCACGAGCTCGGAGACGAGCAGGACGGCATCCTCGGTCAGCTTCGGGGACAGGCCCCACTGACGCAGGATCACCACCTGGGCGAGCCGGCGGGCGATCGCCGCGGACTCCGGACGGGACGGCAGAGCCACCTCCGCCTCGGTCGGGTTCCCGAACAACTCCAGCGCCTTCAGCGCGTGTTCGTCCTCGACCGCGGGAGACCAGCGCGCGGCGGTCGTACTCCCGTTCCGCCGCGGTTGTTCGACACCCTCAAGCCCCGCCATGCCCACCATGATGACTTCCCGTGGCCGGTCATGGGGCCGTTCCGGCTGAATAAGCCCCCCGGAACGCCTCATTCCGGTGGGTCGCTCGGGCATATGCCGTTGGCACTTAAGGTATACCTACAGCCCGCCTGACCTGCGGAAACATCCCCTGACGGGGCAGAATCCGCCTCGCGGGAACCAGGCCCGCTTAAGGTTCCCTTAAGGCGGAGATCATGCGCTCCAACGAGGTACGGAGATCAACTCCGCTTGCCCGGAGGTGAGTTGATCCCCGTACGTCAGGTGCTCCGGCGGCCGTCAGGCGAACTTGGCCTTGCCCGGACCTTCCTCCACGAAGCTGCGCATTCCGGTCTCCCGGTCCTGGGTCGCGAACAGGCCCGCGAACCAGTTGCGTTCGATGGCGAGGCCCGTCTCCAGGTCCGTCTCCAGACCGGCGTCGACGCACTCCTTCGCGGCGCGCAGCGCGATCGCCGGGCCCTGCGCCAGCTTCGCCGCCCACGCGTGCGCGGCCTCGAAGACCTCGGCGGCCGGGACGACACGGTCCACCAGGCCGATGGCCAGCGCCTCGTCGGCGCGCACCTGACGGCCCGTGAAGATGAGGTCCTTGGCCTTGGAGGGGCCGACCAGACGCGACAGACGCTGGGTGCCTCCGGCGCCCGGGATCAGGCCCAGCAGGATCTCGGGCTGGCCCAGCTTGGCGTTGTCGGCGGCGATCCGGAAGTCGGCGCACAGCGCCAGCTCGCAGCCGCCGCCCAGGGCGTAGCCGGTGACCGCGGCGACGACGGGCTTCGGGATGCGGGCCACCGCCGAGAACGAGTCCTGCAGGGCCCGGGACCGCACGACCATCGCCGCGTGGTCCATCACCTGCATCTCCTTGATGTCGGCGCCGGCCGCGAAGACCTTCTCGCTGCCGCGCACCACCACGGCCCGGATGTCGTCCCGGGCCGTGGCCTCTTCGGCGAGTTCCTTGATGCGGTCCTGGATCGCGATGTCCAGGGCGTTCATCGGGGGGCGGTCGAGGCGGATGGTCCCGACGCCGTCGGCTACTTCGAGGTGAACGGTCATGCTCCGCAGGTTAGCGGGCGTTCACCCTGTGGGGGGCGGTGCGGTTCGTCACGTGACCTCGCCGCCGGTGGGGGTTGCTCGCGCAGTTCCCCGCGCCCCTGAAGGCATGCGCTGCGCGCAGCCTTCATCGGGGGAATGCCGCCCGAAGGGCGTGCATTCCAGGGGCGCGGGGAACTGCGCGACCAGCCACGACGGGCCCGCGGACGAATCCTCGGGTCCGACCCGGGGTCACTTCTTCCAGTCGGCCCAGGACATGTTCCAGCCGTTGTACCCGTTGTCAGGGGCCACCGTCTGGTCGTGGGAGTTCTTGACGACCACCACGTCGCCGACCATCGAGCGGTCGAAGAACCAGGCCGCCGAGACCTTCTTGTCGTAGCCGCCGCGCACATCCGCCAGGCCCACACAGCCGTGGCTGGAGTTGACGTTGCCGAAGGTGCCGCCGCCCCAGTAGTTGCCGTGGATGAACGTGCCGGAGTTGGTGAGGCGCATGGCGTGCGGGACGTCCTTGATGTCGTACTCGCCGCCGTAGCCGACCGTGTCACCGTTCATGCGGGTCACCCGGAGCCGCTCGCTGATGACCATCTGCCCGTTCCACGTGTCGTAGCCGGGCTTGCCCGTGGTCACCGGGATCTTCTTGATGACCTTGCCGTCGCGCTCGACGGTCATCATGTGCTTCTTCGCGTCGACCGTGGAGACCTGGCTCCGGCCGATCGTGAACTTCACGGTCCGCACCTGCTTGCCGTAGACGCCGTCACGGCCCTCGACGCCGTCCAGGTTCATCTTCACGGTGACCTTCGTGCCCGCCGCCCAGTACTTCTCGGGACGGAAGTCGAGCCGGTCGTTGCCGAACCAGTGGCCCTCGACGTCGACGGCCGGTTCGGTCTTGATCGAGATGGCCTTCTCGACGTCCTCGGGGTGCGTGATGCCCCGCGTGAAGCGCACCGAGAACGGCATGCCGACGCCGACCTTCGAACCGTCCTCCGGCGTGAACGTGCCGACGAACGTGTTCTGCGGGGTCAGCGTCGTGAACGACGAGTCCTTCGCCGACTCACGGCCCGCCGAGTCCTTCGCCACCGCGTGGACCTTGTACTTGGTCGACGCGGCCAGGTGGTGCGCCGGCGTCCAGGTCGTGCCGCCGTCGGTGATCGCGCCCTGGACCGGGTTGCCCTTGCTGTCCTCGACCTCGACCTGGGACAGCCGGCCCTTGTCCGCCGTCACCTTCAGCGCGCCGCTCGTGGCCACGCCGCCCGCGCCGTCCTTCGGCGCGACGGTGACGACGGCCTCCGACGGCTTGTTCGCCTCGGCCGCCTTGTCCGCTTTGCCCTTGCCGTCGCTGCCCGCGTCCGAACCGCCTCCACCACCGCACGCGGTGACCAGCAGCAGCGCCGCCCCCAGCAGAGCCGCCGATATCGGTCGTCGCCCGTTCAAGATTCTGTTCTCCCCTCGCACGGCCTCGGTCTCAAGGCCCGCACTCCCCGCGCGTCCGCGCGCGCACTGCGAAAGATAACCACACGACCTGCGGAAACGGATCCCCGTGTTATGTCACCGTTCCGTCCCAACCGGCCCGCGGCACCCCTCCCCCGCATTTTTCCCGGCGCGGCCCGCCTATGAACGCGCGGAACCCGCCTTCCACTTGGACCAGCCCAGGTTCCAGCCGCCCAGACCGTTGTCCGGCGCCACCTGCTTGTCGGCGCTGCCGCGCACCTCGACGACGTCCCCGACGAGCGTGCGGTCGAAGAACCAGCCGGCCGGCGTCAGCGCGCTGCCGCCCTTCACGTCCCGCAGCCCGACACACCCGTGGCTGACGTTGCTGGACCCGAAGACGCCCTGCGACCAGTAGTTGCCGTGCAGGAAGGTGCCGGAGTCGGTGAGCCGGATCGCGTGCGGCACGTCGGGGATGTCGTACTCGCCGCCGAAGCCGACGGTGCGGCTGTTCATACGGGTGACCTCGAGCATCTCGGAGACCACCATCTTCCCGTTGTACGTCGTCGAGCGCGGCGCCCCCGCCGTGATGGGCAGGGTGTCGAGGAGCTCCCCGTCGCGGCGCACCTGCATCGTGTGGTTCTTCGCGTCGACGAGGCTGACCTGGCTGCGGCCGACCGTGAACGAGAACGTCTTGCGCTGCAGACCGTAGACGCCGGGGGCGCCCTCCACGTCCCGCAGATCGAGCGCGACGGTGACCTCGGTGCCCGGCTTCCAGTACTTCTCGGGGCGGAAGTCGAGCCGCGTCTTCCCGAACCAGTGCGGGGCGACCTCGACCGCCGGGCGGGCGGTGACCGAGACGGCCTTCTCGACGGCAGCGCGGTTGCGGATCTCCCGGTTGAACTCCAGCTTCACGATCATGCCGGTGCCGACCGTGGCGCGGTTCTCGGGCGTGACGTAGCCGATGAACCGCTCGTCGGGGACGGCCGTCGTGAACGTGGTGTGCCGGGCCGAGCGGCGTCCCTCGCCGTCGACCGCGACCGCGTCCACCGTGTACTTCGCGGCGAGGGCGAGCCGGCCGCCGCCGGGGCCGGTCGGCCGCCAGGTCCGGCCGTCGTCCTCGAGCCGGCCCGGCACCCGCTCCTCCTGGGCGTCCCGCGTCCGCACCACCTTCACCGACTGCAGATGCCCCTCGGGGACCTCGACGCGGAGCCGTTCGCCCGTGCTCACCCCCCGCTTCGCGTCGTCCGGCGACACCCGGATCAGGTCCTCGGGCGAGCGCGGCTTGCCGAGCTCCTCGTCCGCCGCGTCGCATCCGGCGAAGATCAGTACGGCGGCCAGGGCCGCCCCCGCGCGCCGTGCGCGCCTCACAGCTGTTCTCACGCCAGCCCCAACGACGGGCACCCCGCCGGGGAAACGTGCGTGCGAGCCACGGAGGCTCTGGGCAGAACAACTGGAGAGCCCCACGAGCCGCGGGAGGCCGACAGGTGTCGAGCGCAGCCGAGCAGGAGGCGGTGCCCGCCCCGGCGCCGTACGGGAGAACGCGCGGGCGGACCCCGCCGGTGGAGCCGATGTGGCCGGGCACGCCCGCGCCGCTCGGCGCCCGCCACCGGGTCGGCCCGGACGGGGTCGCCGGCACCAACTTCGCGCTGTGGGCGGGCGGCGCCGAGTCCGTCGAGCTGTGCCTGTTCGACGCCGAGGGCCGCGAACGGCGCTCCCCGCTGGCCGAGTCGACGCACGAGATCTGGCACGGCTTCGTGCCCGGCGTGCTGCCCGGGCAGCGCTACGGGTTCCGGGTGCACGGCCGCTGGGACCCGTGGACCGGCGCCCGCTGGAACCCGGCCAAGCTGCTCCTGGATCCGTACGCCCGTGCCGTGGACGGGGAGTTCACCCTGCCCGCCGCGGTCTACGGCCACGTACGGGACTGGCCCGAGCAGCACGTCGCGGACACCGTGCGCGACGAACGGGACTCGGCGCCGTACGTGCCCAAGGGGGTCGTCGTGCACGACGACGGGCCCGACGACCTGTGGGCCGACGACCGCAGGCCGAAGACGCCCTGGGCCGACACCGTCATCTACGAACTGCACGTGCGCGGCTTCACCCGCCGGCACCCGGGGATCCCCGAGGAGCTGCGCGGCACGTACGCGGGGCTCGCGCATCCGGCGGCGATCGCGCACCTGGTGCGGCTCGGGGTGACGGCCGTGGAACTGCTGCCCGTGCACCAGTTCGCGCACGAGGACCATCTGCTGCGGCGCGGACTGCGCAACCACTGGGGCTACAACTCGATCGGCTACTTCGCCCCGCACGCCGGGTACGCGGCCACCGGCACCGGCGGACAGCAGGTCGGCGAGTTCCGGCGGATGGTGCGGGCGCTGCACGACGCGGGCATCGAGGTGATCCTCGACGTCGTCTACAACCACACGGCGGAGGCGGGCGAGCTCGGCCCGACGCTGTCCCTGAAGGGCATCGACAACCGCGGCTACTACCGGCTCCAGGACGACGCCCGCCGCTACGCCGACTACACGGGCTGCGGCAACACACTGCACGTCGTCCAGCCGCACGTGCTGCGGCTGATCACCGACTCGCTGCGGTACTGGGTGACCGAGATGGGCGTCGACGGCTTCCGCTTCGACCTCGCGGCGGCACTGGCCCGCTCGATGCACGACGTCGACATGCTCTCCCCCTTCCTCGCGGTCATCGCGCAGGACCCGGTGCTGCGCCGCGTGAAGCTCATCGCGGAGCCGTGGGACGTCGGCTCGGGCGGCTATCAGGTGGGCGCCTTCCCACCCCTGTGGACGGAGTGGAACGACCGCTACCGCGACGCCGTACGGGACTTCTGGCGGGGCGCGCTGCCCGATGTGCGGGATCTCGGGTACCGGCTCTCGGGGTCGAGCGACCTGTACGCGTGGGGTGGCCGGCGCCCGTACGCCTCGGTCAACTTCGTCACCGCGCACGACGGTTTCACCCTGCGCGACCTCGTGTCGTACGAGCGCAAGCACAACGAGGCGAACGGCGAGGGCAACCGGGACGGGACCGACGACAACCGGGCCTGGAACTGCGGGGTCGAGGGCGAGACCGACGATCCCGGCGTACGGGCCCTGCGGCGGCGGCAGTCGCGGAACCTGCTGGCGACGCTGCTGCTGTCCACGGGGGTGCCGATGCTCGTCGCCGGGGACGAGTTCGGGCGGACCCAGGGCGGCAACAACAACGCGTACTGCCAGGACAACGAGACCGGCTGGGTCGACTGGAGCCTCCTGGAGGAGCCGGAGTGGCAGGCGCTGGCCGCGCTGACGGCGCGGCTGATCGCGCTGCGGCACGCGCATCCGGTGCTGCGGCGGCGGGCGTTCTTCTCGGGGCGGGCGCGAGCCGCGGACGGGCTGCGGGATCTGGCCTGGTTCACGGTGCGGGGCGAGGAGATGACGGAGCGGGACTGGTTCGCGCCGGCCGCGTCACTGGGCATGTACCTGTCTGGCCGGGACATTCCCGGGCGGGACGCGCGGGGGCACGCCGTGCGGGACGAGAGCTTCCTCGTGCTGCTGCACGCGGGTGAGGGGGCGGTGTCGTGGGTGCTGCCGGGTGAGCCGTGGGGGCGGCGGTACGAGGTGCTGGTCGACACGGGTGCCGAGTCCGGGGTCGTCTCGCCCGGCGTGGTGCACCCCGGCGGCGCCGAGCTGTTGGTCGAGCCCCGCACGGTGTTGTTGCTCCGGGTCGTGGAGTAGCCCGTTTGTCTGCGGCCCCGGTGGGGGCTGGTCGCGCAGTTCCCCGCGCCCCTGATGAGGCTGCGCCTCATCGGGGAAATGCGACGCGAAGCGTCTGCATTTCAGGGGCGCGGGGAACTGCGCGACCAGCCCCCACGCACCCGCAGACGAAGATCAGCCGCGCGGCTCGCCCGCATACGTGCCGAAGGACCACTTGTTCCCCTCGGGATCGAGCACGGCGAACTCGCGGCTTCCGTAGGGCTGGTCCTCGATCTCGCGGAGGATCTTGACGCCCGCGTCGACGAGCCGCCCGTACAGTTCGTCGACCCGCGCCGTCACGACGTAGCAGCCGAACGAGCCGGGCCGCAGGCTCCAGTTGCCGGCCTCGTCGTCCACCGGTTTGGCGGAGCCGAGCATGATCCCGCCTCCTTCCGGCCAGTCGAGCTGCGCGTGGGCGACGCGGTCGCCGTCCTCGTGGACGGCGGTGCGCAGGAATCCGACCGTGCCGACGAGGAAGTCGATCAGGGCGGGCGCGTCGTCGGCCTGGAGGGTGGGCCAGACGGTGGGCGGAGGGGTGTTCTGTGTCGTGTTCATGAGTCCGATTCTTCGCCGTTGAGGTGCCCCCCGGCTTGGATGTTCCGGCACTCCTCGGCGAGCCACGCGGTCGGGCTCAGGCCGGTGTAGCGGTGGAACGCGCGGACGAGGTGGGAGTGGTCGGCGTAGCCGTGTGCGGCGGCGACCCGGGCGAGGTCGGGCGGGGCGCCGCGGGCGACGGCGCGGACGACGGCGGCCTTGGCGTGCTGGAAGCGCATGAGACGGGCGGCCTGCCCGGGGCTGAGGCCGGTCTCGGCGCGGAAGAGGGTGGTGAGCCGGCGCTCGCTGAGGGCGACGTGCGCGGCGAGCCCGGGCAGCGTGCCCGCGCCGCGGTGCCGGGCGAGCCAGGTCCAGGCCTCGGCGACCTCGGGGCGGACACCGGCGAAGGGATCGTCGTCGGGGCGCAGGTACGCGGCGAGGCAGGCGAAGCGGTCGGCCCAGCCGGGCAGCTCGTGGAGCCGGTCGCGGATCCGGGCGGCGGCGGGCCCGAACACGTCGGTGCCCTCGGTGACGATCTCCCCCGACAGCGCGGCGGCGGGGACGCCGAGCACGGCACGGGCGGCGAGCGGATGCAGGGAGAGCTGGATGCCGGCCTCGTGCGCGGGCTGCGCGATGAAGGCGGGGGCCTGGTGCAGCCCGCCCACGACGATGTCGGTGCGGACGGCGCCCGTGCCGGTGGCCTGCTCGGCGGTGGCGCCGCCGACGACGGGCCCGTCGAGGGAGAAGATCACGGTCAGGTACGGGGAGGGCAGCCCGCGGTGCAGCGCGGGCCGCTGCCCCTCGCTGCGGTATCCGATCGCCGAGACGATCGGGCCACCGGGCCGCGGCGTCGCGCGCACGAACTCCTGGGAGCCGCCGCTCATGCTTCCAGTATGGGGACGGACCGGCCGGGGCGGCTATCCGAGAATTTTCCGGTCGTACGCCACGGCGACCGCCGCCGCGCGGTCCTTGACGCCCAACTTGGCGTAGATGTGGGTGAGATGGGTCTTCACGGTGGCCTCGCTGATGAACAGTTCGCGGGCGATCTCCTTGTTGGAGGTGCCCTTGGAGACGAGGAGGAGGACCTCGCGCTCGCGTGCGGAGAGGGTCTCGTCGGCGGAGGCGGCCGGGGTGCGGACGGCGGTGACCAGGCGGGACGCGACGGCGGGCGACAGGACGGTGCGTCCTTCGGCGGCGGCGCGGACGGCGGTGAAGAGTTCCTCGCGCGGGGCGTCCTTGAGGAGGTAGCCGGTGGCGCCGGCCTCGATCGCGGGGAGGGTGTCGGAGTCGGTGTCGTAGGTGGTCAGGACGAGGACCCGGGCGCGGGCGCCGCGGCGGGTCAGTTCCCTGATCGCGTCGACTCCCCCGCCGCCGGGCATGCGCAGGTCCATGAGGACGACGTCGGGGTCGAGTTCGGCGGCGCGGGCGACGCCCTCGACGCCGTCGGCGGCCTCGCCGAGGACGGTGAACCCGGGGGCGGACTCGAACATGCCGCGCAGGCCGTTCCGTACGACGGGGTGGTCGTCGACGATGAGGAGGCTGATCGGGGCGGCGCCGCCGGGGGCTTCACTGGTCATGGGGCACCAAAGGTACGCGAGCGGAGATCGCCGTGCCGCCGCCCGGCTCGGACTCGACGGTGACGTCGCCGGCGAGGCGTTCGGCGCGGGCGCGCATGCCGTCGAGGCCGAAGCCGCCGCTGCCGGTCCGGGCGGGCAGGGTGAGCGGGTCGAAGCCGCGGCCGTCGTCGCGGACGTCGAGGGTGACCTCGCCGGCCATGAAGGAGAGGGTGACGCCGAGCCGGCCGGCGTGGGCGTGGCGGGCGGCGTTGGAGAGGGCCTCCTCGGTGATGCGCAGGAGGGTGGCCTCGATCTCCTCGTGCAGGGGCTGGGCGGTGCCGGTGAGGGTGAACTCGGCGCGCACGCCGGTGCGGGTGCCCCAGTCGGCGACGGTCTTCTTGAGCGCCTCGGGGAGGGTGGCGTCGGCGAGGGCGGCGGGGGCGAGGTTGTGGACGGAGCGGCGGGCCTCGCCGAGGCTGTGCCGGGCCAGGTCGCTGGCGCGGTCGAGGTGTTCGCGGGCGACGGCGAGGGTGGGGGCGCCGGCGACGACCTGGAGCTGGGCGATGATGCCGGTCAGCCCCTGGGCGATGGTGTCGTGGATCTCGGCGGCGAGCCGGCGGCGTTCGTCGGCGACGCCCGCCTCCCGTGCCTGGAGCAGGAGTTGGGCGTGCAGGGCGGCGTTCTCGTCGAGGGCCTGCTGGAGTGCCGCGTTGGTCCGGGCGAGTTCGTGGATGGTGCGGACCTGGACGCGGGCCCGCTCCTGCTCCTTCTCCTGGAGGTGTCCGGTGATGACGACGAAGGCCATGTTGGCGACGATGAGCGCGCCGAACACGGACCAGCCGAGCGGTCCGCGGGGCGGCAGGCCGCCGCTCTGGGCGCCCGCCACGATGATCACGGAGGCGAGGATGCCGGGTTTCTGCTGGCGGCGCGGCAGCAGCCGGTCGGCGTCGTAGTAGCCGACGGCCGCGAAGAAGGCGAAGAACGGGTTGATGAGCGCGACGACGAAGCCGATCGCCCAGCGCACCCAGTAGAAGAGCGCGCTGACGGCGGACGGGCGCGGTACGGCCGGTTCGGTGAGGGTCCACCACACCTGGAGGGCGAGCGCGGTGACGATGAGGCTGCCGGCGATCCACCACTGGGTGCGGTCCATGCCGATGACGTCGGAGGTGGCGGCGATCAGAACGGTGCCGATGGCGAGCAGGACGTACGCGCCGTAGCGGTGCACGACGCGCCAGGGGTCCTCGGCGGTGGCGACGGCGTCGGCGAGTTCGGCGGCGGTGCGCTCGGGCGCGGGTCCGTTGATCACTCGGTCAGTCTGCCTCCACGGGGCCTGCGGCACGGTCACTCCCAGCGGAACCAGCGGGCGGCCGCGGCGGACAGGGCCACCGCCCAGGCGGCGACGACGAGCAGGTGGACGGTGCCGGGCCAGTGGCCGGCCGCGGCCTGGTCGAGGGCCTGCGCGGCGGCGCCGAACGGGGTCAGCTCGACGATGTGCGCCAGTGCGTCCGGCATCGACTGCACCGGCAGCCAGACGCCCGCGGTGAACATGGACGGGAAGAACACGACGGTGCCGATGGCCGTGGAGATCTTCGTCGTGCCGGCGCGGGCGCAGACGACGGCGCCGAGGGCGAGGGCGACGGCCACGGCGAGGACGAGGGCCAGCAGGTAGCCGAAGAGCTGGCGGGGCAGGGCCACGTCGAAGGCGAGGCGGCCGACGGCGAGGCAGAGCGCGGCGGAGACGAGGACGGCGGCGCCGTGGATGCCCATCTGGGCGCCGATCAGCGCGGACGGCCGTACGGGCGTCGTCGACATGCGGCGCAGGATGCCGCGTTCGCGGTAGCCGGTGATGATCGGCGGCATCGACTGGAGGCCGCCCGCGATCATGCCGAGGAGCACGGTGACGGGGACGTAGGCGTCGACGAGCCGGATGCCGCCGAGGCTGTCGTCGGCCTCCCGGAAGGCGGGGATGGAGCCGAGGATCACGAGGAGGGCGACGGGGAAGAGGAGGATGCCGACGAGGCTGCCGGGTTCGCGCCGGAAGAGGCGGAACTCGGCGGTGAGGACGGCGCGGCGGGCGGTCTGGGCCGGGGCGGCGAGGGTGACGGTGCTCATGACTGGCCGGCTCCTGTCAGGTCGAGGAACGCGTCGTCCAACGTGGCGTCGGAGACCCGGAGTTGGTGGGCGGTGACGTGCTGCCGGGCGAGCAGGGTGAGGAGCGCGTCGACGGTCGCCTCGCCGCCGGTGAGGGTGACGCGGCCGTCCTTGTGGGCGACGGAGGCGAGGGCGGGCAGGGCCGCGAGTTCGCGCTCGTCGAGCGGGGCGGAGGGGGTGAAGGAGATGACGATGGCTCCGGCGGCCTGCCGGATCAGTCCGTCGGGGGTGTCGAGCGCGGCGACCCGCCCCTGGTCGATGACCGCGATGCGGTCGCAGAGGCGCTGTGCCTCCTCCATGAAGTGGGTGACGAGCAGGACGGTCACGCCGCTGTCGCGGACCTCCTCGATGAGCTGCCAGGTGTCGCGGCGCGAGCGCGGGTCGAGCCCGGTGGTGAGTTCGTCGAGGACGACGACGCGGGGGTTGCCGACGAGGGCGAGCGCGATGAACAGGCGCTGTTTCTGGCCGCCGCTCAGCCGGGCGAAGCGGGTGCCGAGCTTGTCGGTGAGCCGCAGCCGCTCGGCCAGCGGGCGCCAGTCCAGGGGGTCGGGGTAGAAGGAGGCGTACAGCTCCAGGGCCTCGCGCACGGTGAGCTTCGGCTGGATCTCGCTCTCCTGGAGCTGGGCGCCGAGGATGCGGGTGACCTGCTCGTGGTCGCGTACGGGGTCGAGGCCCGCGACCCGGACGGTGCCGGCGTCGGGGGTGCGCAGGCCCTCCACGCACTCGACGGTGGTGGTCTTGCCGGCGCCGTTCGGGCCGAGGACGCCGAAGATCTCCCCCTCCTGGACACCGAACGAGACACCGTCGACGACGGCCCGCCCGGCGTACGTCTTGCGCAGCCCCGCGACCTCGATGAGTGGTGCACTGGTGATCGTCATGGCTTCAGCGTCCCGCGCGGGGGCCGGGCGCGGTATCGGCCGACGCGCTCGAGCGCGTATCAGCCGATCGGTTGATACGGGTACGACTCCGGGGCGCGGACCGGCCCGGGGGGCCGGAAAACCCGGTGAAAGATGTCAGTGGCGATCCGTAGTCTCACTCCTGATGGCCACTTCACTTGCACCCACCACGGATCCTGGACCGGCGACCGGAGGCGAACGGCGGTCGGCCGTGCGGGCGTTGCTGCGCCTGTGGCCGTACGTGCGGCCCGTGCGGGCGCGCTGGACGGGGGCGGCGGTGGTGGCCGTCGTCGCCTCCTGTCTGGGGCTCGTGTTCCCGCTGGTGCTGAAGTGGATCGTGGACGGTCCGGTGGCCGACCGGGATCCGGGCGGGGTGTGGCTCGGGGCGGGGGTGCTGCTCGCGCTGGGTCTCGCGGAGGCGCTGCTGTTCGGGCTGCGGCGCTGGCTGGTGGCGCGGCCGCTGGCCGGGGTCGAGGCGGCGATGCGGGCCGATCTGTACCGGCATCTGCAGCGGCTTCCGGTGGCGTTCCACGACCGGTGGGCCTCGGGTCAGTTGCTGTCGCGCGCGACGACGGACCTGATGGTCGTGCGGATGTTCCTGGCCTTCCCGCTGACGTTCCTGATCGTCAACGGGGTGACGATCGTGGCGGGCCTCGCGCTGCTCGTCGTGCAGGACTGGGGGCTCGGTCTGGTGCTGCTCGCGCCGGCGGTCCCGCTGATCGCGGTCTGCTACCGGTTCGAGCACGGGTACGCGGACGCGTCGCGGCGGGCCCAGGACCAGGTCGGCGATCTGACCACGGTCGTCGAGGAGTCGGTGCTCGGCATCCGGATCATCAAGGGCTTCGGGCGGCACCGCAGCCAGGCCCGCGCCTTCCGCGACCTGTCGCGGACGCTGCGCGGCACGGAGCTGGTCAAGGCGCGGCTGCTCGCCGGGATCCTGGCGGTCATCACGCTCCTGCCGGAGGCGGCGCTCGGCGCGGCGCTCGTCCTGGGGACGGTGCAGGTCGCGGACGGCGGTCTGTCGGCGGGCACGCTGGTCGCGTTCCTGTCCACGGCGCTGGCGCTGCGCTGGCCGATCGAGTCGATCGGCTTCCTGCTGGCGATGAGCCAGGAGGCGGCGACGGCGACGCGGCGCTTCTTCGAGGTCATGGACGAACCGGAGGAGACCGAGCCGGACGCGGTGGCCCCGGGGGCCGTCGCGGGCGGGGACGGGCTGCGCTTCGACGGCGTCGAGTTCCGCTACCCGGACGCGGAGGCGGGCTCCGTGCCGACGCTGCGCCGCGTCGACCTGCACATCCGCTCGGGCGAGACGATGGCGCTGGTCGGGGCGACCGGCAGCGGCAAGACGACGCTCACCGCGCTGGTGCCGCGCCTGTACGACGTGACGGGGGGCCGGATCACGCTCGACGGGCGGGACATCGCGGCGATGTCGCGCGCGGAGCTGCGCACGCTGGTGTCGATGGCGTTCGAGGAGCCCACGCTGTTCTCGGCGTCGGTCGCGGAGAACGTGCGGATGGGGGCTCCCGGCGCGGGGGACGCGGAGCTGGAGCGGGCGCTGGGCGTCGCGCAGGCGGACTTCGTGGCGCGGCTGCCGCAGGGTGCGGCGACCGAGGTCGGTGAGCAGGGTCTGAGTCTGTCGGGCGGGCAGCGCCAGCGTCTGGCGCTGGCCCGCTCGGTGGTGGGCGCCCCGCGCTTCCTGATCCTGGACGACCCGCTGTCGGCGCTCGACGTGCACACGGAGGCGGCGGTGGAGGCGGCCCTGCGCCGTGTCCTGGCCGACAGCACCGCCCTGGTGGTCGCGCACCGCCCGTCGACGGTCCTCCTCGCGGACCGCGTCGCTCTCCTCTCGGAGGGCCGGGTCACGGCGGTGGGCACGCACCACGAGCTCCTGCGCACGAACGCGGAGTACCGGCATCTGATGTCGGGGGACGACACGGACCCGGAAAGGGCGGCGCAGGCATGACGACGACCACAGGAAAGCCGGTCGAGGCCACGGGCCCGGACGACGAGCCGCATCCGCAGTCGCCGCCGGCCGCCGGTCCGCCGGCTCCCGGCGACCCGTTCGACCAGGACGATCTCCCTACGCGCAAGGGCGCGACCGGCGCCCTGCTGCGGTCCTTGCTGCGGCCGCACCGGCGCGGGGTGTGGCTGACGGTGCTGGCGCTGCTGTTGCAGCAGGGCGCGGTGCAGTCGGGGCCGCTGCTCGTGGCGTACGCGATCGACCGGGCGGTGCCCGCGCTCCGCGACGACTCCTACGGGCCGCTGATCGCGGTCGGGGTCGGGTTCCTGCTCGCGGCGTGCTGCTCGGCCGCGTTCCTGTACGCGTACATCCAGCTGTCGGCCCGGGTCAGTCAGGACGTGCTGCTCGATCTGCGCGGCCGGATCTTCCGGCACGCGCAGGCGCTGAGCGTCGACTTCCACGACCGGTACACCTCGGGCCGGGTCATCTCGCGGGCCACGACGGACGTCGAGTCGCTGCGCGAGCTGCTCAGCGAGGGCCTGCAGGAACTGGTCAACGTCATTCTGGCCTCCGTCTACATCACGGTGATGCTGCTCTGGCTCGACCTGGGCATCGGCGCGGTCGCGGCGGTCTCGTTCGTGCCGCTGTACGTGCTGATCCGGCTGTACCGGCGGCGGGCGGCGCGCGCGTACGGGGAGCGGTCCTCGGCGATCGCGGCGGTCATCGTGAAGTTCGTCGAGACGATGAACGGGGTCCGGCCGGTGCGGGCGTTCCGCCGCGAGGACGCGAACGACGCGGACTTCGGGCGGCTCAACCACCGGCACGAGCGGGCGAACGGCACGGCGATGCTGGAGATGGCCCGCTACGTCGTCGGCTCGCGGATCATCGCGAACACGGCGGTGGCCGGAATGGTCCTGTGGGGTGCCTACCGGGTGGCGGGCGGGACGCTCGCGCTGGGGGTGCTGGCGGCGGCGGTCCTGTTCGTGCGGCGGCTGTACGACCCGATCGACCGGCTCGCGATGTTCCTCAACTCGTACGAGTCCGCGGCGGCGTCACTGAAGAAGATCGCGGGGCTGCTGGAGCAGGTGCCGTCGGTGCCGGAGCCGGGCGCGCCGCGCGAGCTGCCGGAGCGGAGCGGTGAACTGCCGGGCCGGGACGTCGAGTTCCGGGACGTGTCGTTCGGGTACCGCACCGGTGGCGAGGTGCTGCCGCGCTTCGACCTGCGGATGCCGGCCGGGCAGACGGTCGCGGTCGTCGGTTCGACCGGCGCGGGCAAGTCGACCCTCGCGAAGCTCCTGGCCCGCTTCTACGATCCCTCGCACGGGCAGGTGCTGCTCGACGGGGTCGACCTGCGGGAGCTGTCCACGGCGGCGCTGCGGCGCGGGGTGGTGATGGTGACGCAGGAGGCGTTCCTGTTCTCCGGGACGGTCGCGGAGAACATCGCGATCGGGCGGCCCGAGGCGAGCCGGGAGGAGATCGAGCGGGCGGCGAAGGCGATCGGCGCGCACGACTTCATCATGGCGCTGCCGGACGGGTACGACACGGACGTGCGCAAGCGCGGCGGGCGCATCTCGGCCGGTCAGCGGCAGTTGGTGGCGTTCGCGCGGGCGCTGCTCGCGGATCCGGCGGTGCTGATCCTGGACGAGGCGACGAGCTCGCTCGACATTCCCGGGGAGCGGGCGGTGCAGCGCGCGATGCGGACGGTGTTGCGTGGGCGCACCGCGGTGGTGATCGCGCACCGGCTCTCGACGGTGGAGATCGCGGACCGGGTTCTGGTGATGGCTCACGGCCGCGTGGTGGAGGACGGCCCGCCGTCCGAACTCATCTCCGGCACGGGCACGTTCGCGACGCTCCACCAGGCCTGGCGGGACAGCATCCACTGACCCTGGCGCGGGGGCCGACCCGAGGATCGACCCCGCCGTAGGGGCCGAGGATCGTCGCGGGGTGCTGCGCCGTCGTGGCTGGTCGCGCAGTTCCCCGCGCCCCTGATGGGCACACTCCGTGCGCCCCCAGGGGCCCGGGGCGGGGCTCCGGGTAGGTGCGCCCCGTCAGGGGCGCGGGGAACTGCGCGACCAGCCACGACGGTGGCGCACCCGGCGACGAGAGCGCGAGGCACCGCGGCGCGGATCCGGCACCCGACGACGAGACTCTCCCTCACCGATCAATTCAAGCCACCGCAGCGACTTCAAGCCCCCGCTACTCCTGAGTCACCGGAGTCCGGCGTGCGGCCCGGAGGGAGCGGTTCCACGGGCGGGGCCACCCGCCCGGCCGAGACGTTCCCCGAGGTGACAGGCGCCCGGGACCCCCCGCACCGCCCCAACTCCCCCTCCGCATATCGAACATGACCACCCGCGCACCGAACCAATTCCGGCCAACCTCTTGATGCGCTCCTGACAGACGGCGCTCTCTGCTGCCACTCTTCCCTCGGCCACCGCGCAGCTGCCCCACAGCTCACCGCGGCCGGCCACAGCACATCCCTGCGCACCACCGCGCCCTGCACGGCCGCACCGCTGCGCAGAAGCACCGCTGTACCGACGCACCAAGGCACAGACGCACTGCGTTCTGCCCGGACGGCCACCGCCGTCCGTTCCCCACTGGCCGCGCACCCAGGCGGCCACGCAGAAGGAGTCCCGCGTTGAGAAGCACCTCCACCTCCCACAGATCCGCCTCCGTCCGACGCCGCGCGACCGCCGCCGCGGCCGTGGGCGCCGTATCGGCCCTGCTGGCCGTGGCGTTCCAGTCGGGTCCGGCCACCGCGGCCGACGCCCGTGACGGCGGCCCCGCCGCCGCGAAGGTCACCGCGAACATGGCGCGCGGCGCCGACAAGGGCGCCCTGCCCGCGAAGCTGACCCCCTCCCAGCGCGCCGAGCTGATCCGCAAGGCGAACGCCGGCAAGGCGGACACCGCCAAGGACCTGCGCCTGGGCGCCCAGGAGAAGCTCGTCGTCCGCGACGTGATCCAGGACCGCGACGGCACGACGCACACCCGCTACGAGCGGACCTACGCGGGTCTGCCCGTCCTGGGCGGCGACATGGTCGTCGACACCGCGAAGTCCGGTGCGCGGCAGGGCGTGACGAAGGCGTCCAAGGCGCAGCTCAAGGGCGTGGACACCACGGCGGACGTGAAGCCGGCGACGGCCGAGGCGCAGGCGCTGAAGCTGGCGAAGGCCGACGGTTCGAAGCGGACCGAGGCCGACCGGGCGCCGCGCAAGGTCGTGTGGCTGGGCGAGGGTTCCAAGGGGCAGCCCACGCTCGCGTACGAGACGGTGGTCGGGGGCCTCCAGGACGACGGCACGCCCAACGAGCTGCACGTCATCACCGACGCGGCGACCGGCAAGAAGCTGCACGAGTGGCAGGGCATCGAGAACGGCACGGGCAACACGCAGTACAGCGGCCAGGTCACCCTGGGCTCCACGCAGTCGGGTTCGACGTACAACCTGACCGACGGCGCCCGCGGCGGCCACAAGACGTACAACCTGAACCACGGCACGTCGGGCACCGGCACGCTCTTCTCGGGCTCCGACGACGTGTGGGGCAACGGCTCCCCCTCCAACCTGGAGACGGCGGGCGCCGACGCCGCGTACGGCGCCGCGGAGACGTGGGACTACTACAAGAACGTGCAGGGCCGCAGCGGCATCCGTGGGGACGGTGTCGGCGCGTACAGCCGGGTGCACTACGGCAACAACTACGTCAACGCGTTCTGGGACGACAGCTGCTTCTGCATGACGTACGGCGACGGCACCAACAACGCCGCCCCGCTGACCTCGCTCGACGTGGCGGCGCACGAGATGACGCACGGTGTCACCTCGGCCACCGCGGGCCTGGTCTACAGCGGTGAGTCCGGTGGCCTGAACGAGGCGACCTCGGACATCATGGCCGCGGCCGTCGAGTTCTACTCGAACACCTCCGCCGACCCGGGCGACTACCTCGTCGGCGAGAAGATCGACATCAACGGCGACGGCACCCCGCTGCGTTACATGGACAAGCCGAGCAAGGACGGCGCGTCCAAGGACTCGTGGTACTCGGGCGTCGGCAACGTCGACGTGCACTACTCGTCGGGTGTCGCCAACCACTTCTTCTACCTGCTCAGCGAGGGCAGCGGCGCCAAGACCGTCAACGGGGTCAACTACGACTCGCCGACCTCCGACGGCCTCCCGGTCACCGGCATCGGCCGCGACAAGGCCGCGCTGATCTGGTTCAAGGCGCTCACCACGAAGTTCACGTCGACCACCAACTACGCGGCGGCCCGCACCGGCACGCTCGCGGCGGCCGGCGACCTGTACGGCACGACGTCCGCCGAGTACAAGGCGGTCCAGGACGCGTGGGCCGGCGTCAACGTCGGCACCCGCTCCGGCGGCGGCGACCCGGGCACCGGCAAGGTGTTCACCAACGACACGAACGTCAACATCCCGGACTACCCGGGTACGGCGGTCACCTCGTCCGTGACGGTCTCCGGCGTCAGCGGCAACGCGCCGTCGACCCTCCAGGTCGGCGTGGACATCGTCCACACCTACAGCGGTGACCTGGTCGTCGACCTGGTCGCCCCCGACGGCTCGGTCTACAACCTGAGCAACCGGTCCGGCGGCAGCGCCGACAACATCCAGAAGACGTTCACCGTGAACGCCTCCTCCGAGGTCGCCAACGGCACCTGGAAGCTGCGCGTCCAGGACAAGGCGTCCTACGACACCGGGTACATCAACAGCTTCAAGCTGACGTTCCCGTAAGTCGCACGCAGGGCCCGCGCGGGACCCGCACAGGTCCCGCGCGACAGCCCCCTTTCTACTGGGCGCGCCGCACCGGAGGTTCAACTCCCCGGTGCGGCGCGCCTGTTCAGTTGGCGGAGGGGCCGCGGAGCGTTCGCAATCCGTGCGTCAGTTTTCGCTCAACGAACGAATTCCGGCCAACCTGCGGTTGCGTACATGACATCTCCGGGTTCCGGCTGCCACAGTTTTCCCGCACGTACCGCACGGCAAAGCTCACCCCCCACATCCTCACCCCCCACATTCCAGAGGAGCTTTCTTCGTGACCCCCCACATATCCCGGCGCACCACTCTGTCCATCGCCACGGCCGTCGCCGCCGGCGCGCTCCTGACGGGCGCGCTCACCACCACCGGCGCCTCGGCCCAGCCCTCCGCTCCCTCGGCCACCCCACTGGCCCTGAGCGCGACGGCCCACGCGGACCTCATGCACGACGCGAGCGCCCAGGCGGCCGACACTGCCAAGGAGTTGAAGCTCGGCTCCAAGGAGAAGCTGGTCGTCCGTGACGTGGTCAAGGACCGCGACGGCGCCACGCACACCCGCTACGAGCGCACCTATGAGGGCCTGCCCGTCCTCGGCGGCGACCTGGTCGTCCACCGGACCAAGTCCGGTGCGCGCGAGGGCGTCACCCGCGCCACCTCCAAGTCGATCGACGTGGCGACCTCGGGCGCCTCGCTGAAGGCCGCTCCGTCCGGCGCCCGCAAGGTCGTCTGGGCCGCCTCCGGCACCCCGCGCCTGGCCTACGAGAAGGTCGTCAAGTCCACGGAGAAGGACGGCACTCCGAGCCGCCTGCACGTCATCACCGACGCCGCCACCGGCAAGAAGATCTTCTCCTACGACGACATCAAGACCGGCACCGGCGAGTCGCAGTACAGCGGCAGCGTCGAGGTCGGCAGCAAGGAGTCCGGCGGCTCGTTCGCCCTCACGGACGACACGCGCGGCGGCCACTCCACGTACGACCTGAAGCACGGCGAGTCCGGCCAGGGCACGCTGTTCACGGACGACGACGACAAGTGGGGTGACGGCACCACCAACGACGCCGCCACCGCCGGTGTCGACGCCGCCTACGGCGCGCAGGTCACCTGGGACTACTACAAGAGCGTGCACGGCCGCAGCGGCATCAACGGCGACGGCAAGGGCGCGTACTCCCGGGTCCACTACGGCAACGCGTACGTCAACGCGTTCTGGGACGACAGCTGCTTCTGCATGACCTACGGCGACGGCGAGGGCGACGCCAAGCCGCTCACGTCGATCGACGTGGCCGCGCACGAGATGAGCCACGGCGTCACCGCGGCCACCGGCAACATGGAGTACTCGGGCGAGTCCGGCGGCCTGAACGAGGCGACGTCCGACATCTTCGGCACGTCCGTGGAGTTCTACGCGAACAACTCCAAGGACGTCGGTGACTACCTCATCGGCGAGATGATCGACATCAACGGCGACGGCTCGCCGCTGCGCTACATGGACAAGCCGAGCAAGGACGGCTCCTCGCTCGACTCCTGGTCGGCCGACGCCGGGAACGTGGACGTCCACTACTCCTCCGGCATCGCGAACCACTTCTTCTACCTGCTCAGCGAGGGCAGCGGCAAGAAGACGATCAACGGCGTCGACTACGACTCGCCGACCTCGGACGGCTCCACCGTCACGGGCATCGGCCGGGACAAGGCCGAGAAGATCTGGTTCAAGGCCCTGACGACGTACTTCACGTCGACGACGGACTACGCCGACGCCCGCAAGGGCACGATCAGCGCCGCCACCGACCTGTACGGGGCCGACTCGGCCGAGGTCAAGGCCGTCGAGGCCGCCTGGTCCGGCGTGAACGTCAAGTAAGACAGCAGCACCGGCAGTTCCCGAGAGAGTCCCAGAGGTAGTTCAGCGGTAGTTCCACCAGCAGTCCCTCCGGTGGTTCACGGGCGCCCGGGTCGTCGTCACGACGGCCCGGGCGTCCGCGTCTGTGCCTGTGGGTGGCCGCGTTCAGCGCAGGAGCACGCCGCCGCCCTCCCCGGCCGCCTGCGCGGGCACGGCCACCAGGCCGGTCTCCGCCGGGGACGCGAGCAGCGGGTGGTGCGGCAGGACGCGGACCGTGTAGCCGTACGGGCCGGTGCGGTCCAGGGCGAGGGGGCCCGCGTACGACCAGCGGCCCGCGCCGTCCGGTCCGCCGGCCGGTGCGAGCCGTACGGTCGTCGGCCGCGCGAGCGTGTCCTCGGCGTCGACGCGCCCGGCGACGGCCTGCACCTCGACGTCGTCCGGCGTCAACTCCCCGAGTTCCACCGTCACATGGAGGTCCAGGGTGCTGCCGAGCGCGGTGCCGCTCGGTGCTCCCACGTAGGTGACGGCGACCCGCGGCCAGGCGGCGCGCACCCGTTCCTTCCAGGCCGCGAGCCGCCGCGCCGCCTCCGGGGTCAGCGCCCGTGCCGAGCGCGCCGCAGGGGCGTAGAGCCGCTCCACGTACGCGCGGACCATGCGGTCGGCGAGGACCTTGGGGCCGAGCCGGGTGAGGGTCGCGCGGACCATCGCGAGCCAGCGGTCGGGCCGTCCGTCCGGGCCGCGCTCGTAGAAGAGGGGGGTCACCCGGCGTTCCAGCAGGTCGTAGAGGGCGGCGGCCTCCAGCTCGTCGCGCCGGTCCTCGTCGGTGCCGGTGCCGTCGGCGGGCGGGATCGCCCAGCCGAAGTCGGGCTCGTACCACTCGTCCCACCAGCCGTCGGGCACGGACAGGTTGAGGCAGCCGTTCAGGGCGGCCTTCATGCCGCTGGTGCCGCAGGCCTCCAGGGGGCGTACGGGGTTGTTCAGCCACACGTCGCAGCCGGGGTAGAGGGTGCGCGCCATGCCCATCCCGTAGTCGGGCAGGAAGACGACGCGGTGGCGCACGCGCGGGTCGTCGGTGAAGCGGACGAGTTCCTGGATCAGCCGCTTGCCGCCGTCGTCGGCCGGGTGCGCCTTGCCCGCGACGACGATCTGCACGGGCCGCTCCGGGTCGAGCAGCAGCCTGGTCAGCCGCTCCGGGTCGCGCAGCATCAGCGTGAGCCGCTTGTACGAGGGGACGCGGCGGGCGAAGCCGATGGTGAGGACGTCGGGGTCCAGGGCGCCGTCGATCCAGCTCCGCTCGGCGGCGCCCGCGCCGCGCCGGCGCCAGGAGTCGTCGAGCCGCTCGCGCACCTCGTCGACGAGCCGGCCGCGCAGCTCCCGGCGCAGCCGCCACAGCTCCTGGTCGGTGACGCCGTCGAACCGGGCCGGGTCCCCGGGGTCCGCCGCCCCGTCCGCGCCGAGCCGGAGGACCTCGGGGGCGACCCAGGTGGGCGCGTGCACACCGTTGGTGACGGAGGTGATCGGCACCTCGTCGGCGTCGAACCCGGGCCACAGTCCGGCGAACATCGCGCGGCTCACCCTGCCGTGCAGGGCCGAGACCCCGTTGGCGCGCTGGGCGAGCCGGAGCCCCATGACGGCCATGTTGAAGACGTGCGGGTCGCCGCCCGGGTACGTCTCCGCGCCCAGGGCGAGGATCCGCTCCACGCCCAGGTCGGGCAGTTCGGCGTCCTTGCCGAAGTGGGCGGCGACGAGTGCGCGTCCGAAGCGGTCGATGCCGGCCGGGACGGGCGTGTGCGTGGTGAAGACGGTGCCGGCCCGCACGGCCTCCAGCGCGGCGTCGAAGTCCAGGCCGGCGGCGACGTGTCCGGCGATCCGCTCGACGCCGAGGAAGCCCGCGTGGCCCTCGTTGCTGTGGAAGACCTCCGGCGCGGGGTGCCCGGTGATCCGGCAGTACGCCCGCACGGCGCGCACGCCGCCGATGCCGAGCAGCATCTCCTGGAGCAGCCGGTGCTCGCTGCCGCCCCCGTACAGCCGGTCGGTCACCTCGCGGGCGGGCCCGTCGTTCTCCTCGACGTCCGAGTCGAGCAGCAGCAGCGGCACCCGGCCGACCCGGGCCTGCCAGATCCGGGCCCGCAGCGCGCGCCCGCCGGGCAGGGCGAGCGTCACCCGGGCGGGCGTGCCGTCGGCCTCGCGCAGCGGGCTCAGCGGCAGCTCGTCGGGGTCGTCGACGGGGTACGCCTCCTGCTGCCAGCCGTCCCGGGACAGGGACTGCCGGAAGTACCCGTGCCGGTACAGCAGTCCGACGCCGACGATGGGCACGCCGAGGTCGCTCGCGGCCTTGAGGTGGTCGCCGGCGAGGATGCCGAGGCCGCCGGAGTACTGGGGCAGCGCGGCGGTGATGCCGAACTCGGGCGAGAAGTAGGCGACGGCGGCGGGCGGTTCACCGTCGCACCGCTGGAACCAGCGCTCCCCGTGCAGGTAGGCGCGCAGCTCGTCGGCGGCCTCGCGCAGCCGGGTCAGGAAACCCGTGTCGGCGGCGAGTTCCGCGAGCCGGGCCGCCGGCACGTCCCCGAGCAGCTTCACGGGGTCCTGCCCGCACGCGGCCCAGCGGCCGGGGTCGACGGCGGCGAACAGGTCGCGGGTGGCGGGATGCCAGGACCAGCGCAGATTGCCGGCGAGGTCGTGGAGCGGGGCGAGCGGTCCGGGCAGGACGGGACGGACGGTGAATCGGCGGATGGCCTTCACGGTTCCCCTTTCGCGCGGTGGGGGCTCGGCGGCGCGGGTCGCTCCCTCGACGGTAGGGGGTGGAGGCGGGGGCCTGCCACGGCGCGCGGCGGGGGCACGGGCGGCGGGCGGAACCGGGTGCGCGCCCCGCGCGTGGAAGACTGTCGGAACACGTGTGGGGATCAAGGGACTTGGGGGGCTGCGTTCGCATGCCGGGACCGCTGCACGAACGTTCGCCGCGCACCGTAGGACCGTACGTGACGCTGGCGCGTCTGGGCGCGGGCGGGATGGGCGAGGTGTTCCTGGCCCGGCCGGCGCGGATCGCCGCCGGGTACGGGCCCGACGACCTGGCCGCCGTGAAGGTGATCCGCAACGAGGCCGCCCGCGACGAGGCCTATCTGCGGCGCTTCGCCCGGGAGGCGACGGCCGCCGCGGCCGTGGACAGCCCGTACGCGGCGCGCCTGGTCGGCAGTGACGCGTCGGCCGAACTCCCCTGGCTGGCCACCGAGTTCGTGGCCGGTCCGACACTCACCCAGGCGGTGGGCCGGCACGGGCCGCTGCCGCTCGGGGCGCTGACCCGGCTCGGCGAGGGAATGGCCCGGGCGCTGGCCGCCGTGCACGCCGCGGGCGTCACCCATCGTGACCTCAAGCCCTCGAACGTGCTGCTCGGCGCCGACGGGCCCAAGGTCATCGACTTCGGCGTGGCCCGTACGGCGGCCGCGACGACGCTCACCTCGACGGGCCGCGTGGTCGGCACCCCCGGCTACATGTCGCCCGAGCACATCGCGGGCGGGCGGCACGTGGTGGCGGCGTCGGACGTGTTCTGTCTGGCGTCCGTGCTCGTGTACGCGGCGACGGGCGAGGACCCGTTCGGCGACGGGCCGGTCGCGGCGGTGCTGTTCCGGGTGGCGGAGGCGGAGGCCCGCCTCGACGCGGTCCCGGAGCCGGTCCGCCCGCTGCTCGCGGCGTGCCTGACGAAGGACCCGGCGGACCGGCCGGACGCGGCGGAGCTGGCGGACCGGTTCGCCGCGCTGCGTCCGGCCGACGGTCCGGACGGCTGGCCCGAGCCGGTGCTGCGGGAGATCGCGGAATCGGAGCGCGACGTGCGCCAGTTGTGCGCGACGGGCGCCCCTCTGCTCCCGGTGCCCGCCCCGCCTTCCGAAAGCCCCGGGAACTCCGGGAACTCCGGCGGTTCCGAGGGCTCAAGGGGCTCGGGGAGCTCCGAAGGCGCCGGAACGCTCGCCCCGCACCAGTACCCGACGCTCGGCCCCACCGCACCCCCGGCGAGCCCGCCGCCCCGGCGGCGCGCCCGGCTGCGGGCCCTCGCGATCGTCGCGGCCGTCGCGGTGGCGGGCGCCGGACTGGGCGCGTACCTGGCGCTGCGCGGCGGCGACCCCGGCGGTACCGACGACGGCCAGGGCGGCGGTTCGGCGGCGCCCGGCCCCACGACGACGCTGTCCCCGGCGCAGCTCACCGCGCTGGCCGGGGTCGACTCCGCCGGACTCAACGACGCCAGCGGGTACGTCCCGCAGTTCCCGGCCCAGCGCCCCGCCGGCTGGAAGGCCTGGCAGGGTCGTCTCGACCACGCCCCGATGGACTGCTCCGCCGACACCCGGGCCGTGGTCTGCCTGCGGACCGACGGCACGTACGAGGCCCTGTCGCCGTCCGACGGGCACCGGCTGTGGACGCACGCCGGGAACGCCGGCCCGGGCGATGTCGACGAGGCGTACATCGGGCCCGGCGGCACCCGGTTCATGCCCGGTCACGCGGTCGCGCCGCAGAGCCGGGGCGGGCGCACCGTCACCGCCGCGTACGGCGAGCTCCGGCTGCTGGACTCCCGCACCGGCAAGACCTTGTGGAAGGCCGAACCTCCGGCCGGGCGCGGGGATTTCAGCCGCCCCGCGCTGATCACCGACGACCTGGTCGTCGCGACGGTCGGCGGTGTCTCGCTGGCCGCCGAGACGGCGGGCGCGTCCCTGCGCGCGTACGACCTCCACGACGGCTCGGTGCGCTGGGACTCCGAGCTGTCCCAGGAGGTGCCGGACCAGGCGACCGAGTACGCGTACGGGCCGGAGGCGCTCGTCGACGGCGTGCTGTACGTGTCCGTGCCCGGGGGCCTGTCCGCCGTCGACCCGCGCGACGGCGGCGTGATGGGCCAGCGTTACGTGACCGCCGGCTCTGGCGGCCCGGGCGGCTGCCCCCACCTCTTCTCGGGCGGCGGCACGATCCAGTGCCTGCGCCTGACGTCCACCGGCTCGGAGAAGACGGCCTTCCGTATCAACCGGTACACGCCGCGCACCCTGAAGCCGGTGGGCCACTACACGGTGCCGCTCGTGGACGGCCCCTCCGACCAGTTGTCCAACGTGTCGGCGTCCGGTGCCCGGTTCTCCCTGGCCTTCGACCGCCCCGGCAAGCGGCTGACCGTCACGGACACGCGCACCGGCAAGCACACGGCCACGGTGTCGCTGCCCGGCCTCGGCGCCGGGGTCTCGCCCCCGCTCCTGACCGACGGCCGGGCCGTCTTCGCGGACAACCACGCCCTGTACCTGCTGCCGCTGGACGCGGCGGGCCGGGCCGGCAAGCTGCGGAAGCTCCCGCTGCCGGGGGCTCCGGGCGACCGCGACGAGCCGCAGCCGAACCAGGACGGGACGGTGTTCAGCGAGGAGCTGCGGGTGCCCCAGGTGCTGCTGCTCGGCGGTGTCGCGCACGTCGTCTTCGACCAGGGCGCGGTCACCTCGATCGCCCTCCCGAACGCCTGAGGCGGCCCGGTGCTGACTCCTCTGACGGGCGCGGTGCGGCGCGTCGGCCCCTACCGGCTGCTCGGCCGGATCGGCGCTGGCGGCATGGGCGAGGTGTTCCTGGCCCGGCGCGAGACGGTCGGCGGCATCGTCGAGGGACCGTTCGTCGCGGTGAAGACGGTGCGGACGGACTTCGAGCCGGACGGCGAGTTCCGCACCCGTTTCCGCCGCGAGATCGACGCGGCCCGCGCGGTGACCGGTCCGGGCACGGCCGCCCCGCTCGACGGCGACGCGGACGCCGAACTGCCGTGGCTGGCGACGGAGTACGTTCCCGGGCCCGCGCTGTCCGACGCGGTCACCCGGTGCGGACCGCTCCCGGTGCCCGCCGTCCGCGCGCTCGGCGCCGGGCTCGCCCGCGCCCTGGACGCCGTGCACGCGGCCCGCGTCCTGCACCGCGACCTCAAGCCCGGCAACGTTCTGCTCGCGGCGGACGGCCCGCGCCTGATCGACTTCGGCATCGCCCAGGCCTTCGACGCGACGGCGCTGACCGCGACGGGGCTCGTCGTCGGCACGCCCGGCTATCTGTCCCCGGAGCAGCTGACCGGCGCCCACCCGGTGACGGCCGCGTCCGACCTGTTCTGCCTGGGCGCCGTGCTGTGCTTCGCCGCGAGCGGGCGGGGCCCCTTCGACGACGACGAGCCGGCGTCGGTGCTGCACCGCATCGCCGCGGGCCGCGCCGACCTCTCGGAGGTCCCTCCCCTGCTGCGGGACCTGATCGCCCGGTGTCTGCGGCCCGACCCGGCCGAGCGCCCGACCGCGGCCGCACTCGCCGCCGAACTGTCCGCGGCGGCAACGGATCTCGCGCCCTGGCCCGCCGACTTTCTGTCCCTGATCGCCGAACAGCGGGAGGCGGTGGCCCGCTGCGAGCAGGTCTCCGGGGCGGTCGCCCTGGAGAACGCGGCGACCGCCGCCGACGCCCCGCGCGCCGCGCTCGTCGTCCCGCCCTCCCCTACGGCGGCCGTGGCGCGTCCCGCGGGCCCGCCCACGTCCTCGCCCGCACCGGCCGCCCGCCGTCGCCGCTGGCCGTGGGCGGTGGCGGCCGCCGCCCTGGTCACCGCGCTCGCCGTCACCGTGCCCGTGCTCCTGCCCGACGGCACGCCGGAGCCTCCTGCGGCGGGCGCCACACCGACGGCCTCCGATGAAGGCACCGGGCAGGACACCGGGCCGCTCGCCCTGCCGGACGCCGATCCGGGCCACAGCGGCGAGTTCACCTCCACCGCGCTCGACACGAAGCAGCGCCCTGACGGCTGGCGTCCCTGGGCGCGCCACCTCACCGGCACCGGGCGGACGGGCGGCTGCACGGCGGGCGCCGGGCTGCTGGTGTGCGGCGACGGGACGGGAGCGGCCCGCGCCCTCGATCTCGCGACCGGCGAGGAACAGTGGCGCAGCAAAGGCTTCAGCGCGGACCGGCTGGTCGACGACGTGTACCCGGAGACCCCCACCGGCAACGCGGCGATCGCCCCGGCCACCGACGGCACTCTGTTCTTCGTCCCGGCCCGCTCGGGCATCATCGGTGTGGAGGCGGCCACGGGCCGGGTCCGCTGGCACTACGCGCGGGAGGGCTTCACGGGTCTGATCGGCGTCACCTACGCGGACGGCAAGGTGTACGCCGCCCGTTACAACAACCAGCCGGAGGACTCCCCGGACGCGGCGATCGAGCTGTCGGCGCTCGACGCGGACACGGGCACGGGCGACTGGGGAGTGAACCTTCCGGAGCCCGCCGGACCGCTGGTCGTGCACGACGGATGGCTCTACGGCGCCCTCGCGAGGGGCGGGGTCCGGGGCGCGCGGCCCGGCACCGCGCCCGACCCCCGCGCCCGCGACGACCTCGACTGCTCGGGCCTGCTCTCCCACGCGGACTCGCTGCTGTGCTGGTCGACGGAGCACCCCGGGATCGCGGTTCTCGACCCGGAGACGCTGCGCACCCGGCGCACCCTCGCCCCGTCCGTCACCCCGGCCGCGGCCCCCGTGATCGGCGACCGCGGCGTCCTGGTCCTGCGCGACAGCGCCGGCCGGCTGCGCGGCATCGACTGGCGTACGGGGAAGCCCCGTTGGGACACGGCGGCGCCGGCCGGGGCCGGGACCCTGCTGCTGGCGGGGCGGCGGGTGTTCGCCGTGGGCCGGCGCGAGATCCGGGGCCTGGACGTCGCGGACGGGACGGGCGTCCGCTCGCTGCGGCTGCCCGCCCCGTCGGGTCTGCGCCTGGACACGGGCGCACTCGCCGAGCCGCTGTGTCTCGGCGGAGTGCTGTATCTGTCGACGCGGTCCGGGTACGTCGGCTCGGTCGCCGCGCCGGACTGACCCGGCGCGGCTCCCGCGCGGCTACGCGACGGCGCTGCCGGTCCCGCGCGCCCCGCCGATGTAGTCGCCGAGCGCCTGGTCGTCGTACACGGAGATGTCGACCGGTGCGCCTTCGGGGATGTCGAAGTCCTTGACGACCTTGTCGAGGACGGCGTCGGTGCCGGGCGCCGCGTACGTGCCCAGGTTGTGGGTGGTGCCGCCCGCGGAGTAGGAGATCTTCACGTAGAACGTGTCGCCGTCGTTCTTCGTGTCGTACACCCAGAGCTTCTCGTCGTTCGGGTGGAACTCCACCTTGCCGACGAACGAACCGCCCTGGTTCAGCTCGATCTTGACCGCGTAGCCGCCCGGGTCGTTGGCGAAGTAGGTGCCGTCGAACGGGTCGGCCAGCGTGCCGCCGCTGCACGGGCAGGTGCCGGTGTCGCGGTAGTAGACGCTCGGCGCCGGGTTCGGGCTGTAGGCCTGGGCGGGTGCGGCCGTCGTGGCGATCAGGGCGCCGAGTGCCAGCGCCGTCCCCGTGAACAGTCCCGCGAGTCGTCGCACGGTCCTCATCGTGTTCTCCCCCGTTCCGGAAACACACCGCGCGGCGGTCGCCGGCGGCCCGTACACGATGGCAGACGACATCGGCACGGACCACCCCACAACACGCGGAGCGCCCTACTCCGTCCGGAACCGGACGAAGACACCTCGGATCAGCGGCCCGTCCTCGTCGCCGGTCCGCCAGCGCGCGCTCACCTCACCGGTGACTCCCGGCGCGAGGGCCTCGTCCGTCCTGGTTTCCGCCAGGACGCGGACGGCCTCGGGCCGCCCGGTTTCCGCTCCCGGCGCGAGCCGGACGCCCACCGTCGGGTCGAGGGCGCCGTCGACGCTCTGCGCGTGCGCCGGGGCCTCCCCGCGCAGCAGCCGTCCCAGCTCGGTGAGGAGCACCGGGTCCGCCATGCCGTCGTAGATCCAGCGTTTGCCGAGCACGCCGTGCTCGGTGGTGCCGATGAGGGCGTCGGCGGGCGCGTCCGGGAGCGGGGCGCCGCGGTAGGCCATCGGGACGTGGTACGTGACCGGTTCGGGCCCGGAGGTGTCGGTGACGGCCATGAACTCCATGCCGACCTCGCCGGCCGGGTCGTCGAGCCGGAAGCCGCCGGTCCTGCTCAGTTCGGGGGTGCCCGCGCCCCGGTACCAGGGCCGGTGCGGCAGCCAGTCCGTGAGGAGTTCGAGCTTGGTGGGCTTGAGGGTCGTGTGGTGGATGATCGCCATGCCCGTCATCCTGCGCGAGGGCCGGGCGCGCCCGCCACCGCGATTGCGCCTCCGGGCCACGGCTGGGGCCGGTTCCCGCCAGAGGGCGCCCGAGGCGTCCGCATCCCTCACAGACTCTCCACGGGCGACGCCGATCCGCCCCGGCGCATGCCCTTGTGACGCTCCGCGACGCGGGGGACGCTGCCAACCGGCGTGCCGTCACGCCGAGTTGAGGAGGACACCCCATCCATGGCAGAGACCTTGCCGGTGACTCGTACCGCCGGCCGCAGGTGGGCGCACGCGCTCACCTCCCTCGCCGCCGCGGCGGTGGTTTCGGCCGTCACCCTGCCCGCGCAGGCCGCCCCCGCGCAGGGGCGGATACTCGGCGCCGGTGCACCCGGCGCCGTGACGGGCAGTTACATCGTGACGCTGAAGGGAGGGACGAGGGCGCCGTCCGCGGCCGGGCAGGAGGTGGCCGAGAAGTACGGGGCGACCATCCGCCAGACCTACGGCACCGCGCTCAACGGGTACGCGGTGCGGCTGACCGAGGCACAGGCGAAGCGGCTCGCCGCCGACCCGGCCGTGGCCTCCGTGGCGCAGGACACGGAGGTCACGTTCGAGCAGACCCAGCAGAACCCGCCGTCGTGGGGCCTGGACCGCATCGACCAGAACGACCTGCCGCTGGACCGCTCCTACACCTCGCCGGACTCCGGCGGCACCGGCGTGACCGTGTACGTCATCGACACCGGCATCCGGGCCTCGCACCAGGACTTCGGCGGTCGCGCCTCCAGCGGCTGGGACTTCGTGGAGAACGACGCGGTCGCCCAGGACGGCAACGGGCACGGCACGCACGTGGCCGGAACCGTCGCGGGCGAGACGTTCGGCGTCGCGAAGAAGGCCGACGTCGTCGCGGTCCGCGTGCTCGACGACGCGGGCTCGGGGACCACGGCGCAGGTCATCGCGGGCATCGACTGGGTGACGAAGCACGCGAAGAAGCCCGCGGTCGCGAACATGAGCCTGGGCGGCTACGCGAACACCCAACTCGACGCCGCCGTCCGCAACTCGATCGCGTCCGGCGTGACCTACACGGTCGCGGCGGGCAACGACGGACTCCTCGCGGGCCTCTACTCGCCCGCCCGGGTCTCCGAGGCCGTCACGGTCGGCGCGACCGACCGGACCGACACCCGGGCGAGCTTCTCCAACTGGGGCTTCTCCGTGGACCTGTTCGCCCCCGGTGTCGACATCACTTCGGCGTCGTACGCGAGCGACACCGGCGACGCCACGTTCTCCGGTACGTCGATGGCCTCGCCGCACGTCGCGGGCGCGGCCGCGCTCTGGCTCTCCGGCCACCCGGGCGCGTCCCCGGCCGAGGTGAGCCAGGCGCTCACCGGCCAAGCCGCCGCGGGCCGGGTGAAGGGCGCGGGGCTCGGTTCCCCGAACCGGCTGCTCCGGGTGGACACCCCGTAGGCACGCAGGCGATTCCCCGCGGGAAGCGGGGGCGTCGAGGGTCCGGCCCCGCCGTTCGCGGCGGGGCCGGACTTGTGTGCCGCGGGTACGCGCCGCTTACGGGAGTCTTGTGTGCGCGCTTACGCCCGAGTAGGTAGGTAAGCACCGGATTGCCCGCCCCGTACGCGTGGAAGGCTCCCCCGGTACGCGCCCGACCACCCTCCTCCGATCCCCCGACAGGAGCGGTCATGCCCGCACAGCGTCCCCGCAGCCGGCCGCGCCCGCCCGCGCCCACGACGGGCCGGATCCCGGTGCGTGACGTCCGGCCCGTCGTCGACCGGGGCCGCCGCCCCGCGAAGGCCGTCACCGGCGAGACCTTCCAAGTGACCGCCACCGTGTTCCGCGAGGGCCACGACGCCGTCGCCGCGAACGTGGTGCTGCGCGCCCCCGACGGCACCCCCGGCCCTTTCACCCCGATGCGCGAACTGGCCCCCGGCACCGACCGCTGGGCCGCCGACGTGACCCCGAACGCGCCCGGCGCGTGGACCTTCGCCGTGGAGGCGTGGAGCGATCCGGTGTCCACCTGGCGGCACACCGCGCGGATCAAGATTCCGGCGGGCCTCGACACCGGACTCGTCCTGGAGGAAGGGGCGTTGCTGCACGAGCGGGCCGCCGCCCAGGACGGCCGGACGAAGGCCTCCCGCACCGTGCTCACCGCGGCGGCGGCCGCGCTCCGCGATCCGTCCCGTACCCCCGCCGCCCGCCTGGCAGCCGCCCTCGCCCCGGAGGTCGACGCGGCCCTCGCCACCCGTCCGCTGCGTGAACTCGTCACCGTCTCCGAGGAGTTGCCGCTGCTGGTGGAGCGGGAGCGGGCCCTGTACGGGTCCTGGTACGAGTTCTTCCCGCGCTCCGAGGGCGCGGTCGTCGAGCCCGGCAGGCCGCCGGTCAGCGGCACGTTCGCGGCGGCGGCCGAGCGGCTGCCCGCGATCGCCGCGATGGGCTTCGACGTCGTCTACCTCCCGCCCGTCCACCCCATCGGCACCACCCACCGCAAGGGCCCCGACAACTCCCTGACCCCCGGCCCGCACGACGTCGGCGTCCCCTGGGCGATCGGCTCCCCGGAGGGCGGTCACGACGCGATCCATCCGGACCTGGGCACGCTCGACGACTTCGACGCATTCGTGGCGCGAGCCCGCGAGCTGGGCCTGGAGATCGCCCTCGACTTCGCGCTCCAGTGCTCCCCCGACCACCCCTGGGTGGAGAAACACCCCGAGTGGTTCCACCACCGGCCCGACGGCTCCATCGCGTACGCGGAGAACCCGCCCAAGAAGTACCAGGACATCTACCCGATCGCCTTCGACCGGGACCTGCCGGGCCTGGTCGCGGAGACCGTGCGGGTGCTGCGGCACTGGATGGACCACGGAGTGCGGATCTTCCGGGTCGACAACCCGCACACGAAGCCCGTCGTGTTCTGGGAGCGGGTCATCGCGGAGATCAACGGCGGCGATCCCGACGTGATCTTCCTGGCCGAGGCGTTCACCCGTCCCGCGATGATGCACACGCTCGCGCAGATCGGCTTCCAGCAGTCATACACGTACTTCACCTGGCGGAACACCAAGGAGGAGCTCACCGGCTACCTGGCAGAACTGTCCGGTGAGGCCGCCTCGTACATGCGGCCCAACCTGTTCGTGAACACCCCGGACATCCTGCACGCGTTCCTCCAGCACGGCGGCCGCCCCGCGTTCGAACTGCGCGCCGTGCTCGCCGCGACGCTCGCCCCGACCTGGGGTGTCTACAGCGGCTACGAACTGTGCGAGAACACCGCGGTGCGTCCCGGCAGCGAGGAGTACCTGCACTCGGAGAAGTACGAACTGCGGCCCAGGGACTGGGAGTCGGCCGAGCGCGAGGGGCGCACGATCGCCCCGCTGATCACCCGGCTCAACGAGATCCGCCGGCGCAGCCCCGCCCTGCACACCCTGCGCGGGCTCCACTTCCACCACGCCGACCAGGACGCGGTGCTCGTCTACTCGCGCCGCAGAGGGGCGAACACGGTGCTGGTGGTCGTGAACCTGGACCCGCACCACACGCAGGAGGCCACGGTCTCCCTGGACCTGCCGCGCCTCGGCCTGGCCTGGCACGACACGGTCCCCGTGCACGACGAACTCAGCGGCGAGACGTACCTATGGGGCCGGACGAACTACGTACGGCTCACGCCGGGCCGGGCGCCCGCGCACGTCTTCACGGTCGGCGACCGCCCGCACTCCTAGACCGGGAGACCCCTGACCGGCGACCCGAACCGGAGACCCCTGACCCGGATTCCACCGACCGGAGATCACTGACTGGAGGGCCACCCCCGCCATGTTCATGAACGAGCCCGTTCCGGACACCTTCGAGGACACCCCCGCCAAGGACCGCGACCCCGACTGGTTCAAACGCGCCGTCTTCTACGAGGTCCTCGTCCGCTCTTTCCAGGACAGCAACGGCGACGGCATCGGCGACCTCAAGGGCATCACCGCGAAACTCGACTATCTGCAGTGGCTCGGCGTCGACTGCCTCTGGCTCCCCCCGTTCTTCAAGTCCCCGCTGAAGGACGGCGGTTACGACGTCGCCGACTACACCTCCGTCCTCCCGGACTTCGGTGACCTCGCCGACTTCGTCGAGTTCGTGGACGCCGCCCACCAGCGCGGCATGCGCGTGATCATCGACTTCGTCATGAACCACACCAGCGACCAGCACGAGTGGTTCAAGCAGTCCCGCGCCGACCCCGAAGGCCCCTACGGCGACTACTACGTCTGGGCGGACGACGACAAGCAGTACCAGGACGCGCGGATCATCTTCGTCGACACCGAGGCCTCCAACTGGACCTTCGATCCCGTCCGCAAGCAGTACTACTGGCACCGGTTCTTCTCCCACCAGCCGGACCTCAACTACGAGAACCCGGCCGTCCAGGAGGAGATCCTCGCCGCCCTCAAGTTCTGGCTCGACCTCGGCATCGACGGCTTCCGCCTCGACGCGGTGCCCTATCTCTACGCCCGCGAAGGCACCAACTGCGAGAACCTTCCGGCCACTCACGAACTCCTGAAGCGGGTCCGCAAGGAGATCGACACGCATTACCCGGACACGGTGCTGCTGGCCGAGGCGAACCAGTGGCCCGAGGACGTCGTCGACTACTTCGGCGACTACCGCTCCGGCGGCGACGAATGCCACATGGCCTTCCACTTCCCCGTCATGCCCCGCATCTTCATGGCCGTCCGCCGCGAATCCCGCCACCCCGTCTCCGAGATCCTCGCCAAGACCCCCCAGATCCCCGCCGGCTGCCAATGGGGCATCTTCCTGCGCAACCACGACGAACTCACCCTCGAAATGGTCACCGACGAAGAACGCGACTACATGTACGCGGAATACGCCAAAGACCCCCGCATGCGCGCCAACATCGGCATCCGCCGCCGCCTCGCCCCCCTCCTCGACAACGACCGCAACCAGATCGAACTCTTCACCGCCCTCCTCCTCTCCCTCCCCGGCAGCCCGATCCTCTACTACGGCGACGAGATCGGCATGGGCGACAACATCTGGCTCGGCGACCGCGACGCCGTCCGCACCCCCATGCAATGGACCCCCGACCGCAACGCAGGCTTCTCCTCCTGCGACCCCGGCCGCCTCTACCTCCCCACGATCATGGACCCCGTCCACGGCTACCAGGTCACCAACGTCGAAGCCGCCATGTCCTCACCCTCCAGCCTCCTCCACTGGACCCGGCGCATGATCGAGATCCGCAAACAGAACCCCGCCTTCGGCCTCGGCACCTACACCGAACTCCCCTCCACCAACCCCGCCGTCCTCGCCTTCCTCCGCGAACACGGCGACGACCTCGTCCTGTGCGTCCACAACTTCTCCCGCTTCGCCCAACCCACCGAGCTCGACCTCAGCCCCTACACCGGCCGCCACCCCGTCGAGCTGATCGGCGGTGTCCGCTTCCCCGCCATCGGCGAACTCCCCTACCTGCTGACCCTGGCCGGACACGGCTTCTACTGGTTCCGCCTGCGCGCGGAAGGCACCCCCGTCCACCCCTGAACCCGGTCGAACGCGCGTGCCCTGGACCCGTTTCCGTGTGCGGGCCCTGGGCACGCTCCCTCTATCGCGGAACGCTCGTCGCTCTCCCCCCGGGAAAGGACGCGACGCCATGTCGGAAGCCGCAGCCCGCAGCACCGCCCCCGCCGGCGGCGGGGCCCGTCCCGCTCTCGCCGACTCCCTCGCCTCGCCGCTGCGCGACTGGCTGCCCCGCCAGCGCTGGTTCGCGGGCAAGGGCCTGCCGGTCACCGGGATCGACCTCGACGCGGTGACCCCGCTGCTGCCGGGGGCCGCCCTGCTCCACGTCCTGCTCCGCGCGCACCAGCCGCCCGCGGAGGAGGGCCCCGGAGAGCGCTACCAGCTCCTGATCGGCGCGGACGAGCGCGTGCCACCGGCTCTCGCCCCGGCCGTCATCGGCCACGTCGACCGGGGCCCGCTCGCCGGGCTCACCGTGTACGACGCGCTCCAGGACCCGCGCCGCGCGGCCGTTCTGCTGGAACGTCTCCGCACCCCGGGACCCCTCGGTGACCTGCGCTTCCACCGGGGCCCGCACGGCCGCGTCCCGCCCGGCCTCCCGGCCCGCCCGCTCCGCGCCGAGCAGTCCAACTCCTCGGTCGTGTACGGCGACCGGCTCATCGCCAAGGTCTTCCGCCGCGTCCGCCCCGGCACCAATCCCGACCTGGAACTGCCCCTCGCGCTGGCCCGCGCGGGCTGCACCCGGGTCCCGGCGCCGGTCGCCTGGTTCGAGACGTACGAGAGCGGGGGCGCGGGCGAGCCGACCACCCTCGGCATCCTCCAGCCCTATGTGCGCGGCGCCACCGACGGCTGGGAACTCGCCCTGAGCCGGCTCGCCTCCGGCACCGACTTCACCGCCGAGGCCCGTGAGCTGGGCAGGGCCACCGCCGAGGTGCACGCCGCCCTCGCCGGGAGCCTGCCCACGGTCACGCTGACCCGGCCCCGGACCGAGGAGCTGGCCGCGTCGATGATCCGGCGCCTCGACGCGACCGCCCGCCAGGTGCCCGCGCTGCTGCCCCACGTGCCGGCGCTGCGCGGCGCCTTCGCGGACCTGGCCGTGGGCGCGCCCGTGCGGCGGGCCCAGCGGATCCACGGCGACCTGCACCTGGGCCAGTTCCTGCGCACCCGGTCCGGCGGCTGGCAGCTGATCGACTTCGAGGGCGAACCGTCGCGGCCGCTCGCCGAGCGCCGCATGCCGCACCCTCCGCACCGGGACGTCGCGGGCATGCTCCGCTCCTTCGACTACGCGGCGCGCAGCCACCGCCCGTACGACCCGTCGTGGGCCCGGGCATGCCGCGCGGCGTACTGCGAGGGCTACGCGGCGGCGACGGGCTGCGACCCCCGCGCGGACCCGCCGCTGCTCCGCGCCTACGAGACGGACAAGGCGGTCTACGAATCCCTCTACGAGGCCCGCCACCGCCCCACCTGGCTCGAGGTCCCCCTGGCGGCCCTCTCCGAACTGGCCTCACCGGGCTAGCAGCACACGAAGTGCGCCTTCAGGGGCGCGGGGCCGTATCCCATCAGCGACTCCGTCGCGGGGCACGACCAACGGGCCCCCGGGGACGCACGAAGTGCGCTTGTCAGGGGCGCGGGGCCGTATCCCATCAGCGACTCCGTCGCGGGGCACGACCAACGGGCCCCCGGGGGCGCACGAAGTGCGCTTGTCAGGGGCGCGGGGCCGTATCCCATCAGCGACTCCGTCGCGGGGCACGACCAACGGGCCCCCGGGGGCGCACGAAGTGCGCTTGTCAGGGGCGCGGGGAACTGCGCGACCAGCCACGACGAAACCCGCACCCGGCAACGAGACGAACCCCGACGGCGAGATCCCACCCCAGGACCAGGAGGCCTCCCCCGTGACCCCCCGCCCCGCCCCGGTCCCGCCAGAAGACCGACGACGCCTACTGAACGCCACCCACCACAACCCCCACGCCGTCCTCGGCACCCACAAACCCGCCCCCACCGAACCCCTGGCCATCAGAACCTGGCACCCGTACGCCGAGTCCGTCACCGTCCACCTCCCCGACGGCGCCGCCCCCGTCCCCCTCCACCCGGACGGCGACGGCTTCTTCACCACCGCACTGGACCTCCCCGATCCCCCGCCTCCCTACGAGCTGGAGATCACCTACGCGGGCACGCGCATCCGCACCCCGGACCCGTACACCCTGCTCCCCTCCCTCGGTGAACTCGACCTGCACCTGATCGGCGAGGGCCGGCACGAGCAGCTCTGGAAGGTCCTGGGCGCGCACCCCATGCGTCACCAGAACATCAGCGGCACCCGCTTCACGGTCTGGGCCCCGAACGCCCTCGGTGTCCGCGTGGCCGGGGACTTCAACCGGTGGGACGGAGCCGCCCACACGATGCGCTCGCTGGGCGGGACGGGAGTCTGGGAGCTGTTCGTCCCGGGCCTCGGCGAGGGCGAACTGTACAAGTACGAGATCACCCGCCCCGACGGCACCCGCACCCTGCGCGCCGACCCGCTGGCGACCCGTACCGAGACCCCGCCCGCCACCGCGTCGATCGTGCACTCGAGCCACTACACGTGGCACGACGAGGACTGGCTGCGCACCCGCGCCGCACGGCCGGCGCACGAGGCCCCGTTCTCCGTCTACGAGGTCCATCTCCCGTCCTGGCGCCCGGGCCTGACCTACCGCGACCTGGCCGTCCAGCTCCCCGCGTACGTCGCCGACCTGGGCTTCACGCACGTGGAGCTGATGCCGGTCGCCGAGCATCCCTTCGGCGGTTCATGGGGCTACCAGGTGACCGGCTTCTACGCCCCGACGGCCCGCCTCGGCACGCCGGACGACTTCAAACACCTGGTGGACGCCCTGCACCGGGCCGGCATCGGCGTGATCATGGACTGGGTCCCCGCGCACTTCCCGCGCGACGACTGGGCCCTGGCCGAGTTCGACGGCCGCCCCCTGTACGAGCCCGCCGACCCGCTGCGCGCCGCGCACCCCGACTGGGGAACGCTGGAGTTCGACTACGGCCGCCGGGAGGTCCGCAACTTCCTCGTGGCGAACGCCGTGTACTGGTGCGAGGAGTTCCACATCGACGGCCTGCGCGTGGACGCGGTCGCCTCGATGCTCTACCTCGACTACTCGCGCGAGCAGGGTCGGTGGACCCCGAACGCGGCGGGCGGCCGCGAGAACCTCGACGCGGTCGCGTTCCTCCAGGAGATGAACGCGACGCTGTACCGCCGTGTGCCCGGCGTCGTCACGATCGCCGAGGAGTCGACGGCCTGGGACGGCGTCACCCGCCCCACCCACCACACGGGCCCCACGGGCTTCGGGGGTCTCGGCTTCGGCCTCAAATGGAACATGGGCTGGATGCACGACTCGCTCGGCTACGTCGCCCACGACCCGGTGCACCGCGCGCACCACCACCACGAGATGACGTTCTCGATGGTCTACGCGTACAGCGAGAACTACGTGCTGCCGATCTCCCACGACGAGGTCGTCCACGGCAAGCGGTCCCTCGTCTCGAAGATGCCCGGCGACTGGTGGCAGCAACGCGCCACGCTCCGCGCCTATCTGGCCTTCATGTGGGCCCACCCGGGCAAGCAACTCCTGTTCATGGGCCAGGAGTTCGCGCAGGGCGCCGAGTGGTCGGAGGCGCACGGCCCGGACTGGTGGCTGCTCGACCCGGCGTACGGAGCGGAGCGGGACCACCGGGGCGTACGGGATCTGGTCCGCGACCTGAACGCCACGTACCGCGCGACCCCCGCGCTCTGGGAGCAGGACACCGCCCCGGCCGGCTTCTCCTGGGTCCTCGGCGACGCGGCGCAGGACAACGTCTTCGCGTTCCTGCGCCACGCCACCGACGGCAGCCCTGTCCTGTCGGTCTCGAACTTCTCCCCCGTGCTCCGCCACGACTACGCCCTGCCGGCCCCCGCCGGCTCCTCCACCTGGCACGAGGTCCTCAACACGGACGCCGCCCGGTACGGGGGCAGCGGGGCAGGCAACCCCGGCCCCCTGAAAGCGGACCCCGCCCTGAAGCTGACCCTGCCTCCCCTGGCGACGGTGTGGCTGGCTCCTTAGGCCAACGCGGCCGGCACCTCCCCGGCGTGCAGCACGCCGAGGCGCTGGGTGGCCCGGGTGAGGGCCACGTACAGGTCGCTGACCCCGAAGAGCCCGGGCTCGACGACGAGTACGGAGTCGAACTCCAGGCCCTTGGCCTGCCGCGGGTCCAGCAGGACGACGTCCCGCGTCAGATCGGGCTCGGCTCCGACGACGACGCCGTCGACGCCCCGCGCGACCACCTCGTGGAGCGAGCGGGGCGCGATCACCGCGAGCCGTCCCTCCTCGGGGGCCAGCTCCACGACGGCCTGGGCGACCGCGGCCCCGAGATCGTCGGCCTGCCGGACCCAGGGGGCTACGCCGGTCGATCGCACCGAGGCCGGCGGCTCGTAGCCCGGGATCTCGGCCCGCAGCACTCGCGCCGCGAGCTCCATGATCTCGGACGGTGTCCGGTAGTTGACCCCGAGCCGGGTGTGCTCGTACCGGTCCTCGACGTACGGCGCGAGGATCTCGGACCACGCCCCGACACCGGCCTCCTCGGACGTCTGCGCCGGGTCGCCTACGAGCGTCATGGAGCGGGTGGGCGAGCGCCGCATGAGGAGCCGCCACGCCATCGGGCTGAGCTCCTGCGCCTCGTCGACGATGATGTGGCCGAACGCCCAGGTGCGGTCGGCGGCGGCCCGCTCCGCGGCGCTGCGGTGGTCCTCCTCCTCGTACCAGTCGGCGACCCGGTCCGCGTCGACGATGTCGTGCGCGGCGAGCACCTCCGACTCGTCCTCGTCCTCGAACTCGTAGGTCTCCGAGCCCTTCGACAGGTCGAGCACGCCCTGCGCGTAGGCGATGCGCTCCTGACGGGCGGCCTCGGCGGCGGCGCGCTCGGCGCTGTCGTCGTGCCCGAGGAGTTCCGCGGCCTCGTCGAGCAGCGGCACGTCGGCCGGGGTCCACGGCCGGTCCCCGTCGGCGGGGGCGCGCCGGATCGCCGCCGCGTCGTCGTCCGTCAGGTGCGTGGGCTCGGCGAGGTAGTCGGCCAGGAAGCGCTGTGGCGTGAGCTGCGGCCACAGTTCCTCGATCGCGGCGTGCACGTCGGGGCTCGCGGCGACGGCCTTGCCGAGCTGGGCGATGTCGTCGGGTCCGAGGAAGTTCGGGCCGCCGTAGGGGTCCGCGCCGATCCGCTCGGTGAGCTGGGCGGTGAGCGCGTCGATGACGCGGAACGCGAAGTGCGGGCGGGCGAGGTTGTGCGGCAGCTTGGTGTCGCGGGCCGCCTGCCGGGCCTCGTAGGCGATCTCCCAGTCGAGGACGAGGTCGCCGTCGTCGTGCGGGACGACGATCGGGGCGCCGGGCATGGGCAGTTCCTGCCGGTCGGCGACGGCTGCGGCGAGCGCCCCGGCCATCGCGGCGGCGCCCTTGACGGCGGCGGCGCGCGGGCTGTCGGTGCCGGTGGCGTGGACGCCGGGGAACAGCTCGGCGACGGTGGACAGGAGCACGCCCGTCTCGCCGAGCGCGGGCAGCACCTCGGAGATGTACTTCAGGAACGCCGGGTTCGGGCCGACGATGAGGACGGCCCGCTTGGCGAGCAGTTCCCGGTGCTCGTAGAGCAGGTAGGCGGCGCGGTGCAGCGCGACGGCGGTCTTGCCGGTGCCGGGGCCGCCCTCGACGACGAGCACGCCCTGGTGCGCGTGCCGGATGATGTTGTCCTGCTCGGCCTGGATGGTCTGCACGATGTCGCCCATGCGGCCGGTGCGGGCGCTGTTGAGCGCGGCGAGCAGCACGGCGTCGCCGCTCGGGTCCTCGTACCCGGTCCGCTCGGCGTCTTCGAGGTCGAGGATCTCGTCGTGCAGTTCGGTGACGGTACGGCCGTCGAGCGTGAGGTGCCGGCGGCGCCGCAGCCCCATGGGGGTGTGTCCGGTCGCGAGATAGAAAGGCCGGGCGACGGGGGCACGCCAGTCGATCAGGATCGGCGTGTGTTCGGTGTCGTCGCGGCGAATTCCGATGCGGCCGATGTGGTGCGCCGTACCGTCCTTGAGATCGATGCGGCCGAACGCGAGGGATCCCTCCACGGCATTCAGCGCGGCGAGCAGCCCGGACCGTTCCACGACCAGCAGGTCCCGCTCCAGGCGGGCCTGCTGGCCCGTCCCGACCGGCGTGATCGCGTCCCGGACCGAGTCCGCGGCCTCGCCGCGCAGTTCGTCGACGCGCGCGTACAGCGTGTCGATGAATTCCTGTTCCTTCTGCAATTCTTTCTGCGATGCGGCGGTTTCCCGGCTTGACAAAACGGCTCCCTGCCCGGTACGGTGTTGTTTATTGGCCCCCGGTGAGGGGCCTTTTCTGTGGGCACACAGAAACACCGAATATACCCCGGGCGGGGCACGCATTCCAATCGGTGGGGAAATTCCCCGAGGATTCAGAGGGCCTCCGCCAATTCCTCGAGCAGCCGCCGCTTCGGCCGGGCGCCGACTCGCGACCACACCGGTTCGCCGTTCTTGAAGACCATCAGCGTCGGCATCGACAGCACCCCGTACTTCACCGCGGTGTCCGGATTGGCGTCGACGTCGATCGCCACGACGTCGAGCCGCTCGCGTTCCTCCTCGGCGACGGCCTTCAGCACGGGCGCCAGTTGCTTGCACGGACCGCACCACTCGGCGGTGAACTCCACCAGCACCGGCCGGCCCGCCTTGAGCACCTGCTCGTCGAAGTCCGCGTCGGTCACGTCCCGAAACGCCATCTCTGTCACTCCCCTGGTTCGCTGGGTACTGATGCGTTCAGTACCGATTCGTTCAGTTCGCAGCGCGGCGCGGACTCCTCCGCGGCCAGCGCCTCCATGGCCTCCTCGGCGCGCGCCAGCTGCGCGCCGACCTTCTCCCGTACGGCGCTCAACTCGCCGATCAGCGCGTCGAGTTCGGTGAGCTTGGCCCGGTACACGGCGAGCGACGCCGGACAGGAGTCGCCCTCCGGGTGCCCGGCGCGCAGGCACTCCACGAACGGGCGGGTCTCCTCCAGGTCGAACCCGAAGTCCTGCAGCGTGCGGATCTGGCGCAGGGCGCGCAGGTCCGCCTCGTCGTAGGTCCGGTATCCGTTGCCGCCGCGCCGCGCGGGCAGCAGCCCGCGCGACTCGTAGTACCTGAGCGTCCGCGTGGTCGTACCGGCGCGGTCCGCGAGCTCTCCGATGCGCATGCCCCGACCGTAAACCTTGACGCCGGGGTCAAGGCCAGCGTCCACCGCCGCGGATCATGTACGGAACACCGGAATACCCACGGGCGTCCGGGAATTGGACCGAGAGACCGCACCACACACTGGAGGATCCACGTGACCGCGATCTCCGTCCGCTACGTCGGCGGACCCACGTCCGTCATCGAGACCGGCGGCCTGCGCCTGCTCACCGACCCCACGTTCGACGCCCCGGGCGAGTACCCGGTGGGCTCCCGCACCCTGGTGAAGACAGCCGGCCCCGCCGTCGCCGCCGACGCCATAAGACCGGTGGACGCGGTGCTGCTGTCGCACGACCACCACCCCGACAACCTGGACGGGGCCGGCCGCGCCCTGCTCGCCGACGTCCCGCTGGTGCTGTCCACGGCGGCGGCCCACGAGCGGCTCGGCGCCGAGGTCACCGCCCTGCCCGTCTGGGAGCACGTGGAGCTGCCGCGTCCGGACGGTGGCACCCTGCGCGTGACGGGTGTGCCCGCGCTGCACGGCCCCGAGGGCAGCGAGCCGCTGGTCGGCGAGGTCACGGGCTTCGTCCTGTCCGGCGAGGGCCTGCCCACGGTGTACGTGTCGGGGGACAACGCCTCGCTGGACCGGGTCCGCGAGGTCGCCGCGCGCTTCCCGGCCGTCGACGTCGCCGTCCTGTTCGCGGGCGCGGCCCGCACCCCGCTCGTGCCGGACGCGCCGCTCACCCTCACCAGCGCGGACGCGGCGGAGGCGGCGCGGATCCTGGACGCCCGGCACGTGGTGCCGCTGCACTTCGAGCACTGGGGGCACTTCACCGAGGACGGGGCCGCGCTGACGGCGGCGTTCGCGGCGGCGGGGCTGAGCGAGCGTCTTCACCTGCTCAAGCCCGGGGAGACGTTCCAGCTCTGACCCGTGGGGTCACCGGTCGGAGGGCTCCTCGCGGGGGTCCTCCGGCCAGTCGCCGCGCCCGGCCACGTGCAGGACGAGCGCGGCGATGTTCCACGCGTCGTCCTCGCCCCGGTGGTGCCGCCCCTCCAGCGGCAGCCCGGCCACGTCCAGCGCCTGCGCCATGCCGGGCCGCCGGCGCAGCCCGTGGCTCCCGGTGAAGACGGCCTTGGCGTTGATGTGCGTACGCCCGAAGGGGTAGCGGGCGCCGGGCGCCGCGCACTGCCGCTCGAACTGCTTGCGGTCGTAGTCGCCCCAGCTCGCCCAGGCCCTGGTCCGCGCCGCGTGCTCGTCCCGCAGGATCCGACAGGCCTCCGCGAAGGAGACCCCTCCCGCGACCTGGTCCTGCGTGAGCCCGGTGAGCTCGGTGCAGAACGGGCTGACGCTGGACCGCTCGGGCCGCACCAGGATCCCGTGCCGCGCGATCCGCTCACCGGCCGCCAGGTCCACGACGGTCAGCCCGACCTCGATGATCTCGCTGACGGCTCCGGGCGGCGGCTGTCCGTCCCAGCAGGTGGCCTCGACGTCGACGACGTTGAGGAGGTGCGGGTGGCGTTCCGGCGGCGCGCTGGTCATGCGCGGCAGCGTACGGATCCGTCCCGGGCCCGGGCGAGCGGATTACGGCCAGTCGACCAGGGCCAGGAACACCAGGTAGGCGACGACGATCATGGCGGGAGCCGCGAACGCGAGGCGGGTCCTGCGGGCCGCGAACCGTGCCGCGGCCCTCTCCCGGTGCGGCAGCGCCCATGCGACGGTCAGCAGCAGGACGGCCACGCCGACCAGGAGGAAGAAGACCGCGATCGCCCGGTAGAAACTCGCGTCGAACCGGTCCGACTGAGCGCGCGTGCACGCGTCACAGGCCATCGGCGCGAGCGCCGCGAATCCGAAGGCGCAGTATCCGGCCAGCAGGGTCACCACGCTGGAGAGCAGCGGGGCGAACCACCAGCCGCGGACCACCTCGGAGTGGGGGGCAGGCAGCAGATCGGGGCTCCGTCCGTTCCTCATGCTTCGAGGAAACCTCCGGACGGAGCGCTCCGCCTGAGCCCCCGTACTCAGGGCCTACTCAGCCACGGGGCCTACTCGGCGGCCCCGAAGCTCACCTCCGCGGTGTCCACGGTCCCGCCGCAGCGGCCCGGCGCCTTCTGGAAGCCCCAGTACAGGTTGGTGTGCGCGATGACCAGCTCCGGGGCGGGCGCCCCGAACTGGGTCAGGTCCTCCGTCGTGTGCGCGTCACCGACGAGCGTCACGTCGTAGCCGCGCACGAAGCCGCCGTGGAGCGTCGAGCGGATGCACGCGTCGCTCTGGGCGCCGCTCACGACGAGCCGCCCCACCCCCCGCTCGGCGAGCAGCGCCTCCAGCTCGGTGTCCTCGAAGGAGTCGCTGTAGCGCTTGTGGACCAGCGGCTCGCCCTCGCGCCGGGGCAGCTCGGACACGTACTGCCACGCCTCGCTCCCCTCCTTCAGGCCGCCGTCGTCGGAGTGCTGCACCCAGATCACGGGCACGTCCTCGGTGCGCGCGCGGTCGACGAGCGACGCGATGTTCGCGATGACCTCGTCGCGGCGGGGGGCGCCTTCGACGACCCCGTTCTGCACGTCGATCACCAGCAGTGCGGTGCCGGGCCTGTCGGGCAGAGTGGTCATGGTGCGAGCCTCCTGGTGGGTGGTCCTCGTCGGACGTCCTGGTAGGTCGTTCTCCAACTGCTGCCACCCTAGGCCGCCCCACTGACAACAGCCCCGGGATGTCTTCCTCAGCCCTGGCCCGCGAGCACCGGTTCGCCCGGTTCTCCGGCCTCGGCCGGCGTCTGCTCCCCGTCGGCGTCCTGCGCGGCGCCCCGCCCCTTGCGCGGCAGCAACGCCCCCACCAGCACGGTGCCCACGCCGAGGATCACCGCCCCGACGACGCTCGTGTGCGCCACCGCGTCCGAGAACGAGGAGCCCACCGCGTCCGCCATCTGCCGGGCGCCGTCCGCGAGTTGTCCCGCCTGCGCCTTCAACTGCGCGGCCTGCTGCGGGTCTCCGGCGGCCGCCGCCTGCCCGGCGAGCTTGTCGGCCTGCGCCCCGATCTGCCGCGCGACCGCGTACCCGGCGCCCACCGAGTCCTGCGCGGTGGCCAGCGCCTCTCCGGGCAGCTTCGTCCCGGCGGTGGCGTCGGACAGCTGCGAGGAGTACGAACCGGCGAGCACAGAGCCCAGGATCGCGATGCCGAGCGAGCCGCCGAGTTCGAGGGAGGTGTCGTTGACGGCTCCGCCCACGCCGAGCTCGGCCTCCGGGAACGCTCCCATGATCGCGTCGGTGCAGGGCGAGAGCGCGAGCCCGATGGCGAGCCCGAGGATCACGAGCGGCAGCACGAAGTCCCCGTACGAGGATCCGGCGTCGACGCGCGTCAGCAGGGCCAGCGCGGTGGTGCCGCCGACCATGCCCGCGGTGACGGTGATCTTCATGCCGATGCGCGGGGTGAGGTACCCCGTGAGCGCGGACCCGACGAACACGGCGCCGGCCAGCGGCAGCATCCGTACGCCGGTCTCCAGGGCGTCGTAGCCGAGCACGAACTGGAGGTGCTGGGTCAGGTAGTAGAACGCGCCGAAGACGGCCAGGAAGAAGAGGGCGACGGCGAGGTTCGACCCGGCGAACCGGCGGTTCGCGAACCGGCGCACGTCCAGCACCGGCCGCGGGTGCCGCAGCTCCCACAGCACGAACGCGACGAGCGCGACCCCGGCGACCACGGCCGCGCCGACGGCCTTCACGCCCCAGCCGAAGTGCGGCCCCTCGATGATCATGTAGACGAGCGCGCCGACCCAGACCACGGACAGCAGCCCGCCGACGTAGTCGATCCGGTGCTGGTGGGCCGCCTTGGACGGCGGAACGAGGACGAGCGCGCCCACGATCGCGAGCACGGCGACCGGCACGTTGATGAGGAAGGTCGAGGCCCAGCCGTGGTCCCGCAGCAGCGCGCCGGCGACCAGCGGCCCGGCCGCGATGGCCAGCCCCGCGGTCGCGGTCCACAGCACGATCGCCTTGGCCCGCTCCCCCTTGGGGAACGTCGCGGCCAGCAGCGACAGCGTGGCCGGCATGATCATCGCCGCGCCGACGCCCATCACGGCGCGAGCGGCGATGACCCCGGTCCCGCTGTCGACGAGCGACCCGGCGACCGCGCCACCACCGAACACGACCAGGCCGAGGACCAGCGCCCCGCGCCGGCTGTACTTGTCGCCGATCGCGCCGAGCAGCAGCATCAGGGCCGCGTACGGCACGGTGTAGCCGTCGATGACCCACTGCAGGTCGGCGCTGGTCAGACCCAGGTCCTGCGTCATGTCGGGTGCCGCGACGGTCAGCGCCGTGTTGGCCATGACGATGATCAGCAGGCTGAGGCAGAGCACGAGAAGCGCCCACCAGCGGCGGGCGTACGGCCGGTCCATCGATTCGACCGGCTCATTCATGACGAGACGCATGGCGGGCAGCCCCTCCCGGAAGCAGAGATCACGCGGCGCATCACACTGCACACCGCTGTGCAATTACACACTGCTGTGCAATCTACGCCCTTGCACAGCGGTGTGCAAAACGATGGCGCCCGCTCCGCCTCGCGAGGGCCCGTGCACAATGAACGGCGTGACTTCCGTACGAGCCGACGCCAACCGCCGCCGCATCCTCGACGTCGCGCTCGCCGAGCTGCTGCGCGACCCGGACGCCTCCATGGACCAGATCGCGCGCGCGGCCGGCGTGGTGCGCCGCACGGTGTACGGACACTTCCCCAGCCGGGACGCACTCGTCGGGGCCCTGGTGGACGACGCGGCCCAGGCGGTCGCGGCCGCGCACCTCGCGGGCCGTGAGGGCATCGAGGACCCGGCGGAGGCGGTGGCCCACTCGATCGTGGCGATCTGGCCGATCGCCGACCGCTACCGCCTCCTGGTCCACCTCGCCCAGCGCAGCGTCACGATGGAGGGCATCCGCGCCCGCCTCGCCCCGGTCCGCGAGGTCTGCGCCCAGCTCATCGAACAGGCCGTGGAGAAGGGCGAGTTCGTCTCGCCGCTCCCCGCCGCCGCGTTGGCGTACGTGCACGAGCAGGTCCTGTTCGGCCTGATGGAAGCCGTGAACGACGGTGCCCTCCCGGCTAAGGACGCCGGCCGCGCGGCGGTCGTCGCCGTGCTCTCCTCGGCGGGCTACCCCGCGCGGGAAGCGGAGCGCCTGGCCGACAGCGCGGCCCGCTCCCTCTAGGACCGCATCGGACCTACATCGCGCCTGTCGTCCCTCTCCACCAGGCCGGCAAAACCGTTCGGCCGGCGAGGCCCGCCACGGGAGGACGACCCGATGTCCGAATTGACGCCCCGGCGGAATTGCCCGTAAACGCAGAAAACCCCGGACCGTGTCCCGGTCCGGGGTTTTCTTCAAAATTTGTTCGGCGGCGTCCTACTCTCCCACAGGGTCCCCCCTGCAGTACCATCGGCGCTGTGAGGCTTAGCTTCCGGGTTCGGAATGTAACCGGGCGTTTCCCTCACGCTATGACCACCGAAACACTATGAAACTGACAACCGGAGTCGTGGCCTATGACTACGACGGTCGTTCGTGGTTTCAGAACCAACACAGTGGACGCGAGCAACTGAGGACAAGCCCTCGGCCTATTAGTACCAGTCACCTCCACACCTTGCGGTGCTTCCAGATCTGGCCTATCAACCCAGTCGTCTACTGGGAGCCTTACCCCATCAAGTGGGTGGGAATACTCATCTCGAAGCAGGCTTCCCGCTTAGATGCTTTCAGCGGTTATCCCTCCCGAACGTAGCCAACCAGCCATGCCCTTGGCAGAACAACTGGCACACCAGAGGTTCGTCCGTCCCGGTCCTCTCGTACTAGGGACAGCCCTTCTCAATATTCCTGCGCGCACAGAGGATAGGGACCGAACTGTCTCACGACGTTCTAAACCCAGCTCGCGTACCGCTTTAATGGGCGAACAGCCCAACCCTTGGGACCGACTCCAGCCCCAGGATGCGACGAGCCGACATCGAGGTGCCAAACCATCCCGTCGATATGGACTCTTGGGGAAGATCAGCCTGTTATCCCCGGGGTACCTTTTATCCGTTGAGCGACGGCGCTTCCACAAGCCACCGCCGGATCACTAGTCCCGACTTTCGTCCCTGCTCGACCCGTCGGTCTCACAGTCAAGCTCCCTTGTGCACTTACACTCAACACCTGATTACCAACCAGGCTGAGGGAACCTTTGGGCGCCTCCGTTACCCTTTGGGAGGCAACCGCCCCAGTTAAACTACCCATCAGACACTGTCCCTGATCCGGATCACGGACCGAGGTTAGACATCCAGCACGACCAGAGTGGTATTTCAACGACGACTCCACAACCACTGGCGTGGCCGCTTCAAAGTCTCCCACCTATCCTACACAAGCCGAACCGAACACCAATATCAAACTGTAGTAAAGGTCCCGGGGTCTTTCCGTCCTTCTGCGCGAAACGAGCATCTTTACTCGTAGTGCAATTTCACCGGGCCTATGGTTGAGACAGTCGAGAAGTCGTTACGCCATTCGTGCAGGTCGGAACTTACCCGACAAGGAATTTCGCTACCTTAGGATGGTTATAGTTACCACCGCCGTTTACTGGCGCTTAAGTTCTCAGCTTCGCCAGGACGAATCCTGACTAACCGGTCCCCTTAACGTTCCAGCACCGGGCAGGCGTCAGTCCGTATACATCGCCTTACGGCTTCGCACGGACCTGTGTTTTTAGTAAACAGTCGCTTCTCGCTGGTCTCTGCGGCCACCCCCAGCTCAGAGTGCAAGACTCATCACCAGGAATGGCCCCCTTCTCCCGAAGTTACGGGGGCATTTTGCCGAGTTCCTTAACCATAGTTCACCCGAACGCCTCGGTATTCTCTACCTGACCACCTGAGTCGGTTTAGGGTACGGGCCGCCATGAAACTCGCTAGAGGCTTTTCTCGACAGCATAGGATCATCCACTTCACCACAATCGGCTCGGCATCAGGTCTCAGACTATGTGCCAGGCGGATTTACCTACCTGACGTCCTACACCTTTACCCCGGGACAACCACCGCCCGGGATGGACTACCTTCCTGCGTCACCCCATCACTCACCTACTAACCGCTTGGGCCGGCGGCTCCACCACTCCGAACCACGTCAAAGACGAGGACGGCGGTTTCACGGCCTTAGCATCACGATGCTCGATGTTTGACGCTTCACAGCGGGTACCGGAATATCAACCGGTTATCCATCGACTACGCCTGTCGGCCTCGCCTTAGGTCCCGACTTACCCTGGGCAGATCAGCTTGACCCAGGAACCCTTAGTCAATCGGCGCAAACGTTTCTCACGTTTGTATCGCTACTCATGCCTGCATTCTCACTCGTGAACCGTCCACAACTACCTTCCGGTGCTGCTTCACCCGGCACACGACGCTCCCCTACCCATCACAGCGGGCGTTGGCCCTATTGCTGCAATGACACGACTTCGGCGGTACGCTTGAGCCCCGCTACATTGTCGGCGCGGAATCACTAGACCAGTGAGCTATTACGCACTCTTTCAAGGGTGGCTGCTTCTAAGCCAACCTCCTGGTTGTCTCTGCGACTCCACATCCTTTCCCACTTAGCGTACGCTTAGGGGCCTTAGTCGATGCTCTGGGCTGTTTCCCTCTCGACCATGGAGCTTATCCCCCACAGTCTCACTGCCGTGCTCTCACTTACCGGCATTCGGAGTTTGGCTAAGGTCAGTAACCCGGTAGGGCCCATCGCCTATCCAGTGCTCTACCTCCGGCAAGAAACACACGACGCTGCACCTAAATGCATTTCGGGGAGAACCAGCTATCACGGAGTTTGATTGGCCTTTCACCCCTAACCACAGGTCATCCCCCAGGTTTTCAACCCTGGTGGGTTCGGTCCTCCACGAAGTCTTACCTCCGCTTCAACCTGCCCATGGCTAGATCACTCCGCTTCGGGTCTTGAGCGTGCTACTGAAACGCCCTGTTCGGACTCGCTTTCGCTACGGCTTCCCCACACGGGTTAACCTCGCAACACACCGCAAACTCGCAGGCTCATTCTTCAAAAGGCACGCAGTCACGAGGCAAGCACAAGTGCTCGCCCGACGCTCCCACGGCTTGTAGGCACACGGTTTCAGGTACTATTTCACTCCGCTCCCGCGGTACTTTTCACCATTCCCTCACGGTACTATCCGCTATCGGTCACCAGGGAATATTTAGGCTTAACGGGTGGTCCCGCCAGATTCACACGGGATTTCTCGGGCCCCGTGCTACTTGGGTGTCTCTCAAACGAGCCGCTGATGTTTCGACTACGGGGTCTTACCCTCTACGCCGGACCTTTCGCATGTCCTTCGCCTACATCAACGGTTTCTGACTCGTCCCACGGCCGGCAGACCGTGGAAGAGAGATCCCACAACCCCCCAAACGCAACCCCTGCCGGGTCTCACACGTTTGAGGTTTGGCCTCATCCAGTTTCGCTCGCCACTACTCCCGGAATCACGGTTGTTTTCTCTTCCTGCGGGTACTGAGATGTTTCACTTCCCCGCGTTCCCTCCACACTGCCTATGTGTTCAGCAGCGGGTGACAGCCCATGACGACTGCCGGGTTTCCCCATTCGGAAACCCCCGGATCAAAGCCTGGTTGACGACTCCCCGGGGACTATCGTGGCCTCCCACGTCCTTCATCGGTTCCTGGTGCCAAGGCATCCACCGTGCGCCCTTAAAAACTTGGCCACAGATGCTCGCGTCCACTGTGCAGTTCTCAAACAACGACCAACCACCCATCACCCCGAACCAGTAGATTCGAGTGCACTGGGGCCGGCACTGAAGGCGACCTTGCGGCCGTACCTTCAGACACCCAACAGCGTGCCCGACACCCTCGCCTCTCCATCTCGCTTTCCACGCCGAAGCAGTACTCGCGACCAGAGCAGGTCAAGTGTGCCGAATAATCAACGTTCCACCCATGAGCAACCACCGTCGAACGTTTGCCGACGTAATGGCCCTGGACCACCAAGCAAGCTTGGCGGCCTAGATGCTCCTTAGAAAGGAGGTGATCCAGCCGCACCTTCCGGTACGGCTACCTTGTTACGACTTCGTCCCAATCGCCAGTCCCACCTTCGACAGCTCCCTCCCACAAGGGGTTGGGCCACCGGCTTCGGGTGTTACCGACTTTCGTGACGTGACGGGCGGTGTGTACAAGGCCCGGGAACGTATTCACCGCAGCAATGCTGATCTGCGATTACTAGCAACTCCAACTTCATGGGGTCGAGTTGCAGACCCCAATCCGAACTGAGACCGACTTTTTGAGATTCGCTCCACCTTGCGGTATCGCAGCTCATTGTATCGGCCATTGTAGCACGTGTGCAGCCCAAGACATAAGGGGCATGATGACTTGACGTCGTCCCCACCTTCCTCCGAGTTGACCCCGGCGGTCTCCTGTGAGTCCCCATCACCCCGAAGGGCATGCTGGCAACACAGAACAAGGGTTGCGCTCGTTGCGGGACTTAACCCAACATCTCACGACACGAGCTGACGACAGCCATGCACCACCTGTACACCGACCACAAGGGGGGCACTATCTCTAGTGCTTTCCGGTGTATGTCAAGCCTTGGTAAGGTTCTTCGCGTTGCGTCGAATTAAGCCACATGCTCCGCTGCTTGTGCGGGCCCCCGTCAATTCCTTTGAGTTTTAGCCTTGCGGCCGTACTCCCCAGGCGGGGAACTTAATGCGTTAGCTGCGGCACCGACGACGTGGAATGTCGCCAACACCTAGTTCCCACCGTTTACGGCGTGGACTACCAGGGTATCTAATCCTGTTCGCTCCCCACGCTTTCGCTCCTCAGCGTCAGTAATGGCCCAGAGATCCGCCTTCGCCACCGGTGTTCCTCCTGATATCTGCGCATTTCACCGCTACACCAGGAATTCCGATCTCCCCTACCACACTCTAGCTAGCCCGTATCGACTGCAGACTCGGGGTTAAGCCCCGAGCTTTCACAATCGACGTGACAAGCCGCCTACGAGCTCTTTACGCCCAATAATTCCGGACAACGCTTGCGCCCTACGTATTACCGCGGCTGCTGGCACGTAGTTAGCCGGCGCTTCTTCTGCAGGTACCGTCACTTTCGCTTCTTCCCTGCTGAAAGAGGTTTACAACCCGAAGGCCGTCATCCCTCACGCGGCGTCGCTGCATCAGGCTTTCGCCCATTGTGCAATATTCCCCACTGCTGCCTCCCGTAGGAGTCTGGGCCGTGTCTCAGTCCCAGTGTGGCCGGTCGCCCTCTCAGGCCGGCTACCCGTCGTCGCCTTGGTGAGCCACTACCTCACCAACAAGCTGATAGGCCGCGGGCTCATCCTTCACCGCCGGAGCTTTCAACCCACCACCATGCGGTGGCGGGTGTTATCCGGTATTAGACCCCGTTTCCAGGGCTTGTCCCAGAGTGAAGGGCAGATTGCCCACGTGTTACTCACCCGTTCGCCACTAATCCACCCCGAAGGGCTTCATCGTTCGACTTGCATGTGTTAAGCACGCCGCCAGCGTTCGTCCTGAGCCAGGATCAAACTCTCCGTGAATGTTTCCCCGTAATCGGGGTGACACCACGAGAGCGGAACCAGAGGGAGGAATAATCCCTCGGTTCACAGCGTCCTCGCTGTGCGCCTACCGGACAGTGCCCGGCAGGACTTTTTCAAAGGAACCTCGTCCCAGCCGAATGGCCGGAGACGGGGTATCAACATATCTGGCGTTGATTTTTGGCACGCTGTTGAGTTCTCAAGGAACGGACGCTTCCTTTGTACTCACCCTCTCGGGCTTTCCTCCGGGCGCTTCCCTTCGGTCTTGCGTTTCCGACTCTATCAGACCGTTTCACCGGCCGATTTCCTCGGGGTCTTGCTGGTCTTGCTTTTTCGCTTTCCGGCCTTTCGGCCTTCCTGCGGTGTCGACTCTATCAGATCCTTTCGGGCCTGATTCCCAGTCAACTGGTTTGTCTTCGCGGCTGTTGGGCCGTTCCGACGTCCCAAACATTAGCGGAACCGCTGGGCAATTCCTAATCCGTCCGACCGAATTGAATTCGGGCACGCCGAAATCAACCCCGCCAGGGGATCGCGCTGGTGTTTGGTTGCCGCGTGAGCGGCGGAGGTGCTGCCGTGGACCGTGTGGCGGCCCGGACAACTCGAAGGACCTTACGCCACTACGGCTGGTAGTACAAACCGAGGGGGCGGCCGCGTGGGGACGCTCAGGCGCCGACCGGCTCCTTCTCCAGCGTCGGTCCGCCGTCGCGCGGGGCCGGGACGTCGTCCTGGCCGGCGGTGTCGTCGGAGTCGAGCAGGGTGCGCTCGTCGAAGGGGAGCTCGCCGGCGAGGACGCGGCGGACGCGGTCGCGGTCGACCTCGCCGGTCCAGGTGCCGATGAGCAGGGTGGCCACCGCGTTGCCCGCGAAGTTGGTGAGGGCGCGGGCCTCGCTCATGAAGCGGTCGATGCCGATGATGAGGCCGACGCCGTCGACCAGGCCCGGCTTGTGGGACTGGAGGCCGGAGGCGAGGACGGCGATGCCCGAGCCGGAGACTCCGGCGGCGCCCTTCGACGCGATCATCATGAAGAGGAGCAGGCCGATCTGCTGGCCGATGCTCATGGGCTGGTCCATCGCGTCGGCGATGAAGAGGGACGCCATGGTCAGATAGATCATGGTGCCGTCGAGGTTGAACGAGTAGCCGGTCGGGACGGTGATGCCGACGACCGGGCGGCTGACGCCGAGGTGCTCCATCTTCGCGATGAGTCGGGGCAGCGCCGACTCGGACGAGGAGGTGGACAGGATCAGCAGGAATTCGCGGCCCAGGTACTTGAGGAGCGCGAAGATGTTGAAGCCCGTCGCGAGGCGGAGGATCACCGCGAGGACGACTCCGACGAACAGCGCGCAGGTGACGTAGAAGCCGATCATGATCGTGGCGAGGGCCTTGAGGGCGTCGATGCCGGTCTCGCCGATGACGGCGGCCATGGCGCCGAAGGCGCCGATCGGGGCGGCCCACATGATCATGCCGAGGACACGGAAGACGAGCTTCTGGATGTGCTCGATGCCGCGCAGGACGGGTTCGCCGGAGCGGCCCATGGCCTGGAGGGCGAAGCCGACGAGGAGGGCGACCAGGAGGGTCTGGAGGACCTCTCCCTGGGTGAAGGCGGAGACGAGCGTCGTCGGGATGATGCCGAGGACGAAGTCGGTGGGGCCTTCGGCGGCGTCCTTGGCGGCGGTCTGGCCGACGTCCTTGGTGGCTTCGGTGAGGTGCATGCCGGAGCCGGGGTCGAGGATGTTGCCGACGACGAGGCCGATGGCGAGGGCGACGGCCGACATCACGATGAAGTAGCCGAGGGCGAGGCCGCCGACCTTGCCGATCTTGGCGGCCTTCCGTACGGAGCCGACGCCGAGGACGATCGTGCAGAAGATGATCGGGGAGATCATCATCTTGATCAGGTTCACGAAGCCCGTGCCGACGGGCTTGAGCTCCTTGGCGAAGTCGGGTGCCGCGAAGCCGACGGCGATGCCGAGCAGTACGGCGACGATGACGGCGATGTACAGATAGTGGGTGCGGTCCCGCTTGGCGGGGGCCTGCGGTGCGGCTGCGGGCGGGGGCGGGGTCGCGGTCCCGTTCTCGGTGTCGGCCACGGTTCCTCCTGACGACGGCGTCGGGGTGCTGGGGGCGTACGGGTCGTGCGAGGTCGCGCGGGGTTCTTCGGGTGGAGGCCCGGTCGGCGTCGGGTCTCGCGGTGCGCCTCTGCCTCGGTGCACGTACGTACAGGCCGTGCGGCTCACGTCCTGCGGATCCCGGTGACTATCTCCCAGGCCGTGAGGGCCGTCACCCTTCCGTTCATTTAGTTCGCACTTATACGAACAGGCACACTGGCGTCATGTGCCTCCCCCGTCCTCGCAGCCTGGCCGGCCAGCTCTTCGCGATGCAGGTCGTGCTGGTCGCGGTCGTCGTGGCCGGGTGTGCGCTGTTCATGTACGTCAGCGACCGGGGGCAGGCGGAGGACGCGGCGCGGCGGCAGGCGACGGCGGTGGCGCGGTCGGTGGCCGACGCGGGGTCGGTGCGGGAGGCGATCACCGGGGGCGGGGATCCGACGGTGCGGTTGCAGCCGTACGCGGACGAGGTGCGGGGGCACACCGGGGTCGACTTCGTGACGATCATGGATCCGGCGGGGATCCGGTGGACGCATCCGGACGAGGACCGGATCGGCGAGCGGTTCCTGGGGCACATCGGGCCGGCTCTGAAGGGGCGGACGTTCTCGGAGACGTACACGGGGACGCTGGGAGCGTCTGTGCGGGTGGTGACGCCGGTGTACGCGGTGCGGGACGGACGGAACCAGGTGGTGGGGCTGGTCAGTGCCGGCATCACGATCGACGAGATCACGGCGCAGGCGCGGGGGCAACTGCTCGCGGTGGCGGGGGTGGCGCTGGCGGCGCTGGTGCTGGGCGGCGTGGGGACGTACGTGATCAACGCGCGGCTGCGGCGGCACACGCACGGGATGAACTCGACGGAGCTGAGCCGGATGCACGCCTATCACCAGGCGGCGCTGCACGCGGTGCGTGAGGGTCTGGTGATGCTGGACGGGCAGCGGCGGGTGGCGCTGATGAACGACGGGGCGCGGGAGCTGCTCGGGGTCGGGGCCGGGGACGCGGCGGTGGGGCGGTCGGTGGCGGAGCTGGGGCTGCCGCGGGCGTTGACGGGGGCGCTGCTGGCGGCGGAGCCGCGGGTGGACGAGGTGCATCTGACGGCGGACCGGGTGGTGGTCGTGAACACGTCTCCGGTGGCGAGCGGGGAGCGGCGGGGCACGGTGGTGACCTTGCGCGATCACACGGAGCTGCAGGCGGTGATGGGTGAGCTGGACTCGGAGCGGGGGTTCACGCAGGCGCTGCGGTCGCAGGCGCACGAGGCGGCGAACCGGTTGCACACGGTGGTGTCGCTGATCGAGCTGGGGCGGGCGGACGAGGCGGTCGAGTTCGCGACGGCGGAGCTGGAGCTGGCGCAGGCGCTGACGGATCAGGTGGTGGGGGCGGTGAGCGAGCCGGTGCTGGCGGCGCTGTTGCTGGGCAAAGCGGCGCAGGCGAACGAGCGCGGGGTGGAGCTGATGGTGTCGGCGGACACGCGGATCGACGACGGGCTGCTGCCGCGGGCGGTGCCGGCGCGGGACCTGGTGACGGTGCTCGGCAATCTGGTGGACAACGCGGTGGACGCGGCGCAGGGGTCGCCGGGCGCGCGGGTCACGGTGACGGCGCTGACGGCGGGCGAGGAGCTGGTGCTGCGGGTCGCGGACAGCGGGCCCGGGGTGGATCCGGCGCACGCGGACGATGTCTTCGAGCGCGGCTGGTCGACGAAGCCGGCGGGGCCCGGTGGTCGTGGCCTGGGTCTGGCGCTCGTACGGCAGGCGGTGGCGCGGGGCGGCGGCGTGCTGACGCTGGACCGCTCGGCGGACGGCGGGGCGGAGTTCACGGTGCGGTTGCCGCTGGGCGGGGCGAGGCCGGGGTCCGCGGCGTCGGACGAGGGGGTTCCGGGGCCGCGGGGCGGCGGCGCCGACGGGGCTCCGCGGGAGGCGGGCGCGGAACGGTCGGGGTCGGTGGCCGGGCGCGGTGACGCGGATGCGGCGCAGAGAGGCGGGCGGCGATGAGTGCGGACGGGGCCGGGATCCGGGTGCTGGTCGTCGAGGACGATCCGGTGGCCGCGGACGCGCACGCGTTGTACGTGGACCGGGTGCCCGGGTTCGTGACGGTGGCGCGGGCGCAGACGGCGGCCGGGGCGCGGCGGGCGCTGGAGCGGACGGCGGTGGATCTGATCCTGCTGGATCTGCATCTGCCGGACGGGCACGGGCTGGCGCTGGCGCGGTCGCTGCGGGCGGCGGGTCATCGGGCGGACGTGATCGCGGTGACGTCGGCGCGGGATCTCGCGGTGGTGCGGGAGGGGGTGTCGCTGGGGGTGGTGCAGTACGTGCTGAAGCCGTTCACGTTCGCCACGCTGCGGGACCGGCTGCTGCGGTACGCGGAGTACCGGACGTCGACCGGTGAGGCGGCGGGGCAGGACGAGGTGGACCGGGCGCTGGCGAACCTGCGCTCCCCCGCGCCGGCGGCGCTGCCGAAGGGGTTGAGCGCGCCGACGCTGGAGCGGGTGACGCAGGCGGTGCGGGACGCGGGCGCGGACGGGGTGACGGCGGCGTCGGCGGCGGAGACGGTCGGTATCTCGCGGATCACGGCGCGGCGCTATCTGGAGCATCTGGTGGACGCGGGGCGCGCGGCGCGCAGTCCGCAGTACGGGCAGGTGGGGCGACCGGAGCTCGTCTACACGTGGGTGCGGGGGGCCGGGGCGCCCCATTGACCTCGAATTCTTCGGAAATCGGGCGGTCGTTTTATTGCATGTGATTGTTTCGCCGAATGGGCCAATAAAGGGGTTATCTCCAACTCGTTGCCTCAGTCGCCTGTTCAGGGGCTGATCCGGTGAACATCCGCACGCCCTACGCACTTTGCACGAATGGCTGATTCCATGCCGGGAATCAGCTGCCCTAAATTGCGGGCCACAGATAAGGCCGACATCAATTCGCACACCGTGCGGGGCCTCATCCCGCATTACTTGTTCTCGAACCCACGCTCGGCCTTGTGCTCGCACAACAGGGAGAACGCATGATCAAATCCGTACGCCGCGGTGACGCCTCGGTCGGGGCCGAGGGCAGACGCACGAGGGGCCGCCGCAATCTCTCGGTGGCACTCCTCACCACCACGCTCGCCGGCGCGTTCACGGTGCCGATGACAGTGGTCGCTCACGCTGCGCCCGACTGTACGACGAGCACCAACCCGCCTATCTTCCGCACCCTGTCCGGCAGCAACTTCGAGATCGACACCAGTGCGAACCTGAGGGTCAACGGCACGGGCGACTGCATCGACTGGCGCAGCAGCAGCACGAACACACTGCGCTCCGGGGTTCTGAAGAAGGCCGACAGGCCGAGCGGCAGCAACGACAACTCCTTCACCATGGGCTCGTCCGAGAACGACCCGGACCCGAAAATCACCACCGGTTCGATCCCGCCGAACAAGAGCGACCTGACGAACTTCGGCGTCTATACGGAGACGAACACCACGCCGAAGTTCCTCGAACTGTTCTGGACGCGGCTGAACAGCCCGTCCGGCACCACGAATATGGACTTCGAGCTGAACCAGAAGTTCTGCGACCCGACGGCGAGCCCGACGAACTGTGCGAACAACGGCGACAAGGAGACCGCGACCCCGGTCCGCACCGCAGGCGACAAGCTGATCACCTACGACCTCTCCAGGGGCGGCACCGTCCCGACCATCTCCATCCGCACCTGGTCCGGCTCGGCCTGGGGCAGCCCGACCGTCATCAGCGGCGGCAACAGCCCGCAGGCTCTGGGGTCGGTCAACTCCGCCGCGATCCCCGCCGGCGAGGCCGCGGGCGTCGGCACGCCGGCCGGGGCCGGTCTGGACCCGTTCACGTTCGGCGAGGCGTCGATCTCGTTCGACGCGCTCTTCCCGCCGGGCAGCAGCTGCACCTCGTTCGGCTCCGTCTACGCCAAGAGCCGTTCTTCGGACTCGTTCACTGCCGAGCTGAAGGACTTCATCGACCCCGAGAAGGTGCAGATCAGCAACTGCACCTCGCTGACCACCAACGCGACGGCGACCGCCCCGATCGAGGACTCGATCACGGACAGCGCCACCCTCGCCGGGGGCAACAACCCGACCGGAACCATCACGTTCCGCGCCTTCGACGCGGCCGGGTGCGCCGCCGGTGACCAGGTCTTCACCAGCACCGTCCCGGTGGACAACGGCAACGGCACCTACACCTCGGAGCCGTTCACCCCGACCGCCGTCGGCACGTACTACTGGACGGCCCAGTACAGCGGTGACGCGAACAACTCGCCGTCCGCCAGCGCCTGCGGTGACGACAACGAGTCGTCCGAGATCAAGAAGGCGAACGCGTCGATCAGCACGCTGCTCTCCGACTCGTCGATCACGATCGGCGGCTCGGCGTCCGACACGGCGACGCTGAACAACGCGACCGCGGACGCGGGCGGCACGGTCACGTACTCCGTGTACTCCAACATCGCGTGCACCGAGGGTCAGCGTGACGCCGGCACGGTGAATGTCACGGACGGGACCGTCCCCCCCTCGAACTCGCTGGACTTCCCCGAGACCGGCACCTTCTACTGGCAGGCGCACTACAGCGGCGACGCCAAGAACGAAGAGGCGCTGAGCCCCTGCGAGTCCGAGCCGCTGACCGTGGGCAAGGCGGGCGCGGACGTCGACACCGCCCAGGAGTGGACCCCGCAGGACTCCGTCACGGTCAACGCGACGGCCGGCGGCACCCCGACCGGTGACGTCACGTTCAAGCTGTTCGGTCCGAACGACGCGGACTGCTCCACGACCCCGAAGTACACCGAGACGGTGACGCTCGACGCCGACGGCAAGGCCAAGACGTCCAACGACACCTTCGTGGTGAACAAGGCCAACGCCGGTCAGTACCGGTGGAAGGTCATGTACAACGGCGACGACAACCACGACACAGCCCTCAGCCAGTGCGGCGTGGAGAACTCCACCCTCACGGTCACGGACTCGAACGCCTAGTCCAGCGGCACAGGTAGTCCCGTGAGGGGCCGGCCTCCCTGTTCACCCAGGGAGGCCGGCCCCTCCGTAGATTCCTACGACATGTGACGCGGTGCGAACAGACCGTAGCCATCCGACCCCTCCGCACCTAGCGTGTGCCCGTGCACCCAAGCGATTCCGCTCCGCCGTTCAACGCCCCCGCGGCCCGTCGCCTCCGCGAGGCGCTCGGGATGGCGCCGGGCCATGTCGCGTACGGCATGCGCGCCCAGTACGGGCTCGCGTACGTCACGCCGGACACCGTGATCGCCTGGGAGCGGGGTGACGCGGCGCCCACGGCGGTCGAACTCACCGCGCTCGCCGGCGCGCTGTGGTGTTCGCAGGCCGAGCTGATCGGGGAGCCGCGGACGCTGCGGGAGCACCGGCTCGCGCTCGGGATCGCGCCGGAGGACGTGGCGCGGGAGATCGGCGTCGACATCCACGCGTACCTGCGGATGGAGGAGACCGGCGAGTGGCGGGGCAACGAGCGCCAGTCGGAGGCGCTGGCCCGGGTGCTCCGGCTCGCGCCCCGCGCCTTCGCGACGGTGACCGGGCGGGACCAGCTGCTGGCGAACCTGCTGCGCAGCGCGGTGACGGCGCGCTGGCAGGGCCAGCTGCGGACGGTGTCCCGGCTGGTGCCGGTGCCGCGCCGGGAGCTGGAGGACGTGCTGCAGGAGATGCACCTGGAGTACCAGGCGCTGATGGCGGCCACGCTGACCTGGGGCGGCGGGTCGTCGCCGGACTCCGGTGGGGCGGGGCGGGAGTTCCTGGAGGGGATCCTGGACGAGTTCTGGTCCAGGATCGCCGCTCCGTGACTCCCTGAAATCGAGCGCCGCAGGCCCTAGAAGACCGACTCGGCCTCGTCCATGCGGTCCTTGGGGACGGTCTTGAGCTCGGTGACGGCCTCGGCGAGGGGCACCATGACGACGTCGGTGCCGCTCAGTGCGGTCATGCGGCCGAAGACGCCCTGGTGCGCGGCCTCGACGGCGTGCCAGCCGAAGCGGGTGGCGAGGACGCGGTCGTACGCGGTGGGGGTGCCGCCGCGCTGGATGTGGCCGAGGATGACCGGCCGGGCCTCCTTGCCGAGGCGGTGCTCCAGCTCGCGGGCGAGGGCGGTGCCGATGCCCTGGAAGCGCTCGTGGCCGAACTGGTCGATCTCGCCCTTGCCGTAGTTCATGGTGCCCTCGGCGGGGTGGGCGCCCTCGGCGACGCAGATGACGGCGAACTTCTTGCCGCGGGCGAAGCGCTCCTCGACCATGGCGACGAGGTCGGCGGGGTCGAAGGGACGCTCGGGCAGGCAGATGCCGTGGGCGCCGCCGGCCATGCCGGACTCGAGGGCGATCCAGCCGGCGTGCCGGCCCATGACCTCGACGACCATGACGCGCTGGTGCGACTCGGCGGTGGTCTTGAGGCGGTCCATGGCCTCGGTGGCGACGCCGACGGCGGTGTCGAAGCCGAAGGTGCGGTCGGTGGAGGAGATGTCGTTGTCGATCGTCTTGGGGACGCCGACGACGGGCAGCCCGGCGTCCGACAGCATGCGGGCGGCGGTCAGCGTGCCCTCGCCGCCGATCGGGATGAGCACGTCGAAGCCGATCTCCTCGGCGAGGGCCTTCGCGTTCTCGCAGGCGGCGCGGAACTTGTCGCGCTCCAGGCGGGAGGAGCCGAGGATGGTGCCGCCCCGGGCGAGGATGCCGCTGACCGCGTTGAGGTCGAGGGGTCGGTAGCGCCCCTCCAGGAGTCCCGCGTAGCCGTCCTCGAAGCCGAGCACCTCGTCGCCGTAGTGCGTGACGGCGCGGTGCACGACCGACCGGATCACTGCGTTCAGGCCAGGGCAGTCGCCGCCTGCGGTCAGAACTCCGATACGCATCGTGCTGTGTCTCCTGCTCGCTGCTGGTACGTCTGAGAGCCACGCCGATTGTTCCACGGCCCGGCGGCTGTCGCGTTCGTGCCGGGCGGGGAAAGGCGCTTCGGCACGGGACGAGGGGGCACGAGGTCCCTGACTTCGGGGGCCTTTTCCGGCGGGCGGTGTAGCCGCGGCCGGAGGTACTGTCAAGAGGGTTGCCGCAGGACTCGACGCAGGAGGAGAGCACGCGTGACGCGCAGCGTGTACGTGACCGGGATCGACCGGGGCGACGGCCGTCAGGTCGTCGAGCTGGGAGTCATGGAGCTCCTGACCCGTCAGGTCGACCGGGTGGGGGTCTTCCGTCCGCTCGTCCACGACGGACCCGATCGGCTGTTCGATCTGCTGCGGGCGCGGTACCGCCTGTCGCAGGATCCGGCCAGCGGGTACGGGCTCGACTATCACGAGGCGTCGGCGATCCAGGCGGAGCAGGGCACGGACGAGCTGGTGTCGCGGCTGGTGGACCGGTTCCACGCGGTGGCCCGGGACTACGACGTGGTGCTGGTGCTCGGCACGGACTTCGCGGACACGCAGCTGCCGGACGAGCTGGCGATCAACGCGCGCCTGGCGAACGAGTTCGGGGCCTCGGTGGTGCCGGTGGTCGGCGGCCGCCGGCAGACCTCGGAGTCGGTGCGCGCGGAGGTGCGCAACGCGTACCGCGCCTATGACGGCCTGGGCTGCGACGTGCTGGCGATGGTGGTGAACCGGGTGGTGCCCGGGGACCGGGACGAGATAGCGGAGCGGCTGGAGGGCACGCTGCCCGTCCCCGCGTACGTGCTGCCCGACGATCCGGCGCTCGCCGCGCCGACCGTCGCCCAGATCACGCACCACCTGGGCGGCACGGTGCTGCTCGGCGACGACTCGGGCCTGGCGAGGAACGCGCTGAACTTCGTGTTCGGCGGGGCGATGCTGCCCAATCTCCTGAACGCGCTGACGCCCGGCTGCATGGTCGTGACGCCCGGGGACCGCGCGGACCTGGTGGTCGGCTCGCTGGCGGCGCACAGCGCGGGCACCCCGCCGATCGCGGGCGTGCTGCTGACGCTGAACGAGCGGCCGGGCGAGGCGATCCTGAAGCTGGCCGACCGGCTGGCGCCGGGCACGCCGGTGGTGGCGGTGGAGGGCGGCTCGTTCCCGACGGCGGCCGAACTGTTCTCCCTGGAAGGGAAGTTGAACGCGGCGACGCCGCGCAAGGCGGAGACGGCGCTCGGCCTGTTCGAGCGGTACGTGGACACGGCGGAGCTGCTGAAGTCGGTGCAGGCGCCGTCCAGCGACCGGGTCACGCCGATGATGTTCGAGCACAAGCTGCTCGAACAGGCCCGTGCGGACAAGCGCCGGGTGGTGCTGCCGGAGGGCACGGAGGAGCGGGTGCTGCGCGCGGCCGACGTGCTGCTGCGGCGCGGGGTGTGCGATCTGACGCTGCTCGGCCCGGTCGAGCAGATCCGCAAGAAGGCGGCCGACCTCGGGGTCGACCTGACGGGCGCCGAGATCATCGACCCGCAGACCTCGGACCTGAGGGAACGGTTCGCCGCCGCGTACGCGCAGCTGCGCGCCCACAAGGGCGTCACCGTGGAGCTGGCGTACGACGTGGTGGCCGACGTGAACTACTTCGGCACGCTGATGGTGCAGGAGGGCCTGGCCGACGGCATGGTGTCGGGTTCGGTGCACTCGACGGCCGCGACGATCCGCCCCGCGTTCGAGATCATCAAGACGAAGCCGGACGCGGCGATCGTCTCCTCCGTGTTCTTCATGTGCCTGGCCGACAAGGTCCTGGTGTACGGGGACTGCGCGGTGAACCCGGACCCGGACGCGCACCAGCTCGCCGACATCGCGACCCAGTCCGCCGTGACCGCCGCCCGCTTCGGGGTGGAGCCGCGGATCGCGATGCTGTCGTACTCGACGGGCACCTCCGGCACGGGCGCGGACGTCGACAAGGTGCGCGAGGCGACGGAGCTGGTGCGCGAGCGCCGCCCGGACCTGAAGATCGAGGGGCCGATCCAGTACGACGCGGCGGTCGAGCCGTCGGTCGCGGCGACCAAGCTGCCGGGTTCGGAGGTCGCGGGTCAGGCGAGCGTGCTGATCTTCCCGGACCTCAACACCGGCAACAACACGTACAAGGCCGTGCAGCGGTCGGCCGGCGCGATCGCGGTCGGCCCGGTCCTGCAGGGCCTGCGCAAGCCGGTCAACGACCTGTCCCGCGGCGCGCTCGTCGGGGACATCGTGAACACCGTCGCCATCACGGCGATCCAGGCCCAGACCCCCACCGAGAAGGCTGCACAGTGACCTCGCCGACCCCCGCGACCCCGCCGGCCGCGCCCGCGACCCGCGTCCTCGTCCTCAACTCCGGCTCGTCGTCGGTGAAGTACCAGCTGCTCGACATGCGCGACAGCGCGCGGCTCGCGGTGGGCCTGGTGGAGCGGATCGGTGAGGAGACGTCGCGGCTGAAGCACACGCCGCTGCTGGGCGGCGGCGGGCAGAGCCGGGAGCAGATCCGGCCGATCGCCGATCACGAGGAGGCCCTCAAGGCGGTCGCCGAGGAGCTGGCTGCGGACGGGCTCGGCCTGGACTCCCCCGAGCTGGCGGCGATCGGTCACCGGGTGGTGCACGGCGGAAAGCTGTTCACCCGGCCGACGGTGATCGACGACGCGGTCCTCAAGGAGGTGGAGCGGCTGATCCCGGTGGCGCCGCTGCACAACCCGGCGAACCTGACGGGGATCCGTACGGCCATGGCGCTGCGCCCGGACCTGCCGCAGGTGGCGGTCTTCGACACGGCGTTCCACACGACGATGCCGGAGTCGGCGGCGCGCTACGCGATCGATGTGAGGACGGCGGACGAGCACCGCATCCGGCGTTACGGCTTCCACGGCACGTCGCACGCGTACGTGTCGCGGAAGACGGCGGAGCTGCTGGGCAAGGAGCCGCAGGAGGTGAACGTCATCGTGCTGCACCTGGGCAACGGCGCCTCCGCGTCGGCCGTGCGCGGCGGGGTGTGCGTGGACACCTCGATGGGGCTCACTCCGCTGGAGGGGCTGGTGATGGGGACGCGTTCAGGCGATGTCGACCCGGCGGTCATCTTCCATCTGATGCGGGTGGGCAACATGTCGGCGGACGAGATCGACGTGCTGCTCAACAAGAAGAGCGGTCTGATCGGACTGTGCGGCGACAACGACATGCGCGAGATCCGCCGCCGCGTCGACGAGGGCGACGAGGCGGCGCGGCTGGCCTTCGAGATCTACGTCCACCGGCTGAAGAAGTACATCGGCGCCTATTACGCGGTGCTGGGCCGGGTGGACGCGGTGGCGTTCACGGCGGGGGTCGGGGAGAACGCGGCTCCGGTGCGCGAGGCCGCGATCGCCGGTCTGGAGGAACTGGGGCTCGTGGTGGACGGGGAGCTGAATTCCGTACGTTCCGACGAGGCCCGGATCATCTCGCCCGCGTACGCGCGGGTGGCCGTGGCCGTGGTGCCGACCGACGAGGAGCTGGAGATCGCGCGGCAGACCTACGCCCTGGTCGCGCCGCGCAACGACTGAGCGCACCGCCGCCCATTTGTAGTTTCCACCAGACGGAATATTCCGCAGCGAAACAAACCGATAGGATCGCTCCATGCGCCGTTCCAAAATCGTCTGCACGCTGGGCCCCGCCGTCGACTCCGAAGAGCAGCTCGTCTCGCTGATCGAGGCCGGCATGAACGTGGCCCGATTCAACTTCAGCCACGGCACCCACGCCGAGCACCAGGGTCGCTACGACCGGGTCCGGGCCGCCGCCGCCAAGACCGGCCGCGCCGTGGGTGTGCTCGCCGACCTGCAGGGGCCCAAGATCCGCCTGGAGACCTTCGCCGAGGGACCCGTCGAGCTGGTGCGGGGTGACGAGTTCACCATCACCACCGAGGACGTCCCGGGCGACAAGTCGATCTGCGGCACGACGTACAAGGGCCTGCCCGGTGACGTCGCGCGCGGGGACCAGGTACTGATCAACGACGGCAACGTCGAGCTCAAGGTGATGGACGTCGAGGGCCCCCGGGTCAAGACGATCGTCATCGAGGGCGGGGTCATCTCCGACCACAAGGGCATCAACCTCCCGGGCGCGGCCGTCAACGTGCCGGCCCTGTCCGAGAAGGACATCGAGGACCTGCGCTTCGCGCTGCGGATGGGCTGCGACATGGTCGCCCTGTCCTTCGTGCGCGACGCGGACGACGTGCGGGACGTCCACAAGGTGATGGACGAGGAGGGCCGCCGGGTCCCCGTCATCGCCAAGGTGGAGAAGCCGCAGGCCGTCGCCAACATGGAGGGCGTCGTCGCGGCGTTCGACGCGGTGATGGTGGCCCGCGGCGACCTCGCGGTCGAGTACCCGCTGGAGAAGGTCCCGATGGTGCAGAAGCGCCTCGTGGAGATGTGCCGCCGCAACGCCAAGCCGGTGATCGTCGCGACCCAGATGATGGAGTCGATGATCACCAACTCGCGCCCGACCCGCGCCGAGGCCTCCGACGTGGCCAACGCGATCCTGGACGGGGCCGACGCGGTCATGCTGTCCGCCGAGTCCTCCGTGGGCGCCTACCCGATCGAGACCGTCAAGACGATGTCGAAGATCGTCCAGGCGGCCGAGGAGGAGCTGCTCAGCAAGGGGCTCCAGCCGCTCGTCCCGGGCAAGAAGCCGCGGACGCAGGGCGGTTCGGTGGCCCGTGCCGCGTGCGAGATCGCGGACTTCCTGGACGGCAAGGCGCTGGTCGCCTTCACCAAGTCCGGTGACACGGCCCGCCGCCTGTGCCGCTACCGCACGGCCCAGCCGATCCTGGCCTTCACCACGGACGACGACACCCGCAACCAGCTGACGCTCAGCTGGGGCGTCGAGTCCTTCGTCGTGCCGCACGTGGACTCCACGGACGCCATGGTGGAGCTGGTCGACGCCGAGCTGGTGAAGCTGAGCCGCTTCAACTCCGGTGACACCCTGGTCATCACCGCCGGTTCGCCCCCCGGCGTCCCCGGCACCACCAACATGGTCCGGGTGCACCACCTGGGCGGCGGCGACCGCGACTGACGGCCGCCCCGGTGCGCACGAGAGGGCGCCCTCCGCGGGAAGCGGGGGGCGCCCTCTCGTGTGTGTGGCGTGCGGTCAGCCGGTGTCAGCTGTCCTCGACCGTGGTGTGCAGTCCGGGGACGTGCAGCGTGCCGCCGAACTGCGCGGCCTGCGTCACCTTCACGTTGGTGAAGTAGAGGATCGGCAGGTTGAGCGGCGGCGGGTTCTCGGCGTTGAACGTCATGGGGATGAGCCCGAGCAGATTGCCCGAGAGCTCCTCCGTGTACATGATCGTCTTGCCGTCGCGGATGGTGGACGTGGAGCCCTTGTCCGCGCGGATGTGGAAGAACTTCCCGTTCGGACCCGGGGCGATCTGGTGCAGATCACCGATGTCGGTGCCGTTCGAGATGATGTACTTCATGACCCGCTTGGTGGAGCCGTCCGCCATGCGCACGTCCACGAGACCCTTGTAGTCCGCCCCCTTCAGCAGCAGCGAACTCGCCTGCAGCTTCCAGGACTCGGACGGCAGCTGGGCCGGCGTGTCCTCGTTCGCGCCCTCGGCGTCGGTGGCCACGGGGCAGTTCTCCGGCACTTCGGTGGCGTCGGGGGTCGGCGTGGCCGACTCCGCTGCCTCCTTGGCCTTGTCCGCCGTGTCCTCGACGTCCTTGACCGCGTCCCCGGCCTTGTCCGCCGTGTCCTCGACCGTCTTGCCGGCCTCGTCCGTGACGTCCTTGACCGTGTCCCCGGCCTTGTCGACCGTGTCCCCGACCACGCCGCCCGAGTCCTTCGACGCGGAGGCGGACGGGGACGGAGTCGGCGTGGCCGTCTCCTGGTCGTCCGGCGTGAAGAAGTCCTTGATGGCGTCGCCGACACCCAGGGGGTCCAGCGGGTTCGTGGTCTTGGACGGCGACGGCGTGGCCGCGGGCTCGTCCGCGCTGTCGGAACCGGCGTCGTCCTTCGACGCGTCGGCCGACGGCGTGGGCGTGGGCTCCGCCGTCTTCTGCTCCGCCGAACCGCCCGTGCCGGCGTCCTTGTCCGCGCCGGAGTCCGCCGCGTCCTTGCCGGCCGAGGCCGACGGGGACGGGGTCGGGGTCGCCGACGCGTCCGCCTTGTCCTTGTCGGTGGCGGCGCCGTCCTCGGCGTCCTTGTTCGCCTCCACCGCGTCGGCGCACGCCTTGTAGTCGTCCGCCGAGAACTTGGTCGGATTGTCCTTGGCCGACGCCAGCGTGGGCGTGAGGCCGAGGCCCATCAGCACGGCCGTGGGCATGGCCGCGATCGCTATCGCCTTGCCCGCGGGCATGTGCAGCCTGGTGAACAGATGCTTCCTCGGTGCTGCATGCCGCGGCCCGGTTCTCGCACGGGACTCCGCACCGGAGTCCTCGTGGTGCACCTCGTCAGCCGGCACGGTGCCTCCCGTTCGTCCCGTCATCCGGGCTCGTCCCTGACTCGTCGTCGTTTGCGCCCGCGACCCGATAGGTGGCTCCCGCGATCGGCGGAGCGGCGGCCGTGTCCGTGGACCCGGTCGCGTCACCGCCTCGCGCCGGCGAATCCCCCTGCGGCCTGCCCGGGGCCCAGGCGATGCCGAGGGCACCACCGATCAGGGCCAGCAGGAAGCCGATGACGAACCCGCCGAAGTTGGAGACGACCAGGGAGACCAGGGCGAGAAGAATCGCCGCCACACCCGCGAACACCCGGGAGTGCGGCTGGTACCACATCGTCAGGCCGAGCACGACAAGGAGGACGCCGATGATGAGCGAGCCGGCTCCCGCCGTCGTCGCCATCTTGATCGTCATGTTGCCGAGCGTCAGATTCGCGTACGGGAAGTACATGATCGGGAGGCCGCCGAGGATCGACAGCAGACCACCCCAGAATGGGCGCTGACCGCGCCACCCTCGGAACGATTGGCGCATGTGACCAAGCTTCGGGCCCAGCCCAGCGTGCGCTTCGGCGCTCATGTCGTACAGCTCCTCGGGAATGGCGTTGTTCTGTGGTGATGGTGGCTGTCCGGATACGGGCACGGGGACGGCTCGGAGAATTCCCGTCGCCCCCGCGCCCGGCCGTTCAGCACATCAAGTGCCAAGCCCCGGGCCCGGGTTCGGGCCCGTCGGGACTAGTAGCACTCGTGCTTGCCCTTCTTGACACTCATCTTGAGGCCCGAGAGCTTGAAGGTGCCGGCCGTGGTGGCCCACGCACGCTGCTGGACGTTCTCGAAGTGCACCGAGTCGGCCTGCTGGGCGAACGAGTTCGGGTCGGCCTTGTCACCGTTGTGGATGCCGGGGCCCTTGCTGGCGTCACCAGCCGCCACACCGATGTCGATGTTCTTGAAGGTCGCGTCGGCCTTCAGGTCATCGGCGTCGATGTAGAGGGTCTTGGCCTCCACACGGGGGCCGCCCGCGCCACCGGCGGACAGCTTCATCGAGACGTCACCGAAGACCGGCACCGGCACGACGACGGACTGGCACAGGTTGGTGATCTCGGCGGACTTCATGCCGACGACCGCGACCGGGTGGGCACCCGTCTTGCCGCTGTCGATGGCTCCGTACTGGACGAAGCCCTCACCATCGAGGGAGTCGGCCGTCACCTTGAACGACTGACCCGAAACACTGAACGATGCCGCGAGCGCACCCTGGGACAGGGCGACGCCTATCGCGGCGGTCGCCGCGACGCTGGGCACCATGACGACGGCGAACCGCTTCCATCTGGTCCCGCCACGAGTCACGGACTTCATGACTGTTCCTCCTTCTCGGACGTACATCTCCGGCCCTGACTGCCCCTTGCGGCGGCTCAGCCGGGCAGGGATGGGAGAAGTGCTACGTCCTCGGGAAGGAGAGCGCCCGCATCGGAGGCGCGAGTCCGCACCCTGATCACCGGCGATCACCCCCGAGCGACAACCACTGGTCGCACCTGAGCCATCACGCGCAACCTGCCGGACAGGCTCAACCGGAAGGCTGAGACCCCCCTGTCCTAGACCGACGGCGCTCCCCTTGGTCCGCCGTCGACCTGCTCGGTGGGGACCCAAGGACCCCGCTGTCCGAATGGCTTTCGGACGGTGGGGAGTGGACCGAGCGTGCCCGATCGTGGTGCATTCCCGGCCGGGACACAAGGGGGTTCGTTACTCACGGGTAACGGAGAGATAACCACGCCGCGACCGGCTGGCATCAAGCAGCAACTCAGGGTGCTGTCAACCGAGTTGCGATTGCGGGTGAATCCGGGACGGAACCGGACAGAAAACGGCTCCCGACTTACTCCAAGTAACAGCGGCCGCAATTACCAAGTTTTGGTAAAGCGCGGCCGCCGTCGCCCTCCGCGGACAGAACTTTCACCCCGGCATCACATGCCGTGGCGTTTAAGAACTGGTCACCGACGGCTCAGAAGAGAACCCGGGCCAGAGCTGTACGCGCCGCAGTCACGCGCGGATCGTCGGAGCCGACGACCTCGAACAGCTCGAGCAGACGGACGCGCGCCGCGTCCCGGTCCTCGCCGGCCGAGCGGGCCACCGCGTCGACGAGCCGCCCGAACGCGTCCTCGACATGCCCGCCGACCAGGTCCAGATCGGCGGCCGCGATCTGCGCCCGCACGTCACCGGGCTTGTCGGCGGCGTCCTTGCGCACGGCCTGCGGGTCCATGTCCTGTACGCGCTGCAGGAGTTCGGCCTGACCGAGGCCGAGCTTGGCCTCCGTGTTGCCGGGGTCGTCGGACAGCACGTTCTTGTACGCCTGGACCGCGCCGGCGAGGTCGCCCGCGTCCAGAGCCTGTACGGCGGCCTCGAGCAGGGCGTCGTAGGGACCGGCCGGAGTCTCCACGACCGGGGCGGCACCCTCCGCATCGGGGTCGACCGCGATGCCGGTGAGGCCGAAGCGCTCCTCGGCGACCTGGATCAACTGGTCCAGGGTGCCCCGGATCTGGGCCTCGGGGGCGGCCCCCTGGAAGAGCGGCAGTGCCTGTCCCGCCACCACGGCGAAGACGGCGGGGATCCCCTGGACCCCGAACTGCTGCATCAGCATCTGATTGGCGTCGACGTCGATCTTGGCGAGCAGGAAGCGGCCGTTGTACTCGGCGGCGAGCCGCTCGAGGAGCGGGCTCAGCTGCTTGCAGGGCTCGCACCACTCGGCCCAGAAGTCGATGACGACGGGCACCTCGGTGGAGCGCTGCAGTACGGCACTCTCGAAATCCGCCTCGTCGACGTCGATGACGAGGGAGGACGGGGGCACGGCGGTCGGGCCGCCGCCCTGACGGGCCGCCTCGGCGCGCGCCTGCTCCGCCTTCGCCTTGGCCTCCTGGGCCGCCTTCACCGCGGCGAGGTCGACGACTCCGCTCATGGACATGTTCCGTGGCTGCATGCGTACAGTCTCCCCCTTCCGCGGACCGTTGTGGGCCGGGTCCGTCTCCGTGGCCTCCCGCCGGATTGCGAGGCGTACGGAGCGGACTCGGCCGCGTTGCGTTTTTCTGATGCCGGGTCCCCACCCGGCATCCGTGGTTGCCGCTCGTCTCGACCGCTCCGGGGTGCAGATCCGGGGCGCCGCACGAGTTCGTGCTTACGCTACGACCCGTAGCGTATATGCAGCGTAAGACGGCCGGGGACGCGGACGCCGGTGATCTGGCTCACGGGCCGTGCGGCTACCGGCCGGTATGGTCACGGCATGCAGAGCCGCATTCCGTCCTCCCCCTGCCGACCGGGCCGCCAGGGCCGCCCCCGGTCCGCCGCGGCGGACGAGGCGATCCTGGAGGCCACCCGCGCGGCGCTCGTCGACCTCGGCTGGTCCAAGCTGACGCTGGGGGACGTGGCGACGCGGGCGGGGGTCGCCAAGACGACCCTGTACCGGCGCTGGGCCGGCAAGAACGAGTTGGTGGTCGACGCGGTCGCGGTGCTCTTCGACGAGCTGGAACTGCCCGATCTCGGCTCGCTCGCGGCGGACATCGAGGCGGTCGTGCTGCAGTTCGCGGCGATCCTGGACCGGCCCGAGACCAAGACGGCGCTCATGGCGGTGGTCGCGGAGTCCACGCGGGACGCTCCGCTGCGGGAGCGGATCCGGACGTCCATCGTGGACCGTCAGAAGCGGCTGGTGCTGGAGGGGCGGGCGCGGGCCGAGCGGCGCGGGGAGCTTCCCGTGCCGCCCGATCCCGAGTCGGCGGCGCGCTCGGCGGACCTCATCTTCGACGTCGCCGCCGGGGCGGTGGTGCATCGCACCCTGGTGAGCGGGGAGTCGGTGGACGCGGACTGGGTCCGGCGGTTCACGCTTCTGTTGCTGGGCGGGCTGAGCGCGGCGTCGGGCGACTAGCGGCTCGGGCCGACCCGTCACGTCGTCGGGTGCGGCCCGGTGGGGCTTCTCGCGCAGTTCCCCGCGCCCCTGGAGGTGGGCACTTCGTGCGCCACCTCCAGGGGCAGCTGGGGCCATCGGGGAAATGCGGCGCGAAGCGCCATGCATTTCAGGGGCGCGGGGCTGTGTTCATCAGCGGCTCCGCCGCGGGGCGCGACCGGCCCCCACCGGGCGGAGAGCCGAATCCCGCTAGAAGCCGGCGGGCTCCACGTACACGCCCCACTCGTCGCGCAGGACGCCACAGATCTCACCGAGGGTGGCCTCCGCACGGACCGCGTCGAGCATCGGCGCGATCATGTTCGACCCGTCCCGCGCGGCGGCGACCATCGCCTCGAGAGCGACCCGCACCTTCGCGTCGTCACGGCCCTCCTTGCGGCCGGCGAGCTCGCGGACCTGCTCGCGCTCCACCTCGTGGCTGACGCGCAGGATCTCCAGGTCGCCGGTGACAGACCCGTGGTGGACGTTGACGCCGACGACCCGCTTGTCGCCCTTCTCCAGCGACTGCTGGTACTGGAAGGCGGACTCGGCGATCTCGCCGGTGAACCAGCCGTCCTCGATGCCGCGCAGGATGCCGGAGGTGATCGGCCCGATGGGGTGCTGCCCGTCGGGGTGCGCCCGCAGGCCCCGCTCCTTGATCTGGTCGAAGATCTTCTCGGCGTCGGCCTCGATGCGGTCGGTGAGCTGCTCCACGTACCAGGAACCGCCCAGCGGGTCCGCGACGTTGGCGACGCCGGTCTCCTCCATCAGCACCTGCTGCGTGCGCAGCGCGATCTCGGCGGCCTGCTCGCTGGGGAGCGCGAGGGTCTCGTCGAGGGCGTTGGTGTGCAGGGAGTTGGTGCCGCCGAGGACGGCGGAGAGGGCCTCGACCGCGGTGCGTACGACGTTGTTGTACGGCTGCTGGGCCGTCAGGGAGACGCCGGCGGTCTGCGTGTGGAAGCGCAGCCACTGGGCCTTGTCGGTCTTGGCGCCGTAGACGTCGCGCATCCAGCGGGCCCAGATGCGGCGCGCGGCGCGGAACTTGGCGATCTCCTCGAAGAAGTCGAGGTGGGCGTCGAAGAAGAAGGAGAGGCCGGGGGCGAAGACGTCGACGTCGAGCCCCCGGGACAGGCCCAGTTCGACGTACCCGAAGCCGTCCGCGAGGGTGTACGCGAGCTCCTGCGCGGCCGTGGCCCCGGCCTCGCGGATGTGGTAGCCGGAGACCGAGAGCGGCTTGTAGGCGGGGATGGAGGCGGCGCAGTGCTCCATCAGGTCGCCGATGAGGCGCAGATGGGGCTCGGGCTCGAAGAGCCACTCCTTCTGCGCGATGTACTCCTTGAAGATGTCGGTCTGGAGGGTGCCGTTGAGCACGGCCGGGTCGACGCCCTGGCGCTCGGCGGCGACGAGGTACATGCAGAAGACCGGGACGGCGGGGCCGCTGATCGTCATGGAGGTGGTGACGTCGCCGAGCGGGATGTCCTTGAACAGGACCTCCATGTCGGCGGCGGAGTCGATGGCGACGCCGCAGTGGCCGACCTCGCCGAGCGAGCGCGGGTCGTCGGAGTCGCGGCCCATGAGCGTCGGCATGTCGAAGGCGACGGAGAGACCGCCGCCGCCCGCCTTGAGGATCATCTTGTACCGCTCGTTGGTCTGCTCCGCGTTGCCGAACCCGGCGAACTGGCGGATCGTCCACGTGCGGCCCCGGTAGCCGGTCGGGTACAGGCCGCGGGTGAAGGGGTACTCACCCGGCCATCCGATCCGCTCGAAACCCTCGTACGTGTCCCCAGGCCGTGGCCCGTAGACCGGTTCGACCGGATCACCGGACAGCGTGGTGAAGTCGGCGTCCCGCTTCCGGGCGGCGTCGTAACGGGCCTGCCAGCGACGGCGGCCCTCCTCGATGGCGTCAGCGTCCATGCTTCCCATGCCTTCGAATTTACTAGGACGTCCTAGTAAATGTCGATGGCAAACCGCCCGCAGCTCGTGCGGGCGGGGGTGCCTGCGGGGCGCCGGCAGGGGCGGCTACGCCTTGGCGAGCGCCTCGTCGCCGTCCGCGACCTTGGCGTCCAGCTCCGCGGAGATCTTGCGCTCCACGAAGAAGGCGGCCGTCGGGATGGTGCCCGCGATCAGCACCCACAGCTGCTTGCCGACCGGCCACTTCGCCTTGGATCCCAGGTCGAAGGCGCAGATCAGGTAGACGACGTAGAGCCAGCCGTGCGCGATGGCGATGACCTTGGTGATGTCGTCGGCCCCGTCCATCTTGAACGCGTACTTCGCGATCATGCCGAGGCAGAGCAGGACGAGGAGGACACCGGTCACGTAGGCCATGACGCGGTAGCGGGTCAGCACGCTCTTCTTCATGCGTCGAGCGTAACCGTCCGTTTTGCGAGATCTTGAGGCGGGCCCGGTGGGCTCCGTCACGCCTCGTCGAAATCCTTCGCCGCCACCCGCAGCGGGCGGAGCATCGCGAAGATCTCGGCGCATTCCTCCGCGTCGTAGACGCCGAGGCCGAAGTCCATCGCCATCAGGTCGCGGGTGGCCGCCTCGACGACCTCGCGGCCTTTCTCCGTGATCGTGGCGAGGGTGCCGCGGCCGTCGTTGGGGTTGGGGCGTTTGGCGACGAGGCCGGACTTCACGAGGCGGTCGACGGTGTTCGTCACCGAGGTGGGGTGGACCATGAGCCGCTCGCCGATCTTCGACATCGGCAGTTCGCCCGCCTTGGAGAAGGTGAGCAGGACCAGTGCCTCGTAGCGCGCGAAGGTGAGTCCGTACGGCTTGACGACGGAGTCGACCTCACCGAGCAGGATCTGGTGCGCGCGCATGATCGAGGTGATCGCGGCCATGGACGGCACGGCGCCCCAGCGCTGTTCCCAGAGTTCGTCGGCGCGGGCGATCGGATCGAAGGCAAGACTGAGCGGCTTCGGCACGTCCCAGACCATACCGGCCGGTCATATGGTGGTCAGCCCCGTCTCGCCCTTTGACCTCCCGGTCCGTGCGCTCGCCCGTACTTCGAGGGCCAGCGCGGTGCAGCAGACGGTGCCGAGCACACCGGCGGCGGTGACCGCGACGGCGACCCCGAAGGCCTCGGCGGCCACTCCGGCGAGGGCCGCGCCGATGCCCTGGACGGTCATCAGGCCCGCGTTGTGCACGGTCATGGCACGGCCGCGCAGCTCCTCGGGAAGCTCGTCGACGAACCAGCGGTCGACGCCGAGGGTGTACGCGAAGCCGAGCCCGGAGAGCAGCAGCAGGGGCAGCGTCGCGGCGAGGCCGGGGGTGACCGCGTACCCGGCGAGCGGCAGCAGGGTCAGGCAGGCCAGCGGGAGGGCGATCCGGGCGCGGGCGGCGGGCGAGAGGACGGAACCGGCGAGCAGTTCGCCGCCGATCGTGCCGACGGCCATCGCGCACATCAGGAGGCCGACGGCCGAGGTCCCGGCGCCGATGTCGTCCGCGTACGCCGCCGCGAGCACCTCCGGCACGACGGAGAAGAGCGGCGGCACCCAGAGCAGCAGGACGAGGGCGCGCAGCCGGCGGTGGGCGAACAACTGGCGGGCGCCGGCCAGGGAGTGGCCGATCAGGGCGCGGGGTTCGGGAGTGCGGGCGGGTCTGCGGCGGGTGCCGAGGCGCAGCAGCGCCGCCGAGCACAGGAACGTGACGACGGTGATGGCGAGGGCGCCGCGCGGGGGCACGACGGTGAGCAGGACGCCGCCGAGGGCGAGGCCGCCGAGGACCGCGCTCTGCGAGACGATCCGCAGCAGGGAGCGGCCCAGTACGAACAGGTCGCCGTCGCCGAGCACATCGGTGAGGGTCGCCATGCGGGTGCCGTTGAACACGGGCGAGACGAGCGCGATGAGGAAGCGCAGGGCGAGCAGCGCGGCGACCGGGGTGACGGGCAGCGCCATCAGGAGCGCGCAGCCCGCGCAGATCAGGTCGCAGACGACGAGGACGCGGCGGGGCGGGTACCGGTCGGCGATCCCGGAGAGCAGGGTCCCGCCGATCGCGTACGGCAGGAAGCCGAGCGCGAAGGTGAGCGCGCTGAGCAGCGGCGACCCGGAGAGGCGGTACACGAGCACGCTGAGCGAGATCTCGGCGACGACGACCCCGAAGAGGGAGGCGGCGTGCGCGACGAACACGGCCCGGAACTCGGCGACGCGGAAGAGCGCGCCGTAGCCGGGTGTCCGTTCCTCCAAGGTGCCGCCGGAGGTCTGCTGCTGTTGCTGCTGTTGCTGGTCCTGCGTCATGGCCCGAGCCTGTCGGGGCGGTGGAGCCGGGCGTAGTGTTTCGGCTCGGGCCGAATGTCCGGGAGGGAGGAGGGGCGGGGAATGGCGTTGTATCTGCATTTCGGGGAGAGCGATCTGCTGCGGTGCCGGTTCGCGGTGTCGCCGTTGTGGGAGACGCACGACGCGATCCGGACCTTGGGTCGGCCGGACCGGCACGGGTATCACCTGCCGTGGCTGCGGCGGATCCGGGAGGCCGCGCGGGAGCTCGACCTGACGGCGATCCGGCTGCTGATGCCGCGCAGCGGGCACAGCCCGGACTTTCTCGGGCCGCCGCCGATCGGGCCCGCGGCGACGTTCCACGAGGAGCTCGCGGCGGTACGGACGACCCCGGCGGACGTGGCCCGCAAGGACCTCGCGCTGTCGCTGGCCTGCACGAAGGGCGCCGCCGAGACCCCGCAGGGGCGGGCGATGCTGGAGGATCCGGGGCGCGCGGTGCAGGAGCTCGCGGACACCCTGGAGCGGGCCTGGCAGGTGCTGGTGGAGCCGGACTGGCCCCGGCTGCGCGCGCTGCTGGAGGCGGACGTCGCGTACCACTCGGGGCGGCTGGCGCGGGTGGGTCTGGAGGGGCTGCTCTCGGAGCTGCATCCGCGGATCGGCTGGGACCCGGCGACGCTGACGCTCACGGCCCGCGCGAGCAGTCACCGCCGCAGCCTGGACGGGCAGGGCCTTGTCCTCATGCCGAGCGTGTTCGCGTGGCCCGAGGTGATCAGCGGGTTCGAGCCTCCGTGGCAGCCCACCGTCGTGTACCCGGTGCGCGGGATCGGCGGCCTGTGGACGCAGCCGTCCGGCGCCGCCCCGGAGGCGCTCGCCGGGATCCTGGGCCGCAACCGCGCGGACGTCCTGAGCGCGCTCGGCGCCCCGACGTCGACCAGCGCGCTGGCCCACACCCTGGGCCTGGCCCCGTCCTCCGTGTCGGCACACCTGACGGCGCTGCGCGCGGCCGGACTGCTCACCACGCACCGCCGGGGCCATCAGGTGCTGTACGAGCGGACACCACTGGGCGGCGCCCTGGTGACGGGCGGTCAGGAGGAGGCCTGAGCCGGGCCTGATCGGCGGAACTCCGACCCCCTCCGTCACGTTTGACAGAGTTTGATCGGTTTTGCTCCGTAGCATGCGGCACGAACCACCCCCGCGACATCGCCCGTTCCGAACACTCGCTCCGAACCTGGGGGCAGGATGCCCGTCCCGTCCGTCCGTCCACCGGTCCGCGGCCTCGCGCTCGCCGCCGCCGCGCTCCTCCTGACCACTCTCGCCGCCGGCTGCGCCGACGCCGGCCGCGAGGGCCGCGCCGCCACCTCCACCGGGCGCACCGCCCCCGGCCGCGTCACCGACGACTCCCCCTTCTGGGTCGACCCCGAATCCTCCGCCGCCCTCCAGGCCGACAGCTGGCAGAAGCAGGGCCGCGCCGCCGACGCCGCCCTGATCCGGCGGATCTCCGCGCACCCGCAGGGCATGTGGGTGCCCGGCGACTATCCGCGCCCGGCGATCGCCCAGGCGGGCACGCGGGCGAAGAAGGCGGACAAGACCCTGGTCCTCGTCGCCTACAACATCCCGCACCGGGACTGCGGACAGCACTCGGCCGGCGGGGCGCACAGCGCGGACTTCTACTACCAGTGGATCGACGCGTTCGCGACGGGCATCGGCGACGCGAAGGCCCTCGTCGTCCTCGAACCGGACGCGCTCGGCCACATCGTCGACGGCTGCACCCCCGCCGAGTACCAGGAGGAGCGCTACCAGCTGATCTCCGGCGCGATCGACCGGCTGAAGAAGCAGCCGAACACGAAGGTGTACGTCGACGCGGGGAACCCGGCGTGGATCCCGGACGCGTCGAAGCTGGTGGAGCCGCTGCGCCGGGCCGGCGTGGACAAGGCGGACGGCTTCGCCCTCAACGTCTCCAACTTCCAGACGGACGCGGCCAGTACGGCGTACGGGCGGCGGCTGTCGCAGCAGCTGGGCGGCGCGCACTTCGTCGTGGACACCAGCCGCAACGGCGCGGGCCCCTACGGCGACGGCCAGGCGGAGGCGTGGTGCAATCCGCCCGGCCGCGCGCTCGGCAAGGCGCCGACCACGAACACGGGTGACCCGCTGGTCGACGCCTTCCTGTGGGTCAAGCGGCCCGGCGAGTCGGACGGGACCTGCCGGAGCGGGCCGCCCGCGGGCACGTGGTGGGCCGACTACGCGCTGGGCCTGGCCCGCGGCGCGAAGTCCTGACGCCCACCACTCCCCCGTACCGCGCGGGAACCGCTAGTCGTCCGAGCCGACCTTGATCCACTTCGCCTCGGACGACACACCGTCGGCGTCCGACACGAAGAGCATGTACCAGCCCGGCGGCACCAGCGTCGGGTCCTTCGGGACGTCGACGGTGACCGCGCTCTTCTCCTTCTTCACGCCGAGCTCGATCGAGCGCTGCTCCACGTCCGTCGTGTGGGTCACGGCGGACGGGCGCATGAGTCGCGCCTTCACGATCCGGTCGGCCTGGTCCGTCGCGAACGTCGCCCGGTGGCTGTCCGGCAGTTCCTCGGGCCCCTTGCCGAGGACCGGCCGCTTGCCCGCGGCCCGGTGCAGCGCGGGCGGCGTGAAGATCTCCATGCGCTGCTCGAAGTGGCCCAGCTTGGTGTTCTGCTGGTCGTCGAAGAGCGGGTCGGAGCCGAACGTGGCGACCCGGCCGTCGGGCAGCAGCAGCGCCTCCGAGTGGTAGTTGCGGCCGACCTTGGGTGACGCGGCCTCGTGGAACGCGTTGTCCTTCGGGTCGTAGAACTGCGCCGCGAGGATGTTGCTGGCGCTGCGCCCGCGGTAGTCGGAGGAGCCGTTCGTGGTGAACACGGTGTCGTCCGGCATGATCACGCTGTTCAGGTAGCGGGTGCCCTGCGGGAGGTCGGGGCCCGTCTTGAAGGACGGGTGCTTCTCCTTGAGGTCCACCACCGAGGTGCGCGCCGTCGCCCGCTTGGACTCGCCGACGCCTCCGCCGCCGAGCACCATCACCTTCTGGTCCTGCGCCGGCGGCAGCAGGAGCGAGGCCGAGGTCTCCGTCTCGTCCTGGTCGGCGAGTCCGGGCACCTTCTCGAACGTGTTGGTCTCCAGATCCCACAGACCCGGCCGGCGGCCCTTGTCCGCGGGCCCGTACCCGGCGTTGGACGCCGGGTAGAAGAGCTTGCCGCCCTTGGTGAGGAAGAGCGCCGGGTACGTCGGGAAGTACCGTTTGGGGCCCATCGACCACTTCTTGGTCTCCGGGTCGTAGATCTCGTTGTCGCCGGGGTCGATGACGCCGACGTCGTCGAGCCCGGAGACCGCGAGCACCCGGCCGTCCTCCAGGCCGACCAGCGTCGGGTACCAGCGGGCCTTCTCCATCGGGTCGACCGGTACGTACTTCTCGGCGACGGGGTCGAACTCGTAGGCCTCCCTGATCCCCTGGAAGTCCTCCTTGTCCATGGTGATCTTCTCGGAGATCCCGTAGACGTTGTCGGCGTCCTTGCCCTCGAGGCCCTCGATCTCGTACTGGGCCTGCTTCTTGGTCTCGTACTGCTTGCCCTTGTGGGCGGCCTGCACGAAGACGCGGGCCTCGCTCGCCTTGACCGTCGTCTTCCAGGGCTGCATGACGCCCCGGCTGTTGTAGGTGATCTGCTGCTTGCGCTTGGCCTTGGGGACGGTGACGTCGAACTGCGAGACGTACTCGACGCCCGACGGCGAGCGGAACTTCGTGCCCTTCTTGAGGACCATCTCCTTGTCGGGGCTCTCGTTCTTGACGCGCATGCCGCCGCCGGCCTTGGTGACCTCGCCGTCGAGCTGCTCGTAGCGGGCGGTGCCGCCGGCGACCAGGAGCTTGCCGGAGGGCAGCTGGGCGTGGCCGCCGCAGAAGAAGTCGACGGGGGTGGGGATCTTCTTGAAGGTGTTCGCCTTGGGGTCCCACAGCACGGTGTCGAAGGACCCCGCGTCGAACTTCTTCTGCTCGTTGCCCGAGCCGGCGACGATCAGGACCTTGCCGGTGTGCAGGAGCGCCGCGTGGATGGCGTTGGTGCGGTACTCCTTCGGGATCGAGACCTGGGTCCAGGAGCCGTACTGCGCCTTGTACTCGGGCTGCGCGATCTTCCAGTCGTAGTACTGCTCGGAGGCGAAGGTCCAGGCGGCCGGTGCGTTGAGTCCGACGAGCAGGGCGACCGCGCTCGCGGTCAGGACGCTCTTCTTCATGCGCGGGGAAGGCCGGTAGGCCATGGATCAGTTCCCTCCTGTGCTCGGGCTGGACATGCCGGAGGCGACGGCGAGGGCCGGCTCCGGTTCGGGCTCGGCGACGGGCGCGGCCGCCGGGCGGCGCCGACGTTCGGTGACGGCCCAGACGACGGCCGGGGAGAGCGCGATGCACAGGGCGAGGACCGCCCAGGTGCGCATGGCCACATGGGTGTGGTCGAGGACGACGGACGCCACGAGGGACACGGCGAGGACGACGGCCCAGGTCAGGTGGATCCGGAAGGTCAGCGGCCGGTCGGGGCTGGCGTCGCCGCCCTTGGGGGTGACCACGAAGCGGCTGGGGCGGCGCAGCAGGGCCGCGCCGAGCGACTTCAGGTAGATGGGCGCGGAGATGGCCGACATCGCCATGCCGGCGAGTCCGCCGGAGCCCGTGGGTTCGTGCGGCGAGACGTTGTGCCGCCGGTTCCACAGGTAGAGGCCGATCTGGAGCGCTGCGGCGTCGCTGTAGAGCATGAGCCACACGGACGCGGACACCTCGGTGCCGGAGGCCCCGAACCAGAGGAACAGCACACAACTGAGCACGCCGAGCAGCCAGTTGACGGCCGTCATGGGGTAGTAGACGAGCATCATCGTGTACGAGAAGAGGCGGCCCGGAGGCATCGAGAACGGGGCCTTCCAGAACTGCTTGAACAGCGTCTCGTACGTGCCGCGCGACCAGCGCATCTGCTGGGTGAAGAAGTCCGTCCAGGAGGCGGGGCCCTCGCCGACGGCGAGCACGTCGGGGGTGTAGACGGAGCGCCAGTGGGCCCGGGTGAGCGGGTTGCGGTGGCGGTGGATCTCGAAGCCGGTCGCCATGTCCTCGGTGATCGAGTCGACGAGTCCGCCGATCTGGCGCAGGGCGCTGATCCGGACGATGTTGTTGGTGCCGACGAACATGGGGGCGCGGTAGCGGTTGCCGGCCCGCTGGATCAGCGCGTGGAAGAGGAACTGCTGGGACTCGGCGGCCTTGGTGACCGGTGAGGTGTAGTTGCCGTACACCTGGGGGCCGACAACGAAGGCGATGTCCGGGTCGCGGAAGTAGCCCATCGTGCGCTCGAGGAACTCGGGGTGCGGCACGTGGTCGGTGTCGACGGAGGCGAAGAACTCGTAGCCGCCGCCGTGCATCGCGAGCCAGGCGTTGTAGTTGCCGTGCTTGGTGCGGGTCTTGTGCGGGCCCTTGTTCCGGTTCCACTCCGGGACGCCGTGGCGGGTGAAGTGGCGGACGCCGAGCTCGGCGCACAGGGCCTTGGCGGCGGGGTCGTCGCCCTCGTCGAGGAGCCAGACGTCGAAGGGTCCGTCGTGCCGGATCCGCACGGCCCCTTCGAGGGTGGCACGCACCATCGCGAGGGGTTCCTTGCCGGGGACGTACGTCGTGAGGAACGCGACCCGGGTGTCCGGTTCGGGGACCACCGGTACGGGGTCCCGGGCGACCATCGTCGCGTGGGCGATGGATATGACGTTGACGAGCATGAACAGCTCGATGAGCCCGATGGAGACGAGCATGACGACGTCGAGTCCGACGAGCCAGCTGTCGCCGCCCTCGCGTTCGACCCAGTGGCTGGGCCAGACGAGGTAGACGAGGAGCACTCCGGTGAGGACCGGGGCCAGGGTCATCAGCAGGACGGCGCGTATTCGGCGGGGCTCGCGCGAGAGCAGGGATGTGTACTGGACCCGGTAGCGGCCCCGTCCGGACGGCTGGGTCAGCGGTCCGGCGAGCCGGCTGTAGGTGTCGTAGTCGTAGCCCTCAGGCCGCACAGCGCCCTCCAGGATCTGGTGATCGGCCGTATCGATACCCTCACCAAAAGGGACATCTACGGGCGTGTCGAACCAGAAGGGGGCGGACGAGTGAGTGGTAGGGCCAAGCAGGGGAGTTGAGCGGCGCGGGCGGTGGGCCCGCGCCGCCTGACGGCGTGTCGGCCCGGGCCTATTCGGCGGTCAGGTGCCGCTCGACGGTCTCGACCTTCGACGTCAGACCGTCGGTGACGCCGGGTCGGATGTCGGCCTTGAGGACGAGCGAGACGCGCGGGGCGCGCTCCTCGACGGCGGCGACGGCGCGCTTGACGACGTCCATGACCTCGTCCCAGGACTCGCCCTCGATCGAGGTGAACATGGCGTCGGTGCGGTTCGGCAGTCCGGACTCGCGGACGACGCGGACGGCGTCGGCGACGTACTCCCCCACGTCGTCGCCGACCCCGAGCGGGGTCACGGAGAAGGCGACGATCATGCGTTGACCACGCCTTCCTGGCGGGCGCGGGAGGCGATGACCGCGCTCTCGGCCTCGCGCTTGAGCTTGCGCTCGGCGAAGAAGCCGCCGGTGGGCAGGACGGAGAGGACGAAGTAGAGGGCGGCGGTGCCGAAGCTCCACTTCGTGCGGTTCCAGGCGTCCAGCCAGAAGACGACGTAGAGGACGAAGAGGATGCCGTGCACCGCGCCCATGACCGGCACCGCGTTGAAGTCCGTCGTCCGCTTGAGCACGGAGCACACGAGCAGCAGGAGGAAGGAGACGGCCTCCGGTCCGGAGACCAGGCGGAGGCGTCGGAGGGCGGAGGCGGTCTTGATGTCCACGGGGCACCTTCGGCAGAAGTTCTTTGTCAGGACATGACGATCTTGTGAACGTGCGCACAAGCGTTTCCATTGTGGCACCGCCTCCTCCGTGCCCTGTCGGCGGGCTCCCCGCTCCGGCTACCGTCGTCCCCGTGGCAACGTTTCGGCTCCAGGGCAGCAAGGTGCTGGCCGTCGACATGACGGGCGACGGCGTCAGGGCGAAGAACGGGTCGATGGTCGCGTACGACGGCCGGATGGCCTTCAAGAAGCTGAGCGGGGGTGGCGAGGGGATCCGGGGGATGGTGACCCGGCGCATCACGGGCGAGCAGCTGACGGTGATGGAGGTGAAGGGGCAGGGCACCTGCTGGTTCGCGGACCGGGCGAGCGAGATCAACCTGGTGGACCTGCGCGGGGACAAGCTCTACGTCGAGTCGAGCAATCTGCTGTGCACGGACGCGGGCCTGCGCACCGGCACGAGCTTCACGGGCCTGCGCGGCGCCTCGCAGGGCAACGGACTGTTCACGACGACCGTCGAGGGCCACGGCCAGGCGGCGATCATGAGCGACGGCCCGGCCGTGGTGCTGCGCGTCAGCCGCCAGTACCCGCTGACCGTGGACCCGGGCGCGTACGTCGCCCACCAGGGGAACCTGAGCCAGTCGTTCCAGTCCGGCGTCACCTTCCGCACGTTCCTGGGGGAAGGCGGCGGCGAGGCGTTCCAGATCCGCTTCGAGGGCGAGGGGCTCGTCTACGTCCAGCCCAGCGAGCGGAACACGATCGCGGGGGATGTGTGACATGGCCTTCCGTGAGGTCAACTCGAAGATGATCGAGGCGACGGTCCTGCCGGGCCAGCGCCTGTACAGCCAGCGCGGCGCGATGCTCGCGTACAAGGGGGACGTGTCCTTCACACCGAACATGCAGAGCGGCCAGGGCGGGCTGATGTCGATGCTGGGGCGCCGGGTGGCCGGTGAGGCGGCGCCGCTGATGACGGTCGAGGGCAGCGGCACGGTCCTGTTCGGGCACGGCGGGCACCACATCCAGATCATCGAGCTGACGGGCGACACCCTGTACGTGGAGGCGGACCGGCTGCTCGCGTTCGACGGGGCGCTGCGCCAGGGCACGATGTTCCTCGGCTCGCAGGGCGGGGTGATGGGCATGGTGCGCGGGCAGGTCAGCGGCCAGGGTCTGTTCACGACGACGCTCCAGGGGCACGGCGCGGTGGCCGTCATGGCGCACGGCGGCGTCATCGAGGTCCCGATCACCCCGGGCCGCGAGGTCCACGTCGACCCGCAGGCGTACGTCGCCCACCACGGGGACGTGCGCAACCGGCTGTCGACGGCGCTCGGCTGGCGGGACATGGTGGGGCGCGGCAGCGGCGAGGCGTTCCAGCTGGAGCTGAGCGGCAGCGGCGCGGTGTACGTGCAGGCCTCGGAGGAGAAGCTGTGACGAGTGGACCCGCGGTGTTCGACCCGGCGACCCTGCCGGCGGACGACAACGTGAACGCGTACACCTTCTGCGTGGAACTGAAGGGCGGCGGCCGGGGCGGCGGCGGTCAGTGGTTCCTGCAGAAGGGGAAGATGATCGCCTACTACGGGAGCATCGACTTCAACGGGATCGGGCACGGCCGTCTGGACCGGCTCGTGCGCACCTCGTTCCACTCGCCGCTGCACGCGAGCGACTGGGTGGTGGCGGAGGGCAGCGGCAAGATGCTGCTCGCCGACCGGGCCTTCGACGTGAACTCCTACGACCTGGATGACGGGAATCTGACCATCCGGGCGGGCAACCTGCTCGCTTTTCAGCCAACTCTCGCACTGAAGCAATCGATCGTGCCGGGCTTTCTGACGCTCATTGGCACCGGCAAATTCGTGGCGGCCTCCAACGGTCCCGTCGTCTTCATGGAGCCGCCGATCCGGGTGGATCCGCAGGCGCTCGTCGGCTGGGCCGACTGCCCGTCGCCGTGCCACCACTACGACCACGGTTATCTGACGGGCGTGATCGGCGGTCTACGTGCGATGACGGGGATCGGCGGGGTCTCCGGCGAGGAGCACCAGTTCGAGTTCGTGGGGGCCGGCACGGTGTTGCTGCAGTCCAGCGAGTCGTTGATGCCCGAACAGGCGACGGGTGACGTACCTCACCAGGCCGGAGTTCCAGGCGGCGCGCCGGGTGCGCACGGAGGCTCCACAGGTCAGCCATCCGTACCGCGCCTTCCCGGACAGCTCGGTGACCTCCAGCGTCGCTTCGGGCTGTGAGCGGTAATCTGCGGAGTGTGACGTCGAACGCGTGAACCCATCGGGGGGACGGCCGGTGCACACCGGGGTGGGCGGCGTCACAAGTCCCAGATTCGTTCGCCTTTCAACTTTTTAGGTAGACTCGATCACATGGAGACCCAGACGGCCACGCCGTGGCTGACCGACGAGGAACAGTGCGCCTGGCGCACCCACCTGGAGGTCAACAGGCTGCTGAACTACCAGCTGGAGCGAGACCTCCAGCCCTTCGGCCTGACGATGAACGACTACGAGATCCTGGTCAACCTCTCCGAGGCGGACGACCAGCGGATGCGGATGAGCGACCTCGCGGCCGCCACCCTGCAGTCCAAGAGCCGCCTCTCGCACCAGATCACCCGGATGGAGAACGCGGGCCTGGTCCGCCGGGAGAACTGCGCCTCCGACCGGCGCGGACTCTACACCGTGCTGACCGATCACGGTCTGGAGACCATGCGCCAGGTCGCCCCGCACCACGTGGCGTCCGTGCGCCGGCACTTCATCGACCTCGTGCCGGCCGAGGACCTGGCGGGGCTGCGCAAGGCGCTCGGCCCGATCGCCGAACACTTGCGTTCGCAGCGCGGCAAACCCTGAGCGAGCCGGACAGCGCGGCCGGGCACCGCACGGAGGACCGCCGACCTTCTCCGTCAAGCGCCCGGCCCGTCAGTTTTCCCTTCCGGTCTCCCGTCCGGTCTCCGTACCGGATCGCCTTCCCGGCAGCGTGAGTTCGAACAGCGCGCCGCCCTCGGGCGCGGTGCGCACCGTCAGGGTGCCCCCGTGCCGCTCGGCCACGTCCCGGGCGATGGCGAGGCCCAGACCGGCCCCGCCACCGTCCCGGGACCGCGCGTCGTCGAGCCGTACGAACCGCTCGAAGACCCGCTCCCGCTCCGCCTCCGGCACCCCGTCGCCGTCGTCGGACACCGTCAGGCGCGCCCCCTGACCCGCCGCGCCGCCCTCCACCGTGACCCGCACCGCCGTACGGGCGTGCCGTTGCGCGTTGTCGACCAGGTTCGCCACGACCCGGGCCAGCTGGCCCCGCGAACCCGTCACCCGGGCCTCACCCCGCGTCGCCGTCTCCACCGGCACCCGGTCCCCGACCCGCTGGGACAGCTCCTCGCGCACCAGCGCGGCCAGGTCCACGGCGGTGCCGCCCGGCCGCTCCCCCGCGTCGAGCCGGGCCAGCAGCAGCAGATCCGCGGCCAGTTCCTGGAGCCGTACGGTGTCCTCGACCGCGCCCGGCACGTCGAGCAGCTCCGGGTGCGCCGCGCCCACTTCGAGCTGGGTGCGCAACGAGGCGATCGGACTGCGCAGCTCGTGCGAGGCGTCCGCCACGAACCGGCGCTGACGCTCCACGGAGTCGGCCAGCGCGGCCAGCGTCTCGTTCGTCGTCCGGGCCAGCCGGGCCACCTCGTCGTGCGTGTCCGGGACCGGGACGCGGCGGCCCAGGTCGCGGGAGGCGGTGATCGCGGCCATCTCGGCGCGGATGCCCTCCACCGGGCGCAGCGCGCGCCGCGTCACCAGCCAGGTCACCCCGGCGACCACCACGAGCAGCACCGGGAAGCCGATCAGCATCGCCGTCGACGCCGTCGTCACCGCGCTGCGCTCCGCGGCGAGGGGCGCGCCCGCGTACACCGTCAGGTCGCCGCGCGGGGTGTCGTCGACCTCCACGGCGGCGAAGCGGTAGTCGGCGGTGTCGCCGTCGATCGTCGCCTCGCCGTCGGTGTAGCGGGTGTCGTCGGAGACCTCGGGGCGGGTCCGCCCGGCGTCGTCCTCGTCCCCGTCGTCCCCGTCGTCGTCCCCGCCGCCGCCCGCCGGGGCGCCGTCGGCCGGGCGGACCTGCTCCGTCTCCGTGCCGGTGATGTGCTCCAGGTCCTCGGTCGCGGCGAGCAGCCGGCCGTCGGCGTCGACCACCTGGACCGGCTCGTCGCCGTCGTCCAGGTCGATCGCGTCCGTCGCCGGCTGTGTGACGAGGGTGGTCGCGACGCGGCGGGCCGAGGAGTCCGCCGCCCGGCCCGCCTCGCCGGTGAGGCTGCTGCGCAGGGCCAGCAGCAGGGCCGTGCCGGCCGCGACCAGGGCCACCGCGACGACGAGGGTCGCGGCGAGGGTGGCCCGCGCCCGTACCGAGCCGAGGGTGCGGCTCATCGCGGCGCCTCCAGGCGGTAGCCGGCGCCGCGCACCGTGCGGATGAGTTCCGCGCCGAGCTTGCGGCGCAGGGCGCTGACGTAGACCTCGACGATGTTCGGGTCGCCCTCGTACGCGAAGTCCCAGACGTGCTCCAGGATCTCGCTCTTCGACACGACCTCGCCGCGGCGCAGCACGAGCTGCTCCAGCACGGCGAACTCCTTCGCCGTGAGCGGGACTTCGATGCCGTCCAAGGTGTGCGTGACCCTGCGGGCGCCCGTGTCGACCGCGTACGGGCCGACCGTGTGCACGGGGTTCGCGCTGCCGGTGCGGCCTCGGCGGCGGAGCAGGGCCTTCACGCGGGCGACCAGCACGACGTACGAGAACGGCTTCGTCAGATAGTCGTCCGCGCCCGTGTCCAGGCCCTCCGCCTCGTCGTACTCGCCGTCCTTCGCCGTGAGCATCAGGATCGGGACGTCGTGGCCGGCGGCGCGCAGGGCCGCGCAGACGCGGTAGCCGTTCATGCCGGGCAGCATGATGTCGAGGACGACCAGGTCGTACGTCCCCTCGCTCGCGCGGTGCAGGCCCTCGGTGCCGTCGTGCACGACGTCCACGGCGTAGCCCTCGGCGGTGAGTCCCGCCGCAAGCGACAGGGCGAGGCGTTTCTCGTCCTCCACGATCAACAGGCGCATAGGGGTCAGGGTCGCAGGTCGAACCTGAAGAGGTCTTCAGGGTCCTTCAGCGGGGCTTCAGCATCGGTCGGGCAGCGTGGTCCCCGTCGAACCGAACTGGCCCACTGCACCCTTGGAACGGGAGTTCTCATGAAGCGCCGCATCCTCGCACTCTCCGCCGTCGCCGCCGCCGTGGTGATCGGCGCGGGCACCGCCACGACGGTGGCCTTCGCCGGGGAGGACGACGACGACCGTACGTCCGCGTCGACGCCGGCCGCGCACACCGACCGGGACGACGACGACCGGGACGACGACCGCGACGACGACCGCGAAGAGGCCACTTCCGCGAAGGCGAAGGTGAGCGCCGAGGACGCGATCGCGGCGGCGCTGCGCCACACGCCCGGTGTCGCCACGGAGGCGGACCTGGACTCCGACGACGGCCGCCTGGTCTGGGACGTCGACGTCATCGGCTCAGGGAACAAGTGGCACCACGTCGAGATCGACCCCGCCACGGGCAAGGTTCTGGGCTCGCACGTGGAGCGGGACGACGACGGTGACGACGACTCGGCCGAGCGGGTGTCGTCGGTGCTCCGGGACGCGTCGACCTCGGCCTCGGAGGCCGCGCGGGCCGCGTCGGCCGAGGGCCGCGTCACGTCGGTCGACCTGGACGACAAGGCCTGGGAGGTCGAGACGACGTCCGCGAACGGCACGGACCACGACTGGACCGTCCCCCTGACCTCGACCAAGGTCACCCCGTCCCACGACGACTGACCCACGCCCCGGAGCGGCGCCCCGCGGCAGGACCGGACCCGTCACCCTTCTGGGCGCCCGCCCCGCCTGAGGAGCGGGCGCGGGTGTTCAGGACTGGGTCAGGCCCGCGATCAGTTCGTCGGCGGCTCGGTAGGGGTCCAGGGCGCCGGCGACGATGCGTTCCGCGAGGGCGCCCACGTGCTGATCGCCCGAGAGGTCGCCGATGCGTTCGCGCAGGGCCGTCACGGCGATGGACTCGACCTCGTGGGCCGCCCGGGCCACCCTCCGCTCCTGGAGGACCCCGCGCTCCTCCATCCACGCCCGGTGCTTCTCGAGCGCCTCGACGACCTCGTCGATGCCCTCGCCGCGCGCGGCGACGGTCTTCACGATGGGCGGCCGCCAGTCCCCCGGTCCCCGGGACTCGCCGAGGCCCAGCATGTGGTTGAGCTCGCGGGCCGTCGCGTCGGCCCCGTCGCGGTCCGCCTTGTTGACGACGTAGACGTCGCCGATCTCCAGGATTCCGGCCTTGGCCGCCTGGATGCCGTCGCCCATCCCCGGCGCCAGCAGCACCACGCTCGTGTCCGCCTGCGAGGCGATCTCCACCTCGGACTGGCCGACCCCGACCGTCTCGACGAGGACCACGTCGCAGCCGGCCGCGTCGAGCACCCGGATGGCCTGCGGCGCCGCCCAGGCGAGTCCACCCAGATGGCCGCGCGTGGCCATCGAGCGGATGTAGACCCCGGGGTCGGAGGCGTGCTCCGACATCCGGACCCGGTCGCCGAGCAGCGCGCCCCCGCTGAACGGGGAGGACGGGTCGACGGCAAGGACGCCGACCCGCTTCCCGGCCCGCCGGTACGCGCTCACGAGCGCCGACGTGGAGGTCGACTTGCCGACTCCGGGCGAACCGGTGAGGCCGACCACGTACGCGTTCCCGGTGAGAGGGGCCAGCGCCGCCATGACCTCACGGAGCTGTGGGGACGCCCCCTCCACCAGGGAGATCAGCCGGGCCACGGCCCTCGGCCTGCCCTCCCTCGCCTGGGCGACCAGCGTGGGGACGTCCTGCATCACAGCTCCGTTCACTCGGTCCCGTACAGCAAACTGCGAAAGGGGTCGGAGGAGATCACCCTGCGGTCACCCCTCGCTCACCCGTCGGTCAGGCCTTGGGTACCCGCACGATGAGCGCGTCACCCTGACCGCCGCCACCGCACAGCGCGGCCGCGCCGACACCGCCGCCGCGCCGCTTGAGCTCGAGGGCGAGGTGCAGCACGAGACGCGCGCCGGACATCCCGATCGGGTGACCGAGGGCGATGGCGCCGCCGTTGACGTTCACCTTTTCCGTGGACACGCCGAGGTCCTTCATCGACTGGACCGCGACGGCCGCGAACGCCTCGTTGATCTCGATGAGGTCGAGGTCCTCGGCGGCCAGGCCCTCCTTCTTGAGGGCGTGCTGGATCGCGTTCGACGGCTGGGACTGGAGGGAGTTGTCCGGGCCCGCCACGTTGCCGTGCGCGCCGATCTCGGCGATCCACTCCAGGCCAAGCTCCTCGGCCTTGGCCTTGCTCATGACGACCACGGCGGCGGCGCCGTCCGAGATCTGCGAGGAGGTGCCGGCCGTGATCGTGCCGTCCTTGGCGAACGCGGGGCGCAGCTTGCCCAGCGACTCGACGGTCGTCTCGGCGCGGATGCCCTCGTCCTTGCTGAAGACGACCGCGTCGCCCTTGCGCTGCGGGATCTCGACGGGCGTGATCTCGGCCTCGAACAGGCCGTTCTTCTGGGCGGCCGCGGCACGCTGGTGGGACAGCGCCGCGATCTCGTCCTGCTCCGGGCGGCCGATGCCCAGGCGGGTGTTGTGCTTCTCCGTGGACTCGCCCATGGCGACGTTCTCGAAGGAGTCGGTGAGGCCGTCGTACGCCATGGCGTCGATCATCTGCACGGCGCCGTACTTGTAGCCCTCGCGGGACTTCGGCAGCAGGTGCGGGGCGTTGGTCATCGACTCCTGGCCGCCCGCGACCACGATGTCGAATTCGCCGGCGCGAATGAGCTGGTCGGCGAGCGCGATGGCGTCGAGGCCGGAGAGGCAGACCTTGTTGATGGTCAGCGCCGGCACGTTCATGGGGATGCCGCCCTTGACGGCGGCCTGGCGGGCCGGGATCTGCCCGGCACCCGCCTGGAGCACCTGGCCCATGATCACGTACTGCACCTGGTCGCCACCGATCCCCGCACGGTCGAGGGCGGCCTTGATCGCGAAGCCGCCGAGGTCGGCTCCGGAGAAGGACTTGAGCGAGCCGAGCAGACGGCCCATGGGCGTCCGCGCGCCCGCGACGATCACTGAGGTGGTACCGGTCGTTCCAGACATGAGGCACGGCCCCTTGGATATGAGGAGTGAACGAGGGTTTACTCGAATGTACTGAGCGGTACCCCGCACGTCATCGGAGCGACGGTGTGATCGCGCGCACGTTGCGTGACCACCGTGGGGCGCGCTGCACTGGAAGCATGCTGACGCGAATCGACCACATCGGGATCGCCTGTTTCGACCTCGACAAGACTGTTGAGTTCTACCGTGCCACGTACGGCTTCGAGGTGTTCCACTCCGAGGTCAACGAGGAGCAGGGCGTGCGCGAGGCCATGCTCAAGATCAACGCCACGGACGACGGCGGCGCCTCCTACCTGCAGCTCCTGGAGCCGACCCGCGAGGACTCCGCGGTGGGCAAGTGGCTGGCCAAGAACGGCGAGGGAGTGCACCACATCGCCTTCGGCACGGCGGACGTCGACGGGGACTCCGAGGCCATCCGCGGCAAGGGCGTGCGGGTGCTCTACGACGAGCCGCGGATCGGCTCGATGGGGTCCCGGATCACGTTCCTCCACCCCAAGGACTGCCACGGCGTGCTGACCGAACTGGTCACCGCCGCACCGCAGGAGTCGGCGGAGCACTGACCTCCACATACTCGGGCCGGTAGGGTTGGGGGGCGGCTGTCGCACGCAACAGGACAGTCGTGGGCCGGGGTCCGGGTATCGGGGGACGTGGTCGGAGTGGTCGGGCAGCCAGAGCCGAGGTCCGACAGCGCCGCCCTGTTCGATCTGACACCATTCCCCGGGGGCCCCGTTCGGCGTACGGCCGGGGCTCGTAAGGAAAGACTTGCGACCAGGGGACGGATGGGACCGCGCAGTGCGGGGCTACGAGAGCCAGGACGGCCGGCGGCCGGCTGAGACCGACCATCTCTCGCGGTTCGAGGCCGAGATGAAGCGCCTCGAGACCGAGCGGGAGAAGGCCGTCCAGCACGCCGAGGACCTCGGCTATCAGGTGGAGGTGCTGCGCGCCAAGCTGCACGAGGCGCGCCGCAGCCTCGCGACCCGGCCTGCCTACGACGGGGCGGACATCGGCTATCAGGCCGAGCAGCTCCTTCGTAATGCCCAGATCCAGGCCGATCAGCTGCGCGCCGACGCCGAGCGCGAGCTGCGGGAGGCCCGCGCGCAGACGCAGCGGATCCTGCAGGAGCACGCCGAGCAGCAGTCCCGGCTCCAGGCCGAGCTGCACACCGAGGCCGTCAACCGGCGCCAGCAGCTCGACCAGGAGCTGGCCGAGCGCCGCCGCACGGTCGAGAACCACGTCAACGAGAACGTGCAGTGGGCCGAGCAGTTGCGCGCCCGCACCGAGTCGCAGGCCCGCCGGCTGCTCGACGAGTCGCGGGCCGAGGCCGACCAGGCGCTGGCCGCCGCCCGCGCGGAGGCCGAGCGGGTCGCCGCCGAGGCCCGCGAGCGGCTGACCGCCGAGGCCGAGTCGGCCCGCACCGAGGCGCAGGCCCTGCTGGCCCGCGCCCGCCAGGACGCCGAGCGCCTTCTGAACGCGGCGTCGGCGCAGGCCCAGGAGGCCACCGACCACGCGGAGCAGCTGCGTTCGTCGACGACCGCCGAGTCGGACGCCGCGCGGCGCCAGGCCGGCGAGCTGAGCCGGGCCGCCGAGCAGCGCATGTCCGAAGCGGAAACGGCTCTGCGGGAGGCCCGCGCCGAGGCCGAGAAGGTGCTCGGCGAGGCCAAGGACGCCGCCGCGAAGCAGCTCGCGAGCGCCGAGTCGACCAACGAGCAGCGCACCCGGACCGCCAAGGAGCAGGTCGCCCGCCTGGTCCAGGAGGCCACCAAGGACGCCGAGTCGACCAGGGCGGAGGCCGAGCAGGCCGTCGCCGACGCCCGCGCCGAGGCCGAGAAGCTGATCGCGGAGGCCAAGGAGAAGGCCCGTACGGTCACCGCGGAGGAGACCGCGGGCGAGCTCGCGAAGGCCGCCCGTACCGCCGAGGACGTGCTCAACAAGGCGTCCGAGGAAGCCCAGTCGACGACCCGGGGCGCCGCCGAGGAGGCCGAGCGGATCCGCTCGGAGGCCGAGGCTGAGGCCGACCGGCTGCGCGCCGAGGCGCACGACCTGGCCGAGCAGCTCAAGGGCGCCGCCAAGGACGACACCGAGGAGTACCGGGCCAAGACCGTCGAGCTGCAGGAGGAGGCGCGCCGGCTGCGCGGCGAGGCCGAGCAGCTGCGGGCCGAGGCCGTCGAGGAGGGCGAGCGGATCCGGGCCGAGGCCCGCCGCGAGGCCGTCCAGCAGATCGAGGAGGCGGCCAGGACCGCCGAGGAGCTGCTCGCCAAGGCGAAGGCCGACGCGGACGAGCTGCGCTCGGCGGCGACGGCCGAGAGCGAGCGGGTCCGCACGGAGGCCATCGAGCGGGCCACCTCCCTGCGCAAGCAGGCCGAGGAGACGCTCGAGCGCACCCGCGCCGAGGCCGAGCGGCACCGTGCGGAGGCCGAGGAGCGGGCCGAGGAGACGCGTGCGGAGGCCGAGCGGGCCGCGCAGTCCCTCAAGGACGAGACCGAGCGCGCCCTGGAGGCGCGGCAGGAGGAGGCGGCCCGCGAGCTGACCCGCCTGCACACGGAGGCCGAGGAGCGGCTGACGGCGTCGGAGACGACGCTGACGGACGCGCGCGCCGAGTCCGAGCGGCTGCGGCGCGAGGCCTCCGACGAGGCGGACCGGCTGCGCGCCGAGGCCGCCGAGCGGGTCCGGGTGCTCCAGGCCCAGGCCGAGACGGAGGCCGAGCGGCTGCGCACGGAGGCCGCGGCGGACGCCGCCGCGAGCCGTTCCGAGGCGGAGACGGTCGCGGTCCGGCTGCGGTCCGAGGCCGCCGCGGAGGCGGAGCGGCTCAAGACGGAGGCGCAGGAGACCGCCGACCGGGTGCGTTCCGAGGCGCGTACGGCCGCCGAGCGGCTGGCCACGGAGGCCGCCGAGACGCTGGCCGCCGCCCAGGAGGAGGCGGCCCGGCGCCGGCGCGAGGCCGAGGAGACGCTCGGCAGCGCCCGCGAGGAGGCCGACCAGGAGCGCGAGCGCGCCCGCGAGCAGAGCGAGGAACTGCTCGCGGTGGCGCGGGCCCGCGTCGAGGAGGCGCAGACCGAGGCGACCCGGCTCGTCGAGGAGGCGGACAGCCGCGCGACCGAGCTGGTCTCGGCCGCCGAGCAGACCGCCCAGCAGGTGCGGGACTCGGTGGCGGGCCTCCAGGAGCAGGCGCAGGAGGAGATCGCCGGGCTGCGTTCGGCGGCGGAGCACGCCGCGGAGCGGACGCGCCAGGAGGCGCAGGAGGAGGCCGACCGGGTCCGGGCGGACGCGTACGCGGAGCGCGAGCGCGCCACCGAGGACGCGAACCGGACGCGGGCCGAGGCCACCGCGGAGGCGGACGCCGCCAAGTCCCTCGCGGAGCACACCGTCTCGGAGGCTCTGGAGGAGGCCGAGCGGCTCCGTACGGACGCCTCGGAGCACGCCCAGCGGGTCCGTACGGAGGTCTCGGACCTGCGGACGTCGGCGGACCAGGACGCCTCGCGCACCCGCGCCGAGGCCCGCGAGGACGCCAACCGGATCCGGTCCGACGCGGCCACGCAGGCGGACTCCCTGATCACGGAGGCGCGCGCCGAGGCGGAGCGCCTGACGACGGAGACGAACGCGGAGGCGGAGCGGGTCCGCGCCGAGTCCACGGCCCGCGCCGAGACGCTGGTCGGCGACGCCGCGGCGGAGGCCGAGCGGCTGGCCGCCGAATCGACGTCGGCGGCCGAGCAGTTGACGCGGGAGACGCGGGACGAGGCCGAGCGGGTCCGTACCGAGGCCGTGGCCAAGGCGGAGAAGCTGATCGCGGACGCGACCGGGGACGCGGAGCGGCTGCGGGCCGAGGCCGCCGAGACGGTCGGCTCCGCGCAGCAGCACGCCGAGCGGATCCGCACCGAGTCCGAGCGGGTCAAGGCGGACGCGGCGGCGGAGGCGGAGCGCATCACGACGGCGGCCCGCGAGGAGGCCGAGCGCACCCTCGACGAGGCGCGCAAGGACGCGGGCAAGCGGCGTACGGAGGCGGCGGAGCAGGTCGACAAGCTCATCACGGAGTCCGCGGCCGAGGCCGACAAGCTGACCCGTGAGGCGCAGGAGGCGGCGCAGAAGAAGACGGCCGACGCCGAGGCGCAGGCGGACACGATGGTGGGCGCGGCGCGCAACGAGGCGGAGCGGCTGGTCTCCGAGGCCACGGTCGAGGGCAACTCGCTGGTGGAGAAGGCCCGTACGGACGCGGACGAGCTGCTCGTCGGCGCGCGCCGGGACGCGACGCAGATCCGGGAGCGGGCCGAGGAGCTGCGCGACCGCATCACCTCGGAGATCGAGGATCTGCACGACCGGGCCCGCCGCGAGTCGGCGGAGGCGATGAAGAACGCGGGCGAGCGGTGCGACGCCCTGGTCAAGGCCGCCGAGGAGCAGCTGGCGGAGGCTCAGACCAAGGCCAAGGACCTGCTGAACGACGCCAATTCGGAGGCCGGCAAGGTCCGTATCGCCGCCGTGAAGAAGGCCGAGGGCCTGCTCAAGGAAGCCGAGACGAAAAAGGCCGAGCTCACGCGCGAGGCGGAAAAGATCAAGAGCGATGCGGAGGCCGAGGCCGCTTCCATGATCGAAAAGGGTCAGCGCGAGCTGGATGTGCTGGTCCGGCGCCGCGAGGACATCAATGCCGAGATTTCGCGTGTCCAGGACGTGCTCGAAGCGTTGGAGAGTTTTGAGGCGCCGTCCGGCTCGGGCAAGGACGGTGGCGTCAAGGCGGGTGCGGCGGCCGGGGCCACACGTTCGGGTGGCAAGGGCTCGGAGGGCTAGCCAGAGGGCCAACTGTCATGCATGACAAGGACCTTTGGCCCTCGTTCTCGCAAGCCGTCCGCCGGTACGCCACCCAAAAGGGGTGTCATTCTCCAGATCAAACGGGCATCTGCTCGATGACACGCCGCTTGGACCCCTAGGATTCCCTCTATCACCTCACACCGGTCTCATTTGACAGGAACCCCATGAGCGACACTTCCCCCTACGGCTTCGAGCTTGTGCGGCGTGGGTACGACCGCGCGCAGGTGGACGAACGTATTTCCAAGCTCGTCTCCGACCGTGACAGCGCTCTTGCCCGCATCACTGCTCTGGAAAAGCGCATCGAGGAGCTCCACCTCGAGACGCAGAACGCCCAGGCGCAGGTGAACGACGCGGAGCCGTCGTACGCCGGCCTCGGCGCCCGCGTCGAGAAGATCCTCCGGCTCGCCGAGGAAGAGGCCAAGGACCTGCGCGAGGAGGCCCGCCGGGCCGCCGAGCAGCACCGTGAGCTCGCCGAGTCGGCGGCCCAGCAGGTGCGCAACGATGCGGAGTCGTTCGCCGCCGAGCGCAAGTCCAAGGCGGAGGACGAGGGCGTTCGGATCGTCGAGAAGGCCAAGGGCGAGGCGTCCGCGCTGCGCACCGAGGCGCAGAAGGACGCGCAGTCCAAGCGCGAGGAGGCGGACGCCCTCTTCGAGGAGACCCGCGCCAAGGCCGCCCAGGCCGCCGCGGACTTCGAGACGAACCTGGCCAAGCGCCGCGAGCAGTCCGAGCGCGACCTGGCCTCCCGTCAGGCCAAGGCCGAGAAGCGCCTCGCCGAGATCGAGCACCGTGCCGAGCAGCTCCGCCTGGAGGCGGAGAAGCTGCGTACGGACGCCGAGCGCCGCGCCCGCCAGACGGTGGAGACGGCCCAGCGCCAGGCCGAGGACATCGTGGCCGACGCGAACGCCAAGGCCGACCGGATCCGCTCGGAATCGGAGCGGGAGCTGGCCGCGCTGACCAACCGCCGCGACTCGATCAACGCGCAGCTGACGAACGTGCGCGAGATGCTGGCGACGCTCACGGGCGCCGCTGTCGCCGCCGCGGGCGCGCCCGTCGAGGACGAGCCCATCTCGCGTGGGGTTCCGGCGCAGCAGTCCCGGTAGTCCGCATCACCCCGGAAAGCCCCCTGCCCCCACAGAGGTGGCGGGGGGCTTTGGTGCGTTTTAGCGTGGGCGCATGATCGAGCTCGAGGGGCTGACCAAGCGGTACGGCGACAAGGTGGCCGTCGACCACCTGACCTTCACCGTCAGACCCGGCATCGTCACCGGCTTCCTCGGCCCGAACGGCGCGGGCAAGTCCACCACCATGCGCATGATGCTGGGCCTGGACAACCCGACCGCCGGCAGCGTCCGCATCGACGGCAGGCACTACGCCCAGCTGAAGGACCCGCTCACCGCGATCGGCGCGCTCCTGGACGCGAAGGCGATGCACGGCGGCCGCAGCGCCTACAACCATCTACTGTGTCTGGCGCAGTCCAACGGCATCCCGCGCGGACGCGTCGGCGAGGTCCTGGAGACGGTCGGTCTCACCTCGGTGGCCAAGAAGAAGGCCAAGGGGTTCTCGCTCGGCATGGGCCAGCGGCTCGGCATCGCGGCGGCGCTGCTCGGCGACCCGAAGATCCTGATGTTCGACGAGCCGGTCAACGGGCTCGACCCCGAGGGCATCCACTGGATCCGCAACCTGATGAAGTCCCTCGCGGCGGCCGGCCGCACCGTGTTCGTCTCCTCGCACCTGATGAGCGAGATGGCGCTGACCGCCGACCACCTCGTGGTGATCGGCCAGGGCCGGCTCCTCGCCGACACCTCCATGGCCGAGTTCATCCGGCAGAACTCGCGCTCGTACGTACGGCTGCGCTCCCCGCAGCACGAGCGGCTGCTCGACGTGCTGCACGAGTCCGGGATCACCGTCGTCGAAGCCGGCGGCGGCACGCTGGAGGTCGACGGGCACACCCCCGAGAAGCTCGGCGACCTGGCCGCGAGCCACCATCTGACGCTGCACGAGCTGAGCCCGCAGCAGGCGTCCCTGGAGGAGGCGTTCATGCGGCTGACGGCCGAGTCCGTCGAGTACCACGCGCACTCGGACACCACCGGGCACCTGCCCCCGGAGGCGCTGCCGCCGGATGCCCTCGCTCCGCCCGAGGAGCGGCCCGGCCCGCAGCCGGGCGGCTGGGGCGCCTCCTGGCAGCAGGGCACCGACCGGAAGGGGGCCTGAGATGGCCGCGGCCCAGGTCCTCAAGTCCGAGTGGACCAAGATCAAGTCAGTCAACTCGACGGCCCTCACGCTCAGTCTCGCGGTGATCGTGTCGGTCGGCCTCGGCATGCTGATCAGCGCCCTGTCGAACAACGAGTTCTCCAACATGTCCGCCAAGGACCGGCTCACCTTCGACCCCACCTTCGTGTCCTTCGCGGGCCTGACGCTCGGCCAGCTCGCGATGGTGGTCTTCGGTGTCCTCGTGGTGGCGAGCGAGTACAGCAGCGGCATGATCCGCACCTCGCTGGCCGCCGTCCCGCAGCGCGGCACCTTCCTGTTCGCCAAGGTGGCCGTCGCGACGCTGCTCGCGCTCGTCGTCTCGCTGATCACGAGCTTCGCCGCGTTCTTCCTCGGCCAGGCGATGCTCGGCGACCACAGCACGGACCTGGGCGAGCCGAACGTGCTGCGCGCGGTGCTCGGCGCGGCCCTCTACATGACGCTGATGGGCATGTTCTCGATGGGTGTCGCCACGATGCTCCGCTCCCCCATGCTGTCGCTGGGCATCCTCATGCCGTTCCTGTTCCTGGTCTCCCCGATCCTCGGCGGCGTCTCCGCGACGAGGAAGGTCGGCCAGTACTTCCCCGACCAGGCGGGCCAGAAGATCATGCAGGTGATCCCCCAGGACGACGCCCCGTACGGTCCCTGGGCGGGCCTGGCGATCCTGGTCGCCTGGGTCGCGGCGGCCCTCCTCGCGGGCTACGCCCTCCTCAAGAAGCGGGACGCCTGACGCCCGGCTCGGGATCGGGGGCCGGGCGGGGTTCGGGCGGCAGCAGCGCGTCGAAGCCCCGCCAGCCCGACCACTGCCACACGTCGCGGCCGGTCTCGGGCTCCAGCGGCACGAAGCGCCCCAGCTCGAAGTCCTCGGGCCCGACCTTGAACCAGCGCTCGTCGGCGACCTCCGTGCCCAGCCCCACCGTGCGCGCCGTGAGCCGCACCATCAGCTCCACGCCGGTGGAGCTCGACAGGTCCTTGCCCTGGATGCGGGTGAACGGCAGGGCGGTCACCGGGGCGTCGACCGGTATCCACACGGTGAACGGCGCCCCGCGTTCCACGGCGAGCCACGAGCGCTCGTCGGCCGGCTCGCCCTTCTCGTCGAGGACCTTCAGCCACTTCTTGTAGATGACGAGGCTGCCGTCGTGGGGCGAGCGCTCCAGGTAGCGCAGATGGGCGCGGGCGTGCAGGTCGACGACGGAGAGGTTGTCGAAGCGGTTGTAGAAGCGGACCGCGATGACCGCGTCCTCGCTGCGCGCGTGGTCGCGGGAGTAGCCGGGGAAGTCGGCGGTCCAGGCGTGCGAGACGGAGGCCCGGCGCCGCCAGACGAAGGGGCGCAGGGCGAAAATCTTGATCAGGACGAAGCCGAGGAGCACGGCCGGGGCGAGCGCCCCGGTCACGGAGGCGACGGTGGCCAGGATCTGGTGGGAGGTGGAGCGCGGCTCGGGGCTCAGGCTGTCCGTGCCGACGCAGGCCCGCAGCGCGGAGAGGCCGAGGTCGAGCAGCGCCTCCTGGTCGCCGAACCGTTCGGCCATCGAGCGCGAGGAGTGCTCGGTGAGCGTCCACAGCACCGCGATGACGGCGGCGAGGGCGCTCAGCCCGGCCAGGGTCATCAGGATCAGGGAGACGACCGTCCGCCCGGCGATCCACCCGCGAACGGACGTCCGGTACCGGGGATGGTTCCGCCGACCGCGCCGCCAAGCCCTCATCGCCCCAACTCCCCGTGCCACACAGCAACTTGATGGAAATTCTAGGGCCGGAACCGAACCTTCCGCCCGGCGCCGGGCGATCCGTCGGCCCGAGCAGGCACACCGAAGGCGCCGCGCGGGTAGCAGTTCCCGTGGAAAGCTGTCCCCGCACCCCCTGACCATCCTGAAGGGCGTCATCGTGAGGACTGAGGACCGAAGCCTGGCGGCGCTCGGACTGGACGGGGTACCCGCCCAGGAGCCCCTGCTCTACCCGGGGCGGCCCATCACCGCCCCCTCCCTGCTCACCGGCGACGAGCTGCTCGAACTCGACGTACGGCCCCTGCGGCTCGGCGAGTGGTTCGTGGAGGAGCGTGCCCAGGAGGCCGCGGCGCAGCGCCGGCTCGACGAGGCCCTCGTCGACCGCGGGCAGGCCGTCACGGGCCGCCGCCACCCGGTGATCGCCGTCGGCTCGAACGCCTCCCCCGGCCAGGTCACGTACAAGCTGACCCGGCTCGGCATCCCGGCGCAGGTGCCGATGGTGCCGGTGGAGGTGCGCGGTGTGGCGGTCGGCTGCTCGGGGCACATCAGCCCGGCCGGCTACGTCGCGGGCACCCCGTACGTGGACCGGGAGGCGACGACGCGGCTGGTGGTGACCTGGCTGGACGCGACGCAGCTCAAGGCGGTCGACGACACCGAGTTCCCCGACTACCGGCGGGCGATACTGCCGGGCGACTCGTTCGAGATGACGATGCCGTCCGGGGAGCGGCTGGGCGGCGCGTACATCTACTTCAGCGCGCACGGGGTGCTCGCCGACCCGCTGACCGGGCGGCCGCGGCCGGGCGGCGGCGACCAGGCCGAGCTGCTCGCCGCGCTCCTGAAGGACTCGCCCCGCCTCGCGGAGCTGCTCGGGCCCGACGCCGAGAGCTGGGTGGCGACCGCCGGGGCCGACGCGGCGGTGCGCGAGCACGGGACGCGGATCTTCGGCGAGGAGGGCTGGGTGCTGCCGCAGACCGAGTTCCTGACGTACCTCGACGACGCTCCGCGTCCGCGCCTGTACGACGAGCTGCCGCCGCTGGGCGGATCGCTGCCCCCACAGGGCTGAGCGACGCCTTTACTTTCTCTTGGCCGGAACCGTCAGCGCTCGACTACCCTCCTAACCCTTACGGGGGCGTGTGCCCCGACGTCCTGAACCTTGTCGAACCGTTCAGAACTTCCGATGGGTGCGGAGAATGATCGAGGCAGTCGGCCTGACGAAGCGCTACGGCGCGAAGACGGCCGTGTACAACCTTTCCTTCCAGGTGCGGCCGGGAACCGTCACGGGCTTCCTCGGACCCAACGGGTCGGGCAAGTCGACGACGATGCGCATGATCCTGGGCCTTGACCAGCCCACCTCGGGTCAGGTGACGATCGGCGGCTACCCGTACAACAAGCTGCCGAACGCGCCGCGCCAGGTCGGCGCGCTGCTCGACGCCAAGGCGATGCACGGCGGCCGGGCCGCCCGCAGCCACCTGCTGTGCCTGGCGCAGCTCGCCGGCATCCCGGCCCGGCGGGTCGACGAGGTGCTCGGGGTCGTCGGTCTGCAGGACGTCGCCAAGCGCCGCTCCAAGGGGTTCTCGCTCGGCATGGGGCAGCGGCTCGGCATCGCGGCCGCGCTGCTCGGCGACCCGCAGGTGCTGCTCTTCGACGAGCCGGTCAACGGCCTGGACCCCGAGGGCATCCTCTGGGTGAGGAACCTGATGAAGTCGCTCGCCGCCGAGGGCCGCACCGTCTTCGTCTCCTCGCACCTGATGAGTGAGATGGCGCTGACCGCCGAGCACCTGATCGTCATCGGGCGCGGGCAGCTGCTCGCCGACATGAGCGTGCGGGACTTCATCGCGCACAACTCGGCGGGCTTCGCCCGGGTCCGCACCCCCGACATCGAGCCGCAGCAGCGCGAGAAGCTGTCCGCCGCGCTGACCGAGGCCGGCGGGCAGGTGCTGCCCGAGCAGGACGGGGCGCTGCGGGTCACCGGGCTGCCGCTGCCGCGGATCAGCGACCTGGCGCACGAGTCGGACGTCCGGCTGTGGGAGCTGTCGCCGCACCAGGCCTCGCTGGAGGAGGCGTACATGCGGATGACGCAGGGCGCCGTCGACTACCGCTCCACGGTGGACCAGCGGGCCGGGCTGCAGCAGCCGCTGCCGCCGGGCGCGGTGGCGCCGCAGCAGATGCCGGTCGCCGGCCAGGGCCAGCCCGGCTGGTACGCCCCGCCGCCGCCCCAGGAGCAGGCCCCGCAGCAGCAGCCCGCGCAGCAGAACCCGTACGCGGCGCCCGCGCAGGCCCAGCCCCAGGCTCCGGCCCAGCCGCTGCCCCAGCCGCCCGCGGCGCCGCCCGCCGCCGCCCCGACCATGGACAAGGACGCCCGATGAGCACGCCGCCCCAGCCCTACGCCGCCCCGCAGCAGCCCCCGGCGACGCCCGACTGGCAGCTGGCCGGCGCCTCGTACGCCTCGCCGATCCCGGTGCGCCGCGCGCACCTCGGCGACGCGCTGCTCTCGGAGTGGACGAAGATCCGCTCGGTGCGCTCCACGATGTGGACGCTCGGCGTGATGGCCCTGCTGATGGTCGGCATCGGCCTCGCCTCCGCGGCCGTCGTCGCGGCGGCCGACACCGTGGACGCCGGCGCGAACGACGTGCTGGGCCTCGGCTTCTTCGGCGTGCTGCTCGGCACGATCTGCGTGATCACGCTGGGCGTGCTGACCATCGCGTCGGAGTACGGCACCGGCATGATCCGTACGACGATGACGGCCTGCTCCAGCCGCAGCCGGGTGCTCGCCGCGAAGGCGATCGTGTTCTTCGCGCTCGTCTTCACGCTGACGACGGTGCTCGCGGCGCTGGTCGGCGCGCTCCAGGTGGGCATCGTCGGCGCGGACTCGCCGAGCGGCTCCGCGTGGTTCAAGGCGACCGTCGGCGTCGGCCTGTTCGTGGCGCTGCTCGGTCTGCTCGGCCTCGCCGTCGGCACGCTGGTGCGGCACTCGGCGGGCGCGATCACGATCATGATCGGCCTGGTGCTGCTGCCGCTGGTCCTCGCGATGTTCATGTTCGCCCAGTCGCTCAAGGACGTGCAGCAGGCCCTGCTCGAGTACTCGGTGCCCAGCCAGCTGATCGTGCTGTACGGCGACTCGGTGGCCGGCGGAAGCGGCCCGACCGGCTGGGACCCGCTGTGGTTCATGCTCGTGGTGACGGGCATCGCGCTCGGCGGCGCGTTCCTCTCGCTCAACAGCCGGGACGTGTAACGGGCTTTTGCCCGCCCTCAGTGGCGCGGCGCGTTCCGGGACCGCTGCACCTTCGTGGTGCGGCGGTCCTTCGCGTTCCAGCACGCCTTGTGCCAGTGCCGCCGGTCGTCCACTCCCCCGTACTCGGGCCAGGCCACGACGTGGGCGACGCCCGAGGCGATCTCCTGGTCGCAGCCGGGACAGCGGTACGTCTTGCCGGCGGCGCTCGCGCCCGCGACGTGCCGCACGCTCCACTCCTCGCCCTGCCAGCTCTCGGTGGACTGGAACCCGCCGTACCGCCTCCCCTCGTCCTCGCTGCTGCCGGACGGTCCGCCGGAGTGGGGGCGGTTACGACGCGGGGACACGGCTCACCTCACGGGTGCTGCGGGGCAGGGGTCCCGTCCAGCGTAGCCCGGCGCGCGGCGGGTACCCGACGGTCGTCACCCTCGTCACGGCCGGGGCCCGTTCGAGGGGATCTTGGGAAAATCCGCCAATCTTCCCGCACAGCCGTGTCTTTGGCACTTGCCACCCGTTATTGCCCTCAGGGGGAGTGCCCGCGTCGGCGCCACGGAAGGCAGGAGTGCGATGCGCGTAGGAACGTTTGTACTGGCAGCCCAGTTCCCGGGCCAGGGGCAGGGAGAGGCGCTGCACCGTGCGGTGCGGTCGGCCGAGGTCGCCGAGGAGGCGGGCCTGGACTCCGTGTGGCTCGCGGAGCACCACTTCGTGCCGTACGGGACGTGCCCGTCGGCGATCACGCTGGCCGCGCTGCTGCTCGGCCGCACCCGGACGCTGCGCGTCGGCACCGCCGTGAGCGTGCTGCCGACGGTCCATCCGGTGGCCCTGGGCGAGCAGGCGGCGCTGCTGCACCTGACCTCCGGCGGGCGCTTCTCGCTGGGTGTCGGGCGCGGCGGGCCGTGGGTGGACCTGGAGGTGTTCGGCAGTGGCCTCGCGGCGTACGAGTCGGGCTTCCCTGAGTCCCTGGACCTGCTGCTGCGCTGGCTGAGCGAGTCCCGTGTGGCGGGTGAGGGCGAGCGGTTCGGCTTCCGCGAGGTCGCCGTCGTGCCGCGGCCCGCGGAGGCGATCGAGGGGGCGGCGCCCGCCGGGCCCGAGGTCGTCGTGGCCTGCACCTCGCCGAAGACGGTGCGGCTCGCGGCCGAGCGGGGCCTGCCGATGCTGCTCGGCATGCACATCGGGGACGAGGACAAGGCGGAGATGGTCGCGCTGTGGCGGCGCTGCGCCCGGGAGGCCGGCCGCGACGCCGAGGAGATCCTCACGGCGCCTCATGTGGCGGCCGGTGTCGCCCAGATCGGTGACACGCGCCGGGAGGCCGTGGAGACGCTTCTGAAGGCGATGCCGGGTTGGCTGAAACAAGGCCTGGACGCACATGTGACGGTGGACGGGCGGGCGCGCGCGATGCGTGACCCGCACGCGTACACGGAGTTGCTGTGCGGGCTGCACCCCGTGGGCACGCCGCAGCTGTGCGCGGACCGGCTGGCCGCCACGTCCGAGCGGACGGGCATCTCGCGCTTCGCGCTGCTGGTCGAGGGATCCGGCGATCTCGCGGCGACGGAGGAGAACGTACGACGCCTGGGAGCCGAGGTGCTGGTGCAGCTCGACTGACCGGCCGGGTGGTCCCTCGGGTCGGGCAGGAAGCGGCGCGGGGCATGCCGGTACGGCGGTGGTGCTTGCCGCCCGGTACAGATGCACCTCCCGGGTACGGGGCGGCAAACGGAAGTCGGCCCCGGCCGTCAGCAGTCGCGCAGCTCGGGCGACTGGTTGAGCAGCTGGTTACGGGCCGAGGTGAAGCGGGCCAGCGTCTCGTCCACCGCGGGGTCCTGCGGGAAGACCGCGACCCGGTGGCAGTTCTGGAACGCGAGCCGCACCCCGAAGTGCCGCTGCAGGGCGCCGCGTATCGCGTCGCTCGCGAGCGCACGCAGCAGCTGGCCGCGTGCCTGCTCGTCCGGCGGCGGCGTCTGGTTGTCGGCGAAGGGGCCGCCGTCGACCTTCAGCTGGGCCACCAGGGAGCTGATCATCTCCCAGGCGTAAGGCAGGGAGGTCCGGACGCAGTCGACGAAGTCGGCTTCGTCGACCTCGCCTCGCTCGGCCTGTTCCAACAGGGCCGGTGAGACGTCGAGCGACATGGGTTCTCCTCTCGCACCCCCGCGGGATGGCGGGGGTTGACGGACAGGCCGGGAGCCCGCGGCACGCACAGCGCAGCGAACACGCAGCGTGCACGCGTCGCGACCTCCTGCTTCTACGGTAAGCAACGCAACCGGACGACAACAGGGCGTAGCGCGTACGGTTCGTACACAACCGGCCATTGCCGAACAGGCGGCTACCGGAACAAAAGGGGTGGACCGTGAGGGGGCGCAGGGGGCGTCCCCGGGCGAAGTGCGCGGACCGGTCCGGGTCGAGTAGCGTTGCCGACCATGCGTCTTGTCATCGCCCGCTGCTCCGTGGACTACGCGGGCCGGCTCACCGCCCATCTCCCGTCGGCACCCCGCCTGATCCTCGTGAAGGCGGACGGCAGTGTCTCCATCCACGCGGACGACCGGGCCTACAAGCCCCTCAACTGGATGTCCCCGCCGTGCACCCTGAAGGAGGGCAGCGGCGACGACGAGGGCACGTGGACCGTCATCAACAAAGCGGGCGAGAAACTGATCATCACGATGGAGGAGATCCTCCACGACTCCTCGCACGAGCTGGGCGTGGACCCGGGTCTCATCAAGGACGGCGTGGAAGCGCACCTCCAGGAGCTGCTCGCCGACCGCATCGAGACGCTCGGCGAGGGCTACTCGCTGATCCGGCGCGAGTACATGACCGCGATCGGGCCGGTCGACATCCTGTGCCGGGACGCCGACGGGCAGACCGTGGCGGTCGAGATCAAGCGGCGTGGTGAGATCGACGGCGTCGAGCAACTCACCCGCTACCTCGAGCTCTTGAACCGGGACCCGCACCTGGCGCCGGTCCGCGGCATCTTCGCCGCCCAGGAGATCAAGCCGCAGGCCCGTGTCCTCGCGACGGACCGCGGCATCGGCTGCGCCGTCCTCGACTACAACGCCCTGCGCGGCATCGAGGACGACAAGCTCCGCCTGTTCTGAGCACCCCGAGACGAAAGCCGCAGACGCTCAGCGTCTGCGGCTTTTCCGTGACCGGCACCGCCCGCCACGGGACTTCGGCGGAGCCGAAGGGGGCGCCGGGGAGGCCGCACGCCGATACGGCTCCGCGCCGCCCCTACGAAGCCTCCCCGGAGCCGGAATCGGAGGCTCCAGGCGCGTCGGACGAGGGCGGCACAGCGGGCGGCGGAGCTCAGGACACCGACGCGTCTGCGGTCTTCTGCGGCTCCGCCGTGTCCACGTGGCGGAGCCGTACACCGACACGACCCCGCTCCCCTACGAAGCCTCCGCCGAGCCGGAGTCGGAGGCGCCGGGGGCCGACTCCGGTGGGGCGCCGGTGTCGGTCGCCGGCGGCGAGGACGAGGGCGGCTGGGAGGTCGGCGGGGCCGAGGACGTCGGAGGCTTGGTCGTCGGCGGCCTCGTGGTCGTCGGCGGCTTGGTGGTGGGCTTCTTCGTCGGAGACTTCGTGGGCGACTGAGAGGGGGCGTCCGACGACGCGGACTCGCTCGGCTCCCCGGAGGGCGATCCGCTGGCCGAGTCCGAGGGTGTGGGCGATCCGGAGGCGCCGGTGTCGCCCGGCCGCGCCGAGGCCCCGTCCCCGGTGGCGGCGGGATCCACCGGGTCCGTGACGAGCCCGTCGCCGCCGTCGTCCACGGAGGCCGTCGGACGGGTGCCGACGCTGTCGGAGGGCGGCTCGTTGCTGGACGTGGCGCCGAGCGTCACGACGGTGCCGAGCACGGCGACGAGCAGCGCCCCGGCCCCGGCCGCGACGAGGTTGCGCCGGGTGCCGCTGACGAGGGACTTGCGGGCAGGCTCCCGCCCGCCGTCGACGACGGGCGCGGGCGGCACGGCGGCCTGCCGGCTCACCAGCGTCTCCGGCTCGCGCGGCGGGGCGGCGTAGAGGGCGGAGGCCGCGGGGATGCCGGCGGGCGGCGACGCGGACTCCTCGTGCATCGCGTCGGGGACCTCCTCGCCCGCGGCGGTGCGGCCGCCGGGCAGGACGCCGCCGGAGCGGTCCGCGACCAGGGCGAGCGCGCGCCGGCCCGCTATCGTGCCGCGCTTGTCGGCGAGGGCGCCGCGCAGCCCGATGGAGGCCTCCAGTTCGGCGCGGGCGCGGTCGAGCTGCCCGCCGAGCAGCGCGAGGATGCCCAACTCGTGGTGGAAGTAGGCCTCTTCGGGTACGTCCCCGGCCAGCCGGGTCGCCTCCTGGCCGGCTCGCAGGGCGCGCTCCCAGGCGCTCCAGGCGAGCCCGGCGGCGAACGCGGGCGCGGCGGCACGGGCCAGCTCCACGGCGGGACTGGTCTCGCCCTCGGCGGGCGGGGCCGTCAGGGGCAGCAGGGCGCTCAGCGCGGCAAGGACGGCGTCGCTCTCGGCGGCGACCCGCTCGGGCCCGACGGAGGGGTGTCCGGCCCACCAGGCGTAGTGGAGGGCGGCGGTGCGGGCGCGCTCGGCACTGTCGTCGCCGTAGCCCACGCCCTCCAGCTGGGTGCGGACGCCGGACGCGAGCCGGTAGTGGCCGCCGACGGAGGTGACGAGGGCACTCGAGACGAGCTCGGCGAGGGCGGCGTCGGCGTGCGTGTCGCCGACGAGCGCGGGCAGGTGCGCCTGGTGCGGGATCTCGCCGCCGAGCAGGACGGCGAAGCGAAGGGTGTCGCGGGCCGAGGCGCTCAGCCGGGAGGCGAGCAGCGCGGCGGGCGCGGCGCCCTCGGCGAGCGAGGGCAGCGGCACGTCCGACCCGCCCGCTCCGTCGACGGGTGCGTCCGGCGCCGCGTCGGCGGCGGCGGGGGCGTCGAAGACGCTGAGGTCGTCGAAGGCGCTCGACGCGGCGCTCAGCCGGTCGCGCTGGCGGAGCAGGGCTCCGGCCTGGGCGAAGCGCAGCGGGAGTCCCTCGGACTCGAACCACAGGTCGCCGGCCCACTGGGTCTCTTCGTCGGTGAGCACGCGGCCGACGGCGCGCTCCAGGAGCTCCAGGCTGCCGCCGCGGCCGAGGCCTTCGAGGAGGACCTCCTCGACGTGGGCGTCGGCGGAGGGGGCGGCGACGTCGGGTGTGGCGGCGAGCAGGAAAGCGCACTCGGGCGTGGCGTCGAGAAGCTCGTCGAGCGCGTCGCCGCCGAACTCGAGGTCGTCCAGGAGGACGACGGCGCCTATGCCGCGGACGAGTTCGAGCAGGAGCGCGCGGTCGGGGCGGTGCAGCGGCGCGTTGTAGACGGTGCCGAAGAGGTCGTACAGGAGGTCGGTGGCGGAGCGGCGGTGGCCGGAGAGCCGGATGACTCCGTCGGGCGCGATGTCGAGGCAGTCGTCGGCGAGCTGGTCGAGCAGCGCGGTGCGGCCCGAGCCGGAGGGTCCGGTCAGGCGTACGGAGCGACCGCGGGCGAGCAGCCGGACGAGGCGCTCACGGACCTCCTGGCGCTCCAGGAGCGGGAGCCGGGGCAGCGCGGGGCCCGGCGGCAGCGGCGGGCGGGCCGCGCGCGCCCGTTCGGCGCGCTCGGTGGCGTCGTACTTGACGGGCCGGCCCGGGCGCTCGCCGGGCGGGCAGGGCTCGATCTCGCTGCCGTCGACGGGGTTGACGGTCAGCAGGAAGTCGCCGGAGACCAGCTGCACCGTGCGGGCGAGCGCGGGCGCGGGCTGGCCGAAGTCGGGCGTGACGGGGTCGCGTGGCGGCCGTGTCCGGCCCCCGTGGCCGGGCGTGTCGCCACCCGGCCGGTCCTGGCCGAAATCTTCCGGTCCCCGGTTGATCGGGTCCATGGTCAAAGCCCCCCAAAAGCGTGGTGTGCCGCTGCCCCTCCCGGCCTGTGCACACTGCGCTGTCGCTTCTGGTCCGGTGCCCGCGCGGCGGGTGTCGTACCGCGGGCGACCGAACCCTAGACCTTGGCACAGTATCTACGAACACGCGGGGTGCCGCGGCGCCCGAGACATCACAGTCTCGTGAGGATTGTGCGCGCTTCCCACTGGAATGAACGATTCATCCGTGGGCCCGGGGCCCTGGGCCGTCTTTTCGCCGTCCGGAGCTCAGACGCGCGGCAGCGACTCCACGCCGATGCCGCCCTCGATGGCCAGGATCCGGTGCAGTCGCGTCGCGACCAGCAGGCGCTGCATCTGCGCCGGTACGCCTCTCAGCACGAGGCGCCGGCCGCAGCGGCCGGCGCGCCGGTGGGCGCCCATGATGACGCCCAGACCGGTCGCGTCCCACGAGTCCAGTCCGGACAGGTCGAGCACCAGATCACCGATGCCGTCGTCGACGGCAGTGTGCAGGACCGTACGGGCGTCCGCCGCGCTGCGGACGTCGAGGCGCCCCCCGACGACCAGCTCGGCGTGGTCGCCCCTGATGTGCATATGCGCTCCCCCTGAGTACGAGAGGTGTCCGTGTGATCCAGGCGATCTGGGTGATCCAGGTGATCTGGGTATGTCACTGCAACTGACTGGCGCGAGGCGTCAGAAGTTGCCGTCCGTAAGCGAACCGATACCGAAATCACCCCGAGGGGTGACATGGCGTCAGGCCCGCGTTCGATCGTGCGTTCAGCCGTGCTTGTAGAAGCCCTGCCCGCTCTTGCGGCCGATGTCACCCGCGTCCACCATCCGGCGCATCAGCTCCGGCGGCGCGAACTTCTCGTCCTGGGACTCCGTGTAGATGTTCTCGGTGGCGTGCAGCAGGATGTCGACGCCCGTGAGGTCGGCCGTGGCGAGCGGGCCCATCGCGTGCCCGAAGCCCAGCTTGCAGGCGATGTCGATGTCCTCGGCGGTGGCGACGCCCGACTCGTACAGCTTCGCGGCCTCGACGACGAGGGCGGAGATGAGACGGGTCGTCACGAAGCCGGCCACGTCGCGGTTGACGACGATGCAGGTCTTGCCGACGGACTCGGCGAACTCCCGGGTCTTCGCGAGCGTTTCGTCACTCGTCTTGTAGCCGCGCACCAGCTCGCACAGCTGCATCATCGGGACGGGCGAGAAGAAGTGCGCTCCGACGACCCGCTCGGGGTGCTCGGTGACCGCCGCGATCTTGGTGATCGGGATGGCGGAGGTGTTGGACGCGAGCACGGCGTCGTCCCGCACGATCTTGTCGAGCGTGCGGAAGATGTCGTGCTTGACCTCGAGCTTCTCGAAGACGGCCTCGACGACGATGTCGGCGTCGGCGGCGGCGTCCAGATCCGTCGTCGTGGTGATGCGCCCGAGCGCCGCCTCGGCGTCCTCGGCGCTCAGCTTGCCCTTGCTCACGAACTTGTCGTACGACGCCTTGATCCCGCCGGTGCCCCGGGCGAGGGCCTCGTCGGTGACGTCGCGCAGGACGACGTCCCAGCCGGCCTGGGCCGATACCTGGGCGATGCCGGACCCCATGAGACCGGCGCCGATGACGGCGAGCTTCCCTGCCACGTGCGACTCCCCTAACCGCGAAAGCGCCGTACCGCCGAGCGTGCCGGCGCATACCGCTTAACCACTGTTCACATTGCTCTTTTGCGGACCTTAGCGTCCGTGAGGGGCCGTGTGGCCGCTAAGAGATGCGCGTCACGTCTCGAATGACGGACATCACACCGGTACGGCGCATCGGCGGGACCTCGCGCCCATCACGCGCCGCGTACGGCGTAGTTGAGCACCTTGTCGCTCAACAGGTCCTCGATGTCGTCGAGGACGTCGAGCATCTCGCGGGAGACCTCGTCGGGGCGGCCGCCCGCCATCATGCGGCGGCCGATCTCCCCCATGACCGTCTGGTGCACCCAGTTGATCTGGCCGGCGACGAGGGTGGGGCGCGGGTCGAGCGGGTCGGCGCCGACCTCCTCGCGCAGGGTCTCCTCGATGTTCTCCAGGACCTCCTGGGACAGCCGCCACATGCGGGAGCGCAGGGTCGGGGCGTCGTGCAGGACACGCATGAACCGGGAGTAACCGTCCATCAGGCCCACGCGCGGCGACACGGATTCGACCTCTTCGCGCAGTTCGCGCAGAACGGCCCGGGCCGCGGACTCCCCCACGGCCCGGCCGCGCACCCAGCGCGACATCCGGTCGACGACGCCGGCGCTGCGGTCGAGGAACAGGTCCTCCTTGGCCGGGAAGTAGTTGTAGACCGTGTTCACGGAGACGTCCGCGGCGTCCGCGACCTCCGCGACGGTCACCGCGTCGAAGCCGCGCTCCAGGAACAGCCCGGTCGCGACGTCCGAGATGTACTGCCTGGTCCGGCGCTTCTTCCGCTCCCTGAGCCCTTCTGCCATGTCCCGAGCCTAGCCGTTCCTGAGGTCCATCAATTTTTGGGGACGTTGCAAAATTTAAGTGACTCTGTTTTTCTTGCGCCCATGGCAGTCATCAGCACGTCCGGGCTCGCCCGGACCTTCATGACCAGGCAGGGGCCCGTGGAGGCGGTCCGGGGCATCGACCTGCGGGTCCCCGCCGGCGAGATCCTCGGCTTCCTCGGGCCGAACGGGGCGGGCAAGACGACCACCCTGCGCATGCTCACCACGCTCCTCGCGCCGACCGGGGGCGCCGCCACCGTCGCGGGCTGCGACCTCGTCACCGACCCGGCGGGCGTGCGGCGCGCGGTGGGCTACGTGGCGCAGTCCGGCGGCGTCGACCCGACCGTCTCGGTGCGCGAGGAGCTCGTCACCCAGGGCCGCCTGTACGGGCTGACGAAGGCTCAGGCGCGGGACCGGGCCGAGGAGCTGGCCGCCGACCTCGGGCTCGGCGCGCTCATGGACCGCCGCACGGGCGCGCTCTCCGGCGGGCAGCGCCGGCGCCTCGACCTCGCGATGGGGCTCACGCACCGCCCCGCGGTCCTCTTCCTGGACGAGCCGACGACCGGGCTCGACCCGGGCAGCCGCGCCGATCTGTGGGACCTGGTGCGCGGGCTGCGCGACGCGCACGGCACGACGGTGTTCCTGACCACCCACTATCTCGACGAGGCGGACGCCCTCGCGGACCGGATCGTGGTCGTGGACGGGGGTGTCGTGGCGGCGGAGGGCACGCCGGACGCGCTCAAGCGCGCGTACGGCGGTTCGGCCGGCGCCTCGCTCCAGGACACGTTCCTGGCCATCACGGGACGCGGACCCGCGCCCGTCGACCCGACCCCGGTGGCGGTGTGAGCACGATGCGGACCCTGATCTCCGACACGGCGCTGATCTTCGGCCGGTACGCCCGGCAGACCCTCTCCTCGCGCTTCCAGATGCTCTTCGGCATCCTCATGCCGCTGCTCTACCTGCTCTTCTTCGGCCCCCTGCTCACCGGTCTGCCGCTCGGCTCCAGCGGCAGCTCCTGGCAGGTCCTGGTGCCCGGCCTGCTGCTCCAGCTCGGCCTGTTCGGCGCCTCGTTCTGCGGATTCGCCATCATCCTGGAGAACAACCACGGCGTCGTGGAGCGGATGCGCGTCACCCCGGTCAGCCGGCTCGCGCTGCTGCTCGGCAGGGTCCTGCGGGACACGGCCCTGTTCGTCTTCCAGGGCGCGCTGCTCGTCCTGACCGCGCTGGCGCTCGGCCTGCGCGCCCCGCTCGCCGGGATCCTGATCGGCTTCGGCTTCGTGGCGCTCGTCGTGGTGTCCCTGGCCTCGCTCTCGTACGCGCTCGCGCTGCGGGTCCGCACGCCGCAGGAGTTCGGGCCGGTCGTCAACGCGGTGAGCATGCCGTCGATGCTGCTGTCCGGGCTGATGCTGCCGATGGCGCTCGCGCCGGGCTGGCTGGACGTCCTGTCGCACGTGATGCCGCTGCGCTATCTCGTGGACGCGATGCGGGACGCGTACGTGGGCTCGTACGCGACGGCGCACATGCTCTCCGGGACGCTGGTCGCGCTCGTGTTCGCCGGACTCGCCGTGACGGTGGGCACACGTGTCTTCCGGCGGGCCGGAGCATAACTACCCTGGCGGCATGGTCAATCTGACGCGCATCTACACCCGGACCGGCGACCAGGGCACCACCGCCCTCGGCGACATGAGCCGCACCGCCAAGACCGATCTGCGGATCTCGGCGTACGCGGACGCCAACGAGGCCAACGCCGTGATCGGCACGGCGATCGCCCTCGGCGGCCTCGACGAGGAGGTCGTGGCGGTGCTGACGCGCGTGCAGAACGACCTGTTCGACGTGGGCGCCGACCTGTCGACGCCGGTCGTGGAGAACCCGGAGTACCCGCCGCTGCGGGTCGAGCAGTTCTACGTGGACAAGCTGGAGGCGGACTGCGACCGCTTCAACGAGCGGCTGGAGAAGCTGCGCTCGTTCATCCTGCCCGGCGGCACCGCGGGAGCGGCCCTGCTCCACCAGGCCTGCACCGTCGTGCGCCGGGCCGAGCGGTCCACCTGGGCGGCGATGGAGGTGCACGGCGAGACGATGAACCCGCTGACCGCCACGTACCTCAACCGCCTCTCCGACCTCCTGTTCATCCTCGCCCGTACGGCGAACCAGGAGGTCGGGGACGTGCTGTGGGTGCCGGGCGGCGAACGCTAGGGCGTGTGTCGAAAGTCCCGTCGTCCGCCCGAAGGGCGGGCCCCGCGGTGTCCGGTGCGTGCGATCGCAAGGCGCCGGAGCGTCCTCATAGCGGAGCTATTAGGTCGTTTCGGCAACGCCGCGAGCGTGCGTGCCGGGCGCCGCGGGGCAGGCGGGACTTTCGACACACGCCCTAGCCCTTCGTCACGGACGCCGCGGGAGCCTTCTTCGGGAACAGGGTGTAACTGCCCGCGATGATCACGTTGAGGGCGATGACGACGAGCATCTTCTGCTGCCAGGCCCGCAGGGAGCTCACGTCGCCGTCGCCGCCGACGTACCAGACGGCGCCCTGGAGCAGGCCCATCGCGATGAGCGAGGCCAGCGTCCACAGGCCGGCGATCTTCCACTCGTGGACGGCCCGCGCCGCCCCGTACTTCGGGGTGCTCGGCGGCGGGCCGCCCGCGAAGCGGTGGGCGACGCGGACGTCCACCCACTGGATCGTGTAATGGCCGAGCGCGATCGAGTAGCCGATGTACGCGGCGGCCAGGCCGTGCTTCCAGTCGGGTTCGGCGCCGTTCTTCAGGTCGATGACGGTGACGACGAAGAGCAGCACCTCGAGCAGCGGTTCGCACAGCAGGACGGCGACGCTCGCGCGCGGCATCTTCGCCCAGTAGCGCAGGGCGAGACCGGCGGCGAGCAGCACCCAGAAGGCGACCTCGCAGATGACGATCAGTACGGCGACCACGGTGGATGCCCCTTTCCGGTGCAGGCTCCCTTTCAGGTTCCGTGCCGGGTGCCGCTCTTTCGTCGTCACCGGTGACGAATCGCGACTGCATCCTTCGATGTAGCCGGGGCGCGCCCGGCTTCGTCCCGCGGCACCATGCCCGTGCCGCGCCCTGCGTGTTGGATGGGGGCATGCATCTCGCGCTCCCCCGCCCGCACCGCGACGACGTACGGATCGCGGTCGGCGGGCTGCTCGGCGGGCTCGTGCTGTGGGGGCTCGGGCTCGCCATGAACCCCGGCCGGGTCCTCGACGGCGCGTGGCTGCTCGTGCCGCTCGTCGCGATGTCGGGCCTGGAGCTGCTGCGCCGGACGCGGCCGCGGACGGCCGTGCTCCTGGGGACGGTCGCGCTGATCGCCGACCAGTTCACCCGGGGCAGTCTGGCGACGGTGCTCATGTTCACGGACCTGATGTACGCGGGCGCCCTGTACGGGCCGCCGGCCATGGCGCGCCGCCTCCCGGTGGTGACGGGTCTGCTGACGGTCGGGGCGACGCTGGGCTTCCTGGCCTGGTGGCGGCAGCCGGAGGCGGTGCTGGTCGGGGTCGCGACGGGGCTCGTCTCGTTCGGGCCCGCGGCCACCGGCCTGCTGGTGCGCGGCCACCGGGACCGGGCGGCCGCCGAGCGGCTGCGCGCGGAACAGACCGCGCTGCTCGCCGAGGTGGACCGGGCGCAGGCGGTCACGGCCGAGCGCGCCCGGATGGCCCGCGAGCTGCACGACATGGTGGCGAACCATCTCTCCGCCATCGCGATCCATTCGACGGCCGCGCTGTCCATCGACGACGCGGCGACCACGCGCGGCGCCCTGGAGACGATCCGGGAGAACAGCGTGGACGGACTGGCCGAGATGCGCCGCCTCATCGGCATCCTGCGGGACGCGGGCGGCGACGCCGAGCCGGTCGCCGCGCCCACCCTGGACGGGCTGTCCGCGCTCGTCGACCAGGCCCGCGCCAACGGGCTCGACGCCGAGTCCGCCGTGACCGGCTCCGTGGACGGACTGCCGGCCCCGGTGGAGCTGGCCGCGTACCGCATCGTCCAGGAGTCCCTCACCAACGCGCTCAAGCACGCCTCCCCCGGCCCCGTCACGGTCGAGGTCGACCGCACCGGCGAGCAGGTCGAGGTGCGGGTCACCAGCCCGTTCGGGGACCGCGACGGGCCGCGCGCGCCCGGTTCCGGGGCTGGGCTCGTCGGCATGCGGGAGCGCGCCGCGCTGCTCGACGGCAGCTTCAGCGCGGGCCCCGAGGACTCCCCCGCCGGCCCGGTCTGGCGGGTCCGCGCGGTACTGCCCCTGACCCGCCCCGCACCCCTCGAAGGAGACCTCGCGTGACCCGCGTGACCCGCGTACTCGTGGCCGAGGACCAGTCCGCCGTACGGGCCGGACTCGTCCTCATCCTGAACAGCGCGCCCGACATCGAGGTGGTCGGCGAGGCCACGGACGGCGAGCGGGCGGTGGCGCTGGCCCGGGAACTGCGGCCGGATCTGGTCCTGATGGACGTGCAGATGCCGCGCCTGGACGGGGTTTCGGCCACCCGCACGGTCGTCGCCGAGGGGCTCGCGGACGTGCTGGTGCTGACCACCTTCGACCTGGACGCGTACGTGTTCGGGGCGCTGCGCGCGGGCGCGGCCGGGTTCCTCCTGAAGAACACGGAGGCGAAGGACCTGATCGAGGCGGTGCGGACGGTGGCCCGCGGGGAGGGGCTGATCGCGCCCGCGGTGACGCGCCGGCTGATCGCGGAGTTCGCGGCGGCGGGCCCGCGGGCCGAACCGGCCGTCGCTCCCGCGGAGTTGGACGAGCTGACCCGGCGCGAGCGGGAGGTCCTGTCCTGCCTCGGCGAAGGCCTGTCGAACGCGGAGGTCGCGGCGCGGCTCGACATGGCGGAGGCGACCGTGAAGACCCACGTCAGCCGCCTCCTCGGCAAGCTGGGCCTGCGCAGCCGGGTCCAGGCGGCGGTGCTGGCCCAGGAGTTGGGCCTGTAGGCCCCGTCCGGGGTCAACGGGCGCCCCATCCGGGCAGGTTGGCCGGAATCCGTAATTGGTTTAGACCTTGACCGATGGTCCAGACCTTTCTATTCTCGCCGCACTGCGTTGAGCACACCCCCCACCCCGGTGCTCATGGGCGTCGCAGGGTTCCACCCCCATCACGAACCCCGGAACACCCGAGGAGCATGCGATGCGCTCGACCGACGTACCCAGATCCGTCCCCCGGCAGCGACTGCGGCACAGAACCACCGCCGCGCTGGCCACCCTCGTCCTCCCCGCCGCGGCCCTCGTCGGCCTCGCCACCCCCTCCCACGCGGCCGCCGAGGCCTCCGCCGTCACCGCCACCTTCGCCAAGACCCAGGACTGGGGCAGCGGCTTCGAAGGCAAGTGGACGATCAAGAACTCCGGCTCCACGACGGTCAGTTCCTGGACCGTCGAATGGGACTACCCCTCCGGCACCAAGGTCACCTCGGCCTGGGACGCCACCGTCACCAACTCCGCCGACCACTGGACCGCCAAGAACCTCTCCTGGAACGGGACGCTCGCCCCCGGCGCCTCGGTCTCCTTCGGCTTCAACGGCACCGGCTCCGGCGCTCCCACCGGCTGCAAGCTCAACGGCGGCTCCTGCGACGGCGGCGACGTCCCCGGCGACACGGCCCCCACCGCCCCCGGCACCCCGACCGCCTCCGGCATCACCGACACCTCGGTGAAGCTGTCCTGGTCCGCCGCCACCGACGACAAGGGCGTCAAGAACTACGACGTCCTGCGCGGCGGCGCCAAGGTCGCCACCGTCACCGGGACCACGTACACGGACACCGGCCTCACCGCCGGCACCGACTACTCGTACACGGTCCAGGCCCGCGACACCGCCGACCAGACCGGCCCGGTCTCCGGCGCCGTCAAGGTGCACACCACCGGCGGAGGCGGCACCGACCCGGGCCCCGGCACGGGTGACGCCGTCAAGATGGGCTACTTCACCGACTGGGGCGTCTACGGCCGCCAGTACTACCCGAAGAACCTGGAGACCTCCGGCTCCGCCGCCAAGGTCACGCACATCAACTACGCCTTCGGCAACGTCCAGGGCGGCAAGTGCACCATGGGCGACGCCTACGCCGACACGGACATGGCGTACACCGCCGCCAACTCCGTCTCCGGCGTGGCCGACACCTGGGACCAGCCGCTGCGCGGCGCCTTCAACCAGCTGCGCCAGCTCAAGGCCAAGCACCCCAACCTGAAGATCCTCTGGTCCTTCGGCGGCTGGACCTGGTCCGGCGGCTTCGGTGAGGCCGCGAAGAACCCGGCCGCGTTCGCCGAGTCCTGCTACAACCTGGTCGAGGACCCGCGCTGGGCCGATGTCTTCGACGGCATCGACATCGACTGGGAGTACCCGAACGCCTGCGGCCTGACCTGCGACACCTCGGGTCCGGACGCCCTGAAGAAGCTGACCTCGGCGCTACGCTCCAAGTTCGGCGCGAACAACCTGGTCACCGCCGCGATCACCGCCGACGGCTCGTCCGGCGGCAAGATCGACAAGGCCGACTACGCGGGCGCCGGCCAGTCCCTCGACTGGTACAACGTCATGACCTACGACTTCTTCGGCGCCTGGGAGGCCAAGGGCCCGACCGCCCCGCACTCCCCGCTCACCTCGTACTCCGGCATCCCGCAGCAGGGCTTCACCTCCGCGGACGCCATCGCCAAGCTCAAGGCCCAGGGCGTCCCCGCGTCCAAGCTCCTGCTCGGCATCGGCTTCTACGGGCGCGGCTGGACCGGCGTCACGCAGAAGGAGCCGGGCGGCACGGCGACGGGTCCGGCGGCCGGCACGTACGAGCAGGGCATCGAGGACTACAAGGTCCTCAAGACCAAGTGCCCCTCGAACGGCACGGTGGCCGGGACGGCGTACGCCTTCTGCGGCTCCGACTGGTGGTCCTACGACACGCCCGCGACGATCGGCTCCAAGATGGCCTGGGCCAAGCAGCAGGGTCTCGGCGGAGCGTTCTTCTGGGAGTTCTCGGGAGACACGGCCAACGGTGAGCTCGTCTCGGCGGTCGCCTCCGGCCTGAACTAGCCCTTGGGCGCCGCGCACCAAAGCCGAAGCCGAGCCGGTGGGAACGCCCCCCACCGGCTCGGCTTCTTCACGTTCCAGCGGGTCTGCGGGCCCGGTGGGGGCTGGTCGCGCAGTTCCCCGCGCCCCTGGAGATGCGCACTTCGTACGCGATCTCCATCGGGGCGGTGCCCCATCGGGGAAATGCGACGCGAAGCGTCTGCATTTCAGGGGCGCGGGGAACTGCGCGACCAGCCCCCACCGGAGCCGCAGACGAAGAACCGGCGCCCAAGCGCTCAGGCCACGTTCACGCGCTGCCCGGGCGGCGCCGCCTCGAGCCACGCCAGGAAACCCGTAAGCGCGTCCTCGCTCATCGCCAGCTCAAGCCGAGCGCCGCGATGCGTACAGGCGAGAACGACCGCGTCGGACAGGAGCGCGAGCTCCTCCTCGCCCTCGGGGGCCCGGCGCCCGGTGACCTCGATGGCCGCCCGCTCGAGAACCCGCCGCGGCCGGGGCGCGTAGGAGAAGACGCGGAACCACTCGACCCGGTCCCCGTTGTAGCGGGCGATGCCGTAACCCCAGCCCTTGCCGGAGGCATCGTCCGCGTCGGGCGCCGGCGCGTCCCACCGCAGCGAGCAGTCGAACGTGCCGCCCGAGCGCTGGATCAGCCGCCGCCGCAGCCCGAAGACGAACAGCCCCAGCAGTACGAGTACGACGACCGCGACCACACACAACGCGACAACGAGGACCATCTGTACCGACCTCCTCGCTTCGCGACGGATCCAACGCCTGATAACGGAACAGCAAAAACAGTTGTATACCGCCTCAGCCGCGACCTGGTCCGGAGATCAACTCCGGACCGGGCCGCGGCTGAGGCACGTCCTGGGGCTCGCTGAGGTCAGCGAACCGCCACCGCACGCAGTCGGACATCGGCACGCCGCTCGGCGGACGCGTCCGCGTCCGACTTCGCGCGCTCCAGCGCCCGCTCCGCACGCTGGACATCGATCTCGTCCGACAGCTCGGCGATCTCGGCCAGCAACGACAGCTTGTTGTCCGCGAACGAGATGAAACCGCCGTGGACCGCAGCCACGACCGTCCCTCCGTCGCTCGTACGGATCGTCACGGGGCCCGACTCCAGCACACCGAGCAGCGGCTGGTGACCGGGCATGACGCCGATGTCGCCGGACGTGGTGCGTGCGACGACCAGGGTGGCCTCGCCGGACCAGACACTGCGGTCCGCGGCGACGAGCTCGACGTGCAGCTCAGCAGCCAAGGTGGGCTCCTCGGGTCACCACCCGGCGGCATTCGCTGCCGGGTGTTGGGTCAAAGTCTAGTGGGCGTTGCGGGAGGGCCGGGACAGACCCGGCCCTCCCAGAGAGCACGGGGCTCAGGAGACGCCGAGCTCCTTGGCGTTGGCCTTGAGGTCCTCAATGCCACCGCACATGAAGAACGCCTGCTCCGGGAAGTGGTCGTACTCACCGTCGATGATCGCGTTGAAGGCCGCGATCGACTCGTCCAGCGGGACGTCCGACCCGTCGACGCCGGTGAACTGCTTGGCGACGTGGGTGTTCTGGGACAGGAAGCGCTCCACGCGACGGGCGCGGTGGACAGTGAGCTTGTCCTCCTCGCCGAGCTCGTCGATACCGAGGATCGCGATGATGTCCTGGAGGTCCTTGTACTTCTGCAGAACCGTCTTGACGCGCATGGCGGCGTCGTAGTGGTCCTGCGCGATGTAGCGCGGGTCCAGGATGCGGGACGTGGAGTCCAGCGGGTCCACGGCCGGGTAGATGCCCTTCTCGGAGATCGGACGGGAGAGAACCGTCGTCGCGTCGAGGTGGGCGAACGTGGTGGCCGGGGCCGGGTCGGTCAGGTCGTCCGCGGGGACGTAGATCGCCTGCATCGAGGTGATCGAGTGACCACGGGTCGACGTGATGCGCTCCTGGAGGAGACCCATCTCGTCGGCCAGGTTCGGCTGGTAACCCACGGCGGACGGCATACGGCCGAGCAGCGTGGAGACCTCGGAGCCGGCCTGCGTGAAGCGGAAGATGTTGTCGATGAAGAACAGCACGTCCTGCTTCTGCACATCGCGGAAGTACTCCGCCATGGTCAGACCCGCGAGGGCCACGCGCAGACGGGTGCCCGGGGGCTCGTCCATCTGGCCGAAGACAAGGGCGGTCTTGTCGATGACGCCCGAGTCCGCCATCTCCTCGATGAGGTCGTTGCCCTCACGCGTGCGCTCACCGACACCGGCGAACACGGAGACACCGTCGTGGTTGTTGGCGACGCGGTAGATCATCTCCTGGATGAGCACCGTCTTGCCGACGCCGGCACCACCGAACAGACCGATCTTTCCACCCTTGACGTACGGGGTGAGAAGGTCGATGACCTTGACGCCGGTCTCGAACATCTCGGTCTTCGACTCGAGCTCGTCGAAGTTCGGGGCCTTGCGGTGGATGGACCAGCGCTCGCCGTCGTACTGCTCGTCGACGTTCAGCACCTCACCGAGGGTGTTGAACACCTTGCCCTTGGTGAAGTCACCGACGGGGACGGAGATGCCCGTGCCCGTGTCGGTGACCGGGGCCTGGCGGACCAGACCGTCGGTGGGCTGCATCGAGATCGCGCGGACCAGGCCGTCGCCGAGGTGCTGGGCGACCTCGAGCGTCAGCGTCTTCTTCTCGCCGTCCTTGGCCGGGTCGGCCACCTCGACGTGAAGGGCGTTGTAGATGTCCGGCATCGCGTCGACGGGGAACTCCACGTCGACGACCGGGCCGATGACCCGGGCGACGCGGCCCGTGGCAGCGGCCGTCTCAACTGTCGTCGTCATTACCTGTCACTCCCCGCGGTCGCGTCGGCCAGAGCGGCAGCGCCGCCGACGATCTCGCTGATTTCGTTGGTGATCTCCGCCTGGCGGGCCGCGGAGGCCAGCCGGGAAAGCGTGTTGATGAGGTCGCCCGCGTTGTCCGTGGCCGACTTCATCGCGCGCCGCGTGGCGGCGTGCTTGGAGGCAGCCGACTGCAGCAGCGCGTTGTAGATACGGCTCTCGACGTACCGCGGCAGCAGGGCGTCGAGGACGTCCTCCGCCGACGGCTCGAAGTCGTACAGCGGCAGGATCTCGTCCTTCGCGGACGACTCCTCGGCCACCTCTTCGAGGCTGAGCGGCAGCAGCCGGCCGTCGATGGCCGTCTGCGTCATCATCGAGACGAACTCGGTGTAGACGATGTGGAGTTCATCCACGCCGCCCTCGGCCGTGTCCTTCTCGATGGCCTCGATCAGCGGGCCCGCGACCTTCTTGGCGTCCGCGTACGTCGGCTCGTCCGTGAAGCCCGTCCACTGCTCCGCGATCTTGCGCTCGCGGAAGTTGTAGTGGGCGACACCGCGACGACCGACGATGTACGAGTCGACCTGCTTGCCCTCTGCCTGCAGACGCTCGGTGAGCTGCTCCGCGGCCTTGATGGCGTTGGAGTTGAACGCACCGGCGAGACCGCGGTCACTCGTCAGCAGCAGGACTGCGGAGCGCGTGACCTGGTCGGCCTGCGTGGTCAGCGGGTGCTTGGTGTTCGACCCGGTCCCCACCGCCGTGACCGCGCGGGTGAGCTCGGTCGCGTACGGCGTGGAGGCCGCCACCTTGCGCTGCGCCTTGACGACGCGCGAGGCGGCGATCATCTCCATCGCCTTGGTGATCTTCTTGGTCGCGGTGACGGATCGGATGCGACGCTTGTAGACCCGGAGCTGGGCTCCCATGAGTCAGGTCCCTTCCTTACGTCACTTGGAGACGTTGACGGCCGGAGCGTCCTCGCCGAGCAGCTTGCCGTCCGCGGTCTCGAACTGCTTCTTGAAGTCCGCGATGGCCTCGCCGACGGCCTGAAGCGTGTCGTCCGACATCTTGCCGCCCTCCTTGATGGAGGTCATGAGGCCCTGCTCCTTGCGGTGCAGGTACTCCAGGAGCTCCTTCTCGAAGCGACGGATGTCGGCGACCGGCACGTCGTCCATCTTGCCGGTGGTGCCGGCCCAGACGGAGACGACCTGGTCCTCGGTCGGCATGGGCTGGTACTGAGCCTGCTTGAGCAGCTCGACCATGCGCTGACCGCGCTCCAGCTGCGCCTTCGACGCGGCGTCCAGGTCCGAACCGAAGGCGGCGAACGCCTCGAGCTCACGGAACTGGGCCAGGTCCACGCGCAGACGGCCGGAGACCTGCTTCATCGCCTTGTGCTGCGCGGAACCACCGACTCGGGAGACGGAGATACCGACGTTCAGCGCGGGGCGCTGACCGGCGTTGAACAGGTCCGACTCCAGGAAGCACTGGCCGTCGGTGATGGAGATGACGTTGGTCGGGATGAACGCGGAGACGTCGTTGGCCTTCGTCTCGACGATCGGCAGACCCGTCATCGAACCGGCGCCCATGTCGTCCGAGAGCTTCGCGCAGCGCTCGAGCAGACGGGAGTGCAGGTAGAAGACGTCACCGGGGTAGGCCTCGCGCCCCGGCGGGCGGCGGAGCAGCAGGGACACGGCGCGGTAGGCGTCGGCCTGCTTCGACAGGTCGTCGAAGATGATGAGGACGTGCTTGCCCTCGTACATCCACTGCTGACCGATGGCCGAACCGGTGTACGGCGCCAGGTACTTGAAGCCGGCCGGGTCGGACGCCGGGGCGGCGACGATGGTCGTGTACTCCAGCGCGCCGGCCTCTTCGAGGGCACCGCGCACGGAGGCGATGGTGGAGCCCTTCTGACCGATGGCGACGTAGATGCAGCGGACCTGCTTCGACGGGTCGCCGGTGCGCCAGTTGTCACGCTGGTTGATGATCGTGTCGACGGCCAGGGCGGTCTTGCCGGTCTGGCGGTCACCGATGATCAGCTGACGCTGACCACGGCCGACGGGGGTCATCGCGTCGACGGCCTTGTAGCCGGTCTCCATCGGCTCGTGCACCGACTTGCGCTGCATGACCGTGGGGGCCTGCAGCTCGAGGGCGCGGCGGCCGGTGGTCTCGATCTCGCCGAGGCCGTCGATCGGGTTGCCGAGCGGGTCGACGACGCGACCCAGGTAGCCCTCGCCGACGCCGACGGAGAGGACCTCACCGGTACGGGAGACCGGCTGACCCTCCTCGATGCCGCTGAACTCGCCGAGGACGATCGCACCGATCTCGCGCTCCTCGAGGTTGAGGGCGAGGCCGAGGGTGCCGTCCTCGAACTTCAGCAGTTCGTTGGCCATGGCCGAGGGCAGACCCTCGACCTTCGCGATGCCGTCGCCGGCAAGGGTGACCGTACCGACCTCCTCGCGCGAGGCCGCGTCCGGCTTGTACGCCTGGACAAAGTTCTCCAGCGCGTCCCGGATCTCCTCCGGCCGGATCGTGAGCTCCGCCATCTGGGTTCCCTGCTCTCCTTGTTGGGCCCGAAAGTCTTCTTGGGGGGTCTGGGGTCAGCCCCCAGGAATTCTCTGCACGGCCAACTAGGGCCGTAGGTAGTACGTGGTGAGTCGGTCAGCCGGCCATACGGCGGCTGGCCTCCTCGATGCGGTCCGCGATCGAGCCGTTGATGACCTCGTCGCCCACCTGCACCTTGATCCCGCCGAGGACCTCGGGGTCCACGTCCAGGTTGAGGTGCATCTGGCGCCCGTAGAGCTTCGCCAGGGTCGCACCCAGGCGCTGCTTCTGCGGGTCGCTCAGCGGGACCGCGGTGGTGACGACCGCCACCATGCGCTCCCGGCGCTCGGCGGCGAGCTTGGAGAGGGACTCGAGTCCCCCTTCCAGGCTACGTCCACGCGGCGCGGTCACAAGACGCTCGACCAGGCGCTCGGTGGTGGGCATGGCCCGGCCGCCGAGGAGGCGCCGCACGAGCTCGCCACGCGCCGAGGCCGAAGCGGCCTTGTCGGTCAGCGCGGCACGCAGCTCGGTGTTGGAGGCGACGATCCGTCCGAAGCGGAACAGCTCGTCCTCGACGTCGTCCAGCTCACCGCGCTTCTGCGCCGCGGTGAGGTCCGCGATGTTCGCCAGCTCCTCGAGGGAGTCGACGAGGTCGCGGGACGCCGACCAACGGGAGCGGACCAGACCGGCCACCAGGTCGGCGGCGGGGCCGCTGACCTGGCCGCCGAGCAGGCGGGTCGCCAGCTCGGCCTTGGCGTCGCCGGCCTGCGCCGGGTCGGTCAGGACCCGACGCAGCGACACCTCGCGGTCGAGCAGCGCGGTCACCGCGGCCAGGTCGCCGGCCAGCGCCTTGGCGTCGGCCGACGTGGAGTCGGTCAGCGCGTCCAGGCGCTCACGCGCGGTGGCGAGAGCCTCGCGGCTCGCTCCGTGGGCCGTCATCGAGCAGCCTCTGCCTTCTCCTCGAGCTCGTCGAGGAAGCGGTCGATCGTGCGCGACTGCCGGGCGTGGTCCTCGAGGGACTCGCCGACCAGCTTGCCGGCCAGGTCGGTGGCCAGCTGGCCAACGTCCTGACGCAGCGCCTGAGCGGCGGCCTTGCGGTCGGCGTCGATCTGGGCGTGACCTGCGGCGATGATCTCCTCACGCTGCCGCTGGCCTTCCGCACGCATCTCGGCGATGAGAGCGGCGCCCTGCTCCTGCGCCTCCTGGCGCAGCCGCGCGGCCTCGTGCCGGGCCTCGGCGAGCTGAGCCTTGTACTGCTCGAGCACGCTCTGGGCCTCGGTCTGAGCGGCCTCAGCCTTCTCGATACCGCCTTCGATGGCCTCGCGACGCTCGTCCAGAACCTTGTTGATGTTCGGGAGGAGCTTCTTGGCGAGGAAGCCGAAGACGATGACGAAGGCGATCAGGCCGATGACAAGCTCGGGGATCGGCGGGACGAGGGGATTCTCCATCTCCTCGGCCGCAACCGTGAGCAGCTGGCTCATGTCAGTGCCTTTCGTCTAGTCAGCAGGTGGATGATCCGAGGATCACTTGCCGTAGACGAACGGCATGACCAGACCGATCAGCGCGAGCGCCTCACAGAAGGCGAAGCCGAGGATCTGGTTGGCGCGGATCAGGCCGGCGGCCTCGGGCTGACGGGCAAGAGCCTGGGTGCCGTTACCGAAGATGATGCCGACGCCGACGCCGGGGCCGATGGCGGCAAGGCCGTAGCCGACGGAGCCGAGCGAACCGGAAACAGCGGCAAGGGTCTGGGACATGCCAGTTCTTCCTTTTCTGTGCGAACCGGTGGGGGTTGGCCACCGGACGTCTGAGAGGGTCGGGGTGCGGGACGCTCAGTGGTTCTCGGCGAGCGCGCCCTGGATGTAGGTGCACGTCAGAAGGACGAAGACGTACGCCTGAAGTGCCTGGATGAAGAGCTCGAAGGCCGTCATCACGATCGTCATGATGAAGCTGACGCCGGCGTAGGCGATGCCGATGCCGTTCAGCAGGTACCAGCTGGCGATGGTGAAGAGCAGCAGCAGGGTGTGACCGGCGAACATGTTCGCGAAGAGTCGCACCGCGTGCGTGAACGGGCGCACCAGCAGGTTCGAGAAGAACTCGATGACCATGGCGAGCGGCAGCACCGCACCGAGGGACTTGTCGTACCCGGTGACGTTCTTGAAGAAGCCGACGAAACCGTGACGCTTGAAGGTCAGCGAGACCCAGAGGATGTAGACGATCACTGCCAGCACCGCGGGGTACGCGATGATCGAGGTGACCGGGAACTGGGCGACCGGAATGATCGACCAGAGGTTCATCATCCAGATGAAGAAGAACAGCGACACGACCAGCGGGACGTACTTCTCGCCCTCGCGCTTGCCGATGGTCTCGTAGACGACGCCACGCCGGATGAAGTCGTAGCCGGCCTCGGCGACCATCTGCAGCTTGCCCGGGACGACCTTCGGCTTACCGAAAGCCATCCAGAAGAAGCCGACGATGATGATCGAGCCGAGCAGCGCGAGGAGCATCGGCTTGTTGAAGTACAAGTTGCTGTCCGCGTCGCCCCAGAGGGGCTCGAACAGGAACGAGTGCAAGCCGGGAGCCGGAAAACCACATCCGTCGAAAATGTGGCAGTCGGTCTCGAAGGCGAGCACCTGCGTCGGGTCAGCACTCACCGCGGGCTCCTTCAGCGTGGCGCATAGGTACGGCAACCTCGTTGTGTCGGCGCGGCGCAGGGCCGCAGTTCGGCACGGGACTGGTGTTACGGATGTGGGGGCGGCAGTTGGGCTTCGAGCCTCGCGCTAGTGCAGGCGTCAGCTCGGATGCCCGCGCCCGCGATGCCGCAGTTGGCACCGGACGATAGCAGGGTCGGGAACCCGCCTTTATCCCGCCCCTACGGTTCACGACTTCGACCCCGAGTTCTCGGGCTTGTCGCCCTTCTGCTCATCGGGTTCGACGTAGAGGATCTTGGCCTTCATGTGGGCGCGCGTCTGCGCGGCGATCCACGTGAGCGTGGCCACCACCAGCGTGATCGCGAACGCCTTCGGGTTGAAGAACGTCGCGTCGTTGAACAGTGCGATGAAGACCACCATGAGCAGCAACTGCGCCGCGTACAGCATCAGTCCCATCATCTGGAACAGGTGCGGAAGCGATTTGGCAGTGCGTTCGAGCACCACGAGCCCCACGCCCATGAGGGCGATGACCAGCAGCGTACCGATGACCGCACCGAGCGCACCCTTGCCACCGGCGACCACAGCACTGACCACGACGGCGATGGCGCCGACGGCAGCTGTGGGCACAGCGATGTGGACAAGGGTCCGTGCGTCATTGGACGGCATGGCGGCAGCTCCGCTTGCTGGTGGGGGCAGGTGTCGTCATGGACGAGCGTAGTCCGGGGTCGAGAGGGTTCTTCGGGCCAACGGACCGTCGCACTACGGTCTTTCGGCGCTATCCCCGGTTCTCGTGAACGGTATCACAAACTATTTGATGCGGTCTTTACCTAGATGGTGTGCCAACCGTCACACATGAGAGGGAACCTGCCCGTCTGTGCGTGCGCGCGGCCGACTTGTCTGGTATTGGGCCCATTTGGCGCCCCGCGTCAGCCTGCCGTTCCAACGCTCCACCGATCCGTGTAAGCCCGGCCGCCCTCCGCACATGAGTCCGAGAGCACACCACGATCACCACCATCACCTGGCGCCCCAAACAAGAACTCCGGCCCCGCTTGACGGCGGGGCCGGAGTCGACGCAGTGCGCGCCTGGCTTCTCAGCCGGCTAGCAGGAGATCCGCTTGAGGCCCGTCCCCTTGGCCCACAGAGTGCCGCCGTAACGGAAGTCCTCGGTCTTGTTCGCCTTGATGCTGAACTGCGGGTCACGACGCGCCGCGACCGTCACCGAGAAACAGACCTTGTGCCCACACGTGTTCTGGACGCGCACGTAACGCCCGGATCCACTGATGACTCATGGCGGCTTGGCGAGGGATTTCCTACCACCGGCCAACTCGCACCAGCAACAAATGGATCATCGCCTCAGCCGCATCGAGGGTGAAAGGACGGCCGAACACGCGCCCCTGATGGATTTGCGCGTGGTCATGCGCGGAGTGCGGAATTCCGAGGCGGCACGGCAAGTGCCGCCGCCCCAGGGGGCCACAATACGGAACATTCCATTCCGTCGAGCCGGCGGCCCATTTTCAAGCCGTTCGACTCCCCGGAGGGATTCACCCGCATTTGGTGCGCTTCAGTCAGGAACGAGACCCGCTGTCCGCCTTGCGCCGGTCCATGAAGCGCGAACGGCCGCCGATCGCCGTCGCTCCGTTGATGCCGGCCGGGATCGGGGTCGGTTCCGGCTCGGGGGTGGTGGGTGCGTCCGGGGAGGGGGCCTGGGAGGCCGGCTGCGGGGGCCTGCGGCGGTAGCGCGGGGGGACCAGGTGCTGGGCCCACAGGGGGGCGCGGGGGGTGAAGCGGGGCAGCAGGAGGAGGACCAGGCCCACGAAGCTCAGGGCGACGATCGTGAGCATCACCCACATCCCCGACGCGGAGTGCACGGAGTAGGCGACCGTGCCGAAGGCGATGAGCGCCGACCAGAAGTACATGATCAGCACCGCGCGGGAGTGCGAGTGGCCGATCTCGAGGAGGCGATGGTGCAGGTGGCCGCGGTCGGCGGCGAAGGGCGACTGGCCGTTCCAGGTGCGGCGCACGATCGCGAGGACCAGGTCCGCGAACGGGATCGCGATGACCGTGAGGGGCATCACGAGGGGGATGAAGACGGGAAGCATCGCGTGGGTCGTGTCCCGGGTGCTGCCGCCGAGGTTGAGGCGCAGCGCGTCCGGGTCGATCTGCCCCGTCATGGAGATGGCGCCCGCGGCGAGGACCAGACCGATGAGCATCGAGCCGGAGTCGCCCATGAAGATGCGCGCGGGATGCATGTTGTGCGGCAGGAAGCCGAGGCACATGCCCATGAGGATCGCCGCGAACAGCGTCGCGGGGGCGGCCGCCTCGATCCCGTAGCCGTACCAGATGCGGTACGCGTACAGGAAGAACGCGGCGGCGGCGATGCAGACCATGCCGGAGGCGAGGCCGTCGAGGCCGTCGACGAAGTTCACCGCGTTGATGGTGATGACGACGAGCGCGACCGTGAGCAGCGTGCCCTGCCACTGGGTCAGGGAGACCGTGCCGACGCCCGGGACCGGCAGCCACAGGATCGTCAGACCCTGCATGACCATGACGCCGGCGGCGATCATCTGGCCGCCGAGCTTGATCAGGGCGTCGATCTCGAACTTGTCGTCGAGGACACCGATCAGCCAGATCAGCGCGGCGCCGGAGAGCAGCGCACGCGGCTCGTTCGACGAGTCGAAGACCTGGTCGAGGTTGGTCAGGTGGTCGGCGACCAGCAGGCCCGCGCACAGACCGAAGAACATGGCGATACCGCCGAGCCGCGGCGTGGGTTCCCGGTGCACGTCACGTGCCCGGATCTCCGGCATGGCGCCGGCCACGATCGCGAACTTCCGCACCGGGCCTGTGAGCAGATAGGTCACCGCGGCCGTGATGCAGAGCGTCAGCAGGTATTCACGCACGGGCTTCCCCACAGGTATCGCTGGCCATCTCAGCCCCACACCCTAGCTTCGCGTGGTTGGGAGTGAGGACTTCCGGGTAGCGACGATGGTTGCACGAGTGACGGCCCTGTGACGCCACCGTGGCCCTCAGGCACCCGCCTCCGGGTGTCCCGCGGGGACGCCTACCCCGTCTCGCGCCGGGTACGACGCCGGATACGGGGGAAAGGATCCGGCCAGGTCACGGACCTCCTCGCGGGCCACGCGCAGGTCGAGATCGTCCCGTACTACCCCGGCGAAGAGCACCGCGATCCGGGCCATCTCCGCCTCGCCCATGCCCTGCGTGGTGACGGCGGCGGTGCCCAGGCGCAGGCCGCGCCCGTCGCCGTAGGGCAGCGCGCAGGTGTCGAGGACCATACCGGCGGAGGCGAGCCGGCCGCGGGCGACCGCTCCGGGGACGTCGAGCGGGGACGGGTCGACGGTGACCAGATGTGTGTCGGTGCCGCCGGTGGTGACGGCGAAGCCCTCCGCCCCCAGCGCGCCCGCGAGCACCCGCGCGTTGGCCACCACCTGATGCGCGTACCCGCTGAACGCCGGGGTCGACGCCTCCCCGAACGCGACGGCCTTGGCCGCGATCGTGTGCATCTGCGCGCCGCCCTGGGTGAACGGGAACACCGCCCTGTCCACCCGGTCCGCGAGCTCCGCGTCGCACAGCAGCATCCCGCCGCGCGGCCCGCGCAGCACCTTGTGCGTGGTGGCGCAGACGATGTCCGCGTACGGGACCGGGTTGGGCGCCGCTCCCCCGGCGACGAGCCCGATGGGGTGCGCGGCGTCCGCGATGAGGTGGGCGCCCACGTCGTCGGCGATGGCGCGGAAGGCCGCGTAGTCGATGTGCCGGGGGTACGAGATCGAGCCACAGACGATCGCCTTGGGGCGGTGGGCGCGGGCGATGGCGTGCACCCGGTCGTAGTCGATCAGGCCGCTCTCCGGGTCGACCCCGTAGGGCACGAAGTCGAACCAGCGGCCCGAGAAGTTCGCCGGGGAGCCGTGGGTGAGGTGGCCGCCGGACTGGAGCCCCATCGCGAGGACGGTGTCGCCGGGGCGCAGCAGGACGGCGTACGCGGCGAGGACGGCGGAGGAGCCGCTGTGCGCCTGGACGTTGACGTGCTCGGCGCCGAACAGGGACTTGGCGCGCTCCACGGCGATCCGCTCGGCCATGTCGACCAGCTCGCAGCCGCCGTGATGACGGGCGCCGGGATACCCCTCCGCGTACTTGTTGGCGAGCGGCGAGCCGAGGGCTTCCAGGACCGCGGGCGAGGTGAAGTTCTCGGCGGCGATCAGCTGGAGCGAGTCGGCCTGGCGCGCGGCCTCCGCGAGGATGACCTCGGCCATCTCGGGATCGTGGCGCAGCAGCTCGGCCAGAGGGGCAGGGTCTGTGATCACCGGCATCTTCGGCTCCCGGCCTCGCGGGTGGAAGGGGTGCCTCCAATGTAGGGCCGGGCGCCGTGCTGCGCCTGGGCTCGGCGCGGCCGGTGGGGCCTACCTGGTGACGCCGGTGAGCGCGCTGACGACGGGGTCGAGCGCCTCGCTGATCTCCGAGCCGACCGAGCGGAAGAACGGCAGGGGTGCCCCGTACGGGTCGTACACCTCGTCCGCCTCGACGCTCGGCGCGAGAAGCCACCCGCGTAGAGCCGCCGCGGCACGCACCAGGGCCCGTGCGCGCTCCACCACGCCGCCCGCGGGGAGGTCCCGGGGGTCGGGGAGGGTCGCCGGGTCTATGGCCTGCACGAGGCGCGTGAACTCCTTCAGGGTGAAGGTGCGCAGGCCCGCGCTGTGCCCCATGGAGATGACCTGGGCGCGGTGGTCCCGGGTCGCGGTGAGCACGAGGTCGGCGCGGATGACGTGGTCGTCGAGGAGCTCGCGGCCGACGAAGCCGGAGGGGTCGGCGCCGAAGTCGGTGAGGACGGTCTCGGCGTTGGCCTCCATGGGCGCGCCCTCGTGTCCCCAGGTGCCCGCGCTCTCCACGACCAGTCCGCCGGCCAGCGGGTCGCCGAGCCGGTCCGCGAGGGCGTGCCGGGTCAGCCGCTCGGTGATCGGCGAGCGGCACACGTTGCCGGTGCTGACGTGGAGGATGCGGAAGGAGTCGCCGGGGAGCACGACCGACTCCCCGTAGCCGGTGCCTATGCCACGCCCCGTCTCAGGGGCTGTCAATTCGCCACCTCGAGATCGGGTACCACCTTGCGCAACTCGTCGGCGGTCAGCGCGCCCTCGCGCAGCAGGACCGGCACCTTGCCGGTCACGTCGACGATGGAGGAAGGGACGATGCCCGGGGTGGGGCCGCCGTCGAGGTACACGGAGACGGAGTCGCCGAGCATCTCCTGGGCGGCGTCGCAGTTCTCGGGGGCCGGGTGGCCCGTCAGGTTCGCGGAGGAGACGGCCATGGGGCCGACCTCGGTGAGCAGCTCGATGGCGACCGGGTGCAGCGGCATGCGCACGGCGACGGTGCCCCGCGTCTCCCCCAGGTCCCACTGCAGGGACGGCTGGTGCTTGGCGACGAGGGTGAGGGCGCCGGGCCAGAACGCGTCGACGAGCTCCCAGGCCATCTCGGAGAAGTCCGTGACGATGCCGTGCAGGGTGTTCGGGGAGCCGATCAGGACCGGGGTGGGCATGGTGCGGCCGCGCCCCTTGGCCTCCAGGAGGTCACCGACCGCCTCGGGGGTGAACGCGTCGGCCCCGATGCCGTAGACGGTGTCGGTGGGCAGCACGACCAGCTCGCCGCGGCGGACGGCGGACGCGGCCTCCCGCAGACCGGTGGCGCGGTCCGTCGCGTCATTGGTGTCGTAACGCCGTGCCATCTAGCGGGCCTCCTGCTCAAGTGCCTGTACGGAAGTGGGGTCGGTGCTCACGGCATCGCCTTGCGGGCGGTCGCGAAGCGGGGCCGGTTGTTGAGGTCCGGGTGGTCGGCGGCGTCGGCCCAGCCGCGCTCCTCGGTGAAGATCCACGGGACCTGGCCGCCCTGGGTGTCGGCGTGCTCGATGACGACGACACCGCCGGGGCGCAGCAGCCGGTGGGCGGTGCGCTCGATGCCGCGGATCAGGTCGAGCCCGTCCTCGCCGGAGAACAGCGCCATGTCGGGGTCGTGGTCGCGGGCCTCCGGGGCCACGTACTCCCATTCGGTGAGCGGGATGTACGGCGGGTTGGAGATCACCAGGTCGACCTGGCCGTCGAGGTCGGGGAAGGCGTCCAGGGCGTCGCCCTGGCGCAGGTCGACCCGGGAGCCCTCGACGTTCCTGCGGGTCCACTTGAGGGCGTCCTCGGACAGCTCCACGGCGTGGACGCGCGAGCGCGGCACCTCCTGGGCCAGGGCGAGCGCGATGGCGCCGGACCCGGTGCACAGGTCGACGATGAGCGGCTCGACGACGTCCATGGCGCGTACGGCGTCTATGGCCCAGCCGACGACCGACTCGGTCTCGGGGCGGGGCACGAAGACGCCGGGTCCGACCTGCAGCTCCAGGTAGCGGAAGTAGGCGAGCCCGGTGATGTGCTGGAGCGGCTCGCGCGCCTCACGGCGTGCGGTGACCTCCCAGTACCGGGCGTCGAAGTCCGCGTCCTTGACGGTGTGCAGCTCGCCCCGCTTGACGCCGTGCACGAAGGCCGCGAGCTCCTCCGCGTCGTTGCGCGGCGAGGGCACGCCAGCGTCGGCCAGCCGCTGGGTGGCCTGGGCCACTTCCGCGAGCAGCACGCTGCGGGGGTTTGGGGGTCGCTCCCCAAATGGGTGCGGCACGCTGGTCCTCCGGGGCTGAGCTGTGGGCGTACGGGTGGTTACGCGGCGGCGAGCTTCGCGGCCGAGTCCGCGTCGACGCACGCCTGGATCACGGCGTCGAGCTCACCGTCGAGCACCTGGTCCAAGTTGTACGCCTTGAATCCGACGCGGTGGTCCGAGATGCGGTTCTCCGGGAAGTTGTACGTACGGATCTTCTCGGAGCGGTCGACCGTTCGAACCTGGCTGCGGCGCTGGTCCGCGGCCTCGGCCTCGGCCTTCTCCTGGGCCGCGGCGAGGAGCCTGGAGCGCAGGATACGCATCGCCTGCTCCTTGTTCTGCAGCTGGCTCTTCTCGTTCTGGCAGGAGGCCACGACGCCGGTGGGGAGGTGCGTGATGCGGACGGCGGAGTCCGTCGTGTTGACGGACTGGCCGCCGGGGCCGGAGGAGCGGTAGACGTCGATGCGCAGGTCGTTCATGTTGATCTCGACGTCGACCTCCTCGGCCTCGGGCGTGACGAGGACGCCGGCGGCGGAGGTGTGGATGCGGCCCTGCGACTCGGTCGCGGGCACGCGCTGGACGCGGTGGACGCCGCCCTCGTACTTGAGGCGGGCCCAGACGCCCTGGCCGGGCTCGGTCGCGCCGTTGCCGCCCTTGGTCTTCACGGCGACCTGGACGTCCTTGTAGCCGCCCAGCTCGGACTCGGTGGAGTCGATGATCTCGGTCTTCCAGCCGACGCGCTCCGCGTAGCGCAGGTACATGCGCAGGAGGTCCCCGGCGAACAGGGCGGACTCGTCGCCGCCGGCGCCGGCCTTGATCTCGAGGATCACGTCCTTGTCGTCGGACGGGTCGCGGGGCACCAGGAGGAGCCGCAGCTTCTCCGTGAGCTCCTCGCGCGACTTCTCGAGCTCCTTGACCTCGGCCGCGAAGTCCGGGTCGTCGGCGGCCAGTTCACGGGCCGTCTCGATGTCGTCGCCGGTCTGCTTCCAGGAGCGGTAGGTCGCGACGATCGGGGTGAGCTCGGCGTAGCGCTTGTTGAGCTTGCGCGCGTTGGCCTGGTCGGCGTGCACCGACGGGTCCGCGAGCTTCTTCTCCAGATCGGCGTGCTCACCGATCAGGTCCTCGACGGCCTCGAACATCTCCGGCTCCTGCTTGTACGGGGGTCAAAAAAGGGGCTGCACCGCAAAGCGCCGGTCCCGGTGCCCCCACGACAGGGGCACCGGAGACCGGCGCTCGAGCCTCGCTACTTCTTGGCAGCGGCAGCCTTGCCGAAGCGGGCCTCGAAGCGGGCCACGCGGCCACCGGTGTCGAGGATCTTCTGCTTGCCCGTGTAGAACGGGTGGCACTCGGAGCAGACCTCGGCACGGACGGTGCCGGACTGGATGGTGCTACGGGTGGTGAACGACGCGCCACAGGTGCAGCTGACCTGCGTCTCGACGTACTCGGGGTGGATGTCGCGCTTCAAGGTGTCTCCTAGGTTCGGGAGGGCGCCGGGTCGCTGACGCGGGATGCGGGAGCGTGAACCGGGGCCGACGTACCAGTCTGCCAGGACTGGCCGCATCCCCCAAAACCGGGGTGAGGCCGCAACTATTCCCGCACCCTCCCCAGGGGCCCCTCGGGGCCGCACCTACGGCTACTTCACGACGCCGTCGGCGGTGCCGGTGGCGGTGTCCTCCGTCGCGCTCGCCGGCACCGGGCGGTCGGCCTTGAGGGCCTTCCAGACCAGGTCGGACTTGTCCTTGTCGACCAGGACGCGGTTGGCGTCGGCGGGGTCGTACTGCACCGGCATGGTGACCATGTGCATCGCGTTCGACCCGAGGCCCTTGAGCCCGTTCGCGAACGCGGTGAGCTCGGGCACGGAGCCGAGGTCCGAGTCGGTGGTCACCGTCTTGGTGGCGGTGTCGGCGAGGTCGTAGAGCTTCTTGGGGTTGGTGAAGACGCCGACCTGCTTGACCTGGTCCATCAGGGCCTTCATGAACGCCTGCTGGAGCTGGATGCGGCCGAGGTCGCTGCCGTCGCCGACGCCGTGCCGGGTGCGGACCAGGCCGAGGGACTGCTGCCCGGTCAGCCGGTGGGTGCCCGCGCCGAGCTTCAGGTGGCTGTCGGGGTCGTCGATGGGCTTGCTGGTGGTGACCTCGACGCCGCCGAGGTCGTCGATGAGCCGCTGGAAGCCGCTGAAGTCGACCTCGATGTAGTGGTCCATGCGGATGCCGCTGATCGACTCCACGGTCTTCACCGCGCAGGCGGCGCCGCCCGTGGAGTAGGCGGAGTTGAACATGACCTGGGAGGCGGCCGGGTGCGCGGCGCCGTCGGCGTCCGTGCACTCCGGCCGGTCTATCAGGGTGTCGCGGGGTATGGAGACGACGCTGGCCTTCTTGTGCCCCTTGTAGAGGTGGACGACCATCGCGGTGTCCGAGCGGGCCGAGCCGTCGTCGGTGCCGCCGCCGGCCTTCTTGTTGGCGCCCGCCCGGCTGTCGGAGCCGAGGACGAGGATGTCCTGCGAGCCGTTGTCGACGTCGTCGGGGCGGTCGGTGCCGAGCGCCGCGTTGATGTCGACGCTCTTCAGGTTGCCGTTGAGCTTGAAGTAGACGTAGCCGAGACCGGTGCCACCGAGGACGACGACTCCCGCGGCGCTCCACGCCACGACGCGCAGGGCCTTGCCCCGCGTGCTGCGCGGCTTGCGGCGGCGCCCCTTGGCGCGATGGCGCCCGGGCTTGCTGTCGATCTCCGGCATATCTCCTCGCTGGGCTCAGTCTGTTCACTCGTTGTGACGGCGGACCGCCCTGAAGGGTTGCACAGCGATCTGTGGCCGACTTGTGCGCATCTGCGTACGGAACGTAAAGGGCACCTCGGGTCGACCCACTCTGACCTGCGCTTTTACGGCGGAGTGGCTGATGCTTCACAGAGGGCGCGCATCCTTACACATGTGGTGAAGGTCTCCGGAGAGGTCCGTTGAGGGGCGCGCGGCCGGGCAGCGGAAAGGGCTGAGCCCCGCCGCGCGATCGCGGCGGGGCTCAGCCCTGTGTGCGGTTCCGGGTCAGTCGTTGCCGTTGCCCGGGGCCGGCGTCGTCTTCTGGATCTGCAGCAGGAACTCCGCGTTGGACTTCGTCTGCTTCATCTTGTCCAGGAGGAGCTCGATCGCCTGCTGCGAGTCGAGCGCGTGCAGCACCCGGCGCAGCTTCCAGACGACAGCGAGCTCGTCGCTGCCGAGCAGGATCTCTTCCTTACGGGTACCGGACGCGTCGACGTCCACCGCCGGGAAGATGCGCTTGTCGGCGAGCTTGCGATCGAGCTTGAGCTCCATGTTGCCGGTGCCCTTGAACTCCTCGAAGATCACCTCGTCCATGCGGGACCCGGTGTCCACCAGCGCGGTGGCGAGGATGGTCAGCGAGCCGCCGTCCTCGATGTTGCGGGCCGCACCGAAGAAGCGCTTCGGCGGGTACAGGGCGGTCGAGTCGACACCACCGGACAGGATGCGGCCGGAGGCCGGGGCGGCGAGGTTGTACGCACGGCCCAGACGCGTGATCGAGTCGAGCAGCACGACGACGTCGTGACCCAGCTCCACCAGACGCTTGGCGCGCTCGATGGCGAGCTCGGCGACCGTGGTGTGGTCCTCGGCCGGACGGTCGAAGGTCGAGGAGATGACCTCGCCCTTGACCGACCGCTGCATGTCGGTGACCTCTTCCGGACGCTCGTCGACCAGGACGACCATCAGGTGGCACTCGGGGTTGTTGTGCGTGATCGCGTTGGCGACGGCCTGCATGATCATGGTCTTGCCGGTCTTCGGCGGGGCCACGATCAGACCGCGCTGGCCCTTGCCGATCGGCGACACGAGGTCGATGATCCGCGTGGTCAGCACGCCCGGGTCGGTCTCCAGGCGGAGCCGGTCCTGCGGGTAGAGGGGCGTCAGCTTGTTGAACTCCGGTCGCCCGCGGCCGGATTCGGGCGCCATGCCGTTGACGGAGTCGAGGCGGACCAGCGCGTTGAACTTCTCGCGGCGCTCGCCGTCCTTCGGCTGGCGCACGGCGCCGGTGACGTGGTCACCCTTGCGCAGACCGTTCTTGCGGACCTGGGCGAGGGAGACGTACACGTCGTTGGGACCGGGCAGGTAGCCGGAGGTCCGGATGAACGCGTAGTTGTCGAGGATGTCGAGGATGCCCGCGACGGGGATCAGCACGTCGTCGTCGGACACCTGCGGCTCGGCGCCGAACTCGTCGCGGCCGCGACGGCCACGGCGGTCGCGGTAACGGCCGCGGCGACCACGGCGGCCACCCTCGAAGTCGTCGTCGTCCTGCGGGCCGTTGTCGCGGCCACCACGGCCGCCGCCCTGCTGCTGCTGACGGCCGCCCTGGTCCTTGTTGCCCTGGTCGTCGCCCTTGCCGCCACGGCGGTCGCGGTCACGGCCGCCCCGCTCGCCCCGGTCCCGGCGGTCGCGGCGCTCGCGACGGCCCTCACCCGCGGCGTTGTCCTGGCCGGCGTCGCCCTTGGACTCGGTCTTGGTGTCGCCCTCGGCGGCGGCCTCGGGGCTGCCCGCCTCGGCGGTGGCGCGGCGGCGCCCGCGGCGCTCACCGGCCGGCTGCTCGTCGCCCGCGCCCTGGCCCGGGATGTCGATCTGCTGCTGGGCGGCGGCCTTCTTGGCCTTGCTGTCGCCGGCCTCGGCCTTCTCCGCCTTGGCGTCGGCCTTCGCGGAACCGGTGTCGGCCGCGGCGTCGTCGCCGGTACGGGCCTTGGAGGTGGCGCGGCGCTTCGGCTTCGTCTCGGTGGCGTCGGCGCTCTTCGCGGGGGCGGAACCTCCCGCCTGCGCCTCCTTGATGACCTCGATCAACTGGCTCTTGCGCATCCGCGCGGTGCCCCTGATGCCGAGGCCCGAGGCGACCTGCTGCAGCTCGGCCAGCACCATGCCCTCGAGGCCGGTGCCGCGGCGCCGCCGGGAGGCGGGCGCGGCAGAGGCGTCCGCAGAGGACGCGGCGGGCGCGGCAGCGGAGCTGTCGGCAGTCACGCCCATCAGATCGGTGGTGTCGCTCACGAAGGGTCCTTCCCTGGAGCGGACGTCGGCCTGTCTGGCTCGGCGACCGGTTGTGCTGTCCGGCGGTGGTCCTGCCTGTACGGACCGTGCCGGGGCGGTTGTCCGCCTGAATGGCGGAAGAATTCATTGGTGACAGCGATTCCGGATTCCGCGGGTGCACTGAATTTCTGTGTCACGCGGCTCGGTCACGCCGGTTCCGGAGCATGCTCTACAGCCGTCAGTGCCACGTCCCGACGTACGAGGACACTGCACGGAACTGCTGGAAAGGCTCCCGGAAGAATGGTCGTCCCTGACAGGGACACACAGCACCTCGCCATGGTGGGGTCGGGTGCAGACTTGAGGTTAACACTACCGGATCCAACAAATATTCCCCCTCTCTCCATCCGGCAACCAAAAGCGTGCGTTCAGTCGGGGTTCGAGCCGAGCGGCAGCACGCACGCTCCGCCGGAATCCAGGGCCAGCCGGTTGGCGGCCCAGCCGTCACCGGCGAGGCGGGCGACCTTGTCGGCCGTCGCGTCCTCCACCAGGGCGATGACCGTGGGTCCGGCCCCGGAGATCATCGCGGGGACGCCGTCCGCGCGCAGCCGCTCCACGAGGGCCGCGCTCTCCGGCATCGCGGGGGCCCGGTACTCCTGGTGCAGCCGGTCCTCGGTGGCGGGCAGCAGCAGCTCGGGGCGCCGGGTGAGGGCCTCGACGAGCAGGGCCGCACGGCCCGCGTTGGCGGCAGCGTCCACGTGCGGGACGGTGCGCGGGAGGAGACCGCGGGCGGTCTCGGTGAGCAGGGGCTTGCCGGGGACGAAGACCACCGGGACGACGGTCGGCGCGGCGTCGAGCCGCACGGCCCGGCCGGTGCCGGCCTCGGTCCAGGCGATGGTGAATCCGCCGAGCAGGCAGGGCGCCACGTTGTCGGGGTGGCCCTCGATCTCGGTGGCGAGAGCGAGCAGCGCGGCGTCGTCGAGCCGTGTGTCACCGCCTATCGTCACGGCGCGGGCGGCGACCACCGCGGCGACGATGGCCGCGGAGGAGGAGCCGAGACCGCGGCCGTGCGGGATGCGGTTGGCGCAGACGATCTCGAGGCCGCGCGGCTGTCCGCCGAGGGCGTCGAATGCGGTGCGCAGGGCCCGTACGAGCAGGTGCGACTCGTCGCGCGGCAGGGTCTCGGAGCCCTCACCCGCGATGTCGATGTTCAGCCCGGAGTCGGCGACCCTGACGACCACGTCGTCGTAGAGCCCCAGCGCGAGGCCGAGGGAGTCGAATCCCGGACCGAGGTTGGCGCTGGTGGCGGGGACGCGCACCCTGACGGCGGCGGCGCGGAACGCGGGACCGGCCATCGTTAGATGACTCTCCTTGAGCTGCGGGACGTTCGGGAACTACCCGAGACTTCCGATGTCTGGTGAGGGAGTACGTCACAACCCGGGCCGCGTACGAGGCAACGGCGGCAGCACCACGGCACGTGCGGTGGGCGGGTTCTGTACAGCCTATCGAAGGAAGGATCTGTGGCGACATAGGGCGCACAGGAGGCGCACGATGCGTGTCGTAAGCCCCCTGTGCACCCCCTGTGCCGATACGCCCAGTTGACGTGAAGTCAGCTGGGCGTAAAGACGTAGGACCTGCGGTGTCAGACGAGGCCGAGGCGCTCGGCGGCCGTGGCGGCGTCGACCGGGACGGTGACCGGCTGCGGGGCGCCGGCGACGGCCCAGTCCGGGTCCTTCAGGCCGTTGCCCGTGACGGTGCAGACGATCTTCTGGCCGGGGTCGACCAGGCCCTGCTCGGCCGCCTTCAGCAGACCGGCGACGGACGCGGCGGACGCGGGCTCGACGAAGACACCCTCCTGGGACGCCAACAGCTTGTAGGCGCGCAGGATCTCACGGTCCGTCACCTCGTCGATGAGGCCGCCGGACTCGTCGCGCGCGGCGAGCGCGTGCTGCCACGAGGCCGGGTTGCCGATGCGGATCGCGGTGGCGATCGTCGACGGGTCCTTGACGACCTCGCCGCGCACGATCGGCGCGGAGCCGGAGGCCTGGAAGCCCCACATGCGCGGGGTGTGCGTGGACACCGAGTCGGCGGCGTACTCCTTGTAGCCCTTCCAGTACGCCGTGATGTTGCCCGCGTTGCCGACCGGCAGGACGTGGATGTCGGGCGCGTCGCCGAGGGCGTCGACGATCTCGAACGAGGCGGTCTTCTGGCCCTCGATGCGGTACGGGTTGACCGAGTTGACCAGCGCCACCGGGTAGTTCTCGGACAGGGCGCGGGCCAGGTTCAGGCAGTCGTCGAAGTTGCCGTCGACCTGGAGGATCTTCGAGCCGTAGACGAGCGCCTGGCCCATCTTGCCGAGCGCGATCTTGCCCTGCGGGACGAGCACGGCGCAGACCATGCCGGCGCGCACGGCGTAGGCCGCGGCGGACGCCGACGTGTTGCCGGTGGAGGCGCAGATGACGGCCTTCGCGCCCTCCTCCTTGGCCTTGGTGATGGCCATGGTCATGCCGCGGTCCTTGAAGGAGCCGGTCGGGTTGGCGCCCTCGACCTTCAGGTGGACCTCACATCCCGTGCGCTCGGAGAGCACCTGGGCCGGGACGAGCGGCGTGGCGCCCTCGCGCAGTGTCACGACCGGCGTGGTGTCGGTCACCGGGAGCCGGTCCCGGTACTCCTCGATGATGCCGCGCCACTGGTGGGTCATTCCGGTCATCCCTGCTACTCCCCTTCAACACGCATGATGCTGGCGACACCGCGCACGGTGTCGAGCTGACGCAGCGCGTCCACGGTCCCGGTGAGGGCCGCGTCCGCCGCGCGATGGGTGACGACGACGAGGGAGGCCTCGCCGTCCTTCCCCGACTGGCGCACGGTGTCGATGGAGACGCCGTGCTCGGCGAAGACCGTCGCCACCTGCGCGAGAACGCCGGGCTTGTCGGCCACGTCGAGGCTGATGTGGTACCGCGTGACCACGTCGCCCATGGGCGAGACGGGCAGCTGCGTGTACGCGGAGTCGCCGGGGCCCGTCGCACCGCCCAGGCGGTTGCGGCAGACGGCGACGAGGTCGCCGAGCACGGCCGAGGCGGTCGGCGCGCCGCCGGCTCCGGGGCCGTAGAACATCAGCTGGCCCGCGGCGTCGGACTCTACGAACACGGCGTTGTACGCGCCGCGCACGGAGGCCAGCGGGTGGTCGAGCGGGATCATCGCGGGGTGCACCCGGGCCGTGACGGACTCGCCGTCGGCGGCGCGCTCGCAGATGGCGAGCAGCTTGATGGTGCAGCCCATCTCCTTCGCCGACTTGAAGTCGGCGGCGGTGACCTCGGTCATGCCCTCGCGGTACACGTCGTCGAGGCGGACGCGGGTGTGGAAGGCGATCCCGGCGAGGATGGCGGCCTTGGCGGCGGCGTCGAAGCCCTCGACGTCGGCGGTCGGGTCGGCCTCCGCGTAGCCGAGCGCGGTGGCCTCGTCCAGGGCCTCCTGGTAGCCGGCGCCCGTGGTGTCCATCTTGTCGAGGATGAAGTTCGTGGTGCCGTTGACGATGCCGAGCACGCGGTTGACCTTGTCACCCGCGAGGGACTCGCGCAGCGGGCGGATCAGCGGGATCGCGCCGGCCACGGCGGCTTCGTAGTACAGGTCGCGGCCGTGCTCGACGGCGGCGGCGTGCAGGGCCGCGCCGTCCTGGGCGAGCAGCGCCTTGTTGGCCGAGACGACGGAGGCGCCGTGCTCGAAGGCGGTGGTGATGAGGGTGCGGGCGGGCTCGATCCCTCCGATGACCTCGACGACCACGTCGATGTCGCCGCGTTTGACGAGCGCGGTGGCGTCGGTGGTGACGAGGGCCGGGTCGATGCCCTCACGGACCTTGGAGGGGCGGCGCACGGCGACGCCCGCGAGCTCGACCGGGGCGCCGATCCGGGCTGTGAGGTCGTCGGCGTGCGTCGTCATGATGCGCGCCACCTCTGAGCCGACGACCCCACAGCCCAGCAGCGCCACCTTCAGCGGACGCGTACGCATCATCCGACCTCGTTTCCCTTTACTTCTCTGTACCTACGGTGGGTCCAGTCTCACGCACCGGACCGGGGTTTCTGTCCCCGGTCCGGATGATGAGACAGGTATTTCATTATCCGACGTCGAGACGCAGGAGATCTTCCTCCGTCTCGCGGCGGACGATCACCCGCGCCTCACCGTCCCGGACGGCGACGACGGGCGGGCGGAGCGCGTGGTTGTAGTTGCTGGCCATGGAGCGGCAGTACGCGCCGGTGGCCGGTACGGCGATCAGGTCGCCCGGAGCGACGTCGGCGGGCAGGAACGCGTCCTTCACCACGATGTCACCGCTCTCGCAGTGCTTGCCGACGACACGGACCAGCGCGGGCTCGGCGTCGGAGCGGCGCGAGACGAGCGCGACCGTGTACTCGGCGTCGTACAGCGCGGTGCGGATGTTGTCGGACATGCCGCCGTCCACGGACACGTACGTGCGCAGGCCCTCCAGGGGCTTGACCGTGCCGACCGTGTAGAGCGTGAAGGCGGTGGGGCCGACGATGGCGCGGCCCGGCTCGACGCTGATGCGGGGCGTGCGCAGCGCGGCGGCCTCGCACTCACGGGTCACGATCTCGCCCAGCGCCTTGGCGATCTCGTGCGGCTCGCGGGGGTCGTCGTCGCTGGTGTACGCGATGCCGAGGCCGCCGCCGAGGTCGATCTCGGGGAGCTCGACGCCGTGCTCGTCGCGGATCTCGGCGAGCAGGCCGACGACCCGGCGGGCGGCGACCTCGAAGCCGGCCATGTCGAAGATCTGCGAGCCGATGTGGCTGTGGATGCCGATGAGCTCGATGCCGTCGAGCTTGAGGGCGCGGCGCACGGCCTCGGCGGCCTGGCCGCCGGCCAGCGCGATGCCGAACTTCTGGTCCTCGTGCGCGGTGGCGATGAACTCGTGGGTGTGGGCCTCGACGCCCACCGTCACGCGGATCTGCACGCGCTGCACCCTGCCGAGGCTCTCGGCGATGTGGGCGACGCGCACGATCTCCTGGAAGGAGTCGAGGACGATGCGTCCGACGCCGGCCTCGACGGCGCGGGTGATCTCCGCCTCCGACTTGTTGTTGCCGTGGAAGGCGATGCGGTCGGCGGGCATCCCTGCCGACAGCGCGGTGGTGAGCTCGCCGCCGGAGCAGACGTCCAGGTTGAGCCCCTCCTCGTGCAGCCAGCGCACGACGGCGCGGGAGAGGAAGGCCTTGCCGGCGTAGAAGACGTCGGCGTCGGGGCCGAACGCGTCGCGCCAGGCGGCGCAGCGGGCGCGGAAGTCGGCCTCGTCGAGGAAGTAGGCCGGGGTGCCGAACTCCTCGGCGAGCCGGGCGACTTCGATCCCGCCGACACTGACGCCGCCGTCCTCGGTGCGGCGGACGGTGCGGGCCCAGACCTTGGCGTCCAGCGCGTTCAGGTCGGCCGGCGGGGCGGTGTAGTGACCCTCGGGCAGGACGTCGGCGTGGCGGGGGCCTGCGGGGTGTGCGGAACGGCTCATGGCTGCGGTGCGCTCACTTCTGTTCTTAGAGATGTGCGGGGGCGTCGATGCCGAGCAGGGTCAGGCCGCCGGCCAGCACCGTCCCGGCGGCTTCGGCGAGCGCGAGCCGGGCACGGTGGGCGGCCGAGGGTTTCTCCCCGCCGACCGGCAGCGCGGCGGGGTGCAGGTCGGTCAGGAATGCGTCGGCGACGGCGACGAGGTGCCGGGCGAGCCGGTCGGGGGCGCGGTGCCGGGCGGCGGCGAGCAGGACGCGGGGGTGGTCGGCGAGCAGTCCGGTCAGCGGGTCCTGTCCGGGTACGTCACCGGGCTCGGCGCCGAAGCCCAGGTCCGCGGCGTTCCGCCCGAGGGCGGCGGTGCGGGCGTGGGCGTAGCGGACGCGGAAGAGGGGGTTGGACTCGCGCTGGGCCAGGTGGGCGGCGCGGTCCTCGGGGGTCGTGGTGCGGGCGTGGTCGTGCGCGGCGGGGTGCAGCAGGGCCCAGCGGCCGGCGTCGGTGCCGAGGCCGTGCGGGTCGGCGGGCACGGGGCGCAGCGTGACCTCGTCCGCGCGGGCCGCGTGCTCGACGGTCACCTCGGCGCCCTGGCTGCGGGCGATGCGGGCGACGGCGTCGGCGACGGTCTCGGCGCGGGGCTCACGCGGGATCCGCAGGACGACCCGCTCCCCGCGCAGCGCGTCGGAGTGCCCGTACGAGGATCCGCGGCGCAGCACGTCCGCGACGAGCGGGGAGCCGCCCGGACGGAGCACGACGTTGAGGAAGCCGGGGCCGGAGACGTCCACGGCCTCGATCCCCGGACTGTCCGCGAGCCGCGCGGAGAGGATCTCGGCGACCTGGCGCGGGGGCCGGCCGGCGGCGGGGGCGAGCTGCAGCGCGACGTTCGTCGCGTAGTCCCCGTGTCCGCCGGGACGCGGCCGCTCGACCACGACGCGCGCCCGCCCGGAGTCCACGCTCTCGACCGCGCCCATGCCGAGCTCACCGTCCTCGACCGCGCGGCGCACGGCGCGCAGGACGGTGTCAGTGAGCTCGATGGGGGTCACGGGGTCAAGCGTAGGCGAGGAGGGGGGTGGGTAGGCGACTCGGTTTAGCGGATGGTCCGCGATGCGGACGCTTCCCTGGACGTCCGCCCCGTCCCGCCGCCGCTCTCGCTCCCCTGCCCTGTCCCCTTCTCTGCCGCTTCTCTATCGCCCGGCTCGTTCGGTCTCCTCGGAGCCGCTGACGGGGCGCGTCCGGCGCGGTGCGCGGCCGCGCTCGGCCAACCGCCGGACGACACGCACCAGTTCGGCCGGCTCGAAGGGCTTGGACAGGAAGGCGTCGACGCCGACCTCGAGGCCGCTCTCGACCTCGTGCTGGGTGCAGGCGCTGACCAGGACGATGGGGAGGGCGCTGGTCCGGGCGTCGGCACGCAGCCGGGACGCGGTGCGCATGCCGTCGAGGCGGGGCATCACCACGTCGAGCGTGATGACGTCGGGCCGCACCTGCTGCACGACCTCCAGGCATTCGGCACCGTCGGCCGCGGTCACGACCTCGAAGCCCTCCAGCTCGAGATTGACCCTGATCAGCTGCCGGATCACCTTGTTGTCGTCGACGACAAGGACCCGGCCGGACGCGCCTGGCACCACTCGAGAGTAGGTCGGCCCCACCCGCGGCGTCCGGGTTTTCCCCACTTCCACCCCGTACAGGCGAGCTCGACGGCACGCTCGCGCACCGAAATACCTGTTCATGAGGACCCGGTGGGAGCTGGTAGGGTTCTACCCGTCGCCCCGCACCGCGAGGCGCACGCCCCCGTAGCTCAGGGGATAGAGCAACGGCCTCCGGAGCCGTGTGCGCAGGTTCGAATCCTGCCGGGGGCACCTTGAATTGGGTGTCTGACGAAGACCTCGTTCACAGCGGAAACGCTGCGGACGGGGTCTTTTTTCATGCGGGCGGCACGCGTCGGAGCAGCGGGGCCGGCCGGCGCTCCGGGCCGAACTCGGCGGGCAGAGCGGCCTTTTCGGCGCCGGCGCCCGGGACAGTGAGGCTTGCCACGCGGAGGGGCTCCGGGTTTACGCCGGGTGCTCGGGGTGACTACGGTGCCTTGGATGTCTCGCAGCCACTTGAACCTCGCAAACCTTGGAAGATGCGCGATCGGGCGCTCAGGTTCCATCGATCGGGGTTTCATACAGGAGGGATCGTGAGCGAGCCGGTCGGGGTCGCAGCGGCCAGGAGCCCGCTGCCCGCACAGAGCGTCACGGCGCCGCCCTCGCCTCCCGCGAGGCCCGCGAAGGCTGCCGCCGCCGGCCGGGCCGTGCCCGGCAAGGCGCGGGACGCGTTCTTCGACAACGCCAAGTACCTGGCGATCGTGCTGGTCGCCATGGGGCACGCCTGGGAGCCGCTGCGCGGTGACAGCCGGGCCGCCGCCGCGCTGTACATCATGGTGTACACGTTCCACATGCCGGCGTTCATCGTGATCTCCGGCTACTTCTCGCGCTCGTTCGACGCGAGTCCCGGGCGGCTGAAGCGGCTGGTGACCGGAGTGGTCGTGCCGTACGTCGTCTTCGAGGTGGCGTACACGTTCTTCAAGCGGACGGCCGGGGACGACCCGGAGCAGGCGATCAGTCTGCTCGACCCCTGGTACCTGACCTGGTTCCTGGGCGCGCTGTTCGTGTGGCGGCTGTCCACGCCGCTGTGGAAGGTCATCCGCTGGCCGCTGCCGGTGGCGCTCGGCATCGCCGCGCTGGCGTCCGTCTCCCCCGACATCGGTGACGACCTCGACCTTCAGCGGGTGCTCCAGTTCCTGCCGTTCTTCGTGCTCGGGCTGTGCCTGAAGAAGGAGCACTTCGGTCTGGTGCGGCGCAAGGAGGCGCGGATCGCGGCGGTGCCGGTGTTCGCGGCGGCGCTGCTGTTCGCGTACTGGGCCGCTCCGCGGATGAACGCGGCCTGGTTCTACCGGCGCGACAGTGCGCAGGAGCTGGCGGCGCCCGGGTGGAGCGGGGCCGTGATGACGCTGGCCATGTTCGGCTGCTCGGTGGTCCTGGTGGCCTGCTTCTTCGCGTGGGTGCCGGGGCGCAGGCTCTGGTTCACGGCGCTCGGCGCGGGGACGCTGTACGGGTACCTGCTGCACGGGTTCCTCGCGAAGGGGTCCCGCTGGGGCGACTGGTACGACGTGGCGTGGGTGCACACGCCGTGGGGCGAGATCGTCGTGACGGTGTTCGCGATGGCCGTCATCACCGTGCTGTGCACGACACCGGTGCAGCGCGCGTTCCGGTTCGTGATGGAGCCGAAGATGGAGTGGGCGTTCCGCAGAGAGCCGTCGGGCGCCGCGCCCCGGAAGTGAGCGGCGCCGTCCCGCCGCGCGTCACGCCGAGGCGCGTTTGCGCGGGGCGGCCTTCTTCGCCGTCGTCTTCTTCGTCGTCGCCGTGCTCGTCGACTTCTTGGCGGAGGCGGCCTGCTTCTTCGGGGAGCTCGCCGTCTTCTTCGCCGTCGTGGACTTCTTCGCCCCGGTCGACTTCTTCGCGGGCTCGCTCTTCTTCGCCGTCGCGGTCTTCTTCGCGGTGGTCTGCTTCTTCGGCGTGCGCGAGCGGCTCGCGAGGTGGGTCACCTCGGCCACGTCCTCGTCCGAGGCGTCGGAGGCACCCGAGGCGCCCCGCGCCTCCTTGGCCGCGCGCACACTGCTCTCCAGGGCCGCCATCAGGTCGATGACCTTGCCGCCGCCCTCCGCCGCGGGGGCGGACGGGGCCTCCTCGGCGCCGCCGCCGGAGACCTTCGCCGCGATCATCTCCTCGACCGCCTCGCGGTAGTCGTCGTGCAGGGAGTCGAGGTCGACCTCGCCGAGGGTGTCCATCAGGGCGTCCGCGAGGTCGAGTTCGGCGTCGCGGACCGTGACCTGGGTGTCCGGGGCCACGTCCTCGGGGGCCCGGATCTCGTCCGGCCAGAGCAGTCCGTGCATGGCGATGACGTCGTCGACGACCCGCAGCATGCCGAGCCGCTCGCGGCCGCGCAGGGCGAACTTGGCGATGGCGACCTTCTGGCTGCGCTTCAGGGCCTCGCGGAGCAGGGTGTACGGCTTGGCGGCGGGCACGCCGTTCGCCGAGAGGTAGTACGCCGTGTCCATCTGGAGCGGGTCGATCCGGTCGGCCGGCACGAAGGCGACGATCTCGATCGTGCGGGCGGTGGGGATCGGCAGCTGGGAGAGGTCGTCCTCGGTGATCGGGATGATCGACCCGTCGGCCTCCTCGTACCCCTTGCCGATCTCGGTGCCCGGGACCTCCTTCTCCTCCAGCTCGCACACCTTGCGATAGCGAATGCGGCCGCCGTCCTCCAGATGGATCTGACGGAAGGAGATGGAGTGGTTCTCGGTGGCGTTGACCAGCTTGATGGGGATGCTGACCAGGCCGAACGAGATGGCGCCGTTCCAGATGGAGCGCACGGTTTACCTCCCGGTTCGCGCCGCCGTTTGCGAGGTTTGCCGGATAGTTGCTGATTGGCCGGATTGCCAGAGTATTACGGTATGGCGCCCATCACAGAAGTGGAGGGGCGGCGGCTGACGCTCAGCAATCTGGACAAGGTCATCTATCCCGCGTCCGGGTTCACCAAGGGCGAGCTGCTGCACTACTACGCGACCACGGCAGGCCCGCTGCTCGCGCACCTGTACAACCGGCCGGTGTCGTTCCTGCGCTATCCGGACGGGCCGGACGGGCAGCGGTTCTTCGCGAAGAACGTGCCGCCGGGGACACCCACCTGGGTGAAGACGGCGCAGGTGCCGCACTCCCAGGGGCCCGCGCGGCAGATCCTCGTCCAGGACCTGGCCTCGCTGATGTGGGCGGCGAACCTGGTCACGGAGTTCCACACGCCGCAGTGGCAGGCGGACGCGCCGGGGCGGGCGGACCGGCTGGTGTTCGACCTCGATCCGGGGGCTCCGGCGGATGTCGTGCAGTGCTGCGAGGTGGCCGTGTGGCTGCGGGAGCGGCTGGCGGCGGACGGGCTGCACGCGTACGCGAAGACCTCCGGTTCGAAGGGGCTGCATCTGCTGACGCCGCTGGAGCCGACGCCGTCCGAACAGGTCAGCGCCTACGCGAAGGCGCTCGCGCAGGAGGCGGAGGCGGACCTTCCGGGGCTCGTGGTGCACCGGATGGCGCGCAAGCTGCGGCCCGGGAAGGTGTTCGTCGACCACAGCCAGAACGCGGCCGCGAAGACGACCGCCACCCCGTACACGCTGCGGGCCCGGCCCGAGCCGACCGTGTCCGCGCCCGTGACCTGGGCGGAGGTCGAGTCCTGCACGGACGCGCGGGAGCTGGTCTTCCTGGCCGACGCCATCGCGCCCCGCCTCGAACGGTACGGGGATCTGCTCGGCCCGCTCATCAACCTCAACCGCGCGGGGCGGATCCCGTGACAGCGCGGGTCGAGGTCGCGCTCGCGCGGTCGGTGGACGCGCTGCCGGCCGGCACCGACTGGGCCTTCGAGCCGAAGTTCGACGGGCACCGGATGGTGGTGATCCGGGAGGACGGGGACGTGGTCCTCCAGGCCCGCTCGGGGCGGCTGGTGGCGCGGGCGTTCCCGGACCTCGTCTCGGCGGCGCTCGCGCTGCCCGCCGGGACCGTGCTCGACGGGGAGGTCGTCGTCTGGCACGACGGACGCACCGACTTCGCGGCGGTGCAGCGGCGGGCGGCGGCCGCGTCGGGGGCGCGGGCCCGGGCGCTGGCGCGGGAGCTGCCGGCGTCGTACGCGGCGTTCGATCTGCTGGCGGACGGGGGCGGGGACCTGCGGCGGCGGCCGTACGCGGAGCGGCGGGCGCGGCTGGTCGGGATGCTCGGGCCGCTCGGGCCGCCGTTGCAGGCGGTGCCGTCGACGACCGACCGGGAGACGGCGCTGACCTGGTACGAGACGCTGCCGGAGCGCGGGATCGAGGGGCTGGTCGCCAAGCGGGTCGGCGATCCGTACCCGGGTGGGCGGCGGGGGTGGCTGAAGCTGCGGCACAGCGATACGCGGGACGCGGTCGTGGTCGGGTACACGGGGTCCTCGCGCGGGCCGCGCGCGCTGGTCGTCGTGCTGCCCGGGGACGGCACGCCGGTGCTGACGACGCCGCTGCCCACGGGGCTTCGGGGGGAGGCGGGGCGGGTGCTGCCCCGGGGGGACGGCGGGGAGGCCGTCGTCACCGCGGTGGGGGTGGGTGAGGTGGCGTACCGGGTCCTGCCGGAGGAAGGGCGGCCGGTGCTGGAGGTTCGGCAGCGGTCCACCCGGCACGGGGCGTTCTCGGCGGAGGCGGTGCGGTTCCGGTGAGCGGGCGGTTCGGTTGTTCGCCGGGTGCGGGCCGGTGGGGGCTGGTCGCGCAGTTCCCCGCGCCCCTGAAGGCGAACGGCTTCGCCGTTCAGCCTTCATCGGGGAAATGCCGCCCGAAGGGCGTGCATTTCAGGGGCGCGGGGAACTGCGCGGCCCGCCCCCACCGGGGCCGCAGTCGCGGGACGGACCGGCGGACAGGGGACGGGGCGGGGCGGGTCAGAGGCGGAGCCAGGTGTGGCGGTCTCGGGCCATGGCGTGGAGTGCCTCGACGTCCGCCGGCTTCAGGAGTCCGCCCGTGCGGGACAGCGCCGGAAGCTCCGAGTCGGTCAGGAGGCGGACGTCCCGGGGCGGGGCCGGAGTCTCGACCGCCGCGGGGTCGACCAGGACCAGCGCCGGGCGGACCTCGGCCGTCAGGGCGAACGTGGCGCGGGACGCGTCCGACCTGACCCGGCGCAGCAGCGGCCGCGGCTCGCCGCGGCCCGCCCCGACCAGCGGGTCGTCGATCCGTACGCGGCGCCTGCGGGCCGGCAGGACGTGCAGGGCGAACAGGCCGCCGGGCCCGATGAGCAGGTGGTGGATGCGGGCGGCGCCGGGCAGCGGCACGGAGTGCAGGACCCGCCAGCCCGCGCCGTCGAACCGGTCGAGCAGCTCCCCCACCCGCTGCTGCGCGGCCAGCGCGTGCCGGCGCGGATCCGTGCGCAGGCGGCCGTGCGCCGGCGGGTCGCGGTCGAGGTCGACGAGGAGCGCCTCGCCTGGCCGGTTCGGCGCGAGGTCGTCGTCGGGGTGGAGGCCGAGCCGGGCCAGCTCGGCGGGGGTCGGCACGGGCGGCGGGCCGACCGTGACCTGGCCGGTGAGGAACGGGCCGAGTGTGGCGAGCACCGCCTCGCGGACCGTCTCGTCGGGCCCCAGCAGCGTGACCCGGGCCGCCTCCCTGTCGTACCAGGCGACGTGGCGCCCGTCCTCCCCGATGACGTGGAGCCGCTCCTGGCCGTGCCGCCAGGTCGGTACGACGCGCATTCCGCTCATACCCATACCCATCACCCCCTGACCATGGGAGCAGCAAGCCCCGCGCACTGCAAGAAGGCGACGGGCCGCCTTCATCGCATCGGGCGGAGAGCGTGAGCCCGCTGTTACACAGCCGCCGAGCCGTCGTGACGGTCTGGTTCTACGGTTTGGGCGTTCGCTCAATTTGCGAGGAAATGACCCGCCGGACTTACGGAGTTCCCTGATGCGTCCCGCCCTGTTGCGCCGTGCCGCCCTCACCGTGGTCACCGGTGGTCTGCTGCTCGCGCCCGCAGGCGTGGCCGTCGCGCAGACGCCGGCGACAGCGACGGCGACAGCGACAGCGACGGCGCACGAGGAGCGGGCCGCCGCCGACCGGCCCGCCGAGGGGCCCAACCGGTACTTCCTGCTCGCGGGCGGTGCCATGACGGCGGCCGGGGCCGGCGGGCTCGTGTACGCGTCGGTGCGGCGCGGGCGCAGTGACCAGTGACCGGGCCCGCCCCGAGGTGCGGAGCCTCCTTCGGGTGAATAGAAAGGACTTCCGCCCCCTTAGGATCCGAAGCGGCCCGAAGGAGGGGCCGGCCATCGAGAGGACACAGGCAGGAGTGCAGTGACGTCCAGGCGCCCCGGCAGCGCTGCCCGCACCGTGCCCGCGGCCGTGCTGCTCCTGATCGGCGCGGCCGCCCTGACCGGCTGCGGGGACGCGGGCGGTCTGGAGAGCGCGGGGGCGACCCCGACGGCGGTGGGCCCGCGGACGCTGTGGCCGAAGCTGCCGCCCGCCACCCGCCCCGCCGACGACTACGGCGCGGGCGAGACGGCGGTGGTCAAGGGGGTCGACGTGCCCGGCGGCGACCTGCGCAAGGTCGACCCGCTGGCCGTCGTGCGCGCCCGCATGCACGCGGACCGCAAGGACTACGACGACGTCGTGGACCGGCTCGACGCGTGCGGACCGGTCGGCCCGGGCGGATCCGGCGCGTCCGGCTGCCCGGTGCTCCGGGCGTACTACCCGGACCTGACGGGTGACGGGAAGCCGGATCTGCTGGTCGCGGTGCGGGCCCCGAAGCGCCAGCTCTACACGCAGGTCTACGTGTACCGCGGGGGCCGGCTGACGCAGATCATGGACGACAAGGACGCGGTCATCAACGTGCAGCTGGCCGGGCGCATCCTCGTCGTCCGGGCCGCCGCCGACCTGCCGGGGTACGAGTACCGCACCTCCTGGTCGTACGACAGCCATCAGGAGGCGATGCTGCCGACCCGGGACGAGATCATCCGCACGGGTCCGCCCGGGACGCCGACGGCCTCGCCCTCGGGTACGTCCTCGGCCGTACCGTCCCCGTCTCCGTACCCGAGCCGCTCATGACGCGCCGCCGGCTGCGGCCGCCCGCCTGGACCGCCTCGCTGACCTGGAAGGCGGCGGCGTTCATCACCGTGATGTGCTGCGCGCTGGCCGCGCTGCTCGGCGTCCTCGTGCACGTCTCCGTGACGGACCAGACGGTGGGCCAGGCCCGCGACCGCGCCCTGTCGCTCCTGGACGACGCGGCGCGGCGCTACGAGTCGGGCAGCCGGCTGCCGCCCGGCGCGGGCGTGGACCCGCCGCAGCTGCCCACAGCGCTGCACGAGCTGGCCGCGCGGGGTGAGCGCGGCACGATGATCGGCGACCACGACGCGTCCCCGACGATGTGGGCGGCGGGACCGGCCTCCGGCGGGCGGGCCCTCGCGGTGCGGATCGACTACGCGCAGGGCGCCCGCACCATCGACGGCCTCGACAACGCGATCCTGGGCTCGTCGGTGCTGGCGATCGGTGCGACGCTGCTGGTCGGCGCGTTCGCGGTGACCCGGGTGACGAGGCGGCTGCACACGACGGCCCGGGTGGCCCGCAAGATCAGCGCCGGGGACCTGGACGCACGGGTCGGCGACCCGCGCACGAAGGATCCGGCACGGCATCAGGACGAGGTCGCCGCCGTCGCGGCCGCGCTCGACAGCATGGCCGCCTCGCTCCAGGGCCGGATCCTCACCGAGCAGCGGTTCACGGCGGACGTGGCGCACGAGCTGCGGACGCCGCTGACCGGGCTGCACGCGGCGGCGGAGCTGCTGCCGCCGGGCCGGCCGACCGAGCTGGTGCGCGACCGGGTGGCGGCGCTGCGCACGCTCACCGAGGACCTGCTGGAGATCTCCCGGCTGGACGCGCGCAGCGAGCGTGTGGACCTGGACGAGACCTGGCTGGAGCCGGTGGTCGAGCGGGTGGTGCGGTTCGCGGGCGCGGAGACGGCGGTGACTGTCGTCTCCGACGTGTGCGTGGTGACGGACCGGCGCCGCCTGGAGCGGGTGCTCGGCAACCTGGTGGCGAACGCGCACCGGCACGGCGGCCCGCCGGTGGAGCTCACGGTGGACGGGCCGGTGATCATGGTCCGGGACCACGGCGCGGGTTATCCGGACTATCTGGTGGAGCACGGCCCGCAGCGGTTCCGCACCGAGGGCGGGGCGCGCGGCCATGGTCTGGGTCTGACGATCGCCCTCGGGCAGGCCGAAGTCCTGGGCGCCCGCCTGCGGTTCACGAACGCGCGGGACGGCGGGGCGGTGGCCACGCTGACCCTGCCGTACGAGGAGCCGGCGGTGTGGCCCGGCTAGGAAATCGGCCGTCCGGGTGGTCACCCCGAAGGCGGCGGCCACCGTGCGCCCGGGAGGCGGTGGGGCTTGGGTGGGCGGTGGGGAGCTGTTCCGGCTCCGCTTCACGCCCGTCCCAGGAGGAGACCTCATGGCTCGCATGTCCGTACGGACCGTCAGCACCCGCATCGGCATAGCCGTCGCAGCCGCCGCGACGCTCGCCGCGACCGCGTCGCCCGCCATGGCGGACGGCGACTGGGGCGGTGGCGGTGGCGGCGACTGGGGTGGTGGCGGTGGCCACCACGCACCGGTCTACAAGGGCCGGGTCACGGCCAAGTCCGGGCTCCTGCTGCGCGACGCCCCCACCCGGGGCAGCCGCGTGGTCCGCGTGGAGCCGTACAACGCGATCGTCCCCATCTTCTGCAAGACGAGCGGTCAGAACGTCGAGGGCAACCACCTCTGGTACCTGCTGACCGACGGCACGTGGGCATGGGGCTCGGCGAAGTACATCGACAACATCGGGCGGGCGCCCCGCTGGTGCTGACATAACCGGATATCCGGCACTTGCTTGCTACGTTCCCGGTATGACCGCACCCACGGGTACACCGGGCTCACCGGGAACGAAGGCTCCCCCCTCGGTGCCCGCCGTGCGCGTCCCCGGACGCCGGGGCACCGAACTCGCCCTGCTGGTCCTGGCGGTGCTGCTCAGCGTCTACGGCTACTGCGCCGTGGGCCTCGCCAGGAGCGACGCGGTCCCGCCCGGCGCCGCCGGTTACGGCGCCGGGCTCGGCGTGCTCGCGCTCCTCGCGCACGTCGCGGTCCGGCTGCGCGCCCCCTACGCCGATCCGCTGCTGCTGCCGATCGGGGTGCTCCTCAACGGGCTGGGCCTCGTGCTGATCTACCGCCTCGACCTGGAGACCCCGCACGACGAGGCCGCCCCCACCCAGCTGGTGTGGTCGACGATCGGCGTGGCCCTCTTCATCGTCTTCGTGATGCTGCTGCGCGACCACCGGGTGCTCCAGCGGTACGCGTACCTGTCGGTGGCGGCGGCGCTCGCCCTGATGATCCTGCCGGGCTTCTTCCCCGCGGTGAACGGCGCCCGCATCTGGATCCGGATCGGCGAATTCTCCATCCAGCCCGGCGAGTTCGCGAAGGTGCTTCTCGCGATCTTCTTCGCCAGCTATCTCGCGGCGAACGGCCACGCGCTCACGTACACGGGCCGCCGGATCTGGGGGCTCCAGCTGCCCACGATGCGGGTGTTCGCGCCGATCCTCGCGATCTGGCTGCTCAGCGTCGGCGTCCTGATCCTGGAGACCGACCTCGGTACGTCGCTGCTCTTCTTCGGCCTGTTCGTCGTGATGCTCTACGTGGCGACCGGCCGGGCCAGCTGGATCGCGATCGGGCTGCTGCTCGCCGCGGCGGGCGCGTTCGTCGTCGCCTCCTTCGAGCCGCACGTGCACGGCCGCGTCGAGATCTGGCTGCATCCGTTCGCCTCGATCGCCGCGGGTGACGGGCCGGGTCAGCTCGCGCAGTCGCTGTTCGCGTTCGCGGCGGGAGGCATGCTCGGGACCGGGCTCGGGATGGGGCACTCGATCCTGATCGGCTTCGCCGCGAAGTCCGACTTCATCCTGGCGACGGCCGGCGAGGAGCTGGGCCTGGTCGGGCTGACGGCGATCTATCTGCTGTACGCGCTGCTGGTGGAGCGGGGCCTGCGGGGCGGGCTGGAACTGCGCGAGCCGTTCGGCCGGCTGCTCGCGACGGGGCTCGCCTCGATCGTCGCGCTGCAGGTCTTCGTGATCGCGGGCGGGGTGACGGGCCTGATCCCGCTGACGGGCATGGCGATGCCGTTCCTCGCGCAGGGCGGTTCGTCCGTCGTCACGAACTGGGTCATCGTCGCGATCCTGGTCCGGATCAGTGATTCGGCCCGCAGAGCGCTGCCCGCCGCCGGGCCGGGGGCGGGGCGATGACCCGGTACATCCGCCGCGCCGCGGTCTTCTGCCTGATCCTGCTGGTCGCGCTGCTGGTCAACTCCACCCGCGTCCAGGTCTTCCAGTCCGGCTCCCTCGACGCGAACCCGGCCAACCGGCGCGGCAGCATCGCGCAGTACGGGCAGCCGCGCGGCGACATCCTCGTGCAGGGCGGGCCGGTCACCGGCGCCAGGGACAGCGGTCAGGCGCTGCGGTACGAGCGCACGTACAAGAACGGGCCGCTGTACTCCCCCGTCACCGGGTACGCCTCGCAGACGTACGGCTCCTCGTTCGTGGAGGGCGCGGAGGACGGCATCCTGTCGGGGACGAGCCCGCTGCTCGCCCCGTTCCCGTTCTGGCCCGAGCTGTCCCGGTCCCGGGAGCCGGGCGGTGACGTGGCGACGACGCTGAACGCGGGAGCGCAGGAGGCGGCGTACGCGGGGCTCGGCGGGAAGAAGGGGGCGGTCGCGGCGATCGAACCGGCGACGGGGCGGATCCTCGCACTGGTCACGGCGCCCTCGTACGATCCCGGGGACTTCGCGGGGACGGGGGCGGCGGCGGAGCGGGCATGGCGGCGGCTGAACGCGGATCCGGAGCGGCCGATGCTCAACCGGGCGATCCGGGAGACGTATCCGCCGGGTTCGACGTTCAAGGTCGTCACGGCGGCGGCGGCGCTGGAGCACGAGGTGGTGGACGGGATCGGTACGCCGACCCGGACGCCGGTGCCGTACACGCTGCCCGGGACCACGACCCGGCTCGGCAACGAGTCGGCGTCCGCCGCGTGCGAGGACGCGACGCTCGAGGACGCGCTGCGCATCTCCTGCAACACGGTGTTCGCGAAGCTCGGGGTCGCCGTGGGCCTGGACGACATGGTGGAGACGGCCCGCGCCTTCGGCTTCAACGACCCCGGCGTGCACGTCCCGATGATCGTGTCCCGGTCCAACTTCGACACCGACATGAACCAGTCGCAGCTGGCGCTGTCCTCGATCGGGCAGTTCAACACGCGGGCGACGCCGTTGCAGATGGCGATGGTGGCGGCGGCGGTCGCCAACGGGGGGACGGTGATGGCCCCGCACCTCGTGGACCGTACGACGACGAGCGGCGGCACGGCGATCTCCACGACGGGCAGCCGTACGTACCGGCAGGCCATGTCCCCCTACACCGCGTCCCAGCTCCAGAAGATGATGGTCGACGTCGTCGAGGACGGCACCGGTACGAACGCCCGCATCCCCGGGGCGACGGTGGGCGGCAAGACGGGCACGGCCCAGAACGGCGTCAACAACGAGGGCACGCCGTACGCGTGGTTCATCTCCTACGCCCAGTCCGCGCAGTCCGCCCAGCCGGAGGTGGCGGTCGCGGTGGTCGTCGAGGACGCGGCGGCGAACCGGGCGGACGTGAGCGGCGGCGGCAGCGCGGCGCCCATCGCCCGCGCGGTCATGGAGGCGGTTCTCCGCACGGCGAAGGGCTGACGGTCCCGGGGTCGTTCCCCCAGGTCAGAGCGGCTGACGGAGCTCGGCCCGGACCTTCGCCGCGGTCTCGGCGACAGCGGCCAGGTCCACGTCCTCGGGATCCTTCGACATCGACTCCGTGTCGACCTCGCCGATGGACGCGCCGGTGTTGCCGTCCACCCACCCGCACATCGGCATCGTCAGCCGCCCGGCCCCGCCGGACTGGGTCAGCACCTCGCAGGTGATGGTGACGTCGCTGCCGGCGGGGTGGAAGTCCCGGGGGGCGACGGCGACCTCGGCGTTCTCCGCCTCGCCGCCGCCTTTCATCATGTTGTCGCGCGCCTCGTCGGTGTTCTTGAACCGCCCGTACATGCCGGACACGACGAGCACTCCCTTGGACGCGTCGCCGCCGAGCGTGTACTGGCCGACCACGGCCTTGGTGTCGCGGGCGTCCCAGGAGTCGTCGGCCTCCTGCTCCAGCGCCTGGCCCTTCTCCTCGGACATGTCCTGCGCGAGTTCGTACTTCCCGCCGAGGACGGTCTTCGGGAGCGTCAGCTTGTACTCGGCCTCGGGGAAGTCGCCCGCGACCCGGGATCCGATGTACGCGAGCGTGCCCACGCCGATGATGCCGAGGGCCACGACGCCGGCGACGATGCCGATGATCAGACCCGTCCGCTTCTTCGGGGGCGGCGGGGCGCCGAAGGAGGCGGGGTAGGGGGTTCCCGGCTGCTGCGGGAACCCCGGGTACGCCGGCGGCTGCCCGTACGGCTGCTGACCGTAAGGCTGTTGCTGCCCGTACGGCTGCTGCGGCTGCGGCGGGCCGTACGGGTTCGGCTGCTGGGGCTGGGGCGGAGGTGGCGTGGACACGATCGAGACGCTACTGCATCCCGCCGGCACCCCGTGCCGCCCGACCGGCCCCGCCCCCGGACCTCAGCCCTCGCCGGCCCGGATCGCCGCCTCGACCTCCTCCACCCGTCCCCGTTCCTCCTCCGCGAACCGCTCCGCGTCCAGCTTCTCCGCGACCTCCTCGTCCTGGGCCATGAGCTGGTCCAGGTTCGAGTCGCCGAGTTCGAAGACGCCGAGGTCCACGTAGGCCTCCTGGAGCCGTTTGCCCCACAGGCCGATGTCCTTGACGCAGGGCACGATCCGGGAGAAGAGCAGCTGCCGGAACAGGGCCAGGAACTCGGACTGCTCGGTGTACTCCTCGGCCTGCGCCCGGGGGATGCCGAAGTCCTCCAGGACCTCGACGCCGCGCAGCCGGTCCCGCATGAGGTAGCAGCCCTCGATGACGAAGTCCTCGCGTTCGCGCAGTTCGGCGTCGGTCAGCTGCTTGTAGTAGTCCCGCAGTGCCATCCGCCCGAACGCGACATGGCGGGCCTCGTCCTGCATCACGTAGGCGAGGATCTGCTTCGGCAGCGGCTTGTCCGTGGTGTCGCGGATCATGCCGAACGCGGCGAGCGCGAGGCCCTCGATGAGCACCTGCATGCCGAGGTAGGGCATGTCCCAGCGGGAGTCGCGGAGCGTGTCACCGAGCAGGGACTGCAGGTTGTCGTCGATCGGGTAGAGCATCCCGATCTTCTCGTGGAGGAAGCGTCCGTATATCTCCGCGTGCCGCGCCTCGTCCATGGTCTGGGTCGCGGAGTAGAACTTGGCGTCGAGGTCGGGCACGGACTCGACGATGCGCGCCGCGCACACCATCGCGCCCTGCTCGCCGTGCAGGAACTGGCTGAACTGCCAGGACGCGTAGTGCTTGCGCAGCTCCCCCCGGTCCCGCTCGGTCATCTTCGCCCAGTGGGGCGTGCCGTACAGGGACATCGCCTCGTCCGGGGTGCCGAGGGGGTCGCAGGGGTCGACCTCCAGGTCCCAGTCGATGCGTTTGGCGCCGTCCCACTGCTTGTCCTTGCCCTTCTGGTACAGGGCGAGCAGTCGGTCGCGTCCGTCGTCGTATTCCCAGCTGAAGCGGGCCGAACTGGCCGACGGTACTTGCCAGTTGAGGTCGCTCGGGGCCCTGGTGTAGAGCTCGTGCGTCGACATACCGGCAGGTTCACACGCTGTTGGACGCGGGGTCAACAAGTCGTGCGCAAACCATTGACGGCCTTGCTGACAAGGCATCTCATAAGAGTGAACTCGCCCACAGGGATGCGGAGTCAGCGATGACGACCACGACACCGGCCGACGACGCGGCGCTGGAAGGACTGCGGGACGCGCTCGGCCTGCTCAAAGGGCGCGAGCAGGTGGCCGAGCGACTGCTCGACTCCTCCGCGAAGCACTCGTTCGACCCCGACAAGGAGCTGGACTGGGACGCGCCCTTCGAGGAGGGCAAGTGGTTCTGGCCGCCCGAGCTCGTGTCGCTGTACGGCACCCCGCTGTGGAAGCGGATGAGCGAGGAGCAGCGGATCGCGCTGTCCCGGCACGAGGCCGCGGCGCTCGCCTCGCTCGGCATCTGGTTCGAGCTGATCCTGATGCAGCTGCTGGTCCGGCACGTCTACGACAAGGCGGCGACGAGCGCGCACGTGCGGTACGCGCTGACCGAGATCGAGGACGAGTGCCGGCACTCGAAGATGTTCGCCCGGCTCATCACGCGCGGCGGCACCCCGCACTACCCGGTGGCGCGCGTCCACCACCACCTGGGCAGGCTGTTCAAGACGGTGTCGACCACGCCCGGCTCCTTCACGGCGACGCTGCTCGGCGAGGAGATCCTCGACTGGATGCAGCGGCTGACCTTCCCCGACGACCGGGTGCAGACCCTGATCCGGGGCGTCACGCGCATCCACGTCGTCGAGGAGGCCCGGCACGTCCGGTACGCGCGTGAGGAGCTGCGGCGCCAGATGGTGACGGCGCCGCGCTGGTCGCAGGAGTTCACGCGGCTCACCTCGGGCGAGTTCGCCCGGGTCTTCTCCGTCGCCTTCATCAACCCCGAGGTCTACACGAACGTGGGCCTGGACCGGCGGCGGGCCATGGCCGAGGTCAAGGCCAGCGGGCACCGCCGCGAGGTCATGCAGACGGGCGCGAAGCGGCTCACGGACTTCCTCGACGACATCGGCGTGCTGCGCGGCGCCGGGCGTCAACTGTGGCGGTCCTCGGGGCTGCTGGCCTGAGGACGGACCGGGACATGCCGGTTACTCTTCGCACCATGACCTCGGCAACCGGCACGCCCGCCTACAGACGGCTCAGCGTCGAGGAGCGGCGCGCGCAGCTGCTGGAGGCGGCGCTGTCCCTGTTCGCGCACCGGGCCCCCGAGGAGGTCTCCCTCGACGACGTCGCGGAGGCCGCCGGGGTCTCCCGGCCGCTCGTCTACCGCTACTTCCCGGGCGGCAAGCAGCAGTTGTACGAGGCCGCCCTGCGCACGGCGGCGGACGCGCTCGAACAGTGCTTCGCCGAACCGCCCGAGGGCCCGCTCACCACACGCCTGGCCCGCGCCCTCGACCGCTATCTGGCCTTCGTCGACGAGCACGACATGGGCTTCGCCGCGCTGCTCCAGGGCGGCAGTGTCGTCGAGACGTCCCGGACGACCGCGATCGTGGACGGGGTGCGCCGCGCGGCCGCCGCTCACATCCTGGCCCACCTGTCCGTCGCCGAACCGGGCCCGCGTCTGCGCATGACGGTCCGCATGTGGATCACCTCCGTCGAGGCGGCCTCGCTGATCTGGCTGGACGAGGACAAACAGCCGCCCCTGGACGACCTCCGCGACGCCCTCGTCGACCAGTTCCTGGCCATCCTGACCGCGACGGCGACCCGCGACCCCGAGACCGCCGAGGCCGTACGCCGGGCCCTGGCCCTGGAGCCCCCGGACGGCCCGGTCGACGCGCTGGTGCGGCGGGTGCTGGGACTGGCGGGCGGCGCAGCACATTTGCAGTGACGGCGGCGGACGGCGCGGGACGCCCGGGAGGGCCGGTCCTGGCACGGGTTCCGTGACAGGGGCGTGACGTAGGCACGTTGCGGTTCGCGAAGCGGCGTGCCCATGATGGCCGGCATGTCTGAGCACGGGGGTGCGGCGGACCAGCCGCAGAGGACACCGAGGTCGCGCCTCGCCGACTACGCCGAGATGAGCGGTCCGGCCACGCCTGCCGACGCGGCGCGGGAGCCCGCGGAACCGGCGCCGCCCGCGCGTGAGGAGTCCACGCCGGAGCCTCCCGGCGCTCAGGCCGCCGATCCCGGCCCCTCGCTCGACGACCCGGAAGTGGTGGCCCGGAAGCGGGAGTTCGCCCGTCTCCTGGGCGAGTTCCGGCGCACGGCGGTCCTGGTCCCGCTGGGCGACGAGCCGGGTCCGGAGGAGGAGCGCGGGCTGCTGACGGCCGACTTCAACGGCATCCGTTTCATCCTGGCCTTCTCCGACGAACAGGCTCTGGCCCGAATGGCCGGACGGGCCGCAAGGACTTCCGATCGTCAAATGACCCGCAGGCCGACGGGCTCCCGCGGAGGAACAGAGAACAGGCACATGCGCGAAGTACAGCCACTGGGCATCCTGAGTCTGCTCGCGAGCCGGCAGGAGTATGCCCGGCACAAGGACGAAATGGCCGGGCGGACGGGCGCGCTGCGCGAGGAGGACCGGGCGGGTGTCGCCTCGTATCTGCGTAAGGGCCATGTCGTGCTGGCGATCATGGAGTACACGACCGACATCCTCGAGGACCGGTTCGGCACCTCTGGCGGCAGCGGCATCCTCACCGACGGGACCTACTACTGGCGCGGTGACGCCGCGGACTACGTCGAGACGTACGGCGTGAGCCCCGGCGATGCGTTCATCCGTCATGTGGACGACCGGAACGGCGAGCCGCCACCGTTGACGCAGGACGACGTCATCGACATCGACGACTACTTCATGCACCTGCGTCGCGAGCGGTTGGCGTGAGGCGCACCCACCGGAGTGTCGAGACAAGAGCGTGAGCCGGCGGAACACGGGGGCAGGACGCATGTGGCGTGAACTCGCAGAGGAGTTCCCGGGAACCGGGCTGAAGGGGCCCGCGGTCCCCGAGGCACTGGACCGTATCGAGGAGCGCCTCGGACAGCTCGTACCGTCGGCCTTGCGGGAGTTGCTGCTGGAGACCGACGGTATCGAGGACGTTCATGGCGCCGAGTCCGTGTGGAGCACGGAGCGGATCCTCGAAGTGAACGCGTCCTTCCGGTCGCAGGCGGATCTCCGCGATCTGTACATGCCGTTCGACGCCCTGATGTTCTTCGGCGACAACGGCGGCGGCGATCAGTTCGCCTTCGTCCGCACCCCCGAGCGGGACGATGTCTTTGTCTGGGACCACGAGACCGACAGCCGTACGTGGGTCGCGCCCTCTCTGGCCCGCTATCTCCGCAGCGCGCTGGAGAGCGACGGCGAGGACTGGTACCGGAATGGTTGAGACGACCGGACTCGTCGCCGCGACAGAAGGGTGACGCGCACGTGCCCAGCCACTACCTCTCCGTACGCAACAGCGACCTCCTCACCCCGCTCTACGGCACCGCCCCACTCTCCCTGGCCTCCCTCCGCCTCCGCTCCGTGCACCTCGACTGGCGTGGGCCCGCCCTGACCCTGCGGCTCGATCTGCCCGCGCCTTCCCTGCCGTTGCCGGAGGAGTGGGCGGTCGCCGGGGTCGACAGCGTGCAGGGGCACTTGCAGTTTCTCGCCGTGGCGAATCTGGAGTTGGACGGGTGGGATCCGCCGGTTCTCGCGTCGTTCGCACTGACGGAGCTCGGTGGCGGCGAGCGCCGGATGCGGGTCGAGGTCTCGGCCGGCGAGGGGCCGCCCTTCCTGCGGTTCACCAGTCACACCGACGTACTGGCCGGGCACCTCAGCGGGTTCCGGGCCGGGCCCGGTGGGGTGGACAGCGGGCCGCACCTCTTCCGCGGCCCCCTCGACGCGAAGCGTCATTCCACCGTCCCCGACCCCAGCGAGAAGACCTTCTATGAACGGCTCTGAGGACGACGGCTTCCGGGAGCTGACGGAGGGCAGCGACCTGTTCTACGTTCACCTCGACGAGCGGGAGCGTTCCGTCACCCTCGGTTTCGCCCGCGAGCGCGGGAGCGAGGGGTCCGAGTTCTTTCTGCGCTTCCCCGAGGCGCGGGACGTCCGGGTGCGCGGCTGGACCCATCCGGGCAGGAAGGACGTCCGGGTCACGCGTGGCGACCCAGGGGACGGCGTCGCGGTCGACGTGTCGTCGCAGGGCTCGTCTCTGAGTTTTCGCGCGGCGGGCATCACTGTGGCCCGTACGCGCTCCTTCCCCGTCTGGCCCGGTGCTTGAGGGAGAGAAGGCGTGCGTATCGAGATCACCGAGGTGTCCGGTGACGTGATCGGTTTCAACAGCCCGGTGGGTCGCGCCTGGTGCCCGTCGGGGCGCCGGTGCTGGTCTCCGGGACCGTGGACGCGCCCGCAGGGCGTGATCGCGTGGTGGCCCTCCGGTGCGGCGGGAGCGTGTTGCTCGTGGAGTTCGGAGAGGTCGGGCGAGCGCTGCCGGGGGTCGGGGAGCGGGTCGCGTTCACGGTCGGTGGGATCGAGGTCCACCCGTATCGGCTGTGACGGGAGAGACTGGGCCCGTGAAGAGTGAAGAGATCCCCTTTGTCGGGGGGCCGCTCGATGGGCGGACGCTGGACGTGATGGTGACCGCCACCGGGAATCCGCCCAAGGTGTACAAGGTGCCGGTCCCGGGTGAGGAGGGCGGGGAGACCGTGTTCGTGTATGTGCGGGAGCCCGTGCCGAGCGGGAAGGCCGTGCAGCTCGTGACGCGGTGGCGGTACGTGTTCGCGCCCGACGGGAAGACCGGGCGGGAGATCCGGTGGCCGTGGTCCAGGAAGAAGGGCGTCGAGTAAAGGCGGCTCGCCGGGTGGGACCTGGACGGGTGGTGGGGTTGGGCCGGGTCGCGCAGCTCCGCGCGCCGGTCGTACGACGGTCTGCTGGTGTTCACGGTGCGGGGCACAGGGGCTGGCCCGCACCGGAGGTGATGAGGTGTCAGGCAGGCTGGTGCGGTGGGTGTGCACGGCGGCCGTCGCGGCGGCGGTGCTCCAGCCGGTTCCCGCGGGCGCGGCGCCCGGACCGGACGACACCGGGCAGGAGCGGCCGGTGGCCGAACTGCTGACGGATCTTCAGCGGCTGTACCGGGAGGCCGAGGAGGCCACCGAGGCGTACAACGCCACCGAGGAGAAGCTGAAGGAGCGGAAGAAGGCCGCGGAGGATCTCAGCGAGAAGCTGGCCCGGGCCCGGGGGGAGCTGAGCCGCAGCCGGGTCGCGGCCGGGCGGATGGCGCGGGACCAGTACCAGGGCAGCAGCGACATCTCCCCGTACGTACGGCTGCTGCTGGCCCGCGATCCGCAGCAGGCCCTCGATCAGGGGCACGTGCTGCGGCGCGCGGCGAGGGAGCAGCAGGCGGCGATCGCCCGGCTGGTCGGGCGGGAGAAGAAGACCGACGGGCTCGCCACGACCGCCCGGGCCGCCCTCGACCGCCAGATGCAGCTCACGGAGAAGAAGCGGAAAGAGCGGGACGCCGTGCAGGGGCGGCTCAAGGAGGTCGAGGAGCTGCTCGTCTCCCTCAGCGCCGATCAGCTCGCCGAGCTGGCGCGGCTGGAGAAGAAGGGGACCGCGGACGCGCAGCGGGAGTTCGTGGCGTCCGGGGCGCTGAGCTCCACCCCGCGCTCCCCGTCGAAGGCCGGTGACGCGGCGCTCTCGTACGCCGTCGAGCAGATCGGGAAGCCGTACGTGTGGGGCGCCGAGGGGCCGGACGCGTACGACTGCTCGGGGCTCACCTCGCAGGCCTGGGCGCACGCGGGCCGGACGATCCCGCGGACCTCGCAGGAGCAGTGGGCGCAGCTGCGCCGGGTGCCGATCGGCGAGCTGCGGCCCGGGGACCTCGTCGTGTACTTCCCGGAGGCGACGCACGTGGCGATGTACCTCGGCGACGGGATGGTGGTGCAGGCGCCACGCCCCGGGGCGAAGGTCAAGGTGTCGCCGATCGCGGCGAACCCGGTGCTCGGGGCGGTCCGGCCGGACCCCGGCGCGGACCCGATGTCCGGCTACCGGGCGCCGGCCCTGCCGGAGGGGGCGACGGACGGCGACGACACCGGGTACTCCGACCCGGGTGCGCCGCCGTCCCTCACCGAGTGACGACGGGCTACTGCGTCAGCGACGCGAGGTACGCCTCGGTCTTGGCCGGCTCGTAGAAGAAGTTCTCGAAGTCGGCCGGGTCGTTGAACCCGTTGGCGAAGCGGTCGGCGGCCGGCTGGAGCTGGCCGGCGGCGCCGAGCAGGTTGAGGACGTGCTCCGGCGGGGCCTGGAGCATCGTGTTCGTCCACTTGGTGACGTGCTGCGCGGTGTCCCAGTAGCGGTCGAACGTGGACTGCATCCACTCCTCGTCGAACGGCTTGTCACCGTGCTCGACGATGGAGGAGAGGTACGCGGCGGCGCACTTGGAGGCCGAGTTGGAGCCCTGGCCGGTGATCGGGTCGTTGGCGACGACCACGTCGGCGACGCCGAGGACCGCGCCGCCCGAGGGCAGCCGGCCGATCGGGTTGCGGACGGTCGGCGCGTAGCGGCCGGCGAGCGTGCCGTTGGCGTCGGTCAGCTCGACCTTCGTGGCGCGGGCGTACTCCCACGGCAGGAACTTCTCCATCAGCTCCAGCGTGAGCGCGAGGTGCTCGGAGGGGTCCTTGACGCCCTTGAACGCGTCCACGGGGCCGCCGGGGACGCCCTCCCAGAACAGGATGTCGGCGCGGCCCGAGGTGGTGAGGGTCGGCATGACGAAGAGCTCGCCGACGCCCGGCACGATGTTGCAGCGGACCGCTTCGAAGTCGGGGTGCTCGGGGCGCGGGCCGAGACCGTGCACGTAGGCGACGGCGAGGGCGCGCTGCGGCTCCGTGTACGGGGAGCGGGAGGCGTCGCGGCCGAACATGGAGACGAGCTCGCCCTTGCCGGCCGAGACCAGCACCAGGTCGTAGGTGCGGGCGAAGTAGTCGAGGTCGGAGACGGCGGCGCCGTGGATGACGAGCTGGCCGCCGCGCTGGGCGAAGGTCTCCATCCAGCCGGCCATCTTCACGCGCTGGTCGACGGACTGCGCGATGCCGTCGAGCTTGCCGACCCAGTCGATGGCCCGCTGGGTGGGGCCCGGGTCGTGCGAGCCGGGCGCGGCGACGGAGACGCCGAGGCCCTCGATCTTCGGGGCCTGGGTCTCCCAGAAGTTGAGCTGCAGGTCGCGCTCGTGCTGGAGCGAGGTGTGGAACATGCACTGCGTCGACATGACCCGGCCGGAGCGGATCTCGTCGGCGGTGCGGTTGGACATCAGAGTGACCTCGTACCCGTGGGACTGCAGGCCCAGGGCGAGCTGGAGACCGGACTGGCCGGCTCCGACGACGAGTATCTTCCGCGACATATCGACTGCCTCTAACTTGCTTACGAAATAAGGGATGTGACCCGCGGGGTCTACGGAGTTTCCGGCCTAGGCGGGGGTCGCGTCGAGCGCGTGGCCGACCAGCGAGAGCAGCGTCTCGATCACGGATATGCGGCGGCGCGCGTCCATGACCAGGACGGGGACGTGCGGCGGCACGGTGAGCGCCTCGCGCACGTCGTCCGGCTCGAACTCCTCGGAGCCGTCGAAGTGGTTGACGGCGACGACGTAGGGCAGCCCGCAGCTCTCGAAGTAGTCGAGGGCCGGGAAGCAGTCGGACAGCCGGCGGGTGTCGGCCAGGACGACGGCGCCGATCGCGCCGCGCACCAGGTCGTCCCACATGAACCAGAACCGCTGCTGGCCCGGCGTGCCGAACAGGTACAGGACCAGGTCGTCGTCGAGCGTGATGCGGCCGAAGTCCATGGCGACGGTCGTGGTGGCCTTGTCGGGGGTCGCGGACAGATCGTCCGTGTCCTCGCTGGCCCGGGTCATCAGCGCCTCCGTCTGGAGGGGCTGGATCTCCGAGACGGCGGTCACCAGGGTGGTCTTGCCGACGCCGAACCCGCCCGCCACGACGATCTTCGTGGCGATCGGGGCCCGGGTCCTGTCGGTCTGCCAGGCCTGCAACTGCTCCTCTTCTTCGAGGAGTTCGGTGACGTCAGAGACGACGGAGTCCACTCAGCACCCTTTCGAGCAGCGCGCGGTCCGGCTGTCCCGGGCCGTGACCGGTTCCGTACACACGGATCTTTCCCTGGTCGGCGAGGTCGCTCAGGAGGACGCGGACCACACCGAGGGGCATCTTGAGGAGCGCCGCGATCTCGGCGACCGTGCGCATGCGGCGGCACAGCTCCACGATGGCCCGCATCTCCGGCATGACGCCCGCGAGCGTGCCCTTCCCTATTTCGAGGTGCTGTTCGGGCGCTTCGAGGGCGGCGACGAACGTCTCGACGAGCAGCACGTGCCCGAAGCGGGTGCGGCCGCCGGTCAGGGAGTAGGGGCGGACGCGGGCGGCCTTGCGGTCGGATCCGCGTACGGGGAGTTTGCCGGTGCTCGTACTGCCGGGTGTCATCGGGTGCTCTCCATCGACTGGCGCAGTTCGCTGCGGAGTTCGGGGGTGAGGACATGCCCGGCACGGCCGACGAAGAGCGCCATGTGGTACGCGACGACGCTCATGTCGCAGTCCGGGGTGGCGTGCACGCCGAGCAGAGAACCGTCGCTGATGGACATGACGAAGAGGGAGCCCTCCTCCATGGCCACCATGGTCTGCTTGACGCCCCCGCCGTCCATCAGCTTGGCGGCGCCGATGGTGAGGCTGCCGACGCCGGACACGATCGTGGCCAGGTCGGCGCTGGAACCCTTGGGGCCGCCGCTGTGGTCAGCGGTCCTCTCGGTGTTGTGCCCCGGGTCGGAGGAGAGCAGGAGCAGCCCGTCGGACGAGACGACCGCGACGGAGAGCAGCCCTGGCACCTCCTCGACCAGATTGGTCAGCAGCCAGTGCAGATTGCGCGCTGCGCTGCTGAGTGCGCTGGATACAGGGGTGGGCGCAGTCAACTGCTTGCCTCCTCGGCGGTGTCCCCCTTGGCTTCTCCGATACGTTCTTCGATCTCGGCCGCGACGTCCTTGCGGCCTTCCTGCGCCCCCCGGTGGAATCCGCCGAGCCGGCGGCGCAGCGCGTCCGCGTCCACGGAGCCGGTGCGCGGCTTCGCGGCGGGAGCCTGGGCTGCGGCCTTCGGGGTGCGCTTGGGCAGGCCCTTGTCCGTGAGGCGCTGGGGCGCCGGCTCGGACACGGGGGTGCGCTGCGCGGGCACCTCGGCGGTGGCCGGCTCGGGAGCGTGGTCGGGCTCCGGCCGGTCATGGGTCTCGTTCGCGGCCTGGGGCGCGGGAGCCGGCGCGGCTTCGGGCTCGGGGTCGGCTTCGGGCTCGGCGAGCGCCGGAGTCGCGGTCAGGACCCCGGTGGTGGTCGCGGTCTCGTCCGGGGTGCGCTCGTGCGCGTCGGACTCGCCGGTGGCCACGGGCGCGGGGGCCGGTACCGGAGCCATGAGCTCCATCGTGGTCTCGGCCGGACGCTCCACGGGCTCGGACTGCTCCGTGGGCTCGGCGGGCGCGGCGGGCTCGGTGGTCTCCGCCTTGCGCACGGCCTGCTCGGCCGCCGCGATGAGCGGATCCGCACCCTCGGAGCCGTCGGCGCTGCGCCCGTCCAGGACGTTGGAGTTGGCCTCGGCCTCGGAGCCGGGCAGGTGCACGGCCGGGGCGCCGCCCGGCACCGGCACGGCCGGCGGCGCAGACACGACGGGCGCGGCGGCGAGCAGCGCGGTGGGCAGCACGGCGACGGCGGCGACACCGCCCTGCTTCTGCTCGCGCAGCCGGACCCGGATGCCGTGCCGTGCGGCGAGCCGCGCGACGACGTAGAGGCCGAGCCCGAGGCCGTCGGCGTCCGCCGGGTCGTGGGCCTGCTCCGCGGTGAAGGCGGACAGCCGCGCGTTGAGCTCCCGCATCCGGTCCTCGGCCATGCCGATGCCCTCGTCCTGGACGGAGAGCATGACCTCGCCGTTCTCCAGGAGCCAGCCGGAGACCTCGACGGTGGCGTCCGGCGGCGAGAACGAGGTCGCGTTCTCCAGGAGTTCGGCGACGAGGTGGCTGAGGTCGTCGGCGGCGAACCCGGCGACGTGCGCGTGCGGCGGCAGCGCGGCGATCCGGACCCGCTCGTACCGCTCGATCTCGGAGACGGCGGCACGGACGACGTCGACCAGCGGGACGGAGCCCGCGTGCTGCTGGCCGTGCTCGGCACCGGCGAGGACCAGGAGGTTCTCGCTGTGCCGGCGCATGACGGTGGCGAAGTGGTCGAGCTTGAACAGGGTGCCGAGGCGCTCGGGGTCCTGCTCGCGCTCCTCCAGGCCCTCGATGACGCCGAGCTGGCGCTCGACGAGGCCGAGGGTGCGCAGGGCGAGGTTGACGAAGGTGCCGTGGATGGAGTGGCGGGCCTTGTCCAGGCGCTCGGCGGCCTCGGCGAGCTCGGTGCGCAGGGCCTCGCGGTCGGCGCGCAGCGCGTCGCGGTCGTCGGCCATCCGCTGCCGCTCGCCGATGAGGTGCTTGCGGTCGGACTCGAGGCTGCCGAGCCGCTCGTGGAGGGCGAGCGCGTGCGCGTGCAGGGCGTTGACGGAGCGGACGACCTGGGCGAACTCGTCGTTGCGCCCGGTGAACTTCATCGGCTCCTCGGTGCCCGGCTCCGCGGCCAGGCGAGCGGAGCCGATCCGCAGCACGGCCAGCGGCCGGGTCAGCGAGCGGGCGGTGCCCATCGCGAAGCCGACGGCGGCGAGCAGGCAGAAGCCGGCCAGGGCGAAGCGGATCTCGAGCGCGGTGACGTCGTCGTCGCGCAGCTGCTCCAGGGCCTTGATCCGCTGGTCGCCGAGGGCGGCCTCGGCGCCCCGCATCTGGTCGACCCGGGCGGTGAGCGCGTCGTCGACCTTCTTGCTGCTGTACTCCAGTTCGGCGGCAGACAGCGTGGGGGCGTCGGTGAGCGCGGCGAGGTACTTGTCGGCCCGCTCGACCTCGGGCCCGGTGACCGTCGAGTCGTACGAGGTGACCGCGGCGGCCGGGGCGGACTCGCGGAAGTCGTCGAGCGCGGCCTGCGAGCGGACCTGGGCGAGCTGGGCGGCGGCGGTGAGTCCGTCCCGCTCCTCGGCGCCGCCGCCCGCCGCGTCCGAGACGACGGTCTTGGGCAGCCCGGTGACGGGGTCGAGGACCGTCGTGGTCGAGGTGGGCCGGGGCACCGCGTACGCGGCGAGCAGGAGGCCGCGGGCGGCGGAGGCCTGCTCGACGGCACGGTCCAGGTCGGCGAAGGCGCGGACGCCCGCGCCGGCCCGGGCGGGCGTGCTGTCGGCGAGGTCCTCGGCGAGCCGGTGCAGGCCGGCGATGGCGGCGGAGTACGCGGCGTTCGCCTTGAGGGCGGTGTCCTTGCCGGTGAGGGCGGCGCGGCGGACGGCGGCGATCTCGTCGAGGGTGCGGCGCAGCGAGCCCTCGGCGTCGGCGCGCAGCTCCTCGACCTGGCGGTCGACCCGGCCGCTGCGCTCCTCGCTGAGGCCCTTGCCCTCGGGGCGTCCGGCGGCGATGAAGGCGGTGACCTCGTCGCGCTCGTCGGCCAGGGAGCGGGACAGGGCGAGGGCGCTCTGCGTGCGCTGCGCGTCGTCGACGAGGCCCTGGGACTCGCCCACCTGGGCGGACGCGGTGAGGAGCGCGGGGGCGGCGGCGCCGGCGATCGCGGCGGCGACCACGGCGACGGCGACGATCAGCCGGTTGCGCACCCGGGCCTTGCGGCCCTTGCCGACCGGCGGGGCCGGGGGCGTCGGGGCGGGCGTCAGGGCCGGGGAGGGCACGGTGCCACCGGGCGCGGAGGACGTGCCGTGCTCCGTGACGGAGCCCGTCGCACCCACCCCGCCCACGCCAAGGGACCCGTTACCGCCGGAGGTCTTCCGCAACGTCTGGTGCTCGCATTCCTGACTCGTCCTACCCCTGGGCACGGGTGACGCTCCGTCAACACGCGCGCCCGTCTGGTATGGCTCCAGACCATTCCAGTGCCGGTGAGCAGGAGGCGTACATCACCTGGCCCGCCACCCGAAGGAGTGAACATCGTGCGGGAGTTGGCGAGCAAGTTCCCCGGGCCCGGCGGCGGGGCGTCCGCCGCGCGCCGGTTGGACGTCTTCGGAAGGCTTTGGCAAGATGCCCCGCCACGCCTCGGCGGAGCTGATCATTCCGCCCTAATTCCGGCGCCGCACACGCCAGACCACCTGCTCGTACCGACATCCGTCACACCTGTGAAGGCTCCGTGCAGACTCATGCAGACTGGCTGGATGCGCATCGAACTGACGACGGAACCCGGCGACCCCGAGCGCCCGAACGAGGACTACGCATCGGTAGCGCTCCCGGCATCCGGGCAGGGTGGATCGCTCGTGGTCCTCGACGGGGTCACGCCACCCTCCGGCGACGCCGGCTGTCTGCATTCCGTCCCCTGGTTCACGGCCCGCCTCGGCGGCGCCCTCGCGGAACTGTCCGCTTCGCGCCGGGATATGACGTTGTTTGACATCCTGGCCGCGGCGATCGAGCGGACCGCGGACGCCCATCGCGGCACGTGTGACCTTTCTCACCCCCGCACGCCGCAGGCGACCGTCGTGCTCGCGCGCTGGGACGCGGAGCGTCTTGAGCATCTCGTGCTGTCCGACTCGGCGTTGCTCGTCGAGGCGCCGGACGGCACGGTCACCGCGCTGCTCGACGACCGGCTCGACCGGGTGCCGCGCGCCTCCCTGGTCTCCGACGCGGTGGCCGACGCGACGGTACGCAACAAGGAGGGCGGCTTCTTCACCGCCGCCGCCGACCCGGACGTCGCCCGCCGCGCGGTGACGGGCACGCTCCCCCGCGCCGAGGTACGGGCGCTGGCCGCGCTGACCGACGGGGTGACCCGCTGGGTGGAGAAGTTCCACGAGGGCGACTGGACGGACCTGTTCACCCTGATCCGCAAGGAGGGCGCCGAGGCGGTGGTGGCCCGGGTCCGCGCCCTGGAGGACGCGGACGCGCAGGCCCGTACGTATCTGCGGCGCAGCAAGACGCACGACGACGCCTCGCTGGTGTACGCGGAGCTGTGAGCGTGCGCGGCGGCGCCTACTCGGCACCCGCGTTCAGCTGGTGCAGCAGCCGGGCCAGCTCCGCGACCTCACGGCGGTCCCAGCCGGCCAGCTGGCGCACGTAGCGCGCGCGGCGGGCGTCGCGGACGCGGCGGAAGTCCTCGCGGCCGCGCTCGGTGAGCGAGACGAGCCAGGCACGGCCGTCGGCCGGATCGGGCTCGCGGCCGACGAAGCCGAGCTCCTCCAGGGCGCGCAGCTGCCGGCTCATCGTCGCCTTGCCGACGCCGATGTAGCCGGCGAGCTCGGTGGCCCGCTGGGCGCCGCACTCCTCGAGCCGGGCGAGCAGTCCGTACGCGGAGGGTTCGAGATCGGGGTGCACCTCCCGGGCCATCTCGCCGGAGTTGGCCCGGGCGCGGCGCAGGAAGTAGGTCAACTCCCGCTCCAGGGCGAGGAACTCGTGGTCCACACCCTGCGGCGCGGATCCGGCGGACGCGTCCCGTTCCGCGTCCCGTCGCCCGCCGTTCCCGTCTTCGTGCACGTCAGCAGCCATGGACTGAGGTTCCCCGAGTTTCCCTGTCTGAAAGTTCTCGCCGCCGCGCGTTATCGCCGCAGCTCCGTCAGTATTTCGCAGGAGTAGACCAACGGCACCCTCCAGGCCCTCTTCCCTCGCTCGGGTCTACGTGCGTAGCGTGATGCATGGCATGTCCACACCATCGTCATGGAACGGACACACCGCCAGGCCGGCAGGCGAACCCCCACCCGCGGCACCCGACGGCACAGCGCGACCGCACGGAACGGCACAGGTCCCTGATCAGCTCACCCACCTGATCCCCCACGAGGCCTACGGAGGCACCCACATGCCCGTGCACAGACCCGGAACGACGCTCCGCCGGACCCGCCTCGGCGTGGTCGGCGCCCTTCTCGCAGCCCTCTCCCTCCTCGTCGCCCTGCCGGGCGCGGCGCAGGCGGGCGACGTCCCCCAGCGCGGTGAGGCCTACATGGGCATGGGCGTCGCCGCCCACGACGGCGACACCGGCGAACCGCCCATGACCCGCGCCACCCAGACCGAGGGCGTCGACGTCAGCGGCCACCAGGGCAACGTGGCCTGGTCGACGCTCTGGAACAGCGGCGTGCGCTGGGCCTACGTCAAGGGCACCGAGGGCACGTACTACACGAACCCGTACTTCGCGCAGCAGTACAACGGCTCGTACAACGTCGGAATGATCCGCGGCTCGTACCACTTCGCGACGCCGGACACGACGAGCGGCGCCACCCAGGCCAACTACTTCGTGGACCACGGCGGCGGCTGGTCCCGCGACGGCAAGACGCTGCCGGGCGCCCTCGACATCGAGTGGAACCCCTACGGCGCCGCCTGCTACGGCAAGACGCAGAGCGGGATGGTCACCTGGATCCGTGACTTCCTGAACCAGTACAAGGCCCGCACGGGCCGTGACGCCGTGATCTACACGGCGACCAGCTGGTGGACCCAGTGCACCGGCAACTACGGCGGCTTCGCGGCCTACAACCCGCTGTGGATCGCCCGCTACTCCTCCACCGTGGGCACGCTCCCGGCGGGCTGGGGCTACTACACGATGTGGCAGTACACGTCGTCCGGCCCGACGGTCGGCGACCACGACAAGTTCAACGGCGCCCTGGACCGCGTGGTCGCCCTCGCGAACGGCTGACCCGCGCACGCAAGAACGAGGGCCCGGACGCGCGGTGCGCGTCCGGGCCCTCCTGCTGTCCGCCGCCCGGAGCGGCGGCCGGGCTCCCCCCACCGGAAGTCCGGCCACCCCCGTCCGGTCGGCGGACGGCTCAGTGGCCCGGCCCAGTGGCCCGGCTCAGCACTTGCCGACCGGCTTGTCCCGCTTCACGAGGTCGGTGGAACCGGTGGTGCCGTCGAGCCACAGAACGCGCTGGCCGGTGTCGGCGGCCGCGTAGGCCTGGTCACCGCGGTTGCAGGACACGCGCTTCGGGCCGCCCTCGCCGTCGGGAGCGACCTGGTACAGCTTCGGCAGCGTCTCATTGGCCCAGCTCGTGGCCGGGAGCAACTGGGTCACGGTGACCGCGTCGTCCGAGGCGGTGAGCGTGTAGGCGTACAGCGAGCCGCTGCCGGACTCGGGAACGACGGTGACGGGGTTCGTGCCGTCGAGGCCGGCGCGGCGCACCATCGCCTTGCCGCCGTCGGTCAGGTCCGTGTCCTCGATCCAGAAGACGCCGTCGTCGGTGATGGCGGTCTGGCCGACGCTCTGCACGCTGTCGCTGACGGGCATCGCCGTGGTGGTGCCGGCCGCCGCGTCGAAGACGTTGATGCCGAGCACGGCGTTGCCGTTCGCGTCGGGCGTCACCGCCGCGAAGGCGATCTTGCCACCCTTGACGGAGGGCAGGCCCGAGATGCGGCCCGGACGGCCGCCGTCGACCAGGCCGACCTCGCCGGTCTTCATGTTGACGTACCGGACGTTCGTCACGCCGTACTGCGGGTTGACCGCGGTGTACGCGACGTAGTCGCCCTCCACGACGAGCCCGGAGACGTCGCTGCCGATGGCATCGACCTGCTTGGTGAGGCCTCCGTCGACCGGGCGCGCCATGATCTTGACGCCGTTGCTGCTGTAGTCGGCCCACACCACGGTCTTGCCGTCGGTGCTCGCGTAGACGTTGTAGTCACCGTTGTTGGGACTCACCTGCCGGGGCGCGCCCTTGCCGGAGGTGTCACCCAGCCACACCGAGTACGGCTCGCTGCCGTCCTCGTTGCTGCGCGAGACGGCGTACTTGCCGCCGCCCGCGCCAACGTTGGTGGCGTAGGTGTTGACGCCGGTCAGCAACGTGTCCGTGTCGGTGCCGAGCTTGGTCTCCCAGCCGGGCACGATGCCGTGGCGGGCGAAGGCGTCCTCTACGGACCGCACCTGGGCCTTGCCGGCGCCCAGCTCCTGCGCAGCCGCGACGACCGCGGCGCGGCCCTCCGTGAAGCCGTCCAGCGGCGTCATGTAGGAAGTCAGCGCGCGGTAGACGATCTGGTCGGACAGGTCGCCGCCGAGGGCCTTGCGGATGTCCCACAACGCACCCGAGAAGATCGGGGAGTTGAGGTGCACGCCACCGCTGTCACCGCGGGCGGTGACACCGATGAAGTCCTTCTGCGTGGTCATGTCGTTGTTCAGGTCACGCAGGGCGCACTCGCGCGGGCTGAGCGTGGTGCACAGGTCCTCGCCGAGCAGACCAGAGTCCGGGTCGTCCATCGACTGGCCGTTCGCCTCCAGGTCGATGGCGTTGCCGAAGTAGTCCGAGATCGCCTCGTTGATCGCACCGGACTGGCCCACATACACCAGGTTCGCGGTGTACTGGGTGACGCCGTGCGTCATCTCGTGCCCGACGACGTCGGTGTCCGCCGAGAAGGTGCGGTAGTCACCGCCGCCCTGGCCGTACACCATCTTGGTGCCGTCCCAGAAAGCGTTGTTGTACGGGCCGCCGTTGGCCGTGACGCCGACAAGCGAGTTGATGTACTCGTCCTTGTCGTCGAGCCCCTTACGGCCGAAGTGATTCTTGTAGTACGCGTACACCTTGTTGGCGGCCCAATGGGCGTCCACCGCACCGGCGTTGGTGGCGTCCACGCCGAACTCGGGGGTCGCCGAGGAGAAGACCTTGACGCCGCTGGGCCAGACGCCGGACGCGTACGCGGCGTCGACGCCGCGGGCGTCGTAGGTCTTCAGCATGGGACCGTTGAACGGGTCCTCCGCGGTGCGCAAGCCGTAGTCGATCATCTGGTAGGTGCCGTCGGCGCCCTTGTAGAGGTTGAGCTCGGCCTTCTGGCCGTTGTAGCGGGTGCCGGAGCCCTTGACGACGTACGACGGGACGGCATCGGTGGCGGCGTCGTCCGTGGTCTCGGTCCGCGCCGCGTCGTCCGTGTCACCGGCGGCCGTGTGCGCGGTACCGAAGGTCTGGATGCCGCTGTACTGCAGCAGCGGGAAGCCGGAGTGCGCGTCGACGTACACCTCCTGCTGCACCGGCGAACCGTCGGAAGCAGTGCCCGTGACGGTGATGTGCCGGGCCAGCACGCCCTCGCCCTGCGGGAGGACGACGACGCCGTTCGCCTTGCCGCTGAGCGGGTTCTCGCCGGCCTTCTTCCCCTTGGCCGGGGCGTGCAGCGGGGCACTGCCGAGCTGGGGGGTGGCGGCGGCGATCGCGCGTTGCACCGCGACCTTCTCGGAGACCTTCGGGGTGACCGAGGGGAGCTTCAGCTGCGTGAAGTAGCTGCCGGAGGTGCCCGTGACGGTCCGCTTGCCGTCCTTCTTCGTCATCCGGACGACGTACTGGCCGCCGAGCACGTCGACGCCCCGGTACTTCTGCTGGAAGCGGACCGTCTGCCGGCCGCCGCGGTCGGTCGTGGTGCCGAGCGAGGCGAGGTCCTGCGACGAAGTGTCCTCGATGCGGTACCGGGACTTCTTGGCCTTGAGGTGGCCGCGCGCCGCGTCCGCCGCGGTGCCGGTCGCCGGGACCTCCTCGTGCAGGCCGGTCACCAGTGCCGGGGTGTCGGTCCCGGGCTTCGCGGTGGCGGCAGCGGCGGGTGCCGCGGTGTCCGCATGGGCGGCCGCCATGCCGGTCGTCAGGAGACCGGCGGTGGCGAGCAGCGTCGCCACCGCCTGGCCGACGGCTATGCCGCCCGGCCGGTCCCCTCTGTCTCTGCGCACTGAAGTCCGCACGTCTGATCCCTTCGCTGCCCTTGGCGGTTGAACGGAAACCGAACGCGGACATGCAAAGGCCGGGACACGGCTGTGGACAATGAGTCGTCGCTGGTCACTAGTGTGCGTACACACTTGTGTGGCCTACACGGACCGGATGAGAATCGGGCCGTGAGACAGACCGAGCTGGACGCGCAGTGGGAGGCTCTCGGACTCGACGCCGACGGACTCCAGGTTTACGAAGCCCTGCTCAACCGGCCGGAGCAGCCGTCCCGTGCCGCGCTCGCCCAGTCCCTCGGTCTGCCGGTCCGGCGAGTCGCGGCGGCCCTGGAGCAGCTCGCCGCTCACGACTTCACCCGGCCCGCGGCAGGATCGGCGCTGCCCCAGCCGGTCGCCCCGGCATCTGCCCTGCGCGCTCTGCTCCACCGGCACCAGGCGCGACTGCTGCGCCGCTCGGCCGAGTTGGAGGAGCTGACCGGGGCCGTCGACCGGATCTCGGCGCAGCTCATGAGCACGGCGCAGGATCCGCGGGAGATCGGCATCGAGACCGTGCGGGGCGGTCCCGCGATCGCCGAGCGGGTGGCCGCGCTGCTGCTGTCGGCGCGCGAGGAGGTGGCACTGATCGACCGGCCGCCGTACGCCTCCAGCCAGCCGGACGGCATGCCGACACCGCTGGACATGGGGGCGCCGGTGCGGCGCGGGGCGCGGGTGCGGGCCATCGTCGACCGGGAGGGGCTGAGCTTCCACGGCCGGGCCCGTGGTCTGAACGAGCTGGCGGAGCAGGGGGTGCAGATCCGGCTGGGCGCGGACCTGCCCACCAAGATGTTCACCGTCGACCGGCGGATCACGCTGCTGCCGCCGACCGACGCGGCGGACCCGACGGCCTCGGCGCTGGTGGTGAGCGACGCCCTGCTGGGCAACGCACTGGTGCCGCTGTTCGACGCGCTGTGGGAGCGGGCGGTGCCGATCGGGGCCGCCGGTCCTGAGCGGATCTCGGACGTGGACAGGGAGTTGCTGACGATGCTGTCCTCGGGCCTGAAGGACGAGGCGATCGCGCGCCGCCTGGACATCCATGTGCACACGGTGCGCCGCCGGATCACCCGGCTGATGCATGAGCTGAACGCGCAGACCCGCTTCCAGGCGGGCGTGCAGGCGGCAATCCGGGGCTGGCTCCTGCCCTGAGTGCGGTCCGGGCCGGGCAGGCCGCAGGCCCGGCCCCACGAGGGGGCCGGGCCTGCGGTGTGCGGGTGTCACGCCGCGACGGGGACCTCCAGGGCCGCCGAGGCGGGGGCGAGGGCCAGTTCCAGGACCTGGCGGACGTCCGTCACGGGGTGGACGTCCAGCTTCTCCAGGACCTCGGCCGGGACGTCGTCCAGGTCCGGCTCGTTGCGCTTCGGGATGATCACCGTCGTGATCCCCGCCCGGTGCGCGGCGAGCAGCTTCTGCTTCACGCCGCCGATGGGCAGCACGCGCCCGGTCAGCGACACCTCACCGGTCATCGCCACGTCCGTACGGACCTGCCGGCCGCTCAGGAGCGAGGCGAGGGCCGTCGTCATGGTGACGCCGGCGCTCGGGCCGTCCTTGGGGACCGCGCCCGCCGGGAAGTGGATGTGCACGCCGCGCTCCTTCAGGTCGGCGACGGGCAGCTCCAGTTCGGCGCCGTGCGAGCGCAGGAAGGAGAGCGCGATCTGCGCGGACTCCTTCATGACGTCGCCCAGCTGACCGGTCAGGGTCAGTCCGGCCGCGCCCGTCTCCGGGTCGGCCAGGGACGCCTCCACGAAGAGGACGTCGCCGCCCGCTCCGGTCACCGCGAGACCGGTCGCGACACCGGGCACCGCCGTGCGCCGCTCGGCCGGGTCCTGCGCGGACTCGGGCACGTGGTGCGGCCGCCCGACCAGCTCGCGCAGATCGCCCTCACCGACGGTGAACGGCAGCTCGCGCTCGCCGAGTTCGTGCTGGGCCGCGACCTTGCGGAGCACGCGCGTGACGGCCCGCTCCAGGTTGCGCACGCCGGCCTCGCGCGTGTACTCGCCGGCCAGCTTGCGCAGCGCGTCCTCACCGATGACGACCTCGTCCTCGGCGAGACCCGCGCGGTCCAGCTGGCGGGGCACCAGGTGGTCGCGGGCGATGACGACCTTCTCGTCCTCGGTGTAGCCGTCGAGGCGGACCAGCTCCATGCGGTCGAGCAGGGCCTCGGGGATGGCTTCGAGCACGTTCGCCGTCGCCAGGAAGACGACGTCGCTCAGGTCGAGTTCGACCTCCAGGTAGTGGTCGCGGAAGGTGTGGTTCTGCGCCGGGTCGAGCACTTCGAGGAGGGCGGCCGCCGGGTCGCCCCGGAAGTCCGAGCCGACCTTGTCGATCTCGTCGAGGAGCACCACCGGGTTCATCGAGCCGGCTTCCTTGATCGCCCGCACGATGCGGCCGGGCAGGGCGCCGACGTACGTACGCCGGTGGCCGCGGATCTCGGCCTCGTCGCGGACGCCGCCGAGGGCGACGCGGACGAACTTGCGGCCCATGGCGTGCGCCACGGACTCGCCGAGGCTGGTCTTGCCGACGCCGGGCGGGCCGACGAGGGCGAGCACCGCGCCGCCGCGCCGTCCGCCGACGACGCCGAGGCCGCGGTCCGCACGGCGCTTGCGCACGGCCAGGTACTCGGTGATGCGCTCCTTCACGTCGTCGAGCCCGAAGTGCTCGGCGTCGAGGACGGAGCGGGCGCCCTGGATGTCGTAGGCGTCCTCGGTGCGGTCGTTCCACGGCAGTTCGAGGACGGTGTCGAGCCAGGTGCGGATCCAGGAGCCCTCGGGCGACTGGTCGCTCGCCCGCTCCAGCTTGTCGACCTCCTTGAGGGCGGCCTCCCGCACGTTCTCGGGCAGGTCCGCGGCCTCGACGCGGGCACGGTAGTCGTCGGACTCCTCGCCCTCCTGCTCGCCGTTCAGCTCGCGCAGTTCCTTGCGTACGGCGTCGAGCTGGCGGCGCAGCAGGAACTCGCGCTGCTGCTTGTCGACGCCCTCCTGGACGTCCTTGGCGATGGTCTCGGCGACGTCCTGCTCGGCGAGGTGCTCGCGGAGCTGGGCGGTGGCGAGCTTGAGGCGGGCGACCGGGTCGGCGGTCTCCAGGAGCTCGACCTTCTGGCCGGTGCTCAGGAACGGCGAGTAGCCGGAGTTGTCGGCGAGGGCGGACACGTCGTCGATCTGCTGGACGCGGTCCACGACCTGCCAGGCCCCTCGCTTCTTCAGCCAGTTCGTGGCGAGCGCCTTGTACTCGGTGACCAGCTCGGTCACGGATCCGGGCAGCGGGTCGGGCAGCGTCTCCTCGACGGTCAGGCCCTCGACCCAGAGCGCGGCGCCGGGGCCGGTCGTGCCCGCGCCGATGCGCACGCGGCCGCGGCCGCGGATGAGCGCGCCGGGGTCGCCGTCGGCGAGGCGTCCCACCTGCTCGACGGTGCCGAGCACGCCGGTGTTCGCGTACGTGCCGTCGATCCGCGGAACAAGCAGCACCTTCGCCTTGCTGTCCCCACTGGACCGCGCGGCGGCCTGGGCGGCCTCCACCGCGGCGCGTACGTCGGTGTCGTTCAGGTCCAGCGGCACCACCATGCCGGGAAGTACCACCTCGTCGTCGAGCGGCAGCACGGGCAGGGTGAGCGGTGTGGACGTCGAAGCCATGATCTCCCCTTCGGCAGTCAAGTTGAGCTATGTCGACTCAATGCATGGGGGGCGCCGAATGTTCCCCGGACCCTGTTCGCTGTGAGCGATCACATCTGGCCCGGCTCGACGCGGGCTCCGTAGGCTGCTCCACGTAAGGCATGCACCAAGGCATGGCCTATTACATCGGGGGTGGCGGCATGACGGCCGACGCGCGGGTACGGGACTGGGTCGACGGCTGGGTGCTCTCGCGCGGGGCCGCTCCCCCGTCCGCCGAGCCCTGGGGGTTCACGGTCCACGTCGGCCTGGAGTCGCACGTGAGCCGGCACGTCCTGGGGGCGGTGAACGACGGCGTGCGCGAGGGCGACGTGCGCGAGGCCGCCCGGTCCGTGCGCGCGACGGGCGCCCAGCTCAAGGTCTTCGCCGACCCGGAGCGCGTGCTGCCGTGGCTCGGGCCCGGGTGGGAGCCCTACGACCTCGGCGACGTCCTGATGACGGCCGAGCTGACCGGCGCCGAGCCGCCCGCGCCCCCGGCCGGGTACCGGGTGCGCACCTGGACCCGTGACGGCGTGACCCGCGTCCTGGTCACCGACGCCGAGGGCACGTTCGCCGCCCGGGGCCAGACCGCCACGACCGGGGCGAGCACGGTGGTGGACATGATCGAGACCTCCGAGGACCACCGGCGCCGGGGCCTGGGCAGGGTCGTCATGGGCACCCTCCAGGCGGCGGCCCGCGCCGGGGGCGCCCGGCGCGGCGTCCTCGCGGGAACCCCGGCGGGCCAGTTCCTCTACCGCTCCCTGGGCTGGCGCACCGTGGCCCCGCTGACCAACGCCCGGCGCCGGCCCGCGACGGCGGCCTGACCCGGCACAAACTCGCTTGCCCGGACGGCACCGCGGCCCGAAGAATCCGGGCATGAGCGCACCCGTGACCCCGCTGACCCGTGCCCAGGACGCCGCCCTGCGAGCCCTGCGAGCGACCGCCCTGGCCGGCCGCGAGGACGCGCTCGCCCGGCTGGCCCGGTGCGGGGTGGACGAGGACGCGGCCGAGGGGCTGATCGCCCTGGTGCGCCGGCACGCGCGCGTGACCCTGAACTTCCACCCGGACCGGCTGCTCGCCGACGGACGGACCACGGTCGCGGCCGGGCTCGCCGCGGACGGGCGCTACCGGGGCCAGTACGAGACGGGACTCTCGAACGGGAGCCGGACCGCGCACCCGGGCGGACTGCGCGACGACTGGGAGCACGCCCTGTTCGGCGGGGCGTACGCGGGCGCGACGGCCGCGGAGCGGCCCAAGTACGGGGCGCTGAACGTGATGCGGCACCCGGACGGTGCCGCGCCCCGCTTCGGTTCCTGCCATGTGCGGCTGCGCCCGGAGGCGACCGAGCGGGCCACCTTCTGCTTCGGCGACAGCCACGTCGGCCCCGCGGACATGGGCACGGCCGACGCCCTGCACTCCGTGCTCGCCGCGCTGCTCACCGACGCCGTGGAGAGCGGGCAGTCACTCGGGCTCGCGGGGGCGGACCCCGCGGCGGAGATCCGCGCCCTGGGCACCCCGGCCGCACCGCGCGGCCCCGGCCGCTCGCTCGACTTCTACGTGGAGGCGCAGGTGCACGGAGACGTGGACCTGCGCACGGACGCGGAGGCGCTGGTGCTCGACCCGTCGTTCCGGGGCACCGAGACCGGCGAGCTGCTGGCGGGTCTCGGGCTGCCCGTCGAGTGGCACGGCGGGTTCGTGCTCGGCCCGGAGGTGCCGGACGAGGAGATCGCCGCGTTCCGGGGGCCGGGGGTGGTGCCGGTCGTGGGGCGGGTGCGGGCGGAGTTCTCGGACGGCGGGCGGATCGACGCGGCCTGTGTCGGGCGCGCGGCGGCCTCGGCGGCCCGGGAGCCCGAGGGCTGGTCGGCGTACGGGGCGCCGGACGAGGTGCTGCAGTACGTCAAGCAGCTGTGGCACTGCCTGGTGCGGTTCGGGAGGAGCGGTACCGGCGGCGTACCAGCGGCCAGATCGTGACGCCGATCGCGAGGGCCAGGAGGTGCCCCCAGCCGGTCATCGGGTCCTCGAAGGTGAGCAGGTCCTGCACCAGCGTCGCCGCGAAGGCGGCGAGCACCAGCCGGCGGGGCCACCGCGGGAGCAGACCGGCGAGGGCGCCGATGCTGGCGGCGACACCGAAGCTGATGCCGTAGTCGAGCCGGTGCAGGGAGCTGTGCGGCAGGTGTCCCGCCATGACGGACAGGCCCACCGGGATCTCCGTGGCCAGCGTCGCGAGAACGTGGCCGAGCAGGAAGACACCGGCCGCGCGCAGCCCGCCGATGCGGCGCTCCAGCGCGGTCAGCACGACGACGAAGGCGATCACGAAGGGTGACGTGAGGCCGCCTGCGATCCACAGGGCGCTGGCGAGCAGGACGCGTACGGGATGTTCGGCCAGATGGGCGACGTCGGTGCTGGATCCGCGCAGCGCGGCGGCGACCGTGTCCGGGTCGCCGAACTCCATGAACAGCGACGTGCCGAGCAGCAGGCAGGCGTAGCCGAAGGTGAAGGGCGTCCCGGTGGGCGTGGGCAGCAGCCGCCAGGGCCGCAGCCGCCGCCGGGCGGCCGGCATCCGCTCCCGGTCGGGGGCGCCGGGCTGGGCGGGGATGCCGTCGAGCGGGGCGCGGGCGGGGGCCCGGCGGGTCTCGGTGTGCACGTGTGCCTTCACGTGGGACACCCCTTTCCTGCCGATCAACCCCCCACACTCACCCCGTGGGGCGCCCCCTGCCGGTGGCGGGGGCGACGCGGGCACGGGGCCCAGGCGCACCGACACCCTAGGCCCTGTCCGCGAGGTCCCGCCCGCCGGGAAAGCGCGCGGCGGGCCCCTCCGCCCGGCGCGAAGGGCGCGGCGGCGCCCCGGCGTGCGCGCCGGGCGTGCGGCCCCGCGCGTCCGGTACGAGGGTCCGGTACGAGGGATCGCGCCCGCCGGGCGAACGGCGGGACTGACCGGTCACGGCCCGGGTGCTCCCTGCCCCGGCTCGCGACCGGCGAGGTCCGCCGATCGCCCCCGGCGGAGCGGGGTGATCCGGAAGAATGGGCCGCATGACGACCACGACGAGCCCGTTCCCGTCCGATCCACCCGTCGTCCTGGACCGCCGCGAAGGCCCTTTCGGCGAGGTCGTGCTGCGCCGCCACGGCGACCTGCTCCAGATCATCGCGAACGGCACCTTCCTCATGGACACCTCCGACGGCCGCTCGGAGCGGCTGCTGGTCGACGCGGCGCGGGACGCGCTCGGCGCGGAATGTGAGGGTCCCCACGTCCTGATCGGCGGTCTCGGCGTCGGCTTCTCCCTGGCGCACGCCGCGGCCGACCCGTTCTGGGGCCGGATCACCGTCGTCGAGCGCGAGCCGGCGATCATCCGCTGGCACCGCGAGGGACCGCTGCGCGAGCTGTCCGCGCGGGCTCTGGCCGACCCCCGTACGGAGATCGTCGAGGCCGACCTCGTGCGGCATGTACACACCGCCGCGGAGCGCTACGACGCCCTCTGCCTGGACATCGACAACGGTCCGGACTGGACCGTCACCGAGGACAACGGGAGCCTCTACTCACCGGCCGGTCTGTCCGCCTGCAAATCCCTGCTGAACCCCGGAGGGGTGCTCGCGGTGTGGTCCGCGCAGCCCTCCGGGGATTTCGAAGAAACCTTGTGGAATGCCGGATTCCGGGGGGTCCGCACCGAAGAGATCCCCGTTGTCCGAGGCGTACCCGACGTGGTGCACCTCGCAGTACGGGCCGCGTAGCCGACCGGCGGTAACTCCCCGTAGGCTGGCGCCCGAAACCCAGATCATTCAAGCGTCAAGCGCGTCACGACGGCGTGCATTCAGGGGCGGGGCGATGGAGCAGACACACACCTCCCACAACGGCAGCACGGCGACCCCGGGTGCCCAGCGACGGGTCCTCGTGGTGGAGGACGATCCCACGATCGTGGACGCCATCGCCGCCCGGCTGCGGGCCGAGGGATTCCTCGTGCAAACCGCACAGGACGGTCCGGCGGCGGTCGACACGGCGGAGGCCTGGCAGCCCGACCTGCTGATCCTCGACATCATGCTGCCCGGCTTCGACGGGCTCGAGGTCTGCCGCCGCGTGCAGGCACAGCGACCGGTACCGGTCCTGATGCTGACCGCGCGCGACGACGAGACGGACATGCTCGTCGGGCTCGGCGTGGGCGCCGACGACTACATGACCAAGCCGTTCTCCATGCGGGAGCTCGCGGCGCGCGTGCACGTGCTGCTGCGCCGGATGGAGCGGGCCGCGCTCGCCGCCGCCACCCCGCGCAGCGGCATCCTCCGGCTCGGTGAGCTGGAGATCGACCACGCGCAGCGCCGCGTGCGCGTGCGCAGCGAGGACGTGCACCTCACGCCCACCGAGTTCGACCTGCTGGTCTGCCTGGCGAACACGCCGCGCGCGGTCCTCTCCCGCGAGCAGCTGCTCGCCGAGGTGTGGGACTGGGCGGACGCCTCGGGCACCCGCACCGTCGACAGCCACATCAAGGCGCTGCGCCGGAAGATCGGCGCGGAGCGCATCCGCACCGTGCACGGTGTCGGGTACGCCCTGGAGACGCCGACGCCATGAGCTCAGGCGACCGGCCGCCGCACACGCGGGGCCACCGGCCGCCGCTCAATCCGGGCTGGGCGTCCGGCGGCCTGCGGCCGTTCTCGATCAAGGCGAAGCTCGGCACCCTGGTCGTCGTCTCCGTCTTCATCACCACGGGCCTGCTCATGGTGGCGATGTACACGGCGACGGAGCTGCGCTTCATCACCGTGTTCTCGATCATCGCGACGCTGCTGATCACGCAGTTCGTGGCGCACTCGCTGACCGCGCCGCTCGACGAGATGAACACGGTCGCCCGGTCGATCTCCAACGGCGACTACACCCGCCGGGTGCGGGGCGCCGACCGCCGTGACGAGCTGGGCGACCTCGCGGTGACGATCAACCGCATGGCCGACGAGCTGGCCGCGCAGGACCAGCACCGCAAGGAACTCGTGGCGAACGTCTCGCACGAGCTGCGCACCCCCATCGCGGGCCTGCGCGCGGTCCTGGAGAACGTGGTGGACGGCGTCATGGCCGCCGACCCCGAGACGATGCGCACGGCGCTCAAACAGACGGAGCGGCTCGGCCGGCTCGTCGAGACGCTGCTCGACCTGTCCCGGCTCGACAACGGTGTGGTCCCGCTGAAGGCCCGCCGCTTCGAGGTCTGGCCGTATCTGTCCGGTGTGCTCAAGGAAGCGAACATGGCCGTGTCGCAGCGCGCGGGCATCGCCTCCGGCTCCGGCACCCACACCCGTACGGACGTCCATCTGCACCTGGACGTGACGCCGCCGGAGCTGACCGCGTACGCGGACCCGGAGCGCATCCACCAGGTCGTGGCGAACCTCATCGACAACGCGGTGAAGCACTCCCCGCCGCACGGCCGCGTCACCGTACGGGCCCGGCGCGGGCCCTATCCGCAGTCCCTGGACCTGGAGGTCCTCGACGAGGGACCCGGCATCCCGGAGTCCGAGTGGCACCGGGTCTTCGAGCGCTTCAACCGGGGCGACGCGAGCGACAACACCAAGGGCAAGGGGGACGGCGGCACCGGTCTCGGCCTCGCCATCGCGCGCTGGGCCGTGGAGCTGCACGGCGGCCGGATCGGCGTGGCCGAATCGACGCGCGGCTGCCGCATCAAGGTCACTCTTCCGGGAGAGCCCCGCCCGCAAAGTTGACGTAGGGTTTCGGTCAGGCGGAGGTCAAGCCGCGCCGAGGCGTACCCGAACGCGCCGGGCGCGGGTCCGAGCGTACGCAAACCCCGGTTGTTTCCCGCCATTTCCCGGCCCGAAACACAAGTTCCGGTGTGACTTACGCGACGGATGCCCTGCCCGGTCTGCACTCTCCCGGGTTGGAGGCGTAGCCTTTATTCCCGCTGTCCATCACCTTGTGAGAAGCGGAAGAGGGCGGTTCACGCCGTGTCGCCACAGTCCCCCAGTAACTCGAGCATCTCCACCGAGACCGACCAAGGCGGGCAGGGCAAGGACCCTGCCTCGGCCTTCGGCCCCAACGAGTGGCTCGTCGACGAGATCTATCAGCAGTACCTCCAGGACCCGAATTCGGTTGACCGAGCCTGGTGGGACTTCTTCGCCGACTACAAGCCCGGTGCCGCAGCCGCGGGGGCTGCGCCGACCGAGCCGGCCGCGAAGCCCGCCCCGGCCGCCCCCGTGCCTGCCCCGCAGGCGGCCGCCACTCCGGCCCCGGCTCCCGCGCAGTCCGCCGCCGCAGCTCCCGCACAGGCTGCCGCCGCGCCCGCCGCGAAGCCCGCGCCCGCCGCCGCGAAGCCGGCCGCCGCCGCACCTGCCACTCCTGCACCGAAGAAGGCTGAACCCGTGACGACCGAGGCCCCCGCCGGCCCCGAGTTCGTGACGCTGCGCGGTCCCGCCGCCGCCGTCGCGAAGAACATGAACGCGTCCATCGAGGTCCCCACGGCCACGTCCGTGCGTGCCGTCCCGGTGAAGCTGCTGTTCGACAACCGCATCGTCATCAACAACCACCTCAAGCGCGCCCGCGGCGGGAAGATCTCCTTCACGCACCTCATCGGGTACGCGATGGTGCAGGCCATCAAGGCCATGCCGTCGATGAACTACTCCTTCCAGGAGAAGGACGGCAAGCCGACCCTGGTCAAGCCGGACCACGTGAACTTCGGTCTGGCCATCGACCTGGTGAAGCCGAACGGCGACCGCCAGCTCGTCGTCGCCGGCATCAAGAAGGCCGAGACGCTGAACTTCTTCGAGTTCTGGCAGGCCTACGAGGACATCGTCCGCCGCGCCCGCGACGGCAAGCTGACGATGGACGACTTCTCCGGTGTCACGGTCTCCCTGACCAACCCGGGCGGCCTCGGCACCGTCCACTCCGTGCCGCGCCTGATGCCCGGACAGTCGGTCATCATGGGCGTCGGCTCGATGGACTACCCGGCCGAGTTCCAGGGCACCTCCCAGGACACGCTGAACAAGCTCGGCATCTCGAAGGTCATGACGCTCACGTCGACCTACGACCACCGGGTCATCCAGGGCGCCGCCTCCGGCGAGTTCCTGCGCATCGTCGCCAACCTCCTCCTCGGGGAGAGCGGCTTCTACGACGAGATCTTCAAGGCCCTGCGCATCCCCTACGAGCCGGTCCGCTGGCTCAAGGACATCGACGCCTCGCACGACGACGACGTCACCAAGGCGGCGCGCGTCTTCGAGCTGATCCACTCCTACCGGGTCCGCGGCCACGTCATGGCCGACACCGACCCGCTGGAGTACCGCCAGCGCAAGCACCCCGACCTGGACATCAACGAGCACGGGCTCACCCTGTGGGACCTGGAGCGCGAGTTCGCCGTCGGCGGCTTCGCCGGCAAGTCGATGATGAAGCTGCGCGACATCCTCGGTGTGCTGCGCGACTCGTACGTCCGCACCGTCGGCATCGAGTTCATGCACATCCAGGACCCGAAGCAGCGCAAGTGGATCCAGGACCGTGTCGAGCGCCCGCACGCCAAGCCGGAGCGCGAGGAGCAGCTGCGCATCCTGCGCCGGCTGAACTCGGCGGAGGCCTTCGAGACCTTCCTGCAGACGAAGTACGTCGGCCAGAAGCGCTTCTCGCTGGAGGGCGGCGAGTCCGTCATCCCGCTGCTCGACGCCGTACTGGACTCGGCCGCCGAGGCCCGCCTCGACGAGGTCGTCATCGGCATGGCCCACCGCGGCCGGCTGAACGTCCTCGCCAACATCGTGGGCAAGTCGTACGCGCAGATCTTCCGCGAGTTCGAGGGCAACCTCGACCCGAAGTCGATGCACGGCTCCGGCGACGTGAAGTACCACCTGGGCGCCCAGGGCACCTTCACCGGCCTGGACGGCGAGCAGATCAAGGTCTCGCTGGCCGCGAACCCGTCCCACCTGGAGACGGTCGACCCGGTCATCGAGGGCATCGTCCGCGCCAAGCAGGACATCATCAACAAGGGCGGCACGGACTTCACGGTCCTGCCGGTCGCCCTGCACGGTGACGCGGCCTTCGCGGGCCAGGGCGTCGTGGCCGAGACGCTGAACATGTCGCAGCTGCGCGGCTACCGCACGGGCGGCACGGTCCACATCGTCATCAACAACCAGGTCGGCTTCACCGCCGCCCCGGAGTCCTCGCGCTCCTCCATGTACGCCACCGACGTGGCCCGCATGATCGAGGCGCCGATCTTCCACGTGAACGGCGACGACCCCGAGGCCGTCGTCCGCGTTGCCCGACTGGCCTTCGAGTTCCGCCAGGCGTTCAACAAGGACGTCGTCATCGACCTCATCTGCTACCGCCGCCGCGGTCACAACGAGTCGGACAACCCGGCGTTCACGCAGCCGCTGATGTACGACCTGATCGACAAGAAGCGCTCGGTGCGCAAGCTCTACACCGAGTCCCTCATCGGTCGCGGCGACATCACGCTGGAAGAGGCCGAGCAGGCGCTGCAGGACTTCCAGGGCCAGCTGGAGAAGGTCTTCACCGAGGTCCGCGAGGCCGTGTCGGCTCCGGTCGAGGCGCACGTCCCGGACGCGCAGGCCGAGTTCCCGGTGGCCGTGACAACCGCGATCTCCCAGGAGGTCGTCAAGCGCATCGCCGAGTCCCAGGTCAACATCCCCGACAACGTCACGGTGCACCCGCGTCTGCTGCCGCAGCTGCAGCGCCGTGCCTCGATGATCGAGGACGGGACGATCGACTGGGGCATGGGCGAGACCCTCGCCATCGGCTCCCTCCTCCTGGAGGGCACCCCGGTCCGCCTGTCCGGCCAGGACTCGCGCCGCGGCACCTTCGGCCAGCGCCACGCGGTGCTGATCGACCGTGAGACGGGCGAGGACTACACCCCGCTGCTGTACCTCTCCCCCGACCAGGCCCGCTACAACGTCTACGACTCGCTGCTCTCCGAGTACGCGGTCATGGGCTTCGAGTACGGCTACTCGCTGGCCCGTCCCGAGTCCCTCGTGATGTGGGAAGCCCAGTTCGGTGACTTCGTCAACGGCGCGCAGTCGGTCGTCGACGAGTACATCTCGGCCGCCGAGCAGAAGTGGGGCCAGACGTCCGGCGTCACCCTGCTCCTCCCGCACGGCTACGAGGGCCAGGGCCCGGACCACTCCTCGGCCCGCGTCGAGCGCTTCCTGCAGCTCTGCGCGCAGAACAACATGACGGTCGCGATGCCGACCCTCCCGTCGAACTACTTCCACCTCCTGCGGTGGCAGGTGCACAACCCGCACCACAAGCCGCTGGTCGTCTTCACCCCGAAGTCGATGCTGCGCCTCAAGGCCGCCGCGTCGAAGGTGGAGGAGTTCACCTCGGGCGGCTTCCGTCCGGTCATCGGCGACGAGTCCGTCGACCCGAACGCGGTGCGCAAGGTCGTCTTCGTGGCGGGCAAGCTGTACTACGACCTGGAGGCCTCGCGGGTCAAGAACGGTGTCACCGACACCGCGATCATCCGCGTCGAGCGTCTCTACCCGCTGCCGGGTGCCGAACTCCAGGCGGAGATCGCCAAGTTCCCGAACGCGGAGAAGTACATCTGGGCCCAGGAGGAGCCGGCGAACCAGGGTGCCTGGCCGTTCATCGCGCTCAACCTGATCGACCACCTGGACCTGGCGGTCGGCGCCGACGTCCCGCACGGTGAGCGCCTGCGCCGCATCTCGCGGCCGCACAGCTCGTCCCCCGCGGTCGGCTCGGCCAAGCGCCACCAGGCGGAGCAGGAGCAGCTGGTCCGCGAGGTCTTCGAGGCGTAACCCTCCCCCTCTCGGCAACCAGTCGGGCCCGGCACCCTCAGGGGTGCCGGGCCCTTCCGCGTTCCCGCGCCGCGCCGCCGCCGCTAGACCGGCTGGGGTTCGAAGTCCCAGTACGGGCGCTGGCGGCGGCGGACGCTGACGGTGTGGGGGTGCTGGTCGCCCAGTGTCTCGGCGAGCACCCGGATCACTTCCTGCTCCTTCTCCCCCGCTTCCTTTCCGCGCCGCAGCAGGCGCAGGTCGGTGGCGTGGGCCGCCCAGGCGGAGAGGGTCAGGGGGTGCCGGGACCCCAGCACCGCCTCGGCACCGGTGGCGGCCTCCAGACTCAGCTCGGCGGCACCGTCGACGTCACCGGCCAGGGCGCGGGCGCCGGAGGTGTTGAGCGCCGAGCCCACCGTCCACGGGTGCCGCTCCCCCATGGCGACCCGCATCCGGGACAGGGCTCGCTCGGACAGATGCAGCGACTCGTCCCGCTCGCCGAACTCGGCCAGTACGAGGGCCAGGTTGCCGGAGACTCCGGCGGAGAACGGGTGCCCGTCGCCGAGCAGGGTGGTGTGGCCGGCCGCGGCGCGCTCGGCGAGTTCCCTGGCTCGGCCCGGGTCTCCGTGCGAGCGCTGGAGAGTGGCGTAGTCGGCGAGAACGGCGAGCGTGTCCGGGTGTTCGGGGCCGTGGACCTGTTCGGAGCGGACAAGGACGGTCTGCATCAGGGAATCGGCCTGCTGGTACTCGCCTGAGCGGCGCAGACAGAGCGCGAGGTTGTGCTCGGCACGGAGGGTCTGGGGGTGGTGCAGATCCATGATCTGGTGATGCAGACCCACAGTTTTCTTCTGACGGTCCAACGCCTCTGCGTAGCGTCCCAGCCAGCGCATCAGGCTGGCGCAGATGGTGCCGCTCTCCAGCGTCGCCGGGTGGCGAAGCTTGAGAACGCGCTCGCGGGCCTGCAACACGGCAAGGTCCAGCTCCAGGGAGTCCTTGTAGTGCCCCAACTGGGCCAGGACCGCAGAGTAGTTGTGCTGCTGATCGAGAGTGTGCGGGTGCTGCTCGCCGAGGATGTCGCGATAGGCGTCCCACACCTCCTTGAAGAGGTCGCGCGCCTCTCCGTACGCGGCGAGCGCCCACAAGGATCCACCCAATCCCTGCTTGGCGAGGAGGAGTTCACTGCTGTCGGGTGCGTGCTCCTGCAAGAGCGCCACGGAGTTGCGTCCCGCGGCCTCTGCCTCGCGGTAGCGGCCGACCCTGCGCAGCATGATCGCGTGGTAGTAGTCGAGCAGCAGCAGGCTTCGGTCGGTCCGTTGGAAGCGCTGCTGCCAGCGCGGCAGGGCCTTCTGGATCAGCTCGAGCCCGGCCGAGTACTCACCGCGTACGCGCAGGTAGTTGATGCAGTCCAGGATCAGAGACTGGACGTCGCGGTCGCCGCTGTCGAAGACTCCGGCGTGGTCGAGGTGCGGGATGATCTGGGCGTACCGCTCCCACAGGCGGGTGTCGTTGGGGTTGCGCGGTGATGCGCTGACCAGGACCCGGCAGGCTGCGGAGGCGGCCTGTTCCCGCTCGGACTCGGGCATACCGGTGCGCAGGTAGCTGTGGTACAGGTGGTGCATCTGGACGCTCTCGACGCCCTGATCGACCCGCGTCTCCGAGGCTGGGTAGTCCATGCGCATGACCGCGGTCGCCTCGTTGAGCCGGCGCAGGTTGGTGTGCCAGCCGATGGGGTCGGCGGTGAGGGTTTCCAGGTGCGCGGGCAGGTCGCCGGGGCGGGCTGACTGGATCAGACCGACCGGGATGGCGTCCGGGGAGAAGAAGCCGAAGATCTTGAGGAGTTCGGCCGCGTCGGGGTGCTTCTCGCGCAGCATGTTCTGGGTGAGGGACCAGCTGGTCCAGACGCTCTTCTGATAGTCGTCGTCGACGAAGCTGAGCCCGAACTCGTTGGGCCGACCGCTGAGGATGCTGTCGATGTACGGCTCGACGGGCATCGTCTCGTTGATGGCGAGCCAGGACGCCGTCTGGTTGACGAGGAGCGGAAGGTCCTGCACCGCGGCGGCCAGGGAGTCGGCCTGCTCCGTGGTCAGGCGTGGCGCACGGCGGCAGGCGAAGGCGACGCTCTCCCGCCGGGTGAAGGGGTGTACCTCGATCTCCTGGGTGCGGCTGAAGGCCGACCAGTCCCGGGTGAGCGTGGTGATGAGGACGTGTCCCGGTCCGTCGGGAAGCAGGTTCTCGATGCCGTCCACGTTGTCGGCGCCATCGAAAATGAGCAGCCAGTTCCGGTACGGGGTGCCGCTGCGCAGGGCGCTCTGGACCGCGCGGATCCGGTCACCGGTCTCACGGCCTGCGGGAAGCTTGAGCCGGGTGGCGAGTTCGGCGAGCTGCTCACGCGCGGTGCCCGGGTAGCCGGAGTTGACCTGCCAGACGATGTCGTACTCGTTGCGGAAGCGGTACGCGTACTCGCGGCCGATCTGGGTCTTGCCGACCCCTGAGATGCCGCGCAGAACGCAGCGCTCGCCCTCGCTGTCAAGGAAGACCGAGTGGATGCGTTCGAGGATCTCGTCGCGGCCGGTGAAGCGCTCGTTGCGGGGCGGGACGTTCCACTGGGCCTGGTCGTCGTTGGGGAAGCGGGGGCCGCCGTCCGACTCCTCGGTTGCGCGCGGCCGGTCGATGCCGACCCTGCGCATCAGGCGGCGGCCGGCCTCCCGGGCGCTGAGGCCGAGCAGGCTGACGGGGGCGAGGGCCGCGGTGGCGGCGGGCAGGGCGCCGTTGGCGATGTTGACGGCGATGAAGCGGTCGGAGTGCGCCGTGACCACTTCACGCAGGGCCTCCGTCCACTCCCCCGCTGGTCGCGGTCCGAGCCCGAAGTACCAGTCGTCGAGTACGAGCAGAACCCTGCCCGGCGCCTCGAGCAGACCGGTGAGTGCATCGACCAGAGACGTCTCCAGCTCGGGATCCCAGCGCAGCATCGCAGTCCCGATGCCTTCCCGCTCGAGCTGATGCGCGATCCAGGCCGCCCAGGGACGGCTGGATCCGGCGTGACTGATGGTGATGAACTCGGCCATGCGACCGTCTCCCTGTCCCGCTGGCGGTACTGCGAACGATGGGCGTGCGTGGTGGATCGGGGGCTGCTGGCACCGTAATTCATCAGGACACAGCAGTTCTGACGAACCGTCGTCCATCGGCCATTTAGGCCGGAAAGGCCTAGGGCGACGTACCGATCTCGGCCAGCAGTCGGGTCGAGATGTGGCGTATGAGGCGGGCCATGTCGGCGCAGTAGACCGTGGGATGACGGAATCCGCTGTGGGCGAGGTAGCGATGGGCGTAGTTGCCACCGCCGCAGACATCCACCAGCGGGCAGGAGCGACACTCACCGCTCAGGGCGTCACGGCCCAGATGGCGGGCTGCGACCCCCGGGTGCTCCAGCGCCTCGTCGAAGCTGTTGCGGTGGACGTCCAAGCCCGTGACAGGGGCTCCCTCGTACGTGGTCTTGAGGGAGTCGACCTGTTCGATCGCCCCGTCTGTGTCCACGACGACCGCGGCGACCGGTGAGAGGCCCACCACCTCGGTGGCGCTGGGCTGTCCGAGCAGCAACGCGATGATCTCGGCGAACAGCCGGACCCGCACGGTCGGACCCCGGTGCTCCCACCACAGATCGAAGGTCCGGGAGAGCCAGTCCCCGTACGGGGTGGGTCTGCGGTGGGGGAAGCGCAGCGTTCCGGGGTCGGCCGGCGCGACACCCGTCGGCGGGGTGGTCCAGTTGTTGTGGGGCAGCAACAGGTCGAGGCCGGGCGGGTCCATCGCCAGGAGCGAGCTCAGCACGTCTTCCGGATCGTTGCCCAGATCGATCGTGCACAGGATCCCGGCGAAGACGTCGGGGTGGTCCGCCAGCAGTCTGGCCGCGCGAAGGGCCGCGGGCCAGGAGGCTCGGCCTCCTTTAAAGGCACGAAGCCGATTGTGTTGCGCGGTGCCGCCGTCGAGGCTCAGGCCTACGCGGATGCCCGCCGCGCCCAGCTCGGCTAGGACGGCTCGGGTCAGGAGTGTTCCGTTGGTCTGGACTCCGGCCTCGACACGGCACCCCGGGGGCGCCAGTTCACGCACGGCGTCCACATAGCGCACCAGCGGTGCGGCGCCCCCGAGCAGCGGCTCGCCGCCGTGCAGGTCGACTCGGACTAAGGGCAGTCGATGGGTGCGGGCGTGCTCGGCGATCCGCTCAGCCGTGCGCTTCATGATCGCGTCCGAAACGCGTGTGGGGCGGTCCCGCCAACTGCTGTCCGCGCCCTCGTAGATGTAGCAGTACGAGCAGGCGAGGTTGCAGCGGCTGTGCACCTTCAGGACGAACTGGCGGAACGGCACGGGCGCGATGCCGGCGCGACGTAGGGCCGGAACATCCAGGTCCCGAAGCGGCCAAGGGGCCGGCAAATCTGTCCGCGGCCCGTGCAGATCACCGGTGCTCACGCCGAGTCCCGACCGCCGACGGCGGAGAAGGAGCACTGTCCCCGTACACCGCGACCGTCCGCTCCACGCTTCTCGGCCGCGCGATCAGCCCGTCGAGCACAGTCGCCAGGACGGGGTGATCGCTGCGCCGCCGCAGGTCAGCCAGACCGAGGCCCGTGAAGTCCGGGAGGGTCTCGCCCGTAGCGGGGTCGTCCGCGGCGTCCATGTAGACCGCGACGGTCTGCTCCGCGACCCTGGGCCGCGCGATCAGCCCTTCGATCACCGCCCCCAGCACCGGATGATCGCTCCGCCCCCGCAGCTCCGCCAGGTCCAGCCCCGCGTAATCCGGCAGGGACCCACTGGGCTCGCTCGCGGCCGGGCTCAGCACATCGCCTCCTCGTGACAATCGGCTAAGCGGGCATGCCCCGGGGCCCGGTGAGGAAAACACCGGGGGGTCACTGCGTGCCGTCCAGCCGCCGGATCCGGTCATCCGTGCGACGCACCTCGGTCGGGTCGGCCCCCGGGGTGCGGGCCCAGCGTTCGCGGGCCGCGCGGTAGAGGGCCAGGGCGCGGGTGGGGCCGGCGAGGAACTCCAGGACCTCGGCGCGGCCGTGCAGGGCCCGCGCCGCGGTGCGGGGATCGCGGGCTGCCTCGGCCTCCTGGGCGGCGCGCGCGTACGCCTCGTCGGCCCGGACCCACTCCTCGCGCTCCCGGGTGTGCCGGGCCAGGAGCCCGTGCAGGCCTCCGAGTTCGAGCCAGGCGGCGGCGCGCAGGGCCGGCACCTCGGTGTCCCTCAGTGCCTGGTCGAGGGTCCAGCAGGCCTCGTACAGGTCGGCGATCATGGATTCCGCGCCGTAGCGCCGGCGCAGGGCGGCCGCCAGCAGGAGGCGGCGTTCCACGGCCGAGGGATGGCTCGGCGCGGTGTCGGCCACGGCCTCGCGCAGGCTGTTGACCGCTTCGGAGACCCGGTTGGGGTCCTCGGACTCGTCGTGGGCGCGCTGGGACTCCAGCAGCATCTGCCCGTACGAGACGAGCAGCTCGGCTCGCTGGGGGTCGCCCGGTCGTAACAGACTCAGTGCCCGCTTCATCTCCGCCTCGGCCGCGTCGGTGTCCGCCTGGTCGCTGTCACTGTCTCTGTCGCTGTTCCACATCAGCAGTGCGAGTCGTCCGCGCGCCGCGGCCTCGAGCGGGGTGTCGCTCTCGGTCCGTGCCGCGTCGGCGGCTCGCTTCAAGACTGCCCTCTCTGACTCCGATGCGAACGGAGCATCGCTCAGCGCATGTGAGGTCGCCAGGTCGAGGAGGACCCGGGCGAGGGGATTTGCCGCGCCGTCCGCGCCCCCGACGCGCTCCACTCCCGCGGTGAGCGCCGCCGCCGCCCGCATCGCGAGACGGCGCCGTTCCGCGGAGTCGGGGAGGGCGTGCAGGGCGCATCGGAGCAGGGCGCGGCCGAGGGCGAACCAGAGTTCGGCGGGTGGGCTGCCGTCCGGCCAGCGCTCGGTGAGGCGGCTCAGGACGCGGACGGAACGGTCGAGGTGGGTGAGGTCGTCGTCGGGCGAGCGGTCGAGGCGGCTGTCGACGACGGCGGTGTGGAGCACGGCGCAGGACAGGCGGGTGGCGGCGGTCAGGCCCGGAAGGTAGAGGGCGAGTTCGAGCTGGGCCAGGGCCTCGTCGACGAGGTGCTCCCCGTGCTCCCGCAGCTCGGTGGACTCGGGCGGGCGGCGGCGTGCGGCCTCCGCGATCCGTTCCTCGCCCCGGGTCCGCAGCACGCGGGCGAGCGCGATGCGGGCCGCGCCGAGGGCCTCGGGGTCGGGTTCGGTCCGGGCGACGAGGGTGTCGACCTCGCGGCGGGCGACGTCCTCGGCCTCGGCGAGGCGGCGCGGGTCGCGCCATTGCTGCCAGGCGTGCAGCAGGGCGCGGGCGTAGAGGCGGCCGCCGTCGGGGTGGCCGGTGGCGCGGGGGGTGCGCAGCAGGCGCAGGGCTTCGAGGAGGTCGTCGGCGCCGCCGTCGCTCTCGTAGCGGCGCAGGCGCTGTTCGGCGGCGCGCAGCGGGTGGCCGGGCAGTTCGAGGGCGCCGGGGAGTTCGGCGAGGCCGCGTTCGAAGTGGCGCAGGACGAGGTCGGAGACGGTGGCGAAGGGTTCGGGGACGCTGCCGGTGCCGCCGGTGGGGCGGCGTCCGGTGCCTTCGAGGTAGGCGACGACGGCGGCCGGGTAGTTGCGGGCGGCGCGGCCGAAGGTGCGTTCGATGTAGAGGGCGCAGTGTTTGAGGACGAGGGCGGCCTCGCCGGCGCTGAGCCGCTTCAGGAGCAGGGCGCGGACGCGGGGCTTGAAGTCGAACCAGGGGCCGGTGCGGGCCTCCTGCTCGCGGCCGGGCCCGTCGCCGGGCGGGCGCTGGGTGACGAGGCCGCCGAGGAGCACCTCGGCGAGTTCGGCGGGGCCGGTGCCGGGCTGCATGGTGCGCTGGACCAGCCGCATGACGGGCAGGGCGAGGGGGGCGGCGGCGAGGTGGACGGCGAGGTCGCGGGCGGTGGGCGAGGCGGTCTCGTCGAACTCCACGAGCAGCCGCTCGGCCTCGTCCTCCTCGTGACCGCCGGCGTCCGTGTCCGGTACGGGGATCCGGGCGGCGCCGTCGAGCGGTGCGGCGGCGCCGCGCAGTCGCAGTCCGCTCTCGGCCGCGACGAGCCGCGACCAGGTGCCGAGTGCGGCGGGCGTGGGCGTCAGGACGGGGACGTAGGGTCCGGCCACCGTCCTCGCGCCTCGCCTCAGCTCCCTGAACTCCAGCTGGCTGTACGGGCCTTGGCGGCGGGTGAGGGTTCCGGTGCGGGCGGGCAGGGCGGTGCGCTGCCAGAAGCGCTGGGGCAGGGGCTGGAGCACGGCGAGCGGAGCGCCGGTGACCCAGCCGCGCAGCAGACGCTGGAAGGTGCCGTCGCGCCACAGTGGCCCGGTGCAGTCGCTGAGCAGCAGGTGGACGCGCTGCCCCGAGGGGTCGGTGACCTCCTGGGCGGGGCGCAGGACGTGGCCGAGTCCCGGGCGGGCGGTGACGCCGAGGCCGGCGCCGAGCGGGTGCAGGTACTGCACGACGACGTCGCGGAAGGCGCCGACCTGGACGCAGGCGCGGCGCAGGTCGGCGAGGAGTCCGTCCCAGACGGCCATGGCGGGGGCGCCGTCCATGAGCAGGACGAGGTCGGCGGTGCGGCGTCGTACGGGCCTGCGGACGGGGCTCAACAGGCCGACGGTAGCGGTGAGTTCGGCGGTGGCGGTCTCGTCGAGCTCGCTGGGCGCGAAGAGGCCGGGCGGCCGGTAGGCGCGCAGGGGGCGCAGGGCGCGGCGCAGCGCGGGCAGGGCGGGGAGCCCGGACACGGCGGCGGCGCGGGGTGCGGCGCCGGCGGGGGCCGGGTCGGGTGCGGCCGGGCGCAGTTCGGCGAGGGTGACGGGGGCGGGCCGCGGGGCGGTCGCGGGCGGGTCCGCGGATTTGGCCGGATCCGACCGGTGCGGAGGGGGTGCCTCCGGCCGGGCGGGGGGTTCGGCGTCCGGTTCGGGGCCGCTCGGGGCGGGGGCGGAGGGCCGGGGTCCGGTGCGGGACCGGGCCGTGCCGGCGGTCCACCGGGCGAGCCAGAGGGCGTCGGCGAGCTCCCGGGTGTCGAGCGGGGTGCCGGCCTCGGCGAGGGCGCGGACGAGGCGGGTCACGGGGTCGGGGGCGTGCACGCCCGGGGTCCCCCGGCCAGGGGTCGCCGGGGCGGGAGCCGGCGAGCCGGGCGTCGCCGCCCGGCCAGGGGCCGCCCGGCCAGGGGTCGCCCGATCAGAGACCTCCCGATCCCGATCAGAGACCTCCCGATCCGGATCAGAGACCTCCCGGTCGGAGACCTCCTGATCAGGAGCCCGCGAGCCGGAGACCTCCCGACCCAAGCCCTCCGGATCAGGCACTGGCGAGCCTGAGCCCTCCCGGCCCGGACCCTCCGGATCAGGCACTGGCGGGGCCGGGGCCTCGCGGTCCGGAGTCCCCGGGTCGGGAACGTGCGGGTCGGGAAGCTCGGGAGCGGGCACCCGGTCACCGCGTCCGGTCGAGGGGCCGCATCAGTTCGCCCGACAGGCGGGCGCGCGCGGCGCTGTCCGTGTCCCAGCCCGTCTGGCGCACCAGGTGGATGGCGTTGAGCAGCTGGTCGACGGCGAGCACGTCACCGGGGTCGCGGTCGAGGAACTGGTCGATGAGCGCGGCGTGTTCGTCGTCGGCGCCCTCTCCGAAGTGGGCGCGGACCATGCCCGCGAGCCGTTCGGCGTCGGGCGGGGTCATCTCCAGCTGGATGCAGCGGCGGCGCAGCGGAGCGGGGAAGTCGCGTTCCCCGTTGCTCGTCAGGACGATGAACGGGAAGGCCCGGCAGCGCACCCGGCCGTGATGGACCGTCACCTTGGCGCCGTCGTGGGTGAGGACCTCGACGTCCGGGGCGACGTCCGCGATCCGCTCCAGCTCGGGGATGGTGAACTCGCCCTCCTCCAGCACGTTGAGCAGGTCGTTCGGCAGGTCGATGTCGCTCTTGTCGAGCTCGTCGACGAGCAGGACGCGCGGGCGGTCGTAGGCGAGCAGCGCGGTGCCGAGCGGGCCGAGCCGGATGTAGCGTCCGACGTCCGCGATACCGGCGGCGCTGTCCTCGCCGAGCGCGGTGCGGATCTGCAGGTCCTGGAGGCGGCCGATGGCGTCGTACTGGTAGAGCCCCTCGCGCAGGATGCTGCGGCTGACGACCGGCCAGGTGAGGACCCGGCCGAGCTTCAGCTCGTACGCGACGGAGTGCGCGATGGTCGATTTGCCGCTGCCGGGCTGCCCGGTGACGAGGAGCGGTCTGCGCAGGTAGAGCGCGGCGTTGACCAGTTCGCGCTCCTCCGCGCCCGGCCGGTGCATCTGCGCCTGGCGGCTGCGCACCCCGAGCCGGCGGACCGAGGCGCTGTCCAGCTCGCCGGGCGAGGCGAGCGCGGGGGCGCCGTCGAAATCGCGCCAGGGCGGCGGTGGGGGCAGCCGCTCGATGTCGTCGTGCGGGGCTCCGGCGCCCCGGTAGATCAGCCACTCGCTCATGAAGGCCCCCTCCGCGACAGGCTGCCACGAAAATACCGGGCCCGCCGGGCCCTCCCATCGGATTCAAGTCGGCGTGAAGGCATCGCTACGGAGGCGGTTCGAAGGGCCGGGCCGAGGCGGTGGGCAGGGGGTGGTCCGGGCTGTCGTAGAAGAGGATCAGGCCGCGCAGCCAGTCCGTGCCGGACGCGCCGCTGCGGAGTTTCCACAGGCGGCCGGGCAGGGTGCGGACGGATTCGCCGGGGCGGTCGAGGAGGGTGGTGACGCCCTCGTGGAAGCCGTCGCAGGCGTCGCCGCAGCCGTCCTCGTCCCCGTGTCCGTCGGCCCGCCACAGGGCGACCGGGTAGCCCAGGCCGACCGCGCGCTGGACCGCGACGTGGCCGGAGCCCGCCGTCACGCGCTGGCACAGCACCGGGACCGAGTCGTGCGGGGCGCTCTTCAGCTGGGCGCGCCGCAGCGGGGCCGGCGGGCCCGCGGGGCGCAGCAGCCGCAGCCGCTCGGCCCGGTGCAGTCCGCGCCAGCGGGCGCGCCACTGTTCGGCGACGTCGGCGGCGTCGACCAGCTGGGCGCGGCGCTCGATGTCGCGCAGCATCACGGGCCGGTCGATGCCCATGGGGCTGTGCGGCGCGCTGGGCCGGGCGTCCTCCCGTATCTCCCACTCGGCGACGGCGGCGGCGAACTCGGTGCCGGGCAGGGCCACTTCGAGGGGTACGGGATCGTCGTCGGCCCGGGTCGCGTCGGCGGCCTCCAGGACGCCGACGAGTGCGTCGAGCGCGCTCTCGCGGGCCTGCGCGAAGGGCTGTCCGTCGGTGGGCGGCGTCCGGGCGAGCTCCCAGCGGCCGTCCTCGTAGCCCTTGTAGAGGGACCAGACGTACTGCTGCACCTCCTCCTCGCCCTCGTCGAAGTACGGGGTGGAGGGGGCGTGGTCGAACTCCAGGAGGACGGCGCGCGGGCGCGGGCGCAGGGTGCCGAGCTGTCCGCGCTGCTTGGCGTCCAGGGCGTGGCCGCGCTTCATGACGGACTCGTAGAGCTCACGCGCGCGTGCCGCCGCCTCCGGTTCGGCGGAGTGCTTGGAGATCCACTTCGCCACGAGGACGAGGTAGCTGAGGTGGACGGCGAGGTCGCCCTCGCCGCCGAAGCCGTGCAGCATGCCGAGTCCGTCGCGCCAGCCGACGGGGGCGACGGAGTGGGCCACGGTCCGGTCCAGGGCCTCGGCCGCGAGTTCGCGCACGGTCGCGGAGGTGCTGGGCGGGGGCATCGCGCCGAGCTGGTGCAGGGCCTCCAGGCGGTCGAGCACGCCCCAGGAGCCGCGCCGCCTGGGCAGGGCGCGCTGGGCGTCGACCCAGGTGGGTTCGCCGTTGCCGTGCTCGGGGTGCTGGCGGTGCCAGTGCCAGTCGTCGTGGCGCCGCATCAGCTCCTCGTACGGGTCGGGGCCGAGGTCGGGGGCGCCGTCGAGGTGCGCGGCGGCGGTCAGCGCGCGCAGGCCGCTCACGGCGACGGCGATCCCGGAGCCGCCTTCGCGGAAGCGCGCCTTGACGACACCGACGATCTCGCCGCGCTCCAGGTCGACGAGCGGCCCGCCGGAGGTGCCGGGGCGCATGTCGGCCCGCAGCTCGAACTTGATCCGGGTGCCGGTCGTGCCGCCGTAGCCGCAGGAGAGGCTCTCGGGTTCGCTGTGGCCGGGCACGCCGGAGGGGTGCGCGAAGCGGCCGACGATGCCGCCGCTGCCGAACTCGCCCGGCGGCCGGTCGGTGAGCCACGCGCAGCGCTCCCGGTCCATCGGGTCGAGCAGGGCGACCAGCGCCAGGTCCGGGCCGCTCCTGTCGGTGGCCGGGGCCGCCATGTCGGCCTCGGACACGAGGAGGTCGGTGGCGCTGTCGGGGCCGTGCGGGCCGGAGCGGGCGGCCCGGGGCAGCGGCATGGAGTACGCGACCCGGCCGCGCAGCACCCGTCCGTCCACGTAGACGCCGACGTCGGTGCCGTCGGGGCGCACGGCGCGGCGGGCCCGCCGCCCCGGCCCGTCGACCAGCACGTGCGCGCAGGTCAGCACCCAGCCGGGGGCCACGAGGAAGCCGCTGCCCCACAGGGCGCGCGAGCCGCGCTGGGCGACGATCGGCAATCCGTCGTCGGAGGGTGGCGGAGCCCCGAGCCCTACGGTCGCCTCCTCGGTCAGCTGCCACAGCTCTCCGCGGTCCGGAGGGGTCGCCATCAGGCCCCGGCCCGGCTGTCGCCTTCCTCGGCACCGTCGCCCGGGGCGGGGCCCGGCACGGGTGCCGGGCCCGCGTCGGTGTCGGCGGCGGCGCGGCGGGCGGCCCGGCGGTCGGCGTGGTGCCAGGTCAGGGTGATCGACAGATTGGCCTTCGCCTCGCCGTCGGCGAGCACCGCGACGGCCTTGCCCGGCTTGGCGCTGACCTCGATGCCGAACGTCACCGCGGTCTCGTCCGGCGCGACCGCGGCCGTGGCCGTACGGACCGAGCGGGCGACGCCCTCGACGGTCTCCTTGAGGCCCTCGACGCGGGTGACCACGTTCTCCCACAGGCCGACGTCCTCGTAGAGGTCGTCGTAGTCGTCCTGCCCGCCGAGGCGCGGCAGGTTCGAGGCCCGGACCCAGACCTCCGTGCCGTCCGGCAGCCGCACCGGCCGTATCGCGTCCCCCATGGCGCACTCCCCCGTCGCCGCGGCGCACCATGTCCCGTACGCCCCACCGGTATTGATGAGTCATCAGGCTAGCTCGCGGGGGCGGCCGGGGCGAGAGCGCACGGTCGTCGCCCGGTGCCCGTCCGTGACCCGCCGGGCCGCGCCTATCCTGGCAGGGACAACGCACCACGAGCAGGACGAGCAGCACGGAGCACCCCTTGTACTTCACCGACCGTGGCATCGAAGAGCTGGAGAAGCGGCGCGGCGAGGAGGAGGTCACCTTCGAGTGGCTGGCCGAGCAGCTGCGGACGTTCGTCGATCTGAACCCGGACTTCGAGGTGCCGGTGGAGCGCCTGGCCACGTGGCTGGCGCGGCTGGACGACGACGAGGACGAGGAGTAGACGAGGAGTAGGGGCGAGGCAGGGCGCGGAGCGGGACGGCGGGCAGGGGTCCGTCGGCGGCGGGCAGGGGTCCGTCGGCGGCGGGTACGGGGCCGCCGGTGGCGGGTACGGGGCCGCCGGTGGCGGGTACGGGGCCGCCGGTGGCGGGTACGGGGCCGGGCGGGCGTCAGTCGCGGGCCGAGCGCATCCGGTCGTACGCGAGACCGAGCGCGCCGTGCGCGAGCAGCACCGCGCCCGCCGTGAGCCAGCCCCCGCTGCGCCGGCGCAGGCCGTGCAGGGCGAGCGGGAGACCGGCGGCGAGCTGTGCGGCGGCGAGGCAGCGGGCCTTGGGGCCGCGCAGCCAGGGGCCGATGCCGGTGCCCTCGACGACGTCGAGTTCGGCGTGCATCGCGTCGCGCCAGCCGGACCAGGAGACGGGTTCGGCGTCCGGCCGGCTCCGCGCGGCCTCGCGGAGCCGGTCGGCGGGTTCGCCGGGGGCCAGGCCCGCGGGGAGGGCGAGGCCGGTGCGGCTGAGCACCGCGAGCAGGCCGAGCATCCGGGCGCGGGCGTCGGAGGCGCTGTCGGGTTCGGTGAGCGCGTCGAGCGACTGCATGTCGAGCACCGGGTCGAGGCCGAGGCGGGCGGCGAAAGTCCGCATGGCCTCGTCCTCGCCGGCCGGGGTGCCGTTCGCGAGCCACACGTAGCCGACGGGGCGGCGGAATCCGGACGCGAGCGTGAAGCCGCTGCGGTCCGCGTCCCACCACAGCGCGAGGGCCGGCCAGGGCGCGCCGACGGCGAGGGCGCCGGCCCAGCCGCCGAGGATCCGCTCGATCGGTTCACCGGTGCCGTCGGTGGCGCCCGCGGCGTCTACGGTGTCCGCGCCGTCCAGCCAGGGCTTGGTCTCCGGCACGAGGACGCTCCAGCCGCGGCCGGCCTGCGCGAGGAGCATGCGCCGGCGCAGAAGATGGGCGGCGGGGCCGACCACGGCGGGTTCGGCGCGGCACAGCAGCAGGGCTCCGGCGGGTTCCGGGGACGACGACATGGGCTCACGCTAGGTCAATTTGTCAGGGTTCGGCCAGAAATGGCGGCCGGGCGGGTGGGGCGGGGAGGCGTCGCTCGTGCGGGTGAGCCCGGCGGAGCTCTGCCGCGACAGTCTTGACTTCCCGTATCCGCGATATATCGTGTTTGACAGAGGACGCGATATGGCGCGTTCACGGTGGAGGAGGTCGCACCATGCCCGAGTGGTCCGTCGCGGAGCCGCAGAAGCTCGTCTTCGACGAGCCGGTGAGGGCGCTGCATGTGCGCGTGGTGAACGGGACGGTGAACGTGGTGGGCACCGACGACCCGACCGCCCGCCTGGAGGTCTCGGAGATCGAGGGACCGCCGCTGATGGTGACCCAGCGGGACGGGGTCCTGTCGGTCGCGTACGACGACCTGCCCTGGAAGGGCTTCCTGAAATGGCTCGACCGCAGAGGCTGGCACCGCAGCGCGGTCGTCACCCTCACCGTGCCCACGGGGTCCAGGGTCGAGGTGGGCGTGGTCGGGGCCGGCGCGGTGGTCTCCGGCATCGAGGGGCACACGGAGATCAAGGGCGTCTCCGGTGACACGACGCTGGTGGGCGTCACGGGCCCGGTGCGCACGAGCACGGTCTCCGGCAGCGTGGAGGCCCAGGCGGTGACGGGCGACCTGCGGTTCAACTCGGTCTCGGGCGATCTGACGGTCGTCGAGGGCTCCGGTTCCTTCGTGAAGGCGGACACCGTCAGCGGCGCGATGATCGTGGACCTGGACCCGGCGGGCCCGACCGACGTCAGCCTGACCAGCGTGTCCGGCGAGATCGCCATCCGCATCCCGCACCCGGCGGACACGCAGGTGGAGGCGAACACGACGAGCGGCGCGGTGTCCAACGCGTTCGACGGCCTGCGCGTCTCCGGCCAGTGGGGCGCCCATAAGATCACCGGGAGGCTCGGTGCGGGCACCGGCAGCCTCAAGGCGACCACGGTCTCCGGCTCCATCGCGCTGCTGCGCCGGCCTCCGGGCGAGGACGACCCGTTCGACGGAGAGACCGGGCCGCACACCCCCGCCGACGACACCGGCGACGCTGACAAGAAGGTGCTCTGACATGCCCCCCGTCTTCGCCCACGGCCGCCTGCGCCTGTACCTCCTGAAGCTGCTCGACGAGGCGCCGCGCCACGGCTACGAGGTGATCCGGCTCCTCGAAGAGCGTTTCCAGGGGCTGTACGCGCCGTCGGCGGGCACCGTCTATCCCCGGCTGGCCAAGCTGGAGTCCGAGGGGCTTGTCACCCACACCACCGAGGGCGGCCGGAAGGTCTACGCGATCACGGACGCGGGCCGGGCCGAGCTGGCCGACCGCAGCGGGGAGCTGGCCGACCTGGAGCTGGAGATCCGCGAGTCCGTGGCCGAGCTGGCCGCCGAGATCCGCGACGACGTACGGGGAGCGGCGGGCGATCTGCGCCGCGAGGTGCGGGCCGCGACATCGAAGGCCGGCGGCGCCCCGGGCACCGGGGCCGGACCGGGGATCGGCCTCGGCGGACTGGGGGACGTGACGGACCACGAGTCCTGGCGCGCCGCCAAGGAGGAGCTGCGCCGGGCCAAGCAGGAGTGGAAGGAGCAGGCGCGGCGCGCGAAGGACGAGAGCCGCCGGGCCCGCGAGGAGGCCCAGCGGGCGCGCCGCCAGGCCAAGGAGACGCAGGACAAGGTGCGGGCGCAGGCGCAGGAGGAGTTCCAGCGCATGGCCAAGCGGGTGCAGGACCACTTCGCGCGGGGCGACTGGCCGACGGGGGTCCGCGAGGGGCTGTCCGAGCTGGCCCGGGAGTTCGGCGAGTTCGGCAAGACCTTCGGTAAGGAATCGGGCCGACCGCGGCCTCAGGGGGAGGCGCCGGACGGCAAGGAGAGTGCGGGCTCGGGCTCGGCCGGAGGCGCGGGCGGGGCTGCCGGTGCGGGCTCGGGCTCGGCCGGAGGCGCGGGCGGGGCTGCCGGTGCGGCTTCAGGCTCTGACGCCGGGACCGGCAGTGGGGCGGGGTCCGACGCCGAGGCCGGGTCCGACAGCTCCGCGCGCTCAGGCGGCGCCGGTCCGACGTACCGTCCGGCCTCGGAGGAGATCCCGGTCGAGTACATCCCGTCCTGGGCCACGGCCGAGGACAGCACCGGCGATCCGGCCCGCGACCTGGACCGCCTCCTGGACCGGTTCCGCGACGACATCCGCGACGCGGCCCGCGACCACGGCGTCTCCCCCACTCAGCTCCAGGAGGCCCGCCGCAGACTCTCGGAGGCGGCGGCCCACATCGGGGCGGCGCTCAGGGCTCCGCGAGGGTAGGAGAGGAAGGGTGAGGCGGCCTCAGCTCGCCGCCTCCCCGCGCCCGTCCCCGCCCCCGTCCGAGTCCGGGTCCGAGTCCGAGTCTGCGTCCGGGTCCGAGGCCGCGTCCGAGTCGGAGCCGTAGAGGACCCGTTCCACCCCGGACACGGTCACGCCGTGCGCGGCCAGGACCTCCATGGGCGTGCCGGGACGGGTCGCGAGGGCGAGGAGGAGGTGCTGGTCACCGATGGAGCGGTCGCGGTGGGCCAGGGCGATCCGCAGGGAGGACTCCAGGACGCCCTTGGCCTCCTTGGTGAACGGGCGGCGTCCGCCGAGCCGCCGCCCACCGGTCAGGGCGCCGACGCCATGGGTCTCCTCGACTCGGGAGACGATCTCGTCGAGGTCGATGCCGAGCCCGGCGAGGGCCTCGGCGTCCGCCTGTGAGAGTCCGGCCCGGCGCCGCGCCGAGGTCAGGTCCTGCCCGATCGCCGCGCGCCGCGCGTCCGTGGCGGCGCCGAGCGCGCCCAGGGCGAAGGCCGCCCGGGTGCCACGGGCCTCCAGGAGGGCGAGCAGCAGATGCCCCTCGTCGACCTGCGGGGCGCGTTCCTGCTCGGCCTTGTCGACGGCGCCGCGCACGACATCGCGGGCGCCCTTGGTGAACCGTTCGAACATCATCGCCTCCCGTGCTTCTTGTGCACGGCCTGCCGGCTGACGCCCAGCTCGGCCGCGATCTCCTGCCACGACCAGCCCTGCCGACGCGCGCTACGCACCTGTACCGCTTCCAGCTGTTCCAGCAGTCGCCGCAGTGCGGCGACCGCCCGCAATCCGACCCGCGGGTCGCGGGCGCCCGCCTGCTCGGCGAGATCCGTTGCCTCGGTCATGGTGTCAATGTAAGTTGACACCACCTGACCGTCAACCCCAGTTGACACGACGGGCACGAAGAAGGGGCGCCCACCGGGCGCCCCTTCCCCTCCCTGGACCCGATCGGGTCAGACGGTCAGGACGACCTTGCCGAAGAGGTCGCCGCCCGCCATCTTCTCGAAGCCCTCGCGGGCCCGGTCGAGCGGCAGGACCTCGTCGATCACAGGACGGAGGCCGGTCGCGGCGCAGAAGGACAGCAGGTCCTCCAGCTCGTCCTTGGAGCCCATCGTCGAGCCGACGACCTTGAGCTCCAGGAAGAAGATGCGGTTGAGCTCGGCGGCCGGCGGGTTGGGGCCGCTGGTCGCGCCGGAGATCACCAGCGTGCCGCCGGGGCGGAGCGACTTCACGGAGTGGGACCAGGTCGCGGCGCCCACGGTCTCGATGACGGCGTCGACCCGCTGCGGCAGCCGCGCCCCGGACTCCAGCGCCTCGACGGCCCCGAGCTCCAGGGCCCGCTTGCGCTTGGCCTCGTCGCGGCTCGTCGCGAAGACCCGCAGCCCGGCCGCCTTGCCGAGCGCGATCGCGGCCGTGGCGACACCGCCGCCCGCGCCCTGCACGAGGACCGAGTCACCGGGGCGCACCCCGGCGTTGGTGAAGAGCATCCGGTACGCGGTCAGCCAGGCGGTGGGCAGGCAGGCGGCCTCCTCGAAGGAGAGCTCCTTCGGCTTGGGCAGCACGTTCCACTCGGGCACGGTGACCTGCTCGGCGAAGGTGCCCTGGTACTTCTCGGTGAGGATGGACCGGCGCTCGCGCGGTCCCACCCCGTGACCGGTCTCGCCGATCACCGAATGGAGTACGACCTCGTTGCCGTTCTGGTCGATCCCGGCGGCGTCGCAGCCCAGGATCATGGGCAGCGCCTCCTCGCCGAGTCCGACCCCGCGCAGGGACCACAGGTCGTGATGGTTGAGAGAGGCGGCCTTGACGTTCACGGTGGTCCAGCCCGGCCGGTCGGCGGGGGCGGGCCGCTCCCCCAGCTCCAGTCCGTTCAGCGGCTGATCACGGTCGATACGGGCAGCGTAGGCGGCGAACATGGCCCCGACGATAGGCCCAGCGCCCCGGCCGGGGAACCGTCCCGCCCTGTGACACACGTCCTCTGGCGCAACGCCCCGAAGGGATCAAGCAGACGGTTCCGGGTACGGAAACCGGAACGGGAACAGGCACGGAAGCGGGAGCGGTCGCAGACACCGGCAAGGAAGCGGCTGCGGACACGGAAGAGGCCCCGCCGGAGCGGGGCCTCGACCGAACCACACGAAAAGAACCGCGGGCAGCGTCAGCGCTGGGCGACGCCCTCGGCGCGCGCGGCGGCGGCCACGGCGGCGGTGACGGCCGTGGCCACCCGCTCGTCGAACGGCGACGGGATCACGTAACCGGCGGCGAGCTCGTCACCCACGACGTCGGCGATCGCGTCGGCGGCGGCGATCTTCATGCCCTCGGTGATCCGCGTGGCCCGCACCTGGAGGGCGCCCGCGAAGATGCCCGGGAAGGCCAGCACGTTGTTGATCTGGTTCGGGTAGTCCGAACGCCCGGTCGCGACGACGGCCGCGTACTTGTGGGCGATGTCGGGGTGCACCTCGGGGTTCGGGTTGGCCATCGCGAAGACGAAGGCACCCGGCGCCATCGAGGCGACCGCCGGCTCGGGGACCGTACCGCCGGAGACGCCGATGAAGAGGTCGGCGCCCGCGAGGGCGTCCTCCAGCGTGCCGGACAGGCCCGCCTTGTTCGTGATCTCGGCGAGCTCGCGCTTGACCGGGTTGAGGTCCTCGCGGTCGCGGCTCACGATGCCCTTGCGGTCGGTGACGGCGACGTCGCCGAGACCGGCCTCGAGCAGGAACTTGGCGATCGCCACGCCCGCCGCACCGGCGCCGGAGATCACACCGCGCAGCTCGCCGAGCTCGCGCCCGCTGAGCTTCGCCGCGTTCTTCAGCGCGGCGAGGGTGACCACGGCGGTGCCGTGCTGGTCGTCGTGGAAGACCGGGATGTCGAGCCGCTCCTGGAGCTTGCGCTCGATCTCGAAGCACCGCGGAGCCGCGATGTCCTCGAGGTTGACGCCGCCGAAGGACGGGGCGAGGCGCACGACGGTGTCGACGATCTCGTCGACGTCGGTCGTCGAGAGTGCGAGCGGCACGGCGTCCACGCCACCGAACTGCTTGAAGAGAATGGCCTTGCCCTCCATCACCGGGAGGGAGGCCTCGGGACCGATGTCACCGAGTCCCAGGACGGCCGTACCGTCGGTCACGACCGCCACGACGTTCGACTTCCACGTGTAGTCGTGGACGAGCTCCGGCTTCTCCGCGATGGCGCTGCACACCTTCGCGACGCCGGGCGTGTACGCCAGGGACAGGTCGTCCTTGTCGCGGACCGGCACGGTGGCCTGCACGGCCATCTTGCCGCCGCGGTGCAGCGCGAATGCCGGGTCGAAGGGCTCGTCAGTGCCCTCGTTGCCCGTATTGGCGTCGCTGCGAGGATTGACGATCTCCGCTGCCACTTTTCTGACCCCTTAAGTCTTATTGCTTCAGTTGAGGGTGGGTCCGCTCCTGGTGAGGAACGGGCGGGACCGCGTACGACCCGGCCGGTCCGTTTGTGACCGGCCGTGCGGGTGCGTACACGACGGGCGCGCCGCACGCGCGCCCTGTGCCCCGGATGAGGGGTGTAAAGAACCTTCTTACCTGACTGACGGGGCCACGGACGACCCCGTACGTGATCGATCACGCCTCGGTGACATGACTCATAGCCGAATGTCTGGACAATTCAACAAGTCGAACGCGAGGCGGGCGAGGGGTCGCCCGAATGGTGAGACGAAGGGCGATCCACCGGAGAATCTTCGGTTCCGGGGCCGCGGAGCGGCAGAAGATCCAGCGCCATGCCCCCTGTAGCGCCCGCCTGTTGCGATCTTGGACGACCCGTTATCCGATTTTGACATCGCAGACCCCCTGAATCGGGCAGTCCGAATGGCAAGATGCCGTAACCACGCGAGGTCGCGACGCTCGACAACATGTGCGACCACACGGCTTTTTCCCTCACCCTGCCGGAGGAACCAAGCATGACCGCAAGCACCACCCGCCGCACGACCGCGACGTCCGCGAAGTCCCGGATAGCCGCGATCGGCGCGATCGCGGTCGCCGGCACCCTGCTGCTGACCGGCTGCGGCGACCAGACGAAGGACAAGGACGCGGGCTCCGGCACCGCCTCCACCAAGAACGCGCCGCTGGCCGACAAGCTCCCCAAGGAGATCCGCGACAAGGGCGTCATCCGGGTCGGCTCGGACATCGCCTACGCCCCGGTGGAGTTCAAGGACAAGTCGGGCAACGCGATCGGCATCGACCCCGACATCGCCGCGGCCATGGGCAAGCAGCTCGGCGTGAAGTTCGAGTTCGAGAACGGCACCTTCGACACCCTCGTCACGGGCCTTCGCTCGAACCGCTACGACATCGCGATGTCGGCCATGACGGACACCAAGGACCGTCAGGAGGGTGTCGACTCGGACACCGGCAAGAAGGTCGGCGAGGGCGTCGACTTCGTCGACTACTTCAACGCGGGCGTCTCCATCTACACGCCGAAGGGCAAGACCCAGGGCATCAAGACCTGGGACGACCTGTGCGGCAAGAAGATCGTCGTGCAGCGCGGCACGGTCTCCCACGACCTGGCCAAGGCGCAGGCCAAGAAGTGCCCCAAGGGCAAGACGCTGGGCATCCAGGCCTTCGACGACGACCAGCAGGCCCAGACCCGCCTGCGTTCGGGCGGCGCCGACGCCGGCTCCTCCGACTTCCCGGTCGCCGCGTACGCGGTCAAGACCACGGGCGGCGGCAAGGCCTTCGAGATCGTCGGCGACCAGGTCGACGCGGCCCCGTACGGCATCGCCGTCTCCAAGGACCAGACCCAGCTGCGCGACGCCATCAAGGACGCGCTCGACGCGATCATCAAGAGCGGCGAGTACGACAAGATCATCGCCAAGTGGGGCGTCGAGGCGGGCGCCGTCAAGGAAGCCACCGTCAACGGCGGTAAGTGACCACGCACCTCGGTCGTAGAAGTCGTTGAAAGGCAAGATCCGTGTCTGTTGACATCGAGAAGACGGGCGGCGGCCCCGAGGACACGCCGCCGCCCACGACCGCGCCGGAAGCCATCAGGGCGATTCCGGTGCGGCATTACGGGCGTTACCTGGCCGCGGTGGTCGCGCTCGCGCTCCTGGGTTCGATCATCTATGCCTTCGGGCAGGGCAAGATCCAGTGGAGCACGGTCCCGGAGTACTTCTTCGACGACCGCATCCTGACGGGTGTCGGCAAGACGCTGCTGCTGACGGTCCTGTCGATGCTGATCGGTGTCGTGGGCGGTATCACGCTGGCCGTGATGCGTCTGTCGAAGAACCCGGTGACCAGCTCGATCGCCTGGTTCTACATCTGGTTCTTCCGTGGGACGCCGGTCCTGGTCCAGCTGTTCATCTGGTTCAACCTGGGCCTGGTCTTCGAGTACATCAACCTCGGTCCGATCTACAAGGACTACTGGTCCTCGTTCATGACGCCGCTGCTGACCGCGCTGCTGGGTCTGGGGCTGAACGAGGCCGCGTACATGGCGGAGATCTGCCGTGCGGGTCTGATGTCGGTCGACGAGGGCCAGACGGAGGCCTCGCACGCGCTGGGCATGTCGCACTCGAAGACGCTGCGGCGGATCGTGATCCCGCAGGCGATGCGGGTGATCGTGCCGCCGACGGGCAACGAGTTCATCAACATGCTCAAGACGACGTCGCTGGTCGCGGCGGTGCAGTTCAACGAGCTGTTCCGCTACGCGCAGGACATCGGTCAGCAGTCGGGTTCGCCGGTGGAGATGTACTTCACGGCGGCGGCCTGGTACCTGATCATGACGTCGATCCTGAGTGTGGGGCAGTACTACATCGAGCGGTACTACGCGCGCGGCACGTCCCGTCAGCTGCCCGCGACGCCGTGGCAGAAGGTGAAGGCGAACATGCTGTCGCTGTCGAACCGGTCCAAGGCGGTGGGCGCGTGAGCGGCGACGTGAACGTGATGGTGAAGGCGGAGGGCGTCCACAAGTCCTTCGGCGCGGTGCAGGTCCTGCAGGGCATCGACCTGGAGGTCAAGCAGGGTGAGGTGTTCTGCCTGATCGGCCCGTCCGGGTCGGGCAAGTCCACGTTCCTGCGCTGCATCAACCACCTGGAGAAGATCAACGGCGGCCGTCTGTACGTGGACGGTGAGCTGGTCGGCTACCGCCAGCAGGGCGACAAGCTGTACGAGCTGCGCGACCGGGAGGTGGCGTTGAAGCGGCGGGACATCGGCATGGTGTTCCAGCGGTTCAACCTCTTCCCCCACATGACGGCGCTGGAGAACGTCATGGAGGCGCCGGTCCAGGTCAAGAAGCAGTCGAGGGCGGATGCCCGCAAGCGGGCCGGCGAGCTCCTGGAGCGGGTCGGTCTCGGGGACAAGGCGAAGAACTATCCCTCGCAGCTGTCGGGCGGTCAGCAGCAGCGTGTGGCGATCGCCCGCGCGCTGGCCATGGATCCCAAGCTGATGCTGTTCGACGAGCCGACCTCGGCGCTCGACCCGGAGCTGGTGGGTGACGTCCTCGACGTCATGCGCGACCTCGCCGAATCGGGCATGACGATGATCGTCGTCACCCACGAGATGGGCTTCGCCCGGGAGGTCGGTGACAGCCTCGTCTTCATGGACGGCGGCGTCGTCGTCGAGTCCGGCCACCCCCGCGACGTGCTGACCAACCCCCAGCACGACCGCACCAAGTCCTTCCTGTCCAAGGTCCTCTGACCCCCGACGGACGGCAACAGCCGAAAAGGGGGCGCTACGGGGTCACGACCCCGGGGCGCCCCCCTTTCCTTCTCACTTCGTCTGCGGGTGCGTGGGGGCTGGTCGCGCAGTTCCCCGCGCCCCTGGAGATGCGCACTTCGTGCGCAATGTCCATCGGGGGCGGTGCCCCATCGGGGAAATGCGGCGCGAAGCGCCATGCATTTCAGGGGCGCGGGGAACTGCGCGACCAGCCCCCACCGGACCCGCACCCGAAACCCGGCACCCCCTACCGCACCGCCAGGACCAGCGCGTCCGACGGCGACCGCCAGACGGCCCGCGCCTCACCGAAGCCCGCCGAGCGCAGCGCCCCCGCGTGCCAGGCCACCGACGGCATGTCCCCGTCCGCGTGCTCCCCGTAGATCTCGAACCGCCGGGCCGTGGGGCCGGCCAGGACGGGGTCGGCCGCGGCCAGCGCCCACCATTCGGCCCAGTCGACCGCGCCCTCGCCCCGGGCCCGGTCCATGCGCGCGTGCCGCGACGCCCGCTCCGCGGCGTTGATCCGCGGCGTCGTCTCGTCGATCATGTGGTCCGCGTTCATGAACACCCCGCCGTCCCGGACGAGCGGGGCCAGTTGGCCATACAGGGCGGCGAGAGGCTCGGAGTGCAGCCAGTGCAGGGCGGTGGCGGTGAGCACGGCGTCGTACGTCGTGTGCGGCAGCGCCTCCGTCCAGCGCGGGTCCTTGAGGTCCGCGGTGACGAAGGAGACCCGCTCGTCCCCCTGGAAGGTGCCGCGGGCGATGGCGAGGAGTGCCGGGTCGAGGTCGACGCCGACGCTGGTCGCGTCCGGGAACCGCTTCAGGAGGCGGTCGGTGATGCTGCCGGTGCCGCAGGCGAGGTCGAGCACGCGGGGCGCGGGCCCCGCGAAGGCCTCGACCATGTCGAGCATCACCCGGAACCGCTCCTCGCGGTCCGGCATGTACCACTCCTGTTGCCGGTCCCAGCTGTCCTGCCAGGCACGCCAGTCGGTCGTTCCCTCGGCGGCGGTCTCGGTCACGTCGGTCATGAAAGCCCTCCAGGACGAGCGCGTAATACCCTGAAACCTAGAGCGAGCATTACCCTCGCTCGCCCCGACGATAGACGGCCCCGGTAAGGACTACAAGTGGAACTGGCCTATTACTCGGACTACGCGGTGCGTCTCGTGAACAGCGAGGAGCCGGGCCGCGGCAAGGACGAGCTGACCTCGGTCGACGCGGTGCGCGCCCTGTTCGGCGCCAACCAGTCGGCGGCCCGCCGCGCCACCGAGTCCGATCTGACCCGCTTCCGTGGGGTGCGGGCCCGGCTGCGCGCGGTGTTCGAGGCGGCGGACGGCGGCGACGAGACGCTCGCCGTTGACCTGCTGAACTCCCTGCTCCTGGAGTTCCCGGTGAGCCCGCAGATCTCCGGGCACGACCACCGGGACGACGACGGGCGCCCGCTGTGGCACATGCACCTCGCGGACCATCCGTCGAACGCGACGGCGGGCTACGCGGCGATCGCCGCGATGGGCCTCGCCTTCCATCTGACGGAGTACGGCGTGGACCGGCTCGGCCTGTGCGAGGCGGCGCCCTGCCGCAACGCGTACCTGGACACGTCCACGAACCGCTCTCGCCGCTACTGCTCGGACCGCTGCGCGACCCGGGCCAACGTGGCCGCCTACCGGGCCCGCAAGCGCCTGGAGGCCGACCGGTCGCAGCGCACGGGCCGCACCGCGGAGAACACCCAGGACAGCACCGCCGTCACCGAGCGCTGACCCTCCCCCTGCTCCCACGGCTTGCGGCGGCGCAGCCGGCCGCGCACCCGGGCGAGCACCAGCTCGTCGGGCACGACTCCGTAGACGGTGCTGTCGCCCCCGGCGCCCGGGTTGTCCCCGAGCACCCACCAGCCGCCGTCGCGGCGTTCGGCGATCCGCTTGACGACCAGCAGGTCCTGCTGGAACGGGTGCCGCAGGACGACGACGTCCCCAGGCCGCACCCGGGCGCCGTGCTGCACCAGCATCCAGTCGCCGGGGTACAGGGTCGGCACCATGGACGGGCCCTCGACCTCAATGATCTGAAACGGCACCTTCGCCTCGCGCACTTCTTCGATCGCCTCGGGCATCAGACAACCTCCCCGGTTCCCGCCGTGCTCCCGTCCCATCCTCCATCAGTCCAAGTCTGGCCCCGGACTTTTGGCCTAAGCCCCCGGGGGCACTCGAGAAAACCCGTCCCGCACGGAGTAATGTCCCACCTGAGAAGACGATCACGAGGAAGGACAGCTACATGCTCTCCCGCCTGTTCGCCCCCAAGGTGAAGGCCAGCGCTCACTGCGACCTCCCCTGCGGCGTGTACGACCCGGCCCAGGCCCGCATCGAGGCCGAGTCGGTCAAGGCCGTCCAGGACAAGATGGCCGCCAACGACGACGCCGCGTTCCAGACGCGCGCCATCGTCATCAAGGAGCAGCGCGCCGAGCTCGCCAAGCACCACGTGTCGGTGCTCTGGAGCGACTACTTCAAGCCCCCGCACTTCGAGAAGTACCCGGAGCTGCACCAGCTGGTGAACGACACCCTCAAGGCCCTCTCGGCCGCGAAGGCCTCGTCGGACCCGGCCACGGGCCAGAAGGCGCTCGACTACATCGCCCAGATCGACAAGATCTTCTGGGAGACCAAGAAGGCCTGATCCCGGCCTGCTTGTTCACGACCCTCGGGCGGTGCACCCTCGCAGGGCCGACGAACGTCTCGAAGGGGCTCGGCGTCACCACGCCGAGCCCCTTCGGCGTGCCCGGCCCCGGTCGAAGGGCTGGTCCCGGCCGGTGACGCGGGCCGCGGGTCCTGCCGAGCGCAGGACGACGTCGAGCGCGCGGTCCGGTGCGGCCGCGTAGACGGTGCTGAACCACGGCATGTTCGCCTCGACGACCGCCCAGGTGCCGTCCGCGAGGAGTCCGACGTCGAGGACGACGGCGCTGGGCAGGGTGGCGGCGTGCGCCGCGAGGAGGCGGTGCGCGAAGTCCCGTACGGGGGTCTGCCGCGGGTGTCCTTCGAGGGGCGCCGCGTCGAGCCGGCCGTACGTGGCGTACTGGGCGCCCGTGCGGATCTCGCCGTCGAGGACGAAGAGGCGGAACTCTGCGGTCCAGGTGACGACTTCGGCGATCTGTACCGGCGTGGCGGGCGGCGGGCCGGCCGGGAGCGCGGCGCCGTCGGCGTAGACCGCGGCCGCGAAGGACTTGTCGGTGGGCGGTTTGACGAAGGCGGGGCCGCTCAGCCGGCGCGCCTCGGCCAGGGTCGCCCGGCGCAGGGAGCGGCCGGTGACGGAGCGGGGCAGTTCGGTGAGCCAGGCGTCGGTGGGTTCCAGGAGGGCGACGCCCAGGTCGCCGGCGACGTGGGCAGCGAGCGCCGGGCCGCCGTAGTAGTGGCCCTCGGGGCGGCCGCGCAGGTCCTTGGCGCCGTCGGGGCCCGCGAGTTCCACGACGTCGATGCCGCGCCTGGCCGCGGCTCCCGCGAGCAGTTCGCGCGTCGGGCTCGCGTGCGGGGTGACGGCGAGGAAGGGGCGCGGGGCGGCGGTCATGCGGCCCATTCCACCAGGCTGCGCGGGCCGTCGGGGCGTACGGGACACTGAGCGGCATCGCCCCCTACAGGTGTCCCCCGCCGCCCCGATCGTCCCAGGAGCCCCGCCCATGGCCCGCCGTCCCCGCGTCCTCTACGTCACCGATCTCGCCTACGAGGCCCGTGGCCGCCGCTACTGCGACGAGGACATCTTCCTGACCTCGCGGCTGCGCTCCGCGTTCGACCTCGCCCTGTGCCACCCGCGGGACGCCGCCGCGCTGATGGACGACTTCGACGGGGTCGTCGTGCGCAACAGCGGCCCGGTCATCGGCTACCCGGAGGCGTACGAGGCCTTCCGCGCGCGGGCCGTGGAGCGCGGCACGACGGTCTACAGCCCGCTGGACGGCCGCGGCGACATGGCCGGCAAGCAGTACCTGCTGGACCTCACCGACGCCGGGTTCCCCGTGATCCCGACCGTCGACCGTGCCGCCGACCTGCACCGGCTGCCGGCCGCCGAGGAGTACGTGGCGAAGCCGAAGCTGGGTGCCGACTCCATAGGCCTGCGCTTCGTCGGCCCGGACGAGCTGACCGGGCTCCCCTACGAGGACGGCCTGCTGGTCCAGCCGCGGATCCGGTTCCGCTACGAGGTGTCGTTCTACTTCGTGGACGACACCATGCAGTACGCCCTGTACGCGCCGGACCCGGAGCGGCGCTGGGAGCTGCGCCCCTACGAACCGACGGACGCGGACCGGGAGTTCGCCCGGCGCTTCGTCGAATGGAACACCGTCCGGCACGGCATCCAGCGGGTCGACGCCTGCCGCACTCCGGAGGGTGACCTGCTGCTCGTCGAGCTGGAGGACCTCAATCCGTATCTCTCCCTCGACCTGGTGGACGAGGCGACGCGGGACACGTTCGTCGCCGCGATGACGGAGTCGGTGCGCGCCGCGCTCGCGGAAAGTCGTTAGACCGGGCGGGCTCTGTCAGGGCCCTCAGGCGCCGGGTGGCTCAGGGCCAGTCGCGGACCTCGGTGACGGCGGCGACGGGCAGCGGCCCGTAGATGTGCGGGAACAGCTCGCCGCCCGGCACGCCCTCCTCGTCGCGCACCGGCACGTCGAGCCGGTCCCTGTCGACGACGAGGACGACCAGCGTGCCGGGCTCGGGGTCCTTCCCGTACAACGCCTCGGCGATGCCGCGCAGTTGAGGGCCGTACGAGCAGTGGATGAAGCCGACGTCCTGGAGGGTCTTGCCCCGCGTCGACCCGGTGTACGTGCCGGTGGCGCGGGCCTGCTCCCAGAGGGTGCGCTCGGTGAGGTGCAGCAGCTCAGTCATACGTACAACCTAGAGCGCTACGACTTCCTGGCGTACCGGCGGACGATCACGCCGTTCCCGAACGTGCGGTTCTCCTCCAGGGCGAACGCGGTGATCGCGCTGGAGCGGCCGGCGAACATCGGCATGCCGCCGCCGAACACCACCGGGTACGTCTTGACGATCAGTTCGTCGATTTCGTCGGCGAGCAGTCCGGCCAGTTGCGCGCCGCCGCACAGGTAGATGTCCCGGTCGCCGTCCTCCGCCTTGAGCGCGCGGACGCGGCCGACGACGTCGTCGCGGATCAGCTCGACGTTCGGGTCGGGGGACTTCTCCAGGCTGCGCGTCGCGACGAGCTCGCGCAGGTGCCCGTAGGGGCTGGTGATGCCAGCGTCGAGGCCGACCTGGTAGCTGCCGCGGCCCTGGAGGACGGTGTCGAACTTCCGGTTCGGGACGCCGTCGAGGCCGACCGCCGCCCGGACATGGGTCGGCAGGGTCTCCGGGTACTCGGCGGCGAGGAAGGCCATGAACTCCTCGTCGACGTACGTGGTGAACACGTCGCCGTTCCCGGACTCGTCGCCGATGAAGCCGTCGACGGACACGGCGACGAAGTAGGTGAGCTTGCGCAAGCTGGTCTCTTTTCGTGGACGGCAAAGGATGGTGTGGTTGCCGTGGGGCGAACCACTACACTTAGAGTGCTTCACTTGTAGTGGTTGCGCAAGCCCTTTACGGCAGCCGCTTGCGACAAGCCCTTGTCGGACAGAAGGAGTTGGGTGCGGACATGGTGAGGAATCCGGAGCGCAGGGCCGCCCTCGTGGACGCGGCGGTCGAGGTGCTCGCCGCCGAGGGCGCGCGCGGGCTGACCTTCCGGGCGGTGGACACCGCCGCGGGCGTGCCCACCGGCACGTCCTCGAACTACTTCACCAGCCGCGACGACCTGCTGGGCCAGATCGACACCTGGCTGCACCGGCGGCTCGCGCCGGACCCCGCGGTCGTCGAGGAGCTGCTCACCCGGCCCCGGGACCGCGCCCTGGTCACCGCGTTCATGCGCGATCTGCTGGGCCGCGCGCAGCGTGACCGCACCGGGTTCCTGGCCCTGATGGAGATGCGCCTGGAGGCGGGCCGGCGGCCCGAACTGCGCGCCTCCCTGATGAAGTCGCTCCGCGGCGACCTGGACGAGGGCGTCGCGTTCCACCTCGCGTCCGGGCTGCCCGGCGGCGCCGAGGAGGTCACGCTGCTCTACCTGGGCACGCTCGGGCTCATCCTGGAGACGCTGACGATGCCGGGCATGCTGGAGGGCGCCATCCCGGGCGTGAGCGTGCCCGAGGGGGTCGTCGAGCGGCTGGTGGAGCGGATCGTCCCTCAGGCGTGACGGCCCGGCCGGGCGTCAGTGCTGCTGCGGCTCCCGCCACATGGGCCACAGCGAGGGGCCGTCCGGGAGGTCGAGCGCGGTGCCGGTGAAGACGAACCCGAGCCGCTCGTACAGGGCGCGGCTGCGCGGGTTGCTCGCCTCCAGGTAGGCGGGCAGTCCCTCACGGTCGCAGCGCTCCAGAACCGGCGCCATCAGCGCGGTGCCGAGGCCCTCGCCCTGCCGGTCCGGGGCGACGCCGATCATCCACAGGTAGGCGTGCGCGCGTCCCGCCGGGTGGATCTCGGAGGTCCAGCGGGCGATCTGCTCCACCCGCTCATTGTCCGGGTCGACGGCCAGACGCACCTGGACGGCCTCGTCCTCGCCGCCCTCGCCCGCGTCGCCGCCCTCGCCCGCGTCGCCGTCCTCGCTCCGGTGCGGCTCGGCCGGCACGTCGACCCACAGGGCCGCCGCCGAACCGTCCTCGGCCAGGTCGATAAAGCCCTCTTCGTACGTCACGTCGGTGAACACGCCCATCAGGCGCGCGTGCCGGGCCCGCCGGTACTCCTCGCCGGGCAGGACCCAGCCGCTGACCGGGTCGTCCATGAACGCCGCGTCCAGCAGTCCGACCACGAGGTCCCGGTCGCTCTCCTGAGCCCGCCGAATCCGCACACCCACGCCCGTCCGCCCCCTGTGGCTCGCACCAACCCGCTGTCCGTGCGCGGGCGTTCGCAGCCTAGGCGATCACCGGTGCGACGGCGCACGGGCCCCGCTCCCCCGCCCGGAACGCGGTGGAATGCGGGGCCCGTGCGCCGCTCGGCCCCATCGGCGGAGGCGTCAGTGCCCCCGCCGCGTCACGAACTCCGCGAGCGAGAGCAGCCCGTCCGCGGACTGCGGCACCGGCACGGCCCGCGCCAGCTCGTCGACCGCGCGGGCCATCTGGTCGGCGGCCTGGGCCTGCGCCCAGTCCCGGCCGCCCGCCCGCTCGACGGCCAGCGCGATCGCCTCCAGTTCGGCGGGGCCCTCCTTCCCCGGGCCCGGTGGCCCGTACAGCGCGGCCAGCTCGTCCGCCGCGGGCCCGCCGGAGGCGAGTGCCGCGACGACCGGCAGCGACTTCTTGCGGACGGCGAGATCGGCCCCGGCCGGCTTGCCGGTGCGGGCCGGGTCGCCCCAGATCCCGATGACGTCGTCGATCAGCTGGAACGCGAGCCCCGCGGCCCGGCCGAACGCGTCGAGCGCCGCGACCTGCGCCGCGTCCGCCCCCGCGTAGAGCCCGCCGAGGGCGCAGGCGCAGCCGAGCAGCGCCCCGGTCTTGGCCTCGGCCATCGCCAGGGTCTCCGGCAGCGTCACCTCCCTCGGGTCGCGCCCCTCCAGGGCGACGTCGGCGACCTGGCCGGCGCACAGCTCGACGACACAGGCCGCGAGCCGGGCCACCGCGGCCGGGGCCGCCGGGTGCGGGTCCTCGGCGAGCAGCAGTTGCGCCTGGGCCTGCAGGGCGTCCCCGGTGAGGATCGCGTCGGCGTCCCCGAAGACGGTCCACGCGGTCGGCCGGTGCCGCCGGGTGGCGTCCCGGTCGATCACGTCGTCGTGCAGCAGCGTGAAGTTGTGGGTCAGCTCCACCGCGGCCGCGGCCCGTACGGCCTGCCCGGGCTCCCCGCCGAGGGCCCGCGCGGCGGCGAGGACGAGGGCGGGACGTACGGCCTTGCCCGCGTTCCCCGTAGCGGGCGTGCCGTCGGCGTGCTCCCAGCCGAAGTGGTGGCGGGCGACCCTGCGTATGGACGCGGGCAGTGCGTCGACGGCTCTGCGCAGTTCAGGATCGACGCTCGTCCTGGCCTGCGCCAGGGCCGTCGGTTCGGCGGACTCTGTGGTCACGGGTGGCTCCGTCGTCTGCGTCATGGGCTCACCCCCCGCCGGGCGCGCGGGCGCTCGCGCCGGGTCAACGCCACCGCCCGACCTCGACGTTCTCCAGCACGCCGAGCGCGTCGGGCACCAGGACCGCCGCCGAGTAGTAGGTGGTGACGAGGTAGGAGATGATCGCCTGCTCGCTGATGCCCATGAAGCGGACGGACAGGCTGGGCTCGATCTCGTCCGGGATGCCGGACTGGCGCAGGCCGATGACGCCCTGGTCGTCCTCACCGGTACGCATGCAGATGATGGAGGTGGTGCGGGCCTCGGTCACCGGGATCTTGTTGCAGGGATAGATCGGGACACCGCGCCAGGTCGGGATGCGGTTGCCCGCCACGTCGATGCTCTCGGGGACCAGGCCCCGCTTGTTGAGTTCGCGGCCGAACGCGGCGATGGCCTTGGGGTGCGCGAGGAACAGCTTGGAACCGCGGCGCCGGCTGAGCAGCTCGTCCATGTCGTCGGGGCTCGGCGCGCCGTCGTGCGGCTGGAGCCGCTGGTCGTACTCGCAGTTGTTGAGGAGGCCGAACTCGCGGTTGTTGATGAGCTCGTGCTCCTGGCGCTCCTTCAGCGCCTCGACGGTGAGCCGGAGCTGGTGCTCCGTCTGGTTCATCGGCTGGTTGTAGAGGTCCGCCACGCGCGAGTGGATGCGCAGCACGGTCTGGGCGACGCTCAGCTCGTACTCGCGGGGCGCCGCCTCGTAGTCGACGAAGGTGCCGGGCAGCACGGCCTCGCCCACGTGACCGGCGGAGAGGTCGATCTCCTTCTCGCCGTACCGGTTCGCCCGCTGCTCCGGGATCGCGCGCAGCCGCTCCAGGTGCTCGCGCAGCGCGTCGGAGCGCTCGGCGATCTGCTCCAGGTCGCGGCGGGGCAGTTTGAGCACGGTGCACGCGGTCGCGGCGCGGGCCGTGTACTCCCAGATGCCTTCGGTGTCGAGGAGCGCCTGGTCGCCGAAGTAGGCGCCGTCGGCGAGGACGCCGAGCACGGCGTCGTCCCCGTACGGGCCGGTGCCGATCTTCTCGACGCGGCCGTGCGCGAGGAGGAAGACCTCGTCCGTCTGGCTGCCGAACGAGGCGATGACCTGGCCGGCCTCGTACTCCCGCTGTGTGCAGCGCTGGGCCAGCTCGTCCAGCACGTCCGGGTCCTCGAAGCCGCGCAGCGCGGGCAGCTCCCCCAGCTCGGCGGGGATGACCCGGACCCGGTCCCCCGTCTTCACGAAGGTGATCCGCCCGTCGCCGACCGTGTAGCTCAGCCGTCGGTTGACCCGGTACGTGCCGCCCTGGATGTCGACCCACGGCAGCGTCCGGAGCAGCCAGCGGGAGCTGATCTCCTGCATCTGCGGCGCGGACTTGGTGGTGGTGGCCAGATTCCGCGCGGCGGATGTGCCGAGGCTCTTCTGCTCACCCGGCTGCTCCGTGCGGACCTCTTCGCCTACCGACATGAATGCCCTCCCGATCATGAACTGACCTGCGAGCGCCACCCTTCCAGTACGCTCCGCAGTCGCGCCATTACACAAATGAGCGGGAATGCATCGCTCGGATGCGGGGCAGTGGACGCGCGCCCAGGCCGCGATCCATCCGGCTCATCCCGTCCGTCCCGCATCGCCGGTTTTAGGAACTCCAAGATCGGGGCGCGCGTTGAAGAGGGCGAGAGACACGGCAGACGCCGGCAGCGGACGACAGAAAAGGTGACCATGATGGCGGGCTTTCTGGACCGGGCCAAGGAGCAGGCGCAGCGCGGGCTGACGCAGGGCAAGCAGAAGCTGGACGAGGTGCAGGCGCAGCGGGCCGGCTCCGATCTGCTCAAGCGCCTGGGCGCGGCGTACTACGCGGAGCGCCGGGGCAGCGGCAGCCCGGACGCGACGCAGCAGGCGCTCCAGGCCCTGGAGTCGCACATCGCCGAGCACGGTGACAGCTTCCTGCGGAGCTGACCGCCCGCGGGCCCACCACGGCCGGCCCCGACCGCGGGGAGCGCGCGGGGCCGTCCGGGGCTGTCCGGATCGCATCGCACGGGATACGAACGAGTAGTCCGTGCGGGGCCGTTCCGGTACAAGCAGCGGTACGAGACGTTCCGCACCCGGTGGTCGTCGCGCCCGCGAAGGAGGCGGCCATGGCCCCACCCATGTCCGCGAGCAGTTTTCTCGCCGCTCTCGAGCACGAGGGCCTGACGGTGGTCGAGGTCGGCGACTGGCGCCATCACAACCGCAATCACAAGGGCGCCTGGGGCCCGGTGCACGGCGTGATGATCCATCACACCGTCACCTCGGGCAGCGCCCGCACGGTGGAGCTGTGCCGAAACGGTCATCCTGATCTGCCCGGCCCGCTGTGCCACGGAGTCATCACGAAGGACGGCCGGGTCCATCTGGTCGGCTACGGGCGGGCGAACCACGCGGGCCTCGGCGACGACGACGTGCTGCGCGCGGTGATCGCGGAGAAGGCCCTCCCGCACGACAACGAGGCGAACACGGACGGGAACCGGCACTTCTACGGCTTCGAGTGCGAGAACCTCGGCGACGGGGACGACCCGTGGCCGGCGGCGCAGCTGGAGGCGATCGAGAAGGCGGCGGCCGCGATCTGCCGTCACCACGGCTGGACGGAGCGGTCCGTCATCGGCCACCTGGAGTGGCAGCCGGGCAAGGTCGACCCGAAGGGCTTCACCATGGCGGCGATGCGCGGGCGGATCCGGGACCGGCTCAAGTAGCGGCGCGGGCCGCGGCGGCGGGCGCCCGGACCGGTGTCCGACAATGGCCGGGTGCCCCGCCCGAACCCCACCGGCCCCGCGCCGACGCCCCTGACCGGCGCCGGTCCCCCGCCGCGGCTGCCCTCACCGCTCGCCGAGGTCGACGACGAGCGGTTCGCGCGCCGCGGCGTACGTCTGCTCCTGAAGCGGGACGACCTGATCCATCCGGACCTCGTGGGCAACAAGTGGCGCAAGCTCGCGCCGAACCTGGCGGAGGCGCGCGGGCGCGCGATCGTGACCTTCGGGGGCGCGTACTCGAACCATCTGCGGGCCGCGGCCGCCGCGGGCCGGCTCCTGGGCGTGCCCACGATCGGTGTCGTCCGGGGCGACGAGCTCGCGGCCCGGCCGCTGAACCGGTCGTTGCGGCGGTGCGTGGCGGACGGGATGCGTCTGTTCTTCGTCGACCGGTCCACGTACCGGTCGAAGCGGGAACCCGAGGTGCTGGCGCGGGTGCTCGACGACGCGGGAGCCGCCGGCGCCTATGTGGTGCCGGAGGGCGGGAGCAACGCGCTCGCGGTGCGGGGGTGCGTGGAGCTCGGGCGCGAACTGCGCGGGCGGGCCGATGTCGTGGCCGTCGCCTGCGGGACCGGGGGGACGCTGGCGGGCCTCGCGGCGGGGCTCGACGAGGGGCAGCGGGCGCTCGGGGTGGCCGTGCTCAAGGGCGGGTTCCTGAGCGGTGAGGTCGAGGCGCTGCAGACCGGCGCGTTCGGCGGGCGGCGGGGAGTCTGGGAGGTGACGGACCGCTTCCACGGAGGCGGCTACGCGCGCGTGCCCGCCGAGCTCGACGCCTTCGCCCAGGAGTTCGAGCAGCGCCACGGGCTGCCCGTCGAGCGTCTCTATGTCGCCAAAATGCTGCACGCCCTCACGGTGCTGACGGAGGAGGGCGCGTTCGCTCCGGGGACGACCGTGGCGGCGGTGATCACGGGCGCGCCCGACGCACCGGAGCCGTCGCGGTCACCCTCCCGGTCGACCTCGCCCGCGCCCCCGCCTCAGTCGTCGACCTCGCGGTAGGCCGCCGCCTCCTCCAGGTCCAGGCGGCGCAGCAGGGTGCGCAGCATCTCGTCGTCGATGCGGCGCTCGTCGCGCATCTTCACGAACACCTCGCGCTCGGCCTGGATCGCCTCACGGGCGAGCCGGCGGTAGGTGTCGTCGGCGGACTCGCCGGTCACCGGGTTGGTCTGGCCCAGGCGCTCCCACACCGCGTTGCGGCGGCGCTCCAGGACGGTGCGGAGGCGGTCCTGGAGGGGCTGGGGCAGGCAGTTGCGCTGGTCCTCCATGAGGGCGTCCACGCGCTCCTCGGCCGCCGTGGACGCCGCGTTCTGCGCCTGCGCCTCGGCGAGCGTCTCGGCCCGCACGTCTCGGCCCGGCAGCTTGAGGAGCTTGATCAGCGGCGGCAGCGTGAGCCCCTGCACGACGAGCGTGCCGATGACGGTCGTGAAGGTCAGGAAGAGCACCAGGTTCCGCGCGGGGAACGGCTCGCCCTCGTCCGTGACGAGCGGGATCGAGAACGCGATGGCCAGCGACACGACGCCGCGCATGCCCGCCCAGCTGACGATGAGGGGCCGTCGCCAGTCGGTGTCGCTCTCCCGCTCCCTGATGCGCGACGAGAAGCACCACGGCAGGTAGGTGGCCGGGTAGGACCACACGAAGCGGATCACCACCACGAAGAGGAACACGCCGAACGCGTACCAGACCGCCTGCCCGACGCTGTACTCGCCGAGCCCCTTCAGGACGACGCGCAGCTGGAGCCCGATCAGAGCGAAGACCGCGGATTCCAGGATGAACGCGACCACCTTCCAGACGGCCGCCTCCTGGAGCCGCGTCTCGAAGTCCACCTGGTAGGAGCGGTGTCCCAGGTAGAGGCCCACGGTGACGACGGCGAGCACCCCGGAGGCGCCGAACTGCTCGGCGACGGCGTAGGCGACGAACGGGATCAGCAGGGACAGCGTGTTCTGGAGGAGCGCCTCCTTCAGGTGCGTGCGCAGCCAGTGCAGCGGCACCATCAGGAGGAGGCCGATGCCGACGCCGCCGACGGCCGCCACGAGGAACTCCCGGATGCCGCCCGCCCAGCTGGCGCCCTCGCCGACGGCCGCGGCGAGCGCCACCTTGTAGGCGGTGATCGCGGTCGCGTCGTTCACCAGGGACTCGCCCTGGAGGATCGTGGTGATCCGCGAGGGCAGCCCCACCCGCCGGGCGATGGCGGTCGCGGCGACGGCGTCCGGCGGGGCGATCACGGCGCCCAGGACGAGCGCGGCGGTCAGCGGCAGGTCGGGGATCAGCTGGTAGGCGAGCCAGCCGACCGCGACGGTGGCGAACAGGACGTAGCCCACCGACAGGAGTGCCACGGGCCGGATGTTGGCTCTCAGGTCCAGGTAGGAGCTCTCCAGGGCCGCGGTGTGCAGCAGGGGCGGCAGGATCAGCGGCAGCACGACGTGCGGGTCGAGCGCGTATTCGGGAACGCCCGGGACGTACGAGGCGACGAGCCCCACCGCGACGAGGAGGAGCGGCGCCGGCACCGGAGTCCGGCGCGCCACCCCGGCCACCGCGGCGCTCGCCGCGACCAGTCCCACCAGTGGCAATACGTCCATGACCCGCCTTCCGCCCGGCCTGCGCGCCGTGCCCGTCGTAACCTGGCCATCATGTACGAGTGCCCGCACGTCGACGCGCTGCCGCAACCGGAACCGGCGCCCCTGAGCGAGACCTGTCTGGAGTGCCTGGCCCTGGGCAGTCACCCTGTGCAACTGCGCCTGTGTCTCGTCTGCGGTCACGTCGGCTGCTGCGACTCCTCGCCGTTCCGGCACGCGACGGAGCACTACAAGGACACCGGGCACGCGGTCATGCGCACCTTCGAGCCTGGTGAGGACTGGCGTTGGTGCTTCGTCGACTCGATTCTCGTGTGATCCCGAGGATCCGCGCCCGCGGGCGGTTCGACGGGTCGGCGCCTGGGTACGTCAATGCGGCGCCCGCTCTTTCCAATTGAGCCCGCCCCACCTCTAGCCACTGTCCGTACCCGTAGGCTTACTATGAGTGACAGCAGTGGGCCGGGGGTCCCCGGGACAGGAAAGTCGGGCGCGCGGTAGCGTCACCGCAGATATACGTGGCGCATCACCCGGGGGGATCGTCCTCCGGAGCCCGAAAGTGCTTGTACCACCTTGGAGGTGAGGGTGTCCCAGATCGCAGGCGAGCCCGGGAATCAGGACTTCGTGGAAGTCCGGCTGCCGGCTGCGGGTGCCTACCTGTCGGTGCTGCGGACGGCCACGGCCGGTCTGGCAGCGCGTTTGGACTTCACCCTCGACGAGATCGAGGACCTCCGCATCGCGGTCGACGAGGCCTGCGCGATCCTGCTCCAGCAGGCCGTCGCGGGCTCCGTGCTCAGCTGTGTGTTCCGCCTCGTGGACGACTCCCTGGAGGTGACCGTGTCCGCCCCGACCACGGACGGCCGGGCCCCGGAGCGCGACACCTTCGCCTGGACGGTCCTCTCCGCCCTGGCCGGCCAGGTCGAGTCCTCGGTCGCCGAGGACAACACGGTCTCGATCAGCCTCTACAAGAAGCGCGGCGCGGGCCCCGGCCCGGCGTGATGGACGGGGGTGGTCCGGTGCGGGACGACAAGAGCGGCACACGAGATCTCCCGGCCGACGGCACGGGCGGGATCCGCCGGCTGACCACCGGCATCCCTGAGCAGCAGGCCCGGCCGCACCCGGAGGACCCGGCGGCCGACGGGGCACAGCAGGCAGCGCCGCCCTCCGGGCCCGAGACTCGCGGGGGCCCCGGTGGATCGGACGCGCGACGGGCGGGACGGATGAGCGACCAACAGCGACAGGGTGAGCAGCAGGGCACGCGCGATCCCCAGGACCGCAGCAACGCCAAGGCGTTGTTCCTCGAGCTGCGCACCCTGAAGGACGGCAGCCCCGAGTACGCGGATCTGCGCAACCGGCTCGTGCGCATGCACCTGCCGCTCGTCGAGCACCTGGCGCGCCGCTTCCGCAACCGCGGCGAGCCGCTGGACGACCTGACGCAGGTCGCGACGATCGGCCTGATCAAGTCGGTCGACCGCTTCGACCCGGAGCGCGGGGTGGAGTTCTCCACGTACGCGACCCCGACGGTGGTCGGGGAGATCAAGCGGCACTTCCGGGACAAGGGCTGGGCGGTGCGCGTCCCGCGCCGGCTCCAGGAGCTGCGGCTCGCGCTGACCACGGCGACGGCGGAGCTGTCCCAGCTGCACGGGCGCTCCCCCACGGTCCACGAGCTCGCCGAGAAGCTGGGGATCTCGGAGGAGGAGGTCCTGGAGGGTCTGGAGTCGGCCAACGCGTACTCCACGCTGTCCCTGGACGTCCCCGACACGGACGACGAGTCACCGGCGGTCGCGGACACCCTGGGCGCCGAGGACGAGGCGCTGGAGGGCGTCGAGTACCGCGAGTCCCTCAAGCCGCTCCTGGAGGACCTGCCGCCGCGCGAGAAGCGCATCCTGCTCCTGCGCTTCTTCGGGAACATGACGCAGTCGCAGATCGCGCAGGAGGTCGGCATCTCCCAGATGCACGTCTCCCGCCTGCTGGCCCGCACCCTGGCCCAGCTCCGGGAGAAGCTCCTCGTGGAGGAGTAGAGGCTCCGCGGATGTGAGTGAAGGGCTCGGGGGCTACTCCGGGCCCTTCGCGCTGCCCGGCATGCGGATGCCGAGCGCGACGGTGGTCGCCGGGTTGACGAGCATCACCAGGGCCGTGAGCGCCACGGCCGCGAGCGCGATACCGAAGGGCAGGGCCACGCCGCCGCTCTGGCCCAGCGTGTAGGCGACGGGCAGCGCCATGATCTGCGTGATGATCGCGGGCCCGCGGCTCCAGCTCTTCAGCGCGAGCAGGCCGCGCGCGGCGAGCAGCGGCAGCAGGGCGAGCACGATCAGGGTGACGCCGCCGGTGATCGCCTGCTGGCGGTTGTCGGGGTGTCCGGTGAGCGCGGCGACCAGCATGTAGGCGCCGCCCACGACGAGTGCGGCGCCCTCGAGGCCGGCCAGGGCCGCGGCGGCGGTCAGCCGGCCGGGGCGGGGCTCGGTCGGTGCGGACGTCTCGGGGGCGGGGTTCTGCTCTGAGGTCACCTTTGCAGAGTAGCCCCCGCGCGCCCGCGTTCCCGAGGCCCTCCCCCGGGCCGCCGGGGCCCTGACTCCTACCCGACTCCTACCTCGGTCTGGGCCCGATCAAGGTCGCTAGGTACCCTGCCTTGCATGCGTGCACTCCTCGTGGTCAATCCGGCGGCAACCACCACCAGTGCGCGCACGCGCGATGTCCTCATCCACGCGCTCGCCAGCGAGATGAAGCTGGAGGCGGTGACGACCGAGTACCGCGGGCACGCCCGGGACCTCGGGCGGCAGGCCGCGGAGAGCAAGGACATCGAGCTGGTCGTCGCCCTCGGTGGCGACGGCACGGTCAACGAGGTCGTGAACGGGCTGCTGCACGCGGGCCCCGACCTGGACCGGCTGCCCGGTCTGGCGGTCGTCCCCGGCGGCTCCACGAACGTCTTCGCCCGCGCCCTGGGTCTGCAGAACCATCCGGTGGAGGCCACCGGCCAGCTTCTGGACGCCCTGCGCGAGGGCCGGCAGCGCACGGTGGGCCTGGGGCTCGCCGCGGGCACGCCCGGCACGGAGGACGAGGCGGTGCCGTCCCGCTGGTTCACCTTCAGCGCGGGGCTCGGCTTCGACGCGGGTGTGGTCGGCCGGGTCGAGCAGCAGCGGGAGCGGGGCAAGCGTTCGACGCACGCTCTGTATGTGCGACAGGTGGTGCGCCAGTTCCTCGGGGAGCCGGACCGCCGGCACGGCACGATCACGCTCGAACGTCCGGGCGAGGACCCGGTCACGGATCTCGTGGTCTCCATAGTGAGCAACACCTCACCGTGGTCGTTCCTGGGTAACCGGCCGCTCTATCCGACGCCTCAGGCGTCCTTCGACACCGGCCTTGACGTGCTCGGACTCAAGAAACTGTCGACCCCGGCGGTCGCCCGTTACGGCGGCCAACTGCTCGCCTCCACTCCCGAGCGGGGCCCCCGCGGCAAGAACGCGGTCACGCTCCACGACCTCACCGACTTCACCTTGCATTCCAAGGTGCCCCTGCCGCTCCAGATGGACGGTGACCACCTGGGGCTGCGTACGAGCGTGACGTTCACAGGCGTTCGCCGTGCACTGCGTGTGATTGTGTGAGTGGAAGGGCCCTTGGTCCTTTATCTCGAACGTTTGGGCTGGGCTCCACCCCATGGAAGTACGGCTGTGACCGAGGCGACACCGAGGAATCAAAAAAAACTTTCCTGAAGGGGTTGTATCCGCCGCCGAGGTTTGCGAATCTCTACATGGCGCTCGGGACGGCCCGCAACATCGGCCCCACAGAGAGCCCGAATCCCCTCCTCCAAGCAACGGACAGCCGTCGCAGATGTGACGTTCGTCCCTTCACTTGTTGAGGGATTCGTGAAAGCGTTCACATTCACAAGCAACTTGCACGTAATACCAAGGAGAGGTAGCAGCCATGGACTGGCGTCACAACGCCGTTTGCCGCGAGGAAGACCCCGAGCTCTTCTTCCCCATCGGCAACACCGGTCCTGCGCTGCTGCAGATCGAGGAAGCCAAGGCCGTCTGCCGCCGCTGCCCCGTCATGGAGCAGTGCCTGCAGTGGGCGCTCGAGTCCGGCCAGGACTCCGGCGTCTGGGGTGGCCTCAGCGAGGACGAGCGCCGCGCGATGAAGCGCCGCGCCGCCCGCAACCGGGCCCGTCAGGCCTCCGCCTGATTCCCCACCCCGTTCGAGCCTGAGCCCGGCGGCGCGTACATCGCGTACGCATCTCCCGCCCCCGAGCCGCAGCGCGCAGTACCCCCGATGCTCCCCCAGGCTCCGCCCGGGACATGACCCGAGCAACGCGAGCAGTGAGCCCCGGACCGTTCCGACGGTCCGGGGCTCACTGCTGTGTGCGCAGCGTCACTTCCTCTGGCGAGGCGCCTACTTGCTGGAGTTCACCGGGATGTCGAGGATGACCCGGGTGCCGCGCTCGGGGGCGGGGACCATGTCGAAGGTGCCGCCCAGTTCGCCCTCGACCAGGGTGCGCACGATCTGGAGGCCGAGGTTGCCGGCCTTCTTCGGGTCGAAGCCCTCGGGCAGTCCGACGCCGTCGTCCTGCACGGTGATCAGCAGCCGGGCTTCCTTGGTGGTGCCGCCGCGGACGGCCCCGACCTCGACCGTGCCGGTGTCGCCCTGCCGGTAGCCGTGCTCCAGCGCGTTCTGCAGGACCTCGGTCAGGACCATGGAGAGCGGGGTCGCCACCTCGGCGTCCAGGATGCCGAAGCGGCCGGTGCGCCGGCCGGTCACCTGGCCCGGGGAGATCTCCGCCACCATCGCGAGGACCCGGTCGGCGATCTCGTCGAACTCCACGCGCTCGTCCAGGTTCTGGGACAGCGTCTCGTGGACGATCGCGATGGAGCCGACCCGGCGGACCGCCTCCTCCAGGGCCTCGCGGCCCCGGTCGTCGCCGATGCGCCGGGCCTGGAGGCGCAGCAGCGCGGCGACGGTCTGCAGATTGTTCTTCACCCGGTGGTGGATCTCCCGGATGGTGGCGTCCTTGGTGATCAACTCCCGCTCGCGGCGGCGCAGTTCCGTCACGTCGCGCAGCAGGACGAGGGAGCCGATCCGGGTGCCCTTGGGCTTGAGCGGGATGGCGCGGAGCTGGATCGAGCCCTCCTCGCCCTCGATCTCGAACTCGCGCGGGGCCCAGCCGCTGGCGACCTTGGCGAGCGCCTCGTCCACCGGGCCGCGCGACGGGGCGAGTTCGGCGGTGGTGGAGCCGAGGTGGTGGCCGACGAGGTCGGCCTGGAAGCCGAGGCGGTGGTACGCGGACAGCGCGTTCGGCGAGGCGTACTGGACGACCCCGTCGGCGTCGAGCCGGATCAGGCCGTCGCCCACGCGCGGGGAGGCGTCCATGTCGACCTGCTGCCCGGGGAACGGGAAGGAGCCCGCGGCGATCATCTGCGCGAGGTCGGAGGCCGACTGGAGGTAGGTCAGTTCGAGCCGTGAGGGGGTGCGGACCGTGAGCAGGTTCGTGTTCCGCGCGATGACGCCGAGGACGCGGCCCTCACGGCGTACGGGGATCGACTCGACCCGGACCGGGACCTCCTCGCGCCACTCCGGGTCGCCCTCGCGGACGATGCGGCCCTCGTCCAGGGCGGCGTCCAGCATGGGGCGGCGGCCGCGCGGCACGAGGTGGCCGACCATGTCGTCCTGGTAGGAGGTCGGGCCCGTGTTGGGCCGCATCTGCGCGACGGAGACGTACCGGGTGCCGTCGCGGGTGGGGACCCACAGGACCAGGTCGGCGAAGGAGAGGTCGGAGAGCAGCTGCCACTCCGAGACCAGCAGGTGCAGCCACTCGAGGTCGGAGTCGCCGAGGGCGGTGTGCTGGCGGACGAGATCGTTCATGGAGGGCACGAGCCCGAGCGTACCCGGCGGTGAGCGGGGTCCCGAATCGGTCGGCCGGGCCGGAAAGGGGGCCGGGGAGCCCTGGGGTCTCCAGCGGCCCTGAGGGCCCTGGAAACACCGACGGGCCGCGGCGCCGGGGGCGGGACCCTCAACCCGTTCCCTGGCACCGCAGCCCTTCAGGTGCACCGGCTTCCGGGTGTGCGGTCCCGGGTGCCGATCGAGGATCCGTCGCAGTCAGGGCAGAGAGCGACGGTTCCTCTGTCCGTCCTCCTGTGCGGGGAGGGCGGAAGTCTCTGGTCTTGTTCTTCGCACTTCGCATTGTGGACTAGACCATTTGGTCGTGTCCATGCGTCGGCGGGGGTTTGTTCGCGGCGTCCTGTCACGCCCCCTCCCCCGGGGGCGTACTCGAGGGTTACTCAAAAGTACGCCTGGTCCAACGTACGCCCTTTCCCGCGGTTACCGGGAGTCGTGAGTTCAATTCGTAGCCATGCCGTCATCGCGGAGCAGGTCACCGTGCGGGTCGCCGGGCGGTCCGGCCGCTCGACGTGCCGAGGTCACGCCCAGCGCGGAGCATGGTCCCAGGGGGCGGACGAACGGGCCGGACATCCCCGCCGAACGCCTGTCCGGCGGGGTCTTGCTCTGCTAGATTGGTCTATACCACTAGTTTCCCCTCTGACCAGAACGGCAGGCCCAGCGTGGAAGTTGTGATCGTTCCGGACGCCAAGGCAGGCGGCGAGCTGATCGCCGAGGCGATGGCCCAGCTGCTGCGGCGCAAGCCCGACGCGCTGCTCGGCGTGGCCACCGGCTCGACCCCGCTGCCCATCTACCAGGCCCTGACGGCCAAGGTGCGCGCCGGTGAGGTGGACGCGTCGCGGGCGCGGATCGCCCAGCTCGACGAGTACGTCGGACTGCCCACCGGGCACCCCGAGTCGTACCGCGCGACGGTGCTGCGCGAGGTCGTGGAGCCGCTCGGGCTCGACGCGGACGCGTTCATGGGGCCGGACGGCAGCGCGGAGGACGTGCAGGCCGCGTGCGAGGCGTACGACAGGGCGCTGTCCGAGGCCGGCGGGGTCGATCTGCAGCTGCTCGGGATCGGCACGGACGGGCACATCGGGTTCAACGAGCCGTGTTCCTCGATCGCGTCCCGGACCCGGATCAAGACGCTCACGGAGCAGACCATCGCGGACAACGCGCGGTTCTTCGACGGGGACCTCAGCCAGGTGCCGCGGCACGTCATCACGCAGGGGATCGGGACGATCCTGGAGGCGCGGCACCTGGTGCTGCTCGCCACGGGCGAGGGGAAGGCCGACGCGGTGGCCGCGACCGTGGAGGGGCCCGTGGCCTCGGTCGTGCCGGCGTCCGCGCTGCAGCTGCACCCGCACGCGACGGTGGTCGTGGACGAAGGCGCCGCGTCGAAGCTGAAGCTGACCCAGTACTTCCGCCACACGTTCGCCAACAAGCCGGAGTGGCAGGGCCTGTAGGCCTCCGATCGCGTCTCGCCACGCCGATGCCGGTCACCCCTCGTCCGGGGTGACCGGCATCTGTGCGCAGTGCCCGAGGCGGCGGCCCCGGCCTACCCGACGATGACCTCGGCGGCGGCCAGGCCGCAGACGCGGGCCGCGCCGTGGGTGGCGATGTGGAGCGCGCCCCGGGGCGGTGCCTGGGGGACGCCCATCTCGACGACCAGGGTGTCGGGGCGGGCGGACAGCAGGGTGTCCAGGGCCGCGGACATCCAGGCGTGCCGGTGCTCGTCGCGGACGACGGCGACGAGGCGCCGGTCCCCCGCGGCGGCGAGGGCCTTCTCGCCCGCGTCCGGGCCCGTGTAGGACCCCGTCGTGGTGCCGGGCAGCAGCCGTTCGAGTTCGGCGGCGACGCCCCAGGGGGTCTCGTCGCCGACCGCGATGTTGGCGACCGGGGTGAAGGCCGCGACGTGCACGGGCCCCGTCACCGGCGCGGCGTCCGCGCTCCGGGTCACGGTGAGCGCCCGGCGCGCGGCGGTCAGCCCCACCTCGGTGTCCGCCGGGTGGGTCGGAGTGCCGCCCCGGGCCCGGGTCCACTCCGCGAGGGACCGCACGCGCGCGGCCGCGTCCGCGAGCCGCTCCTCGGAGAGGTCACCCGAGCGCACGGCGGCGACCAGGGCGTCGCGCAGCCGCAGCACGGTGTCGTCGTCGGCGAGGCCGCCGCCCACGCAGATGGCGTCGGCGCCGGCGGCGATCGCGAGGACGCTGCCGCGCTCGATGCCGTAGGTCGCGGAGATGGCCTGCATCTCCATGCCGTCGGTGACGATGAGCCCGTCGTAGCCGAGCTCCTCGCGGAGCAGCCCCGTGAGGATGCGGCGCGAGAGGGTCGCCGGCCGGTCCGGGTCGAGGGCCGGGACCAGGATGTGGGCGCTCATGACGGCGCGGCTGCCGGCGGCGATCGCCGCGCGGAACGGGGCGAGGTCGCGGGCGTGCAGCACGTCGAGGCCCACGTCGATGCGGGGCAGGTCGTGGTGGGAGTCGACGCCCGTGTCGCCGTGCCCGGGGAAGTGCTTGGTGCAGGCGGCGACCCCGGCGGCCTGGAGGCCCTCGACGTAGGCGGCGGTGTGGCGGGAGACGAGGTCCGTGTCGGAGCCGAAGGAGCGGACGCCGATGACGGGGTTGTCGGGGTTGGCGTTGACGTCGGCGGAGGGCGCCCAGTTGAGGTTGACGCCGCAGGCGGCGAGGCGGCGGCCGAGTTCGTGCGCGACCGCCCGGGTCAGCTCGGCGTCGTCGACGGCGCCGAGCGCGTGGTTGCCGGGGAACGAGGAGCCCGTACGGACTTCGAGGCGGGTGACGTCGCCGCCCTCCTCGTCGATGGCGACGAGGACGTCCTCGCGCTCGGCCCGCAGCTGGGCGGTGAGGGCGGCGAGCTGGGCGGGCGTGGCGATGTTGCGGCCGAACAGGCCGACGGAGGCGAGGCCTTCGCCGAGGCGCCGCAGCAGCCAGTCGGGGGCGGTGGTGCCGGTGAATCCGGGCTGCAGGACCGTCAGCGCGTCCCGCGTGAGCGTGTCGGTTCCGTGGGCGAGTGTCGTCATCGGGTGGCGTTATCCCTTCACGGCGCCGGAGGTGAGACCTGTGGCCATCTTCTTCTGGATGAACATGAAGAAGACCACCACCGGCAGGGCGATCATCGTGGACGCGGCCATCAGGGCGCCGTAGTCGGTGCCCCGTTCCGTCGTGAACGTCATGAGCCAGACGTTCAGGGTGTACTTCGAGTCGTCGTTCATCAGGATGTACGCGAACAGGTACTCGTTCCAGGCGTTGACGAGCGCGAAGATCGACGAGGCGGCGAGGCCGGGGGCGAGCAGCGGGAAGATGATCCGGCGGAACGCGCCCATGCGCGTGCAGCCGTCGACCATCGCCGACTCCTCCAGTTCCACGGGGATGTTGACCACGAAGCCGCGGATCATGACCGTGGCGAAGGGCAGCGTGGAGACGAGGTAGACGACGATGACGCCCCAGTACTCGTTGAGGCCGCCCATCGCGTTGAGCTGGGCGTAGATCGGAATGAGCATCGCGGTCGGCGGCAGCATCTGGACCAGGATCAGGACCATGAGCAGGGCGCGCCGGCCGGTGAAGCGGAAGCGGCCGACGGCGAGTGCCGCGAGGGTCGCGATGATCATGCCGCCGACGACGGCGGTGATCGAGATGATGAGGCTGGACTGGATCGCGGTGGCGAAGTTGGGCTGCTTCACGGCGCGCGCGAAGTTGTCGAAGGTGATCGACGAGGGCCACAGCGTCTGGTCGTAGGAGCGGATCTCGTGGTTGGGGCGCAGCGCCGAGATGATCAGCCAGTAGACGGGGAAGGCCATGACGACGGCGATGACGAGGCCGAGGACGTTGTAGCCGAGCTTCGTCTTCTTGCGGTCGGGCCGCAGGTCCTGCGGGTGGGTCGGCGTGGAGGCGCTCATTCGACCTCTCCTGTCTTCATGAGCTGGCGCAGGTAGTACACGGCCACGCCGGACAGCATCAGTACGGTGACCAGGGCGATGGCGGTGCCCTGGCTGAAGGACGTCGAGGTGAACGCCTTGGAGAAGGAGTAGAGGCCGAGGGTCTCGTAGTCCGGTTCGGGCTTGTTGCCGCGCAGCAGCCAGATCTGGCCGAAGACGTTGAAGTCCCAGATCACGGAGAGCGTGGTCACCATGATGAAGACGGGCTTGATGACCGGCCAGGTGACGAAGCGGAAGACGCCGAAGGCGGAGGCGCCGTCGAGCTGGGCGGCCTCGGTGAGTTCTCCGGGGACCTGGGTGAGGGCCGCGTACAGGGTGATCACGACGAACGGGATGGCGCCCCAGATGACGAGCGCGGCGATCACGGCGAAGCCCTGGAGCGGGTCGAGGAACCAGTTGTGGCCGAGCCAGTCGTCGCCGGCGAACTTGGCGATGATCGTGTTGACCAGGCCGTAGTCGGAGTCGGCGAGCCAGCGGAAGATCGACGAGGCGACCAGGAGGGGCATCGACCAGGCGGCGATGAGGGCCGTGGTGAGCGTGAGCCGCACCCAGGTGGACAGGCGCATCATCAGGAGCGAGACCAGCAGGCCGATCGCCATGGTGGCGACGACGCAGACCGCCATGAAGACGACGGTGCGCAGGGTGACGTGCCAGAACTCGGCGTCGCCCAGGATGTTGGTGAACTGGTCGAAGCCGACCCACGGCGGGCTCTCGCCCGTCCACAGCTCGCGCCGTCCCATGTCCTGGAAGGACATGATCACGGTCTTGACCAGGGGGTACGCGTAGACGGCGGCCAGCGCGACGATCGCCGGCAGGATCAGGAGGTAGGGGAGCAGCGCCCCCTTCTTCCGCTTCGGGCGGCCGGTGCCGGCGGGGCGGCTCTTGTGGACCGTCCCCCCTTCCGGGGTGTCCGCTGCGCTGAGCGGCGGCCCGGCGGCCTTGGTGTCGGCGGCAGTCACGTGGCTGACCTTTCTCGTGCTCGGCGAAAGGGAGACGAGGGGCGGGGCCGGATCAGGTGAACCGGCCCCGCCCTTCATCCGGAGCCCGAAGGCTCAGGACTCCTTGTTGATCAGCTCGTCGATCTTGGCGTCGGCGGCCTTGGTCGCCTCGGCCACGGACTTGCCCTTGAGGATGTCGAGCAGCATGTTCTTCAGGACCTCCTCCTTCTCGATCGCGGTCCAGCCCGGGGCGATCGGCGTGAACCAGGCACTCTCGACCGCGTTGGCGACAGGGGCCGTCTCCGGCTTGTCCTTCAGCGGCTGCAGCTGCTTGGTGTTGTTCGGGAGGATGTTCTTGGAGGCGAGGACCTCCTCGGACTTCTCGCTCGTGAACATGGAGATCCAGTCCTCGGCGAGGTCCGCGTTCTTCGACTTCTGCGTCACCGCGAGGTCGGAGCCGCCGATGAAGGACGGCAGGGTCTTGCCGTTCGGGCCGGGCATCGCGGCGGTGGCGATCTTGCCCTCGAGCTTCGGGTTGCCGTTGGCCTTGCCGTCGATGACGGAGCCGGCCTCCCAGCCGTTGCCGTACAGGACGCCGGCCTTCTCGTTGGCCATCACATTGGCGTGGTCCTGCTCGTCCTTGGTGATGTCGCCCTTGTTGTACTTCTTGACGAGGTCGATGAAGTGCTGGATGCCCTCCTGCGCCTTCGGGTCGGAGAGGCTGGCCTTCCACTCCTTGGAGCCCTCGTCGTACTGGGCGATCTGGCCGCCGTACGCGGCGACGTAGGACATCGCGGCGTACCAGTAGCGGCCGGGCAGGTAGAGCGAGGAGAAGCGCTTGTCCTTCTTCCCCTGCTTCGCCGTCTCCTTGTCCATCGCCTTGAGGAAGTCGTCCTCGGTGGTGGGCAGCGTGTCGGAGCCGGTGGCCGCCTTCAGCATGTCCTTGTTGTAGATCGCGACGCGCGCACCGGCGTAGTAGGGCACGCAGTACTGCTTGCCCTCGAAGGTGCAGGTGTCCTTGAGGCCCTTGATCCAGGTGTCGCTGTTGTCGTACTTCTTCGGGTCGATCTCGGCGAGCGCGCCGTTGAGGATGTACTGCATGGTCTCGGTGTTGCCGAGCTCGACGACGTCCGGGAACTTGTCGCCGCCGAGGGCGGTGTCGAGCTTCTTGGCTTTGTCCGCCCACTGCTGGTAGGCGACGTCGACCTTGACCTTCGGGTACTTCTTCTTGAACTGGGCGTTGACGTCCTTGACCAGCTCGGGCCAGGTGCTCTGCGCGTCCACCATCAGCCAGACGGTCACCGAGCCGGTGCGGTCCTTCGGGTCCTTGCCGGCGTTGTCGCCACCGTCGCCCCCACAGGCCGCGACCCCGGTCATCATGGCCGCGACGCCGACCGCCGCGATGAGCTTGCGCTTCATGTCACCCTCCTCAGGGATGCCTGCAACCCCCCACCCACAGCGATGACATACGGCGAGTACGCGAAGCACGTACGCGGATACGGCTGATGGGACTGGGACCTGGCCACTAATGGTGTAGACCAGTACGGGGAGCTTGGACCAGACCAATGGGGCTGTCAAGGGTGGTTGTGAAGGGACTGTGGGTCCGTTACCGGAACGACACCCACCCTTCGGAGCACGGCCGTTGACCCCGTCCCCCCGTCCGGCGGGGTGGACTAGACCAGAGGGGCGCCGGACGATATAAGAAGGGATCACGGAGCGTGCGGGAGTACCCCGGAGCGAGCCGTGCCACGATGTGAGCCGTGACCGGCGGACGCATCGGTCGCATCGGCACCGGAGCCGGGAAGGCGGAGCATGAGCACCGACGTCAGCAGTGCGGAGAACGAGGGCGGGGCGCCTGTCCGTACCGCACGTGTGCCCAAGTACTACCGCCTGAAGAAGCACCTCCTGGACATGACGGAGACCCTGCCGCCCGGCACCCCCGTCCCCCCGGAGCGCACCCTCGCCGCCGAGTTCGACACCTCCCGCACCACGGTCCGCCAGGCCCTGCAGGAGCTGGTCGTCGAGGGCCGCCTGGAGCGCATCCAGGGCAAGGGCACCTTCGTCGCCAAGCCCAAGGTCTCGCAGGCGCTCCAACTCACCTCCTACACCGAGGACATGCGCGCCCAGGGCCTGGAGCCCACCTCGCAGCTGCTCGACATCGGGTACGTGACGGCCGACGACACCCTCGCCGGGCTGCTCGACATCTCCGCCGGCGGGCGCGTCCTGCGCATCGAGCGGCTGCGCCTGGCCAGCGGTGAGCCGATGGCCATCGAGACCACGCACCTGTCAGCGAAGCGCTTCCCCGCGCTGCGCCGCAGCCTCGTGAAGTACACCTCGCTCTACACCGCGCTCGCCGAGGTCTACGACGTCCGGCTCGCCGAGGCCGAGGAGACCATCGAGACCTCGCTCGCCACGCCCCGCGAGGCCGGACTGCTCGGCACGGACGTGGGCCTGCCGATGCTGATGCTCTCCCGGCACTCGATCGACGGCTCGGGCAAGCCCGTGGAGTGGGTGCGCTCGGTCTACCGGGGCGACCGGTACAAGTTCGTGGCGCGCCTCAAGCGCCCCATGGACTGAGCGCCCCTCACCCCCTTTCACCCCCCGCATTTCTCACATACGGCCCACCGGTGCCGGGTAGTTGATATCAGTACGGCATCGGTGCGTCCGTTATCCGGACAAGGGTTCCATGAGGCGAGACTCTCGCTTAGATTTCCCGGACGTTAAGCCGAGATAAATAGGGCCAGCGAGGGGACGGAACCGCTCTATGTCCAATGCGCCGGAAGCCGCGCGACCAGCGCGGCAAGCAGACACGCGGACGGTGACCCCGCTCCGTGTCGTGGTGGCCTTGTGTCTCATCGCCCCGTTCGTGGCGATGCTCTGGGTCAGCTCCTACGCCAAGGTGGACCCCGCGTTCATCGGCATCCCGTTCTTCTACTGGTACCAGATGCTCTGGGTGCTGATCTCGACGGCGCTCACGATGGTCGCGTACAAGCTGTGGAAGCACGACCAGGCGTCCCGTAAGCAGGCCTCCGAGGCCTCCCAGGAAGGGGCCGGCGCGTGAACGACGGCGTGAACGGTGTCGCACTCACCGTCTTCATCCTGTTCTTCGTGGCCGTCACGGTCATGGGCTTCCTCGCCGCCCGCTGGCGGCGCGCCGAGAACGAGGCGTCCCTCGACGAATGGGGCCTGGGCGGCCGCTCGTTCGGCACCTGGATCACCTGGTTCCTGCTCGGCGGCGACCTCTACACGGCTTACACCTTCGTGGCCGTCCCGGCGGCGATCTACGCGGCCGGTGCCTCCGGCTTCTTCGCGGTGCCCTACACGATCCTCGTGTACCCGCTCATCTTCACGTTCCTGCCGCGCCTGTGGTCGGTCTCGCACAAGCACGGCTACGTGACCACCTCGGACTTCGTGCGCGGCCGCTTCGGCTCCAAGGGCCTGTCCCTGGCCGTCGCGATCACCGGCATCCTCGCCACGATGCCGTACATCGCGCTCCAGCTCGTCGGCATCCAGGCCGTCCTGGACGTCATGGGCGTCGGCGGCGACGAGGGCACCAATTGGTTCGTCAAGGACCTGCCGCTGCTGATCGCGTTCGCGGTCCTCGCCGCGTACACGTACTCCTCGGGTCTGCGGGCCCCGGCGCTCATCGCGTTCGTCAAGGACACGCTGATCTACATCGTCATCGCCGTCGCGATCATCTACATCCCGATCAAGCTGGGCGGCTTCGACGACATCTTCGCCGCGGCCGGCAAGAAGTTCGAGCAGATCAACCCCGCGACCGAGAAGCCCGTCGGGGCGCTCGCACCCGGTTCGCAGGGCACCTGGACGTACGCGACCCTCGCGCTCGGCTCGGCGCTCGCGCTGTTCATGTACCCGCACTCGATCACGGCGACCCTGTCGTCGAAGAGCCGCGAGGTCATCCGGCGCAACACCACGATCCTGCCGCTGTACTCGCTCATGCTCGGCCTGCTGGCGCTGCTCGGCTTCATGGCGATCGCGGCCGGAGTCACGGTCCAGAACGGCCAGTTGGCGATCCCGCAGCTGTTCGAGAACATGTTCCCGGACTGGTTCACGGGCGTCGCGTTCGCGGCCATCGGCATCGGCGCGCTCGTCCCCGCCGCGATCATGTCCATCGCCGCGGCCAACCTCTTCACCCGCAACATCTACAAGGACTTCATCAAGCCGGACGCCACGCCCGCGCAGGAGACCAAGGTCTCCAAGCTGGTGTCCCTGCTGGTGAAGGTCGGCGCGCTCGCGTTCGTCCTCACCATGGACAAGACCGTCGCCATCAACTTCCAGCTGCTCGGCGGCATCTGGATCCTGCAGACCTTCCCGGCCCTGGTCGGCGGCCTGTTCACCCGCTGGTTCCACCGCTGGGCCCTGCTCGCCGGCTGGGCCGTCGGCATGGTCTACGGCACGGTCGCCGCGTACGGGGTGGCCTCGCCGACGCAGAAGCACTTCGGCGGCTCCGCCAAGGAGATCCCGGGCATCGGCGAGATCGGCTACATCGGCCTCACCGCGTTCGTCCTGAACGTCGTCGTCACCGTGGTCCTCACCTTCGTCCTGAAGGCGCTCAAGGCCCCGGACGGCATCGACGAGACGTCTCCGTCGGACTACACGGCCGACGCCGGCGACAAGGGCGTGAAGGTCGAGCTCCCGGCCGTCGGGACCGGCGCCGGACACTAGCCGCGCCCTGGTCAGACCCTTTCCCGAAGAGCCTTTCTCGAAGGACGAGCCCCTCCGACTCCGGAGGGGCTCGTCCCGTTACGGTGGCCGACGGTCGGCACCACCCGACGATCGGCACCACCCGCCCTGGAGGAACCCTTGACCGCACCCATCGTCCTCGACAGCGACCCCGGCATCGACGACGCCGTCGCGCTCCAGTACCTGCTCGGCACCGGCCTGTGGGACCTCAAGGCCTACACGACCGTCGGCGGCAACGTGCCCGCCTCACAGACCTTCCGCAACGGCCGCGCCCTGGCCCGCGCCTTCGGCATCGACGGCGACGTGCCCGTGCACCGGGGCGCGGGCCGACCGCTGACCCGGCTGCCGTACTCCGCGGCCGGCGAGTTCCACGGCGCGGAGGGCCTCGGCGCCGAGCGGCTGCCCGACGCGAGCGTTCCCGAGCAGACGGAGACCTCCGCGCAGGCCATGCTGCGCCTCTCACGCCAGTACGAGGGCGAGCTGACCGTGTGCGCGACGGGCCCGCTGACCAACGTGGCGCTCGCGCTCACCGAGGACCCCGACTTCGCGCGGCGCGTGAAGCACCTCGTCTTCATGGGCGGGGCCGCGGAGGTGCCCGGGAACATCACGCCGGTCGCCGAGTTCAACGCCTGGGCGGACCCGGACGCCGTCGACCTCGTGGTGTCCTCGGGCATCCGGTACACGATGGTCGGGCTCGACGCGACGCACGGCTGGCGCTTCACCAAGGACCACCTGGCCGTCCTGGAGGACGCGGGCGAGGGCATGGCGCTGACCGCCCGTCTGATGCGCTACTACCTGGAGGCGTACACGGAGGCCGCGGGCAGCCCGCTGCACGACCCGCTCGCCGTCGGGGTCTGCGCCGACGAGTCGTTCGTCACCGCCGCCGACGGCACCGTCGTCGTGGAGTGCGCGAGCGAACTCACCCGCGGCAAGACCGTGTTCATCCCCTACGACAGCGACTACCCGCGCGCCTACTACGCCGAGTCCCCGCTCGTCGCCGCCCGCACCGCGCACCGCGGCCGGGTCGCGCTCGGCACCGGCCCGCGCGACTTCACGGCCGACTTCGTGACGACGCTCCTGAAGCGGCCCGGGGTGGCCTGACCTCACCGCGACACAACATGTGGGCCCGGAGCGGAAGCCCGGGCACAACATGTATGCTCGCTCTCGCTGTCGTCGCAGGGGAATCCGGTGCAAGTCCGGAACTGTCCCGCAACGGTGAACGTAAGGCCACAAAGGCCCCTCACGTGAGTCCGAAGACCTGCCGACGGTGCGCCCGAGCCGTCCGGCCCGGGTGCCGAAGACGTCAGGGCCTCGCGGAACGGGCCGGTGACGCGGGCGCCCCCGTGTGCGCGTCCGGGCCACTCCTCCTCCCCGCGGGCCCCGAGCCGAGCGAGGGAGAGCCCCCCAGTGACGATCGCGCCCGCCGATCCCGCCTCAGCCCCGGTCCGTGCCGAGGCCGACGCCCCCGGCACCGCGCTGCTGCGCACGCTGACCGAGCTGACCGCCGACCTGCCCGACGCCGACCCGGGCCGGGTCGCCGCCGCGGCGCTGCGCGGCCGGTCCGCCCGGGCCGACGAGGCGGAGCTGCGCGAGCTCGCCACTGAGGCGGCCGCCGGACTGATCTCCGAGGACCCGGCCTACTCGCGGCTCGCGGCGCGTCTGCTCACCCTCACCGTCGCCGCCGAGGCCGCCTCGCAGGGCGTCACCTCGTTCACCGGCTCGATCGAGGTCGGGCACCGCGAGGGCCTGATCGCGGACCGCACCGCCGAGTTCGTGCGCGGGCACGCCGCCCGGCTCGACGCGCTGATCGACCCGGCCGCCGACGACCGCTTCGGCTACTTCGGCCTGCGCACGCTCTTCAGCCGCTACCTGCTGCGCCACCCGATCACCCGAAAGGTCGTCGAGACGCCGCAGCACTTCCTGCTGCGCGTGGCCTGCGGCCTGGCCGAGGACGAGACGGTGCGCGCCCTGGACGAGGTCGCCGCGCTGTACGGCCTGATGAGCCGGCTCGACTACCTGCCCTCCTCCCCCACGCTGTTCAACTCCGGCACCCGGCACCCGCAGATGTCGAGCTGCTACCTGCTCGACTCCCCGCTGGACGAGCTGGACTCGATCTACGACCGCTACCACCAGGTGGCCCGCCTCTCCAAGCACGCCGGCGGCATCGGTCTGTCGTACTCCCGCGTCCGCAGCCGCGGTTCGCTGATCCGGGGCACCAACGGGCACTCCAACGGGATCGTGCCGTTCCTGAAGACGCTCGACGCGTCGGTCGCCGCCGTGAACCAGGGCGGGCGCCGCAAGGGCGCGGCCGCCGTGTACCTGGAGACCTGGCACTCCGACATCGAGGAGTTCCTGGAGCTGCGGGACAACACGGGTGAGGACGCGCGCCGCACGCACAACCTGAACCTCGCGCACTGGATCCCGGACGAGTTCATGCGCCGGGTGAACGCGGACCAGCCGTGGTCGCTGTTCTCCCCCGCCGACGTGCCCGAGCTGGTCGACCTGTGGGGCGAGGAGTTCGACGCCGCCTACCGCGAGGCCGAGGCCGCGGGGAAGGCGCAGAAGACGATCCCCGCGCGGGACCTGTACGGGCGCATGATGCGCACCCTCGCGCAGACCGGCAACGGCTGGCTGACCTTCAAGGACGCCGCCAACCGCACCGCCAACCAGACGGCGGAGCCCGGCCACACGGTCCACTCCTCGAACCTGTGCACCGAGATCATCGAGGTCACGGACGACGGCGAGACGGCCGTGTGCAACCTGGGCTCGGTCAACCTCGGGGCGTTCGTGGACACCGCGACCGGGGACATCGACTGGGAGCGCCTGGACGCGTCCGTCCGCACGGCCGTCACGTTCCTGGACCGGGTCGTCGACATCAACTTCTACCCGACCGAGCAGGCGGGCCGCTCCAACGCGAAGTGGCGTCCGGTGGGTCTGGGCGCGATGGGCCTGCAGGACGTGTTCTTCAAGCTGCAGCTGCCCTTCGACTCGGAGGAGGCGCGCGCCCTGTCGACGCGCATCGCCGAGCGGATCATGCTCGCCGCGTACGAGGCCTCGGCGGACCTCGCCGAGCGCAACGGGCCGCTGCCGGCCTGGGAGAAGACCCGCACCGCGCGCGGCGTCCTGCACCCGGACCACTACGGCGTCGAGCCGGTCTGGCCGGAGCGCTGGGCGGCGCTGCGCGAGCGCATCGCCGCGGTCGGCATGCGCAACTCGCTGCTGCTCGCGATCGCCCCGACCGCGACGATCGCCTCGATCGCCGGTGTCTACGAGTGCATCGAGCCGCAGGTCTCCAACCTGTTCAAGCGCGAGACGCTCTCCGGTGAGTTCCTCCAGGTCAACTCGTACCTGGTGGAGGAGCTGAAGAAGCTCGGCGTGTGGGACGCGCAGACCCGTGAGGCACTGCGCGAGTCCAACGGCTCGGTGCAGGACCTGACCTGGGTCCCCGCGGACGTGCGGGCGCTGTACCGCACGGCGTGGGAGATCCCGCAGCGCGGCCTGATCGACATGGCGGCGGCCCGCACCCCGTACCTGGACCAGGCCCAGTCCCTGAACCTGTTCATGGAGACGCCGACCATCGGCAAGCTCTCCTCGATGTACGCGTACGCCTGGAAGTCGGGCCTGAAGACGACGTACTACCTGCGCTCGCGCCCCGCGACGCGCATCGCCCGCGCGGCGGCCCGCTCCACCGTCCCCGTCCAGGTGGCGGACCCGGACGCCGTCGCCTGCTCCCTGGAAAACCCCGAGTCCTGCGAGGCCTGCCAGTAATGACCACTCCCTCCCCCGAGAAGAACCTGCTGGACCCGGGCTTCGAGCTGACCCTGCGTCCCATGCGCTACCCGGACTTCTACGAGCGCTACCGGGACGCCATCAAGAACACGTGGACGGTCGAGGAGGTCGACCTCCACTCGGACGTCGCCGACCTCGCGAAGCTGTCGCCGGGCGAGCAGCACATGATCGGCCGCCTTGTCGCGTTCTTCGCGACGGGCGACTCGATCGTCTCGAACAACCTCGTGCTCACCCTGTACAAGCACATCAACTCCCCCGAGGCGCGCCTGTACCTGTCGCGCCAGCTGTTCGAGGAGGCCGTGCACGTCCAGTTCTATCTGACCCTTCTGGACACGTACCTGCCCGATCCGGACGACCGGGCGGCCGCGTTCGACGCGGTCGAGGAGATCCCGTCGATCCGGGAGAAGGCCGAGTTCTGCTTCAAGTGGATGGACTCGGTCGAGAAGATCGACCGCCTGGAGACGAAGGCCGACCGCCGCCGCTTCCTGCTGAACCTGATCTGCTTCGCCGCATGCATCGAGGGGCTCTTCTTCTACGGGGCCTTCGCCTACGTGTACTGGTTCCGCTCGCGGGGCCTGCTGCACGGGCTCGCGACCGGCACCAACTGGGTGTTCCGCGACGAGACGATGCACATGTCCTTCGCGTTCGACGTGGTCGACACGGTCCGCAAGGAGGAGCCGGACCTGTTCGACGACGAGCTGCGGGTCCAGGTGACCGACATGCTGCGCGAGGCGGTCGACGCGGAGCTGCAGTTCGCCCGTGACCTGTGCGGGGACGGTCTGCCCGGCATGAACACGGACTCGATGCGGCAGTACCTGGAGTGCGTCGCCGACCAGCGTCTGCAGCGGCTCGGCTTCGCGCCCGTGTACGGCTCGGAGAACCCGTTCTCCTTCATGGAGCTCCAGGGTGTCCAGGAGCTGACGAACTTCTTCGAGCGCCGGCCCTCGGCGTACCAGGTGGCGGTGGAGGGCTCGGTCGGTTTCGACGAGGACTTCTAGGCAACCTCGGGGGGCCTGGTGCCCTCTTCCAGGTCAGGCGACCGTGGTGAACCGGGCCTGGCGGGACGCGCGTTCAGCGTCCTGCCGGGCCCGGCGCAGCTGCCGGTCGATCCTGCGGTCGTGGGCCATCCCGTAGAGGGAAGGGGCGGCGAGGAGGAGGAAGACGACGAGGACGGTGAGGTAGTTCATCGCTGTGTTCATGTCCTCCACTCTCCCGCTCGCCGGGACCGCGCGGCAGTGGCAGGACTGTCATAGAACCTCGAATTCCTGCCACGACTGAGGCACACTGGACGGCATGCTGAAAAACGTGGCGGCAGTGCTCCTCGACGGTGTGCACCCCTTCGAACTCGGCGTCGTGTGCGAGGTGTTCGGCCTCGACCGCGGCGACGTGGGGCTGCCGGTGTACGACTTCGCGGTGGTCTCCGCGGAGGGCCCGGCGCTCGGCACGCACGTACCCGGCATGACCGTCTCGACGCCGTACGGACTGGACCGGCTGGAGGAGGCGGACCTCGTCGCCATCCCCTCGGCCGGGCGGCGCTACGAGGCCTATCCGCCGGAGCTGCTGGACGCGCTGCGCCGCGCGGTGGACCGGGGCGCCCGCGTCCTGAGCCTGTGCGCGGGCGTGTTCGTGCTCGGCGAGGCGGGGCTGCTCGACGGACGCCGCTGCGCGGTGCACTGGCGGTACGCGCGCGAGCTCGCCGTCCGCTTCCCGCGCACCCGCGTCGACCCGGACGTGCTGTACGTGGACGAGGGGCCGGTCGTGACCTCGGCGGGGACGGCGGCCGGGATCGACGCCTGTCTGCACATCGTGCGCAGCGAGCACGGCACCGAGGTGGCCAACGCGATCGCGCGCCGGATGGTCGTGCCGCCGCACCGGGACGGCGGGCAGGCCCAGTACGTGGAGCGGCCGCTGCCGGCGACGCGCTGCGACACGGTCGGCGAGGTGCTCGCGTGGATGGAGCGGAACCTGGACCGGCCGGTGACCGTGGAGGAGCTGGCGGCGCGGGCCCTCATGTCGCCGCGGACCTTCGCGCGGCGCTTCCAGCAGGAGACCGGCACGACGCCGTACCGGTGGCTGCTGCGCCAGCGGGTGCTGCTCGCCCAGGAGCTCCTGGAGCGGACGGACGAGACGGTGGACGCCATCGCGGCGCGCGCCGGGTTCGGCAACGCGGCCGCGATGCGCCACCAGTTCATGAAGGCGCTCGGCACGACACCGAACGCCTTCCGGCGGACGTTCCGGGTGCGGGCGGCGGCCTGAGCCGCGCCCGCCCGGGGCGGGCTACCTGGCCCGCACCTCCAGCAGGGCCCCCTTGGGCTGCAGCGTGATCCCGATGCGGGCCGTGCTGTCCGTCCCCTCGGTCGGCACCAGCCGCCACTTCTGCACCACCGTGCCGAGGATCAGGGACAGTTCGGCCATGCTGAAGTGGTCCCCGGGGCACTTGCGGTTGCCGACGCTGAACGGGGCGTGTGCGGCGGGTGTGACGTCGGCGGCCCGCTCTGGCAGCCACCGGTCCGGGTCGAAGGCCAGGGCGTCACGGAACGCGCGCGGATCGCGCTGCATGGCGAGCGGGCTGTAGAGGATGTCCGTCCCGGCCGGAATGCGATACCCGCCGAGTGTCGTGTCGACGGACGCGAGCCGTGTCAGAATCCAGACCGCGGGGCGTATCCGCATCGACTCGGTGATGAGATTCCGCATATATGCGAGTTCTCCCAGATCACCGAAAGCGACCGGGCGACGCCCGCCCGTCACGGATTCAACTTCCTGGCTAAGCCGGTTTTCGTGCTCGGGGTGTTCGGCGAGGAGCTGAAAGACCCATGTCAGGGTCTTCGCCACATTTTCGGCACCGGCCACGACGAGAGACACGACCTGGTCGTGCACCTCCTGTTCGTTGACGGCTTCACCATTTTCGTCGCGGTCGTCGAGCAATGCCGCGAGGAGGTCGTCGGGATTGCCGCCCGAAGCCGCCTCCGCCCTGCGCTCGGCGATGATCTCGTCGACCATGCGATGCAGATCGGCCAACGCGTTCTCGAATCGGCGATTGGCCGGAAGCGGCAGCCGGTACAGCGGGCCGAAGGAGAGGATCATGCGCCGGTACAGGCCCTCGAAGACGGTGTGCAGCGCCGTGGAGAGCCGGTCGGCGCGCTCGTCGATCGAGTCCACCTGGAGCACCGAACGGGCCACGATCCGGGTCGCCGTGCGGAAGACCTCGGCGGCGATGTCGACGGTCTGCCCGTCGCTCCACCGGTCCGCCATGCGGCGCGCCTCGTCCTCCATGACGGCGGCGTACTCGTGGATCTTGTCCATCCGGAACGCGGGCTGGATGGCCCGGCGCTGACGCCGGTGCAGCGCCCCGTTGCTGGTCGCCACGCCCTTGCCGAGGAGGACGCCCATGGTGTCCCACAGGGGGCCGCCGACCGCGAAGTCGGGACTCTTGAGGAGCGTGGCGACGAGTTCCGGATCGCACACCGCGTAGGCCGTGCGCGGGCCGAGCCGCAGCCGCACCACGTCGCCGCCTTCGCGCAGCCCGGTGAGGAAGCCGAGCGGGTCGCGCAGCAGGCTCCCGGCGTGGCCGAGCACCGGGACGGCGCCGGGCGCGAGGGGCGGGACGCCGGACTCGGCCTCGCCGGCCGTCCGGTCCCGCAGGGTCGAATCGACGGTCATGCGCATTCACCCACCTGATCGGGCTGTTCGTCGCTTATGTAGGGCGGGGTGGACCTGTCGTCCCAGCTGTCCACCGCATATCGCCCTGATTCGTGGTGGAACCAGTACACGGAACTGAACCAGTTCCGCATGTTTCCCACGCACGCCCTTATGGCGTCCGCGAGTTCCTTTCCGTGCTGTCCCACCTGTTCCGCGGACGCCGCCATCTGTTCGACTTCTTTTTCCGCCTCAAGGAAATCGTCGATGGTTCCCTGCACCCTTCGGCGGACTTCCACGACGGCTTCCTGAAGGGAAAGTCCCTGGTGTTTGATGAGACTTATCCCGAGGTTGTGGAGCTCTTCTCCCGCGAGTTCCTTGGGGAGCGAGCAGAGGTCGTTGTACCACGCGGCGAAATCCTGGCAGGCAAGTGCCGCACGCGTAAACGCTTCGTTCTTCCTCACCCACGCGGGCAGTTCGTACTGCGCCGAGGGCTCCAGGAGGTCGAGCCAGATCCAGTGCGCGAACGTGTTCCTGCGCAGGGCGATGTACTCGTCCACGGTCGGCACCGTGCCGGTCATCCGGTTGTGGAACTCCTGGTCGTACGCGTCGATCACCACGTGGAAGTGGCGGGCGAAGCGGGCGTTCCAACTCCTGCTCAGGGAGCCGTAGAGCCGGTTCACGCTCTCCGCGAAGCCCGCGACCAGCGGGTCCTTGTGGTCCAGGTGGAGCTCCGGGGCCTCGGTGGCCGCGTGCAGCTGGACGGCGAGCCGCCGCCAGCTCGCCGTCCTCCCGTGGATCACGTCGCGGTCGTGCCGGTCGTCCCAGACGAAGAACCACGCGCTGTAGTCGCAGATCGCCGACAGCACGTCGTCGGGGGCCCCGATGTAGTAGCCCGCCATCAGGTCCGTGTAGCACAGGCCATCGGCATATTTCTCCACCTTGTCGGCGGGCATCAGACGTTTTTCCAGCAGCCAGGAGCGGGTCTTCTCCTGAAGCTTGGGCCAATACGGGTGCAGGTTGCGAGGAAACGCATCCTCGATCGCCGGCAGCGCCAGCGCCGGTGGGACCACGGTCTCCGGATAAGCAGCCACGAACAAACCCCTCTCTGCCGCCTGTTGGCGTACGCCCCCAGCAGTGCCGGGCGCGCGCCGTTGCGTATCCCCGCGCTTTCTATTCAGCACTACAACTGACCGTTCTGGGAACGGATTTGCTCCCCTCACTACCCCCCGCCGCCGGAATCGTCCCCTTACATGACCGAATCTGTGGCATGAACGGCTGGTCCTGTTCGCACACACAGCCGTACGCGACCGGTTCGCGGGCACAACAGAGCGGCGCCTGGCGGGAATTCATCCGCACCAGGCGCCGCTCGACGCTCAACCGGCCCCTCGGGACCAGGAGTTGCCGCTACTCGTTGGGCACCGTCGCGTAGCGCGGGGTGCCCTCCTCCATCTGCTTCAGGGCGTTCTTGCGCTCGCGCTTCGACAGGCGGTCGATGTACAGGTAGCCGTACAGGTGGTCCGTCTCGTGCTGGAGGCAGCGCGCGAAGTAGCCGGTGCCGCGCACGGTGATCTCGTTGCCCTTCTCGTCGCGGCCGGTGACCACCGCGTAGTCGGGGCGGGCGAGCTCCGCGTAAGCGGTCGGCACGGACAGGCAGCCCTCGTTCGAGTCGTCCAGGCGGCGGCGGTCGGCGGGGAGCTCCTGTAGGACCGGGTTGCACACGACGCCGGTGTGGCGGACGCCCTCGTCGTCGGGGCAGTCGTACACGAAGACCTTCAGGTCGACGCCGATCTGGTTCGCCGCGAGGCCGACGCCCTCGGCGGTGCGCTGGCTGGCGAACATGTCGTCGACCAGCTTCTCCAGCTCGGGGCCGAACTCGGTGACGTCCTTGCACTCCTTGTGCAGCACCGGGTTCCCGACCACCGTGATGGGCCGCGACGTGCCGCGCTCCCGGTAGGCCGCCTCGCGCGCCTCACAGTCCTCGGTGTCGATGACGAAGCCCTCGTCGTCCACGGGGAGCACGCCGGCGTGCTGCTTCTCGGTCTCCTGCTGCGCCATGACGGACGTGAGCCTTCCTGAGCTACATGAACAGTGCCCCTACAGGGTACGGGCCACCACCTCCCGCCGCGGTCCCCTGGGAACATGAAGCCCGCCTTCAGGGGCGCGGGGCCGGACCTCTGGGGCACCCGAGGTCTGCCCCCTGGGGCACGCGGAGCGTGCCTTCAGGGGCGCGGGGATGTACCCGATCAGCGACTCCGTCGCGGAGCGCGACCAACAGCCCCTGGGGCACGCGGAGCGTGCCTTCAGGGGCGCGGGGAACTGCGCGACCAGCCACGACGAAAGCCGCACCCGGCGACGACCCGCAGCCCCGCGGCGCGCATCCGCACCCGACACCGAGAACCGCTAGCAGACCTCTTCGAGATCGCGCCAGTCGCGAGAGTCGGGACTGTCCGCAACCCACCCGTCCAGCAACCCCCGTACCAGCGACGCCGGCGCAGCCACCCCGCACTCCCGCTCCGGCACCCACAACTGCCCGTCCGTCCGGTGCCCCAGCGGCCCGGGATGCCCCGGCTCACTGTGATCGTGCGGGTCGAGATGCGTCCCGTCCCCCTCGTCGGAGGGCATCCGCGACTCGGAGCACGTCCGGCACAGCAGCCGCACCGAGGACGACCAGTCCTCCGCCGCGAACCCGGCGTCCGCCGCGAGCCGCTCCAGCGCGTCCCGGTCCGCCTCGGTCGCCGCCTCCAGCAGCACGACCCACGTCGGCACCGGCGACGGCGCCCAGAGCTCGATCTCGTCGAACACGGGGTACGAGTGCCCCGTGGCCGTGGTCCGCTCCCCGTGCGGGACACCGTCGTGCAGCACGACCTCGCCCCAGCGCCGCCCCGAGGACGGCAGCGGAATGGACAGCACCTCGATGCGCGCGGGATCGAGCCTGCGCCCCCACACGACCTCGGCCTCACCCTCCGGGGAGAGCCGTACCGCCGCACTGCCGAGGTCCATGCCCGTCGGCTCACCGGCCGCGGCCGCCCCGCCCGGCACCTTCAGCCCGTACGCCTGCCAGGCCCGCCGCGCCAGCGGCCAGTCCTGCAGCGCGGTGGCGGCGATGCCCACGTTCCACCAGTCCGGCGCGCCCGTCTCCCGTTCGAGCAGCGCGACGGCCCGCAGACCCGCGCTGCGCGCCTGCTCCCAGTCGTGCCGGAACTTGTGGAGCAGCGCCAGGTTGAACCAGGACTCCGAGAGCCACGGCTCCAGGTCGGCGGCACGGGTGAGCAGCGCCCCCGCGTCCTCGTACCGGCCGTCGCCGATCAGCGTGAACGCGCGGTCCGTGGCCTGTCGCCACGAGGCCGATGGCCGGTGCCGTCCCTTGCCGAAGATCCTCACGATTCCCGCCTGCAGACTCTCGAGGCCTGTGCCCCCGGACACACCCTGTTCTTCGGGCTCATTCGCATCCAACCACGTACGGTCGGACGCCCGCTCATTACCCATGGGTCACCCGGCCGAACCCAGGATCGGTCCGGGCCGCGAAACCACTCTGGCCAGGGCTTCCACGACTTCCGACTGATAATCGCGGCCGGTGCCGAGACGAAGCCGCTCCAGGGCCTTCAGCGGCCCCTGGGGCCCCTCTTCCCTGGCCATCTCGTCGTACGCGTTCGCCGCGCGCACGATCCGCGCGGCGACCGGCTGCTCACGGTACGGGTCGGCCTGCCGCTCCACCACCACGGCGACCCGGGCGTCCACCCCGGTCTGCCGGACGACGGCCCCGCCGAGCAGGGCGATGCTGCGCTGCCGGTCGGCGGGGAGCGCGGCGGTGGCCCCGTCGGTGACGGGGTCGAGCAGCGAGAGCTGGCCGATGTCGTGCATGAGGGCGGCGTACTCCAGGACGGTCAGTTCGGGCTCGGAGAGGCCGAGGTCGCGCCCCACGGCCCGGCTCAGCGCGGCGACCCGGTGCGCGTGCCCGTGCGGGGTGTACCCGGCGATCTCGGTGGCGCGGGCCAGTGAGGCGATGGTCTGCCGGTACGTGGCCCGGACCGAGGCGTAGCGGCGGAAGGCCAGCTGGGTCAGGAGCAGCGGCAGGCTGATCACGGGCAGCGCCCACAGTCCGGCCACGGCGACGGCGAGCGCGGTGACGGCGCCGGTCGCGCAGACGGCCGAGCCGATGCCCGGCACGGCCCGCAGCTCGTCGCGCAGCAGCGGCCCGAACGGCCATCCGGTGCGGGCCCGCGCGAGAACCGCGGCGAGCACGGCGTCGCACAGCGCGGTGAGTGCGAGGAGCCCGACGACGACCAGGGCGTACCCGGGTCCGTTCCCCACCCATTCGGCGAGCCGGCCCTGGTTGTAGAGCGGCTGGAAGCAGACGGCGGCGAAGGCGACGGTCAGGACGCGTCGGGCCATGTGGTCCGGGCCGGGGCCGGTGCCGCGCGCGATGTGCGGGACGCAGCCGACGAGGGCGCCGGCGACGGTGACGGCGACGACCTGGAGGGCCCCGTGCCCGGTCGGTTCCCCGGCGACCTCGCCCAGCAGGGCGTAGGCGAGGGCACCGGCGGTGCCGAGCGGCGCGGGCTCGCGGTCGTCGCCGCGGCCCCAGCGGGCGAGTTCGCCGACCGCGACGAGGAGGCCGAAGGCGAGGGCGATGCCGCGGTCCACGACGCCGTGCCGGGCGGTGAGGACCAGGGCGAGCACGACGATGGTCACGGCGACGGCGTGCACGCCGAGGACGAGCGGGGAGCGGCGTCCGGGCGTTTCCGCGCGCGGTGCCGGTCCGAGCGGCGCGCGGTCGCTCACCGGGAGGCCGGCCCGGGCACGGGGAGGTCCGTGCCGCGCGGGGCGGGCAGGGCGGTCTCGTCGGCGGTGACGACGGGGTGCCAGCCGTCGCGGCTGAGCACACGGGTGAGCGCGCCGACCATGACGGGGTCGAACTGCGATCCGGCGCAGCGGTCCAGCTCCGCGAGCGCGACGTCGACGGGCCGCGCCCGGGAGTACGTACGGGTGGAGGTCATGGCGTCGAAGGCGTCGGCGACCGCGACGACGCGGGCGAACTCAGGGATCTGCGCGCCGGCGAGCCCGTACGGGTAGCCGCTGCCGTCGAGCCGCTCGTGGTGGTGCAGGATCGCCGCGCGGGCCTCGCCGAGGAAGCCGATGCCGCGCACCATCTCGTGCCCGTACTCGGGGTGCAGCTCGATGACCTTGCGTTCCTCGGGGGTGAGCGGGCCGTCCTTGCGCAGCAGCCGGGTCGGGACGCCGAGCTTGCCCACGTCGTGCAGGATCCCGGCGAAGCGCAGCACCTCGACGCGCTCCTCGGCCATGCCGAGCTCGCGGGCGATCATCATCGAGGCCTGCCCGACGCGCTCGCTGTGCCCGCGCGTGTAGCCGTCCTTGATGTCGACGGCCTGGACGAGCGCCCTGATGGTGGCCTGGTGGGCGGCGCGCTCGCGCTGGTACTGGGCGAAGACCCAGCAGGAGATGTACATGGGCAGCAGGACGAGCAGCGAGGCGAGCGGCCCGTACGCGCCGGCCCACAGGACGGCCATCATCATCCCGGCGAGTCCGTGCACGACGACGGGGGCGAGGGTGCGTCCGAACAGGCCGCGCCAGGCCGAGCGCAGCGGGACCCGCTCGGCGGTGGCGAGGATGGCGCCGTCGAGGAGGGTGAGCGCGGCGCAGAAGACGAGCGCGCCCGCACCGCAGGGCACGAGCGCGTACGGGAAGCGGGGCGCGGAGACCGCGGCGGCGCCGCCGAGCAGCGCGAAGGCCTGTGCGGCGGCCCAGCAGGCGAGCGCGAGCCGGGCGGCGCGCCAGGTCCGGCGCAGCGCTCTTGGCCGCTGCTCCACCCGGCCGAGCAGCGCGCCGGGCACGGCGACGAGCGCGGCGGCGGCCGGAGGCAGCAGAAACGCTCCTGCAAGCAGCACGGGGAAGAAGGTGCCCATGTCCTGGGGCGCTCGCCGCCCGACGATCCGCAACCGCCCCGCGTGCTCGCAGACCGCGTAGACGGCGGCGAGCAGGACGACCGAGGGCCAGGGGGTGCGAGGGGAGAGCGCGGGCGCGGCGCAGAAGAGGCCCGCACCCACGGCGAGCAGCACCGAGGCGCAGGCCACCGGCGGAACCGACCGCATCCCCCAACTCCCTCCCCGTGGCGTTCAGTTCACGGAGAATAGGCCGCACGCCGCTCCACCGGGGCGGCATCGGGGGGAATACCGGGGCACACGGCCCCGGATTAACACGATCGGGTGAGGCGGGTGACGCGTGAGGCTGACGCGGGAACTCAACTCCCGCGCGCGGCGCGGCACTTCCCGCCCTTCCCGCCCGGAGGGGGCGGGGTCAGGCCAGCGAGTTCCCGAAGCCGTCCTCCGGGGTGGCGTCACCGGAGCGGATCAGCTCGATCCGGCCCATGACCTTGGCCCGCAGGTCGCTCGGCACGTCGTCGTGCCCGCAGCACCGCTTCACCAGCTTCTTCACGGCCTGCTCGAGGCCGTACTTCTCCAGACACGGGGAGCACTCCTCGAAGTGCACCTCGAACTTGGTGCAGTCCGGATCCGGCATCTCATGGTCGAGGTACTCGTAGAGATGATCGAGAACTTCACTGCAGTCCGTCTCGTGCGGCTCTCCGCAGCTCATGAGCCCGAACCTTTCACTTCGTTCGACTCTCCGGCGCCGGCCGGGACGAGCCCGCGGTCACGGGCGTAGTCCTCGAGCATGCCGCGCAGCTGGCGACGGCCCCGGTGGAGCCGGGACATCACCGTCCCGATGGGTGTCCCCATGATGTCCGCGATCTCCTTGTACGCAAAGCCCTCTACGTCCGCGAGATACACGGCGATGCGGAATTCCTCGGGGATCGCCTGGAGCGCCTGCTTCACGTCCGAGTCGGGCAGGTGGTCGAGCGCCTGCGACTCGGCGGAGCGCAGACCGGTCGACATGTGCGACTCGGCCCGGGCCAGCTGCCAGTCCTCGATCTCCTCGGCGGCGCTGCGCTGGGGCTCACGCTGCTTCTTCCGGTACGAGTTGATGAAGGTGTTCGTGAGGATCCGGTACAGCCACGCCTTGAGGTTCGTGCCCTCGCGGAACTGGTGGAACGACGCATACGCCTTCGCGTACGTCTCCTGGACCAGGTCCTCCGCGTCTGCGGGGTTGCGCGTCATGCGCAGCGCAGCGGAGTACATCTGGTCGAGGAATTCCAGCGCGTCCCGCTCGAAGCGCGCGCTGCGCTCGGCAGCGGTCTCCGCGGGCCCGGGCTGCTCCGCCTGGCCGTTTTCGGTCCCTGCGTCGGTCCCTGCGACCGGACCCACCTCCTCCGACGACGTCGCGAGACCGGGAGTGGTCCCACTCGAATCGGAGGATAGACGACGATCCGGTCCGCCCGCCGCCCGAATAGGCACGGTCCGGGCCGCGTGCAGGACGGTCCACTCCAGGTCAGGAGTGGTGCTGCGGCTCGGGCAGATGGTCGAACCCATGCGGCGGACTTCCTCTCGTACGAACTGTTCACCGATGTTCCGCACAACAGCGGTCCCGGCCGCAACATTCCCGTCCGCTAGCGGAGTGACCGAGTCCACGTGACGACGGCCCCGGTGATCGTCTCCAGCGCCTCCTCCTGGCTCGTGGGGGCGCGCTTCGGCACGGCGAACCCGTGGTCGCCGTACGGCACTTCGACGATCTCGAACGCGTCCGGGTCCGGGAACTCGGCGGGCTTGCCGAAGGGGTCGTTGCCGCCCTGGACGACGAGGGTGGGGACACCGGCGCCGAGCAGTTCGTCGGCGCGGGACTTCTCCGGCTTGCCCGGCGGGTGCAGCGGGAAGCTCAGCGCGAGGACGGCGGCGGCGCCCAGATCCTTCGCCGTGCGGCAGGCCACGCGGGCACCGGCGCTTCTGCCTCCGGCGATCACCGGGAGGCCGGGCTTCCGAAGTGCGGGCCACAGGCCGCGCCAGCCCGTGTCCAGGGTCTTGGGCGCGGGGGCCAGCTTCTTGCCGGCCACGCGCCAGGGCTGCTCCACGAGGGCGACGGTCACGCCGTGGGCCGGCAGGGTCTCGGCCAGGGCCTGAAGGTCCCTCGCCTCGATGCCACCGCCCGCGCCGTGGCTGACGGCGAGAATCCGCTGCGCGGTGCGGGCGAGGTACCAGGTGACGCGGGCGTCGCCTGTCTCGGTGGGCACGATCTCGGTACGGGTCACCTGGTCATGGTGCCCTGACCTTGACTCCCGCTTCGTCTGCCGCCCCGGTGGGGCTTCTCGCGCAGTTCCCCGCGCCCCTGAGATGCATGGCGCTTCGCGCCGCATCTCCCCGACAAAGGCACGGGACGCCTTTCATCGGGGGAAGGTGCGGCGAAGCCGCTGCCTTCCAGGGGCGCGGGGAACTGCGCGACCAGCCCCCACCGACCCGCACCCGCCGAACAACCGCACCCGGCAGACGAGAAGGCACGCCCCGCCTCAGAACAGCGTGCCGACTTCCGGGCCGTCCAACTCCTTCAGAAGCTCGGGCCCGTTGTTGCGGACGTTGCTGACAGCCGTCGCGACCGGGTACGCGCGCATGAGCCCCTCCGGCGGCGGAGCCAACAGCCCCTGCGGATCGGCCCGCGCCGGATCCAGCCACGCATCCCACCGGTCAGGCGTCAGCATCAACGGCATCCGGGGATGGATCTCGGCGAGCGAACGCGGCCCCTCCTCCGGCGCGACCCCCAGCGGAGCGACCTCCGCCTCGGTGGTGATCACCGAGCACGTCACCCACCAGGCCGCCGGATGCGCGTCCGGCAGTGTCCGGTCCCGCCAGAACTCGTACAGCCCGGCCATGGCGAAGACCGACCCGTCGGCCGGCGTCACGAAGTACGGCTGCTTGCGCGCCCGCTTCTTCTTGCCCTCGACCTCCAGGTCACGCTCGGCGGCCCCGGTCACCCACTCGTAATAGCCGTCGGCGGGCACGATGCAGCGCCGCGCGGCGAAGGCCTGCTTGAAGGACGGCTTCTCGTGCAGCGTCTCCGCGCGGGCGTTGATCATGCGGGCCGCACCCTCGGGCGTCCGGGCCCAGGACGGCACGAGCCCCCACTTCAGCTTGCGCAGCTGGCGAACCGGCCGGCGGTCCGCGGCGTCTTTCAGAGGACGGTCGAGCACCACGTAGACCTCCTTGGTGGGGGCCACGTTGTAGTCGGGCTCGAGAGCCTCCTCCGGCTCCCACCGCTCGATCTCAAAGACTTCTGCGAGATCCTCGGGCCCACGACTGGATGCATACCGTCCGCACATACGTGCCACAGTGCCAGAACGCCGCAGACGAACGGGAGCCGCACCGAACATGGACGCCAGCCTCTGGGACCGGATCACCGGGACCCAGTCCGACCCGCAGGAGTGGGTGGTGATCGCCGCCGGCGTCCTCGCGCTCGCCGCGATCGTCCCGCACGCCGTGTGGCGCCTGTCGCGCAACGCGATCACGATCGCCCACGAGGGCGGCCACGGACTGGTCGCGCTCCTGATGGGCCGCCGCCTCGACGGCATCCGGCTGCACTCGGACACCAGCGGCCTCACGGTCAGCCGGGGCAAGCCGACCGGCCTCGGCATGGTCCTGACGGCGGCCGCGGGCTACACGGCCCCGCCGCTGCTCGGCCTGGGCGGCGCCGCGCTGCTCGGCGAGGGCCACATCACGCTGCTGCTCTGGCTGGCGACGGCCCTGCTGATCGTGATGCTGGTGATGATCAGGAACGCGTACGGGGTGCTCACGGTGGTGGTCACCGGCGGCACGTTCCTGCTGGTGTCCTGGCTGACGGGCCCGCAGGTGCAGGCGGCGTTCGCGTACGTGGTGGTGTGGTTCCTGCTGCTCGGCGGGGTGCGCCCGGCGTTCGAGCTGCAGTCCAAGCGGCGGCGCGGCGGGGCCGGGGACTCGGACGCGGACCAGCTGGCGCGGCTCACGCACGTGCCGGCGGCGATGTGGTTCTTCTTCTTCCACGCGGTGTCGCTGTGCTCGCTGCTCGGCGGCGGGCGCTGGCTGCTCGGCCTGTGAACAGGTGGGTCCACGCGGGCCCACTAAAGTAAAGGGCATGACGTCGAACCCCGCGCACACCGCCCTGTGGCCCGCCCCTCTCGCGAGCGGAGCCGTCGACGCGACGGTCCAGGTGCCGGGGTCCAAATCCGTCACCAACCGGGCGCTGGTGCTGGCCGCGCTCGCCGCCGAGCCGGGCTGGCTGCGCCGCCCGCTGCGCTCGCGCGACACCGTGCTGATGGCGGGCGCCCTGCGCGCCATGGGCGTCGGCATCGAGGAGGGCGTAGGCCCGGACGGTTCCGGTGAGGCCTGGCGGGTCATCCCCGGCCGCCTCCACGGCCCGGCCACGGTCGACGTGGGCAACGCGGGCACGGTCATGCGCTTCCTGCCCCCGGTCGCCACGCTTGCCGACGGGCCGATCCGCTTCGACGGCGACCCCCGTTCGTACGAGCGCCCGCTGCACGGAGTGATCGACGCGCTGCGCGCCCTCGGCGCCCGGATCGAGGACGAGGGCCGCGGTGCGCTGCCGCTCACCGTGCAGGGCGGCGGGGCGCTCGACGGCGGCACGGTCGAGATCGACGCGTCGTCGTCCTCCCAGTTCGTCTCCGCGCTGCTCCTCTCGGCCCCGCGCTTCAACCAGGGGGTGGAGGTCCGGCACACCGGCTCGACGCTGCCCTCGATGCCGCACATCCGGATGACGGTCGACATGCTGCGCGCGGTCGGCGCCCAGGTCGACACCCCGGAGTCGGGCGGCGAGGCGAACGTGTGGCGGGTCACGCCGGGCGCCCTGCTCGGCCGGGACATCACGATCGAGCCGGACCTGTCGAACGCGCAGCCGTTCCTGGCGGCCGCCCTGATCACCGGCGGCAAGGTCACGATCCCCGACTGGCCGGCGCACACGACGCAGCCCGGCGACGCGCTGCGCGACATCTTCACGCAGATGGGCGGCTCCTGCGAACTGACCGCGCGGGGCCTGGAGTTCACCGGCTCGGGCAAGATCCACGGCATCGACGTGGACCTGGGCGAGGTCGGCGAGCTGACCCCGGGCATCGCGGCGGTCGCCGCGCTGGCCGACGGCCCGTCCACGCTGCGCGGCGTCGCGCACCTGCGCCTGCACGAGACGGACCGCCTGGCCGCGCTCACCAAGGAGATCAACGAGCTGGGCGGTGACGTCACCGAGACCGCCGACGGCCTGCACATCCGCCCGCGCCGGCTGCACGGCGGCGTCTTCCACACGTACGACGACCACCGCATGGCGACGGCGGGCGCGATCATCGGCCTGGCCGTGGAAGGGGTGCAGATCGAGAACGTGGCGACGACCGCGAAGACGCTGCCCGACTTCCCCGACATGTGGACCGCCATGCTCGGGTCGGACGGCCTCGGGGCGTAGGGAACACCGCGATGCGCCGCTACGGCAAGCACACCGACGAGGACGACATCCGCCAGCGCCCCAACCGCAAGGGGAACCGGCCGCGGACGAACATCCGGCCCAAGCACGAGGACGCGGCCGAGGGCATGGTCCTCACCGTGGACCGGGGGCGGCTCACCGTCCTCATCGACGACACCCCCGTGACCGCGATGAAGGCCCGTGAGCTGGGCCGCAAGGCCGCGGTCGTCGGGGACCGGGTCGCGGTCGTCGGTGATCTGTCCGGCAAGAAGGACACGCTCGCGCGCATCGTGCGCATCGAGAAGCGCACCTCGGTGCTGCGCCGCACCGCGGACGACGACGACCCGTACGAGCGCGTCGTCGTGGCCAACGCGGACCAGCTCGCCATCGTCACCGCGCTCGCCGACCCCGAGCCGCGCCCGCGCATGATCGACCGCTGTCTCGTGGCGGCGTACGACGGCGGCCTCTCGCCGCTGCTCGTCCTGACCAAGTCCGACCTGGCCCCGCCGGACAAGCTGCTCGACCTGTACGGCGACCTCGACATCCCGTACGTGGTGACGAGCCGCGCCGAGCTGGAGGACGGGACGGCCGTGGCGCGGGTGCGCGAGCAGCTCGACGGGAAGGTGACGGCGTTCGTCGGGCACTCCGGCGTGGGCAAGACGACGCTGGTCAACGCGCTGGTGCCGGACGACCGGCGGCGTACGACGGGTCATGTCAACGCGGTCACGGGCCGCGGCCGGCACACGACGACCTCGGCGCTCGCGCTGCCGCTGTCGGGCGACGCGGGCTGGGTGGTCGACACTCCGGGCGTGCGGTCGTTCGGCCTGCACCACGTGGATCCCTCGCGCGTCATCCACGCCTTCCCGGATCTGGAGCCCGGCACGGAAAACTGCCCGCGCGCGTGCAGCCACGACGAGCCGGACTGCGCGCTCGACGCCTGGGTGGAGGCGGGGCACGCGGATCCCGCGCGGCTGTACTCGCTGCGCCGGCTGCTCGCGACCCGCGAGCGCCGCGAGGGCGACTGACCTCGCCGTTGTTTGCTGCCCGGCCCCACCGGTAAAGGCATAATCCCCGTACGGGATCGATCGCCGTACCGGATCAGCGGGACACGGGAGGAAGACTCACATGGCGTGGCTGCTGGTCATCGTGGCGGGGATCCTGGAGACCGGTTTCGCCGTGTGCCTCAAGCTCTCGCACGGCTTCACGCGGTTGTGGCCGACGGTCGCGTTCGCCTCGTTCGCCCTGGGCAGCTTCGGTCTGCTGACGCTCTCCCTGAAGAAGCTCGACGTGGGGCCCGCGTACGCCGTCTGGACCGGCATCGGCGCGGCGGGCACGGCGATCTACGGGATGGTCTTCCTCGGCGACGTCGTCTCCACGCTCAAGATCGTGTCCATCAGTCTCGTCATCGCGGGGGTCATCGGCCTCCAGCTCTCCGGCTCGGCGCACTGATCCTCCGCCCCGGTCGGCCTCAGGCCGCTCTGGTGCGCAGCAGGCGGGCCAGGTCCGCCTCGCCCGCCGGCGCCACCACCCACGACAGCGCGATCCGTACGGCGAGTTCGCACTCGCCGGCGGGTCTGCCGAGCAGGGCCGCGGCCCGGTCCCTCACGGCGGCCACGAGCTCGGCGGGGCCCGGCAGGGGGCCGTCGGCGCGGCGCTGCGCGGGGACCCCGGAGACGTGCGGCGCGGGGGCGAGGTCGATCGCGGGGAGCCGTTCGCTCCAGCAGCCGGTGAGCACGGCCCGCGTCAGCGGACTGCGCCGGGCCGCCTCGGAGGTCCACGCGGCGAGCGCCTCGAAGCCGCCCTCGCGCAGCGCGCGGTCGGCGCCGGTGAGGTAGAGGTCGGTCTCGCGCCGTACCAGGGCGCGGGCCAGGCCGTCCTTGCTGCCGAACTCGTTGTAGAGGGTCTGGCGCGACACCGAGGCGGCGGCCGCGACGTCCACCATCCGCACCGCCGACCAGGGCCGTCGGCCGAGCGCCGCACCGGCCGCGTCCAACAGTGATTCCCTGGCTGCGGGCATCGTCGCCTCCCCGGGGCCGCCGGGTCCGTACGGTTCGTTTCGCCAGACTTGACGGTCTTGTCCGCTCCGTCAAGGGGTTGCGCCCCATATGTCTGGTACGGACAGGGGGCGAGCGCACGTGCGGGCCGGGCGCTGTGGCCGGGGGTCCACCGCGATCGATACTGTGCACTCATGCCCGACTACCTCGATGATCTGCGTCTCGCCCACGTCCTCGCCGACGTCGCCGACGCCGCGACGATGGACCGGTTCAAGGCTCTCGACCTGAAGGTGGAGACCAAGCCGGACATGACGCCGGTGAGCGAGGCCGACAAGGCCGCCGAGGAGCTGATCCGCGGCAACCTCCAGCGGGCCAGGCCGCGTGACGCGGTCCTCGGCGAGGAGTACGGCATCGAGGGCACGGGTCCGCGCCGCTGGGTGATCGACCCGATCGACGGCACCAAGAACTACGTGCGCGGCGTCCCGGTCTGGGCGACGCTGATCTCCCTCATGGAGGCCGGCGAGGGCGGCTACCAGCCGGTCGTCGGCGTCGTGTCGGCTCCCGCGCTCGGGCGCCGCTGGTGGGCGGCGAAGGGCGCGGGCGCGTACACGGGCCGCAGCCTGACCTCGGCGTCCCGGCTGCACGTGTCGAAGGTGGGCCGTATGGCCGACGCCTCGTTCGCGTACTCCTCGCTGTCGGGCTGGGAGGAGCAGGGCCGGCTCAACGGGTTCCTGGACCTGACCCGCACGGTGTGGCGCACGCGCGGCTACGGCGACTTCTGGCCGTACATGATGGTCGCCGAGGGTTCGGTGGACCTGTGCGCGGAGCCGGAGCTCTCCCTGTGGGACATGGCGGCGAACGCGATCATCGTGACCGAGGCGGGCGGCTCGTTCACCGGCCTCGACGGCCGTCCGGGCCCGCACAGCGGCAACGCGGCGGCGTCGAACGGACTGCTCCACGACGAGATGCTCAGCTACCTGCACTGAGCCGGTCCCGCTCCCCGCGCGCCGCAAGTCGCTTCCCGCGCCCCCTTGTTGACTCCCCCTTTACCTGCCACATTGAGAGTCCCCCCACTTGTGAACTTGTGAATCGCTTCTCTTTGCCGCTCCGGTCACCGCCGGCAGCGGCAGGGCGGTGCCACAGGTGGCTCACACAGGAAGGCGGCTCTCTTCATGCTCGTCCGTGACGCCATGAGCACGATGGTCCTCACCATCGGCCCCACCCACACCCTGCGCCAGGCGGCCCGGCTGATGTCCGCGCGCCGCGTCGGCGCCGCCGTGGTCCTCGACCCCGACGGCTGCGGCATCGGCATCCTCACCGAGCGCGACGTCCTCAACTCCCTCGGCCTCGACCAGAATCCCGATCACGAGACCGCGGGCACCCACACCACCACCGACGTCGTCTTCGCCACCCCGGCGTGGACCCTGGAGGACGCCGCCCAGGCGATGGCGCACGGCGGCTTCCGGCATCTGATCGTGCTCGACGGGCGCGAGCCGGTCGGCATCGTCTCCGTCCGCGACATCATCCGCGCCTGGGCCCCGGCCCGGCGCCTGGCCCACGACCTCGCCTGACGCCGTACGACCCTGCGCGGCGGCGCGAAGGCACGACGGCGCGACGGCACGACGGCACGACAAAGAGGGCCGGCTCCCCGTGGGGAACCGGCCCTCCCGTCTCTCGGCGGGCGCCCGGGGGTTCAGCCGCGAAGGGCCATGACCGCGGCCTTCACCGGGCGCCTGCCGAAGCGTTCACCCCCGTGGGGGCGGCGGCACGGAGGCAGCGATCAGACCTCGAACCGGTCCAGGTCCATGACCTTGGTCCAGGCCGCGGCGAAGTCCTTCACGAACTTCTCCTTGGCGTCATCGCTCGCGTAGACCTCGGCGACGGCACGCAGCTCCGAGTTGGAACCGAAGACCAGGTCGGCGCGGGTGCCGGTCCACTTGACCGCACCGGAGGCGTCGCGGCCCTCGAACTCGTCCTGCGCCTCGGACGTGGACTTCCACTGGGTGTCGAGGTCGAGCAGGTTGACGAAGAAGTCGTTCGTCAGCGTGCCCGGGCGCTCCGTGAGGACGCCGTGCTTCGACTGGCCGTGGTTGGTCCCCAGGACGCGCAGGCCGCCGACGAGGACGGTCAGCTCGGGGGCGCTCAGGGTGAGCAGGTTCGCCTTGTCGAGCAGCAGGAACTCGGCGGGCAGGCGGTTGCCCTTGCCCACGTAGTTGCGGAAGCCGTCGGCGGAGGGCTCGAGCGCGGAGAAGGACTCCACGTCCGTCTGCTCCTGCGTCGCGTCGACACGGCCCGGCGTGAAGCCGACCTCGACCTCGACGCCGCCGTCCTTGGCCGCCTTCTCGACGGCCGCGGTGCCCGCGAGCACGATCAGGTCGGCCAGGGAGACCTGCTTGCCGCCCTTGGCGTTGAACGCCTGCTGGATGCCCTCGAGCTTGCTGAGGACCTGGGACAGCTCGTCCGGGTTGTTGACCTCCCAGTTGCGCTGCGGCTCCAGGCGGATACGGGCGCCGTTGGCACCGCCGCGCTTGTCGCTGCCGCGGAAGGAGGACGCCGAGGCCCACGCGGTGGAGACCAGCTGCGCGACCGAGAGGCCGGAGCCGAGCACCTCCTCCTTGAGCGCGGCGATCTCGGCGGCGCCGAGCAGCTCGCCCTCGCGCGCCGGCAGCGGGTCCTGCCACAGCAGCACCTCGGAGGGGACCTCCGGGCCCAGGTAGCGGACGACCGGGCCCATGTCACGGTGCGTCAGCTTGTACCAGGCGCGGGCGAAGGCGTCCGCGAACTCCTCCGGGTTCTCATAGAAGCGGCGCGAGATCGGCCCGTAGATCGGGTCGAAGCGCAGCGAGAGGTCCGTGGTGAGCATCGTCGGGAGGTGCTTCTTCGACGGGTCGAAGGCGTCCGGGACGGTCGCCTCGGCGTCCTTGGCCACCCACTGGTTGGCACCGGCCGGGCTCTGGGTGAGCTCGTACTCGTACTCGAAGAGGTTCTTGAAGAACCCGTTGCTCCACTGGGTCGGGGTGGTGGTCCAGGTGACCTCCAGGCCGGACGTGATCGCGTCCTTGCCGACACCCGTGCCGTAGCTGCTCTTCCAGCCGAGGCCCAGCTGCTCCATGGGAGCGGCCTCGGGGTCGGCGGCCACCGCGTCGGCCGGGCCGGCGCCGTGGGTCTTGCCGAAGGTGTGACCACCGGCGATCAGGGCGACGGTCTCCTCGTCGTTCATCGCCATACGGCGGAACGTCTCGCGGATGTCGCGGGCGGCGGCGATCGGGTCCGGGTTCCCGTTCGGCCCCTCGGGGTTCACGTAGATGAGACCCATCTGGACCGCGGCGAGCGGGTTCTCCAGCTCACGGTCGCCCGTGTAGCGCTCGTCGCCGAGCCACTCGGTCTCGGGGCCCCAGTAGACGTCCTCGTCCGGCTCCCACTCGTCCACGCGGCCGCCGGCGAAGCCGAAGGTCTTGAAGCCCATCGTCTCCAGCGCCACGTTGCCCGTGAGGATCATGAGGTCGGCCCACGAGATGGACTTGCCGTACTTCTTCTTGACCGGCCACAGCAGACGGCGGGCCTTGTCCAGGGACGCGTTGTCCGGCCAGCTGTTCAGGGGCGCGAAGCGCTGCTGACCGGCACCGGCGCCGCCGCGGCCGTCGCTGATGCGGTACGTGCCGGCGCTGTGCCAGGCCATACGGATCATCAGCGGGCCGTAGTTGCCGAAGTCGGCCGGCCACCAGTCCTGGGAGGTGGTGAGCACCTCGGCGATGTCCCGCTTGACGGCCGGGAGGTCGAGTGCCTTGAAGGCCTCCGCGTAGTCGAAGTCCTCACCCAGCGGGTTCGCCACCGCGGGGTTCTTCGCGAGGATCTTCAGATTGAGCCGCTCCGGCCACCACTGGCGGTTTCCGCCGCCCTGGGTCGGGTGGGCCGCTCGCCCGTGCGCAACGGGGCAACCACCCGCGCCCTCCGCTTTCGGGTCGGTGACGATCGCTTCATGGTTCTCGGACATTGCGGGCCCTTCCGGAGTTGTCCTGTCGCTTGGCCTGAGCCGAGCTTGATCCTACAATGGACAATGTCTAAGTCAAGCAATACTCCAAGGTTACGCCCGTTCGGGACCTGGTCCCCCGACTGTTAGGCTGGTCTACATGAGTGACCTGTTGGAACGACTGCGCGGACGCGGCTGGCGGATGACCGCGCAGCGGCGCGTCGTGGCCGAGGTCCTCGACGGGGATCACGTGCACCTGACCGCCGACGAGGTGCACTCGCGCGCCGTCGCCAAGCTGCCCGAGATCTCGCGTGCCACGGTCTATAACACCCTGGGTGAGATGGTTTCGCTCGGCGAGGTCATCGAGGTCGCCACGGACAAGCGCGCGAAGCGCTACGACCCGAACGCGCACCGCCCGCACCAGCACCTGGTCTGCGCCCAGTGCGGCCAGATCCGCGACGTCCACCCCAGCGGGAACCCGCTGACCGACCTCCCCGACTCGGAGCGCTTCGGCTTCACGATCTCGGACGTGGAGGTCACATACAGGGGCCTGTGCCCGTCCTGCGCGACGGCGTAACGCAACCCGCCACACATCGAAGAGGGCCCGCACCAACAGGTGCGGGCCCTTTTTGACGCCCTCCGCGAGGGGCACGGGGCCGCACCCGTCAGCGACTCCACCGCGGGGCACGACCAGCTCACCCCCTGAGGCCGCACGAAGTGCGCCTTCAGGGTCGCGGGGAACTGCGCGACCAGCCACGACGGCGCGGCACCGGCGAACGAACCGCACCCACAACGGCGCGACCGCCCCCGCCCCCAGATACACGCCCCCACACGCACCCCCTTCCGCAATCTGACGCCCCGTCATATTCTCGCGGGCGCCCACCACCATCCAGCCGCACCCCCGGAGGGCCCCGTGCACCACAAACTCCGCGCCCGAGAACTGACCCGCACCTTCGGCGAGACCCACGCCCTGGGCCCCGTGGACCTCCAGCTGACCCCCGGCGAGTTCGTCTGCGTCGTGGGCCCGTCCGGCTGCGGCAAGTCCACCCTGCTCCGGATAGCCGCCGGCCTGACCCGCCCCTCGACCGGCACCCTGGAGATCAGCACCTCCAGCCCCCGTCCGGCCGCGATGATCTTCCAGGACTACGGCATCTACGACTGGAAGACCGTGCTGGCCAACGTCCGCTTCGGCCTGGACATCCAGAAGGTCCCGCGCCGCGAGGCGAACACCCGGGCCCGCGACTGGCTCGCCCGCATGGGCCTCGCCGACTTCGCGGACGCCTACCCCTCCGCCCTGTCCGGCGGCATGCGCCAGCGCGTCGCCATCGCCCGCGCCCTGGCCGTGGAGCCGGAGATCCTGCTCATGGACGAACCGTTCGCCGCGCTGGACGCCCAGCTGCGCACGATCCTCCAGGACGAACTGCTCGCCCTCACCCAGACCACCCGCACCACCACGCTGTTCATCACGCACAGCCTGGAGGAGGCGATCGTCCTCGGCGACCGCGTCCTGGTGATGTCGGCGCGGCCGGGCCGGGTGATCGCCGAGCGCCGCCCGCCGTTCGCCCGGCCGCGCACCGGCGACATCCGCAGCACCCCGGAGTTCACCGCCCTGAAGGGCGAGCTGTGGGACCTGCTGCGCGGCGAGGTGCACCAGGAGCAGCACACCGCGGCGGTGCCCGCATGACGACGACCGCCCCAGAGAAGGACACCGCCGGCCTCCTGGTCCGCGCTCCGGGCCCCCGCGAACTCCACCCGGTCCGCACCCGGCGCCGCCGCCGCGCCCTGGAACTCTCCCTCGCCGTCGCCGTGCCGCTCGCCCTGGTCCTGCTCTGGCAGCTCGCGGCCGCCCAGGAGTGGATCGACGCCCGCGTCTACCCGGCCCCGTCCACGATCCTGGCCGACGGCTGGGACCGGGCAGCGGAGGGCGAACTGTGGCCCGACGTGTGGGCCACCCTCAAGCGCGTCCTCGCGGGCTACGCGATCGGCACCGTCTCCGGCTATCTCCTCGGCCTCCTCATGGGCTCGGTCGCCCTGGTCAGGGCCGCGCTCGAACCCCTCCTCGACGCCCTCTACGTGGTGCCCAAGCTGGCCCTGCTGCCGGTCTTCCTCAACATGTTCGGGCTGGGCGAGGGCCCGCAGGTCGCGCTCGTCGCGGCGACGGTCTTCTTCTTCGTCTGGATCTCGACGATGGCGGCGGTCGTCGCGGTCCCCGCCGGGCACCGGGACGCGGGCCAGGTCTTCGGCGCGTCCTCCTGGCAGATGTTCCGCCACGTCCTGCTGCCCGCATCGCTGCCGGCCGTGCTGGTGGGCGCGCGGATCGCGGCCGGCGTCGCGGTCCTCGTCATCGTCGCCTCCGAGCAGATCGCTGCGACGAACGGCCTCGGCCACCTCATCTTCGACGCGCGCGCCCTCTTCCAGAACGACGTCATGTTCGTGGGCATCGTCTGCGTGGCCGCGCTCGGCGTCCTCTTCTCCGAACTGGTCCGCCTCGCCGGCCGCCTGCTCACCCCGTGGGCCCCGCGCGACCGCGGCCGCGGCCAGTCGTGAAGCCGCCGCCCACCCCCTGAGTCCCTTCCCGGTTACGTGTTACGTATGACGCTGTACGGAGGCTCCCCTTGCGCACGCGCTCCCTCGCACTGCCCCTGCTGCTCACCGGCGCCCTGCTGACCGGCACGGCGGCCTGCGCCAAGAACGACTCCACGTCCGGCACGGCCGCGAAACCCCGCACCATCAAGGCGGTCGCGGGCTGCGGCAAGGCCGGCTGGACCGACCCCGCCGACCGTGCCCCGGACCGTAAACCGGCCCGCTGCTCCCCCGGCTCCCCCGCCCCGGTCAAGCTCGCCAAGACCCGCAAGCTGACCATCGCGACGGGCACCCTGGCCGCCGAGTACGTCGCCCCGCTCGAAATGGCCGTCAAGAAGGGCGAGTTCGAGAAGGAGGGCCTGGACGTCACCCTGAAGGTGCTGCCGACGCCCGAGGCGCTGCCCCTGCTCGCCAAGGGCGACATCGACGCCCAGTGGGCGGCCCCCGAGGCCGCGGTCATGAACGGCATCCTCGGCGGCTTCGACATCAAGTGGGTCGCCGGGAACTTCTCCCCCGACCCCGCCTCCAAGAGCGGCCTGTGGGTGCGCCTCAAGAAGGGCGAGAGCGCCGACCACGTCACCATGGCCGGCCGCAGGCTCGGCACGATGATCGGCAAGGGCTCCGTCATCTCGTACCCGATGAACACGGCCCTGAAGAAGCACGGCGGCGGCCTCGACAAGATCCAGTTCCAGCAGCTCGGCTCGGCGGACGTGCTGACCGCGCTGCAGAACGGCGGCGTCGACTCGGCCTGGCTGCTCGACCCGGTGTGGCGCAAGATCGACGGCGACCGCCGCTTCGCGTTCCTCGGCGGCCAGCCCCTGGGCGAGCCGCTGGGCGGCCTGCTCTTCGGCCCGAACCTGCTCAAGGACGACCCCGACGCGGGCGTCGCCCTGCTGCGCGCGTACATCCGTACGGTCAACACGTACTTCCCGGGCGACTACAAGAAGGACCCCGCGTTCGTGAAGGAGCTCGCCGACCTGCTGAAGATCGACAAGGGCATCCTGGAGTCGACCCCGTCGCTGCGCATGGACTGGGAGATCCGCTCCGGCTCGACCGACCGGCTGCAGGCCGCGTACAAGGCGGCGGGCGTCTCCGAGGGCGATCCGCTGCCCGAGTCGAGGACGGTGGACCGCAAGCTCTACGAGGAGGCCGTGGGGCACACGTCCTGACCGGCCCCGGACATGCGCCGAGGCCCGGAGCGCAATGGCTCCGGGCCTCGGACTTTCAGTAGCGGGGACAGGATTTGAACCTGCGACCTCTGGGTTATGAGCCCAGCGAGCTACCGAGCTGCTCCACCCCGCGTCGGTGAACCCAACCTTACGGGATGCCCCCGACCAGCGCAAATTCCTTTCAGCAGCCCCCGCGCAGCCTCTGTGTGACCCCCGCGCAGCCCTTGCGGCGCCTACGCGGAGAGCTCCTGGCGCAGTGCGTCGCGCAGGCGCGCGGCCCGCTCGGCGACCTCCGCCGGGCCGAGCTCCACGGCCCGCGAGGCCCACTTCTGTCCCTCGACGAGGTCGCCGCGGCGGGTGCGCAGCAGGGCGAGCCGCAGCGCGGCGCGGCCGTGCCCGGCGTCCGCGGCGCGGCGCCACCACAGGGCGGCCTCCGGCTCGCTGCCCTCGCGCGCGAGCAGCAGGCCGAGGTTGAAGGCGCCGTTGCGGGACCCCGCCTCGGCGGCCTCGCGGTACCAGCGCGCCGCCTCCACGACGTCCCCGCGCGCGGCGGCGAGCATGCCGACCCGTACCTGGGCGCGCCGGTGTCCGTGCTCGGCGGCCCGCTCGTACCACTCCTCGCACTCGCTGCGCTGGATCACGGGCTCGCCCAGCTCGTGCCGGGTCTCGGGCGGGCGCCGCACGTCGAGCAGCGAGGCCAGCCGGTAGGCCGCCTCGGGGCTGCCGCCGCCGGCCGCGCACCGCAGGTGCCGCTCGGCGCTCTGCTCGTCGCCGTCGCGCAGCCGGGCGATGCCGGCCTGCAGCGCGGCCTCGGTGTGCCCGCCGGCGGCGGCCCGCTCGTACCACTCCAGCGCCTTGGCCTCGTCCTCCTCGCCCGTGCGACCCGCGTAGAGGATGCCGAGGTTGAAGGCCGCGTCGACGCTTCCGGCCTCGGCCGCCTTGGAGAACCAGGGCTCGGCGCCGGTCGCGTCGCCGTGCTGGAGGAGCAGCACCGCCAGCGCGTTGGCCGCCTCGCGGTGGCCCGCGTAGGCGGCGCGGCGGTACCAGCTCTCGGCCTGCTGGGTGCGCTTCTGCTCGGCGCACAGCAGGCCCAGGTTGTACGCGCCGTTGTTGTCGCCCGCGTCCATGGCGGCGCGGTACCAGCGCTCGGCGGTCTGCGTCTCGCCCCGCTGGGCGTGCAGGGCGCCCAGCGCGTTCGCCGCGTTCCCGTCGCCGTCCTGGGCTGCGCGCAGCCACCACACGGCGGCACTCTCCTCGTCGCCCGCGTCGCGCAGCAGGAAGGCGAGGGCGCACGCGGCGCGCGGCTCGCCGTCCTTCGCGGACGTCAGGTACCAGCGGCCCGCCTCCTTGAGGTCGCCGCGCTTCTCCAGGATGGAACCGAGGTGCAGGGCGGCCCGGCGGTGTCCGCGCGCGGCGGCCTGCCGGTACCACTGCTCGGCCTCGGCGGCGGGCGTGCGCTCCTCCTCGGCGGCGAGGATGTCGGCTGCGCCCTTGCGGTCGAGGGCACGCGCGAGCCGGTACGCGGCCTCGCGGTGCCCGCGCTCGGCGGCGACCCGCATCCAGCGCTCGGCGCCGACGTCACTGCGGTGCTCCAGCAGGTCCGCCAGCGCGTACGCGCCCAGGGTGTGGCCCTGCTCGGCGGACTGGCGCAGCCAGTACTCGGCGGCGGGTTCGTCGCCGCGCTCGCGGTGGTGGCGGCCGAGCGCGTGGGCGGCCGGGGCGGATCCGGCGACGGCGGCGATGCGCCACCAGCCGGCGGCCTCTTCCGCGTAGCCCCGCTGGTGGAGCAGGACGCCCAGGTTGTTGGCGGCGGCCCGGTCGCCCTCGCCGGTGGCGGCGCGCAGCAGGGGCTCGGCTCCGTCGAGGTCTCCGCGGCGCAGCAGCATCGCGCCGAGGACGCTCATCGCCTCGACGTCACCGGCCTCCGCGGCCAGCCGTCGGCGTGCTTCTTCTGCGGCCTCAGCCGGCTCCCCCATGTCCTCGGGACCGGAAGGCTGCACAAACCGCCCTGTCTCCAACAGAGTTGCCTTGTCCCCCATAACGTCCATCGTCGCACCACCTGCAACCTGGGTACACCTGGAATACCGCAGCCCGTGAGGTCACTTCAGCGTTTTGTCGACATGCCCACAGAGAGATAAGTGAAACACAGTTTTCCCAACTGGCCCCGGGCGACGCAGCCTTCGCACAGTCTTCGCACATGCCAGCGGCTCTTGACGTCCTGGGCCATGACGCACCGAAGGCCCGGAAGCTGATGCTTCCGAGCCTTCGATCATCAGTAGCGGGGACAGGATTTGAACCTGCGACCTCTGGGTTATGAGCCCAGCGAGCTACCGAGCTGCTCCACCCCGCGCCGTTGTGTGCACAACCGTAGCACGGCGCGGGAGGGGCTTCGGTCAGCCAGTGGTCTTATCGCCGTCCTTCTCGGCGTCCTTCGCACTGTCCTTCTCGGCGTTCTTGCCGCCGTCCTTCTCGGTTCCGGCCGCCTTGTCGGCCGCGTCCTGGGCCTTCTCGGCGCGCTCCAGGGCGTCCTGCAGCTTGTCCTGCGCCTCGCCGTAGGCGGACCAGTCGCCTTCCTTCATGGCCTTCTGGCCGTCCTCGAAGGCCTTCTCGGCGTCCGCGAGGGCTTCCTTGACCGTCGAGTTCTCCGGCGGGTTCGTCGTGTCCCCACCGGGCTTCTCCGGCTCCGCGGGCGGCGTCGCCCCGTCCACGTCGAAGGCCTGGTTCAGCGCCTCCGACAGGGAGTCCGCGAAGCCTCTGCGGTCCCCGTAGGAGACCGCGACCTTACGCATCAGCGGGTACTCGGAGCTGCGTCCCTGGGCGTACATCGGCTCCACGTAGAGGAAGCCCTTGCCCAGGGGCACGGTCAGCAGATTGCCGTAGAGCACCGTCGAGTCGGCGCCCTTCATGTCACGCACCCAGTTCGCCACCGGGTCCCAGGAGTTGAGCTTGTTCTGCACCTGCTCGGGGCCCTGGGCGCTCTCCTCGGTGACTCTGAGGAGCCTGATCTTGCCGTAGTCCTTGCTGGTGGCGTCGGCGTCGACCGCCATGAACGCCCGCAGGTTGGGCCGGCCGCTCGGCGTGAACGTCGTCGTCAGCGAGAACTGCTGGGCGTCCTGCCCGGGCAGCTTCATGGACAGGTAGTACGGCGGCACCGCGCTGTTGTCCCGCTTGGTCGGGTCGTTGGGGACCTGCCAGGCGTCCGACGCGTTGTAGAACTGGGTCGGCTTCGTGACGTGGTACAGGCTGAGCAGCTCGCGCTGGACCTTGAACATGTCCTGCGGGTAGCGCAGGTGCTCCATCAGGTCCGCCGGGATGGCGCTCTTGGGCTCCACGGTGCCGGGGAACGCCTTCTTCCAGGTCTTCAGGACCGGGTCGGCGGAGTCCCACGTGTAGAGCTTGACCTCGCCCGTGTTGGCGTCGACGGTCGCCTTCACCGAGTTCCGGATGTAGTTGACCTGGTTCTGCTGGGCCACCACGGCGCGCTGGCTGTCGCCCTCGTTGAGCGAGTCGGCGGTGCTGTCGCCCAGCGTCGTGCGCGACGCGTACGGGTAGCCGTTCGACGTCGTGTAGGCGTCGACGACCCACTTGATCTTCCCGCCGACGACCGTCGGGTACGGGTCGCCGTCGATGGTCAGCCAGGGCGCGACGGCCTCGACGCGCTCCTTCGGGGTGCGGTTGTAGAGAATGCGCGAGCCCTCGCCGATGGCGCCCGAGTAGAGGATCTGCGGCTCGCTGAAGGCCACCGCGTACGCCGCCCGGTTCACCGGATTGTCGAGGTTGACCCCGCTCTTCTCCTTGTAGCTGGTGGTCTGCTGGGTGCCGTCCTCCTGCTCGTAGTCCAGCTCCTTCTGCGGTCCGCCGACGATCGAGTACTGCGTCGTCTTCTCGCCGTAGTAGATGCGCTGGTCGTACGAGCCGAGGTTGCCGTCGGTCGGCAGTCCGGACTCCGTGAACTGGGGAGCGCCCTGGGACGTCGACGTGCCCTTCGCCGTCACGGCACCGTAGCCGTGCGTGTAGACGAAGTGGTCGTTGATCCAGTTGCGCTTGTCGAGCTTGCCCAGGTTCAGCTCGCGCAGACCCACCACCGTGTCCTGGCCGTCGTACCGGTCCACGTCCAGAGTGGTCGGGAACTGGTAGTACTTCCGCTGCTGCTCGAGCTGCTGGAAGGTCGGCGAGACCACGTTCGGGTCGTTGAGCCGGTAGCTGGCCGCCGTGTCGGCGTCCGTGCGCTGCTTCTTGGTGTCCGACGACCCCTTGCCGCTGTAGTCCTCGATCGGCGTGTCGTCGATCTCGTAGGCCTTGCGCGTCGCGTCGATGTTCTTCTGGATGTACGGCGCTTCCTTGGCCTGCTCGTTCGGCTGGACCTGGAACTTCTGGACGATGGCCGGGTACAGGCCGCCGATCAGGATCGCCGAGAGCACCATCAGGCCGAAGCCGATGACGGGCAGCTGCCAGGTGCGGCGCCACAGGGTGGCGAAGAACAGGATCGCGCAGATGACGGCGATGCAGAACAGGATCGTCTTCGCCGGCAGGTACGCGTTCGCGTCCACGTAGCGCAGGCCCGTCCAGTTGTCCGTCGCCTTGAAGTCACTCGACTTCACCGCGAGTCCGTACCGGTCGAGCCAGTACGCGACGGCCTTCAGGGCGACGAACACGCCCAGGAGGACGGACAGATGGCCGGTCGCGGCGGCGGTGGCCCGCGCGCCCGGGCTGGTGATGCGCAGCCCGCCGTACAGGTAGTGCGTCAGCGCGGCGGCGACCAGGCCGAGGACGGTGGCCGCGAACCCGAAGCCGAGCAGGAAGCGGTACCAGGGCAGGTCGAACGCGTAGAAGGCCACGTCCATGTGGAACTGCGGGTCCTTCTGGTGGAACGGCACGCCGTTCACGTACATCAGCCAGGTGCGCCACTGGCTCGCGGCCGAGGCGCCCGCGATCAGGCCCACCAGGGCCGTGATGCCGATGAGGAGCCACTTCTTGAAGGGCGCGATGCCCATCCGGTAGCGGTCCAGGCTCTGCTGCTCCATGGACATGGCGCTCAGCGGCGGACGCAGCCGGTGCGCCAGCCACACGTTCACCCCGACGGCGACCGCCATGAGCAGGCCGAAGACGAAGAACAGACCGATCTTCGTCCACAGAGTCGTCGTGAAGACGGACGAGTACCTGACCGACCGGTACCAGAGCCAGTCCGTCCAGAACCCGGCGAACATGACGAAGGCCATGCCGAGCACGGCCAGGACGCCCAGCGTCAACAGCAGCGTCCGTGCGCGCCGGGAGGGTCGGCCCACTCTGATCCGCGGCCCCGTCGGGCCCCCGCCGCGGTCCGGCATCTGGAAAGCCAAGGTCTGCACCTCGAAGTTCAGTCGATCGGTCAGGCCCCCGAGATCGCGGACCCATCACCTATGCAACTTACTCACGCTTTACTCAGTTCCCGCTTCGGGGGACGAACGAGGCAGGATTGTGACCATGTCCAACACTCCCATGGCAGCGAGCCCCCTCACCCGGGCCGTCCTCGAGATCGACGAGTACGCCTCCGGCCTCGGCTGGGACCAGCCCGCTCGCCTCTTCGCCCTTGTCGACACGGCCGCGCTGCGCGCCCAGGAACCCGCTCTCGCCGCCCAGCTCGGTCTCGAGGGCGAGCAGGAGGCCCCCGGCCTCACCCCGATCGAGCAGGACGAGGTTCCTGCCGACAAGCCGCTGGACGAGTTCCTCGGCACCATCGCGTGGCCCGACGCCGTCGCCGGCTGCGCCCTGACCGTCGAGCGGCTGATGCTTCCGCCGTCCGCCGAGGCGTCCGTCCCGGAGGGCCTGAGCGACAAGAAGCTCGCCAAGTGGGTCGCCGAGCACCCCGACCGCCAGGAGGTCCGGATGACCGTCGCGGTGCTGCGCGACGGCACGCGCGAGTCGGCGCTGCGGCTGCGCGAGAAGGACTCGTCCACGGAGGTCCTCACGGGCTCCAAGCTGGTCCCCGGTCTCGCCGAGGCCCTGTCGGCGACCTTCGCCGACTGAGTCCGTTCGTCACTCACCGCACCGCCTACGGAGAAGGGGCGCACCGGGAGATCCCGGTGCGCCCCTTCTCGCGCGTCTACCTGCTCGCTCGTTCTCGCGCCTCTACTTGCTCGCTCGTTCTCGCGCGTCTACTTGGCGGTGCAGCGCGGCAGGTCGGCGGTCTTGCCGCTGCGGATGTCCTTGAGGGCGTCCATCGCGTCGTCGATGGTGTCGACCTTGACGAGCGTGAGGCCGTCCGGGGTGTCCTTGGCCGCCGTCGCGCAGTTGTCCTTCGGCGTCAGGAAGTACTCGGCGCCCTTCGCGCGCGCGCCGACGGTCTTCATCTGGATGCCGCCGATCGGGCCGACCTTGCCGGCGTCGTCGATCGTTCCCGTGCCGGCGACGAACTTGCCGCCGGTGAGGTCCGAGGGCGTGAGCTTGTCGACGATGCCGAGGGCGAACATGAGGCCGGCGCTGGGCCCGCCGACGTCGGCGAGCTTGATGTCGATCTGGAACGGGAAGGTGTGGTCGGTGCCGGCCTGGATGCCGACGATCGCGCGGCCGTCGTCGGCCTTGTCCGTCTTGATCGTCACCTGCTCCGTACGGGTCGCCACCTTGCCCTCCTTCTCGGCGGCGGCCGCCTCCTTGACGGGCACGATCGTGAAGTCGACGTCCTCGCCCGGCTCGTGCTTGGTGACGAGCTTGGCGACGTCCGAGGGCTGGGTGACCTTCGTGCCGTCGACGGCCTTGATGACGTCACCGGCGTGCAGCCGGCCCTCGGAGGGGCTGTCCTTGACGACGGTGGAGACGATCACCCAGGACTTCACCGGGATGTCCAGCTCGTTCAGGGCGGCGACCTTGGCGCTCTCCTGGGACTGGCTGAACTCCTCGGCGTTCTCCTGCGAGGACTGCTCCTCGGTCTGGCCGTCCGGGTAGAGCGTGTCGTGCGGCACCACGATGCTGTCGTGTGCGACCCATCCGTAGACCGCCGACACCAGGTTCATGTTGTAGTCGGCGCTGGTGACGCGGACCGTCGTCATGTTCAGGTGCCCGGACGTCTCGTACGTCTTGTGACCGGAGATCTGGATCACGGGTTCGCCGTCGTGGTCCGCGAGGGTGTTCACCGTCGGGCCCGGGGACATCTCCGCGTAGGGAACTTTGATGAGCACCCCTGCGCAGAGCAGCGCGATCAGCATCAGGGTCGAGGCGAGCATCGTCGCGGTGCGGCGTGGCATGGAACGACAGTACGGGACGGGTCCGCCGGCGCACCCGTGGGGCCGGGCCGTACGGGGCCCGGCCGGTTCATGCGCCGGAACGCGACCGCGTCACGTACCGGAGTGCGAGTGCGACCTGTCCATCGCCTCTCGGAAGCGTGTGTAGCCGCCGATCTCGCTCACGTCGCCCGCCTTCTTGCGGTTGCGACCGGCCCACGAGCCCCACAACCCGGCGCCGACCGCAGCGACAACCGGAATGAGCAGCCACATGAGTGCCGCCATGCCGACCTCCCGACCCCATGAGCGTCCGCAACTGACTGATCAGCAGATTAACCATCCGCAGTGTCAACGCTCGCCTCAGGGGTGCGGTTACGCAACCGGAACCTCAGCAGGCTCCCACCCACTCTTCCGTACCGTCCGAAAAGGTCTGGTGCTTCCAGATCGGCACCTCGTGCTTGAGGTCGTCGATCAGCTTGCGGCAGGCCTCGAAGGCCTCGCCGCGGTGGGGGCAGGACACGGCGACGACGACGGCGATGTCGCCGACGGCCAGGTCGCCGATCCGGTGCACGGCCGCGAGCGCCCGTACGGGGTACTCGGCGACGACCTTGTCCGCGATGCGCCGCATCTCGGCCTCGGCGGTCGGGTGACAGGAGTACCCGAGCTTGTCCACGTCGGCACCGCCGTCGTGGTTGCGCACGGTGCCCACGAAGAGCGTGGTGCCGCCCGCGGCGTCGTCGCCGACGGCCCGGAAGACCTCGTCGACGGAGAGCGGGGTCTCGCGGACGGCGAGCAGCTTGATGGGGTCGTGTGCCGCCTGCTCACCAGGGTGGTCGTGCGTCGTGGGTGCCATGCCTCCCATCGTGCCGCACACCGGCGACAACGGTGAATAGCGCTATCGCCCGGCACGCGCGCGGGGCGGCTTGGAGGCTCCTACAGGAGAAGAAGCCTTCTCGCGGCCGGCAGGAGCGTTTCCGCTGGACGACCCGTCGGCCGCGCCCCGCCTCAGATGCGGCGCCGCGCCTTGCGGACCCGGCGCACGGCCGCGGCCGCGCCCAGCAGCGCCACCGTCGCACCGGCCGCGCCGGCCGCCGTCGCGTCCTTGCGGCCGAGCCGCCGGCCCGCCACGGTGTGCCGTCCGGCGACCTCCTCCAGGAGCTCCGCGAGGACCTCCTCGTTGGTCCATCCGGGCCGCCATCCGGCGTCGTGCAGCCGGCTGCCGCTCACGACCCACGGGTACATCGTGTAGGCGAGGTCCCCGGCGGGCGAGGGCGTCAGGCCGATCCGGTGCAGCCGGGCGGCGGCGCCGAGCGCCACCGCCGAGGGCAGCTCCATGCGCCGGATGCCGCTGAGCTCCTCGACCTCCTCCTGCTCGAGCCAGCCCTCGCAGCCGACCGCCAGCTCCCCCTCGACCTTCTCCAGGACCGCGTACTCCAGGGCGCTGCACAGGTCCTCCACGTGGCAGAACTGCCACGCGGGACGCGAGCCCGCGACCACGAGGAGGCGCGGCGACTCGAAGTAGCGGGTGAGAGCCGTGTCCATGCCGCCGACGAGCACCGCGGGACGCACCACGGTGACGTTGAGGCCGGGGTGCGCGCGCGGGGCGCGCTTGGCGAGCCGCTCGATCTCCAGGAGGTCGCCGACACCGGTCGCCTCGGCCGTGGCGCGCAGCTCGGCGTCCTCGGACAGCGGCAGCTCGTTGTCCTCCAGCGCCCCGTAGACCATGGCGGACGTGCACAGGACGACGCGGTGGACACCGGCGGCGGCCGCGGCGGTCAGGACGGTCTGGGTGCCGCGCACGTTGTAGGCCGTGCGGGCGGCCGGGTCGGACTCCAGGTCGAGGTCGAGCGCCAGGTGGACGACGACGTCGGCGCCGCGCAGCTTCTCGGCGATCGCCGGGTCGCGGACGTCCAGGATGTGCCAGGTAGCGGCGGCGCACTCACCACGCCGCTCGTCGATGGCGAGCACCTGCTTGATCTCGTCCGACGCGGCGAGCCGCTCCGTGAGCAGGGCGCCGACGCCGGACGCGGCACCGGTGACCGCGACGACGGGGCCGCGCGCGGCCGGACTGGTTGAGGGGTTTCGCGCTGCGCGAACCTGCGGATCTGGGGAACTCACCGGGCGTCTCCAGCGGTTGTCTTCAGTACGTTCGTGTATGACGCGTACGTACCAGGAGGCATCCATCCTGCCGCAGGCCATGAGCCGGCGAAGCACTGAGGCCCGATCCCGCCATGGTGTCTACGCTGGGTGTGTAGTCGGGCAGTCGCCGCCGGGCGAAGAAACCGGCGGCCTTACCAGCCGAGGATTCCCGTGAGTGACACCCCATTCGGTTTCGGCCTTCCGCCGGAGGAGCCGGACGACGGCGACGAGGGCAAGAAGAAGGACCAGCAGGGCGGTGGCGGTCAGGGACCGGCCAACCCCTTCGGATTCGGGTTCCCGGGCGGTCCGGGCGGCGCGGGCGGGGACAACCCGTTCGCGGCGATGTTCGGCTCGATGAATCCGAACGACCTGGGGGCGGCCTTCCAGCAGCTCGGCCAGATGCTTTCCTACGAGGGCGGGCCGGTGAACTGGGACATGGCCAAGGACATCGCCCGCCAGACCGTCTCGCAGGGCACGCAGGACGGTGTGAAGGACGCGAGCGTGGGTCCCGCCGAGCGCACCGCGGTCGAGGAGGCCGTGCGCCTGGCCGACCTGTGGCTCGACGACGCGACGTCGCTGCCCTCGGGCGCCGCCTCGGCCGTGGCCTGGAGCCGCGCCGAGTGGGTCGAGGCGACCCTCCCGGTGTGGAAGGAGCTCGTCGACCCGGTCGCCGAGCGCGTCGGCATGGCCATGGGCGACGTGCTGCCCGAGGAGATGCAGGCCATGGCAGGCCCGCTGATCGGCATGATGCGCTCCATGGGCGGCGCCATGTTCGGTTCGCAGATCGGCCAGGCCCTGGGCACGCTCGCCGGCGAGGTCGTCGGGTCCACCGACATCGGCCTGCCGCTGATCCCGGCGGGCAAGGCCGCGCTGCTCCCGCTGAACATCGAGTCCTTCGGCAAGGACCTGAGCGTCCCCATGGAGGAGGTGCGCCTCTACCTGGCGCTGCGCGAGGCCGCCCACCAGCGGCTCTTCGCGCACGTGCCGTGGCTGCGCTCGCACCTGTTCGGCGCGGTGGACGGCTACGCGCGGGGCATCAAGGTCGACACCACGAAGCTGGAGGACGTGGTCGGCCAGTTCGATCCGCAGAACCCGGAGCAGATCCAGGAAGCACTCCAGCAGGGCATGTTCCAGCCGGAGGACACGCCGGAGCAGAAGGCGGCCCTCGCCCGTCTGGAGACGGCTCTGGCGCTCGTCGAGGGCTGGGTCGACGCGGTCGTCCACGCGGCCGCGAAGCCCCGTCTGGCGTCCGCCGACGCGCTGCGCGAGACGCTGCGCCGCCGCCGGGCCACCGGCGGCCCGGCCGAGCAGACGTTCGCGACGCTGATCGGTCTGGAGCTGCGCCCGCGCCGCCTGCGGGACGCCTCGCGCCTGTGGGCCTCGCTCACGGACGCGCGCGGGGTCGACGGCCGTGACGGCCTGTGGGCGCACCCGGACATGCTGCCGACGGCGTCCGACCTGGACG